>CAJXJY010000003.1 GCA_913055875.1 uncultured Altererythrobacter sp.
ACGCCCCCACCCGGCCACCCATAGGATACTATGGTCGGGGTGGCCGGGTGGGGGCGTGGGCCGGTGCCGCAAGGGCCGGACGGAGGTCCGGCCCGCACGCAACCTAAAGACTCCGGCCAGGCGAACCAGGCGGTTCATCGCCACTTGGGCAGTGCTAGCTCCCGGCAACGACCAGATCGACTTCGCTCAGTCCTTCGAGGCTCGGGCGCAATTGCACGGCGAAGCGCCGGTCGCCCTTCTCGCCCTCGAGGCGAAACTGGCCGTCCGCAGCCAGGTATCGTACCGAATAACCTGCCGATTCGGCCAACCCGAAATAGAACGATACGAGTTCCTCGGCCGGCACCGGACTGTGGAAACGCACGGCGCGCAGGCGGCAGGCGCCTTCGTCCGATCCGAGCGCCTCCATCGTAGCGCCGCGCGGATAGACCGGGAGGTCCTGCGGCAACCGCGCCGCCCAGATCGCCGAATAATTTGCTGTTGCGAGGCATTGCGCTCCGTCGGGCAGCAGCGCGACTTGCCGGCCGAGCGTTTCCAGCGGCGATACCTCGCCGACGCGTTCGAGCATCTCCGGCTCGGGCATGACGGGCGTGCCGCCAGCCCCGGCAAGCAGTTCCTCGGCGCGCTGCCGCGCTTCGCGGATTGCCTCGGGAGTGGCGATCTCAAGCGGGATCGAGGCATCGCTGCTGCCGGTCAGTGCGGTATTGGCCTCGTTCTGCCCGACCAGGTCGGGGTCGACCATCAGCTGGTCGTTGAGCGCCTGCACCACCATCGGATCGGGCTCTTCGCCATAGGCCGGTTCCCCGGCTTCATCCGCGCAGCCGGACGTCACGCCTGCAAGCAGGACGACGGCGAGCAGCCGCGCAGCCGGAGCGGAAGGAAAGCCGACGGACATGCCCGTTCCCATAGCGCGGCATGGTTAACGTCCGGCTAGGAGGCGATGCATGAGGGCGCCCTGTCGCACATGGCAACAGGACGCCCTCCGCGGCCCGGTGGGTGCCGCGCTTGCGGCCCGCAGGTGGGTGCGGGCCGAAGCTTGTGTGTCAGTTTCGGATCAACGGCAGCGCGTGTTGCCCTTGTCGATCGCGCGGCCGAGCAGAGCCCCGCCCGCTGCACCGAGGATGGCGCCGAGCGTGCGATCGCCGCGCCCGGCGACTTCGTGCCCGATCAGCGCGCCGACTCCGGCGCCGATCAGCAGGCCGGTGGTGCCGTTGTCCTTCTGGCAGTAATAGCGCCCGTCGCGCCCGCGCCAGACGCGGGTGTTGCGGTGGACGCGCTGCTCGTACCGGTCGTCATAGCGGTCGCGCCGGTCGTAAAGATTGTCATAGCGGCCATAATCGGAGCGGTCGTAGCGCCCGCGCCGGTCGCGCCGCTGATCGTAGACGGTCTTGCCGACCGGCAGCTCGGCCTGTGCCGGTTGTGCCGTCTGGGCCGCCCCGTAAGCCGGAGCGGCAGCCGCGGGGGCGGCCATGGCGAGCACGGGTGCTGCGAACACCAGCGCGGCGGTCCTGAAATTGATCTTCGTCATCGGTCGTTCCTTTCACCAGGGCGCTCGGCCGGAGTTCTGCGTTGGGCCGAGCGGTCACCCGTCCGATACGTTCATACTTAGCGATACTTTCCTGAACGGAATGCAACCGCGCGTGCAGATTCCGCTTTTGCGATGAAGCGAGCGAATCCGGCCGGCGAATTGCAGGTTGCAGGTTGCAGGGGGCCGAAGGGCCGCTTACGGGCCGCCACGATGAACGGCAGCTTTCCGGATCGCATGCAATCGGGCCTGCCCGCGGCCGTTGCAGCCTATCTGATCTGGGGCGTGCTGCCGCTCTACTTGATTCTCGTGCGCGAAGTGCCGCCGTTCGAGTTCGTCGGCTGGCGAATTATCTGGACGCTGCCGCTGTGCCTGGCGATCGTCGCGTTCCGCCGCCAGGGCCCCGAATTGCGCCGTGCGCTGAGCGACCGGCGCAGCATGCTGGTGCTGACGGGAAGCGCGCTGCTGATCGGGGTCAACTGGCTGGTCTATATCTGGGCGATCCAGCGCGGGCATGTCTACGCGGCGAGCCTCGGCTATTACATCAACCCGCTGGTCAACGTGCTGCTCGGCACGCTGCTGCTCGGCGAACGATTGAGCAGACGGCAATGGATCGCGGTCGCATTGGCGGGGATCGGAGTCGCGCTGCTGCTTGGCGGGGCTCTGACCACGCTCTGGATCAGCCTTACTCTCGCGTTCAGCTTCGGCACCTACGGGCTGCTGCGCAAGCAGGTCGCGGTCGGCTCGCTGCCCGGGCTGACGATCGAGTCGGCGATCCTGCTGCTGCCCGCGGCGGGGATCGCGTGGTACTTCGCGCAATCGCCTGCGGGATCCTCCTTCGGCCACGAGCTCGGCCTCAGCCTGCTGATCGTGCTCGGCGGAGTGCTGACCGCGGTGCCGCTGCTGCTGTTCGCGATCGCCGCGCGCAAATTGCCCTATTCGACGCTCGGCTTCGTCCAGTTTCTCGCTCCGACCCTCGTCTTCATCCTCGGGCTGACCGTGTTCGGCGAAGAGTTGCAGCCCGCCCAACTCGCCTGCTTCGTGCTGATCTGGACCGCGTGCGGGTTGTTCGTGTGGGATATTCTCGCCCGGCGCAGGCAGTCAGCCGCGTAGCGTCCAGCCGAGCGTTTCGCCCGCATGGAAGGGGACGATCTCGGTCCCCCCGGCTTCGATCGCGTCGGGCACTCTCGCCTTGCCGCGTTCGAGCGTGATCGTATCCCCGTTGAGCGGCAGGCCGTAAAAGCGCGGGCCGTGCTCGCTGGCGAAGCCCTCGAACCGGTCGAGCGCGCCCTCCTCGTCGAACACCGCGAGGTAGCTTTCGAGCGCGAAGGGCGCGTTGAAGATGCCCGCGCAGCCGCATGCGCTTTCCTTGTCGCCGCGCGGATGCGGCGCGCTGTCGGTGCCGAGGAAGTACTTGGGCGAGCCCGAAACCGCCGCCTTGCGCAGCGCGAGCCGGTGCCGCTCGCGCTTGGCGACCGGCAGGCAATAGGCGTGCGGCCTGATCCCGCCGACCAGCATCGCGTTACGGTTGATATGAAGGTGCTGCGGCGTGATCGTCGCACCGACCTGCGGCCCGGCACTCTCGACGAAGGCCACCGCGTCCTCGGTGGTGATATGCTCGAAGATCACCTTCAACTGCGGCAGCCGCTCGACCAGCGGTGCGAGGATGCGTTCGATGAACACCGCCTCGCGGTCGAAGATGTCGATCTCGGGATCGACCACCTCGCCGTGGACACAGAGCGGCATGCCGATTTCGGCCATCCGTTCGAGCACCTGCCCGATATAGGCGATATCGGTGACGCCGCTGGCCGAATTGGTCGTCGCGCCGGCGGGATAGAGCTTGGCCGCAGTGAACACCCCGTCGGCGAAACCCTGCGCGAGATCGTCGGCATCGGTATCGTCGGTGAGGTAGCAGGTCATCAGCGGGGTGAAATCCGCGCCTTCGGGCACCGCCGCGAGGATCCGCTCGCGATAGGCCGAACCCATCGCAGCCGTCGTCACCGGGGGCGACAGGTTGGGCATCACGATCGCGCGAGCAAACTGACGGGCCGTGTAAGGCACCACACCGCGCATGATGGCGCCGTCGCGGAAGTGTAGATGCCAATCGTCGGGGCGACGGATGGTGAGCGATTCGGTCATCGGGACGGCGATCCGGCGGGAGACATGGACCGCTTGTTACACGGTCCTGAGGGAAAAAAATCTGACCGCGCCAAGGGCCGTTCGGTGCGGGGAAGAAAGGGGAGCGGGGAAGCGGGCATGGCGGCGCCATGGCATATGCGGCGCATGTAGGACAGCACTTGATTCACCAGTCTGCGGTGCCACCTTGGCAGAGATGCCCGCGACCCGCCTAACCGACCGCGCCGTGATCCGGCTCAGCGCAACCGACGAGAGCGAGAGCCTCGCCGATTTCCTCCAGGGCCTGGTCACCAACGACGTCAAGGGTCCCCTGCCCTGCTATGCCGGGCTGCTGAGCGCGCAGGGCAAGGCGATGTTCGACTTTATCGTCTGGCCCGCGGGCGCGAATGAACTGCTGATCGATTGCGAGGCCGATGCGGCCGACGAACTGGTCAAGCGGCTGTCGCTCTACCGCTTGCGGCGCAAGATCGACATCGCGGTCGACCCCGGCGTCGCGGTGCATTGGCGCAAGCATCTGGGTGACGGCGCCGCGCCCGATCCGCGGCTGGCCGAACTGGGCGAACGCTGGCTCGCTCCGGCGAGCGAGGCCGAAGAAGCCGCCGATGCCGAATGGCGCGCGCATCGCCTCGCGCTCGGCGTGCCCGAGGGGCGCGCGGAGCTGGGCGACATATTGTGGCTCGAGACCAATGCGGTCGAACTGAACGGCGTCAGCTTCGGCAAGGGCTGCTATGTCGGACAGGAAAACACCGCGCGGATGAACTGGCGCCAGAAGGTCAACCGGCGGTTGGTGGTGGTGCCACTCGAAAGCTCCAACGAGAAGCGGCGCAAGGCAGGGTATCCGGAGCTGGGATTGGCGGTGGATCACCTGCGGGTGAGCGATATTGATCCGGATATTGCTCCCGACTGGCTAAACCTCGCAACATAGAAACCCGTTCGCCCTGAGCCTGTCGAAGGGCTGTCCTTCACTTCGAGCGCTACGCTGGAAAAAAATGCAGGGCTTCGACAAGCTCAGCCCGAACGGGTTTGGGGGGTCGTATCTATCCTGAACGGGTCAGTGAGATTGCCCCACCACCTCCAGCGACCGCTCGAGCATCCTCTGCGCCCGGTCGCGCGCCGCGGTTTCGGGCAGCCCGAGCGAACGCGCCAACGCCGAGCCGATCAGCGCATCGCCCATCGCCATCAGCACCAGCGCGAGCGTTTCCTCGTGCACGCGCATCACGTCGCCGTGATCGGCCGCCTCTTCGGGCGCGATCTCGTCGACCAGTTGGTGAATCGTCTCGACGATCGGCGACAGCGCGTCTTCGTTGCCGGTCAGGATCATCCAGCTGGCGAGCGCCCCCGCCCCTTCCTTGTCGAACGCGTCGAAGGCGAGATCGACCACTTCGCGCGGTGACCCCAGCCCGGCGCGACTCGCGCGCACCGCGTCCTTGATCGTCTCGCACACGGTTTCGGCGAGGTGACGGGCGAGTTCCTTCTGCAATCCTGCGGCTGACCCGAAATGGTGCAACAGGTTCGCATGGGTGCGCCCGATCCGCCCCGCCACCGCCTTGAGCGTCACCGATTGCGGGCCGGTTTCTATCAGCAATTCGCGCGCCGCACCCAGGGCAGCGGTGCGCGACTCTTCGGGGCTCAAACGCTTGCGACTTGCCATGGATTCACATGCCTAATAGAATGTTAACGCTATGAACGACCAAACCAGGCTCGACCTAGAACGCGCGGAACCGCTCGGCAAGACGGGTGTCGCGCGCACCACCGCCACTCCCGCGGAGCACGAGTTGATCGTGCGCGACCAGCGCTTCGACCGCGAACACATGGTCCCGCGCTGGTGGCATTCGAACGATCCGGTCGCGACCGCGTGGTATAATTCGGTCAGCGCCAGCCTGCCCCGCGGCGAGGCGTTCTTCATCGATACATTGAAGCCGTTCCGCGACGATCTGCCGCCCAAGCTGCGCGCCGAGGTCAAGGCGTTCAGCAAGCAGGAAATCAACCACACGCGCGAACACGTCGCGTTCAACCGCCTGATCGCCGACCACGGCTACAACGTCGAAAGTATCGCCGAGGGGATCCAGGCGATGCTCGACCTGACCGAGGGGCGGCCGAAGGAATTCAACCTCGCGATCACCATCGCGCTCGAACATTTCGCCGCGATCATCAGCCGGCACCTGCTGAGCGATCCGCGCTATCTCGACGGCGCGGACCCGGTCGCGGCAGACGTGTGGCGCTGGCACGCGACCGAAGAGATCGAGCACAAGGGGCTGGTCTACGACGTGTGGCTGCACGTGACGCGCGACTGGTCGAGCTGGAAGCGGTACAAGACGCGCGCGCTGATCGCGGCGCTGATCACGAAGAAATATTTCGGTAACCGCATCCGCGATGCGATCGGGCTGCTCGAGCAGGACGGCTTCTCGCGCAGGAAGGCGAAGCGCGAGCTGTACAAGTTCCTGTGGTGGAAGCCCGGCATGATGCGGCGGATGTTCTTCGAATGGGCGGCGATCCTGACCCCCGGCTTCCACCCGTGGAAGCAGGACGACCGCGCGCTGATCGCGAAATACGAAAGCCCGTATGCCGACGCGGTGATGCCGGCGGAGTGAATCCGACATTCCTCCCCGTTTTCCCGGATGGGACAAATGGGGAGGTGGCAGTCGCGTCAGCGACTGACGGCGGGGCAATCGGCGAGGCACCAATGCCCCTCCACCACCCTGCGGGTGGTTCCCCTCGCCATTCCTGCGGAACGGGGAGGATTTCTCGTTATTGACACAGGTGTAAGTAACCGCTATTTACATTGATGTCAGTAACGCAAACGGATTCGCCATGAACGCCCCCACCACGATCGAACGCGACACCCGCCAGGCCGCCCCCACTCCCGCCGATCTCGCCATCACCGTGCGCGACGAGCGGTTCAACCGCGGCTCGACCCCCAACCGCTGGTGGGCGGGCGAACCCTTCGGCACCGCGTGGCACAACGCGCTGTCAGCCACCTTCCCGCGCGGCGAGGCGTTCTTCATCGAATCGGTCAAGGCCTTCCGCGATGGTGCCGATCCCCGGCTCGCCGCCGAAATCCGCGCCTTCGTGAAGCAGGAAATCAACCACACGCGCGAGCATGTCGCCTTCAACCGCCTCGCCGAGGACGCCGGCTACGACGTCAAGGCGATCGACGAGCGCGTGCGCGAGATGCTCGAAATGCTCAAGGGGCGTCCGCAATTCCTCAATCTCGCCGCGACCATGGCGCTCGAGCACTACACTGCGATGATGGCGCACGAATTCCTCGCCAACCCGAAGCATTTCGAGAATGCCGATCCGGAAGTGCGAGACATGTGGCGCTGGCACGCGATCGAGGAAGTCGAGCACAAGGGCGTCGCCTACGACACCTGGAACCACGCGACCCGCGACTGGTCGAACTGGAAACGCTGGAAGGTTCGCAGCCTGATGATGCTGATCGTCACCGGCCGCTTCTTCCGCAACCGGTGGGAGGATTCGATGAACCTGCTCGCGCAGGACGGGATCACGGGGTGGAAGGCGCGCTGGGGTCTGTTCAGATACCTCACCGTCAGCCCCGGCGTGGTGCGCCGCATCTTCCCCGCCTGGCTCGCCTATTTCAAGCCCGGCTTCCACCCGTGGGACCACGACGACCGCGAGTTGATCGAGCTCTACGAAGGCGACTTCGCCGACGCGCTGATGCCGGCGGAGTAATCCTCCGCCACAGGGGGAGGGGGACCATGCGAAGCATGGTGGAGGGGCACCGTCCGATAGTCCGAACATCGGCTGTCCGGAGCCAATTGACGGTGCCCCTCCACCACCTTCGGTGGTCCCCCTCCCCGTTCCGGGGAGGATCCTAGGCCGCACGCATTCCCACGTCTTCGTCGGCCTCCAGGTCGAGCGCATATTCCGCCGCCGGAGCCGCTTCGCCGCGGCCGCAGCTGTGCCGTTCGCGCACCGCGCCGGTCGGCACGAAGCCGAGCTTGCGCAGCACGCGACCGGAGGCCGGGTTGTCGAGGAAATGACTTGCGACGATCCGCCGGTGGCCGAGCATCCGCGCGATATCGAGCACCGCGCGCGCCGCTTCGGTGGCGTAGCCCCGCCCCCAATGCGCGCGGGCGATCCAGTAGCCCAGCTCGACCTCGTCCTCGTATTGGTCGATCCCGGTGCAGCCGATGACCTGCCCCGTGTCGGCGCGCGCGACGAGGAAGCGCGGGTGGCGCGGATCGATCGGCTTGCGCACGAAATCGCGCGCATGGCGCGGCTCGTAGGGCCACGGCGCCCGGGCGAGATTGCGGACCACCCCTTCGTCGGCAATCCCGCCGAGGACCTGCTGCCAGTCCTCGGGCCAAGGGGGTCTCAGCAACAATCTTTCGCTGCGATGGAACATCGGTAGCTCTCCTCGTCGCCCCGCATGCCCGCTAGAGGCCATGCATGACATTGTGGTTGCGCCGGAACGGCATTCCGACGAAGCGCGAGGGAGAAACGACAAGAGGGAGACGGGCCCCCTGATTAACAGGAAGGCCCCATCTCCCTCTACGTCTGCCGGTGGTTACCCCAGCTGGGACCGTCCCGTCTGGACGATCCCTTCTTCGAACCGTCCGGTTATTCGGCTGCTTCCGCGAGCATGTCTACCGAGACATATTTGCGGCTGAGCTTGCCGGTGTGGAATCGCACGATCCCGTCGGTCAGCGCGAACAGCGTGTGGTCCTTGCCCATGCCGACATTGCTGCCCGGGTAGAACTTGGTGCCGCGCTGGCGCACGATGATGTTGCCGGCGACCACTTCCTGGCTGCCGAACTTCTTCACGCCGAGGCGACGACCGGCGGAGTCGCGGCCGTTGCGGGACGAACCGCCTGCTTTCTTGTGTGCCATCGTCCGTGTTCCTTACTTCTTGTCGGTCTTCTTGGCAGCCGCCTTCTTGGCCGGGGCCTTCTTGGCGGGGGCCTTCTTGGCGGGAGCCTTCTTCGCAGCGGGCTTCTTGGCCGCAGCGGTCTTCTTCGGGGCGGCCTTCTTGGCGGCGGGCTTCTTGTCATCCGCCTTCTTGGCCGCAGGCTTCTTGGTCTCGGCCTTCTTCGGCGCCGCTTTCTTTGTGGGGGCCTTCTTGGCGGCTTCCTTCTTCGGAGCCTCGTCCTTCTTGGCTTCGGCCTTCTTCGGCGCGGCCTTCTCGGCTTTGCTCGAAGCAGGCTTCTTCTCGGCCTTCGAATCGCCCACCGCGGTGATGCGCAGCAACGTCAGCTGCTGGCGGTGGCCCGCCTTGCGGCGATAGTTGTGGCGGCGGCGCTTCTTGAAGACGGTGACCTTCTCGCCCTTGGCCTGCGCGATGATCTCCGCCGAGACGGTGACCTTGGCCGCGTCGGCCAGCTTGTCGCCCTCGCCCGCCAGCAGGACGTCGCCCAGCGTGACGGTGTCGCCCGCGTCACCCGCGAGCTTTTCGACGGCTATCTTGTCTCCGGCGGCAACCCGGTATTGCTTGCCGCCCGTGCGCACGATTGCGAACATGGTTGGTATCTCTCGTATCTTGCTGCTGTGCCGCTTCCTTGCGAAAAACGGCGCGTCCGAACCTCCGCCGCAGGGCGGGCCCCGGAAAGATGGGTGCCGTTAAGGGAAACATGCGCGCAAGTCAACGCCGTGCATGGCGGTTTTTCGATAGCGACTGGCAAGCGGCGCACGCCGTGCTAGAGGGCATCGGATGCACAGGTCGACCCGTTTCCTCGCCGCTTCGCTTGCCTGCTTCGCACTGGCGGCCTGCGCGAGCGCGGGCGGCGATTATCCGTCGCTCGCGATCCGCGATGCAGAGCGGGTCGCGGGGACGTTCGAAGTCGCTGCGAGCGAAACCGAGACTGTCGCCCCCGCTCCCGTTGCCGCCAACACGCTGGAACGGCTCGCTCAGCTGCGCGAGGAAGCCGGCAGCGCCCACCGCACCTTCATGGCCGCCGTCCCCGGCGCCCGCAGCGCAGTTTCTGCCGCGCGCGGAGCCGAGGTGACCGAAAATCGCTGGGCCGCCGCGCAGGTGGCGCTGGCCGACCTCGATTCGGCACGCAGCCAGGCGGCGATCGCGCTCGGCGATCTCGACCTGCTCTATGCCGACGCCACGCTCGCCTTCACCGATCGCGAGCAGATTTCCGCCGCGCGCTCCGACGTGGTCGCGCTCGTCTCGGAAGAGGACAGGATTCTCGCCGAACTGCGCGGCGGCATCGCGCAATGAGCCTCGCCTGCGAGACCTGCCCGGTGCGCGAACGCGCCGCCTGCGCAGTGCTCGACGAAGCCGAACGCGATGCCCTCGCCCGCGCGGGCCGCACCCGCACGCTGACCCGCGGCGAAATGCTGTTCGCGGCGGGCGACGAGGACACCGCCTGCGCCACGCTCGTCAGCGGGGCGCTCAAGGTGAGCTCGGTCGACCGCGACGGCGAGGAGCAGATCCTCGCGCTGATCCACCCGGCCGGCTTCGTCGGCGAGATGTTCCGACCCTTCGCCGATTTCGACGTCACCGCGCTCACCGACAGCCGCCTGTGCACCTTCTCGCGCGCCGACATGGAACGCGCGCTGGGCGACTATCCGGCGCTGACCCAGGCGCTGTTCCGCCGCTCGCAGGAGGATTTGCACGCGGCGCGCGAATTGCTGGCGCTGGCCGGACACGGCACCGCAGGCGAGAAAGTCGCCTCGCTGGTGCTCGCCCTCGCCCGCGCGGCGAGCGATTCGCCATGCCACCCGGCGGAGCATTTCGACCTGCCGCTGACGCGCGGCGAGATGGCCAACATGCTCGGGCTGACGATCGAGACGGTGAGCCGCCAGCTCACCCGGCTGGAGAAGGACGGCCTCGTCCGCAAACGCGGAACGCGCGGGATCGAATTGCTCGACCCCGCGCGCCTGACGGTGCTTGCCGGAAGAACTGCTGGCTAGACCAGCGCGGCTATCGTCACCACCGCGCAGCCCCACAGCAGGATGAGCACCGGCAGGATGAGCACCTGGACCGCGGCCTCTCCACCGCCCAGGCGCCCCGTATAGGTCGCGATACCCTCGTGCCGGAAGCGGCTCCAGCTCAGCTGTTGCGAGCGATTGTCCGGCTTCATCCGTACCCACAGTGCAGGCACTCCGAAGCCGGCGACGATGAAGATCGTGAAAATAGCCATCGGGATGACGAGGCCGGGGCTGGAGAGGCCGGTCGCCATCACCGCGAGAAAGCCGAGATAGCAGGCGACGGTCGCACCGTAGAGCGCCCTGGGCAGTTCGAAGCTGCGATCGACCGTGGTCGGCACGTGCTCGCGGCTTGCCGGTGCTTCGACGATCCGGGCCCGTTCGACGATGACATCACGAGTGAGAAGCTTGGACATGACGATAACTCCCTTCCGATGAACCGGGAGATGTCATGGCTGGCAGGCGCACGCCTTGATCCAGATCAAACGGGCGAAATTATTTCCACCGGGCGAGATCGGCGTGATCCTCGGCGCGCGGTTCGATCCAGTGCCAGCCGCCATCCGGACTCGAGCCGCGCTTCTCGCGCTTCCAGAACCATGCCGCGCTCTTGAGGTGGTCCATGCAGAAATCGACCGTGTCGATAGCGTCGCGGCGGTGTGCTGCCGCTGCGGAGACGCAGACGATCGGCTCGCGCGGGCGCAGCACGCCGATCCGGTGCGCCATCAGCAGCCCCATCAGATCGAAGCGCGCGAAGGCGCGGTCGGCCAACTCGTGCATGCCGGGCAGCGTCAGCGGTTCGTAATGCGTCAGTTCGAGCGCCTCCACGTCGTTCTCACCCCTGACCTCCCCGACGAAACTGCACACCGCCCCGAGTTCGGGATGGGCATTGGTGAAGGGGCCGATCAGCATACCGGGGTTGAACGGTTCGGTAAGGAGACGGATATCGCGCATCGCGAGCCGGTCAGCCGCCGCTGACGGGGGGCAGCAGCCCGACCTTGTCGCCGTCGCGCGCGCGCAGCTTGGTCCGGTCGGCCAGGACCACACCCGAGCAGGCCACCTGGATCCGCTCGTCGGCCTCCAACTGTTCGGCAACCGACGGCCCGACCGCATCGAGCAGGCGCGGCCAGTCGAGCGGTGCGGGGGCCTCCTGCTCGATGCATCCGGAGATGTCCTGCAACGGTCCGAGAAAAAGGATCTGCACGCTCACTATCAGCCTCCCGTCACCGACATATGCCGTTGCTGCGCGGGCGCCGCGCCGCGCCGGTCGATGCGGAAATCGTGCCCTTCGGGCTTGATCCGCATCGCCTCGTCGAGGGCCCGCGCCAGATTGCCGTCGGGATCGTCGGATCGCAACGCGGCGCGCAGGTCGACGCGCTCGCCGCCGCCGAGACAGGGATAGAGCTGCCCGGTCGCGGTCACGCGGATGCGGTTGCACCCGGCGCAAAAATTGTTCGTCAGCGGCGAAATGAAGCCGAGCCGCCCGCCGGTCTCGGCGATGTCGGCATAGCGCGCCGGACCGCCGGTCGCGTGGTCGCTGTCGCGCAGGGTGAATTCGCCTTCGAGCCGCTCCCGCATCGCCGTCAGCGGGAGGAAATGATCGATCCGGTCGTGCTCGACCTCGCCCAGCGGCATGACTTCGATCAGCGTCAGCGCGTGACCCTGCCCGTGCGCCCACCGGATCAGTTCGGATATCTCGCTTTCGTTGATGCCCTTGAGCGCGACCGTGTTGATCTTGACCGACAGCCCAGCCCTCTTCGCAGCCTCGATGCCCGCGAGCACGTCGTCCAGCCGGTCGCGCCCGGTCAGCCGCACGAAGCGGTCGCGGTCGAGCGTGTCGAGCGACACGTTGATCCGCCGCACGCCGGCGTCGGCGATCGCTCCGGCATGCCCGGCAAGCTGCGTCGCGTTGGTCGTCAGAGTCAGTTCTTCGAGCCCGTCCCCAAGCGTGCGCCCCAGTGCGCGAACCAGGTCGACAACATCGCGCCGCACCAGCGGCTCGCCCCCGGTCAGGCGGATCTTCGTCATCCCGCGCGCGATGAAGCCGAGCGATAGCCGGTAGAGTTCCTCGAGGCTCAGCACCTCGCGTTTGGGCAGAAACTGCATCCGTTCGGGCATGCAATAGGTGCAGCGCAGGTCGCAGCGGTCGGTGACCGACAAGCGCAGATAGGTGACCCGGCGACCGAACCCGTCGCGCAGCGGCGCGGTGCCGCTTGCCGCACGGACGCCGGGGGCCGGATCAATCCTCATGGAGCGGACAATACTGTCCCGTGACGCCGGGCGCATCCCCCAAATAGGCCAGCGTCGCCTCGACATCGGCCTCGCTGCCCCCGCCGACGATGTTGACCCGCACCGGCGCCGAGGCGCGGGCGAGGTCGCGCGCGGCTGCGCGGCGCCAATCGGCATGGTCGTAGCCGGCCGAGGGCAGCACCAGCACTAGCGATGCGACCTCCCGGTCTTCGAGCACCGTGCGGATTTCCGGCAGCCAGCGAGCATGGAATCGGGCCGCGGCGTCGAGTGCGCCATCGGGCAGGTCGTCGATGGTCAGGACCGCCTGCACGCCGGTCAGCGCCGTTCGCGGGTCAGTTCGATGCCGATCTTCTCGTTGCCCTCGGCGATGGCGAGCTTGACGATCTTGATCGTCACCTGCTCGACCCGCGCATCCTGCAGGAACAGCGTCTCGCAGATATGCTCGGCGACCGATTCGATCAGCTTGAAATGGACCCCCTCTGGCAGCGCCTTGGTCGCGGCGAATTTGAGATCCATATAGTTCTTGCTCGCATCGAGCGGCGTATCGGGCTCGTACCGGTCGCGCGCTTCGAGCTTGCAACGGATGCTCATCCGCAGCGGCTGCGGCTTGCCCGTTTCCTCCGAATAGATGCCGGTCAGGACATCGTGTTCGAGGTCGGCGAATTCGAGGATCAGCGAATCGGGCATTGCACGGGCCTTAGCGCGGATTGGACCAGCGCGCGAAGATCGCGGTCGGGAGCAGGCGCGCATCGGGGCCGGCCTCGCGGACCGCGAGATCGCCGTGTTCGACCGTGCCGGGCAGGTGTGCGAGCTTCTCCTGGAGCAGCCCGGCAAGCGCGAGGCTGCTCATCCGCATCGCGTAGACGGTGAGAAACAGGAAGCGGCTGTCGGCGTCGAGCAGCTGCGCGCAATTGCCGACCAGCTCGGCGAGCCCGTCCTCGATCCGCCAGGTCTCGTTCTTGGGGCCGCGACCGAATTTGGGCGGGTCGAGGATGATGCCGTCGTAGCGCCGCTCGCGCCGCACCTCCCGCGCGGCGAATTTCATCGCGTCGTCGACCAGCCAGCGGATCGGGCGATCCTCGAACCCCGAAAGCGCGGCGTTTTCGCGCGCCTGCGCAACCGATTTCTTCGATGCGTCGACATGGACCACCGGGCCGTATTCGCTCAGCGCGAGGCTGCCGACGCCGGTGTATCCGAACAGGTTGAGCGTTTCCGCATCGGTGCACCCCTCGAGCCGGCCGCCCATCCAGTCCCACACCGGGGCCATGTCGGGGAAGAAGGCGAGATGGCGGAACGGGGTACATTGCGCTGTAAAGCGCGCTCCGCGCCAGCCGAGCTCCCACCCTTCCTGCGGCACGTCGCCTGACAGCTCCCAGCGGCCGCCGCCGTCCTCGTCCGAGCCGGGGACGAACTCGCCGTCGGCGGGCCAGTCGGCTTCGCGCGGAGCCCACATCGCCTGCGGTTCGGGGCGGACGAAGCGGTAGCCGCCGTACTGCTCCCATTTGCGCCCGTGGCCGCTGTCGAGCAGTCGGTAGGCATCCCACCCCTCGCCCACCATCAGCAGCGGATCGGTGACGAGATCGGCCATCAGGCGGCGGGGGTCGCACGTTCGGCGACATAGGCGGCGACGGCATCGTATTCGCCGGGCAGTTCGGCGTAGCGTTCCTGCCGTTCGAACAGGTCGCCGACGCGCGCGGGCAGTGCCGGGCGAATCCCGGTCGCGCGCTCGACCGCGTCGGGAAACTTGGCCGGATGCGCCGTGGCGAGCGTCACCAGCGGGATGGCCGGGTCGAGTTCCGCCTGCCGCGCGGCGTGCAGCCCGATCGCGGTGTGCGGATCGAGCACTTCGCCGCAGTTCTCGTACGCCCAGCGCATCGCCTTCGCGGTCTCGCTCGCATCGGCGCGCGCGCTGGCGAACAGGTCGGCCACCCCGTCCCTCTGCGCGTTGGTGAGCCGCATCGCCCTGGTCGTCTCGAAGCCGCGCATCTGCTCCGCCAGCGCCGCGCCGTCGCGCCCGCCCACATCGAACAGCAGCCGCTCGAAATTGGAGCTGACCTGGATGTCCATGCTCGGCGCCGCGGTCGGCGTGACAGTACCGGTCGAATAGTCGCCGTCGGTCAGCGCGCGGTGGAGGATATCGTTGACATTGGTGGCGACGATCAGCCGCTCGATCGGCAGGCCCATCCGCGCCGCGACATGGCCCGCGAAGACGTCGCCGAAATTGCCCGTCGGCACGCTGAAAGCCACCTTGCGTCCGGGCGCGCCCAATTGCAGCGCGGCGGCGAAATAGTACACCACCTGCGCCATCAGCCGCGCCCAGTTGATCGAATTGACCGCGCCGATGCGGAAGCGCGACGTCAGAGCCTGGTCGGCGAACATCCGCTTCACCATCGCCTGCGCGTCGTCGAAGCTGCCGTCGATCGCGATATTGTGGACGTTGGGCGCCAGCACGGTGGTCATCTGGCGGCGCTGGACATCGCTCACCCGGCCCCTGGGGTGGAGCATGAAGACATCGACGCGCTCGCGGCCCGCCACTGCGTCGATCGCCGCACTGCCCGTATCGCCGCTGGTCGCACCGACGATGGTCAGGTTCTCCTCGCGCCGCGCGAGGAAATCCTCGAACAGCAGGCCGAGCAGTTGCAGCGCCACATCCTTGAAGGCGAGGGTGGGCCCGTGGAACAGTTCGAGCACCCAGTGCCGCTCGTCGAGCTGGACCAGCGGGGTCACCGCCTTGTGCGCGAAGCGGCCGTAAGCGGTCTCGCACAATTCGCGGAGCCGCGCGGGCGTCAGGCTGTCGCCGACGAAGGGCTGCATCACCCGCGCGGCGAGCTCCGGATAAGGCAGGCCGCGGAGCGCAGCGATCTCGTCTTCGGAGAAGTGCGGCCATTCGCGCGGCGAATAGAGCCCGCCGTCCGAAGCGAGCCCGGCCAGCGTCACCCCTTCGAAATCGAGCCTCGGGGCCGCACCGCGAGTGGAGATGTATTCCATAGTCAGGCGCGGTTAGCGGCGGGTGCGCGGTGCGGCAAGCAATCGGCGCTAGCGCGCGGGCTGCTTTTCCTTTTCGAGTTCGGTCTTGAGCCGGTGCAGCCCCGCCGCGGCGCCGGCCGCATGCGGGCCGATCCAGCGCTCGTGGATCGCCTGGATCGGCATCGCGTCGAGATGGTTGAACCGCTCGCGCCCCTTGCGCACCGGCACCACCAGCCCCGCTTCCTCGAGCACGCGCAGATGCATCATCACCGTGGTGCGGTCGAGCTCATCGAAAGCGGCGCAGAGCTGCTTGGTAGTAAGCGGGCGCGGTTTCAACGCATCGCAGATCGCGCGCCGGACCGGATTGGCGAGCGCCTTGAACACGGCATCGAGGTCGCCTTCGGAATGCGGAACGCTTGACATGTTATGTTTTTATAACATATTTGCCCGCGACTCAAGAGGAGCTGCCCGATGGACCTCAAATTCCGCGTCTTCGCCCATATCTCCAAGCCGGTGCACGAGGTGTTCGAGGCGGTGGCCGATCCGGATAAGCTGTCGTGCTATTTCACCACCGGCGGGGCGAAGGGTCGGCTCGAGGAGGGCGCGACGGTGAGCTGGGACTTCCACGATTTCCCCGGCGCGTTCCCGGTCCGCGTGATCGAAGTGGTGCCCGACGAGCGCATCGTGCTCGAATGGGAAGCGCACGAGCCCGATGGCGACGGCCCCGCCTACGACACCACGGTGACGATGCAGTTCAAGCCGGTCGACGGTGAGTCGGGCCGCACGCTGGTCGAGATCGCCGAGGAAGGCTGGCACGAGACCGAGGCCGGGCTCAAGGGCAGCTACGGCAATTGCATGGGCTGGAGCCAGATGCTCGCCGCACTCAAGGTCTGGATCGAGCACGGCATCAACCTGCGCGAGGAAATGTACAAATAGCTCAGCCGTCGCGCGCGCCGCGCCACCTCTTCCGAAGCGCGAGCACGTAGATCACCAGCGCCGTCAGCGCGAAGAAGAACCACTGCCCGGCATAGGCGAGGTGGTTGTTGGGAATATCCGCCGGATCGGGCCGCGCCAGCAAGGCGAGCCCGGCGACCGGCTCCGCCGCCACCACCCGCGGCCCCGGTGCCACCCAGCCGCGCACCGTGCCGCCATCCCAATCGGGCGATCGCGGGTTCGTCGAGAAGCCCAAGGCGACATCGACCACCCCGCCTGCGGTCCGGCATTTCGCCACATGCGCCCAGCCCGATCGCCCTTCGGCGCTGCGTCCGGCGCGGCCGGTGATCGATACGACATCGCTGCAATCCACGGTCGTGCGGCGGAACAGGCGCGCGTCGGTCTCCTCCTCGTTGCGAGGGAATCCGACTTCGGACGACATCCTCTCCGCCATGGCGTAGCGGGCGAGCAATTCCTCCTTCTCGCCCTTGCGGTCCAGTTGCCAGACACCGAGCCCGACCATCGTCGCGCACGCACCTGCCACGACGATCGTCGGGATAATGGGAACCTTGCGCGTCATTCCTCGCGCTGCCTGCCCTCGCCCGCGCGGTTGCGGTATTCCGACGCGAGCAGCGCCGCCTTGGCCACGCGCAGGCCGAACACCACCGCGAGCGCGGTAAACGGTATCCAGATCAGCGCATGGACCCAGAACGGCGGTCCGACCGCGCTGTCGAGCCAGATCGCCAGCCCGACGGTCACCGCACCGATGATCAGCGTCAGGAACGCCGCCGGCCCGTCGCCGACATTGAATTTCGTGAAGTCCAATCCGCAGGCGCGGCAGCGCGGAGCGAATTGTGCGACGCCCTCGAACAGCGTCCGCGCGCCGCATCGGGGGCAGAGACCGAAAAGGGCAGCCTGGCGGATGCCGGGCTGCCCTTCCTCGGTGTCTCGCTTGGTGCCCGAGGGCATCAGTGGATCGCAGCCCCCCAGCCGCCCCAGACATAGACGACGACGAACAGGAACAGCCACACGACGTCGACGAAGTGCCAGTACCACGCCGCCGCCTCGAAGCCGAAATGCTGGCGCGGGGTGAAGTGGCCCTTGTAGACGCGGAACAGGCACACGATCAGGAAGATCGTGCCGACCAGCACGTGGAAGCCGTGGAACCCGGTCGCCATGTAGAAGGCCGAACTGTAGGTGTTGCCGCCGAAGCCGAACGGCGCGTGGGCGTATTCGTAAGCCTGGATGCAGGTGAACAGCGCGCCGAGCAAGATCGTGAGCCACAAGCCCTTCTTGAGCCCCTCGCGGTCGCCATGGATCAGCGAATGATGCGCCCAGGTGACGGTGGTACCCGAACACAGCAGGATCAGCGTGTTGAGCAGCGGCAGCGCGAACGGGTCGAGCACCGCCTCGATCGCCACCGGCGGGAACTGCCCGCCGACGACATCCGACAGCGCGGACGGGAACAGCGAGAAATCGAACCAGCTCCAGAACCAGCCGACGAAGAACATCACTTCGGACGCGATGAACAGGATCATGCCGTAGCGCAGGTGCAGCTGCACGACCGGTGTATGGTCGCCGGCTTCGGCCTCGCGCACGATATTGGAAAACCAGCTGAAGAAGGTCGCGATCAGGCCGGCGATGCCGAGGCCGAGCACGATCTGCCAACTCGCCAGCTCGTGCATGTACAGCACCATGCCGCTGGTGAAGGTCAGCGCCGAGATCGAGCCGATCAACGGCCAGATGTCGGGCGGAAGGATGTGATAGTCGTGGTTAGCGTGGCCGGCCATGTCGCTCGCTTTCGAATGCGTGTTGCGGTGCCCTTAAAGGTCCTGCGCGCGGGGGTAAAGTGGCGGATTGGAGGAAAATGGCGATGCGCGGGCGTATTCCCTCATCCAAGCTCCGCTAGATGCCTGCGGCATCAAGCTGCGCTATCCTTCTCCCATCGGGAGAAGGATACTGAGCCTTGGCGAGCGTTAGCGAGCCTAGGCGGAGTTGGATGAGAGGACTCAGCCGCCATCGCCTTTCGCCTTGTGAAAGGTGTAGCTCAGCGTGATCTGCTCGACGTCCCTGGCGTTCTCGTCCTCGAGAATAGCCGGATCGACGTAGAACAGCACCGGCATGCGCACTTCTTGCCCCGGTTGCAGCGTCTGCTCGGTGAAGCAGAAACACTGGATCTTGTTGAAATAGGCGCCGGTCTGCTCGGGCTCGACATTGAAGGTGGCGGTGCCGGTGATCGGCACGTCGCTGTCGTTGCGCGCGGTGTAGAAGGCGAGGTCGCGCACGCCGATGGTTACCGTCTCGGTGCTGCGCTCTGGTTGGAACGTCCACGGCATGTTCGCAGCGGTGCTGGCGTCGAAGCGGATCGAAATGGTGGTGCCGCCCGCGCTCTGCGCCATCCGTTCGGCGAGATTCGCGTCGGCCTCGGTCGCGCGCTGGGTCGTGCCGCCGAAGCCGGTGACGCGGCAGAACAGGTCGTAGAGCGGCACCGCAGCATAGCCGAGCCCGAGCATCGCCACCGCGCCGAGCAGCGCGATCAGGCCGACCCGCAGGTTCCTGCTTTCGAGTGTCGCCGCTCGCATCGTCACATCCGCACGATGGTGATCGCGTAGAACAGCAGGACGAAGAACACGAGCACTCCGGCGAGTACCCAGTTGCGCGATTTCTGGCGGCGGCGGAATTCGGCTTCTTCTTCGGGGGTCATGCGATCCATCCATGGTTGCGCGCCACGGCGTCCGCGACGAGCGCCGCGAACAGGGCGAAGAGGTAGAACACGCTGTAGCCGAACAACCGCTTCTCGGGGAGCATGCGGTCGCCCTCGGCAGCGGTGCGAAACGCGACCGGCAGGCACAGCGCGACGAACAGCGCCGACAGCGCCAGTGCGGCGACGCCGTAGATCGCGCCGGTCTCGCCGATCAGCCACGGCGCGGCGGCGAGCGGCAGCAGTAGCACGGCGTAGAGCAGGATCTGGCGGCGCGTCGAGGCGGCGCCCTTCACCACCGGCATCATCGGGATGCCGACCTTGGCGTAGTCCGACTGGACGAACAGAGCGAGCGCCCAGAAATGCGGCGGGGTCCACGTGAAGATGATCGCGAACAGCAGCACCGGCATCAGCGTGATCTCGCCCGTCACCGCGACCCAGCCGATCATCGGCGGGAACGCCCCCGCCCCGCCGCCGATGACGATGTTCTGCGGCGTGCGCGGCTTGAGCCAGATCGTGTAAACCACTGCGTAATAGAGGATCGAAACCGCGAGGATGATCGCGGCGAGCCAGTCCACCGCCACCCCCATGATCAGCACCGAGGCGGCCGACAGCGCGATGCCGAAATCGCGCGCATTGGTCGGATCCATCCGGCCGCCGGGAATGGGCCGCGCGGCGGTGCGCTTCATCCCCGCATCGAGATCGCGCTCCCACCACTGATTCAGCGTCGCCGCTCCGCCCGCGCCGAGCGCGATGCACAGGATCGCGGTGAAGCCGAGCACCGGATGGATACTGCCGGGCGCGGCGAGCAGGCCGCACAGGCCGGTGAAAATCACCAGGCTCATCACGCGCGGCTTGGTCAGCGCGTAGAAATCGCGCCAGTCCGTCGGGAGCTGGGTGGTTGCAGTGGCGGTCATGGCTTGTGCGGCGATATAGGGCTTCAGAGGCGGCTTAGCCAGTCGAGCAGCAGGCGGTTGACCTCGCCGGGCCGCTCCTGCTGCGTCCAGTGCCCGACGCCGTCGAGCACGTGGCCGTCGACCTGCGGCGCGAACATGGCCATCATCCGCACCGGGTCGGCGACCGCGCCGAACAGGGTGGTCGCCGGATCGCGCGTGCCGCCGATGAACAGGCTCGGCTGCTCGATCCTGCGCCCCGCGAACTGGCGCAGCCACTCGTAGTCGTTCTCGTGATTGCGATAACGGTTGAGCGGGCCGCGAAAGCCGGACCTGCGGAATTCGCCCTCGTAGTAGTCGAGGTCGGCCTCGCTCAGCCACTCCACCGGCTTCGGGTCGGGCAGTCCCTCGAGGAAAGTGGCGCCGAGCGGCTTGTCCCAATAGTGGCCGGGCGCCACGTCGCCCGAGATCGAATACATCATCCGCCCGACGAATGCGCGCGGATCGGCCTCCGCCTCGGCCTCGGCGACGCCCGGTTGCTGGAAATATTCCTGGTAGAAGAAGCGGCCCTTGTCGGTGAAGTGCTCGCGGAACACCTCGGTAAAGGGCCGCTGCGGCACCCCCGCAAAGGGCACCGACAGGCCCGCCACCGCGCGGAAATGCTCGGGATGGACCAGCGCCGAATTCCACACGATCGGCGCGCCCCAGTCGTGCCCGACCAGCACCGCCGCCTGGTCGGGCTGCAGCGCCATCTTGAGCCCGACGAGGTCGCCGACGATCCGCTCCATGGCATAGGCTTCGACATCGTGCGGCTTGTCCGACCCGCCATAGCCGCGCACGTCGATCGCGCAGGCGGTGTAGCCCGCCTCGGCCACCGGGCCGAGCTGGTGGCGCCACGAATACCAGCTTTCGGGAAAGCCGTGGACGAAGATCGCCAGCGGGCCCTCGCCCTCGACGGCACAACGCAGCGTGACCTCGCCGCAATCGATCTCGCGCATTTCGGGCATCGGATTGCTTCCCCGTGCAACGAAAACGGCCGGCCCCCCGGGACCGGCCGCTTCTGTTTCGTGAGACCGGCCGCTGTTACGCAGTCGCCGGATCGCCCTCGCGCGTGGCGGGAGCGGCCGGGCGATGGTCGTGGTAGTCGTGATGGTCCTCGATCACCGGCAGCGTCTCGAACTGGTGGAACGGCGGCGGGCTCGACAGCGTCCATTCGAGCGTCGTCGCACCCTCGCCCCAGTAATTGCCCGCGGCCTTCTTGCCCGCCGTGAAGGCGTAGACGAGATTGGCGAAGAACAGCAGCATCGAAGCAGCCATGATCGCGTAGCCAATCGAGCTGATCTCGTTCCAGTAGGTGTAGGCATCGGCGTAGTCGGGATAGCGGCGCGGCATGCCGTTGAGCCCGAGGAAGTGCTGCGGGAAGAAGATCACGTTCACGCCGATGAAGAAGCCCCAGAAGTGCAGGTGCGCGAGCAGCTCGGAATGCATCCGCCCGCTCATCTTGGGGAACCAGTAGTAGAACGCCGCGAACAGCGAGAACACCGCACCCATCGACAGCACGTAGTGGAAGTGCGCGACCACGAAATAGGTGTCGTGCACGACATCGTCGATCCCGCCATTGGCGAGATAGACGCCGGTCACGCCGCCGACGGTGAACAGGAAGATGAAGCCGATCGCCCATACCATCGGGCTCTTGAACTCGATCGAGCCGCCCCACATCGTCGCGATCCAGCTGAAGATCTTCACGCCGGTCGGCACCGCGATCACCATGGTCGCGGCGGTGAAATACATCTTCGTGTTCACGTCCATGCCGACGGTGTACATGTGATGCGCCCACACCACGAAGCCGACCACGCCGATCGCGACCATCGCATAAGCCATGCCGAGATAGCCGAACACCGGCTTGCGGCTGAAGGTCGCGATGATCTGGCTGATCATGCCGAAGCCGGGCAGGATCATGATGTAGACTTCGGGGTGGCCGAAGAACCAGAACAGGTGCTGGTACAGGATCGGATCGCCGCCGCCCGCCGGGTCGAAGAAGGTGGTCTGGAAATTGCGGTCGGTCAGCAGCATGGTGATCGCCGCGGCGAGCACCGGCAGCGCCAGCAGCAGCAGGAAGGCGGTGACCAGGATCGACCACACGAACAGCGGCATCTTGTGCAGCGTCATGCCCGGTGCGCGCATGTTGAAGATGGTAGTGATGAAATTGATCGCACCCATGATCGAGGCTGCGCCCGCGAGGTGGAGCGAGAAGATCGCGAAATCGACCGCCGGACCCACCGAGCCGCTCGTCGCGAGCGGGGCATAGACCGTCCAGCCGGTACCCGCACCGAGCACGCCGCCTGCGCCGCCGGGCACGAAGGTCGAGATGAGCAGGCTGCAGAAACCGGCCACGGTAAGCCAGAACGAGATGTTGTTCATGCGCGGGAACGCCATGTCGGGCGCGCCGATCATCAAGGGCACGAACCAGTTGCCGAACCCGCCGATCATCGCCGGCATCACCATGAAGAACACCATGATCAGCCCGTGCGCGGTGATCAGCACGTTCCAGTGGTGCAGCGCCGCGTCGAGGCTTTCCGGACCCACGCCGACCATGAAGATCGCCTGGTTGAGATACTGGATGCCGGGTTCGGCCAGCTCCATCCGCATGATGCCCGAGATCGCGCCGCCGATGATGCCGGCGCAGATCGCGAAGATCAGGTAGAGCGTGCCGATGTCCTTGTGGTTGGTGGACATGAACCAGCGCGCGAAGAAGCCGGGCTTGTGATCGGCGTCATGGTGCGCGTCGTGGCTTTCGCCGTGAGCCTGAAAGTTTTCCGCGGTGGTAGCCATTGTGCGTTCTCTTCGACCTGAAATTCGTATTATTCGGCGTCGGCGTCGGGGCCGGTCGCCTCGTCGGCGGCGGTCTCGTCGATCGGGGTTTCGGCAGTGTCGGCGACCGGAGCCTCCTCTTCCGCCTCGTCACCGCCGAGCGTGCCGCCCTTCGACAGCACCCACGCCTCCCACTGCGCGCGCGGAACCGCTTCGACCGCGATCGGCATGTAGGCGTGCTTCACGCCGCACAGCTCGGAACACTGGCCGTAATAGATGCCCGGCTCCGTGATCGTCAGCATCCGCTCGTTGAGCCGGCCGGGCACCGCGTCGATCTTGAACCACAGCGAGGGCACCGCGAAGGAGTGGATCACGTCGGCGGCGGTCACCTGGATCCGCAGCGGCGTGTTCACCGGCACCACCAGGCGGTTGTCGACCGCAAGCTGTCCCGGATAGCCGCTTGCCACCGCCTCGTCCTCGGGAAGCATGTTAGAGATATATTCCGGAATCCCGTTGTCGGGATATTCGTAGCCCCAGTTCCACTGGTATCCGGTCGCCTTGATGGTCACCGCGTCGTCGGGCGGCGACACGTACTGGTCGGAGAGCAGCTTGATCGAGGGAATCGCAATCCCGACGAGGATCAGCACCGGCACCAGCGTCCACACCACTTCGATGAAGGTATTGTGGGTGGTCTTGGACGGGGTCGGGTTGGCGCGCCTGTTGTAGCGCACCATCGCGTAGAGCAGCAGGCCGAGCACGAACAGGCTGATTGCAGCCATGACCCAGACGAGGGCGATATGGAAACCGGCTGCGCTCTGTCCGATGTCCGAATATTGCGGCTGCAGGTCGAGCGCGCCGGGACTCGGCTGCCCCTTGATCATATCCGGGCCGAGCGGCGTGTAGCCGCCGGCCGCGGCGGCTGCATCCGCTGCCGGAGCGGCCGTCGCTTCGGTCGTCTCCGCCGCCGCTTCGCTTTCGTCCTGCGCGATGGCTGCACCCGGCAGCAGAGCGAGGACTGCCGCTGTCAGGGGCACCGAAATCCTGCCGAAAGCCCCGCGGGGCCAGTTACCCGAAATCATTGTGTCCGACGCTTTCCGTTGTCCTGTTGGAGGCCGCGCGAGGCAGCCGGAAGCACCCCGTCGGGGGCAAGTCTGGCGGCCCTATACGCGCGCTTGCCCCCTGCCTCAAGCGCTTCTAGGAGAATTTTCCGCGACGAGGGGCTTGCCGCGCGCAAGCGACAGGGAAACCCGGATTACCGCTTATGACCGACGAAGACGTTCTCGCCGAATTCCGCGCCAGCGGGGCGCTGCTCGAGGGGCATTTCAAGCTCTCCTCGGGCCGCCACAGCGGACATTACCTGCAATGCGCGCGCGTGCTGATGAATGCCGAGCGCGCCGGGCGGCTGGCGCTGGCGCTCACCCAAAAGCTGCCGCGAGAGATTCGCAGCGAGATCGACACGGTCGTCTCACCCGCGATGGGCGGGCTGATCATCGGCCACGAGATGGGTCGCACGCTGGGCAAGGATGCGATCTTCCTCGAACGGCCCGAAGGCACGTTCGAGCTGCGCCGCGGCTTCGCGCTCGAACCGGGTGCCAAGGTGCTGATGGTGGAGGACGTCGTCACCACCGGCCTCTCGAGCCGCGAGGCGATCGAGGCGGTCGGGCGCGAGGGTGGTACCGTGATCGCCGAAGTCGCGCTGGTCGACCGTTCGGGCGCGGAGGCCGATCTCGGCGTGCCGTTCTTCCCGCTCGTCGAGATCAACTTTCCGACCTATGCCGAAGACGAGCTGCCCGACGAGCTCGCGGCGATCGAGATCGCCAAGCCGGGGAGCCGCAAATAAGGTGACCGGTCGCCTCCGCCCCCAAAAGCTCAGACTGGGTGTCAACATCGATCACGTCGCGACCATCCGCAATGCGCGCGGGGGCGATCATCCCGATCCGGTGCGCGCGGCGGAAATCGTCGCGCGAGTCGGGGGCGACGGGATCACCGCGCATCTGCGCGAAGACCGGCGGCATATCCGCGACGACGACCTCGAGCGTATTCAGGCCGCCACCGACCTCCCGCTCAACCTCGAAATGGCAGCGACCGATGAAATGCTCGAAATCGCGTTGCGTCACAGCCCGCACGCCGCCTGCATCGTCCCCGAGAAGCGCGAGGAACGCACCACCGAGGGCGGGCTCGACGCGGCGGCCCTGCACAACCAGCTCGCGCCAATCGTGACCCGGCTCGCCGATGCCGGCATCCGCGTCAGCCTGTTCATCGAGGCGACCGAGCGCCAGCTCGACGCCGCCTTGCGATTGGGCGCGCCGGTGGTCGAATTCCACACCGGCGAATACGCGCACGCGCATCTCGACGGCGACCGCGAGCGCACCGCGGCGGAGCTGAAGCGCATCGCCGACATGGCCGCGCTCGCCGCCAAGAACGGCATCGAGCCGCATGCCGGGCACGGGCTGACCTACGAAAACGTCCAGCCGGTCGCCGCGATTCCGCAGCTGGCGGAGCTCAATATCGGTCATTACCTCGTCGGCGAGGCGGTGTTCGTGGGGCTGGAAGAGAGCGTGCGGCGAATGCGCGACCTGATGGACGACGCGCGGTGAACGGTCGGGACATCGCCTGGATCGCCGTGAAAGTGGCGATGTTCCTGGTGCTGGCGGGGGTTACGCTGGTCATCAGCGCTGCGATGTCGTTCGGCGGGGGCGCGGACAGCGATTTCAGGCGAGGTTGGATCGTCACCTTCTATATCGGCCTGCCCTGGCTCGCTTTCGCGATCTGGGTCGTCCGCGGGCTGGGTCGCAGCCAAAAAACATCGCTATTGATTTTCCTTGGCGCGACGGGGACCAGTTTCCTCGTCGGCCGTATCGGCGCGTGGCTCATCCCATGATCATCGGTCTCGGCTCCGACCTGTGCAATATCGAGCGGATCGAGAAAGCGCTCGACCGCCATGGCGAGCGCTTCGAACTGCGCTGCTTCACCGAGATCGAGCGCGCCAAGGCGGCGAAGCGCCCCTACACCCGCGCCGGCACCTACGCCAAGCGCTTCGCAGCCAAGGAGGCCTTTTCCAAGGCTGTCGGCACCGGCTTCTACCGCGGCGTCTACATGAGAGACATCGGCGTGGTGAATGCGAAATCGGGCGCGCCTACGCTCGCATTGACGGGCGGCGCGGCAAAGCGGCTTGCGGAATTGACTCCGGATGGCCATGAGGCGCTCGTTCACCTGACCCTCACCGACGACCACCCATGGGCGCAGGCCTACGTGATCATCGAGGCACGCCCCTTATGAGTACAGTTAACGCCACCGTGACCGACACCGAAACGACCGAACAGCCTGCCGAGGCGGCCCCCGACAGCACGGAGGAGAACGGCAAGGACAAGATCAACTGGCTTGCCGAGATTCGCGGGCTGGCGCTGATGCTGCTCGCGGTGCTGGCGTTTCACAGCTTCATCGCCAAGCCGTTCTACATCCCCTCGACCTCGATGATGCCCAACCTGATGGTCGGCGACCGGCTGGTGGTGAGCAAGTACCCCTATGGCTGGAGCTGGGCCTCGGCGAGCTTCCACCTGCTGCCGCGCGGCGAATGGCGCATCTGGCCCGCGACGCCCGAATACGGCGATATCGTCATTCCCGTGCATCCGCTGCGCGACGAGGACTATATCAAGCGCGTCGTCGCGCTGCCCGGCGATACGATCGAGGTGCGCGGCGGCCGGATCATCCTCAACGGCACGCCGATCGAGCAGGAATTCGAACCCGCGCTGCAGATTCCCGTCGCGAGCGACCAGCATGTCTGCGACGGCACCCCGTGCCTGAAGGATTTCGACCGCTACCGGTCGCGCGACGACGCGGGCGAGCCGGTCTACGAAATCCCGGTTGCGCGCGAGACGCTGCCCAACGGCGCCACCTATGTCGTGGTCAACGAGGATTACGATGGCGGCCTCGACAATTACGGCCCCTACACCGTGCCCGAGGGCCATGTGTTCGTGATGGGCGACAATCGCGACCACTCGGCCGACAGCCGCGCACCGGTAAACCCCTATGCCGGCGGCGGCCTCGGCGACTCGGTGCCGCTCGAAAATATCGGCGGACGGGCGGAATTCATCACCTTCTCGCTCGACGGTACGACCAGCTGGAACCCGGTCAGCTGGTTCACCTCGCTGCGCGGCGACCGGGCCTGGACCACGCTGCGCCCGGCGATCGCCGATAGCGACGCCGCCGAATGAGCGACGACGCGGTGCCCCCAGCAGAGCCGGGCGAACGCACCATGGGCGCCAGCCCGACGCGTATCGGCGATGCGCAGCTGCGCTTCGAGGCGGGGCGCGCCTTCGTCTGGGCTTCTGTCATCGGGCTAGTCGTGCTCGCAATCTATCTGTCGCAATCGCTGCTGGTGATCTTCGGCGCGATGGTGTTCGGCGCGCTGGTCGACGGCGGCGCACGGCTGCTCGGCAAATGGCTGCCGATCGGGCGCAACTGGCGCGTCGCGATCGTCATCGCGGCGGCGGTCGCCTTCTTCATCTGGCTGGGCTATTTCGCCGGCTCGCAGATTTCGCGCGAAGCCGCGCAATTGCCCGAGATCGTCAACGAGCAGCTCGGGCGCTTCTTCGCCTGGCTGCGCGATCAGGGCGTGGCGATCAGCCTCGCCGACGTGCAGGGCATCGCCACCAGCCTGTCGAGCGGGGTCGGCACCGTCACCCGCGCGATCGGCGGTATCTTCGGCGGGCTGACCACGCTGCTCTTGATCGTCATCATCGGCGTCTATTTCGCGATCGATCCCAATCTCTACGAGCGCGGCGTCGCATGGATGGTGCCCGAACGCCACCGCGCCGCCTTCCACGACACCATCGCCCACCAGAGCCACACGATGCGCCGCCTGCTCGCGGGGCGGTTGTTCGGCATGGTGATCGAAGGGCTGTTCACCTACGTCCTGCTCGCCTTCGGCGGCTATCTGATCGGGATCGGACCGGTGCCGATGGCGGCGCTGCTGGCGCTGCTCACCGGCCTGCTCGCCTTCATCCCCAATATCGGCGCGATCATCTCGGGCGTGCTGATGGTGCTGGTCGGCTTCTCGGGCGGAACCGAGATGGGACTCTACACGATCTTCGTCTATTTCTTCGTCCAGAATTTCGACGGCTACGTGCTGATCCCGATGATCGCCAAGAAGACGGTCGACCTCGCCCCCGGGCTGGTGCTGTCGGCGCAGCTGATCTTCGGCGTGCTGTTCGGCATCCTCGGCGTCGCGCTGGCCGATCCGTTGCTGGCGATGATCAAGGTCGGGCTCGAGCGCCGCGCGGCGCGGTTCGACGACGAAGACAAGCATGTGGCAAGGGAAGGCTGATGGTCCGCAGGTTCCTCAATTTCGTCGCGGCGGTGATCGTGCTGGTCATCATCGCCGGCTTCGCGCTCTATATCTGGTGGGACCGCGCGGCCGAGGTCGCCTTCATCCCGACGCAGGATTTCGTCGAGCAGGAAGCGCTCGAGGTCAACGCCTACGAGGATCCGGCGATGTGGTTCTCGCGCCCCGGCATCGGGGTCGACGATCCGGCGCGCTGGCAGCCCGCGATCGAGGGCGCAGGCCGCAGCGTGCCCGCCCCCGCCGAGACCAAACCGCGCGACTTCGCCGTCTTCTTCATCCACCCGACCAGCTATCTCGACCGCGCCAACTGGAACGCCCCCCTCGACGACGAACGCTCGCAGCGGATCGCGCGCATCTACGTGCGCGGCATGGCGAGCCCGTTCAACCAGGCGAGCGAGATCTGGGCCCCGCGCTACCGCCAGGCGACTTTCGGCGCTTTCCTGACCGAGCAGCCCGAAGCGCAGCAGGCGATCGATTCGGCCTACCGCGACGTCAAACAGGCGTTCGACTATTTCCTCGAAAGCGTCGACGAAGGCACTCCGATCGTGCTCGCGGGGCACAGCCAGGGCTCGCTCCATCTGCTCAAGCTGCTCCAGGAGGAGGTCGCCGCCAGCGGCATCGCCCCGCGCGTGGTTGCGGCCTATGTCGTCGGCTGGCCGGTCTCGATCGACCACGACCTGCCCCAACTGGGCTTTCCCGCCTGCGTCACCGCAGAGCAGACCGGCTGCATCCTGAGCTGGTCAAGCTTCGCCGAACCCGCCGACCCCGGCCGCCTGCTCGAAAGCTATCGCGATTCGCCGGGTCTCGACGGCCAGCCGCGCGGCGACAGCAGGATCCTGTGCACCAACCCGATCACGGGGACGATCAACGGCACCGCCGAAGCCTCGCTCAATCTCGGCACGCTGATCCCCGACGAGGCCTACGAGACCGGCGAGCTGGTTCCCGCTTCGGTCCCCGCGCGCTGCGACGAGCGCGGGCTGCTGCTGATCGGCGATCCGCCCGAAGTCGGCGACGCGGTGCTGCCGGGCAATAACTACCACGTCTACGACATCCCGCTGTTCTGGCGGAACGTGCAGGCCGATGTCGCGCGCCGGGTCGGGGCATGGGCGCCGGCGCCCTGATCACCGACCGCGCGGGCGAATTCGGCGACGCGCTGCCCGATGGCGGCGCGCTGCTCGGGCTCGATCTCGGCACCAGGACCATCGGCACCGCGCTGTGCGACGCCGGGTGGCAATTCGCCAGTGCCGGCAAGACGTTGCCGCGCGGCAAGTTCGGCAAGGATTGCGCGGCGCTGTCCGCACTGATTGCCGAGCGCCACGTGGCCGGCATCGTGCTCGGCCTGCCGCGCAACATGGACGGCAGCGAGGGCCCGCGCGCGCAGGCCAGCCGCGCCTATGCCCGCAATCTGGCGCAAGCGCTCGGCCTGCCAGTGCTGCTGTGGGACGAGCGCTGGTCCACCGCCAGCGCCGAGCGCGACATGATCGGCCAGGACCTGAGCCGCGCCAAACGCGCCCAGCGGATCGACAGCCACGCCGCAGCGGTTATCCTGCAGGGCGCGATCGACGCGCTGGCGGGAAGTTCGTTCTGACCTAGCGCTCCAGCGCCTGCCTGCGCCGCGGCGCTTCGGCCTCGAGCAGCCTGCTCCCCGACAGTTCGGCCTCGCGCCACACCGCGTCCGCGGCGGACGCTTCGACCAGCGCCGCCCGGGCCTCGAAACACGCCAGCCGCAACCGGTCTGACGGATGCGAACGCCCGAACCGCTCGGCCAGATCGAGCGCTTGCTCGCCGCCCAGCGCGACGGCGATCCGCAGAAAAGCTTCGGTCGAATTCGGGCTGATCGCACCCACGATCGTGTCGCTTGCCGGATCGAACCGGTATTGGTCGAACCACCCCTGCGCCGGATCGGTCGCCATGACGTTGAGCGAGACCGACAGGCTCTGCGGCGGCGCTTGCGAATGCACGTCGCGATGCGCGCGATAGAGCATGATCTTGCCCGGATCGAGCGCGCTGCTCTCGACGAAACGCAGCCCCGCCTTCTCGCCCGGATAACCTGCGACCGTCTCGTAATCGTATTCCCAATAGTCGCTGCGGTAGCCGGGGCCGAAATAGCCCAGCGTAAGGAAGGAAAAATTGTGATCGTGCGGCACGTCGTAGGCGAAAGCCGCGGGTCCGCTCGCGCGGTAGGCGTGGTCCTGTTCGGCAGGCCAGATATTGGCGCGCAGGAAATAGCCGCGGCGCATGCCGGTGAGCACCATCGCCTGCGGGCTGTAGGCGCTGTCCGGTATGTCCTCCCTGCCCCGGCCCTTGAGCTCGTCCAGCAACATGTCGCCCAGAAACGTCCGGTCGTTGCCGAGCCGCCGCAACCACAGGGCGGCGTGATGCAGGCTGTCCTCGTCGGCGACGTCGAACCCCTTCGCATCGAGTGCGTCCGCGCATTCGCGCAGGTCGCAGCAGGCGGCATCCTCGACGGCAATCAGGCGGGGGATCGGGCCGCCTCCAGACTGCCGAGCTGCGGATGCACCGCAACCAGCTGCGTTCTGAGCGAGGCGGCGGCGGTGGAGAGTTCGTCGGCGGGATCGGCCGCGATGGCGCACAGCGAGGCGAAGCCGCGGCACGTGTCGAGCGCAAGGCACTCGCGCAGCGCTTGCCAGCGCAAATGGGGCGGGCCGCGGTTTGCAAGGTCCTGCATGGCCGGCACCGCATCGCCACGTTCCATGCGTCCCAGCAGGGCCATCGCCAGTTCGCGCCTGCTCTCGCCCCGGTCGCCCGCTGCCTGGTGGACGAGCGCACCGTCCGACAGCCGGTATTCGCGCGCCGGCGGAGGATTTTCGATCGCGCGCGAAAGGCGCAGCTGGACCATACCGCCCCGCGCGACCGAATCGACCAGCTTGGTTTCGCGCGCATTGTCGAAGCTCGTCCGCTCGCCCGGCGTCATCGTGCCCCGCTCGATCGAGACCGACCTGCTCCCGCGATCGGCGTCACCGAGCGAGACGAGGCGCGTTAGGGCCTGCCCGGCGAGGCACAGTTCGTGCCGCTCGCCCGACCCGAAGCAGGCCGTTGCCGCGGGCTGCCGCTCGCCCGGCTCGTAGAGAACCAGCGACAGGATCGAACGCGCCTCGCGGAGCACGTGGACCAGCGCCAGCCGGTCGGAATAGTTATGCCGCAAGGGAATCTGCGCAAACGGCTGTCGCGACAGCACCGCACACATCGCGCTCGCGAGGCCTTCGGCGAGGGCCGCGGCCTTCTCGCGCGAGCGCATCAACTCGCCCAGCGCGGGGAGCTCGTCCAGCGCCTTGCCCGCGCCGTAGCGGGCGAGATCGCGCCGCAGATGCCCGATTTCGGGCCGCGCCAGCCAGGCCGTCCTGGCCTGTTCGACCGCCTCCTGCGCCCGCTGCTGCACCGATGGATCGGCCCGCAGCGTCTGCAGGCCGGGGCCGGTATGCATGCGTTGCGCCTCCGGTTCAGAACAGGCCGGACGCGGCAGGCGGCATCGTCTCGTAGATATAGACCATCACGATCACTATCCGGTCGTCGGAGGCCGCATTGGCGAGGTCGGAAAGACTCCCGAACATCCCGGTGACGGTATCGAGATCGGGCAGGCTGGACAGGTCGAGCTTGGGCAGTTCCATAAAGGTCTCCGTGCGTTTGTACGGCTGCGATCCCCCCACTTGCAGACCGCTTCACCGCGAGGGGGAAGCTACAGAAACCGCAATCTTGTCATATCCGGATGATCCCCTAGAGGAGGGGGCCGATGGCGTCGGAACTGCCTCCCTTCGATCCGGAAACGGCCGCGAAATTCATGCTCGGACGGGGGCACCCGGGCTGGCTCGGCCTGCGCTATGTCGAGCACGGCGAGGACTGGGTCGAGCTCGCGCTGCCGTGGCGCGAGGACCTGGTCGGCGAGACCGGCAGCGGGATTCTCGCCTCGGGTCCGATCGTCAGCCTGATGGACATGGCGTGCGGCATGGCGATCTGGACTGCGACAAAGGAATTCCGCGCGGTGGCAACGCTCGACCTGAGGGTCGACTACATGCGCCCGGCGCGCGATGGTGCGGCGGTGAACGGGCGCGCCGAATGCTACCGGATCACCCGCTCCGCCGCTTTCCTGCGCGGCGTCGCGCATGACGGCGATGTCGGCGACCCCGTGGCGCATATCGCAGGCGTGTTCATGACCATCGGAGCGAGCCGGGCATGAGCGGCGATGACACGAAACCCCACCTGGCGCACGAGCTACCCGCCTACGCGCGCTCACTGGGTATCCGCGTCGAGCGGAGCGAGGATGGCGCGCCGGTGCTGGCGCTCGATTTCAGCGAAATCGTCGAGGGCCGGCCGACGGTATTCCACGGCGGCGCGACCAGCGGGCTGCTCGAGAATGCCGGCTACGCTGCGCTGCGCGCCGAACTTCACCGCAGGAACCGACAGGCGCGGATGAAACCGATCGGCATGACGGTGCAATTTCTCTCCGCCGCGAAAAGCAAGACGAGCTATGCACAGGGCCGCATCACCCGGCTCGGACGGCGCAACGCCAATGTCGAGGTCGAAGCGTGGCAGGACGATCGCAGCCGCCCGGTCGCGACCGCGGTGATGAATATCCTGATGGTTGCCACGGGGAACGACGAATAATTTCCGTTCGTGCTGAGCTTGTCGAAGCACTGCTTTTCTTCCGGTGCAGCGCCGGAAGTGAAGTGCAGCCCTTCGACAGGCTCAGGGCGAACGGGTTTGTCGGGTTGCAGGAAACCTATTCGCGCGATCGCCGATCAGCCCCCGGCTCCACCCCAACCCCGTTCCCGTCGAGCCGGACATCGACCGGCACGCCGTTCACATCCGTCGAAATGATCACCCCGTCGTCGCGGATGCGCAGGCGCGAGCCCTCCTCGTCGAGCGGAATATCGTCGATCTCGGGGACGTCCTGCGGCTGCACCGGCCCGCTTGGATTGGGCCGGGGAGTCGAGCGGCGCGACGCCTCGGTTTCGCCGAGCGCCTGCTTCATGAAATCGCGCCAGATCAGCGCGGGCAGCCCACCGCCGGAGATTCCGCCGAGCGGCGAATTGTCGTCATTGCCGATCCACACGCCCACCACCAGGTCGCCGGCATAGCCCACGAACAGCGCGTCGCGATTGTCCTGGCTGGTGCCGGTCTTGCCGAAATTGGGCCCGCGCAACATCGCCGCGCGCCCGGTGCCGTGGTTGACCGCGCGGCGCAGCATCCGCTCGAGATCGGCGTGATGGCGCCCCGACAGGCTGCTGCGCCCGTTCCACAGCCAGTCGAACCAGCCCTCCTCTTCCTGCCGGAAGGCGTGCGGCCGGACCGGAAAATCGTTCGCCGCGATCCCCGCATAGGCGGCGGTCAGTTCGAGCAGCGTCATGGTCGAGGTACCGAGCGCGAGGCTCGGATCGCGCTGCGCGAGCGGGGACCGGACTCCGAGATCGCGCGCCGCCTCGATCACCGCCTCGTCGCCGACGAAATCGAACAGCCGCACGGCTGCGACATTGCTCGACCGCGCGAAGGCCTCTTCGAGGGTTAGCGTGTCGGAGTAGCGCTCACCCGCATTCTTCGGCTGGTAGGAGCCGCTGGTGAACTCGGTGTTGTCGACCGGGTCGGCGGGCGTCAGCCCTGCGCGCAAGGCGGCGAGATAAACGAACAGCTTGAAGGTCGAACCGGGCTGGCGCTGCGCCTGGGTGACGCGGTTGAACGGCGATTCGCCGTAGTCCTTGCCGCCGATCATTGCGACGACCTCGCCATTGGGGCGCATCGCCACCAGCGCGACCTGCGCCTTGCCGAGCGGCGCGCGCGCCACGACCTTGCGCGCGATCCCCTGCAGCCGCGAATCGAGTGTGGTGGTGAGCGTCTGCCCGCCATAGCCGGTCTCGGTCCGCTCGCGCGCGGCGGGCAGCGCCCAGTCGGCGAAATAGGTGCCGGTCGGCAGTTCGTTGGTGGCGCGCACATCGAGCTTGGGCACGGGCATCGCAGCCGCTTGCGCCTCGGTCAGGTAGCCGGCGGCGACCATCGAGCCGACGACGAGATCCATCCGCCGCTTGGCGCGATCGAAGTCCTTGGTCGGGGCATAGCGCGAGGGCGCCTGCAACAGCCCGGCGAGCATCGCCGCCTGCTCGGGCTTCAAGTTCTCGGGGTGGCGGTAGAAATAATGCAGCGAGGCGGCGCGCAAACCGTAGGTGTTGTCGCCGAAATAGGCGTTGGAGAGATAGCGTTCGAGGATCTCGTCCTTGGTCAGCCACGCTTCGAGCCAGAACGCGATCAGCGCCTCGCGCGCCTTGCGCGTCAGCGTCTGCTCGGGGGTCAGGAAGGTGAACTTGGCGAGCTGCTGGGTGATCGTGCTGCCCCCGCCCACCCCGGTGAACAGCGCGCGCGCGATCCCGCGCGGATCGACGCCCCAGTGATCGTAGAAACGCCGGTCCTCGATGGCGAGGAAGGGCTGGACGACGTGATCGGGCAGCTGCGCCACCTGCACCGGCTCGCCCACCACCGCCCCGTTGCGCGCGATCGGCGTGCCGTCGGCGGCGAGCAGCGTAATCTGCGGGGGCGCGATCGGTTCGAGCGAGCGCGACAGCGGCGCGGTAATCGCCAGCCACGCGACCAGCAGGATGAACAGTCCGATGCAGGCGGCGACGATCCGCACCGCCCACCAGCGCTTGCGCCGCGCTCGCCAATGCTCGCGCTGCCACCAATTGGTGCGGCGGCGTTCCTCCTGTTCCTCGATATGCCGGTCGACCTGTTCGAGCCGCGCATCCCACGCGTCGTAATCGGGTGCGAGCGTGCCCGAACGGTAGACGAGTTCGTCCTCGTCTTCGTCGCCGTGCCATGGCCCTGCGGGCGTTTCACCGATGCGGTAGAACCCGCCATGCGGCTCGGTTTCCGGATCGGGCCTGCTCCCGCGGCCGAAGAGATCGAAAACGCCCATCGCCTACTGTGTTAAACGAATAACACAGCTATTGATAGGGGGTCTCGGCTTAACCGTTCCCGACCACACTCTCGGGCAAATCCTCGCCGAACACGCGCTGGTAGTATTCCGCCACCAGCATCCGCTCGGCCTCGTCGCACTTGTTGAGGAAGCTGAGGCGGAAGGCGAATCCGACATCCTTGAAGATCGCCGCGTTCTCGGCCCAGGTGATGACCGTGCGCGGGCTCATCACGGTCGAGATGTCGCCGTTGATGAAGCCCTGCCGCGTCAGGTCGGCGACCTTGATCATGTCGGCGACCAGCTTGTCGTCGGTGTCGGGGTTCTTCGACTTGACGATTTCCTGCTCGGTCTCCGCGGGCAGGTAGTTCAGGCCGGTGACGATATTCCAGCGGTCCATCTGCCCCTGGTTGATCGCCTGCGTGCCGTGATAGAGGCCGCTGGTATCGCCCAGCCCGACCGTGTTGGCGGTGGCGAACAGGCGGAAATGCGGATCGGGGCGGATCACCCGGTTCTGGTCGAGCAGCGTCAGCTTGCCCTGCTGCTCGAGCACGCGCTGGATCACGAACATCACGTCGGGCCGCCCGGCGTCGTATTCGTCGAACACCAGCGCGACCGGATGCTGCAGCGCCCACGGCAGCAGGCCTTCGCGGAATTCGGTCACCTGCAAGCCGTCGCGCAGCACGATCGCGTCGCGCCCGACGAGGTCGATGCGGCTGATATGCGCGTCGAGATTGATCCGGATGCACGGCCAGTTGAGCCGCGCGGCGACCTGCTCGATATGCGTCGACTTGCCGGTGCCGTGATACCCCTGCACCATCACCCGCCGGTTGTGCGCGAAGCCCGCGAGGATCGCCAGCGTCGTGTCCGGGTCGAACACATAGGCCTCGTCGAGATCGGGGGTGCGCTGGTCGGGCTTGCTGAAAGCCGGTACTTTCCAGTCGATATCGATGCCGAAAGTGTCGCGCACTTCGACTTCGGTGTCGGGCGCCGCGAGCACGGTCTTGGCGGAGGCTTCGAAGGTCTTGTCGGTCATGTCGTTCATTGCGGGGTGCGACCTAGGCATTTATCCCGCGCGCGCCAAGCCTATATTGGCTGCCGATGCCGCAAGGACCGCTATCAGAACGATTTCGCAAATCGCTCGTCGCCAGGGTGCGCGCGGTGTTCAACGATGTCGAGGCGGGCGAGCGGTCGGTGCCGCCCTCGGACGAGGCGCTGTTCGAAAAGGACACGCCGATCCGCATGGTGCATGCCGACGTGGTCGCGATGATGGTCGGCGGGATCCGCAGCCTGCTGTTGCAGATGCTCCATCCGCATGCGCTGCAGGGTGTGCTCGATCACTCGAATTTCCGCACCGACATGCACGGCCGCCTGCGCCGCACGGCGCGCTTCATCGCGGTCACCAGTTTCGGGCATCGCGACGACGCGCAGGCGGCGATCGAGCGGGTCAACCGCATCCACGAGAGCGTCACCGGCACGCTGCCCGACGGCTCGGCTTACTCCGCGCGCAATCCGCGCACGCTCGCCTGGGTACACGTGGCCGAGGCGACCAGCTTCCTCGCCGCCTATGTGCGGCATGTCCGGCCGGAGATGCCGCACCACGAACGCGACGAGTATTATCGCCAGTTCGCCGTGATCGCGCGCGCGCTCGGCGCCGATCCGGTCCCGGTCGACCAGCGCGAGGCGGAGGCGCTATTCCGCGAGATGCGGCGCGACCTGCGCAGCTCGCCCGAGGCGCGCGAGGTGGCGCAACTGGTGCTGACGCAGAAGCCCGAAGGTGCCCCGCCTGCGCTGCAGGCGATGCTCGGCGCCGAGGCGGTCGCGTTGCTGCCGCCCTTCGCGCGCTCGCTGCTCGGGCTGGAAAAGCCCGGCCTTGCCGCAATCCCGGCGCGCGCGGCAACCTGGGGCATGGGCAAGGCGTTGCGCTGGGCCTTCCGACAAAATTGATTGTTTCGACAGCAGCCTTACTCCACTCGTCTCAATGCGTTTGCCAACATACCAACCGGTCGGTATGCACAAATTGTGATACCGAATCGCGCCTTCCGCCCCGAGCCGCAAAATGCTCGAGACCGCCTGCTCGAGGCGGGCGTGCGCCTCGTCCGCAAGCAGGGGTTCGCCGCCACTTCGGTGGGGGAGTTGTGCGCGGAAGCAGGCGTAACCAAGGGCGGGTTCTTCCACCATTTCGAATCCAAGGAAGCGCTCGGCGCCGAACTGGCGCGGTACTGGAGCCGCTCGACCTCGGGATTCTTCAGCGACGCGCCGTTCCGGCTCGAAGACGATCCGCTCGACCGCATCCTCGGCTATCTCGACCTGCGGATCGCGCTGATCGGCGGCCCCGCCGAGAGCTTCAGCTGCGTCGCCGGCACGATGATCCAGGAGAGCTTCCGCACCAGCGAGCCGATCCGGGCGGCCTGCCGCGAGAGCATTCTCGGCAATGCCGACCTGTTCGACCCCGACTTTGCCGAAGCGGTCGCGAGATACGGCATCGACGCCGATCCTGCGAGCCTGTCGCGCCACGTCCAGGTGGTGATCCAGGGCGCCTTCATCCTCGCCAAGACGCAGGACGACGACGACCGTGCGATCGCCATGGCGCGCGACAGCCTGATGCATCTCAAGCGCTACCTTATGCTGCTTTTCGATCAGGAGAATGCCCGATGACCCAGATGATCTTCGTGAACCTGCCCGTCGCCGACCTGCCCAAATCGAAGGCCTTCTACGAGGCGATCGGCTTCACCAACGAGCCCCGGTTCACCGACGAGACCGCCGCGGCCATGCAATTGAGCGAAACGATCTGCGTCATGCTGCTGACGCATGAAAAGTGGAGAAGCTTCACCACGAAAGAGATTCCCGATGCGAAGAAGAGCGCTCAGGTCGCGCTGTGCATCAGCCGCGAGGATCGTTCGGCGGTCGACGCGATCGTCGATACCGCGCGCGCGAACGGCGGCACGGCCGATCCCAATCCGCCGCAGGACTACGGCTTCATGTACGGACGCAGCTTCGAGGATCCCGACGGCCATGTGTGGGAGCCGATGTGGATGGATATGGAAGCGGTGACCGGGGCCGGACCCGTCGAAGCGATGGCTTGAGGAGCAAGGCGATGACGATGATCGATCCCGGCGCCGAAATCGAAATCACCGGCTACCAATGGGTGCCCGATTTCGCGCGCGGCTTCGTGCGCGACCTGCGCCCGCGCTGGGCGTGCGAGGAAGCGGGCATTCGCTATCGCGAGCGCCTCGCGGACGTGCGGGACAAGCCCGGCTGGCTGCTCGAAGCGCAACCCTGGGGCCAGGTCCCGATCATGCGCGACGGCGACATCGTGCTGTTCGAAAGCGGCGCCACCCTGCTCCACCTGGGCGAGAAGAGCGAGGCGCTGCTACCGCGCGAGGGGCAGGCGCGCGCGGACGCGCTGTCCTGGCTGCTAGGCGCGTTCAATTCGATCGAACCCGCCATGTTCGAATTCACCAACGTCACCGCCTTCGCGCGCGGCGAGGAATGGGCGAAACTGCGCCGGCCGAGCCTCGAGGAATTCATCGCCCGCCGCCTCGCCCCGCTCGAACAGCGACTCGACGGGCGCGAGTGGCTCGGCGAGAGCTTCACCATCGCCGATATCGCCATGGTCACGGTGTTGCGCGCGATCGGCGGCAGCAAGCTGCTCGCCGCGCACCCGGCGGTCGAGGCCTATGTCGCACGCGGCGAAGCACGCCCCGGTTTCGCGCAGGCCATGGCCGACCAACTCGCCGCCTTCGACCGCAACGCACCCGAGCAAAACCAAGGAGAGTGACCATGTATGTGAACGGGTTCATCATTGCCGTGCCCGAAGGCAACAAGCAGGCGTACAAGGACGTCGCCGAGAAGTTCTGGGAGATCGCCAAGGATTACGGCGCCAGGTCGCAGATCGAATGCTGGGAGGTCGACGTCCCCGATGGCAAGACCACCGATTTCCGCCGGGCGGTCAAGGCCGAAGAGGGCGAGAAGATCGTGTTTTCGTGGGTCACCTGGGACGACAAGGAAACCGCCGACGCCAGCCACGACAGGATGATGGCCGACGAACGAATGAAGGAATTCGGAGCGGACGACGGCAGCGACATGCCGTTCGACGGCAAGCGCATGGTCTACGGCGGGTTCGAACCGCTGGTGTGGAAGGAGGCCTGAAATGGCGGACAAGCACGGCGATTTCATCTGGTACGAACTCATGACCACCGATGCCGATGCGGCGCAGGGCTTCTACGCCCCGTTGCTCGGCTGGAGCTTCGCCGACAGCGGCACGCCGGGGATGGACTACCGCCTCGGCAGCAGGGACGGCGTCGAGATCGTCGGCCTGATGCCGCTTACGAAAGACATGACCGACGGCGGCGCGCGCCCGCTGTGGGCGGGCTATGTCGCGGTCGAGGATATCGACGCGGCGCTCGGCAAACTGACGGAACTCGGCGGCACCGCGATGATGGGGCCCAACCATCTCGAGGGCGTCGGTCACATGGCATTCGTGGCGGACCCGCAGGGCGTGCCGTTCTATCTCATGCAACCCGAAGGCCCGCCGAGCGTATCTTTCGCCAGGCACGAACCGCGCGAAGGGCATTGCGCGTGGAACGAACTCACGACCGCCGATCCCGCCGCCGCGGACGCCTTCTACACCGCCCTGTTCGGGTGGAAGAAGGGCGACGCGATGGATATGGGCGAGATGGGGCTCTACCAGGTGTACGATCAGGGCGGTTACACGCTCGGCGCGATCATGCAGAAGCCCGACGCAATGCCCGCTTCGCTGTGGAGCTTCTATTTCCGCGTTCCCGACATCGACGAAGCGGCCGGCTACGTGAAGGCGAATGGCGGACAGATTCTCAACGGCCCGATGGAAATCCCCGGCGGCGACTACGTCTTCGCCGGGCTCGATCCGCAAGGCGCGATGTTCTCGCTGATCGGCAAGCGCAACTGAGGGAAAAGACGATGGCCAGATACACCTTCTTCACCAATCCGATGAGCCGCGGCTGGATCGCATGGTGGGCGCTGCACGAGGTCGGAGCGGACTACGAGCCGGTGATCGTCGACTGGGCGGACAAGCCGCAGGGCCTGCTCGACGCCAATCCGATGGGCAAGGTGCCGACGCTGGTCCACCATCACGCCAAAGAAAATGGGGGCGATCATATCCATGTCGTGACCGAGGCGGCGGCGATCTGCCATTATCTGGGCGAGGCCGAGGCGAGCAACTACGCCCCCCGCGAGGAGGAGCGCGCGGACTATTTCCGCTGGCTGTTCTTCGCCGCAGGCCCCGTCGAGCAGGCGATAACCGCCAAGGCGATGGGCTTCGAACCGAACCAGGAGCAGCAGGGCACGGCCGGGTTCGGCTCGCTCGAACGGGTGGTCGATGCGCTCGACGGGTGGTTCTCGCAGCATGCCCATGTCTGCGGCGAGCGCTTCACCATGGCGGATGTCTATGTCGGAGCGCAACTCGATTGGGGCTTGCGCTTCGGCACGCTGCCTACACGCGATTCGTTCAAGGATTATGTCGCACGGATGCGGGCGCGCGACGCGTACAAGCACACCGAGGCGGTGTGCGCAGAATACATGCCGGAGGAGAACGCCGATGGCTGACCGGCCCATTGCCGAAAACGCGATGGCGACCTGCCTGTGGTTCGACCGGCAGGCGGAAGAAGCCGCGCGGTTCTATTGCGAGTTGTTTCCCGATAGCGAACTCGGCACGATCGAGCGTGCACCGGGCGACTATCCCGGCGGCAGCAAGGGCGATGTCATAACGGTCGATTTCACCGTGTTCGGGCGGCCGTTCCTCGCGCTGAACGGCGGCGCCCAAACTGAATTCACCGATGCGGTGTCGTTCCAGGTCTTCACCGATACGCAGGAAGAGACCGATTGCTATTGGAATGCGCTGCTGGCCGATGGCGGCGAACCGATGATGTGCAGCTGGGTCAAGGATCGTTTCGGCGTCCGCTGGCAGATCGTTCCCCGCGTGCTGATGCATGGTCTCGGCCACGACGATGCCGATGCCCGCGAGCGCGTTTTCGCGGCGATGGGCGAAATGCAGAAGATCGACCATACCAGGATCGAGGCGGCGATTTGCGGCGAATGAGAAAATCGAATGCGGTGCGGGCCGTCACCCGATCGCGTGCGATTTCCGCAGCAGCTGATAGGCTGCGACCACTCGCCCCAGCCGCGACTCGTATTGCCGGTCGCCGCCGTTGCGGTCGGGGTGGTAGCGGCGCACCAGTTCCGAATAGCGCCGCCGCAGCCGCCGCCGGTCGGCATCGAGGCCCAGCCCCATTGTTTCGAGCGCCTGCGCTTCCTCGCGGCTGAAGCGGCCGTCCATGGCCATTTCCGCCTCGCGCTGCGCGCGGCTCTTGATGCCGCTCGCACGCGCCGAGATCGCATCGAGCGGATCGTCGAAATCGGCCCAGCGCGGCATGCCGTCGACCCCGGCTGTCGGCCGGAAACTCGGGCTTTCGGTGCGCCAGCCCGATGCCGGGCCCTGCGCATCGAGGATCTCGTCCGCGCTCATCCCGTCGAACCAGTCGTAGCCGCGGTTGAAGTCGCGGACGTGGTCGAGGCAGAACCAGCGCCACTCGCCCGGACCGTCGAACGAACTGTGGCGCTCTCCGGGCGCGCGGAACTCGCCCGGTTCGCGGCAGCCGGGCGCCTCGCATATGCGCTCGCTGTCCTCGTATCGTCCGTGGAACTTCGTCTGCCTCACGCCCATTAGGATGGGCATGGACAAGCCCGAAGGGAACCCCCAAAACACATCCATGGCCGGATCGATGGAAGAGGAAATCCGAGTCCTGCTCAAGGACGCCTTCGCGCCCGAGCGGCTCGAAGTGATCAACGACAGCGCCCGCCACAGCGGCCATGCGGGCGACGACGGCTCGGGCGAATCGCACTTCACCGTGGTGATCGTCAGCGGCAGCTTCGCAGGCAAATCCCGGCTCGAACGCCAGCGCATGGTCAACACCGCACTGGGCGATATCCCTGGGCAGCGGGTCCACGCTCTCGCCATCCGCGCACTGACGCCCGACGAAGCCCGATGACCTACGACCTATGGTACTGGCCGACGATCCCGGGGCGCGGCGAATTCGTCCGGCTGGCGCTCGAGGCCGCCGGGGTCGCTTACCGCGACAGGGCGCGCGAGGACGGGGCCGATGCGCTGATTGCCGACATGGAGGCGCGCGCGGGCATCCGGCCTTTCGCCCCGCCCTACTTGGCAGATGGCGATTTCGCGATTGCGCAGGTCGCGCATATCCTCGCCTGGCTCGCCGACCGGCACGATTTCGGTGCCGGCGAACTGGATCGTGATCTCGAACTGATCATGCTCCAGCTGACAGTCACCGATATCGTTGCCGAGGTGCACGCGGTGCATCACCCCATCGCGGGAAGCCTCTATTACGACGACCAGAAAGACGAGGCTCGGCAGGCTGCCGCGCATTTCCGCGACGAGCGTATTCCCAAATTCTGCGCCTATTTCGAGGATGCGCTCGGCGCCAACGAGGGTGCATTCGTGCTTGGCAAAAAATGGAGCCATGTCGACACCTCGCTGTTCCAGCTGGTCGAGGGGCTGCGCTATATGTTCCCGCAGCGGATGAAATCGGTCGAAAGCAATTATCCGAAGCTGATCGCCTGCCGCGATGCGGTGGCCGGACTCGAAGGCGTCGCCGCCTATAGCACCTCCGACCGCCGCATCGCCTTCAACGCGGACGGGATCTTCCGCCACTATCCGGAGCTCGACGGCGCATGATCGAACAGACCATCACCCCGGTCACGCACGACCTGGGCCAGTTCCAGGTGCGCCGCGCAATCCCCTCGCGCGAGCGGACCATGGTCGGGCCGTTCATCTTCGTCGACCAGTTCGGTCCGGCACAGCTCGATATCGGCTCTGGGATGGACGTGCGGCCGCATCCGCATATCAATCTCGCCACCGTTACCTGGCTGTTTCAGGGCGCGATCGACCATCGCGACAGTATCGGCAGCTTCGCGACCATCCGGCCCGGTCAGGTGAATTTGATGACCGCCGGACGCGGGATTGTCCATTCGGAACGCAGCCCGCAGGACGAGCGCGAGGCGGGACCCCAGCTCTACGGCATGCAGACCTGGCTCGCGCTGCCCGACGGGCAGGAGGAAATCGATCCCGCCTTCGAAGCGGTCACCGACCTGCCCGTGGTCGAGGATCAATGCGCCAAGGCGATCGTGATCATGGGCGAGCTGTGGGGTCGGCGCGCGCCGACCACGACCCACGCCGACACGATCTATGCCGAGATCGTCCTCGCCCCGACCGGCAGCCTCCCCATCGAAGCGGAAGCCGACGAACGCGCGATGATGCTGGTCGGCGGAGAGGCGAGCGTCGACGGGCAGGATCTCGGCCTGTACGAGCTGACCGTGCTCCAACCGGGGCAGGCCATGACGCTGTCCTCGGACAAGGGCGGGCGCGTCATGCTGCTCGGCGGCGAGGCGTTCGCGACCGGGCGCCATGTGTGGTGGAACTTCGTCAGCTCGGACCGCGATCGCATCCGCCAGGCGCGCGACGACTGGAGCCAAGGCCGCTTCCCAAAAGTCCCCGACGACGAGGAGGAATTCATCCCCCTGCCCGATCAACCCAAGACTGTGAGCTATCCATGAGTTTCGAGAATCAGACCGTCTGGATCACCGGTGCGTCGTCGGGCATCGGCGCCGCGCTGGCGCGCGATTTCGCCGCGCGCGGTGCGGATATCGTGCTGTCGGGCCGCGACGAGGCGCGGCTGCAGGATGTCGCTGCGGATCTCGCCACCGACACGCTCGTGCTGCCGTTCGATGTGCGAGACGACGCCGCGATGGCAGCCGCGACTGCAGAGGCCATCGGCTGGAAGGACGGCGTCGATATCGCCATAGCCAATGCCGGCGTCTCGCAGCGCAGCCGCGCGCTCAAGACCGACATGCAGGTCTATCGCGAGATCATCACGATCGACCTGACCCAGCAGATCGCCTTCGCGCAGGGGCTGATCGGGCATATGGCCGGGAGGGGCAGCGGGAAGCTGGTCTTCATCAGTTCGATCGCAGGCAAGGTCGGCGTACCGATGCGGACCGCCTACAGCGCGGCCAAGTTCGGCCTCGCGGGCTATGCCGATGCGTTGCGCGGCGAATTGTCGCAGAGCGGTGTCGACGTGCACGTGGTCTATCCCGGCTCGGTCGCCACCGACGTCTCGCGCAACGCGCTCACCGCCGACGGCTCGAAGCGCGGGCGCAGCGACAAGGTGATCGACGAGGGCATCCCGGCGGACGAAGCGGCGAAGACGATGGTCGACGCGATCGCGCTCAACCAGCGCGAGATCATCGTCGCCAAGGGCATGGAGGAGGCGATGGGCGAAATGCGCCGCACCCCCGACCAGTTGCTCGACCAGGTCGCGGGAATGGTCGCCGCAGGCTACATGGAAAAGATGGAAGCGGAGGAGTGAGCATGGAACAGCAGCGCGTCGCGCTCGCCGGCGGGATCGAACTCGACGTGGTCGATACGGGGCCGAAAGACGGATCGGCCCTGATGTTCCTCCACGGCTTTCCCGAAAGCCATCGCACCTGGCGCCACCAGGTCGCGCACTTTTCCGACCGCTACCGCTGCATCGCCCCCGACCAGCGCGGCTATCGCGGCTCGTCCAAGCCGCAGGAGGTCGAAGCCTATACCCCCGATAAGCTGATCGGCGACGTCTTCGGTCTTGCCGACGCGTTGGGCGTCGAGACCTTCACCGTGATCGGCCACGACTGGGGCGGCGCGATCGCCTGGGGCACCGCCTATGCGGGCCAGGCGAACGACCGCGTTACGCGCGCTGTGATCGCCAATGCCCCGCATCCGGCGACCTTCCAGAAGCTGCTCTACACCAACCCGGTCCAGCGCGAGGCGAGCCAGTATATGCGCGGTTTCCGCGATCCGGCGAATGACGCGCTGGTGCGCGAGCACGGGCTCGCGGCGCTGCTGATGCAGGAAATCAAATGGGACCGCGCCGACGTGATGGAGCCGGAGGAGCGCGCGCGCCTGTTCGAGGACTGGCAGGATCGCGACGCGGCGTTCGGCATGCTCAACTGGTACCGCGCCAGCCCGATCGACATTCCGGCGCTCGACGCGCCCTACGAACTGCCCGCCGGCTACACGCCGCCGCCGCTCCCCAACCTCACGATCCCGACCCTCGTGATCTGGGCAATGGATGATCTCGCTCTGCCGCCCGAGAATCTCGCGGGGATGGAGGACTTCATCGACGATCTCACGCTGGTGCAGGTCCCCAATTGCGGCCATTTCGTGCCGTGGGAAGCGCCGGACAAGGTCAACGCGGCGATGGAGGAGTTTCTCTCGAAGACGAGCTAGCGCGAGCCTTTTCCGGTTTGCCCAACTCGTCATGCTGAACTTGTTTCAGCATCCATCTCTCCAACTGCACCATCCTTGCCCGATGCGAAATGGATCCTGAAACAAGTTCAGGATGACGTTTCGATCGGGTTGGCACCCCGGCAAGCCGGCGTCCTACCCTAGCTGGAAGAAGCGCCACTTACCTCAGCCACTCCACCCACTCCCCATGCGGATGGGCGTTGGCGAGGTGGACCGGCTCTTCGCCACCCGGCCAGTAGCGCACGTGCAGTTCATGCGCGAAGGTCTCGCGGTTGGTTTCGAGCGAGACCCATGCCAGCGGGCGATCCTCGGTCGCCTGCGAGCCCGCTTCGGTCATTGCCGCTTCGATGCCCGCCTGCGTCGCTTCGGGGAGATACTGCCACATGATCGAGTGGAACAGTACGCGCGTCGTGCCCTCGGCCTGCGGCCGCGCCAGCGCCTCGGTGACGAAATCGCCCGCATCCTGCCGCGCGAGTTCGGGCGGGAATCGTTCGGCGAGCGCTATCGCCGCGTCGATCCGCGCCATCCGCGCGCGCGCCTCGGGCCAGACATAGCTCTTCAGCCGCAGCGCCTGCGCCGGGTCGGTCAGGTCGACCGGCGCGATATCCGAGCCGCGCGCATCGACGATCGAAAGCGCGTTGTCGGGCGGCGAAGCGCCGTGCCATTCGGGCGCGATCCGCATCCGGCTGCCCGACGGCCCGACCGATACTCCGCCGAGGTCGTAGCGATAGCGGCCCATCATCGTGTTGATGCCCGCGCTCGCGCCGATCTCGAGCAGTTCGAACGAAGGACGGACGCGGCCCGCCAGCCACAGCAGGCCTGCCATGATGCTGGCCGACCGCCCGGCCTCGTTGGTCTGCGGCGGCCCGTCGAGCCACGGCATCAGCCGCGCATCGAAGGTCTCGACCGTCTCCCGCACCAGCGCGTCGACCTGCCCCTGGTCGGTCATGCGCCCGGCATAGACGTCTTCCAGCCGCGGCTCGTCGCCGGTCAGTAGCAGGTTGTGGATCCCGCCCGCGATCCTGAGCGGCATCGCGTCGCGCAGGCTCAGCCCCTGCCATTGCGTGATCCGCCGCGCGGTCGCAGCCTGGCTGTCTTCGAGCGCGAGCAGCGCGCGCACGATGCGCGCGGTGCCGGGCGCGCCGTTGCGTTCCGCATGCTGCGCCTGCCATTCGATCGCTTGCGGCACCGAAACGATTTCCATTACCTTCTGCCCGGCTTCCGCCATTGCCCTTTTTCCGCCTCCTGCCTATTTGCCGCGGCGCCATGTCCGCTCCGCTGACCTTCGCCGTGCCCAAGGGCCGTATCCTCGACGAGGCGCTGCCGGTGATGGCGCGCGCGGGCGTCGTGCCCGAACAGGCGTTCCACGACAAGGCCAACCGCAGCCTGACCTTCGCGTGCGAAAGCGAGGACATGCGGCTGATCCGCGTCCGTGCCTTCGACGTCGCCACTTTCGTCGCACACGGCGCGGCGCAGCTGGGAATTGTCGGCTCCGACGTGATCGAGGAATTCGACTATCCCGACCTCTACGCGCCGGTCGATCTCGATATCGGGCACTGCCACCTCGCGGTGGCCGAGCCGAAAGACAGCGCAGGCGCGCCCGGCGGCGCAAGCCATTTGCGCGTCGCGACCAAATATCCCAACCTGACGCGGCGCCACTTCGAGCGCATGGGGATCCAGGCCGAATGCGTGAAGCTGAACGGCGCGATGGAGATCGCCCCCAGCCTCGACCTCGCTTCGCGCATCGTCGACCTCGTCTCGAGCGGCGCGACGCTGCGCGAGAACGGGCTGGTCGAGACCAGCCGCATCCTCGACATTTCCGCGCGACTGATCGTCAACCGCGCCGCGCTCAAAACCGACAGCCGGGTCGCCGAACTGGTCGAGGCCTTCCGCACCGAGGCGCAGGCGCGCGAGGCGGCCTGATGAAGAAACTCCTCGCCTCCGATCCCGAATTCTCCAGGCGTTTCGACCGCATCGTACGCGAGCGGCGCGAGAGCGATACCGATGTCGTGACCGACGTCCGCGACATCCTGCGCGAAGTGCGCGAGACCGGCGACAAGGCGGTCGAGAAATACACCGCACGCTTCGACGACCACAGGCTGACGATGGATGCCGACTGGCGCATCGACGCGCGTGAATTCGAACGCGCCTACAACGCGTTGGAGCCCGACCTTCGCAACGCGCTCGAACTCGCCGCGCAGCGCATCCGCACCTATCACGAACCGCAGCGCCCGGCCGACCGCGACGACACGGACGAGGCCGGAGTGCGCCTCGGCGCGCGCTGGCATCCGGTCGACGCGGCGGGGCTCTACGTGCCGGGTGGCCGTGCGGCCTATCCCTCCTCGCTGCTGATGAACGCGATCCCCGCCAAGGTCGCCGGAGTCGGGCGGCTGGCGGTGGTCAGCCCGACGCCGAAAGGCAAGGTCAACCCGCTGGTGCTCGCCGCAGCGCACATCGCCGGCGTCGACGAATTCTGGCGTATCGGCGGCGCGCAGGCGATCGCCGCACTTGCTTACGGCACCAAGCGCATCGCACGCGTCGACGTAATCACCGGCCCGGGCAATGCGTGGGTCGCCGAAGCCAAGCGCCAGCTGTTCGGCGTGGTCGGGATCGACATGATCGCCGGGCCGAGCGAAATCCTCGTCATCGCCGATGCCGAAAACGATCCCGACTGGATCGCCGCCGACCTGCTCAGTCAGGCCGAACACGACCCCTCCTCGCAGTCGATTCTGATCACCGACGACGCGGCCTTCGCCGCGCAGGTCGCCGACGCCATCGACCTGCGCCTGCCGACACTCTCCACCGAAAAGGTCGCGCAAACGAGTTGGGACGATCACGGGGTGATGATCGTGGTCGACGATCTCGCCGACGCCGTGCCGCTGGCGAACCGGCTCGCCGCCGAACACGTCGAGATCGCAACCGCCGATCCGGAGGCGCTGTTCGAGGGTCTGCGCCATGCCGGCAGCGTCTTCCTCGGGCGGCATTCGCCCGAGGCGATCGGCGATTACGTCGCCGGTCCCAATCACGTCCTGCCGACCGGGCGCCGCGCGCGTTTCGCCAGCGGGCTGTCGGTGCTCGATTTCATGAAACGCACCAGCTTCATCGAGCTGGACGCAAAATCCCTCGCCGCGATCGGCCCCGCCGCCGTCGCCATGGCCGAGGCCGAGGGGCTGCCCGCCCATGCGCGCTCGGTCGATGTGAGATTGAAATGAACGCTCCCAATTCCCAGGCCCGCTCCGCGGCGCGGCTCGCCGCGGTGCAGGCGCTCTACCAGCAACAGATGGAAGGCACCTCGCTCGCCCGCCTGCTCGACGAATTCCATCGCCACCGGCTTGGCCAGATCGTCGAGGACGAGGAATATGCCGAGGCCGATGTCGATTTCTTCGACGATGTGGTGAGCGGAGTGGATGCGCGGCGCGAGGAAATCGACGCCTTGCTGGTCGAACGGCTCGCCAAGGGCTGGACGCTGGCGCGGCTCGACAAGACCATGCTGCAGATCCTGCGCGCCGGGAGCTACGAGCTGATGGCCCGGCAGGACGTCCCGAAGGCGACCGCGATCAGCGAATATGTCGATGTCGCCAAGGCGTTCTTCGACGATCGCGAGGCCAAATTCGTCAACGGCATCCTCGATGCCGTCGGCCGCACGGTGCGCGGCTGAGACATTCGTCAGGCTCCATTAAGACTACGCCTTTCAGAGTGTTGCCGGGGAGATGCGATATGAACACGAAGATTGCAGCTACGCTCGCCGCTCTGGCGTTCGGCTTGTCCACTCCGGCCGCGGCCCAGTCCGGCGGCTGGAATGCGGCCACGGACAGAGGGCCCGACCTTACGCCCGGAGCGATCGATCCGTACGGGATCGACCGACACCGCTACGTGTCCGACGCTGCCGAACCAGACAGGGAGCGCTATTTCCAGATACTGGCCACGAGGGACGGAGACGCGGTGCTTGCCTTTCTCGGCGAGATGGTTGCTCAGGACAAGGCCTGGGCGATGATGCAGCTCGGCGCATTTTACGCCGCGGGCGATTTCGTCGCCTACGATCCGGTCGCCAGCCTCAACTGGTTCGCGATGGCCGCACGCGAAGGCAATGCGAAAGCGGCGCTGGTCCTCGGCGCCATGTATGCCCGGGGTACCGTGATCGAAGCCGATCCCGTAAAGGCCAGATACTGGCTCTCCGAAGCCTCGCGGCTGGGCGATTACCGGGCCAAGCGTGACGTCGAGCGGGTAGCCGCCGAATTGTAAAGGCTTGCCCCGGCACCGGCGGACGTGTTGAACCGCCGGGATGGTGGACGAAGCCGATTTCATCGCCCGGTTGCGCGCGATTGCGACGCACCCTGCCGCACGGGGACTGGACGACGATGCAGCCGTGCTGACGGTCGGCTCCGAAACGCTGGTAATGACGCATGATACGCTGGTCGAAGGCGTCCATGTACTGCCGGAGCAAGACCCGGCCGATATCGCCTGGAAACTCGTCGCGGTGAACCTGTCGGACCTCGCCGCCAAGGGCGCGGAACCGCTCGGGATCCTGCTCAGCCATATGCTCGGTGCCGGCGACGACCGGTTCGTCGAAGGACTGCACGAAGTTCTCGACCGCTACGATGTGCCGCTGCTCGGGGGCGATACGGTCGCCTCTCCCGGCCCGCGCGTCTGGGGCCTGACCGCAATCGGCCGGGCGACGCATGCGCCGGTACCTTCGCGCGCGGGGGCACGGGTCGGCGATGCGATCTTCGTCAGCGGAACGCTGGGTGCGGCGCTGGCCGGGTTCGAGGCCGTGCGCGACGGCAGCGACGGCGACAGCGCGGCATATCGCCGCCCCGTGCCGCTGCTCGCCGACGGGCAGGCACTCGCGCCGCTGGTAACGGCAATGATGGACATATCCGACGGCCTGCTACTCGATGCCCGGCGCATGGCCGAAGCGAGCGGGCGGACCTTCGCCATAGACACGCGATCGGTCCCCATCGCCCTGCCCGAAGACCGACGCGAAGAGGCCCTGCGCTGGGGCGACGACTACCAGTTGCTGTTCACAGCTCCCGAGAGCGCCGAATTGCCCGTGCCGGCGCATCGCATCGGCACCGTGCGGTCCGCCGGCGGACACCCGCTCCTGCTCGACGGAGAGCCGCCCGAACCGGGCGATACGCTCGGATACGAACATCGGGCCCCGCGATAGCGTCCCCAAAACGGGCAATCCGCATTTACGGGGCTTGCACCGACCGCGCGCTTCCCTATAGCCACGCCACCCGTTTCCGGACCCGCGATCCGCGGGCCGTTCGTTCATGTGAGGGGGAATTTACGTGAATCTCGTAATCATCGCCATCGGGCTGGGACTGCTCGCCGTGCTCTACGGCTTCGTCACCAGCCGCCAGGTTCTCGGCGCGGCCGCCGGGAACGAGAAGATGCAGGAAATCGCCGGCGCGATCATGGAAGGCGCGCAGGCCTATCTCAACCGCCAGTACACCACTATCGGCATCGTCGGGATCGTCGTCGCCGCCATCGTGTGGTACTTCCTCGGCTGGGTGTCAGCGGTCGGCTTCGTGCTCGGCGCGGTGCTGTCGGGCGTGGCAGGCTATATCGGGATGAACATCTCGGTTCGCTCCAACGTCCGCACCGCCGCGGCGGCGCAGACCGGCCTGCAGCAGGGCCTCACCCTCGCCTTCCGCGCGGGCGCAATCACCGGCATGCTGGTCGCGGGCCTCGCGCTATTGGCGATCGCGGGCTTCTTCTACTTCCTCCTCTCCTCCGGCTACGAAATCGGCGGCGAGGACCGCACGATCGTCGACGCGCTCGTCGCGCTCGCTTTCGGCGCTTCGCTGATCTCGATCTTCGCACGCCTCGGCGGCGGGATTTTCACCAAGGCCGCCGATGTCGGCGCCGACCTGGTCGGCAAGGTCGAGGCGGGCATTCCCGAGGACGATCCGCGCAACCCGGCGGTGATCGCCGATAACGTCGGCGACAATGTCGGCGACTGCGCCGGCATGGCGGCCGACCTGTTCGAGACCTATGTCGTCACCGTCGGTGCGACGATGGTGCTCACCCTGCTGCTGTTCAAATCGGCGGGCGACTTGCTGCTGCCGCTGACCACGCTCCCGCTGCTGATCGGCGGCGCGTGCATCATCACCTCGATCATCGGCACCTATTTCGTGCGGCTCGGCAAGGGCAACAACGTGATGGGCGCGATGTACAAGGGCTTCCTCGTCACAGCGATTCTCTCGATCCCGCTCATCTGGTGGGCGACCGACTATGCCATCGGTATGGACACCGTCGTGTCGAGCGCGCCGCAGGGCGTCGATCCCGGCGCGCCGCTTGCGGAAGAAGGCATGGCCGAACAGGTGCGCAGCTTCACCGGTTGGGACCTGTTCTGGTGCTCGATGCTCGGTCTCGTCATCACCGGCCTGATCATCTGGATAACCGAATACTACACCGGCACCAACTACCGCCCGGTCAAGTCGATCGCCAAGGCGTCCGAAACCGGCCACGGCACCAACGTCATCCAGGGTCTCGCGATCTCGCTCGAAGCGACCGCGCTGCCGACGCTGGTGATCGTCGCGGGCATCATCATCGCCTACCTGCTGGCAGGCCTGATGGGGATCGCATACGCCGCCACAGCGATGCTGGCGCTGGCGGGCATGGTCGTCGCGCTCGACGCCTACGGCCCGGTGACCGACAATGCCGGGGGCATCGCCGAAATGGCCGGCCTCGACGATACGGTGCGCGAGAAGACCGACCTGCTCGACGCGGTCGGCAACACCACCAAGGCGGTGACCAAGGGCTACGCGATCGGTTCGGCCGGTCTCGGCGCGCTGGTGCTGTTCGCGGCGTTCACCACCGACCTCGCCGAGTTCTTCCCGAACGCCGACGTCGATTTCAGCCTCGAGAACCCGTACGTCATCGTCGGCCTGCTGCTCGGCGCGCTGCTACCCTACCTGTTCGGGGCGATGGGGATGACCGCGGTCGGCCGCGCAGCGGGCGACGTCGTGATCGACGTGCGCGAACAGTTCGCCGCCGACAAGGGTATCATGGAAGGCACCAGCCGCCCGAACTACGCCAAGACGGTCGACCTGGTGACAAAGGCCGCGATCAAGGAAATGATCGTGCCCTCGCTGCTGCCGGTGCTCGCCCCGATCGTGGTCTATTTCACGGTCACGCTGATTGCCGGGCAGGAGAACGGCTTCGCCTCGCTCGGCGCGCTGCTGCTCGGGGTGATCGTCGGCGGCCTCTTCCTCGCGCTCTCGATGACCGCCGGTGGCGGCGCATGGGACAATGCGAAGAAGTACATCGAGGACGGCAATCACGGCGGCAAGGGCTCCGAAGCCCACAAGGCCGCAGTGACCGGCGACACGGTCGGCGATCCCTACAAGGATACGGCCGGCCCGGCGGTGAACCCGATGATCAAGATCACCAACATCGTGGCGCTGCTCCTGCTCGCCGCGCTGGCGGGGACCGGCCTGGCCTAGGTCACGGAAACTCTTGAACTAATGCAAACCCCGCCCGGAGCGATCCGGGCGGGGTTTTCACTTGCAGTTCATCTTGTTAGAAGTAAGACCTGTACTTCGGATGGGGGCTGTCCGAATTCCCACTTCAGATGGTCTGCGCGCAGCAAGCGCCGCAAGAAACGGACCCGGCTCCCCCGACGAACATGCATTAGGAAGGGACGCTGAGATGACAATTACGAAATTTGCGCTGCGCGGGGCGAGCGCCCTGGCGCTTGGAATGGCCGCATTCGCCGCACCGTCGGCCGTTTCGGTCGCAATCGCGCAGGAGGCCGCGCCGCAGACGCCCCAGACCGTCGAGGGACGTATCCCGGTCGGCGAATTCGTGAAGCAGCCGAACATGAAGACGGTCCGGATATCGCCCGACGGCAACAAGCTTGCCTATATCGCCGGTCGCGGCGGTGCTGAGGTGCTCGTCGTCCTCGATCTGAGGACGATGTCCGAAAAGCCGCTGGTGGCGGCCAACGAAGTGCGCGAAGCGGGCGACCGGACCATGCAGGGTTTCCGCTGGATCGGCAGCGACCATGTCGTCGCGACTGTGATCAGCCGGGAGAACATCAGCGGTCAGGTCGCCGACTTCCGTCGCCTCGTCGCCTACGACATCAAGACCGGTGAAGCCATTCCGCAAGCCTGGCGCGATGCCGGCGGCGATGCCGGCGCGCTGCGCCATATCGACCACGACACCGGCAAGTACCTGCTCCAGCGCGACACCACGGGTGTCAGCACCGAACGCTGGTTCAAGCCAGAGATCGTCGAAGTCGACGTCAGCACCGGACGTTTCAAGCGCGTCCAGCGCATCAACCCGGTTGTGAGCAGCTGGTCGGTCGACGGCAGCGGCGAAGTTCGCATGGGCTCGAACTACGACCGCGACACGGGGAAGATCCGCCTGCTTTACAAGGGCGAAGGCGAGGATCACGTCAAGACCGTCTACAACGATGCCGACGAGACCTTCACCGAGAGCCTGCCGGCCCCGCAGATGTTCATCCCCGGCACCGACGACGCCTACGTGATCTCCAATCACGAAGGCTACGACAAGGTCTACCGGATGAACGTGCCGACCATGGACATCACCGAAACGGTCTTCGAAACCGAGGGCTTCGACGTCCAGGGCCTGATCACCGATAGCAAGGAAACCAAGATTCTCGGCTACCGGACCTTCGACGGCACGATGAAGACGGTCTATACCGATCCCAATCTCAAGACCGTTCAGGGTCTGATGGAGGAGATGTTCGGCGAGAACGAGGGCTCCATCGTCGACTACACCGACGACCTCTCCAAGGTGGTGGTCTATGGCGGCGGCTTGAGCAAATTGGGCGGTTACTACCTGTTCGACACGCGCACCGGCGACATGAAACTGCTCAACTGGAGCAATACCGCGCTCAAGGACGCGCCGCTCAATCCGGTCAAGGCCGAGTGGTACACCGCCCGCGACGGTACCAAGATCCAGGCGATCGTGACCTATCCGCGCCATCGCATGGGTCAGAAGAACCTGCCCGTGGTGGTGATGCCGCATGGCGGGCCGTTCGGCGTCACCTCCTATTCCAATCCGAGCTTCTTCCTCTGGCACCAGGCGCTGGCCGAACAGGGCTACGTGGTGGTCGAACCGAATTATCGCGGTTCGGGCGGCTACGGGAAGGACTTCGTACAGTTGGGCCGCGAGCCGGGTGGCTACGGCAAGAGCATGCAGGACGACCTCAACGACGTGCTGACCTTCTATGGCGAGAAGGGCGTGATCGATCCGAACCGCGCCTGCATCATGGGCTGGTCGTATGGCGGCTATGCCGCCGCGCGCGGTGCCCAGCGTGACGGCGATGTATGGCAATGCGCCATCGCCGGAGCGGGCGTCTACGACATGGCGCTGATGAATAGCTGGGACCGGAAGAATCTGGGTCGCTTCTCCGAGGGCTTCCAGGCCACTTCGGACGATCCGGACGGCATCTCCGCGGCGCGCAACACCGATGGCAACTGGGCCCCGATCCTGATCGTTGCTGCCAAGCGCGATGCACGTATTCCGATGGAGCAGGCGGAAACGCTGGTCTCCAACCTGCGGCGCTCCGGCAAGGTGGAAGGCAAGGACTTCAGATACGTCGTGCAGGAGCAGGGCACCCATAACCTGCCCTTCGACGACGTCCACATCGAGTGGATGGAGGAAGCCTATGCCTGGCTGCAGAAGCATAACCCGGCCTATATTCCGTCCGACGGCGACACTGCTCCGGAGTTGATCGACTTCGACTGAGTACTGCCGGCATTTCAGGGGCGGGGAAGGCGATGTCGCATCGCCTTCCCCGCCCCCTTTTGTCTTAAACATTCTTAAGCGATTTCCTCCTACGGTCCGGCCTGAGGCGCGGTTTGCCTCGGCTTTCGTAGGTTAACGCTTGGAGCAGGCAGGCATCGAGCAGTTCCGCGAGGAACGCGAAGCGGTCGGTCCGGCCGTGTCCGCCATGACAGTCGACATCCGCGCCGCCGGGGAAATCGACCGGGCAGGCTGGCAGCGGCTGGTCGATAATGCCGCCGATCCGAACCCGTTTTGCGAACGCTGGTTCCTCCAACCCTCGATCGCCAATCTCGCCGATCCGGGCCGCGTTGCGATCCTGTGCTGCGCGAGCGGCAGCGAAATTTTCGGGCTCCTGCCGGTGGAGCGCCGACTCTCCTACGACCGCTATCCAATTCCGCACTGGGCCAGCTGGCTGCACGACCACGCCTTCTGCGGCGCACCGCTGATCCGCGCCGGGTTCGAGCAGGCGTTCTGGTCGACCGTGTTAGAATGGCTCGACGCGCATGCCGGACCGGCGCTTTTCTTCCACCTGCACTGCCTTCCGACCGACACGACCGCATACGCGGCGCTCCGCGACATCGTCGCCGAACAGCGGCGGCCCGCGGCTCAGGTTCATGCCGGCGAGCGTGCGCTGCTGCGTTCGGATCTCGAACCCGAAGTCTATTTCGCCGCCTCGATGAGCGCCAAGAAGCGCAAGGAATTGCGCCGCCAGTACAACCGGCTTTCCGAGCAGGGCGAGCTTTCCTTCGAACGCCGGACCGACGGCGACGGGCTCGACCGCTGGGTCGCAGCCTATCTCGAACTCGAAAGCGCCGGATGGAAGGGCCGCAACGGCAGCGCGCTGGCGCAATCCGGGCCTGCGCGCCGGTTCTTCCGCGACGCGATGCAAGGCGCGGCGCAAGCTGGCCGGCTGGAACGGATCGCGCTGACGCTCGACGGGCGACCGATCGCCATGCTCGCAAACTTCCTCACCCCGCCCGGGGCCTATTCGTTCAAGACCGCCTATGACGAGCGGTTGTCGCGCTATTCGCCCGGCGTGTTGCTGCAGCGCGAGAACCTCGACCTGCTGGGACGCGAGGACGTGGCGTGGGCCGACAGCTGTGCCGCTTCGGATCACCCGATGATCGAACGCATCTGGCGCGAGAAGCGCGAGGTCGCGCGCGTCACCCTCGCCATCGGTGGCCGGGTGCGCCGTGCGCTGTGCCGGCAGATACTCCGCGTCGAGACCGGCGCTTGGCCGAAAGGGCTTTGAAATGGGTCTGGAGCAACGCATCGCCGTTCCCTCGGAAACGTCAGCCGGACCGGTTTTCCCGCCATCGGCGCATGCGCGTTTCGCGAGGTGCTATCCGGAAACGCCGCATGTGCTGCAGCACCGGCTTGCCCATCACGATCTGCTGACGCTCGACGCGCTGGCCGGGCTGGCGGGCAAGCTCCCCGAAGCCTCGATCGAATACAATCGCGGCAATCTGCCGATCGGGGTCGACGGCAAGCCCGGCGGCAACGGACTGTCGATCGGCGACACCATCCGCCATATCGCCACCAGCGACAGCTGGGCGGTGCTCAAGAATATCGAGCAGGTGCCCGAATACGAGGCGCTGCTGCTCGGCCTCCTCGGCGAACTGCAGCGCGAGATAGAAGCGAAGACCGGCGCGATGCTGCGTCCACAGGGTTTCGTGTTTATCTCCAGCCCCGGTGCGATCACTCCGTATCATTTCGATCCCGAACACAACATCCTGCTCCAGCTGACGGGCAGCAAGGTGATGACCCAATTCCCCGCCGGAGATCCGAAATACGCCGCCGACGAAATCCACGAGACCTACCATTCCGGCGGCGCGCGCGAACTGGCGTGGCAGCCCGACCTCGCACAGGGCGGGAGCGAATTCGCCATCGGCCCCGGCGAGGCGGTCTATGTGCCGGTGATGGCGCCGCATTTCGTCCGCAACGGTCCGGACAGCTCGATCTCGCTGTCGATCACCTGGCGCAGCGACTGGAGCTTCGCCGAGGCCGATGCGCGCGGCTTCAACCGGTTGCTGCGCAAGCTCGGCTTCGACCCCATTGCCCCCGCACGCTGGCCTGCGACCAACCGCGTCAAGGCTCATACCTACCGCGTACTGCGCAAGCTCGGCCTGACCCGTTGACCTGAGCCGCGCCGCGCCGCACAGCGGGCGGCATGAGCGCTACTCCCACTCCCGAGCATCTGGTCGAGCGGCTCGTCGACCTGCTGACCGTTACCCGCGGGGACGATGGCCTCTACCACGGCAAGCCGCAGCGCGGAGGGGTCGGCCGCGTGTTCGGCGGGCAGGTGGTCGCGCAGGCTCTGCAGGCGGCGCAGGACGCGGCGCCCGAGGGGATGCAGGCGCATTCGCTGCACGCCTATTTCCTGCGCGGCGGCAAGGAAGGCCCGCCGCTCGATTACCGCGTCGCAGCCGATTTCACCGGCCGCAGCTTCGCCAATCGCCGCGCGGTGGCGAGCCAGGGGGGAGAGGCGATTCTCAACCTCACCGCCAGCTTCCAGCAGTCCGAAAACGGGCTCGAACACGACGAGTATGTCATGCCCGAGGTCACGCCGCCCGAAGAGCTGCCCTCCGACATGGAGCTGCGCCGGCGCTTCGTGGAAGAGATGGGCGAGGTATCCGAGGTCCAGCGCGCGCTGATGCTGCGCCCGCGCCCGATCGAGATGCGCACCGCCGACAAGCTGCACTGGATGAACAGCGAGAAAAAACCGCCGCGCGCGCATAACTGGTTCCGCACCGTGGCGCCGCTGCCCCCCATCGAAAGCAATCCGGCGCTGCACCGCGCGGTGATCGCCTATGCGAGCGATTACACGCTGCTCGGCACCAGCGCGCTGCCGCACGGGCTGAGCTGGACGCGCGGCGAATTGAAAAGCGCCAGCCTCGACCACGCGCTGTGGTTTCATCGTCCGGCGCGCGCCGACGAATGGCTGCTCTACGCCACCGACAGCCCGTGGAGCGGCGCCGGGCGCGGCTTCAACCGCGGGCGCATCTTCGACCGCGAAGGGCGGCTGGTGGCGAGCGTTGCGCAGGAAGGCGTGGTGCGCAAGGCGCGCGCCTAGCAAACCATGCCCGACGACGCCGCCCGCCAGTTCGACAGCTTCGCCAGGCTCGCCGACCCGGCGGTCAATGCCGCGCTGATCGAACGGCTCGACGCGCAATTCGGACCGCGCCTTGCCCCCCGGCAGCTGGCGATGCGCGCGAACCTGGCGCGGCGCGGCGGCGATCTCGCACGCGCCCGTGCCGACTACGCCGCGCTGGCGGGCGGCCAGCTCGATCCCGGCGTGATCGTCCCGTCGGGCCTCGAACCGGCAAGCGGCGTCACCCCTTCCCCGCTGATCTGCATCGACGGCTTCCTGCCGCGCGAGGCGATGCACGCGCTTCACCGCCACGCCTGCGCCATCGAAGACCGCTTCCGCCCCGACATCCAGCGTTCCGCGGGCGAGGACCCGGTCCGGGTCGACGCGCTCTACACGCACGATTTCGACGCGATGCGCGAGGAACTGCGCGGCATGGTCGCCGAGCGGCTCGGCGACTGGCAGCGGCAGCTGGGCCTGCCCGCTTTCAGCACCGACAAGTCGCAGCTCCGCCTGACCTGCCAGCGCGGCGGCAGCTTCCTCGCGGCGCATGCCGACAATACGGCGCCGATCGGCGAAGCGGGCCGCGCGATCACCTGGCTTTACTATTTCGGCGAGGATCCGCCGCGCCGCAGCGGTGGCGACCTGCTGGTGCTCGACACCGACTTCGCCACCGGCACGCATTCGGCGAGCTGGCTGACCCGCGTCGAGCCGCGCCCCAACCGGCTCGTCGCCTTCCCGAGCTGGTACCACCACGCGGTGACGCCGACCGTGATGCAGAGCGACGATTTCGCCGCCGCGCGCTTCGCGGTGGCGGGCCATGTCACCAAGCCGGCGGACGGGCTCGGCTGGCGCGAATCGGACGCCCCCGGCGCGGAGGACTGATTCGCCCGATTCGTTCATCTTGGCGCCCGCTTCGCTGACAAGTTGACGCGCAAGTTGAATAAACACATCCGCAACACGCCTGCATGAACGAACGTCCATGGCGGGCGTCCGGCGGAGGCAGTTATCGACGATTGGAAAGAGCCGGTGCGAAGCTAGCAAGCGCACGGCGTGTAGGAAAATGTTTTGGTCGCGGGGCCTTGCCGTCCGTGTGACTGGCGCCCCTCCGCCAACCTGCTAGCGGTGTCGCCATGCCCCGACGCATGCACTTCACCGGCACCTGGCGCGACTACCAGCAGCGCGTGCTCGACGAGATGGAGGAGCATCTCGACGACAGCCGCATCCATGTCGTCGCCGCGCCGGGATCGGGCAAGACGGTGCTCGGGCTGGAACTCGTCCGCCGGCTCGGCCGGCCCGCGATCCTGCTCAATCCGACGCTGACGATCCGCAACCAGTGGCGTGCGCGGCTCGTCCCGCTGTTCATGCCCGAAGTGCCCGACGGCTTCGTGTCGACCGACCTCGCCCGGCCCGCCTTCCTCACCAGTTCGACCTACCAGTCGCTGCACGCGCTGTGGGCCGACGACGATCCCGCGAGGTTCGAGGCGCTGCGCGATTATTGCGCGCGCGCAGGCCCGGTCACGCTGGTGCTCGACGAAGCGCACCACCTCAGGCGCGAATGGTGGAAGGCGCTGCAGGCCTTCGCCGGTTCGCTCGAACGGCCGCGCATCGTCGCGCTCACCGCCACCCCACCCTACGACGCACCGCCCGCCGAATGGCTGCGCTACGAAGCGATGTGCGGCCCGGCCGATGTCGAAATCGGCATCCCCGAACTGGTCCGCAACGGCGATCTGGCGCCGCACCAGGACCGGGTCGTGTTCGCGCGCCCGAGCGAGGGCGCGCTCGACCTGCTGCACCGGCGGCGCGCGGCGATCGCGGACATCGCCGCCGAGCTGCGCACCGACGAGGCGCTCGCCGATGCGGTGGCGGCACACCCATGGCTGGCACATACGCATGCGCACGAGGAGGATATCCTCGATCGGCCCGACACGCTCAGCGCGATGCTGGTCCACCTGCGCGCCGCGGGACGTCCCATCCCGCCCGAACCGCTCGCGCTGCTCGGCGCCCGGGCGCGCGACCTGCCCGCGCAGGACGGCGCGTGGCTCGAACGTTTCCTCAACGCGCTGCTGGTCGAGCGCAGGGCCGATTTCCCCCTGCCTGCCGGAGCGCAGGATGCGCTCTACCGGCGCCTGCATTCCCTCGGACTGGTCGAGGGCAGGCGCGTGCGGCTGGGCGACACGCGGCGCATCGTTCGCACCATGGCCAACGATCGCGGCAAGCTGGGCGCCATCGCGGAGATCGCGCGGCGCGAGGCGCAGGCGCTCGGGCCCGAGCTGCGGATGGCGGTGCTCGCCGACCATGTCCGCGCTGCCGACCTGCCCCGCACAGGCGATGCCGCGTTCGAACCGCCGCGCCTCGGCGTCGCGCCGATCTTCGAAGTCTTGCGCAGGGCGCTGGACGACAAGGTGCGCGTTGCCATGCTGACCGGGTCGCTGACCATCCTGCCCCGCGCCGCGGCCGAAGCGCTGGGCGGTACGGACATTGCGCTGCATCCGCTTGGCTGGTGCGACAGCCATGTCCGGGTCGAGGCCGGCGGGCCGGCGCGTCATACGCTGGTCGAGCGCGTGACGCGATCGTTCTGCGAGGGCGAGATCGCCGTGCTCGCGGGCACGCAGGCCCTGCTCGGCGAAGGCTGGGATGCCCCCGCGATCAACAGTCTCGTGTTGGCGAGCAATTCGGCGAGCTACATGCTGTCGAACCAGATGCGCGGACGCGCGATCCGGACCGATCCTGCGTGCCCCGGCAAGGTCGCCAATATCTGGCATCTGGCGACCGTCGAGGACCTGCCCGAAACGCGCATCGAGGCGCTCGCCGACTGGTTCGACTGGGGCGAGGTGGTGGCGGGCCGCCCGGTCGGCTGCGACCTCGCGCTGCTCGCACGGCGGTTCAAGGCCTTCCCCGGGATTGCGAGCGGGGACAGCGACCGGATCGAGAACGGGATCGAACGGATCGAGCCCTTCGCGCATGCCGACATCGGCACCGCCAACGCGGCGACCTTCGCCGCCGCCGCCGACCGCGAGGCGGTGGCGGAAAAATGGCGGACGTCGCTCGGCTCGGCCCTGCGCGGCGGGCGCGAATTGCGTCCCCTCCAGCAAGGCACGCCGAGCTACACCCCGCGCCGCCTCGTCTGGGGCCATACGATCGACGCGCTCGTCGTAAGCGCGCTCGCTTCGGGCGTGGCGGCGTTCGGGTGGCAGCTGTCGCAAGCGACATCGCTGGCGGTGCTCGGGGGCATCGTCGGTGCCGCGGGTGCGGCGGCGGTAGTGGCGACGCTGCCGAGGGCGGCGAAGGCGGGTTTCCTACTGTGGCGCAACGGCACGGTCGAGAACCGGTTGCAGCAAGTGGGCGAGGTGCTCCTAGCCGCGCTGCACCATGCCGGCGAACTGCGCGACGGCGAGATGGAGCGCGTGCGGATCGAAGTGAGCTGCGACGACAGCGGCGCGCGGCATGTCGGGTTCGCCGGTCTCACGCTCAAGGGCCAGCATGTCGCGCTCGACGCCTTGCAGGAACTGCTCGGGCCGGTGCGCAACCCGCGCTACCTGCTGGTACGGCGCAGCTGGCTGGCCGGCCATGCGCGCACCGACTACCACGCCGTTCCGACGGCGATAGCGCACAACAAGGCGCTGGCGGAGTTCTTCGCCCACGAATGGCGCAAGCGGATCGGCCCGTCCGACCTGGTCTTCACGCGCAATCGCGACGGGCGCAGGCTGCTGCTCGCCGCGCGCTCGCAATCGCTCGCGGCGGGGATGCAGCGACGGGTCGAACGGCATTCCGCCTGGGTGTGAACGGCTTGCCGCCGGGGCGGGAAAACCCTCAAACCTCCGGAAAATATTCACAATTTGACAGGCGCCTCCGACCCGGCAAGGCTGCCCGGACTACGGAGAGGGAGTATCCATGAAACACGCAATGTCCTGTCTCGCCTGCGCCGCGATGGCGCTTTCCTTCGCACCCACCGCGCCCGTCGCGGCGAAGGGGAACGACAAGCCCAACGGCCGCGACGTGGCCGAGTTCTGCAAGCAGTTCTTCGACACGCCGGCGCGTGGCAATTTCAACCTCGGCGGGTGCATCGCCTTCAACCTCACCGACGATCCGGTGTCGATCTGCCAGGACGTCAAGCGATCCGGCCGGCTGGAGCAGTTCGGCTTCAAGTCGCAGGGCGAGTGCATCACCTACCTGAAGTCGCTCGGCGCCTGAGCCGGGCGGCGGCGGGCCATGCATGGGAGGCGTCGCGGCCCTTACCCGCCCGCGTGGTAGAAATCGTACACTTTCCGCGCCACAGCGTCGCTGACGCCGGGGGCGCGTTGTAAATCCTCCAGCGCCGCTGCCCGCACCTTGCTCGCGGTGCCGAAATGCAGCAGCAGCGCGCGCTTGCGCGCCGGGCCGATGCCGGGGATCTCGTCGAGCGGCGAGGCGGCGATCGCGCGGCTGCGTTTCGCCCGGTGCGCGCCGATCGCGTAGCGGTGGACCTCGTCGCGCAGGTTCTGGAGGTGGAACAGCACCGGCGAATTGACCGGCAGCGTCTTCTCGCGCCCGTCGGGGAAGTGGAACACCTCGCGGCCCTCGCGCCCGTGATGCGGGCCCTTGGCGATGGCGATCAGCGGCAGGTCCTCGATTCCCAGCTCCTCCAGCGTTTCGCGTACCGACGACATCTGCCCCTTGCCGCCATCGATCAGGACGAGGTCGGGCCAGGTGGTTTCGTGGCCGGACTTGCCCCCTCCACCACGCCGCTGCGCGTCGCGGTCCCCCTCCCCCAGAGGGGGAGGGTTTGCGCCATCCCGATCCTCCCCCTTTGGGGGAGGTGGCCTGTCGTCGTCAGACGACAGGTCGGAGGGGGCATTGCCTTCCGCCAACTGCCTGAACCGCCGCCCGATCACCTCGCGCATCATGCCGAAATCGTCGTTCGACTGCGCGCTCTTGATGTTGAACTTGCGATACTGGTTCTTCACGAATCCCTCGGGCCCCGCGACCACCATCGCGCCGACCGCTTTCGCGCCCTGGATATGCGAATTGTCGTAGATCTCGATCCGCTGCGGTACATCTTCCAGTTCGAGGAATTCGGCCATTTCGCGCATCACCTTCGCCTTGGTGCCGGTCTCCGCCAGCCGCCGGTCGAGCGCTTCTGCGGCGTTGCGGCTCGCCTGCTGCATCAGCTTGCGCCGGTCGCCGCGCTGCGGGACCGAGATCGCGACCTTGCGTTCCGCCACTTCGCCGAGCGCCTGCTCGATCAGTTCGCGCTCGGGCAGGTCGCGGTCGACCAGCACGGTCGGCGGCGGCGGCACCTCCTCGTAGAATTGCAGCATGACGTCGGCGAGCACTTCGTCCTCCTCCACCCCCTGCGTGTGGGTGGGGAAGAAGGCACGGTGGCCCCAGTTCTGCCCGCCGCGAATGAAGAACGCCTGCACCCCTACCTGCCCGCCCTTGGCCGCAAGCGCGAACACGTCGGCGTCGCCCACGCCGCTGGCGTTGATCGCCTGGCTGCCCTGGATGAAGGTCGCCGCGCGCAGCCGGTCGCGCAGGATCGCGGCAGTCTCGAAATCGAGCTCTTCGGCCGCTTTCGCCATCTGCCTTTCGAGATCGGCCTGCACCGCGCCCGATTTGCCGGAGAGGAAATCCTTCGCCTGCCGCACCAGCTCGCCGTAGCCGTCCTTGTCGATCCGCTCGACGCAGGGGGCCGAGCAGCGCTTGATCTGGTAGAGCAGGCACGGCCGGTCGCGATTGGCGAAGAAGCTGTCGGTGCAGCTGCGCAGCAGGAACAGCTTCTGCAGGGCGTTGATCGTGGTGTTGACCGAACCCGCGCTGGCGAACGGCCCGTAATAGTCGCCCTTGGCGCGCCGCGCGCCGCGGTGCTTCATGATCCGCGGGAAGGCGTGGTCGCCGCGCAGCAGGATGAAGGGGAAGCTCTTGTCGTCGCGCAGCAGCACGTTGAAGGGCGGGCGGTAGCGCTTGATCAGCTGCGCTTCGAGCAGCAGCGCCTCGGCCTCGCTGTTGGTGGTGACGATCTCCATCCGCCGCGTCTGGCTGACCATCCGCTGGAGCCGGTTGGAGAGCGCTTTCACCTGCGTGTAATTGGGCACCCGCGCCTTCAGGCTGCGCGCCTTGCCGACATAGAGAACGTCGCCGCGCGCATCGAGCATGCGGTAGACGCCGGGCACGGGCCTGAGCGTCTTCGCCGTCTCGCGGATCGCCGCCACGCCCGCCTCGAGATCGGGCTGCGCGCTGGCGACAGTATAGGCGGCGCGCTCCTCGTTGAAGCGTTCCTTGCCGCGCGGGTCGGGCGGGGATCCTGCCGGAGAGCGGGTCATGCGCGCGAACATAGCTTCGGTTTCAGCAAAGCTGAAACGATTGCGGCACCGGCCCACTCCCCCACCCGTGGTGTTTGTTGCGTGCGGGAAGCACCTCCGTGCTTCCCTTGGCTGTTCCATCCCACGCCCCCACCCGGCCACCCCGACGATAGTAACCTATGGGTGGCCGCCGTCCGGGGGAAGCATTCCCCCGGAATCCTTCCTGATCCCGAACACGGGGCGTGGGATGGAACAGCCCCGGCGGGCCGATGCCTGCCAAATAACAACAGGTCTCGTCTCCGTCGGAAAACCGATAACACCGGGTGGGGGAGTGGGCCGGTGCCGATTCAGCGAAGCTGAAAGAACCCCGGCGCACGATTGAAAGCGCGGGAAATCAGCGCTCTCCGCAAACCGCACCGGAATGCGACACGCGCAAAACCTACGTATTATTAACTTGTGGATAAGCCGTGGATGGGTGAAGATAACGTTTACCAAACCGATTCGCTGGGGGGAGAGCGGATCCGACCGGAGCAGGTGGGGCTACGGAATGAGGACGGAATCGATCGACGGTGAACACCCGAGCGTAGTACTGGCCGACGTGAACCGCCGGCCCAGGATGAACGCGCGGATCCTGGTTTTCGCCAACGAGAAGGGCGGAGTCGGCAAGTCGACTCTGGCCTTCCATACCGCGGTTTCGCTCGCGCGCAGCGGGGAGAAGGTGCTCGCGATCGACCTCGACCGGCGCCAGCGCTCGCTCGCCCGTGCGTTCGAGAACCGCACCGCGACCGCACGCAGCCTCGGCATCGACCTGCCGACCCCGATCTCGCTCGTGCTCGAACACCAGAGCGCCGGGATGCTGGTGCAGGAGATCGTCCGGGTCGGATCGGACTGCACGACCATCGTGATCGACGTTCCGGGCCACGACTCGCCGATCGCGCGCCGCGCCATTGCGATGGCGGACAAGCTGGTGACCCCGGTCAACGCCAATTTCGTCGATCTCGACGCGATCGCGCGCTTCAGCCCGGCGACCAGGCAGTACAAGACGATGGGCAAGTTCGCCGAGACGGTCACCGGCCTGCGCCGCGAGCGGCTCGAGTACGGCATGCCCGATTTCGAATGGGTGCTGGTCAAGAACCGCGTGCGCCATTGCGAGCGGCTCCAGCTCAAGCGCTTCGACGCGGCCATCGCGCAGCTGCCCGACAAGCTCGGGGTCAAGCTGGCGACCGGCCTGTCCGAGCGGGTCGCCTTCCGCGATCTCTACATGTTCGGCCTGACGCACAAGGATTGCGCCAACCTGCCGGGGATGAAGGGCGTCCGCGTCGCCAAGACGCCCGATCTCGAAGCGATGTTCAAGGATATCGAACTGGCCAAGGCGGCGGAAGAGAAGCGCGCCAAGCCGCCGCTGCGCACGCGCCAGCCGGCCAAGTCGCTGCAACGCTATCGCCAGTCGCTCAGGCAGCATATCGGCGCCGAAGAGCGCGTCCCGACGCACGCCTGAACCTGCCGCGGCGATTGACGCGCCGCGCCCCTCTGTTACTCAGGCTGCCGGCAACCTGGAAATCCGGGCGCCTGGGAGAGACCGCCGCGCTCAAGTAGCGAAGCGGTAGCGCAGAAAAATAGCGAAGCGGTAGCGCAACAAGGGAGTCCCTCATGCAGCAGCTCCAGGGCATGGACGCGAGCTTCGTCGCGCTGGAGACGCGCAATTCGCCGATGCATATCGGCTCGATCCTGATCTACAATCCCGAGACCGCGCCCGGCGGCTTCGTCCGCTTCAAGGACATTCTCGATTTCTTCGAGAGCCGGTTGCAGCTCTCGACCACCATGCGCCAGCGGTTGGTACGGGTGCCGTTCGATCTCGACTATCCCTACTGGATCGAGGACCCCGATTTCGATCTCGAATACCATGTCCGTCACGTCGCGCTGCCCGAGCCGGGCGACTGGCGGCAACTGTGCATCCAGGCCGCGCGCATCTTCGCCCGCCCGCTCGATCTCGACCGCCCGCCGTGGGAATTCACCGTGGTCGAGGGGCTCGACAACGTGAAAGGCGTGCCCAGGGGCAGCTACGCCTACATCACCAAGGTCCACCACGCGGCGATCGACGGGATGAGCGGGATCGACCTGATGGAGGCGACCCACACGCTCGCTCCCGACGAACCGCCGCCCGAGACCGAGGACAAGTGGAAGCCGGAGAAGGTCCCCAACCCGGTCGAACTGCTCGGCCGGTCCTACGTCAACGCGCTGGTCAATCCGCTCAAGCAGCTCGAAGTCGCAGCCAAGGCGGCGCCCGGGCTCGCCAAGGCGGTGCGCGCGCTCGCGGCGAAGGAGTTCGACCTGTCGCGCGAGATGATCGCGCCGCGCACGCGCTTCAACCGCAAGATCTCGCCGCACCGCGTGGTCGAGGGGCGCAGCTTCCCGCTCGCCGACATCAAGGGCATCCGCGCGCTCGCCCCCGAAGCCAAGGTCAACGACGTGTTCCTCGCGGTGATCGGCGGGGCGATGCGGCGCTATCTGCTGGCGAAGGACGACCTGCCGAAGAAGACACTCACCGCGATGGCGCCGATCTCGGTCCGCGCGGGCACCGAGAAGAACACCATGGGCAACCAGGTCGCGGCGATGATCGCCCCGCTCGGCACGCATATCGAGGATCCGGGCGAGCGGCTCGCCTACGTGCACGACCGCACCACCAATTCGAAGGCGATGACCGACGCCATCGGTGCGCGCAACATGACCGAGGTGAGCAAGGTCAGCCCGGCGCTGTACATGGCGCTGGGCGCGCAGCTCTACACCCGCCTGAGCCTCGCCGAACGCGGGGTCGGGCCGATCTTCACCACCGTCGTCACCAACGTGCCCGGCCCGCCGGTGCCGATCTATTCGGCGGGGGCGCGGCTCGAAAGCATGATGGGGCTGATCTGCCTGACCGACGGGATGGGCCTCGCGCATGTCGTGCAGAGCTACACCGACGAGGCGACGATCGGCTTCACCGCCTGCCGCGAATTGCTGCCCGATCCCGAATTCTACGCGCAATGCATCGAGGACAGCTTCGCCGAATTGCGCGATGCGGCGAAGGCGGCGGCTGCGCCGGCGAAGAAGGCGCCTGCCAAAAAACCCGTCCGCGCTAGGAAATCCGCTCCGGCGAAAACCGGGGCGAGCAGCAAGCCTGCAACGAAGAAAACGGCTGCGAAATCGACGAAAAAAGCAACCAAGAAGGCGCCCGCGCGTTCGAAGCGAGCTGCACCGAAAAAGAAGGGGAGCACCAAGGCTTGACCACCACCACTGTACAGGAGCCCCGCGACGCGCATCCGCCGAGCCGTCTGCTGACGCTCGCCGAACCGGGCCGCGCGCTGGGCGAACTCGCCAGCTTCTATGCCTTGCGCCCGCTGATGGGCATGCTGCCGAAAGGCGACGGGCACGGCGTGCTGGTGCTGCCCGGCTTCATGGCGTCGGATTATTCCACCGGCCCGCTGCGCAAGCTGCTGTGCGATCTCGGCTACGAATGCGCGGGCTGGAACCTCGGGCGCAACGTCCGTGTCGACAATGCACGGATCGAGGCGATGATGGCCTGCGTCGACGAGCTGCACGAGGACACCGGGCGCGCGATCTCGATCGTCGGCTGGAGTCTCGGCGGGGTGTTCGCGCGCGAACTGGCCAAGCAGGCACCGAGCAAGGTGCGGCAGGTGATCAGCCTCGGCAGCCCGATCAGCGACGACCGCAACCACACCAACGCCCGCCGGCTGTTCGAATATCTGAACGGCGCCGAACCCGAACCGATGCGGAACGGCAATTTCCGCAAGCTCGCCGAGGCGCCGCCGGTGCCGACCACTTCGATCCTGACCCGCACCGACGGCGTGGTGCACTGGCGCGGCTCGGTCCAGCACGGGGCCGAAAACGGGCATCGCGAGGTCGAGAATATCGAGGTCGTCGCGAGCCATTGCGGGCTCGGGGTCAATCCGGCGGCGGTTTACGCCATCGCCGACCGCCTCGCGCAACCCGAGGGCGAATGGCGTCCGTTCGAAGCCAAGGGCCTGGCGGGACTGATGTTCCCGAAGGGCCGGTTGCACTAGGGTCCGGACCCTAACACGAGTTCCTCCCCGGAACGGGGAAGGGGAACGCCGAAGGTGGTCGAGGGCACCGTCGAAGGCTCCCGACAGCAGCTGTCCGGATCGCGCGAGGGTACCTTCCACCACCCTTGAGGATCTCCGAACCGACTGACGACGCCCTGCCCCGTTTCGAAGTTTCGAACCGAGTTTATTGACATTCAAAAGAAAATTATGCAGCCCTCGTAGTCGGGGGGAAGAATAATGGATAGACGAACCTTGTTGGTATCAGGCACCGCCGCCGTGGTCGCCGGTTGCACTACATTCGATACACACAGTCCGGGTCGGACGGCATCTTGCGACATTGTCAGCTATCCTCTCAACACCGGTTTGAGCATTCTGGAGAGCACCTTCGCCTCGCCGGTTTTTCTCGATCCGGGTGACCGTCAGGCCAAATGGGTTTTCAACCATCAGGGAGGCAACCCGTCCGGCTCGCACGACGCAGCTCCGGTGGTGGTAGGCGGTACGTTCGGTGGGGAGCCATCGGTGCCCGATACCTTGTGGATCAGAAGCCCCGATGACGCCGTGCAGGGTGACTCGTTTCTGTTCAGTTACGGTTTTTGCGTCGATGCGATACCGGTCGAATCCATTCCGCTCGGACAGAAATTCGCGATCAGGGAACTGCACGTGAAGTCGAGCGACGTGTTGGAACGGGTAACGCTCAATGGCGCCATTCTATATGGCACGAACGCATCGAGCCCGCAGGAATTCGAATACGACCCTCAAAACCCCTCGCATACGTCGGTCAACGACTTCATGCTCGATGGCGTAAACCTCCTGCATGTTCATGTCCTGAAGACCACTCCGGCTCCCGGACCCCTGGCCATTTCCGTATCCGGTCTCGTCAGCGGAATCTCGTGCTGCGACTAGGGTCCGGACCCATAAACCAGCGGGTCCTAGGTTTGAAGCAAAAGGGCCCAGTGCCAGGAGAAAGGGCGCGGGAATATGTCAATATTTCAAGCCGTTTCGACGCTGCAATGGGCCCTTTTGGTCAAATCCCGCAGGGACGCCCGAATGGCTTCCATCTCGAATCGAAAGCCGCTTGCGAAGGCAACCAGCCTTCGCTGCGCGTCTTTCGGCCCGATATGTTCGCCATTCGGGCGCCTAGGATCCGCTGGTTTATGAGTCCGGACCCTAGGATCCGGACCCGTTCGGGTCAGAACATCTTTCTGAGGTCGATCCCGAGATACCGTCCGGTCGGGTCGACCAGGAAGGGCTGAAAGGCCAGCGGCACGTCGCCGTTCGAATCGACCACCCGGCGCCGACCGTCGAAAATGTTGTCCGCGCGAAGCGACACGCGGAAATTCTTGAGGAAGCCGTCCTCCTCCTTCAGCACCTGGCCGAGATCTGCGAACAGCCGCAGATCGAAGGTCGCCAGATCGTCGAAGAACAGGTCGGTGCTGCCAGGTGTTCCGCTGCCGAGCACGCGCGCCTTGCCGGTGTAGCGGCCCGATACGCGCAGTCCCCAGCCGTTCCAGAACAGCCCGCCTTCGAGCCGCGAGGTGTGGCGCGGGAAACCGCTCGACGACAGGCCCTGCCCGGCGAGCTGGTCGAGCACCGGCACGCCAGGCGCGATCAGCACCTCGTTGTCGAGCTCGATACTGTGGGTCAGGTTGATGAAATAGCGCCCGCGCCCGTCGCCGCCGCGTCCGAAGCCGCCCCGGCGGCCGCCGCCGCGTCCACCGCGCCGCCCGCCCTCGCCGGCCTGCTGCTGCGGCCCGGCGCCGCGCTCGCAGAAACCGGTGCGGAACTGCGCCAGCCGCTCGCGGTCGATCGTGCCGTCCTCGTTGCGGAAGCGCGCGAGCATGCGTTGCGCGCCCTCCATGTCGAAGCCCTCGGGCGCGTCCTCCAGCTCCTCGCCCTTTTCGATCGCCTCGACCAGCCGCAGCAGGAAGGCCTCGCCCTCGTCGCTGCACAGCCGCTCGCGGAAAGCGACGAATTGCGCGCGCCGCTCCTCGCTCATGCCTGCGCCCGGGCCGCCCTCGCCGCCGCCCATGCGTTCGCACATCATCGGGCGCACCTGCTTGAGCTGCTCGCGGTCGTAAGTGCCGTCTTCCTTGAGGAAGCGCGCGAGCATCCGCCTGGTCTGTTCGAGATCGAACCCTTCGGGTGCGTCGGCGGGCACTTCGCCCTTCTCGACCGCATCGACCAGCGCCAGCAGGAATGCTTCGCCGCCGTCGCCGCACAGCCGTTCGCGGAACGCGGCGAAGCGCCGGCGCCGGTCGTCGCCCGGTGTGCCCTGTGCAGCGTCGGCGCCGCCGCCGCGCGCGCGCTGCTGCTGCATTTCGGCACCGCCTCGCCCGCGCCCGCCGCCGCGAGCATTACCGTCGCCGCCATTTTCCTGCGGCCGCGCCTTGCCGACCGAACCGCGCAGGTTGAGCCCGAAGGCGATCCGGTTGGCGCGCGTCGCGGCGAAGGTCACCGGGCGGCGGTCGATCGCCAGCAGCGTGCCGTCGGCGTCGCGCGTCACCCGATCCGGAAACGCCGCCTCGATTGCGGGCGTCAGCAGCGGGAAGCCCGAGGTGACGTTGCTCGACCGGTTGCGGACGTAATCGACCCGGAAATTGGCGTTGTCGACGAACGGCAGTTCGAGATTGGCCGAGAAGCGCCAGTCCTTCTGCGTCTCCGCCAGCAGGTCCGGATTGCCGCCGGTGATAATGGTCGCCAGCACCGTTTCGCCGCGCACCAGGTCGAACACCGGCACGTTGAGGTTTTCGACCTGCGGACTGCCGAGGCTCGACAGGCCCGGCGCCGCCTGGCGCCAGGTATAGTACGCCTGCAGGTCGAGCGCTTCGAACGGCGACCAGTTCACCCCAGCGCTCCAGTCGGCGAGCGTGCCGAAATCGGACAGGTGGTTGACCCCCGCCGAGGCATTGAGCGTGATGTCGCCGAGCGCATCCCACTTGTTCTCGCGGCGGCTGGCGATGGGGGCCACGACATTGACCCCGCCCGACAGGTCGCCGCGCGTCAGCCGCGTGTCGAACGTCGTGCGCGTGTCCTCGCTCGCGATGCGCGTCCAGTCGTAGCCCGCATCGAACGTGAGCGAGAGGTCGCCCGCCGGGAGCAGCAGCGGAGAACCGCGCAGCGTGGCGAGGCTGTTGCCGTTGATCGTCTGGCTGGTGGCGAGATCGAAGCCGGCATCGCGCGTTGCGAGGAACGGCTCGTCGATCGCGAGGCGGCCCGCCGCGGCGTCCGCGACCAGCCCATCGGTGTCGGCGCGCCGGTCGATCTCGCTGCGGCCGTTGGCGAGGCTGCCGTTGAAGGTGGCGGTCAGCTGGAAATCGCCGAGCGGGCGGGTGTAGCTGCCCGAGGTCGAATAGGTTTCGCTCTCGCTGCGGCGTTCGAGCGGATCGGCGCGGTTGAGGCTGCGCAGCACGCTGTTGCCGTCCGGGTCGGTCAGCAGCACGGTGTCGAGCCCCGACAGGCTGCGACTGTCGCTGCGTTCGAAAGTGGCGTTGAGGCTGAGGCTCGAACCGCTCTCGACGAACGAGGTCGCGTAATTGACCGTTGCCTCGATTTGCGCGGTGTCGCCGATCAGACTGCGGAAATCGGCCGGGTCGGGATCGGACGGCAAGGCGGGCGTGCTGCCGTCGGTCTGGATCACCCCGCGCTCGCCCTCGGTTAGTTGCGAGGTGTCGGAGAATTCGAGATTGGCGTTGAGCCGCCCGCTCTCGCCGAGCCGGAGGAAGGTGAATTCCTGCTCGTTGCGCGAGAAGCCGCCGCGGTCGGGCTGTTCGTATTCGACCTCGATCTCGCGGCTCTGGAAATTGGGCTTGAGCACGAAATTGATCACCCGCTGGTCGGCGGAATAGCCGAACCGCTGCGCGACTTCCTCGGGGAAGACCTCGACCTTGGCGATCGCCTCGGGCGGGTAGGAGCGGAATTCGCGGAAGGAGCCGATGCGGATGCCGTTGACGAGGAACACCGGCCGACCGCCCCCGCGGCCGCTGGCCGAGCCGGTCTGCGGCCCCAGGGCCTCGACCAGTTCGGCGATCGACCCCGCGCCGAGCGCCTGGATGTCGGCCTCGTCGAGTTCGTCGACCGGCGGGATATCGGTATCGAGCTGGCCCGGCAGGCGGTCGGCGGTGACGACGATCGACACGTCGTCGTCTTCGCCCTGCTGCCGTTCGGCGGCGCGCGCGCCGTCGTCCTGCGCCAGCACGGGCAGGGGCAAGGCCATCGCGAGCGCGAGAAGCGGGAGTTCGATACGTCTTGTCAAAGCAATACGACCCTTATGTCGCCCCCGCGGCGCTCCCCTGCGCGATTGCACCGGCAAAGGCAAGCCGACGCTGCGTAACGAATTGTCGTTGATCGAAAATGCCATGGGTTCGGTCGATGCGGACCGGGTGCGCGCGAGACTTCCCTTTTGCCGCCGCCACGGCTATGGGCGCCTCCACATTATCGAACAGCTTACGGATACAAGGATTTTATGGCCAAGGAAGAACTCCTCGAAATGCGCGGCAAGGTGGTGGAACTGCTGCCGAACGCGATGTTCCGGGTGGAGCTCGAAAACGGCCATGAGGTACTCGGCCACACCGCCGGCAAGATGCGCAAGAACCGCATCCGCGTGCTGGTCGGCGACGAGGTGCTGTGCGAGCTGACGCCCTACGACCTGACCAAGGCGCGCATCACCTACCGCTTCATGCCCGGCCGCGGCGGCCCCGGGCCGCAGTAATCCTTCGAGACGGCCTCTGCCTGCGGCTTCGGCCTCCTCAGGATGAACGGGGTGGGTAGAATGGCTGAAACCAAGTTCCGTTCGTCCTGAGGAGCGAGGACGAAGTCCGAGTGTCTCGAAGGACCGCGCCGACCCTGATCCTCGCCTCCGCCAGCCCGCGCCGGCGCGAATTGCTCGCGCGGCTCGGGATCGAGCCCGACCGCGTGGCACCCGCCGATATCGACGAGACTCCGCGCAAGCGCGAGCTGCCGCGCGACTACGCGGTGCGCATGGCGCGCGAAAAGGCCGAAGCTGCGGCGAGCGATGGCGGTTACGTGCTCGCGGGCGATACGGTGGTCGCGGTCGGGCGGCGCATCCTGCCCAAGGCGGAGGACGAGGCGAGTGCGCGACATTGCCTCGAACTGATGTCCGGGCGGCGGCACAGGGTGCTGTCGGCGATCGCCCTGCGCTCGCCCGACGGCACGACGCGCGAGCGGCTGAGCGAAACCGTGGTCCGCTTCAAGCGGCTCTCCGCCGAGGAAATCGCCGCCTATCTCGCGAGCGGCGAATGGCGCGGCAAGGCGGGCGGCTATGCCATCCAGGGCGCGGCAGAGGGGCTGATCCGGCGCATCGACGGCAGCCATTCTGCGGTGGTCGGCCTGCCGCTGTTCGAGACGCGGGCGCTGCTCAAGGCGGCGGGGTTCGACCTTGGCTGAGTGGCTCGTCGAACACGGCATCGGCGAGCAGCGCGCGCTGCTGGTCGAGAACGGCAGCGTCGTTGCCGCCAAAACCCGCTGGCCGGGCGAATTGCGCGCCGGGCAGATGGTCCACGCCAAGCTCGTTTCGCGCCATGCCGGAAAGGATCGTGGCGTCGCGCGCACCGATGCCGGGCGGGAAATCCTCGTCGACAAACTCCCGCGAGGCGCCAGCGAAGGCGCGACGATCGGCGTTGCCGTGACCCGCGCCGCGATCGCCGAGCGCGGTCGGCTGAAACGCGCGCAAGGGCGCTATTTCGGCACCGACCGGGAACCGCCCGAGCAGGACCCGGCGTCCGATGTGTTTCTCCTCGGCGATGCGGTTCGGCGCCTACCCGACGGCCTGTGGGAAGAGGTCTGGGACGCCGCCTGGGAAGGCGAGATCGCGTTCGCCGGCGGCTCGCTGCTTCTCGCGGTGACACCCGCCATGACCGTGATCGATATCGACGGCGACCTGCCGCCGCGCGAACTGGCGCTCGCCGCCGTCGCGCCGCTGACCCGCGCGCTGCGATGGTTCGATTGCGGCGGGTCGATCGGCGTCGACTTCCCGACCCTCCCCGCCAAGGCGGATCGCCGTGCGGTCGACAACGCACTCGACAGCGCCCTCGCCGAGTGGCCGCACGAACGCACGGCGATGAACGGCTTCGGCTTCGTCCAGCTGGTCGCCCGGCAGGAAGGCCCCTCGCTGCTGCACCGCATGGCCTCCTCGCGCGTCGGCGCGGCGGCACGCGCGGTGCTGCGGCGAGCCGAAGGACTCGAAGGCGCAGGCGCGATCCGGCTGACCGTCCATCCCGCACTGAAAGCCAAGCTCAAGCCCGAATGGCTCGACGAGCTGGCACGCAGAACCGGGCGCGAGGTGAGCGTCGAGACCGATCCCGGCATTGCGCTCGGCGCGGGTCATGCCCAGATGGTCGAGCGATGAGCACCGCCAAATCCTGTCCGATCTGCAAGAAGCCCCGGCATCTGGACCATACACCGTTCTGCTCCAGCCGCTGCCGCGACCGCGACCTCGCGCAATGGTTCGGCGACGGCTACGCGGTGCCCGGCCGCCCCGCCTCGCCGGAGGAAATCGCGAGTGAAATCGTGCGCGAGGAGCGCGATTGATTCACCCTTGCCAAAGGCGCGTTGCTTCGCCATAGGCGCGCTTCCAATCGCTCGCCGGCCGTTTTCGCGGTCGCACGCAGAGTGAATGCCTCGGTAGCTCAGTTGGTAGAGCATACGACTGAAAATCGTAGTGTCGGTGGTTCGATTCCTCCCCGAGGCACCATTTTCCGCTCGGTCCAATCGACATTCATGTGTCACGCGCGCCCTTCCCCCTCGATGGGGGAAGGATAGGGGAGCTTGGCGCTTTAGCGCCTAGCGGACCTTGGATGGGGGTGAAGAGCGCAGCGCCTACCACTTTGCGCCCCATCGGCTTTCCGCCGAACACCCCCACCCAAGCTGCGGTAACTCGCTGCGCGAGCAACCTCCGCTATCCCTCCCCCATCGAGGGGGAGGGGAGATATCGATGCACCGCCGTTCTCTTGCGAGACGGCTGAATTTCGATTGCATCTGGCGCCGGAATTGCGTTTGTGCCCCACCGGTAGCCCCGCTATCCCCGCCGCATGCACGAAACATCCGGTGGACTCTCGCCCTTCGATATCGCCGCGATCCTGGTCGTCGCCTCGGCGCTGCTCGGCTGGCTCAACCATCACTTCATCAAGCTGCCACACGTCATCGGGCTGACCGTGATGGGCGCGCTCGCCGCGATCGTGCTGATGGTCGCAGACGCCTTCATACCCGGCATCACGCTCGACGACTGGGTCGCCAGCATGCTCGAGCAGATGAACTTCACCGACACGCTGCTCGAAGGCATGCTCAGCTTCCTGCTGTTCGCCGGCGCGCTGCATGTCGATCTCGACCGGCTCAAGGCCTCGTGGCTGCCGGTACTGCTGCTGTCGACCGTGGGGGTGATCATCTCGACCGTGCTGATCGGCGGGGCGACATGGCTCGTCGGCGGGCTGCTCGGCCTCGACATCGCGCCGATCTGGTATTTCGTGTTCGGCGCGCTGATCAGTCCGACCGATCCGGTCTCGGTGCTCGGCGTGCTCAAGGAGGAGAACGTCCCCGCCGCGCTGCAGAGCGCGGTCGCGGGCGAGAGCCTGTTCAACGACGGCGTCGGCATCGTCGTCTTCGCCATCCTGCTCGGCGCGGCGGTGACGGGGGCGGATTTCTCGCTCGCGGAGGGCGCGCGGCTGTTCGCACTCGAAGCGGGCGGCGGAGTGCTCGTGGGGCTGGTGTTCGGCTGGATCGGCTACCGCGCGCTCGCCAGCATGGACGAATACGTACTCGAAGTGCTGATCACGCTGGCGATCGTAATGGGCGGATACGCGCTGTGCACGCAGCTGCATATTTCCGGCCCGCTGGCGATGGCGGTGGCCGGCCTGCTGATCGGCAATCACGGCGTCAGCTTCGCGATGAGCGAGGTGACGCGCGATTATGTCGTCAAGTTCTGGGAACTGGTCGACGAACTGCTCAATTCGGTGCTGTTCCTGCTGATCGGGCTCGAATTGATCGCGCTGGTGCCCGGCGTGCCGCATGTGCTGCTCGGCCTCGCCGCGATCCTGATTACGTTGGGCGCACGCGCGGTGGCGGTCGGCAGCGCGACCAAGATCATCCCCGCCGCCCGGCTCGACCAGAAGGGCGCCGCGCGGGTGCTGTGGTGGGGCGGCTTGCGCGGCGGCATCTCGATCGCGCTCGCGCTGTCTCTGCCGCCCGGACCGACTCGCGACCTGCTGCTCGCCGCGACCTTCGCCGCGGTGCTGTTCTCGGTGCTGGTCCAGCGCGCGACGCTCGGGCGGCTGATCGAAAGCCTCAAGGAAAAGCATGCACCGGCGGTGGAGGGGGACGTTGGATCGGTCGGGCACTGAGACCGCAGTTCTCGCGATCCCCCCTCATCCAACTCCGACCAATTCGCTACGCTCATAAGTCTCCGTATCCTTCTCCCCGGGGAGAAGGACAGCGTAGCTTGCGAACGAAGTGCGCTAGCGGAGCTTGGATGAGGGGCCCGCTCCAGGCCCGCATCCACCCCAATTGCTATCCGCCGCGCTTGGCTGTATGAGCGCTTCCCACGCCCCGGCTCCCGCAAAAGCGTGCGCCGGGGCGCTGCCTTTCACGCTGAAGAAAGTCTCCCCCCATGCCCCGTCGCCGCCAGATCTACGAAGGCAAGGCCAAGATCCTCTACGAGGGTCCCGAACCCGGCACCATCATCCAGTATTTCAAGGACGATGCGACCGCCTTCAACGCGGAAAAGCGCGGCACGATCAACGGCAAGGGCGTGATCAACAACCGCATCAGCGAATACGTCTTCACCCGCCTCAGCCATATCGGCATCCCGACCCATTTCATCCGCCGCCTCAACATGCGCGAGCAGCTGGTGCGGCAGGTCGAAATCGTCCCGATCGAGGTGGTGGTGCGCAACATCGCGGCGGGCTCGATCAGCAAGCGGCTCGGGATCGAGGAAGGCGAGCCGCTGCCGCACACGCTGATCGAATATTACTACAAGGACGACGGCCTGGGCGATCCGCTGATCGCCGAGGAGCATATCGCCTGCTTCAACTGGGCCGGACCGGAAGAGATGCAGGACATCGCCGCGATGGCGATCCGCATCAACGATTTCCTGTGCGGCATGTTCGCCGCGGTCGATATCCGGCTGGTCGATTTCAAGCTCGAATTCGGGCGCATCTGGGAAGGCGATTTCAGCCGCGTGATCCTCGCAGACGAGATCAGCCCCGACGGGTGCCGGCTGTGGGATTTCAAGACGGGCGAGAAGCTCGACAAGGACCGCTTTCGCCGCGATCTGGGCGGCGAGGAGGAGGCCTATCGCGAGGTCGCACGCCGCCTCGGCCTGCTGAACGAGGAAGACAGCGGCCCGGGCGAAGTGCTCGACATGGCCGCGCATCGCGGCCGCATGCGCGGCGCCCCGCCCAAGCCGAAGAAGTAGTCAGGCAACGGTAATTCCCGTCGCCCCTGCGCAGGCAGGGGCCCAGATAACTTCGCCATCCAGCGCTGACCAAGCCACCAGCTCGTGCTTGGCAAAAAGAGCGTATCCCGAGCCGCGATTGCGGATAGGCCCCTGCCTGCGCAGGGGCGACGAGAGTTAGACCACGTAACTCAACGCCAGCCCGCTCGGAGCGATGGCGTAGGCGCATTCGGGCATGTGATCGCCGTCGACCTGCACCGGGGTGACGCAGCGGTCGAATTCGACCCTGCGGCAGGTGCGGATTTCGGCGATCCCGAGCCGCTCGATGGGCAGCCGCAGCATCGCCGCGCCGCTCAGCGCCAGCGTGCCGATGCGGGTCGAGCGGCGCAGCGTGATGAGTTCGACCGAATCCGCCTCCAGCGCCGCGCGCGGGCTGAGCCGGAACGGCCCGGCATAGAGAGCGCCGTGCGACACGATCGCCGCTTCGGCCTCCACTTCGAACGGCGTGCCGTCGCTCAATTCCCCGCGAATATGCATTGCGTTGCGCGGCCATTCGCGCATCTGGCGCATGATCGCGACGACATAGGCGTAGCGCCCGATCCGCTTCTTGAGCGCGCCCGAAACGCGTGCCACTGCATGGCTGTCGGGCCCGATGCTGAGGCAGGAAACGATCGGCATCTCGCCGAGCCGATAGAGCGGCGATCGCACCCGGCTTTCCGGACCGCGCTCCCATGCCGAGGCAATACGGCGCGCGAGCTTGTCCGGGTTCTCGGGATAGCCGAGTTCGCGCGCGACCAAATTGATCGTCCCGGCCCGCGCGATGCACAGCGGCACACGGCCCGCATCGTCGCCCAGCGCCTGCACGGTATCGCGCAGCGTCCCGTCTCCGCCGTTGACGCAGATCAGTTCCGCCTCGCCCGACAATTGCGCGCCATCGGCGGTTGTCGCCATCGGGCGAACCTCGATTCCATAGGCGGCGAACGCTTCGACCAGCCGTTCCAGCCGCCGTTCGCGAAAGCTGCCCGCATAGGGGTTGTAGACCAGGTCCATCCGCATCGCGGCGTCCGTAGCAGCAGGCTCTTGAAAAAGCGCCAACGATGTTGCCGCTTCCGCCCATGCCCGGCATAAGGCCATGATGCTGAAAACCCTGCTGTTCGCCCCCGCGGCACTGTTGCTCGCGGTTCCCGCCCTCGCCCACGATCCCGCCGACGACCCCGGCCGGGACGATACCGAATGGGCGTTCGAGCAAAGCGACCTCGAAGCCGAGGACGGGTACGTCTTCGGGCGGCTCGACAACGGCATGCGCTACGTCGTCCGCCGCAACGACCGGCCCGAGGATACTGCGCTGGTGCGGATGGAAATCGCCGCCGGACGGCTCGACGAGCGCGACGACGAACGCGGCCTCGCGCATTTCGTCGAACACATGGCGTTCAACGGCTCGACCAATGTGCCCGAGGGCGAGATGGTCAGGCTGCTCGAACGGCTGGGACTGGCCTTCGGCGCGGACACCAACGCCTCGACCGCGTTCGATTACACCCAGTACAAGCTCGACCTGCCGCGCGCCGACGAGGAACTGCTCGATACCGCGCTGATGCTGATGCGCGAGACGGCGAGCGAATTGCTGTTCGAAACCGATGCAGTCGAGCGCGAGCGCGGCGTGATCCTCGCCGAACGGCGCGACCGGACCACCTACGCGCGGCTCAACTCCGCCGACACGGTGGATTTCCTGTTCCCGGGCTCGCGCTTTTCCAACCGCTTCCCCGTGATCGATCGCGAGGATGTCGCCACCGCGAGCGCGGAGACGCTCAAGGGGTTCTGGCAGCGCACCTACGTGCCCGCGAATACCGTGCTGGTGGTGGTGGGCGATTTCGACCCGGCGATGGTCGAAGCGAAGATAAAGGCGCAGTTCGGCGACTGGCAGGCCGCACAGGGCGAGCAGCAGCCCGATGCCGGCCCCTCCAATCCCGACTACAAGGGCGCGACCGACATCTACCTCCACCCCGCGCTCGACGAGGAAATCACCCTCGCGCGCAATGGTGAATATATCGACGAGCGCGACACGCTGGCGCTGCGCAAGACCGGCCTGCTGCGCGCGCTCGGCAGCAATATCGTCAACCGGCGCCTGCAGAAGCTGGCACTGTCGGACGATCCGCCGTTCCGCAGCGCCAGCTTCGGCACCGGCGACGTGTTCGAAACCGCGCGCCAGACCTCGCTTTCGATCAATGCGATCGAGGGGCAGTGGCAGCGCGGCATGGATGCGGCGATCGCCGAATACCGGCAGGCGCTCGAATTCGGCTTCAGCGAGGCCGAACTGGCCGAACAGCTCGCACGCTACCGCACCGGCTACGAGAACGCCGCCGCCTCCGCCGATACGCGCAGCAACGGTTCCTTCGTCGGCGCCGCGATCGGGCTGACCCGCAACGACCGCGTCCCCGCTTCGCCCGGCGACCAGCTGGCCTATTTCGAGCAGGTCGCGACCGAGGCCACGCCCGAAACGGTGCTCGATGCGCTTCGCGCGCATGCGATCCCGCTCGACGAAGCGCTGATCCGCTTCCAGGGCCGCACCGCGCCCGAAGGCGGGCAACAGGCCTTGCGCGAGACATTCGATGCGGCGATGGCACGGCCGGTGACCCCGCCCGATTTCGGCGCTGCGGCGGAATTCGCCTATACCGATTTCGGCACCCCCGGCACCGTGGTGGCGGACACCACCGAGGATGCACTCGGCATCAGGCAGATCCGCTTCGACAACGGCGTGATGCTTAACCTCAAGCGCACCGAGCTCGAGGCCGACCGCGTGCGGGTGGCGGTGACCATCGACGGCGGCAGCCTGCTCGACACGCGCAAGAATCCGCTCGGGACTTCGCTCGCCACCCTGCTCGATTCGGGCGGGCTCGGCGAGCACTCGGTCGACGAATTGCAGACCATCCTCGCCGGGCGCACGGTCCGCGCCTCGATCGGCAAGGGGACCGATTCGTTCAACCTTTCCGCGACCACCACGCCGCGCGACCTCGAATTGCAGTTGCAGCTGATCGCCGCCTACCTGACCGATCCCGGCTACCGGCAGGACGCGATCACCCGCTATCGCAACGGGCTCGACGATTACTTCGCGCGGCTTGATGCGACGCCCGGCTCGGCGCTGTCGAGCCGGCTCGCGGGGATTCTCTCGGACGAAGACCCGCGCTTCACCCTGCAAGACCAGGAGGACTACGCAGCGCTCACCTTCGACGACCTGCGCGCCACCATCGGCGACCGGCTCGCGCAAGGCGCGATCGAGATCGCCATGGTCGGCGATTTCGACGAGGCGCGCGCGATCGAACTGGTCGCGGCAACCTTCGGCGCGCTGCCCGAACGCGAGGCGGAGTTCCGCCTGCTGGAGGACAACCGCCGGCGCAGCTTCACCGGCGACCGCTCCGACCGCACGCTGACGCATGGCGGCGAGGCCGACCAGGCGCTCGTCACCTATGTCTGGTCGACCATCGACGACCGCGATGTCGCCACCGTCAGCACGCTCAACCTGTTGCGCGCGGTGGCCGATTTGCAGGTCACCGAGACGCTGCGCGAAAAGCTCGGCAAGACCTATTCGCCGCGGGTCGCCAGCAATCAGAGCCGCTATTATCCCGGTTGGGGCACGTTCACCGTCACCGCGACGGTCGAACCGGGCGAAATAGCCGCGACCCGCGCCGCCATCGAAGAGACTGTGACCGGCCTGCGGGGAACCGCTGTCGACGAGGACACCTTCCGCCGTGCGCGCGAGCCGATCCTCGCCCGGCTCGACAATCTGCTCAAGACCAATGGCGGATGGATGGCGATGGCACGCCGCGCGCAAAGCCAGTCCGACCGGATCGAACGCTACCTGTCGGCGCGCGAGCGCTATCTGGCCCTGTCGCCGGCGGATGTGCAGGCGATGGCGCAGCTCTATCTCGACCCCGAAGCCGCGGTCGAGATAGCGGTCCTGCCGCGGGAGGATTCCGCCGCCGCCGACTGACCGCGCCGTGGAGACCGCGCGCAACCGGCTTGCCCCGCCGCGCGCTCCGCGCCATAGGCTGCGCGCGAATCCCGCGCCGATCCCGAAAGGCAAGCGCCCATGAAAGTTCGCATCCATGTCAGCCTCAAGCCCGGCGTTCTCGACCCGCAGGGCCGCGCGGTGCACCACGCGCTCGAAGGCCTCGGTTTCGGCGGGGTCGAGGATGTCCGCGTCGGACGGCTGATCGAGCTCGATGTTGCCGAAGGCACATCCGACGAGAGGCTCGATGAAATGTGCCGCAAGCTGCTCGCCAACATGGTGATCGAGAATTACCGCATCGAAAAGATGCCCGAAACGCAGGGCGCGGCGTGATGGCGGAATTCCGGTCCGCGGTCGTCACCTTCCCCGGTTCGAACTGCGACCGCGACATGGCCGTCGCGCTGGAAAAGGTCGCCGGCACCGCGCCGATCCGCGTGTGGCACGGCGATCCCGACCTGCCCGAACGGCTCGACTTCATCGCGCTGCCCGGCGGCTTTTCCTACGGCGATTACCTGCGCAGCGGCGCGATGGCGGCGAACAGCCCGATCATGCGCGCAGTGAAGCGCGAGGCCGAGCGCGGCGTGCCGGTGCTCGGCGTGTGCAACGGTTTCCAAGTGCTGTGCGAGAGCGGCTTGCTGCCCGGCGCGCTGATGCGCAATGCGAGCCAGAACTTCATCTGCCGCACCGTGCCGCTGCGCGTGGAGAACAGTCAGAGCCTGTTCACCGCGAGCTACGAGGCGGGCGCGACGATCCGGATCCCGGTCGCGCATCACGACGGCAATTTCTTTGCCGATAGCGAGACGCTCGACCGGCTCGAGGGCGAAGGGCGCGTCGCGTTCCGCTACCTCGATACCGTCAACGGTTCGCAGCGCGATATCGCGGGGATTCTGGGCGAAAGCGGCAATGTGCTCGGCATGATGCCGCATCCCGAACGCGCGATCGAGGACGATCACGGCGGCTCGGACGGGCGCGCGCTGTTCGAAAGCGTGGTCGGGAGCCTGGTCGGGGCCTAGTCTCGGAGCCGACCAGGTTAGCCCTTCTCGTCATGCTGAACTTGTTTCAGCATCCATCTCTCCACCTGCACCATCCGTGGCTGGGGCGAAATGGAGCCTGGAAGCGAAGCTGGCCAAGGTCAAACAAGTTCAGCATGACGGCTTGCTATGGTTGGAATTTGGGCTGGCGAGAGTCCTTGTTGCGTGCGGGCCGCACCTCCGTGCGTCCCTTGCGGCACCAACCCACTCCCCCGCCCGGCCACCCCGACTATAGTATCCTATGGGTGGCCGGGCGGGGGAGTGGGCTGGTGCCGCTCTGGCGGTCCGATGCTTGCCAAGCAGAGGCATGTCTCGTCGCCGCCAGAAAACAGACTCGGCGTGGGGTGGAACAGCTCCGGCGGGCCGATGCCTGCCACGCAGTGACAGGCTTCCTCACCGCCGCAAAACAAACACCAAAGCCCTAACCCGCCTCGCGCAGGTTCTTGCGGAAGATCGCGCGCGCTTCGCCGGCGGGCATCGGGCGGCCGAAGTAGAAGCCCTGGATCTTGGTGCAGCCCATGTCGCGGATCATCGCCGCCTGTTCGGGCGTCTCGACCCCTTCGGCGGTGGTGGTCATTTCGAGGCTCTGCGCCATCGCCACCACGGCGCGGATGATCGCCAGGCTCTCGGCGTGATTTTCCGAGGCACCCTGGACGAAGCTGCGATCGACCTTGATCGTCGAGAAGCGCAGCTTGCGCAGATATCCGAGCGAGGAATAGCCGGTGCCGAAATCGTCCAGCGCGACGCTGCAGCCCAGCGCCATGACCTGTTCGAGCGCGGCGCGCGCGGCGTCGGCATCGCGCAGGAAGATACTCTCGGTCACCTCGATCTCGAGCCGGTGCGGTTCGAGCCCGCTGTTCGACAGCGCGCGCACCACGGTGGCGGCGAAATCGGGTTCGACCAGCTGTTCGCCCGAGACGTTGACGTTGACCTTGACCCGCTCGGGCCAGTTGGTCGCCTCGCGGCAGGACTGTTCGAGCACCCATTCGCCGATCGGCACGATCAGCCGCGTGTCTTCGGCGAGCGGGATGAACTTGCCCGGGCTGACGAAGCCGTGGTCGGTGCTGTTCCAGCGCACCAGCGCCTCGAAGCTGACCAGGGTCTCGTCGTTGGCGTCGACCACCGGCTGGTAGTTGAGCACGAGTTCCTCGCGCTCGAGCGCGCGGCGCAGCGCGAATTCGAGCTGGCGGCGCTCCTCGGCGACCGCATGCAGCGTCGGTTCGTACTGGCAGTGATTGCCCCCGCCCTCGTCCTTCGAGCGATACAGCGCGAGGTCGGCATTGCGCATCAGTTCCTCGACCGTCTTGCCGTCGCGCGGCGCCACAGCCGAGCCGACGCTGGCGCCGACATAGAGCGTGTGATGGTCGATCTCGTAGGGCTGTGAGAGCTTGTCGATCACCCGGCGCGCGACCTTTTCGACGCAGCCCGATTCGGACGCGTCGCGGATCACGATGGCGAATTCGTCGCCGCCGAGGCGGCCGACGAGCTCGTTCTCGTCCATCAGGTTCTTGAGGCGCTTGGAGACCTGCGCCAGCAGCTGGTCGCCGATCAGATGGCCGAGCGAATCGTTGACCGCCTTGAACCGGTCGAGGTCGATCATCAGGAAGGCGCAGCGCGAGCGCCATTGCTTGGCGTAGCGCATCGCATCGCCCAGCGCCTCGTTGAGCATCAGGCGGTTGGGCAGGCCCGTGAGCGTGTCGTAGCGCGCGAGATAGGCGATCTTTTCCGACGATTCGCGCTGCTCGGTGACGTCCGAGCCGACGCCGCGGAAGCCGATATAGAGGCCGCGCTCGTCGAGGATCGGCGTGCCCGACAGCTCCCACCAACGGTTTTCGCGGTTGATCGTCACCTTGACGATCAGGTTGGAGAAGTTCTCGCGACGCTTCAGCCGTTCGGCGAGGTCGTGCAGGCTGGCGGGGAACTGGCCGTTCTCCCACGCATCGCCGGCGATCAGTTCGAGGAACGACTTGCCGTCGACCTCTTCGTTCGACTTGCCGAGCGCGTAGGCGAAGCGCGGCGAGACGTTGCGGACGCGGCGGTTGGTATCGACCTGCCACAGCCAGTCGGCCTGATTTTCCTCGAACTCGCGCAGCAGCAGCGAGACGACCTCGCTCTTCTCCGCGATCGCCGCTTCGGCGACGCGCCCGTCGAGGAAGGTCTTCGCGCTGCGTATGGTGCCCGCGATAACGGTCGCGGCGAACAGCGCGACGATCAGTCCGGCAAGATAGAGCTCGAGCCAATAGGCGGCGCCGATGCCGACAGAGCATGTCAGGACGGTGAAGATCAGTACTGCGATCGGCGCGGCGGCGACGACCATCGTCAGCGCGACGATCAACGTGCCGAGCACGGCAACCGAAAGCAGTAGCGGACCCGGCGCGCCGAACCAGGCGGACCAGGCGAGCGGCGCGCTCCAGACCAGCCCCGCGACCGCCACGACTTGCGCGTGGCGCCACATTTCGGGCCGGGTCATCTTGCGCCGGTCGACATCGGCAAGCGAGCGGTCGACCTTGACCAGCCACATCACCGTCGCCGCGACCGCCGCGGCCCAGCCGCCGAGCGCCCACATCGGGACGACCTCGCGGTGGATCGCGATCATGATTGCGGTGGTGACGAGGAAGGCGAGGATCTTGATCGGCAGGATCGTGGCGAGGCGCGAATATTGCATCCCCCGCAGCCGCGCCCATTCGACTTCGTCGGCCTGGCCGAGGCCGAGCACGGACTTGACCGAAAGTTCGGCCGGCAGGGTGGGTATGTCGCTATGCCTCTCGCTCACCCGACCGCCATTAACCGGGAAAGGTTTCCGGCAGGTAAAGCGGATGAAATTGGTTAATCGGCGAAAGGCGTGGTTTCAGAGTGGCTTGGCGTCCGATTTGTCATTCGACCGTCACCGATTTCGCCAGATTGCGCGGCTGGTCGACATCGGTGCCCTTCACGCAGGCGGTGTGATAGGCGAGCAATTGCACCGGCACGGCATAGACCAGCGGCGCGATCAGCGGGTGGACCTTCGGCATCTCGATCGTCGCGAGGCAGCCTTCGCCCGCTTCCGCCAGCCCCTCGGCATCGGAAATCAGCACGATCTGCCCGCCCCGCGCGCGAACCTCCTGCATGTTCGAGACGGTCTTCTCGAACAGCGGCCCCGATGGGGCGAGCACGATCACCGGCACATCCTCGTCGATCAGCGCGATCGGCCCGTGCTTCATCTCGCCCGAAGCGTAGCCCTCGGCGTGGATGTAGCTGATTTCCTTGAGCTTCAGCGCGCCCTCGAGGGCGAGCGGATAATCCGGCCCGCGCCCGAGATAGAGCACGTCGCGCGCCGGTGCGATCAGGTGCGCCATCGCCGCAATATCGTCGTCGTGATCGAGCGCGGCGTTGAGCGAAGCGGGCGCTTCGAGCAGGTGCCTGACGACTTCCTGCTCCTCCTCGCGGCTCATGCGGCCCTTCTTCACCGCCATATGCGCCGCAAGCGCAGCGAGCACGGCGAGCTGGCAGGCGAAGGCCTTGGTCGAGGCGACCCCGATCTCGGGCCCGGCATGCGTCGGCAGCAGCAGGTCCGCCTCGCGCGCCATCGAACTGGTCGGGACGTTGACCACCACGCCGATGGTCTGCCCCGCGGCCTTGCAATGGCGCAACGCCGCGAGCGTGTCCGCCGTCTCGCCGCTCTGCGAAATGAACAGCGACAGCCCGCCCTCCTCGAGCACCGGCTCGCGGTAGCGGAACTCGCTCGCGACATCGAGATCGACCGGCACGCGCGCGAACTGCTCGAACCAGTATTTCGCCACCATCGCGGCGTAATAGGAGGTGCCGCAGGCGACGATCGTCACCCGCTCGATGCTCGACAGGTCGAAGTCGATCTGCGGCAGCGCGACCGAATTGTCCGCCTGGCGCAGATACGATCCCAGCGTCTGCGCGACCACGGTCGGCTGCTCGAAGATCTCCTTCTGCATATAGTGGCGGTAATTGCCCTTCTCGACCGCCGCGGCCGAGGCGCCCGAGGTGACGATATCGCGCTCGACCGGCTGGTTGCCGGCATCGAAGATGCGCGCCTCGTCATGCGTGATAACGACCCAGTCGCCCTCTTCGAGATAGGAGATACGCTGCGTCAGCGGCGCGAGCGCGAGCGCGTCCGAACCGAGATACATCTCGGCGCCATTGTCTTCCGGGCCGTATCCGACCACCAGCGGCGACCCGAGCCGCGCGCCGACCAGCATGCCCGGATGCGCGCGGAAGGCGATCGCCAGCGCGAAGGCGCCGCGAAGCCGCGGCAGCACCGCCGCCATCGCCTGCTCGGGCGTGGCACCGTTCTCGACCTCGCGCGACACGAGATGCGCGACCACCTCGCTGTCTGTCTCGCTTTCGAGCGTGCGGCCGTCGCCGATCAGCTCGTCGCGCAGCGGCTTGAAATTCTCGATGATGCCGTTGTGGACCAGCGCCACCTCGCCCGTCGCATGCGGATGCGCATTGCTCGCCGTGGGCGCGCCGTGCGTCGCCCAGCGGGTATGCGCGATGCCGATCTCGCCCGGTGCGGGACGCTCGGCCAGTTCGTCGACCAGGTTGGAAAGCTTGCCCTCGGCGCGACGACGGACCAGCTCGCCGTCGTGGATGGTGCAGATGCCAGCGCTGTCGTAGCCGCGATATTCCATCCGCCTGAGCCCGTCGACGAGCCGCTCCGACACCGGCCTGTCGCCGACTATTCCGATGATTCCGCACATTCTCGAGCAGCACCCTTGCTGATTGGAGTTAACGCACGGCAGCCACCATGCCGCCGATTGGTTTGCAAACCATGTAGCGGGGTGTTTAGCGAACGGGGCTGAACCTTCAATTGCTGCGTGCGATCCATCGCGGCAGACCCGATTATGGTCCAAACCTTTCCATGCTTGGTTTACGCTTTCTTAAAGCTTGCCCCGGATACCCGAGAGCCAAGGGCGCGCAGACAGCGCGGGCAGGGGCAAAGAATGACCAAGCTTGTAATCCAGATACCGTGCCTCGACGAAGCCGGGACGCTGGCCGACACGCTGCGCGCGCTGCCGCGCAGCATCGAGGGTATCGACACGATCGAATATCTCGTCATCGACGACGGCAGCAGCGACGATACCGCGGGCGTCGCACGGCGCTGGGGCGTGCATCATATCGTGCGGCACCGGCGCAATCGCGGCCTCGCCGAGGCGTTCCGCAGCGGCATCGACGCGGCGCTCGCCGCCGGGGCCGACATCATTGTCAACACCGACGCCGACGGACAATATGCCGGCGAGGACGTCGCCACCATCGTCGCGCCGGTGCTGGCGGGCGAGGCGGACATCGTCATCGGCGACCGCGGGGTCGCCGACAACGCGCATTTCGGACCGGTCAAGCGGCTGCTCCAGCGCTTCGGCAGCGCGGTGGTGCGCAATTTCTCCGGCACCACGATCGCCGATGCGGTGAGCGGCTTCCGCGCGATCAGCCGCGAAGCAGCGCAGCGGATCAACATCACCACCGATTTCAGCTACACCACCGACATGCTGATCCAGGCCGGCCGCAAACGGCTGGCCATCATGTCGGTCCCGGTGCGCACCAACGAGACCACCCGCCCTTCCCGCCTGTTCAAGTCGATCCCGCGTTTCATCATGCAGACCGGGCTGACCATCACCCGCGCCTATACCACGCACAACGCGCTGCGCGTGTTCGTCGGCATCGGCAGCACGGTGGCGCTTGTCGGCATGCTGCCGATCCTGCGCTGGCTGTGGTTCTGGGCCGGGGGCGACGGCGGCGGGCATATCCAGTCGCTCGTGCTCGGCGGCGCGCTGCTGATCCTCGGCGCGCTGGTCGCGACGATGGGCGTGCTCGCCGACCTGATCGGCACCAACCGGCGGCTGCTCGAGGCGAACCTGCTACGCACGCGCAGGCTGGAGGAGAAACTCGACCGGCTGGCGCAACAGCCCGAGCAGGGCCGGACGGAAGCAGACGTCGTGCCGCCCCGGGCCTCGCGCGCATGACCGCCGCAGCTCCGGCCATCGCCCCGGCGAAAGCGCGTATCCTGCAGGCGCTGCCCGACAAGGCATCGGAGAAATGGGCCGTCGCCGGCCTCTTTGCGGTCATCGCACTGCAATTCACCCAGGTCTTCCGCCGCTCGATCAACTGGGACGAATTCTGGCACTACAGCCAGATCCACCAATTGCATGCAGGCGTCCTCGCCAAGCCGTTGCAGACGCTGCATACGCGGCTCTACAGCTGGGTGACCGATCTCCCGGGCACCGGGGTCGATCATATCGTCGTCATCCGCCTGTTCATGTTCGGCTGCGAGATGATCGCGGTGGCAGGCATCATCGGGCTCGCCTCGCGCTTCGCCGGGCGCACCGCGGCGATCCTTGCAGCGCTCGCCTACCTCTCCTTCCCCTACGTGTTCCAGCACGGCTATTCGTTCCGCTTCGACCCGCCCGCAGCGGCACTGATGACGAGCACGCTGTGGCTGCTGTCGCGCTCGTCGCTGCGCTGGCCCGCGATCGTGCTCGGCGGAGCGATGATCGGGACCGCGGCAATGGTCACCATCAAGATCGTGCTGCTCGCCCCGGCCTTCGCCGGGGTCGTGTGGCTGCGCTGGAACGAGCAGGGCCGCAGCTTCGCCTATGTCGCGCGCCTCGCGGCGATGGGAGCGGTTGCGCTGGCCGTCTTCGCGGCAATCTTCGCGCTCCACTCGCAGGGGCTGGCAGGCGACAATGCCGACCAGGCGCGGGCGATAATCGGCGGCTCGGGCAGCCTGATGTTCCGGTGGGAGGTCAAGCCCTACTGGATGTTCGCAATTGCCGGCGCGATCATGGCGCCGCTGGTGACAGTGCTGATCGCGCTGTTCCCGCGCCGGGCGATGCGCGGCGCCTTCGCGCGCGACGAAAAGGTGGCACTGGTCGGCCTGTTCCTGCCGCTTACGACGCTGATCTTCTACCACAACACCGCGCCTTATTATTACGTCTTCATGCTGCCCACCGTGCTCGCCGCAAGCGCGATTTCGATGCCGTGGCTGACGGAGAAATTCGCGGTCGCCGGAACTGCCGCGCTGCTGGCGCTGTTCGCGCTGGTTTCGTGGGGCATCGAGGAAGAAAGCCCGATCACGAAACAGCGCATGCTGCTCGAAGTCGCCGACCGCGCCTTCCCGCCGGGCACGCATTATTTCGATTTCATGGGATTCCTCGGCTCGCAGCCCAAATCCAACCCGTTCATGACGACGGCGGTGATCAAGGGCTATCTCGAACAGGGCCGCCCGCTCCATCTCGAAGCGATGGCCAACCACCCTGTGCCGCTGCTGATCGACAACGATGTGATGTTCCAGCGCCTGCTGCACACGCGCGAGCCGATCGAAGGCATGCTCCTCGAGGAAGCGGCTGCGCTGCGCGACACCTACATCCCGTTCTGGGGCCCCTACTGGCTGGCTGGCGAGGAATTCGCCGCAGGCGCCGCGCCGCGCGAATTCATCGTCAGGGTGCCTGGAACCTACACTGTGTACGACGCCCCGATCACGCTCGACGGCAGCCGCCTCGAACCGGGCGACACGGTTGCGCTCGAACGCGGCAGCTACACGGCCTCGACCGCCACCGGCGCGCACGCGCGGCTGATCTGGGGCAGTCGCATCGCGGTTCCGGCCGAGACGCCTCCCGACCTGCCGCATTTCCAGAATTTCTGAGGGAGCGCGGATGAGCCGGCTGATCGATCTCCTGCGCATAGTGCAAGCCAAGGCGCGTGCATGGCGCGGGCCGATCCTGGCGCTCGCCGCGACGTTCTTCCTCGGCGCGCTGTTCCTGTCGATGCGCCAGCTCGATATCGGGCCGGACGACGTCAGTCTGGTACCGCTGATAGTCCTGCTGCTGGTGCTCGTCCCACTGCAGAGCCTCTACAGCGCGCTCAATATCTCGGTGATGGGAATGGCGGCGAAAACGCCGATCCGCTTCTTCCCGGCGCTGCGGGTGAACGTCTATGCGCAGTTGGCCGAATTGCTGCCGATCCCGGGCGGCGCGCTCGTACGGGCCGGAGCGCTGGTCCAGGCGGGTGCCTCGCCGGGACGCAGCGCCGAGATCGTACTCGGCTTTTCGCTTTTGTGGATCGCCTGCGGCGCGGTCGGTGCGGGACTCGCGCTGGCGGGCGACCTGCCCGGCCAGGTCCTGTTGGCAGGCGGCCTACTGGCGGTGTTCGCTTGCACCGTCTGGATCGCCAAGCGGCTCGGAACGGGTATCGCTGCCATCGCGCTCGGCCTTCGCGTGATCGGCCTCGCGCTGGTCGCAGCGCGCGTGCTCGCCTGCTTCGCCGCCATCGGCGTGCCGGTCGCAACACTGGCGGGCCTATGCTTCGCCTTCGCCAATATCCTCGGCAGCGCCGCGGCGCTGGTGCCCGCGGGGCTTGGTGTAAGCGAGGCGCTCGCCGCGCTGATGGCCAAGCCGGTAGGCGTGGCGCCCGCCGCCGCCTTCCTCGCCGCCGCGCTGTCGCGCTTCGCGGCGCTGCTGATCAATTTCGTACTCGCCGGCGCACTTGCGTTCGCCCGGACGCGCCGCCCCTCGCTCCAGTCGCAGCCATGACGGAACACCGCCCCATGCGCATCCTGTTCGAAGTGGTCCACCCGGCACACGTACTGTTCTTCTGCCATACGATGCGGCTGCTGCAGCAGCGCGGCGACGACATTCGCATCGTAAGCAGGCACAAGGACGTCACCACCGACCTGCTCGACGAGCTGGGCTTCGAGCACATCCCGCTAACGCAGGCCGGCAAGGGCCTTGCCGGGCAGGCAGGCGAATTGCTTGTGCGCGACTGGAGGCTGCTGACGGTGGTGCGCGAATTCCGGCCCGACATTCTGGTCGGCAATGGCGGGGTGGCGATCTCGCATGTCGGCAAGCTTGCCGGCATCCCCAGCCTTTCGCTTTATGATGCCGACCGCGCACCGCTGCAGATGGCGCTGACGATCCCCTTCATCGACGAATGGCACGTGCCCGCACGCTGGAACGGCCCGATCGCCAAGGGTCGCACGCATCATTTCCCCGGCTGCAAGCAATACGCCTATCTCCATCCCGACCGCTTCGAGCCGGACGCCGAGGCGGCGCAGCGCGCGGGGTGGGACCCGCAGCAGGACAATTTCCTCCTGCGCATCGTCGCCTGGCAGGCCAATCACGACCACGGCAGATCGGGTTTCAACACCGAACAGCGCGACGCGCTGGTGGCCGAGCTGCGCCAGCGCGGCCGGGTGCATATTTCGGCCGAAGGCGATCTTCCGCCCGAACTCGAGCCGCTGCGCTTTCGCGGCCGGGTGACCGATTTCCATCACCTGCTGGCCCACTGCCGGCTGTGCGTGAGCGAAAGCTGTACTGTGGCGAGCGAGGCGACCGCGCTCGCTGTGCCGACCCTGCTGCAGACCGAGTTCGATCTCGGCTACGTGACCGAGCAATTCGAGGCCGGCGTCTTCTTTCCGCTCGATCGCGATGCGGATTGCGCCGCGGCGATCGACGGCGTGCTCGCTCTGCCGCAGGACGAGATCGACCGCCGGATGCGCGCCTATGCCGCACGCCAGCTCGACCTCACCAGCTACACCATCGCCGCGATCGACCGGATGGTGGAGGAGCGGCGTGTACCATCCGCTGCAAGCGGTGCCGCGACGTGGTGACCGGCGCCGATTTCCAACCGCCAGCCTTAGGAAAAAAATAAGGTTTCCCAATTATTGACCACTCTTCGGAAGGCCCCCTTCGCCATATCGCGCGATGCGGGTCGCGAACGTGAATTACGTGGGGGCGGTAATGAGTGCATTCGGACGCAAGAACGGACCGGGCGGGATGAAACCCGGCTCTCGTCCGCAGTTCGGTGTGGCCCGGCCGATGAAGGGCGGCGACAGCGCCAAGCCCTCCCAGCCCTCTTCGGGCGGAGACCAGTTTCCCCCGCTGCCCGGCGATGGCGGCGGCGCTCCCAATACGCCCGACGCCGGCGCCCAGCCCAGGAAATCCGACGCCATGACCCGCCTCGCGGACCGCGCCAACGCGGTTCACGAGACGCAGGAAGTCGGCGGCTTCGAAGCCAGCGTCCACAAGATCAAGGAACAAGTCCTCCCCCGCCTGCTCGAACGCGTCGACCCCGAAGCGGCCGCCACGCTGACCAAGGAGGAACTCTCCGAAGAGTTCCGCCCGATCATCATGGAGGTGCTGGCCGAGCTCAAGATCACGCTCAACCGGCGCGAGCAGTTCGCGCTCGAAAAGGTGCTGATCGACGAGCTGCTCGGCTTCGGCCCGCTCGAGGAACTGCTCAACGACCCCGACGTCTCCGACATCATGGTCAACGGCCCCGACCAGACCTATATCGAGAAGAAGGGCAAGCTGGTCATGGCGGGCATCAAGTTCCGCGACGAGCAGCACCTGTTCCAGATCGCGCAGCGGATCGTCAACCAGGTCGGCCGCCGGGTCGACCAGACCACCCCGCTCGCCGACGCGCGCCTCAAGGACGGCAGCCGTGTGAACGTCATCGTTCCGCCGCTGAGCCTGCGCGGCACCGCGATCTCGATTCGTAAATTCTCCGAAAAGCCGATTACGCTCGACAACCTCAAGGAATGGGGTTCGATGAACGACAAGATGTGTACCGCGCTGAAAATCGCGGGCGCATGCCGGATGAACGTCGTGATCTCGGGCGGCACCGGCTCGGGCAAGACCACCATGCTCAACTCGCTGTCGAAGATGATCGACCCGGGCGAGCGCGTGCTGACGATCGAGGACGCGGCCGAACTTCGCCTGCAGCAGCCGCACTGGCTGCCGCTCGAAACGCGCCCGCCGAACCTCGAGGGCCAGGGCGCGATCACCATCGGCGACCTCGTCAAGAACGCGCTGCGCATGCGGCCCGACCGCATCATCCTGGGCGAGATTCGCGGCGCCGAATGCTTCGACCTCCTCGCCGCGATGAACACCGGCCACGACGGCTCGATGTGCACGCTCCACGCCAACAGCCCGCGCGAGTGCCTCGGCCGTATGGAAAACATGATCCTGATGGGCGACATCAAGATTCCGAAGGAAGCCATTTCGCGCCAGATCGCCGAATCGGTCGACCTGATCGTTCAGGTCAAGCGCCTGCGCGACGGTTCGCGCCGGACCACCAACGTCACCGAGGTGATCGGGATGGAAGGCGACGTGATCGTCACCCAGGAGCTGTTCAAGTTCGAATATCTCGACGAGAGCGAGGACGGCAAGATCCTCGGCGAGTTCCGCTCCTCCGGCCTGCGCCCCTACACGCTCGAGAAGGCCCGCCAATTCGGCTTCGACCAGGCCTATCTCGAGGCTTGCCTCTAACGCATTACGGGGCCGCGAGGCCTTTCAGCGACAAGGCGATCAGCCCGGCGCCGATCATGGCGCTCGCGAGGAAGATCGCCCGCCACGGCATCCACCCCACCCGGTCGATGGCCGCGCGCCTGGTGCGGCGGACATCCGCCAATCCCGCAATCGCGGCGATCGCGACGCAGGCGATACCCCACAGGCCGACGATCTCGGCCTCGCTGGCGAAAGTGAGAAAATGCGCGATTTCCATCTCGCGCCATATGGGAACCGCGCTGCCTCGCAGCAATCGCGCGATGCGCGGATAGGGAACCGAACCCTGCCCCTGCCGTTCTATCGGCGACGTGAAGCCAACGAAGGAAGCTCTCATGGCCAGGAAAATTCTGCTCGCTCTCGGTATCGCCGCCATTTCCCTGACGACCGCCGCCTGCAACACCGTCAAGGGTGTCGGCCGCGACATCGAATCGGTCGGGGAAGCGGGTGACGACGTCACCTGACCGGCCAGGCATGGCCCCTTGTGGTCGCACGCGCCCGCCGAAGCGATTCGGCGGGCGTCGTCATGACGGGGTCTTGCGATAGACCAGCGTAAGGTTGTTGGCCGGCATCGCGTATCGCACCGTGCGCGCGAACCCCGACCGCACCGCCAGACCATCGAGCCGCGATAGGTTGCGTAGCCCCCAGTCGCCATTGCGCGCCCTCAGGCTCGCGTCGAAATCGAGATTCGATGCGACAGTCTCGACATCGTCTTCCAGATAGGGACCGTACAACACCAGCGGCGCGCCTTCGCCAAGTATGCGCCCGGCGCCCGAGAACAGTCCTTCGGTTGCGGCCCACGGGCTGATATGGACCATGTTGATACAAAGGATGGCGGCCGCCTCCGCCACCGGCCATCGCGGATCGCGCGCGTCCAGCCTTACGGGAGGGGCAAGGTTCGCGAGACCGGCATCCTTCGCCCATGCCGCGATCGAATTCAGCGCATCGGCGTCCGGATCGCTCGGCTGCCAGCGCAGGTTCGGAAAGCGCCGCGCGAAAAACACCGCGTGCTGTCCGGTACCGCTGGCGATTTCGAGCACGTTTCCGTGCCGGGGCAGTTCCGGCGCGAGGACTTCGGCGATGGGGCCGCTATTGCGCTCGGTTGCAGCGGCATGTCTTTTCATGGTCTCCCCTTTTCATTCATCCACTGGATTTGTGCGTTCGTCTATGGTCTCTTTACGTTACCCGCCGCAAATCCAATGGCGCCCCCGGATCGACGCAAATCGCAGGAAATTCAACAATGTCGAAAACGCACCTCTTTTCCGCTCTGGCTGTTTGCGTGGCCGCACCGGCCGTTGCCCAGGACCAAAACGATGGCGAGCAGGACCGGGCCGAAATCGTCGTGACCGGCAAGTCGCTGGAAGAAACCGGGCGGGCGCTGGAGGAATGCCTGGCGCGCGGATGCCCGCCGGAAGAGGACATACGGCTGACGCTCGAACACGCCGAGAACCAGTTCCTGTCGGGCGAATACAGGGACAGCGGCAAGACCCTGCGCAAATCGATCGGCCGCAACAAGAAATACGACGAGGAGCTGCCATTGCCCGTCTCCGACCTGCACCGCGCCTATGCGCGGGTATCGGAGCACGAAGGCGAAGCGAAGGACTTCCAGCTCGCGACGCTCGACATGCGCGACATTCTCGAGGACGGGCTGGGCGAGGACCACTGGCGCACGCTCGTCGCCGAGATCGCGGTCGGCGACAGCCGCGCGAAGCTGGGCCAGCCCGACGATGCCGAGGACATCTACAAGCGGGTCGAGCGGCATGCCGTCGAGATCGGTCAGCCGCGCGTTGCGATGTATGCGCGCATGCGGCAGGCGCTGCTGCTGCAATCGCGCTACGACGCCACCAAGCAGACGCACTGGCGCACGGACATGGTCGAGCGGCTGGAGGACATCCGCGACAATCCGCTGCCCGGCGGCGAGGAGTTCGTCCTGATGGCCGAAGTCATGCTCGCGAAACTCGACCGCAAGGACGGAGACGCCAGTTCGACCGAGGCGCTGATCCAGCGCTTCGCCGAGCGCGGCGGGGTGGACCGGCCGGTGCTGCTGTCGAGCGCCCCGCTCTATACCAACGAGGATCTCGACCGCGAATCGCAGCGCGCCAGCAGCGCGACCGCGCGCCTCTCCACGAGGTCGCGCAACACAGCCCAATGGGCCGATCTGGGCTTCTGGATCGATCCCGACGGGCGCGTGACCGATCTCGAAGTGCTACGCGCGCAGGGCGACACGGACTGGCTCAAGCAGGTCGCCCGGCACATCAACAGCCGCCGTTACGCACCGCTCAAGCAGGACGGGTCGACGCCCGGCTTCTACATGATCGAGCGCTACACCTATACCGCCCGCTTCGCCGACCAGACCACCGGCACGCGGATGCGCAAGCGCGAGCCGGTGATGCGGATCGAGCGGCTCGACATTACCCCCGACAACTACTCGCAGCCGGTCGAGACGGGCTGAGCCGCCCGACTCGTCGGGAAACCTGGCGACGTGCCGGTCAGGTCCAGCGCCCGGCCGCCCGCGCGCGGCGCTCGCGCACGATCAGCCACACGAACAGGCCGACCGGGCCGGCCATGAATGTCGCCAGCAGGATCGGGGCCTGGAGCCAGCGCGAAAAACCCTTCGCGTCGGCATCGCGCGCGATCCACAGGCCGACGAACAGGTCGAAGGCGAGATAGTGCACCCAGCCGATCGTGGTCCCGCCCTGCGAGGCGAAGATCGACCGGACGCCCTCCAGGGTAAGGAAATTCACCGCCGCATCGGCCGGGCCGACAGGGTCGAAGAACCCGCCGAGCAGCCCGGCGATCCCCACCGTATAGACCATGCACAGCAGGCCGATGCCGCAATACAGCACCAGCGCGAGCGGCAGCGGCTTGCGCGGCAGCAGGATCAGTATCAGCCACGCCGCCATCGCCCACAGATTGGCGATCGAGAACACCGTTTCCCACATTATCCCTTCTCCCTTGCGCCCGGCCTGCGGCGCCAGATCGCCGCGAGGAAGCTGCCGATGACCACGTGATACACCGCCGAAATCGCGCTGGGCACCGGCGCCAGCGCCGCCTGCAGCGGGGTTGCGAACTGCGCTCCGAAAGAGGGCGAGGAAGCCAGCGTCGAGCCGAGCCCGCTGTTCTGCATCCCGACCTCGATCGCGATGGTGCGCTGTTCGGTCACGCCGAAGCCGAGCAGGCGCGTGATCGCGTAGCCGAGCCCGAAGCCCGTGACGTGGAGCAGGAACACCGCGAGCAGCAGCACGCCGAAATGCGTTTCGATCAGGTCCTTCGAATTGGCGATGATCGCGCCGACGATCAGCACCACCACGATCACCGAGACCAGTGGCGAGACCTTCGCAATCTGCCGCGTCGTGCGAGGCAACAGCCGGTTGAGGATCACGCCTGCGATCACCGGGACCAGCACGATCGCGACCATGTTGCGGAACAGGCTCCAGCGGTCGATCTCGACGAACACGCCCGCGAGCCAGCCCGTCAGCAGCGGCGTCGCGACGATCGCGACCAGCGTCGAGGCCATGGTCATCGTCACCGACAGCGCAACATTGGCGCGCGCCAAGTACGCGACCACGTTCGACGCGGTTCCGCCGGGGCAGCACGCTACCAGGATCAGCCCAACCGCCAACCCGGTATCAAGCCCGAACAAGGCGGCAAGCGCGATCCCGGCGAGCGGCATCACGGTGAATTGCAACGCCACCCCAGCCGCGACCGCGCGCGGCAGCTTCAGCACGCGGCGGAAATCCTTCACCGACAGCGTCAGCCCCATGCCGAGCATGATCACCCCGAGCATCACGCTCACCAGCGACTGTCCGAACGGTCGGAAGCTGCCGTCGACCACCCACAGGAACAATTCGGGCACGAACCACGCCAGCGCGACCCCCAGCACCGTCCACAGGGCGAAGAGATTGGTCGCGCGTTCGATCATGCCCCCTCCCCTGTCGCTATTAGTCCTGCGGACGCGGCAGGTGGCGCGCGGCGCGGTGGATCGCGTCGTTGTCGTGCTTGAACCTGCCCCCCGCCTTGCGCAGCGCCAGCGCAAGCACCGCCTCGGCCACGGTTTGCGCGGAGATCGAGCGATAGCGCCGCGCGCCGCCGTGCAGGAACAGGTCGGTCAGCGGGCTGAGCGCAATGCCGAGCCGTTCGAGCATCCGCCGGTCGCTCCCGCGCTTGCCGCGCAGCAGGCCCGGCCGCAGCACGTCGAGCCGCCGGAATCCGAGCTTGACCAGATCGCGCTCGGTCTCGCCCTTCACGCGCAGGTAGAAGTTCTTCGAAGCGGTATCCGCTCCGATCGAGCTGATCGCGATCATGCGCTCGACGCCGTGCCCGTGCGCCGCGCGCGCGGTGTCGACGACGAGGTCGTGGTCGACCGCGCGGAAGGCGGCCTCGTCCTTGCCGGCCTTCTTCCATGTCGTGCCGAGCGCGCAGACGAGCACTTCGGGCCGGATCGCCTCGATCACCTCGCCCCATTTGTCCGTTTCGGCAACGAACATTTCCATCCGCGCGCCGTGCGGCAGCCTGGTTTCGCGCCGCGCGATGCCGGTGATCCGCGCGTCTTCCCGCGGCGAGACCAGTTCGATCAGGCTGCGCCCGATCAGCCCGGTCGCGCCGACCAGCACGATCCGCATCGGGTCAGACATTGCTGAGACCCTCCGGCGCTTTGCCGTAGATGCGCGCGCACTGGTCGATGGCGTAGCGGTCGGTCATGCCGGCGATGAAATCGGCGATATGGCGGCTGCGCCCGGGTTCGCTCTCGGGCAGGCCATCCTGCCAATCGCGCGGCATCAGCGCCGCATCCTGCTCGTAGGCCGCGAACAGCCGGGCGACCACGTCGCGCGCGCGCTCGGCGGTCGCGAGTTGCTCGTCGTGGAGATAGAGCCGGTCGTACATGAAGCGCTTGAGCAGGCGCTCCTGCCGCTCCATTTCGGCGGAGAAGGTCGCCAGCGCGCGATCGGCGCCGCGCACTTCGCCGATAGACGTGATGCCGTCCGTAGCCGTACGAGTCTGCTCGATCACGTCGTTCACCATCACTCCGATCTGACTGCGCACCAGTTCGCGCAGCTTGCGCTCGTGCGGCGCCCCGGGAAACTGCGCTTCGACCGAGCGCCACCGGTCCGCGACGAAATCGAGCGTCAGCAGGTCGTCGAGCGCGAGGAAGTCCGCGCGCAGCCCGTCGTCGATATCGTGGTTGTCGTAGGCGATATCGTCGGCGACCGCCGCGACCTGTGCCTCGAGCGAGGGCCAGTTCGCCAGGTCGAGCGGGTAGCCCGCATCGAGCCCGGCCAGCGCCCAGTTGGGCGAGGCGACCGGGCCGTTATGCTTGGCCAGCCCTTCGAGCACTTCCCAGCTGAGATTGAGCCCCTCGTGATCGCAATAGGGGCTTTCGAGCCGCATCAGCACGCGCAAGGTATGCGCGTTGTGGTCGAACCCCCCGTGCCGTTCGGTTGCCTGCGCCAGCGCCTTCTCGCCCGCATGGCCGAAGGGCGGGTGGCCGATATCGTGCGCGAGACAGATCGCCTCGGTCAGGTCCTCGTCGAGCCCGAGCGCGCGCGCGATGACGCGGCCGATCTGCGCGACTTCGAGGCTGTGTGTCAGGCGCGTGCGGTAGTGATCCCCGTCGGGCGCGATGAAGACCTGCGTCTTCGAGCGCAGGCGGCGGAAGGCGATCGAGTGGATGACGCGGTCGCGGTCGCGCTGGAATTCGCTGCGCGGCCCGCGCGCGCCGCTCCGGTCGGTTCCGAATTCGCGGCCGCGCGAGGCGGCGGGATCGGCGGCGAAGAGCGCGCGTGTCATGCTGCGCGCGGCTTAGGAAAGCGCAGGAGGACCGGCAACGGGAACAATCGGGCAACACCGGCGGCAATCCCCCGCCGTGAGGGATGCGGTCAGTCGTCCTCGCCCAGGATCCACGCCGCCGCCGCATCGCAATGCGTGCGCGCGGAATCGAATATCGGCAATACGTTCGCATCGACATCGACCACCAGCTCGAGCTCGGTGCAGGCGAGCACGATCGCTTTCGCGCCGTCCTGTTCCTTGCGCGTGATGATGGTCTTGAGCGCGCGTTCGGCATCGCGGGTGATCTTGCCCAGCATCAGCTCCTTGTAGATGATCGAATCGACCATCTCGACCGTGCTCATGTCGGGCGGCAGCAGGTCGACTCCGTGCGCCACCAGCCGCTGGCGATAGAAGCTCTCGGTCATGACGTTGCGCGTGCCGAGCAGCGCTGCGCTGTCGACGCCCTGCTCCTTCATCCGCTGGCCGACGCATTCGGCGATGTGGATGATCGGGATGTCGACGCTCTCCTGCACCCGGTCGTAGACGCGGTGCATCGAATTGGCGGCGACGATCAGCGCCGTGGCCCCGGCGCGCTCGAGGCTCTGCGCGGATTCGGACAGCACGCCCGCGGCGCGATCCCAGTCGTCCTCCTCGGTGAGGCCGTGGAGCCGCTGGAAATCGAGGCTCTCGATCAGCAGCGGCGCGCTCGCCATCAGCCCGGCCTGGCGCTGCACGCGGCGATTGATACGTTCGTAATACGAGCGGGTGGAGAACCAGCTCATCCCCCCGATAACCCCCAGCTTCCGCAAAGCGCGCTCCTCCGGCGTCGTTCTGTCCGATCGCGAAACGGCAGCGCCGGAAACGCGGCGACCGTTCCCCACTCTACGCGCGGGTTTTCAGGGAGTTCCGGGGCCGGGGGCCGGATCGGCCAGCCACTGGCGCAAATCGGCAACACTGCGCTCGGGCGCTTCCTCCATCGGCAGGTGGCCGATGCCCGGATAGTGCGCCAACGTCGCGTTGGGGAGGTGCTCCATGTACCAGCCCGCGGCCGCATAGGGGATCAGCGAGTCCTCCTCTCCCCACATCACCAGCGTGGGCACCTCGACCGCCGCCACCTCGGCGGGATCGAAGGCCTTTCGCGGCTGGGCGAAGCGCGTCATCGTCGCGGCGCGATTGCCGGGCATGCGCGCCAGCTCCCAGTAGCGGTCGACCGCGGCGGGCGTGACGATCGCCTGGTTCGACACCGATTGCGACAGGCTCTTTTCGACCAGCGAGCGCGGCGTGACCTGCGCCATGACCTTGTTGACCCCGGGGACTGCGGCGAGCGTGAACAGCAGGTTGCCGCCGCCCTCGCGCTCGATCGCCGCGCCGCCCGCATCGACCAGCACCAGCCCGTCGAGCCGCTCGGGATGTTCCATCGCATAGGCCATGGCGATGGCCCCGCCCATCGAGTTGCCGGCGAGCACGAAGCGTTCGAGCCCGAGCTTGTCGGCGACCGCATCGACATCGGCGACGAAGGCTTCGAGCGAATAGTCGCCGTCCATCGCCGGGCCGGTGAGGCCATGCCCGATCTGGTCGAAGCGGATCACGCGGTAATCGCTTGCGAGATCGTCGACCCAGGGCTGCCAGGTGTGCAGATCGGCGTTCGAGCCGTGCAGCAGGACGAGAACGGGCGCATCGCGCGGACCTTCGTCGCGCAGATGGATAGTCAGCCAGTCGTCGAGCTCGACATATTGCGAGGGTTCGGCGCCGTATTTGGCGCGCATTTCGTCCGGATCGGTATCGGGCGTGCGGAAGATCAGGAAGGCGATCGCCAGTAGCGCGAGGACGATGCCGAGAACTTTGAGCAAGCGCGTCATCGGCGCATCTCCGCAATCCAGCGTTCGACGATAGCGACCCCGTCCTCGTCGACCGTTGCCTTGCCGAGTTCGGGCATCGCGACGCCGGGTTCGCTGCTCCTCATGCGGTGCACCATGATCGACGCGTCCGGCTCGCCCGGCACGATATCGAACAGGTGCCCGCCCGACCCGCGCCCCGCCGCGACCGGGCGCTTCATCACGCCCAGCGCCTCGGGATCGCGCTGCTCCCAGCGCAGATCGAGGCCCGAATTGGACGCCGTGGCGCCCGGCCGGTGGCAATGCGCGCAATTGACATCGAGATAGGCGCGCGCGCGCAATTCGAGAGGACCGGATGACTCATGAGACCAGTAAGGCATCGAGTTCGCCCCCGCCGGCATCCGGTCAAGCGACCCTGATTCCACGAGGCCTGCCAGCCAGGTCGCCGACATGTTTCGCGCCTTGGGTCCGATCGGCACCACCGCGTCGTCTACCCCGTGGCATTCCTTGCACTGGTTCTTGTTGGGGATGCGGTAGCTGATCGTCTCGCCCGCGGGGGTGGTCACCTCGGTGCGTCCGCCGGCTACCGCGAGCCGCGCTTCGGTCTGCTCCTCGTTCCAGCGATAGGGCAGCGCGACCCATCCGTTTTCACGGTGCAGCAGCAGGCGCGTTTCGATCAGGCGCCGCTCCTCGCCCCGGCCGAACGCGAAGGTCTTGATCAGCGCGGTACCGACCGGGAACAGCAGCAAATCCGCTCCGTTCGCGAGCGCTTGCTCTCCGTCCGGAATATAGACGAAACGCAGCTTGTCCGCCCCGTCCGAATAGAGCGGCGTGTTGAGCCAGTACGGCGTGACGCCCTCGCGCGGCACCTGCTCGCGCGCATCGATGAAAAAACCGTATTCGGCCAGCGTGCGCGGCATGGCGTCTTCGAGGATCGCCGCCTCGTTCACGCCGTCGGGAGGCGTCGCGCGCACCGCCATCGCCCCCGCCAGGGCGCAGGCGGCGGCCGCCAGAATGGCAAACCCGCGCTTCACTTCAGCCGGTTCTCCAGTTCGGCCGGGGCGCCGATGCCGCTCATGTCGAACTCGTTCTCGGGTGCGGGCACCTGCAGCGGGCCGGGTTGCGCGGTCGCGAGATCCTGCCCCGGCTCGGCGAGGTTGAGCGTCCACCCGGCGATGCCGGGCACCACGACCAGCCCGCTCTCGCCCTCGGCCACGCCGTCCCACATCACCGGCGGCAGCGCGCCGCCGAACGCGGCGAGCAGCATCTCGGCCCCGTCGAGCTGCGGATCGTCGCCGCCGCGCCCGAACAGGTTCTGGCCGATCACGACCTCGCGCGCATGGGGATTGTAGCGTTCGTCCTCGAACGGCTGGGTATAGGCGATCACCATCACGTGGCTGGTCGGGTTGTTGTCGAAGATGTTGTTCTCGACCAGCACCTTGTCGTTGGCCATCACCAGCACGCCGGTGCCGCGCCGCACGCTGGCGACGATATTACCCGGCGGTGCGAAATTCGCCGTGTCGTTGGCGACCACGAGGTTCTGCCGCACCACCACGTTGCCGCCGCCCATCACCGGCAGGTCGGGCAGGTCGAACACCAGGATGCCGCCGGTGTTGCGGGTGACGATATTGTTCTCGACCAGCGCGTTGCGGCTGTTCTCGATCTCGATTCCGGCCACGTTCGCCTCGGCGATCGAGTTGCGCACGGTAATGTCGCGGCTCTGCCCGACATAGATGCCTGCATCGGACGCGCCCGACACCTTCGATCCGTCGACCAGAACGCCGGTGCTTTCGACCGGGTAGATGCCGTAGGCGCCGTTGTTCGCGTCGGGCCCGTCGGTCCATGTCACGCGGACGCGGTGATAGACGATATTGTCCGCGCCTTTCGACTTGACCCCGTCGCCCTTGGGATTCTCGAGCGCGAAATCGCGCAGCGTGACGTTGTCGCTGGTGACCAGCAGCCCCTCGCCCGAACCCTGCTGGCCGGTGAAGTCGAGCACCGTCTCGTCCATGCCCGCGCCGCGCACGGTGACCCCGTCGACATCGAGGCTGAGACCGTCCGACAGGTCGTAGCGCCCTGCGCCGAGCACCACCTCGTCGCCCGGCTGGGCGAGGATCAGCGCTTCCTGCAGCCGCTCCTGCGCGCTCTCGCCGGGTTCGACGGAATGGGTCTCGGCGGCGAGCGGCATGGCAACAGCCGCGACCGCGGCGGCACAGAGCAGGTTCAGTCTGGTCATCGTATCTCTCCCTTGCCGCGCCATAGTGCTTCAATTTCGATTCGAAACCAAGTCGGTAGTTCGTTCGTTGACCGGATGATACCGAGAGAGGAATTCCCATGAAAATGCCGATACTTGCCGCCGCTGCGGGTGCCGCAGCCCTGATCGCCGCGCCGGCAAATGCCGCGCCCGCCTCGATCGCGGGCAAATGGAAGACCGACGACGGCCGGTCGATCATCGAGTTCTACAAGTGCGGCGAGGCGATGTGCGGCAAGATCGCGCGTTTCCTCGTGCCAGAGCCCGCGGGTGGAGCGCGCGACGGCGAGAACCCCGACAAGGCCAAGCGCGACCGCAAGCTGCTCGGCCTGCGCATTTTCTGGCAGCTGAAACCCGACGGGTCGAGCTGGGAAGGCGAAGGCTACAGCCCCGAGGACGGACGCTATTTCAACGCCGATATCTCGCGCCAGGGCAATCGGCTCAAGGTCAAGGGTTGCGTCGTGGTGTTCTGCCGCACCGTGACCTGGACGCGGGCGTAGTTTTCTCAGCTTCGCTGAAGCGGCACCGGCCCGCTCCCCGCGTTCGGGATCAGGAAGGATTCCGGGGGAATGCTTCCCCCGGACGGCGGCCACCCCGACCATAGTATCCTATGGGTGGCCGGGTGGGGGAGCGGGCCGGTGCCGCATCCGTTTCAGCTTTGCTGAAACCAACTCCAGCCTAACCAACCCCGGCCGCGCATAGAGCGCCCGCCATGACGGTGACCTCGATCGCTTCGGGGTCGTCGACCCGGCGGATGCGGTCGATGAGTTCGGATCGGCTGAGCGGCACCCCGCTTTCGCCTTCGCGCGGTTTGAGGCGTTCGAGCTTGCGCAATTGCGCGAGCGACAGCCGGTCGACCATCCGCGCGGCCATGCAGGCGGCGAGTTCGGGCGGCGCGCCCTTGTCGACCAGCGCCTGCTCGATGCGGGCTTCGGTGACGCGGTCGAGCCCGCCGAGCGCAATCCACACGCCCCCGCCGATGACGGCGAGAATCAGCAGGAGGCCGAGCAAGTGCTTCATCGGTCCGGCTCAGTCGAGCGCTTTCACGATTTCCTCGACCATCTTCTTGGCGTCGGACAGCAGCATCATGGTCTGGTCCATGTAGAATACCTCGTTGTCGACCCCGGCATAGCCGACCCCGCCCATGCTGCGCTTGATGAAGAACACCTGCTTGGCCTTGTCGACGTCGAACACGGGCATGCCGTAGATCGGACTGGACTTGTCGGTCTTGGCGGCCGGATTGACCACATCGTTGGCGCCGATGATGAAGGCGACGTCGGCCTGCGCGAATTCGCTGTTGATGTCCTCCAGCTCGAACACGTTCTCGTACGGCACGCTGGCCTCGGCGAGCAGCACGTTCATGTGCCCCGGCATGCGGCCTGCGACGGGATGGATGGCGTATTTGACCTCGACGCCCTTTTCTTCGAGCAGGTCGGCCATTTCGCGCAGCGCGTGCTGCGCCTGCGCCACCGCCATGCCGTAGCCGGGGATGATGATGACCTTCTCGGCCTGTTCGAGCATGAAAGCGGCGTCGTCGGCGCTGCCCTGCTTGTAGGGGCGCTGCTCGCCCCCGCCCGCACCGCCTTGCGCACCGTCCTCCGCGCCGAACCCGCCCGCTATCACGCTGATGAAGCTGCGGTTCATCGCGCGGCACATGATGTAGCTCAGGATCGCGCCGGAGGAGCCGACCAGCGCGCCGGTAATGATCATCGCCGTGTTGCCGAGCGTGAACCCCATCGCCGCCGCGGCCCAGCCCGAATAGGAGTTGAGCATCGACACCACCACCGGCATGTCCGCCCCGCCGATCGGGATGATCAGCAGAAAGCCGATCGCGAAGGCGAGCACGGTCAGCCCGACGATCAGCGGGAGCGTTTCTTCAGGCCCCGTCGCCATCGCGAACAGCGCGGTCAGCACTATGATCGCCGCAAGAGTGCCGAGGTTGATCACATGCCTTGCAGGCAACAGGATCGGCGCGCCGCTCATCCGCCCCGACAGCTTGGCGAAGGCGATCACCGAGCCCGAAAACGTGATCGCGCCGATGGCGATGCCGAGCCCCATCTCGATCTTGCTGACCGGCGAGATACCGTCGCCCACAAGCAGCCCGAACGCGCCCGGATTGAGATAGGCCGCCCAGCCGACCAACACCGCAGCCATGCCGACCAGCGAGTGAAATGCCGCGACCAGCTCGGGCATGGCCGTCATCGCGATGCGGCGGGCGACAGCAATGCCTACGACTGCACCAATGAAGATCGCGGCAAATATCTCACCCCATGACGCCCAATCGGGCGCAAATCCGCCACAATATCCATGCACTTCGCCATCACAGTCCGAAAGCGCCATCGGTAGGTGAACGAGAAGCGTCGTCACCACAGCGATCAGCATCCCGAGCATGCCGAAGCGGTTGCCCGCGCGGCTCGAAGACGGGCTGGAAAGTCCCCGCAGCGCAAGGATGAAGCATACGCCCGCCACCAGGTAGGCCAGCGCGACCCACGGGTTCACCGTCTCGCCGGTGGCGGCATGTGCGGGAGTGGCGAACAGGACTGTGAGCAATAACCCCTCAACCAAGCGCCGGTAGCTCGCTCCGCTCGCAACCTCTGCTATCCTTCTCCCCCGGGGAGAAGGATACGGAGCCTTGCGAGCTCGCTCGCTAGGCGAAGTTGGATGAGGGGTTGCACGGGACAAGGAGAAGCCCATCACTTCTTCTCCTTCTTCTTGTACATTGCCAGCATCCGCTCGGTGACCGCGAAGCCGCCGAAGATGTTGACGCTCGCCAGCACCACGCCGAGCAGGCCGAGCCACTTGGCGATATCGCTCCCCGCCTCCGCCGCCGCGATCAGCGCACCGACTATGATGACCGAGGAAATCGCATTGGTCACCGCCATCAGCGGCGTGTGCAGCGCCGGGGTGACCGACCACACGACGTAATAGCCGACGAAACACGCCAGCACGAAGATCGAGAGGATGCTGATGAAGTCCATTAGTTGCGGGCTCCGATAAATCCTCCCCCGCTGGGGGAGGTGGCAGCCGCGCCAGCGGCTGACGGTGGGGGCCTGTCGAGGCAGTAGGCGACGACCGCCTCGGCACTTGCGTTTGCATCGTTCAAGACGTCGCTGGCCGGAATTCGCAGGACATGAATACCTTCGCCTTTCAGCCAGTTATCGCGCGAGAAGTCCCTTGCGGGCCGACCGCACATGTCATGGGCGATGCCATCGATCTCGATCGCGATCCGCTTGGCCGCGCAATAGAAGTCGAGAACGAAATCGCCGATCGGGTGCTGCTTGCGGAATTTGATCCCTTGCGGCTTGCCGCGCAGGTGCCGCCAGAGGAGCACTTCGGGTAACGACATGTCGCGGCGCAATTTGCGTGCTTTCTTGAGGGATTCGGGCGTGTGGTCTTCCATCAGGCCCCCTCCGTCAGCGCTTCGCGCTGCCACCTCCCCCAGAGGGGGAGGATTTGCGGAAGGCACAAGTCTCTCACTCGGCCAACCTCTCGCTCACCACCTCACCGCCGCGCGTCAGGCGCACCGCGTCGCCGATTTCCTCGTCGAGCACCGGCCTGCCCTGCTCCTCGTCCCAGAAGGCGGAGAGGAAGTTGTAGTGGTTGCGCGCGAACAGCGCGCTCGCATCGGCAGCGAGGTGCGCGGGTGTGTTGGCGTAACCCATGATCTTCACGCCGTGCTTCTCGACCACACGATCCGGTTCGGAGCCCTCGACATTGCCGCCCTGCGCCACTGCGAGGTCGAAGATCACGCTGCCCGGCTTCATCGTCGCGATCTGCGCGTCGCTGATCAGCCGGGGAGCAGCGCGCCCCGGAATCAGGGCGGTCGTGATGACGATATCCTGCTTCGCGATATGGCCCGAGACCAGTTCGGCCTGCGCCTTCTGGTACTCCTCGGACATTTCCGTGGCATAACCGCCCGAGCCCTCGCCCTCGATCCCCTCGACGCTCTCGACGAAGATCGGCTTGGCGCCGAGCGACCGGATCTGTTCCTTGGTCGCCGAACGCACATCGGTCGCCGAAACCTGCGCCCCCAGCCGCCGCGCAGTGGCGATCGCCTGCAGCCCGGCCACACCGACGCCCATCACGAAGCATTTGGCGGCCTGCACCGTGCCCGCCGCGGTCATCATCATCGGGAAGGCGCGGCCGTATTCGTCGGCCGCCGCGATCACCGCCTTGTAGCCCGACAGGTTCGACTGGCTCGACAGCACATCCATGCTCTGCGCGCGGGTGATGCGCGGCATGAATTCCATGCTCAACGCCTCGAACCCGCCCTTGGCATAGGCCTCGACCCGCTCGCGATTCCCGAACGGATCGAACAGAGCCGCGACCCACGCGCCCGGTTTCGCCCCGGCGAGCGCCAGCACGTCGGGCGCCTGCACGCCGAGCACGATATCGGCCCCTTCGACCGCCTTGGGTCCGGTCGCGACCTCGGCCCCCGCCTCGCGGAAGGCGTCGTCGGAGATCGAGGCGTCGGCGCCCGCACCCTCCTCGACCGCCACTTCGGCGCCGAGCGCGATGAACTTCTTCGCCGTCTCGGGCGTCGCGGCGACGCGCGTCTCCCCCTCGGCGCGCTCCTTCAGGATTGCGATACGCAAGATGCGGCCGCGCTCAGTCGGCGATCAGGACGATGACGACCAGCGCAATCAGCGCGATCGCCGGCACGCTCCATTTGAGCAGGCCGATGAACCAGCCATAGGTGCCCTCGTGAGCCTTCATGTCGTTGCCCGAAGCCATAGATCGTGTTCCCCGCTGGCGGATTTGCCTTCGCGTGCGGTCCTATCGCGCCGCGGGAGCGGCTTCAAGCCTGCCGACAGGCTTAATCGGACCTTTACCCGTCTCCGATAGACAGGCCGTCTGTATTTGTAACGGGACGACGGGGAACCATGGCGAGCGACGAACCGCGCCTCCTCATGCTGATCGACGACGAGCCGGCGCAGAGCCGGCTGATCTCGGTGCTCGCCGGCCGCGAGGGCTGGCGTACGCTGACGGTCAAGGATGCCGAAACCGCCATCGCCACGCTCGGCACGCGCGAAGGCATGCAGCTGTCGGCGATCATCCTCGACCAGTGGGTTCCCGGCGACGATGCCTGCGAGCTGATCGAGGAGCTGAAGTCCCGCCGCCCCGCCCTGCCGATCCTGATGCTGACCACCAGCCAGAGCCCGCTGCTCGCGGTCGAGGCGATGCGCGCGGGGGCGACCGACTACCTCGTCAAGCCCGTCGCGCCCGACCGGCTGATGCAGGCCTTGCGCAGCGCGACCAAGACCGAAGCGCCGCGCGACGAGCTCCAGCCACTGACCGAGAAGATGGGCGACCCGCTCGATTTCGACGCGATGATCGGCAATGCGCCGGCCTTCCGCACTGCGCTGGCCAAGGCGGCCAAGACCGCGCGCGGCCACGGCCACGTGCTGATCGAGGGCGAGACCGGCACCGGCAAGGACATGCTGATCCGCGCGATGCACGCGGCGAGCCCGCGCGCCAAGGCGCCGGTGCGCTTCGTCAATATCCGCGGCGTGCCGGCCAATTCAATCGAATCGGTGCTGTTCGGGCACGAACCCGACGCCTTCCCCGGCGCCTTCGACCGCCAGATCGGCGCTCTGCAGCATTGCGACGGCGGCACGCTGGTGCTCGACGAGATCGACCGGCTGGGCGAGGATGTGCAGGCCAAGCTCGCCGAAACGCTGACCAAGGGCGTCGTCCGTCCGATCGGCGCCAAACACGGTTTCAAGGTCGACGTGCGCGTGCTCAGTGCGAGCAACATGCCGCTGACCGAGCTCGACGGGAACGGCTATTTCCAGCCCGACCTGCTCGAAGCCATCGGGCCGACCCGCATCGCCCTCCCCCCGCTGCGCGAGCGCCAGAGCGACATTCCGGCGCTCGCGCGGCACTTCCTTTCGCGCATCGGCGACCAGCCCGGCCTGCGCTCGCTGTCGATCGCCGACAGCGCGCTGTCGTTGCTCTCCGCCTACGACTGGCCGGGCAATGTCCGCCAGCTCCAGACCGTGCTGTTCCGCGCCGCGGTGTTCTGCGAGGGCGACGCGCTGACTGCCGACTGCTTCCCGCAGCTGCTCGAACTGATCGGCGAGACCGGCGAGGTCGCCAACCCGCAGCAGGAGGGCGTCGGCGTGATGCTCTATGCCGAGGACGGCAACCTCCGCCCGCTCGAGGAGATCGAGGCCGACGTGATACGCCTCGCCATCGGCCATTATCGCGGCCGCATGACCGAAGTCGCGCGCCGCCTCGGCATCGGCCGCTCGACGCTCTACCGCAAGCTCAGCGATCTCGGGATCGACAACGCGGCGTAGATTTTCGATTGCGAAACGAATACGAGCCTCTGCGGGAGGTGATCATGCTCTATCGCACGCTATTCGCAGTCCTTCTGTCGGCTCTCCTGCCCGCGGGCCACGCCTTCGCGCAGACCGCCGAACAGGTGGTGACGCGCGCCGCGGCCGCGACCGCATTCGAGAATGCGAGGGACACGCCGCAGCACGCCATCGGCCAATCGCCCACCACCTGTATCACCGCATGGCTCATGGCGGGGCAGTTGATCATCGCCAATCCCGACGCGATGGCGGCGATGTCGCTCGACCTGCGCGAGCGCAACGCCAGCGCGCTGTGGCGCCACTGGTGGATGGTGCACTACGAGGCCAACGGCGGGCCGGGGGCGAACGTGCCGCTGTTCCAGCCCGAGCAGGAAAACGTCCGCCTCGCCAATATGTATCAGACCGAGCCGGTGAAGTTCTTCGAGCAACTCGGCCGCTGCTGGGTAACCTATCGCGAGCGGAAGTTCGACGAGCACGACCTGTTTCTCAGGAACTACCTCGTGCAGGCGCGCCGCCTCCCGCCGCAGTTCGCGGTGAGCGCCGAGGAGCGGGCGAAGCGCCGGACCATGATCAACGTAATGACGGATCCGGTGTGGACGGGCCTCACCGCGCCGAGGGACAAATTGCTGCAGCAATGCGAGGACAGTGGCGGCGTACCCGTCGGCACGATGACCGAGCGCAACCTCGGAACGATCGAGAACACTTACGGCGAGACCATACCGAACGTGATGCACTCGCTCGGGTGCGAGGTGTTCTGACGAAGCCGGCGGATCGAGGCGTCGACAACCTCGCGCGAGCGCGTTAGCCGGCCGTCCATGACCGAACTTCTCGACTTCACCGGGCGCAAAGCGCTCGTCACCGGCGCGGCCTCGGGCATCGGCGCGGCCTGCGCGCGCCTGCTGGCGGAGCGCGGCGCAGCGCAGTTGGTGCTGACCGATCTCGACGGCGACGGCCTCGCCGTGCTCGAACTGCCATGCGAAGTGGTGCGCGTGGCCGGGGATGTCGGCGATCCGCAGCTCTGGAAGGAGCTGGCAGGGCCCCTGGCCGGGCTCGATCACGCGGTCATCAACGCCGGAATCGCCTCGGGTGCGCCGATCGAGGAGTGCGGTTTCGCCGAGTGGCGGCGGGTGATGGCGGTCAATCTCGACGGAGCGTTCCTCTCGCTGCAGGCGGCGATGCGCGCGATCGAGGGACCGGGCAGCGTGGTCGTCACCGCCTCGGTCAGCGGCATGAAGGCGGAGCCCGGGACCGCCGCCTATGGCGCGTCGAAAGCCGCGCTGATCCAGCTCGCCAGGGTGGCGGCGAAGGAGGGTGCGCCGCGCAGGTTGCGGGTCAACGCGGTCGCACCGGGCGGGGTCGACACGCCGATCTGGGACCAGGCACCGTTCTTCCGCGAGCTCGTCGACGAGCATGGCGGCGACCGCGACGCGGCGCTCGCCGCGATGGCGAAGATGGCGACCCCGCTCGGCCGCTACGCCCGGTCCGACGAGACCGCCGCGCAGATCGGCTTCCTGCTGTCCGACGCCGCTGCGACCGTCACCGGCGCGGTGCTGGTCGCCGACGGCGGCTATTCGCTCTGACGCATGCGCCTCAGGCGTGGCCGAACAGGTCCTGCGCCCTTTCGTGCACCACCTGGCCGACGCTGCGGCCCATGGCGAGGCCTTCGACGTTGTCGGCCTGGATATGGTAGCCGCCCATGATCCGGCTGATCCCCGCCATTTCGGCGGCGCCGGTGATGGTCGGGAGCCATAGCGTCACGTCCTCGCCCAGCGCGTCGGGCTCGGTGATCTCGCCCGGGTGGCGGACGAGCTCCATTTCGAGCCGGTCCGAGCCGGTGAACAGCCGCATCGTCTCTGCACAGGCTGCGCTGACCGTGGAGTGGCCCGAAACGTAGCTCGGGAAAGGCGGGCTGACGAAGACGTAGGGCGAATAGGGATACCATTCGCTGCCCTTCATTGCGACCACGCCCTTGCCCGGGCCGCCCCAGCCGCGAATCGTCTCGTCGCCGTAATAGTGCCGCACCAGCGTCCACGGGCGCGACGTGTCCCAGTAGCGCTTGCTGTCCCACGACGCGACGAAGGCGTCGTGCGCGCACTGGCCGACCTGGAAGAACAGTTTCACGTCCTGATCCAGATCGTAGCCGTCGCGGCGCGAGATATCCTGCGCGAACCGCAGCCAATGGCCCGACTGCCCGGTCGATCCGGGCCCGTCGCGCATGAATTCTACGATCGCCTTCTGCTCGTCGGTAAGCCCCGCATTGTAGGCGATGACCTCGTCGATCTCGGCCTTGAGCTGCGCCGATCCGACCCGCGGCGGTTCGGGTGCGCGGAACTGGTCGGGGCCGGAGAGCGCGAACGATTCGACCCGGTACCAGTGCGGCGTCAGGAAGCCGGGCGCGAAGGTGGTGCCGTCGTCGCGGCGGAAGGTGATCGGCTGCCAGCGGTCGGGGTTCCACACCTTTCCGGGCGGGTTGACCGGCACGTAGCCGGTGTAGTCCGAGAACGGTGCGCCCGAGGAGCCGACCTCGTCGCCGAGCTGGTTGGCGCCGTCCGAATGCTTGTGCGCGCACAGCTTCTCGCCGACCAGCACGCCGACCCCTGCCGCGCTGGTGCGCGAGGCGACGCCCATGGCCGGATCGTAGCCGAACCGGGTCAGCGCCGCGTCGACCATGGCGGCGGATTCGGGGTACTGGTCCTTGAGCGCGCACGCCGCGGCGAAGCTGATCGCCGCTTCCTTGTTCTCCTGCGTGCGCTCGGAGGCCGGGCGGCGCAGGCTGGCGCCGAACATCACGCCGCGCGCCTTGTCGTCGAACGGCACCCACGCCTCGTACATCGCCGCGGTTACCACCGCCATCGCGCGCGCCAGGATCGTCGGGCGCGCTTGATTGCGCTTCACGTCCTCGACCGCAACGTCGAGCAGCACGTCGAGCCAGTGATAGGCGAGCGACTGGTCCGCCCCGCCGACCGATGTGCCCGCGTGCTGGAAGCGGCGCTCCCTGGCGAGCAGGCTGCCCGGCACGAGGCCGGTTCCGGCGAGCGTGAGCATCGAGCCGGCCTTGAGCAATTGACGACGGTGCATTGGTCCCTCCGTTTTCCCGGGCGGCGGTATCTGCCCGCGCAAAGCCGAAATCAAGCGTCGTCTGGCAAGTCGCCGAAATCGGTCAGCGCGGCGTCGCGCAAGCCGCGCCAGACGTTGCGCGCCTGGACGGTTTCGGCGACGTCGTGGACGCGGAGCAATTGCACGCCTGCATTCATCCCCGCCACCGCGAGCGCCACACTGCCGCCGAGGCGCTGCTCGACCGGCGCCTCGTTCGAGAGCGCGCCGATCATCCGCTTGCGGCTCGCCCCGAGCAGCAACGGCTGGCCGAGCGCGTGGAACAGCGGCAGCGCGTTGATCAGCGCGAGATTGTCGGCGAGCGACTTGCCGAAGCCGATGCCCGGATCGAGCACGATATTGCCGCGCTCGATCCCCGCCTCGACCGCAGCATCGCGCCGCTCGCGCAGCCAGTCGAACACGTCGAATACGACATTGCCGTAATCGGCGTCGGCATGGAGGTCGTCGCCCTCGCCGGGCGCGTGCATCAGCACCACCGGGCACCCCGCCCGGGCGACCAACTCCAGACTGCGCGGATCGTGCCGCAGCGCCGAGACGTCGTTGATCGCATGCGCGCCCGCATCGAGCGCCGCCTCCATCACCGCCGGGCGCCGCGTATCGACCGCAATCGCCGCGCCCATCGCGGCGCAGTATTCGACCGCGGGGATCACGCGCTTCAGTTCGTCGCCCTCCCACACCGCGGGCGCGCCGGGCCGCGTGCTCTCGCCCCCGATATCGACCAGCGCCGCGCCCGCTTCGAGCATCGCCGAGGCATGCCCGCGGCCTTCCTCGGGATCGTCGAGGAACTTGCCGCCGTCGGAGAAGCTGTCGGGCGTGACGTTGAGGATCCCCATCACCTGCGGCTGGTCGAGCCGGACGGTGCGCTCGCCCAGTTGCAACGGCGGGTGCGCGGTGGTGAGATTGGCCCACTGCGCCTCGCCATCGGCGGCGGCTCCTTCGGGGAGGTTGGCCAGCACATCGTCGATGGTTTCGGTCGAGGCGAGTTGGCGGTCGACCACCACGCCGTCGCGCCGCAGCACCACCGCGATACGGCTGGCATAGACCATCCCTCCCGCGAGGCGGATGGCATTGCCGTGCTCGGATTGCGGGCCGGGCGCGAAGCCGATCGGGCGGAGGTAGACGCGGTCGGTCATGCCGCGCTCCGGGCCGGGGTGTTGACACATGTGACACTCCCCTGCGCATGGCTCGGAGCGGGCGGGTGTTGACACATGTGACACTGTCCTCGCGGCGGATTGGCGGCAGAAGTGGACCACAAACCGGGGTGCTTTGAAAAATTCGGCCCGGTCGATTTACGGTTATCTTTCATGCGATTGCGCGCAAAATCGCTGCCGAGGGCGTCACCTTCCGGAAAAGCGGCCCTGCGCGAAGCAACCGAGCGACCGCGCAACACCGACCGTGAGGCTCCGACCCTCCTTTCGGGAAAGCGCGCCGAGAAACGATATTTGTTCATCCACCCCGCCTAGCGCGCGAAGGCGATGTAGGACAGCACCCAATCCCCCTCCCCGTCATGCTGAACTCGTTTCAGCATCCATCCCTCCTCCCGCACCCTCCGCCCGGGAAGGCGAAATGGACCCTGAAACAAGTTCAGGGTGACGGGAGATTGGTATGGTGGCCCCAAATTAGCACTATGCCTTTTCAGAGGCCGAATGCTGGAGGATCGCCATCCTTGCTTCAGAACTCAACCTCACGTCTCTTCGCGCGCCAAGAAAATCAAGAAACAGCTGCTCGAAGATGGATCGTGCACGCATGGTTTCGACATATAATAGCTGGAAATCTTGGATTTTTCGCCCATGCACAATCTTGTTACGCTCGTTGATCATCCGATCAATCCCATCGAAGAGATCAGGAATCTGCCTCTTTCTTCTGCTAGCGAAGTGCTGCGCCATGCGCTGTATGCGGGTTTCTAGTGACATAGTGGGGACCGACGAAACAAATCGCTTCGCAAGTGACGATATTTCCTCCTCCCAACCTTCTTCAGCAATCACCTTTTTTAGTTGCCCTGCTGTTTTTCTCCATCTTCCACTTGAGACGAGTTTTCGTTCAAAGCCATGTCGTTCTTCAAAGGCCACGAGCAGGCATTCAATCCCCTCCACACAACGTGTTAGTGCTGCCTCCGAAGTCAGATTTTCGAAGGAGCTAGCATAACCAAAGGCGGCCGCATGCAGCTGCTCTTTCCAATCCGTCAGCCCATGACAAGTCACGGATAGCGATTGGAGAAATTTGTCACATTCTCCAAGTACCTGACTTCTCTCACGTCTGGCTCGCGTTCTTCTTGGCTCGAGCGCTTCACTATGCCAAATGTTGCACAGACTATTTTTTGATGTTCGACGCTCATGTAATGTGCAAGTCAACTGCCTGTGCCAGAATGTGATACCTATCCTCAGAGAGAACCATAACTCGGATGCCGCTTCAAAGAACTGATCCGGATCTTCCCATGTTTTGACAGGGGGTATTTCGACTCCTGGAATTTGGATAAATTCATGTTCAACCGAGCGACGAAGGTCGCTTTGTATTTCACCTACTTGAAGCAATCTGAAACGCAGCCCGGCATCGCGAACCTTGCGCCACGGCCCTCGCTGCGTAAGGTTGGATCGTTTACTCCACGCCCGCGAATACACGTGCCAATCAGATGGCCTCTGCAGGAACCCATACGTAACCCCTAGAGGAAAATCGAATTCCCTATTTTCGACTTGCTCGTTGAGCTCGATCAGCTCCATTGCAGCGATTTTCTGAATACTGTCGTGGCTGATGTTGACGCCGCTCGCACGTCCAACCGTACGCATGATCGCACTACCAAACTCGTCATTGGTGTAGGCTTCAAGTCCTGGAACATTTCGACTTAACAATCGCCATTGGACTAAGCCTTTTCCGGACAACCTCATTGCGCTCAGCATGGCCTTTTCGTCGCCCAACAGCGACATTCGGTTCCAATGGAGGTAATTCGGGTCGCGTTCCATCAGAGCAGAACAGGTAAGGCTATGACCGCCTTCCGTTCGAACTGTCACCGTGACCGATCGCTCATGGTCTCTCTTCATATTCCTGCCGCTCCACAATTTCCGCTGGGATAGCCAGCGCAAGGGACAGGCTCAATCAAGTCCAATACGTTTTCGAAGCGAACTCAATCCTCCACCGCCAGCAGATACACCTGCCGCGCCGCATCGATCGGCTTCACATCCCCATCCACCTCGTAATGCCAGAAGCTCCACCCGTTGCAGCTCGGCGCGCCCTGGAGGTCGCGGCCGAGCTGGTGGATCGAGCCGGTCTGCTTCCCATGCACCAACGACCCGTCCGCGCGCACCGTCGCGACCCAGCGGCGTTTCTTGTCGAACAGCTCGGTCCCCGGCGCAATATAGCCGTTCTCGACCAGCGCGCCGAACGCCACCTTGGGCGCATCCCTGCGGCTCTGCATCGTCGCGAGCGCGCTTTCGTCGAGCGGGAGTTCCTTCTCGATCCGCTTGAGCGCGGCCTCGCGGTAGCCGCTCTCGCGCTCGCAGCCGATCCAGTGCCGCCCGAGCCGCTTGGCGACCGCGCCGGTGGTGCCGGTGCCGAAGAACGGGTCGAGCACCACGTCGCCCTTCTCGGTCGTCGACAGCAGCACGCGGTAGAGCAGCGCTTCGGGCTTCTGCGTCGGGTGGACCTTGTGCCCGCCCTCCTTGAGCCGCTCGGCGCCGCCGCAGATCGGCAGCACCCAGTCGCTGCGCATCTGCAGTTCGTCGTTCAGGGTCTTCATCGCGCGGTAGTTGAAGTGGTATTTCGCCTTCTCGCCCTGGCTGCACCACAGCAGCGTCTCGTGCGCATTGGTGAAGCGGGTGCCGCGGAAATTGGGCATCGGGTTGGACTTGCGCCAGACCACGTCGTTGAGGATCCAGAAGCCGAGATCCTGCAGGATCGCGCCGACGCGGTAGATGTTGTGGTAGCTGCCGATCACCCACAGCGCGCCGTCGGGCTTGAGCACGCGCTTCGCCTCGGTCAGCCAGTCGCGGGTGAAATCGTCGTAGATCTTGAAGCTGTCGAACTGGTCCCAGTGATCGGTAACCGCATCGACATGGCTGCCGTCGGGCCGGTTGAGATCGCCGCCCAATTGGAGGTTGTAGGGCGGATCGGCGAAGACGAGGTCCACGCTGGCGTCGGGCAGGCTGCGCATCGCCTCGACGCAGTCGCCGTCGAGGATCCGCCCCACAGGCAGTTCCCGCGGGGGCTCGAGCGGCAGTTCCACTGCTTCGGCGATACGCGCCGCACGTGTCTTCGCGGTCTCGACGACCCCCATCCCGCTCCCCCTATCCGTGAGTTATCCACAGGGTGAGTCCAACCGGACTCCGCGTCAAGTCCTGAATCGTCGCACATCATGGTTAAACTCGCGTCAACCGTGACGGAACATAAAGAGTCCGGCACAAGATGTTGAGTCTGCGCCGATTTGCCGGACTCGACATGATGGGGGTGTTGCGCGGAGGACTCGGTGCGGAGAGATCCTCCCCGCTTTCGCCGAATGGCGAAAATGGGGGGGGGGGACCGCCGCCGAAGGCGGTGGTGGAGGGGCGATGTCGCGCCATAGCCTCTCCGTCAGCCGCCTGAAGGCGTCTGCCACCTCCCCATTTGTCCCGTTCCGGAAAAACGGGGAGGACTTGAAGCTACAGCAAAGCCAGCTGCGCCACCGGGCCGAAGCTCTGCCGGTGCAGCGGCGTCGCACCGTGTTCGCGCAAGGCTGCAAGGTGGTCCCTCGTCGGATAGCCCTTGTTGCATTCCCAGCCATAGTGCGGGTGGCGCTCGGCCGCCTCGCACATGATCCGGTCGCGCCACTCCTTGGCGACGATGCTCGCCGCCGAGATCGCCGGTTCGAGCGCGTCGCCGCCGACGATCGCGCGCGCCGGCCAGCGCCAGCCCTCGGTGCGGCCCGCGGGGGTCATGTTGCCGTCGATCAGCACCCCCTCCGGCTCGCAGCCCAGCCTCGCGCACAGCCGCCCGACCGCGAGCGTCATCGCCCGCATCGTCGCGCCGAAGATGTTGAGCCGGTCGATCTCGCCCGGTTCGACCAACCCGACCGCCCAGGCGCAGCAGGCGCGAATACGTTCGTCGAGTTCCGCCCGGCGCTTGGCCGACAGCTTCTTGGAATCGTCCAGCCCTTCGGGGCAGGGCTTGCACAGCACCACGGCGGCGGCGACAACCGGCCCCGCCAGCGGGCCGCGGCCCGCCTCGTCGACGCCGATCACCAGCGGCGCGGCACCCAAACCGTTCTCGGGAGTTGCACAGACCATGGACACCAAAATCACCCTCGCCGCCCTTATTGCCCCTGCCGCCCTCGCGCTCGCAAGCTGCAATTCCGAAACAACCGGGGATGGCGGCGCCGAGGCCGTCTCGACCCCCGCCCCGAGTACGACCGAAACGGTCGGCCCGTTCGCAGTCTCCGAACACGGCAGCTTCGACGAGCCGTGGGCCGCCGCGTTCGAGCCGGGGACGGGCAACCTGTTCATCACCGAGAAGGCCGGGACGGTGAAATTCTACCAGACCGCCAATGGCCGGCTCGGCTTCGTCTCGGGCGTTCCGGAGGTCGACTATGGCGGCCAGGGCGGGCTCGGCGACATCGCCTTCGCGCCCGACTACGCCGGCAGCAAGGCGATCTACCTGACCTGGGCCGAGGCGGGCGACGGCAATACGCGCGGCGCGGCGCTCGGGCGCGGCACGCTCGTGTGCGAGGACCACGACAGCTGCGACATCCGCGACCTGCGGGTGATCTGGCGGCAGGACAAGACCACCGGGCGCGGGCACTATTCGCACCGCATCGCCTTCTCGCCCGACGGACAATATCTCTACCTCGCCAGCGGCGAGCGGCAGAAGATGCAGCCGGCGCAGGACCTGTCGAACAATCTCGGCACCATCGTGCGGCTCAACCTCGACGGCACGCCGGCATCGGGCAACCCGCTGTCCGCGAACCCGCAGGTCTGGTCCTACGGGCACCGCAACATCCTCGGGCTCGAATTCGACGCGCAGGGGCAGCTGTGGGACGTCGAACACGGCCCGCGCGGCGGCGACGAGCTCAACCTGGTCAAGTCCGGCGCCAATTACGGCTGGCCGGTGGTTTCGAACGGGATCCATTACGACGGCGGCGCGATCCCCGACCATTCGACCCGGCCCGAATTCGCCGCCCCGGCGGAAAGCTGGGTGCCGGTGATCGCACCGGGCGACATGACCTTCTATCGCGGCGCGATGTTCGCCGACTGGCGCGGCGACGCGATCATCGCGGCGATGAAGCCGGCCGGGCTGGTGCGCGTGTCGATCTCGGGCGAGGCCGCGAGCGAGGCGCAGCGCATTCCCTTCGACAACCGTATCCGCGCAGTGGTCGAAGCCTCCGACGGCGCGCTGTGGGTGCTCGAGGACGGCGATGACGGGCGGCTGCTGCGGCTTACCCCCGCCAACTGAAATTTCGTCGACAGTCTCCGGCACTGCGCCTAAGCGGCGCGTCCCATGGCGGTGCTGATCCCCCTTGCCGACGTCGATCCCGCGCTGGTCGAGCAATTGCTCGACCGGGCGTTCGGGTCCGACCGGCACGCGCGCACCGCCTATCGCATCCGCGAGGGGGTGGAGTGGCTCCCCGCGGCGAGCTTCGCCGCGCTCGACGAGGACGACCTGCTGGTCGGCACGATCCAGCTGTGGCCGGTGGCGCTGACCGATGGGAGCGGACGCCCGCATCCGCTGCTGATGGTCGGCCCGGTCGCGGTGGTGCCCGAGCGGCAGGGCGAGGGCTTCGGCAACATGCTGATGCTCGCGAGCCTGCGCGCGGTCGAGCAGGCGGGCGCCTTGCCGCAGGTGATGATCGGCGACGAACCCTATTACGGCCGCTGGGGCTTTACCGCCGAGCACACCGCCGGCTGGGACTGCCCCGGCCCGTTCGAGCGCGAACGGCTGCTGGTGCGGTGCGACAATCCGGCGGTGCTGCCGCGCGAGGGGATGCTGGGGCCGTGGGTGATAGGAGGCCGGTCCCCTTCCCCCTCGACGGGGGAAGGATAGCGTAGCTTGGCGCGTCTGCGCCTAGCGGAGCTTGGATGGGGGTGAGAGCGCCGCGCCCATTACAATCCACCCCATCGACGTTCCGCCAATCACCCTCACCCAAGCTGCGGTAGCTCGCAAGCGAGCAACCTCCGCTATCCCTCCCCCGTCGAGGGGGAGGGACACGCGAGGAAAGGATTGAGTCGCTTCACCCCATCTGCCAACGCTAGCCCCGAAATGCCCTACGAACCGCCCCCCGAACTGGCCGAACTCACCCTCGCCGAAATCGCCGAGCAGGTCGCGGCGCGCAAGCTGCCGCCGGTCGAAGGCTGGGCGCCGCAGAAGACCGGCGACAGCGGCATGCGGATCGCCGCCGACGGGAGCTGGTTCCACGACGGGACGCCGATCGCGCGCCCGGCGATGGTGCGCGCCTTTTCGGGTCTGCTCAAGCGCGACGACAGCGGACAGCACTGGCTCGTCTCGCCGTTCGAGAAGCTGGCGATCGCAGTGGAGGACGCGGCTTTCGTCGCGGTCGACGCGGCGCGGCGCGAAGACGGGATCGCCTTCCGCCTCAACACCGACGAACTGATCGTCGCCGGGCCCGACAATCGCCTGCGCGCCGAGGGCGATGCGGAAACGCCTGCGCTCTATCTCCACGTCCGGCGCGGCTGCGAAGCGCGGCTCAACCGCTCGACCTACCAGCAACTCGCCGACATCGCGCTCGCCGAGGGAGATGACTGGACCGTCGAGAGCATGGGCGAGCGTTTCAGCCTGCAGCCATGAGCGAGCTGCCCGCCAGCGATCTGTTCGCGCGCCTGTCGGACCTGTTCGAGCGCGGCCACCGCGCGGATATTCCCGACCTGATGACCGATGCCCGCTTCGCCGATGCCGACCGCACCGCCGACGCGGCAGTGCTGATCGCGGTCGTCGAACGGGACGAACCGGGCGTCATCCTGACCCAGCGCCCGCGCGACATGCGCGATCATCCGGGCCAGGTGGCGTTTCCCGGCGGCAAGATCGATCCGGGCGAGGACGCGGTCGGGGCGGCGCTGCGCGAGGCGGACGAGGAATTGGCGCTGCGGCCGGCGCAGGTGCGGGTGATCGGCGCAACCGACCGCTACCAGACCGGTACCGGCTTCGACGTCACACCGGTGCTCGGGGTGATTCCATCGGGTCTCGACCTGACCCCCAACCCGGCCGAGGTCGAGGCGTGGTTCGAGGTCCCGCTGCGCACGCTGCTCGAACGCGAGCACTGGAGCGAGAACGAGGTGTTCTGGAAAGGCGCGATGCGGCGCTATCTCGAAATGCATTACGAGGGCTTTCGCATCTGGGGCGTCACCGCGGCGATCATCGCCAACCTTTCGCGGCGGCTGGAGATTACGGAGCTGTTCCAGGAAACCCGTTCGGGTTGAGCAATGTGCTTCACAATGCGCCAGGCCCTTTCCCGTTCGGGCTGAGCTTGTCGAAGCCCTGCTTTTTCTTCTAGCGGCGGTCGAGAAGAAAGGGCAGCCCTTCGACAGGCTCAGGGCGAACGGGTTGAGCGGGGCCTAAGGGCGAACGGAGTTGGGTGTGGTGAACGTATTGCCTCAGGCCGGGTGGACGCAGCGCGAAGACCTCGCCGCGCTGGTCGCCGCGCTCGGCGCGGACAACGTCCGCTGGGTCGGCGGCGCGGTGCGCGACACGCTGCTCGGCCATCCCGTTCACGACATCGATGCGGCGACCCCGCTGCTGCCCGAGGACGTCGTCAACCGGCTCGACGCCGCGGGTGTCCGCACGATCCCGACCGGCATCGATCACGGCACGGTGACCGCGATCCTCGATGGCGGCAACGTCGAGATCACCACGCTGCGCCGCGACGTCTCGACCGACGGCCGCCGCGCCACCGTTGCCTTTGCCGAGGAATGGCGCGACGACGCCGCGCGGCGCGACTTCACCATCAACGCACTCTACGCGCACCCCGCAACGCTCGAGATCGCCGACTGGTTCGGCGGGCTCGACGACCTCGCCGCGCGCCGCGTCCGCTTCATCGGCGACGCGCGCGAGCGGATCCGCGAGGATCACCTGCGCATCCTGCGCTATTTCCGCTTCCAGGCGCGCTTCGGCGCAGAACTCGACAGCGAGGCCGAAGAGGCCTGCGCCGAACTGGCGGGTGCGCTCAAGGGCCTGTCGCGCGAGCGGGTGGCGATGGAATTGCTCAACCTGCTCGCCCTGCCCGATCCCGCCGCGACGGTGGCGCGGATGCGCGCGCTCGGCGTGCTGCCGGTGGTGCTGCCGGAAACCGGCCGGCACGAAATCGCAGCGCTCGAAGCGCTCGTCGGCAGCGAACGCGCCGCGGGCATCGCGGCAGATGCCCTGCGGCGGCTCGCCGCGCTGCTCCCGGCGCTTCCACCGGTCGCGGAAGCGGTCGCCGCACGCCTGCGCCTGTCGAAGGCGCAGCGCGCGAGGCTGGTCTGCTCTGCCGCGCGGAACGAGACGGACCGGAGCGACCAGCGCGCGCTCGCCTACAGCGAAGGGATTCCCTGCGCGCGCGACCGGGTGCTGCTCACCGGCGGCGATCCCGCTCCGATCGTGGACTGGACGCCGCCCGAACTGCCGCTCAAGGGCGGCGAAATCGTCGCCCGCGGAGTGCAGGCCGGTCCCGAAGTGGCGCGCATCCTGCAGCGCGTGGAGGCGCGCTGGGTCGGGGAAGGATTCCCCGATCGCGCCCGTGTCGAGGCCTTGCTGGAGGAGGAAATCGGGCTGGAATGAGCCCGCTTCATGTCAGTGCAAGGTAGCGTCTGCTAGAACCTCACTGTTGCCATTGCGGATTTCTCTTGCAATGCAGCATCAGCTCAGAATGTTGAGCCACGCGGGTTGCAGCACTGCGCGCTCGCCATCCAGTTTGGCTGAATTCGATGCGGTCCACCGGTCCGCTCGGGGGAAGCATTGAGTTCGAAACGACTACGGAGAACACATATGAAGATCGCCAAGTTCGCTGCCGCCGCGATTGCCGCCGCCAGCCTCGCCACCGCCGCCTATGCAGCCGAAGTCAGCGTCGGCGCGACCGTCTACGGCCCCGAGGGCAACCCGGTCGGAACCGTCGAAAGCGTCGCCGACGGCATCGTCACGGTCGATACCGGCAAGCACAAGGCGCCGCTGCCCGCCAGCGCATTCGGCGAGGGCGAAACCGGCCCGACGATCACCGTCACCAAGGCGCAGCTGAACACCATGCTCGACGAGCAGGTCGCCGCCGCCAATGCCAGGCGCGACGCCGCGCTGGTCGCGATGGCCGCAGTCGCCTCAGCCGACGGGCAGAACGCGGGCACGATCGACACGATCGAAGGCGACGATATCATTCTCGCGCGTCCGGGCGGCAAGGTGTCGCTGCTGCGCGAACATTTCGCCGTCGACGCCAACGGCCAGCTGATGGTGCTCTACACCGTGCAGCAGCTCGACGCGACGATCGCCGCCGCCGCCAATGCCGGCGCCGCCGCCGATTCAGGGGCCGAGGGCGAGACCGCCGAGTAATCTTTCCCGCAATCCCCAACTCGAAGCCGAGTCTTCGGGTTGCAGGGAGGGGGTCGGGACGGTTCGCCGTTTCCGGCCCCTTTCTCGTATGCGCGCGGTTCGCACCCGCGCCGTCCGGATTTTGCTTGACCCGCGCGCGGCGGGCGCGAAACCGTGCGCGCGATGTTCGACGCGCAAGCCCATGAAAAGCTGCGGCAGGACGGCTTCTGCCGCCTTCCCGGCCTGATCCCGCCCGACGTGCTCGAACGCTTGCGGCGCTTCTTCGACCCGCTGCTCGAACCCGACTGGGTGCCGCGCAAGGCGCTCGCCGCCTCGCCCGAGGGCAAGGTCGTCACCAATGTCGGCGAACTGTTCAACTGGGGCGATCCCGCCGCGCTCGAACTGCTCGCGCTGCGCGAGGTGATGGATGTGGCGACGGCGGTCTGCGGCGACGATGTGTTCGTGGTGCAGGAATTCGCGGTCATCAAGAACCGCGGCGACGACACGCCGGTCTTGTGGCACCAGGACATGGTCCACGGCCGCAGCGCGCCGTGCTTCGCGATGGGGATCTATCTCGACGACGCCGACCCGGGCGAAGGCGCGCTGCGCTTCGTGCCCGGCAGCCATCTGATGGACGAGCCGATCTGCGAATTGGCTCTGAAGCCCGCGGTCGAGGTGCCGGCGAAGGCGGGCGACGTCATCGTGCACGACATGATGGCCGCGCATTCCTCCGAGCCCATGACCGGCAATGCGCTGCGCCGCGTGATCTACCTCGAATTCCTGTCGGTCGCGCTGGCCCTGGGCGAGGATATCTACCCGCGCGAGGTGGTCGACAACCGGCGCCGCCTGCTGTTCGCGGCGCGCCGCTACCGGCGCGAGAATTTCCCCGGCGGGAGCTGCTTCAAGCCGCGCCAGAAGGATCCCAGCCCGCGCGACCGGCGGCGTCCGCTCGGCGAAGTGCTGGCGGACATCTACGCGCTCCCCACACGCCCGCGCCCGGCGACCTATTGTTTCGACAGGATACCGGCGAATTTGGGGTGAAATCCCCGTGGCAATGACTCTCCATTCGTCATGCTGAACTTGTTTGACCTGCGGCCAGCTTCGCTTCCAGCATCCATTTCTCCTCCCGCACCGTCCGCTCGCTGAGGGGAGATGGACCCTGAAACAAGTTCAGGGTGACGGTTGGGAGGTGTGCCTTCGCTCCGGTCCCGAACCACACCCGTTCGTGCTGAGCCTGTCGAAGCACCCCAGCGCCCCGCCACGTCCCCTTCGGCTGGCTGGCACAGCCAACCGCTCAGGACAGGCTTCGACAGGCTCAGGACGAACGGGGTTAGGCGAACGGATGATGCCTAGGTAAACCTGTTGTCTTTCGGAAACCCCTGCGGCGGCAGCCGCCCTGCCGCGCCGCGCGCGACCTTCCATTGCCAGATATCGGTCTCGGTGCGGGTGCGGTCGCCCTTGCCGCCCATCTGCCAGGCGAGCCCGTCGTCGAGCTTGAAAGTGGTCGCATCGCCCAGCCCGCCGTCGCGATAGCGCTGCAGCATCACCCCCTGTCCGCGCGCCAGCACCGGCAGTTCCTCGAGGTTGAACACCACCAGCTTGCGGTTCTCGCCGACCACCGCGACGTGATCGTGCTCCGCCGGAATCTCGCGCACCACGCGCAGCTTGGCATCGCCCTTCAGGTTGACCACCTGGCGGCCCTTCTTCGTCTCTGCGAGCACCTCGTCGGTCTCGGCGGCAAAGCCCTTGCCGGTGGTCGCAGCGAGCAGCAGCTGGCCCTTCGGGCGGTGCACCACCAGCCCCACGAGCTGCGCCTCGGCCTCGATGTCGAGCATGTTGCGGATCGGTTCGCCGAAGCCGCGCGCGCCGGGCAGCTTGTCGGCGCCGAGCGTGTAGATGCGGCCGTTGTCGGCGGCGATCAGCAGCTTGTCGGTGGTCTGCGCATGGAGCGCGAAGGCGGGGCCATCGCCTTCCTTGTACTTGAAATCGCCCATCGAATCCTCGCTCGCGGCGAGATCGGCGTGCCCCTTGGCGCCGCGCACCCAGCCCTTCTGGCTCAGCACCACGGTGACCGGTTCCTTCTCGATCATCGCGTCCATGCTGAATTCGACCGCGGGCTCTGCCTCTTCGATCGTGGTGCGGCGCGCACCGAGATCGGTGTCGGGCCCGTATTCCTTCTTGAGTGCGTGCAGATCGCGCTTCAGGCGCGTGCGCTGGCGCGCCGGGCTGTCGAGCAGCTTCTCGAGCTCCTCGCGCTCCTTGAGCAGGTCGTCCTGCTCCTGCCGCAGCGCCATTTCCTCAAGCTTGCGCAGGCTGCGGAGGCGCATGTTGAGGATCGCCTCGGCCTGCCGGTCGGTCAGGCTGAATTCCTCCATCATCACCGCCTTCGGATCGTCCTCCGTACGGATGATCTCGATCACCCGGTCGAGATTGAGGAAGGCGACGATGTAACCCTCGACCAGTTCGAGGCGCCGCGCGATCTGCTCGAGCCGGTGGCGGCTGCGGCGCTGGAGGATATCGAGCTGGCTCGCGACCCAGTTCTGCAGCAGTTCCTTGAGCCCCATCACCATCGGCGTGCGCGTCGCATCGAGCACGTTGAGATTGAGCCCGAACCGCGTCTCGAGATCGGTCAGCTTGTAGAGCGATTCCCTGAGCAGTTCCGGATCGACATTGCGGCTGCGCGGGACGAGCACGATGCGGATTTGTTCGTCACTCTCGTCGCGCACGTCGTCGAGGATCGGCAGCTTCTTGTCGGCGATCGCCTGCGCGATCTGCTCGATCAGTTTACCCTTGGCGACCTGGTAGGGGATCTGGTCGATCACCAGCTGCCACTGCCCGCCGCCGAGCCGCTCGATTCCCGCCGCGCGGTCTTCCGGTTTGTCCGCCTCGGCGGCATGGAAGCGCCCGCGCACGCGGAAGCTCCCGCGGCCGGTCTCGTAGGCGTGCGAAATCGCCTCGGGGCTGTCGACGATCAGACCTCCCGTCGCGAAATCGGGCCCCTTGAAGACCTCCATCAGCTCTTCGTGCGTGACGTCGCGGTTGAACAGCACCAGTTCGGTCGCATCGACGATCTCGGCGACGTTGTGGCTCGGGATATTCGTCGCCATGCCGACCGCGATCCCGCTCGCGCCGTTGGCGAGCAGGTTGGGGAACATGCCAGGGAAGATCTCGGGCTCTTCCTCCTCGCCGTTATAGGTCGGGATGAAATCGACCGTCCCGGCGTCGAGCCCTTCCATCAGCCGCAGCGCGGTCTTGGTCAGGCGCGCCTCGGTGTAGCGGTAGGCGGCGGCGTTATCGCCGTCGATATTGCCGAAATTGCCCTGCCCCTCGACCAGCGGGTAGCGCAGCGCGAAATCCTGTGCGAGGCGGACCATCGCGTCGTAGACGCTGGCATCGCCGTGCGGGTGGTACTTGCCGATCACGTCGCCGACGACGCGGGCCGATTTCTTGAACGCGGATGCAGGGTCGAGCTTCAGCTGCCGCATCGCCCACAGCAGCCGGCGATGAACCGGCTTCAGCCCGTCGCGCAAATCGGGCAGCGACCGCGCGGTGATGGTCGACAGCGCATAGACGAGATAGCGCTCCTCGAGCGCGCTATCGAACGGCGCGTCGACGATCGCGTCGAAGGGGTCTTTTTCGGTGTCGATAACTTCGGCCATGCGGCTCGCCCTATCACTGCAACATGTCGCCTAGAAGAGCGGAACGGCCCGGTTTCCCCACGCGTTAACGGTACGACGGACAATCAAGGAGTTATCACATGCCACGCGTATTGATCATGGCCACCGACGGCTTCGAGCAATCCGAACTGATGGAGCCGCGCAAGCGCCTCGACGAGGCCGGTATCGACACCACCATCGCCAGCCTCGACGACGGCGAAATCCGCGGCTGGAAGGACAAGGATTGGGGCGACAGCATCGCGGTCGACATTACCGTCGACGAAGTCGCGGTAGGCGATTACGACGCGCTGCTGCTCCCGGGCGGCCAGATGAACCCCGACGTGCTGCGCAAGAACAACGCCGCAGTCGGGCTGGTCCGCGAGTTCGACCGCGCCGGGAAACCGATCGCCGCGATCTGCCACGCGCCATGGCTGCTCGCCGAAGCCGATATCGTCGAGGGCAAGACGGTGACCAGCTGGCAATCGATCCGCACCGACCTCAGGAATGCCGGCGCCAATGTGGTCGACTCGGAAGTCGCCACCGACGGCAATCTGATCACCAGCCGCTGTCCCGACGATATCCCGGCCTTCAGCGACACCCTGATCGCACGACTGCAACCGGCAGTCGCCGAAGCCGCCTAACTCTCTGAAACAAGAAACTTTTTGCAGGCCCTGCCGCAGCGATGCGGTGGGGCTTGCCGCATTTTGCGCTTGACCGATTTGGAAATGCGGCGCAATTGTGGCTAAATCATGGCGAAAAGGAGGCCACAATGCGGCAGAGGATGAACAAGTACTGGATTGCGCTGGCGGCACTGCCGCTGGTCGCGCTCGGCGCATGCAGCGAGGCGGAGCCCGATAGTGGGCCGGCTGCGACGGCGGACGCCGAGGCGAGCTACGAATACGAAAGCGCCTCGATGGCGGCGGAAGAGGCGGCCGAGGCGGTAGCGGACAGTGTGGGAAGCGAGAGTTCGACCCTGCCCGATCTCGGCGCGCTCGAAGTGAGCCTGCCCAGGCTCGCCTACATCTACGATTTCGCTTTCCGCATGCCGGGCGACGAGATCGGCAAGCTCCAGCGGCGCCATGCCGATTTGTGCGAACAGCAGGGCCCGGCCAGCTGCCAGATCGTCGGCATGAGCAAGACCGGCGAGGATGCCGACGAAGTGACCGGCGTGCTGCAGCTCGCGGTCGCCACGCGCCATGCGCGCGCTTTCGGTGCGCTGCTCGAGAAGGAGGCCGGCGATATCGGCGCCGAACAGATCTCGGCCGAGATTTCCGCCGAGGAGATGTCGAAGCAGATCGTCGATACCGAGGCGCATCTGCGCGCCCGCACCGAATTGCGCGACCGGCTGATGGAAGTACTGCGCACGCGCAAGGGCGACGTGCGCGAACTGGTCGAGGCCGAGCGCAGCGTGGCGCAGGTCAACCAGGAAATCGACCAGGCCCGCAGCTGGCTCAAGGAAATGCAGACCCGGGTCGCCTACAGCCGGGTGACGGTACGCTACGAGACGGGGATGCCCGTCGGCAACGACTTCGTCAGCCCGATCGCAAGCGTGGTCGGCTCGCTCGGCGCGATCTTCGGCTACGTGATCGCCGCGCTGATCGCGCTCGGCGCGGTGGTGCTGCCGATCGCGGGGGTCGTCTGGGCCGGGCGGCGGATCAACCGCCGCTTCGGCGCGGACGCGGCGGTCGAAGCGTAACGTCCACACGCAGGCCGTCGCGCTCCTCCGGACGGCCTGCGACGAAGGGGCGCCCCGCTCGCTGGTTCGGGCGCCCCTTCACCCCCGCTCTCGGTCCGCCCACCACTCTCCGCGGCTGCCCCGCAACGCGCAGATCATTTGACCTCCTCATATGTCATGTTGTATCATATAACGCGTCATGGGAGAGAGCCGATGAACTACAAGGTGCTGGCGCTGAGTGGAATTCTGACGGTGGGCCTGATCGCCGTGGGCGTCCATCAGGGATTGTCGACCTCGGGCACGGTGCGCTCCAGCGAGCATTCGCTGTCGGTTTCGCTTCCCACCCTCGACGCAACCGGGCCGGAGGTCGCGGCTCCGGCGCTCATACCGGCACCGGGCGAAGCGCGTGCGGAACCGGTCGGTGCCGTACTCGAGGAACTGGGCGAGATCGAAGCCTCGGCGGGCGGCGCGTCCGATACGACCGGCTCGCCCAAAATCGCCTATCGCTACGGCTACAGTTTTCGCCTGCCGGCCACGAATCTCAAACCGCTGCAGGAACTTCACGCCGACCGCTGCGAACGGCTGGGGTCGGCGACCTGCCGCATCCTGGCGATGGAGCAGTCCGACGCGGCGGACGACGGCGCTTCGGGCATGCTCCATCTCGCCATCGCCGCGGATCGTGCGCGCGCCTTCGGCAAGGACCTCGCCACCAGCGCTGAGGGCGCCGACGGCGAATTGACCGGCAGTGCGATCGAAGGCGAAGACCTGTCGAAGGATATCGTCGATACCGAGGCACGGCTGCGCGCGCGCATCGTGCTGCGCGACCGGCTGATGGACGTCCTGCGCAATCGCCGCGGCACGGTGAAGGAACTGGTCGAGGCGGAGCGCGGCGTGGCGCAGGTCAACGAGGAAATCGACCAGGCGCGCAGCTGGTTGGCGGAAACGCGCAGTCGGGTCGAATTCAGCCGCATGTCGATCGAATATCGTGCCTGGACGCCCGCGCGCAGCGGCTTTGCCGAGCCGATCGCCGACGCCTGGAGCGCAACGGGGGCGACTTTCGGCAGCATTCTCGCCGTCGTCCTGCGGTTGCTTACCGTGCTGCTGCCGCTCGCACTCATCGCCTGGCTCGGTTTTGCGCTGTGGAAACTGCTCGGACGGCCGGGCCTGCGCCTGCTGCGCCGCCCGTTCGACGACGCCGAGACGGCGAGCGGCTAAACCCCGCTCATATCGTTGCTGTCCGGAGGAATGGTCACTTCGAGGCCGTCGAGTTCCTCGCCCAGCACGATCTGGCACGACAGCCGGCTGGTGCGCTGCACCGCGGCGGCGAGGTCGAGCATGTCCTCCTCCTCCTCGCTTGCCTCGGGGAGGCGGTCGAACCATTCGGGCGCGACGATCACGTGGCAGGTCGAGCACGCCATCTGCCCCTCGCAGGTGCCTTCCAATGGCATGCCGGCTGCCTGCGCGACTTCGAGCAGCGGGATGCCCGGCTCGCCCTGCGCCTCGACCCGGTCGCCCTTGGCGGTGACGAAGCTGATCGCGACCGGCATCAGCGCTGCCCGTCCGCCGCGGCGTTGATCGCACTGGCCGCCTTTTCGAGGTCCTCCATCGAGGTGTAGCGGCCGAAGCCGAGGCGGATCGAGGTCTTCGCCTGCCTGTCCGACAGGCCGAGCGCTTTCAGCACATGGCTGGGGCGGCCCGAGCCGCTGGCGCAGGCGCTACCGGCGGAGAACATCACGTTGCGGCAATCGCTCATCAGCCGGTTCACGTCCAAATTCTTGCGGCGGATATTGAGATTGCCGTGCCAGCGCGCCTCGGCGCTGCCGTTGAGCGTCCAGTTGTCGAACAGGTCGCGTGCGCGGTGCCACAGCTTCTCGACGTGGTCAGCGTCCTGTTCCATGCGGTCCTTCGCTTCCTGCGCCGCAGCACCGAAGCCCGCGCACAGCGCCGGGCTGAGCGTGCCCGAACGCAGCCCTTCCTCCTGCCCGCCGCCGGTCTGCACTTCCTCGAGTTCGAGCCCGGGCCGCACCCATAGCGCACCGATCCCCTTGGGGCCGTGGATCTTGTGCGCGCTGACCGCGATCATGTCCGCGCCGGTGACCTCGATCCTGCCCCAGGCCTGCACCGCGTCGCACAGATAGAGCGCGTTCAGTTCCTTCGCCCGGCGGTGCCAGTCGACCGTCGGCTGGATCGTGCCGATCTCGTTGTTGACCTGCATCACCGCGATCAGGCGGGTGTCGTCGGGCACGTCCTGCCTGATGTTGCACTGGCCGTTCCGCGCGACGTTCAGTTCGTGGCACCTGCCGAGCGAACGCGCGGTGTCGAGCACCGCGGCATGCTCAATCGCGGAGACCGAGATACTACCTTTTCGGGTAGTCCCGCGCATCGCGAGGTTGATCGCCTCGGTCGCGCCCGAGGTGAAGATCACCTTGCCGCCTGCGGGAAACAGCGCCGCGACCCGCTCGCGCGCCAGTTCGACCGCCGCCGCCGCCTGCCGCCCCATCCGGTGCGGGCTGTGCGGATTGCCGAAGCCGGTCCCGTCGGGCCCGTCGAGCCACAGCAGCATCGCATCGCGCGCCTCCGCCGCGAGCGGGGTAGTGGCCTGGTAGTCGAGATAGATCATTGCATCGCCATCGTCACCACGCCCCCTAACCGTTCGGGCTGAGCTTGTCGAAGGCTCTCCTGAGCGGCTGGCTTGCCAGCCAGACGAAGGGCCCTGCTTTTTTCTTCCAGTGCACCGATGAAAGCAAAAGACAGCCCTTCGACAAGCTCAGGGCGAACGGGTCAGATCAGGCTTCGCCAAGCCTCGGCGAAGGAATCGACTTCTTCCGGTGTCGTGTTCCACCCGGTGCTGACCCGAATCATCCGATCTGCCAGCTCTTCGGAAAGTCCCATCGCGGCCAGAACATGGCTTCCCTTGAGAGTTCCGGACGAGCAGGCACTGCCCTGGCTGACGGAAAACCCCGCCAGATCGAAACGCATGAGTTGCGCCTGTCCGGAAAGCTCGGGCATCGCAACGGCATGGATGTAGCCGGTCGGCTGGTCGAGCGTATCTCCGAGCCAGGTTCCGCCGCCGTCGCGAACCACCGCGGCGAAGCGCTCGATCGCATCATACACGCCTTCCCTGCCGTAGGGCATTCCGCCCGCTTCCAGCGCGGCAGCCATACCCAACGCAGCCGGAAGATTCTCCGTACCGCGTCGATAGCCGCGCTCATGCCCGCCGACCGGTTCGAGCATGGCAAAGTCCAACACGAGTAGCGCCCCGATTCCGACCGGACCGCCGAATTTGTGCGCGGATACGATCACCATATCCGCTTCGTGAGGGAGCGGATATTTGCCGGCGCTTTGCGCGCAATCTGCGAGCACCAGCCCCCCCGCATCGTGCACGGCATCGGTCAGCTCACCGTGATCGAGCTTGTTGCCGGTTTCCGAGTTCACCCATTGAAGCGCGACCAGCGGCGCGCTGGTTATAGCCAGTGACTTTTTCATGCGCTCGCAATCGACCGCGCCATCGGCTCCGACCGCCAGCCTCGGAGCCCCGGGGGCTGCGGAAAGAACGGCGTCGTGTTCTACGGCGCTGACAAACCGCTCGCGAGCAGCACAGCGCGTCATGGCGAGCGCCGCCGCCTCGCTCGCGCCCGAGGTGAAGATCACCTCCCCCTCCCAGCCGAGCGCGCGCTTCACCCGCTCGCGCGCATCCTCGAGCGCCGCCTTCGCCTTGCGCCCTTCGGCATGCGGGCTCGACGGGTTGGCCCAGATCCGGAACCCCTCCTCCATCGCGGCGCGCGCTTCGGGACGCAGCGGGCTGGTCGCGGCGTGGTCGAGGTAGATGCGGTCGGGAATGGGAATACCACCTATGGGCTAAGCGCGATTGCGATTTGGCGAACAGCGACTATATAGCCCGTCACTTCGCGCGCGCCACCCGCGCAGCATATCCAGCCCGGACAGGTTCACGCCCATGCCCTCCGTCATCTTTCCCGGCCCCGAAGGCCGTCTCGAAGGCCGTTTCTCCCCGCCCCCGCGCCCGCGCGCGCCGGTGGCGATGATCCTCCACCCGCACCCGCAGGGCGGCGGCACGATGAACGAGCGGATCACGCAGAAGCTCTACAAGACCTTCGTCGACCGCGGCTTCGCCACGCTGCGCTTCAACTTCCGCGGCGTCGGGCGCAGCCAGGGCAGCTTCGACAACGGCATCGGCGAACTCTCCGATGCGGCGAGCGCGCTCGACTGGGTCCAGTCGATCCACGAGGAAGCGCAGGTGACCTGGGTCGCCGGGGTCAGCTTCGGCGCGCTGATCGGCATGCAGCTGCTGATGCGCCGCCCGGAAATCCGCGGCTTCATCTCGATCGCGCCGCCCGCCAATATGTACGATTTCTCCTTCCTCGCACCGTGCCCGGCGAGCGGCATCTTCATCCAGGGCGCAGCCGATACGGTGGTCCAGCCGAGCGCGGTGGGCAAGCTGGTCGAAAAGCTGCGCACGCAGAAGCACATCACCATCCATCACGAGGAAATTCCGCGCGCCAACCACTTCTTCGAGAACGAGCAGGACGAGCTGATGGCCTCGGTCGACAATTACCTCGACTTCCGGCTCGATCCGAATTGCCCGATCAAGTGAGAGAAAGCTTCGCCGCCGGCGGCGGCGCTTAGCTTTCCGTCATCCCCGCTCTTCGGCTGGCTGGCAAGCCAGCCGCTCGGGATAAACTGCCCACAGGGCAGGCTGGGATCTCGGGCCGGTGGCGCTCTGTTTGTGAAGCGCGACCCCATTCCAACCGCTTCGGAGCGCCATTCCTCCCGAGGCCCCCGCCTTTTACTGCCAAACCAGTAGCAATCCGCCACGCGATATATCTTGGCTCTTCATCTGTTATGTTGTATCATTGCACAATCATTACAAGGAGAGGACTCATGGCATATATCGACCAGGTCAGCCCCAAGGATCGCGCCGCCTCGATCGGAGGCGTCGTCGCGGTCCACGCCGCGCTCGGCTGTGCGCTCGTGTTCGGGCTTCAGGCCACCGGCATGGTCTCGGTGGACGAGAAGATCGAGAGTATCTTCATTCCCAAGGTAGAGATCGATCCGCCTCCGCCCCCGCCGAAGCCGGACGAGGCGGTGCCCGAGCCGACGACATCGACGCAGGTCTACCTGCCGCCGACGGAGATCCCGCTCGCCCTCGATCCGCCGAAGTTCGAGACGCTCGACTTCCCGCCGATCAGCGAGCCCGTCATACCGCTCGTGCTGCCGCCGCACGATCCGCCGGCCCCGCCGGGCAATCCCCCCGCCGCGTTCGACCCCGTCGGAGCGAAGCCGAAGAACAGTCCGGGCGGATGGATCACCGACAGCGACTACCGCACGAGCTGGATCAATCGCGAGATGACCGGGATCGCCGGGTTCAAGGTCACCGTGGGTACCGACGGCAGGGTGGAGAACTGCGCCATCACCCAGTCGACCGGCCATACCGCACTCGACGAGGCGACCTGCCGGCTGATCGAACGCCGCGCCCGCTTCGAACCCGCGCGCAACGCGCAAGGCGAGAAGGTCAGGGGCAGCTTCGCCAACAAGGTCGCCTGGCGGATCCCCGACTAACTCACTCGCGCACCTTGTCGATCGGGGCGGTGCCGTCGCTCGACGGCACCGTCCAGATTGCCACGTTGAGGAAGGCGACCAGCGCGGCGAGCACCATCAGCACGACCTGCCTGCGCGCGCCGCCCTTGCGCCACAGCACGAACGCGCCGGCAAGCAGCGCGATGCCGCCGAGCACCAGAATCGACAGGATCGCATCCTGCATCGCCTTCTCGCTCCCTCGAACATCCCCGGTCGACCACGCGGAACCTTTACCGCCACGCCGCGCTTGTCAAACGTAACCGCACCGGCACTCGCCGTCAGCACAGGGAGACACGACCGATGGGTATCTTCAGTTCGATCAAAAAAGCCATTTTCGGCGAGGACAAGCCGAAAGCCGCACCTGCCCCCACGACCACCGCCCCTAGCGCTCCCCCGCCCAAATCGGACGCGGTGCATGTCGTCGATGTCGAAAACCGGCTCGATTCGATGCCCGGCGCCGACCGTCTCAACTGGCGCACCTCGATCGTCGACCTGATGAAGCTGATCGGGGTCGATTCGGATTACGAGAGCCGCAAGGCGCTGGCGCAGGAACTGGGCCGGACCGAATATTCGGGCAGCGCGGAAGACAACGTCTGGCTGCACAAGAAGACCATGCAGGCGCTGGCCGACAATGGCGGCAAGGTGCCGGCAGAATTCCTCGATTGATTTGGCCCACTGGGTCCTTCCCCCTCGGGGGGGAAGGATAGCGCAGCTTGGCGCGCCAGCGCCTAGCGAAGCTTGGATGAGGGAAAGAGCGTAACGCCTGCCAGTCACCCTCACCCAAGCTGCGGTAGCTCGCTGCGCGAGCAACCTTCGCTATCCCTCCCCCGTCCAGGGGGAGGGTTTACAGCGCGCCGGGTTCAGCGCACACCGCCTCCCATGACCACATCCAGCTTCGAACTCACTCGCCGCCAGGCTCTCGCCGGGCTCGGCGCAACCACCGCGCTCGCCGGCTGCACCCCTCACGCGGAGGCCCTGTCCGCAAACTCTTTCCCCGCCATGTCGCCGGAGGACGAACTCGACCACATCGCCTACCGCCTGCTGTTCCACGAGCCCGAGCGCGCGACCTCGCTCGGGGTCGACACCGGCGATTACGCCGAACTGCGCGGCAAGCTCGAACAGCAGTCGCAGGCCGGGCAGGATGCCTATGCCACCACCTTGCGCGAGGACCTCGAACGCGTCCGCGCGCGCGACACCTCCGGCCTCGATGCCGATACGCGAACCAATTACGAAGTCGTCGAAAGCGCCTACGCGACCGCCGTCGACGGGTTCGCGCTGCCCTATGGCGATATCCCGGTCGGCAGCTGGCGGGTCGCACCCTATGTCGTGATCCAGAATGTCGGGACCTATCTCGACATGCCGCGCTTCATGGATTCGACCCACCCGCTCGGCGATACGCAGGATGTCGAATACTACCTCTCGCGGCTGGTCCAGCTGCCCTCGGTACTCGACGGGGAGCGCGAGCGGATGATCGCGGCGCGCGAAATGGGCGTGGTTCCGCCCGATTTCCTGCTCGACAAGGCGATCGCACAGATGGAAACCACGCTGGCCGATGCGCGCGAGGGCGGCGCGCTGCTCGATCCGCTGCTCAAGTCCGACCTCCAGGCTGCAACCACCGCCTCGCGCCAGGCGAAGCAGATTATCACCGAGCGGGTCGCGCCGGCGCTCGAACGCCAACTCGCCGAATTGCTGGTCGAGCGGCGCGCGGCGGGTTCGGATCCGGGCATGTGGAGCCAGCCGCATGGCGAGGAATGGTATGCCTGGTCGCTGCGTTCGAGCACCACCACCACGCTGACCCCGGACGAAATCCACCAACAGGGGCTGGAGGAACTCGCCGCGCTGCACGCGCGCATGGATCCAATCCTGCGCGAGATCGGCTACACCACCGGTACGGTCGGCGAGCGGATGCAGGCGCTCAGCGAAGACCCGCGCTACAAGTTCGCCGAGGGCGATCCCGGTCGCAAGGAAATCATGGACTTTATCCAGGAACAGGTCGACTGGATCAAAGCGCAAATGCCGCGCGCTTTCAACACACTGGTCGATCCCAACTTGGAAGTGCGCCGTATCCCGCCCGCAGAGGAGCCCGGCGCCCCCGGCGCCTATGGCGGCGCGGGTAGCAAGGATGGCTCCATCCCGGGGCGGTTCTGGATCAACCTGCGCACCACGAACCTGCATCGCAAATACGATTTGCCCGACCTCACCTTTCATGAAACGATTCCCGGCCATGTGTGGGAAGGAGAATTCTCCAACCGCTTGCCGCTCATCCGCTCGATCCTCGCCTTCAATGCCTTTTCGGAAGGCTGGGCGCTCTACGGCGAGCAACTCGCCGACGAACTGGGCGCATACGACGAGTTCAAGGTCGGCCAGCTCGGCTATCTCCAGTCGCTCGCCTTCCGCGCCTGCCGGATGGTGGTCGATACCGGATTGCATTCGAAGCGCTGGAGCCGCGAGCGGGCGCGCAATTTCTTCGTCGAGCGCAACGGATCGAAGGCGGAGGAAGTCGCGAGCGAGGTCGACCGCTATTGCAGCTGGCCCGGCCAGGCGACCGGCTACAAGCTCGGCCATAGCGAGATCCTGCGCCAGCGCGGCCTCGCCGAAGCTGCGCTGGGCGAGGCCTACGACCTCAAGGCGTTCAACGACGCGGTCATCCTCGGGGGCAACGCCCCGCTCGACGTGCTGGCGAAGAACGTCGCGCGCTATATCGACAGCGCGCAAGCGTAGACGGAGGCTTTCATAATCCGTGCATTCGGCTAAATCTGCACTTCTTTAAGGGGTTGCAGATGATCAGAGCGTTTCTTGCGTTTGCACTGTGCGCCGGCATGGCGGTGCCGGCGCAGGCCGACTGGCACGAAGCATCGAGCGAACATTTCGTCGTCTATGCCGACGACAGTGCGAAGGACGTGCAGCGCTTCGCCGAAATGCTCGAACGCTACCATGCGGCGATGTCGCTGATCACCGGGCGCAGCACCGAACCGCCGAGCCCGTCCAACCGGGTGACGATATTCGCGGTCGGAAGCGACCGGCAGATTCGCAAGCTCGCCGGCGGCTCCAAGACTATTGCCGGTTTCTATATCCCGCGCGCCGGCGCATCGCGCGCCTTCGTTCCCGATATCCGGTTGCGCGGACGCAATACCGACTTCTCGATGATCGTGTTGTTGCACGAATATGCGCACCATTTCCTGATTTCGAGCTCGCGCTTCGCCATGCCGCGCTGGATGAGCGAGGGCGGGGCGGAATTCTTCGCTTCCGCCTCGTTCGACAAGGACGGCTCGATGAATATCGGCAAGCCCGCCATCCATCGCGCTGCGGAGCTGGCCTATGCACGCGATGTGCCGCTGCGAGAACTGCTCGACCACGAACTCTACGAAGCCAATCGCGGCAAGAAATACGACGCCTTCTACGGCCGCAGCTGGCTGCTCTTCCACTACCTGAGGTTCGAGGAGAGCCGCGCGGGGCAACTGAACGCATACTGGCAGGCCATCCGCGAGGGACAGTCCTCGCTGGAAGCCGCGGAAATGGCGTTTGGCGACCTGGACGAGCTCGAGGACGAACTCGAAAATTATAGCAAGGCTCGCAAGATGTTCAATTACAGGCTTCCGCCGGAACGGGTGCCAATCGGCCCGGTCGCCGTTCGCGAGGTCAGCGAGGGATTGGGCGAAATGCTTCCCATCATCATCCGCTCGCAGCGCGGCGTAAACAAGGAAGAGGCAGCGGAGGTGTTGGTCGATGCGCGCGAAGTCGCCGCCGAATACCCCGGCGATGCCGGCGTGCTGGCGGCGCTTGCGGAAGCCGAATACGATGCCGGCAACGACGCCGAGGCGATCTCCGCCGCCGATCGCGCCATCGCGATCGATCCCTCGATCACCAATTCCTACGTCCAGAAGGGCTACGCGCTGTTCCGGATGGCTGAGGACGCCGACGACCAGGAAGCCGCCTACGCCAGGGCGATGGAACCCTTCAGCGCGCTCAACGGGATCGAGAACGATCATCCGCTGCCGCTCGTCTACTACTATCGCAGCTTCGTCTATCGCGGGGCCGAGCCCAACGAGACCGCGCGTCACGCGCTCGAACGCGCGGCGCAGCTGGCACCGTTCGACAAGAGCCTGTGGCTGAACGCCGCGATGATGCAGCTGCGCGAAGGCAAGATCGCGATCGCCCGCAGCAGCCTCGAACCGCTTGCCAACGATCCGCATGGCGGCGGCATGGCGGTGATGGTGCAGCGCCTGATCGAAGCGCTCGAAGACGCTCCGGAAGGCGTACCGTTCGATGCGGACCTGTCCTTCGGAGACGACGAGTACGACACCCCGGCGGACGGAGACGAACCCGGCGACGGTGCCAGCGGGGATGTCGGGGACGACGAACCGGTCGATCCGCCCGCAGGGGATGCCGGATGATCTTTCCGGATCAACCGCTGCTCGATGCCGTCGTCAGGGGCGCAGCGCTGGCTGCGCTGGGACTGCTGTTCGTGGTGCTGTTCGTGCGCGTCAACGGATTGCGCTCGCTGTCCAAGATGACGCCGTTCGACTTCGTCATGACCGTCGCGCTGGGCTCGCTCGTCGCGGGCGGCGCGCAGGCGAGCGAGTGGAGCGCGTTCTGGCAGGTCGTGGCCGGCATGGCGGGGCTGTTCGTGGTCCAGTTCGCCGCCGCGAAGCTGCGCCGGGCCTCCGATACCGCCGAGGACGCCATGCAGAACGAACCGGTCCTGCTGATGCGCGACGGCGATTTCTGCAAGGACGCCATGCGCACCGCGCGCGTCGCCGAATCGGACGTCGTCGCCAAGCTGCGCGAGGCGAATGTGCTCGACATGAGCGAAGTGCGCGCAGTGGTGCTCGAGACCACCGGCGACGTCTCGGTGCTGCACGGCGACAGGCTCGACGACCGGCTGGTCGAAAACGTGCGCGGCGCGGGTTAGCGGGTCTGCCTCACTCCCACCAATACGGCAGCCGCTCGGCGTCCCCGGTCTCGACCTCGTTCATCGTGCGCGCATCGTAGAGCCGCCCGCCGAGCATGACGCGTTCGATATCGTCGCTGTTCATGATGTCCTGTGAGGGATCGGCCGAGAGGATCACGAGGTCGGCCAGCTTGCCCGGTTCGATGCTGCCGATATCGGCCTCCATCCCGAGCGAGCGGGCCGGTTCGATCGTTCCTGCGCGCAGCGCCTGCACCGCCGTCATCCCGCCGCGCACGAAGCTCCACAGCTCCCAATGCGCGGCGATGCCCGGCTGCTGTCCGTGCCCGCCGATGCTGACCTTCACCCCCCGCTCGGCGAGCTTCTTCGCCTCGCGGGCGTTGTTGTCGTCGACGAAGGCCCAGTCCGGCGCGGTCGTCCGGCGGCCGGTGCTCGCCAGCAGGATGCGCGGCGGAGTGTGGACCAGCAGCGGGTTGTCGTAGACGTCGGTCGCCTGCCGCCAATACGGATCGCCCGCCAGGCCGCCATAGGTGACGACGATGGTCGGGGTGTAATTGGTCTGCGACTGGCCGAAGAATTGCAGCACGTCCTCGTACATCACGTCGACCGGGATGTTGTGTTCCATGGTCGAATTGCCGTCGGCAATCAGGTTCATGTCCATCCCGAACAGCGAGCCGCCCTCGGCCACCACCAGCATGTTTTCCGCCGCCGAGGCACGCGCGACCTGCTGGCGCTGTTCGCGGCGCGGCTGGTTGTAGTTCTTGATCGAGATGCCGCCTTGCGCCTTGATCCGCCGGACATGCGCCAGCGCGTCCTCGTAGCTGTCGACGCGGGCGTAGACGCTCGGCGCCTTGGCTCCGTAGACGATCTCGCCGGTCGAGAAGGTGCGCGGGGCGAGCAGCGTGCCCGCGCGCTGCCGCTCCGCCGCGGCGAAGATCGAACTGGCGCTCGAGGACGGATCGTGGATCGTCGTGACGCCCATGGCGAGATCCTGCACCACCGACCAGTTCTGCTGCGGCACAAGATCGCCCGTGCCCTGCGGCCCGTGCGCGTGCGCATCGATCAGGCCGGGCATGACGATCTTGCCGGTCGCGTCGATGCGGGTCGCGCCGGAGGGCACCGATACGCTCGATGCGGGGCCGACCGCGGCGATGCGGTCGCCTTCGATCACGATGGTGCCGTTCTCGATCGCGCCCGCGCCCTCGCCGGTCATGGTCAGGATGCGCGCCCCGGTGATCGCGACGGTGCCGCTCGGCTTGGCGGCGCGCACCGTGCGGGCGATCGAAATACCTTCGGTGGGCGGCTCGAATTTCGGATCGTCCTCGCCGCGCGGCGCGCTCGGGAACATTTGATCGGTGGTCGCGCCATAGACCACCGGCCCCATCGACCAGTGCAGCAGGTGATCGTTGGCCCAGCCGATATAGGCAGCCCCGCCCGTGCTCGCCTTGACCACCGGCAGCGCATTGGCGTTCTCGTCCACCCCGACCGCCTGCGCGCCCGGCAGCAGCGGCATCGCGAAGACCTCGTAATTCTGCCGGAAGGCGAACCATTCGCCATTGGGCGCGACGCGGAAATCGTTGGCCAGTTCGCCCTGCGCGTGGACCCGCCGCGCCTCGCCGTCGAGATCGGTCGAGAGCAGCTGCAATTGCCCGCCCGAGCGGCCGAGCATGAACAGCCGGTCGCTATCGGCGCCGAATTGCGGATCGCCATTGCCGCGCGAGATCAGCACCGGCGTCCCGCCCGAGACCGGCACCCGGTAGACGCCCGGATTCTCCGAATATTCGGGCGAGGTCAGGTAGCCGCCGCTGCGCTTCTCGAACACCAGCGTGCGCCCGTCGGGGCTGAATTGCGGCACCGCGTAGTGCCCCCGCTGGCGCGTCACGGCGCGCGGATTGCGGCCGTTGGCATCGGCAACCACGATCTCGCCGAGCCCGGCATCGGTCCAGCGCACCCATGCGAGGCTGCGCCCGTCGCGCGACCAGGCGGGCCACAGTTCGAGCGCGTCGCCCTCATTTGTCAGCCGCCGCGGCTCGCCGCCGCCGGTGTTCTTCACGTAGAGCTTGCCCATGCTCTCGAACACCACGCGCTGCCCGTCGGGTGAAACCGTCGCGAATTTGGGCATTTTCGTTTCGAACGTGTCGGGCGAAACCGGGATCACCGGATGCGGCGCATCGGCCACGCCGCGCGTATCGTCGATACTGAACGGGATCACCGCCGCGCCGCCGCCGTCGGCATCGACCCGGCGCAGCTTGCCGCCGGCCCAGAACACGATCGACTTGCCGTCGGGCGTCCAGTCCATGTTGGGATAGACGCCATAGACCGACCACGTCTCCTGCAGGTCGAGATCGAGCGCGTCGTAGATCATCCGCTCAACGCCGGTCGAAAGGTCCTTCACCCATAGCTGCGAGCGATCTTTGTCGCGCCGCACGAAGCTGATCGACTTGCCGTCGGGCGAGGGATTGGGCCGGACCGAACCGCCATAGCCCGACACGGCGGTGGTCACCTCGTTCCTTTCGATATCGTAGCGTTCGATCTCGAACAGGCTCTGGGTCGAATCCTGCGCATATTCGAAAATCGGCCCGGCGCTGACATTGCGCGTGTAGTAGATCGATTTGCCGTCGGGCGCGAAGATCGGTTCGCCCAGTTCCTTCTGCACCGTCTCACTGATCCGCTCGACCAGCTGCACCCCGCCCCCGCCCGAGACGTGGTAGAGCCAGATTTCGCCCGTTCCGGCGCTGCGCTGGGTGGTGAAATGCTTCTTCGCCGCGATATATTGCCCGTCGGGGCTCCAGGTCGGCTGGTTGAGCAGGCGGAAGGTCTCTTTCGTGACCTGCTTCTTGTCCGATCCGTCGGCATTCATCAGCCAGATATTGTCCGCCCCGCCGCGGTCCGAGGTGAACGCGATCCGCCGCCCGTCGGGCGACCAGCGCGGCTGCACTTCCCATGCCATCCCCTCGGCGATGCGCGTCGGCGTGCCGCCGGCGATCGGCATGGTGTAGATGTCGCCGAGCAGCGCGAAGACGAGCGTGTTCCCGTCGGGCGAGACATCAACGTCCATCCAGGTGCCTTCGTCGGTGCGGATCGGGACCTGCCGGATCGTCGCGCCGCGCGGGGCGGTGATGTCCCACTTGTCGTCCTCCTTCGCCTCGGCGGGCGCGGCATCGGTTTCCGAGACCACGGTTTCCTCTCCGCTGCCCTCGGCGGGGAGATCGCCTTCGTCGGCTTCGGAGGCTTCGACCTCCTGCTCCTCGACCGGATTGGGCGAGGGTTCGGGCTCTTCCTGCGCGGAGGCGGCCGATCCAAACGAGATCTGCGCGACAAACAGCGTGGCGAGGACGGAGGCGACGGTGGCTTTCATGAATCTCTCCCTGTGACGGCCGGCATTCCTAGAACGCCGCCGCCGCGGCGTCCATCGCCGCCAGGCGAAGAGATGAAACGGACGGGCCCGCTCATGGCCCTGCGGTCAGCTGAGGGTGACAGTGATCGAGAACAGCGGTTCATGCTCCGCATCGAACACCTGGATCGAGAGCCGGCCGTCCTCCAACCGATCCGGTTCGTGCCGCAACACCTCGCCGGCGAAGCGGATCGCCTCGATCTGCGCCGCGCGGTCGTCGGCCAGCTCCACGCCCTTCTCGTCCTGGTCGTGGAACCCGTCGGTGACATCGAAGAAATAGCGTTTCATTCAGGAGGTCTCGTGCTTTGAAGGGCGACGGTCGAGATGGAGGTATTTCGCGTCGAATTGAGAGATTTTCTCGAGCGCCGCGATATCGTGGATCACGATCCGGCGATTCTCGAGCGTGATCAGCCCCTCCTGCCGCATCCGCTGGAGCGTGCGGTTGACGTGCACCGGGGTGAGGCCGACCGTGTCGGCAAGCTGCGCTTGCGTGACCGGAAAGGTGAACTCGTGGTCCTCCACCTCGCCCACCTCGCGCAGGCGAAGCCACAGCTCGTAGAACAGGTGCGCGATGCGTTCGTAAGCGGGCCGCTGGCCGACATTGACCAGCCATTCGCGCAGCACCGCCTCGTCGACCAGCGTTGCCCAGAACAGCGCTTCGAGCACACCCGGGTGGGCGCGCATAGTACTGCGCATCTCGTCCTTGTGAATTTTCGCGAAACGGGCATCGCCGAGCAGCGCGATGCCGTGGTCCATTTCCTTGAGGATGAAGATATGGATGTCGCAAAGATCGCCGGGCAGCAGGTATGCAAGGATTTGCCGTTCACCGTCGGGCAAGTGCTTGTACCGATAGCCCCATCCTTCGACGAGCAGGAACACGTCGTCGGGGCGGTCGCCCTCCTCGATCAGTATCTCGCCGGCTTTGCCGGTGCGCGTGTCGGCGCACAACGCATCGAGAACCGCCTTTTCTTCCGTGCTGAAGTCGCAGAATGCGCCGAGTTTTCGGGTGAGAGGGTTTCGCATAATATCCTCCGGTCGACCGCCGCGCGGCAGCGCGGGATGCAAGCCTCGCCGGTCAGGGCCGATCCGCGCAAATCGTCGTGTCGTCGATGTCGCCGCACGGATCGTCTCCCGGCGATGGATCGAGAGCCCCGATATACCACAGGTCCCGATGCTCCTCCGAACGGCTGAGACGGCAGAGACGTTCCTTGTCGCGCCAGATCTCCACGCCGCGCGCGCCGTGCTCCCGAGCGGTCGCGAAGACCAGGCTGCCGGTCGGATCGTCGATCGCGATCGATTCTTCCGGCCCCCGCCCGTCGGCGGTGTAATGCATGCAGAAATTGCCCATATGTTCGCCCCCTCCCCACTCTATTCGATCACGAAATGGACCGGCTCGGACACTTCGCCGAGAACGAAGCTCGCCCCGTCGCCGTCTTCGTCGCGGGTCAGGTCGGCGAGGCTGACCATGCCGACCAGCATGCCCGCATCGTCGAGAATGGGCATGCGCCGGCACTGATAGTCCGCCATCGCCTGCAGGACGTCTTCAAGGTCGGCTCCAAGCCCGCATGTTTGCACGTCCGTGCTCATGACGTCGCCCACGCGGCACAGCCACGTCTCGCGGCTGTCGGCCACCGCCCGCACCACGATGTCGCGGTCGGTCACGATGCCGACCAATTGTCCTTCGTCGACGACCGGAACCGCGCCGACATCGTATTCTCGCATCACTTGCGCGACCGAATCGAGACTGGCCGCAGGCGCGACGGATACTACGTCCGTCGACATAAGATTGCTGATTTCCATGAGGCCCCTTTCCACCGAGCTTCATGGCTCCCATGGCGGCCGCGATTCGAGCGCTAACCTACTTTAGACTCGACGGCTCCATGCGACGAAGCGTTGCCCACGTACGATAGAACGTGAAAAAGGGCCCTCCCCGTCTTGCGCGGGGAAGGCCCTCTCCTCTCCAACCGCGAAACCGGATCAGGCCGCTTGCGCTTCCGTGCTTGGGGCGGCCTGGCGAACGCCCTCGTCGACATGCGCGGCGAAGGGTTCGAAATTGTCCACGAACAGCTGCACCAGCCTGTGCGCGGTGCGGTCGTATTCCTCGGCATCGCTCCAGGTCGAACGCGGATCGAGGATCGCGGCGTCGACGCCGGGCACGCTGACCGGCACGTCGAAACCGAAATTCGCGTCCTTGCGGAATTCGGCGTCGTTCAGCGAACCGTCGAGCGCGGCGTTGAGCAGCGCGCGCGTCGCCTTGATCGGCATGCGGTGGCCGGTGCCGTATTTGCCGCCGGTCCAGCCGGTATTGACCAGCCAGCACTGCGCTCCGCCCTCGGCGATGCGCTTCTTGAGCAGGTTGCCGTAAACCGACGGATGGCGCGGCATGAACGGCGCGCCGAAGCAGGTGCTGAAGGTCGCCTCGGGCTCGGTCACGCCGATCTCGGTGCCCGCGACCTTGGCGGTGTAGCCCGACAGGAAGTGATACATCGCCTGGTCGGGCGTGAGCCGTGCGATCGGGGGCAGCACGCCGAACGCGTCGGCGGTGAGCATGATGACGTTGCTGGGCGGCGGGCCCATGTTCTCGTCCGAGGTGTTGGGGATCGAGGACAGCGGATAGGCGCCGCGGGTGTTTTCGGCGAGGCTGTTGTCGTCGAGATCGATCTCGCCGTCCGCGTCCATCACCACGTTTTCGAGCACGGTCCCGTCCATCCGCGTGGTGGCGTAGATTTCCGGCTCGGCCTCGGGGTCGAGGCGGATCATCTTGGCGTAGCAACCGCCTTCGAAATTGAACACCGCGGTGTCCGACCAGCCGTGCTCGTCGTCGCCGATCAGCGTGCGGCTGGCATCGGCGGAAAGCGTGGTCTTGCCGGTGCCCGACAGGCCGAAGAAGACCGCGCTCTTCCCGTCCGGCCCGATATTGGCGCTGCAATGCATCGGCATCACGCCCTGCGGCGGAAGCAGGTAGTTGAGCACGCCGAACACGCTCTTCTTCATCTCGCCGGCATATTTGGTGCCGCCGATCAGGATCAGCTTTTCGGACAGGTTGACCGCAATCACCGTCTCGCTGCGCGTGCCGTGGCGCTCGGGATCGGCGCGGAAGGTGGGCAGGTCGATAATGGTATATTCGGGCACGAAGCCGTCGAGTTCGGCCTCGGTCGGGCGCACCAGCAGCGTGCGGATGAACTGGTTGTGCCACGCGAATTCGTTGATCACGCGCACCTTGACCCGGTATTCGGGCTGCGAGCCGCCGAACAGGTCGGCGACATAGAGATCGCCCTTGCCCTTCACCGCCGCCATGAAGTCTTCCTTCAGCGCGGCGAAGTGTTCGGGCGTCATCGAGGCGTTGTTGTCCCACCATACGGTGTTCTCGGTCTCGCCGTCGCGGACGATGAACTTGTCCTTCGCGCTGCGCCCCGTGTGCTTGCCGGTCTCGACCACCAGCGGCCCGTGTTTCGCGCGGCGGCCCTCGCCGTTCGCAAGCGCGGCTTGGGTCAGTTCGGCGGACGTGAAGTTGGGATGGATGGTAGCATCGGTTTCGATACCCTGGCTCGAAAGCGGGTAGGACAGCGGGGTGCTCAATTTTTTCTCCTGGTCGGACAGGTCCGCAAGGCGCGCGCGCGATGCGCACGATTCGCCTGCATATGGATGCGAAGACTACGCCCCGGCGCATAATCTCGCGCGGCCTCCGCGTCAAACCGCGCGGGTTGCAAGTTGCGAAATGTTGCCTTCGCCGCAAGCCAATGCGTTGTCTCGCCCCGCCGAAGCGACTAGTCATGAACCCATGGCTGAGACCGGTGAAAAATCCGCCCCGAGCGAGCGCGTGGTCGCGCTGGTCGACGACGACCGCAACATCCTGACCACGGTCTCGATCGCGCTGCAGGCGGAAGGCTATGCGACGCGCGTCTATTCGGACGGCGAGACGGCGCTGAAGGCGTTGCTCGACAACCCGCCCGATCTCGCCGTGTTCGACATCAAGATGCCGCGCATGGACGGGATGGAACTGCTGCGCCAGCTGCGCCGCCATTCGGACCTGCCGGTGATCTTCCTGACCAGCAAGGACGACGAGCAGGACGAGGAGGCCGGGCTCGAACTCGGCGCCGACGACTATATCGCCAAGCCGTTCAGCCTGCGCCTGCTGCTCGCGCGCATCCGCGCGATCCTGCGCCGCCGCGGCGACGGTTCGGTGCCGGCCAAGAGCGACGGCCGGCCCGACGACGAACCCGGCCCGGTGGTCGAGCGCGGCAAGCTCATGATGGACCCGGCGCGCCATCAGGTTACCTGGGGGGGCAAGCCGGTCTCGCTTACCGTGACCGAATTCCTGATCCTCGAAGCGCTCGCCGCGCGCCCGGGCGTGATCAAGAGCCGCAACGCGCTGATGGATGCGGCCTATCCCGACGACGTGTTCGTCGACGACCGCACGGTCGACAGCCATATCAAGCGGATGCGGCGCAAGTTCCGCGCGGTCGACAGGGAATTCGGCGCGATCGATACGCTCTACGGCGCGGGCTATAGCTTCACCGATGGCTGATAGGCCGCTGGGCAAGCGCATCGACACCCAGCTCGGCCGGCTGCGCTGGTCGAACCGGCTGTCGATCACGCCGCGCATCCTCGCGGTCAACATCCTCCCGCTCGCGCTGCTCGGCGGCGGGGTGTTCTACCTCGACGGCTACCGTAAGCAGCTGCTGTCCGAGCGCTACAAGCTCGCGCGGATCGAGGCGCAGATCACCGCCGAGGCGCTCGCCGGGGCGACCCGCCAGCGGCAGGAAGCGCTGCTGATCCAGATCGGCAAGGAACAGTCGATGCGGCTGCGCATGTTCGACGCCGAGGGCAATCTGTGGGCCGACAGCTTCGAACTCGACGAGCCAGCCTTCGAGTTCGACGACGTCAGCAAGGACGATTTCTCCGACGATCTTGCGCAGGCGCTCGACCGCGCGGTCGACTGGGTGGTCGGCGCCGAGCCGATCCCCGATTATATCGAGCCCGAGGAAGCGACCTCCGAAGCCTGGCCCGAGCTGAAGCGCGCGCGCGAGGAGGGGATCTCGCAAATCCAGCTGCGCGACGCGCCCGACGGGACGCCGGTGATCAACGCCGCGGCGCCGGTCGGGCTCAACGGCGCGACGCTGCTGACCACGCGCAACGCGGTCGATATCACCCAGTCGGTGCGCAGCGCGCGCACCACGCTCGGTGTGGCGGTGCTGCTCGCGCTGTTCGGTTCGATCATGCTGTCGCTGTACATGGCGCGCACCATCGTCCAGCCGCTGCGTTCGCTCGCGAGCGCGGCGATCCGCGTGCGGCAGGGGCGCGAGCGCGGGGTAGAGGTGCCGCGCCTGCCCGAGCGGCACGACGAGATCGGCCTGCTCGCGCGCGCGGTCTCGGACATGACCAACGCGCTGCGCCAGCGGATCGACGCGGTCGAGCATTTCGCCGCCGACGTCGCGCACGAGATCAAGAACCCGCTCGCGAGCCTCAGGAGCGCGCTCGAATCGCTCGGGACGGTCGAGGACCCGGACCTGCGCCAGCAGCTGACCGCGATCGCCGGGCACGACGTCAAGCGGATCGACCGGCTGGTGACCGAGATTTCCGAAGCGAGCCGGATCGACGCCGAATTGTCGCGCGCGACCTTCGAGCCGATCGACCTCGCGCAACTGGTCCGCTCGATCGTCGGCGCGCGCGAGAACCGGGCGGAGAACGAGGGCCGTCCGGTCGACTTGCATTTCCCCAAGATGGCGGCCTCGATCATGGGCGAGCCGGTGCGGCTCGAACGGGTGATCGAGAACCTGCTCGACAACGCGGTGTCGTTCTCGCCGCCCGACGCCGAGATCGACGTCACCGTCCGCATCCTCGACGACTGGGTCGAGCTGACCGTGTGCGACCGCGGCCCCGGAATCCCGGAAGACCAGCGCGAGAAGGTGTTCCAGCGCTTCCACTCGGTCCGCCCCGACGCGGAGGATTTCGGCAACCATTCCGGGCTCGGCCTCGCCATCGCGCGCGCGATCGCAGAGGCGCATGACGGCACGCTGACCGCGCATGGGCGCGAGGACGGCGAGCCGGGGGCATGCATGGTCCTTACCCTGCCCCGGCCCAATCGCGGCGGATGAGCGAGCCGGTCGTCAGGCAGGCGGGTTGCGTCGCGATCGGCGGGCGCGGGTTGCTGATCGAGGGGCCGCCCGGCGCGGGAAAATCCACCCTTGCACTGGCGCTGATCGACCGCGGCGCAGTGCTGGTCGGCGACGACGGGGTGACGCTGTCGGTACGCGACGGGCGGCTATGGGCCGCTCCGCCGCCTAACACCGCGGGCCTGATCGAAGTGCGCAATGTCGGGCTGGTCGAATTCCCCACCCGCGAGGCACCGGTCGCGCTGCTGCTGCGGCTCGATCCGCAAGCGCCCCGTCATATCGAACAGGCGCAGTCCGAAACGATTGCAGGGGTCGAGGTCCGCGCGATCGCCTTCGACCCGGCGATACCCGCCGCCGCGATCCGCGCCGAAATTGCGCTCGCGCGCTACGGGCGGTAGCCCCGGCGCATGTCGACCGATTCGCCCGCCCGAGACCGACGCCAGCATATCGTGCTCGTCACCGGCCTTTCGGGCGCGGGCAAGACCACCGCGCTGCGCGTGCTCGAGGATCTCGGCTGGGAAGCGATCGACAACTTCCCCATCCGCCTGCTGCGGCGGCTGATCGGCTCCGAGAGCGGGGACGGCCCGCGCCCCCCGCTGGCGATCGGGTTCGACAGCCGCACGCGCGGTTTCGTGCCGTCGGAGATCATCGCCCGGGTCAAGGAATTGTCCAAACGGGGCGACCTGCTCGTCACCACCCTGTTCCTCGACTGCGCCAGCGGCGAGCTCGAGCGGCGCTACAACGAGACGCGCCGCCGCCACCCGATGGCGAGCGAGCGCCCCGTTCGCGTCGGAATCCAGGCCGAGCGCGAGCTGCTCGAACCGCTGCGCCGCTGGGCCGAGGCGGTGATCGACACGACCGACTTTACCAGCAACGATCTGCAGCAGGCGATCCGCGAGCGCTTCGCCGATTCGGCGCCGCAGGACATGGCGGTGATCGTCTCCAGCTTCGGCTTCGCGCGCGGCACCCCGCCACTGGCGGACCTGGTGTTCGACATGCGCTTCCTCGACAATCCGCACTGGATCGAGGAACTGCGCGAACAGACGGGCCTCGATGCGCCGGTCGGCGAACACATCCGGCAGGACCCCGCTTTCGACGCCGCGTTCGACCGGATCCGCGACCTGCTAGGCACGCTGCTGCCGCGCTACAAGGCGCAGGGGAAGAGCTATGTGAATATCGCCTTCGGTTGTACCGGCGGGAGACACCGCTCGGTATTCACCGCCGAGCGGATGGCCGGGGCCTTGCGCGAGGACGGTTTTTCGCCCACGGTCCTGCACCGCAATCTGGGGTCGCGCGCCGCCGACGAGATAGAAGGTCCGCAGGCATGATTGGAGTCGATACGACCCCGCCAACGCAGTTTCGGAAACCCGCACGCTCATGATCGGACTGATACTGGTCACCCATGGCCGCCTGGCCGAGGAATTCGTGCATGCGATGGAGCATGTGGTCGGCGCGCAGGAAGCGGTCGAAACCGTCTGCATCGGGCCCGACGACGACGTCGAGAAGCGCCGCGCCGAGATCGCCGGCGCGATCCGCAAGGTCGACAGCGGCGCGGGCGCGGTGATCCTGACCGACCTGTTCGGCGGCACGCCATCGAACCTCGCGATCTCGCTGCTCGATGCCGGACGGGTCGAAGTGATCGCCGGGATCAACATGCCGATGCTGATCCGCCTCGCAGGGGTGCGCAAGGAAAGCACCGTCACCGAGGCGGTGCACGCGGCGCAGGAGGCGGGCAGGAGCTACATCACGATCGCTTCCGAACTGCTCGGCAAGGACTGCAGGGCCGCCAATTCATGAGCGAACAGCGCTGCGAATGCGTGATCGTCAACAGCCGCGGGCTGCATGCGCGCGCGAGCGCCAAGTTCGTCAACGCGGTGAGCCAGCTGCCAGAGGGCGTGTCGGTATCGGTCGCCAAGGACGGCAACAGCGCGGCAGGCGGCTCGATCCTCGGGCTGATGATGCTCGGCGCGGCCAAGGGCGACACGATCGAACTGTGCGTCACCGGCGACGAAAGCGGCGCGGTGATCGACGAGCTGGGCGCGATGGTGCGCAACGGCTTCGACGAGGATTAGGCTTGTCGAATTGGTAGCGGCCCAAGCCTCTGGATTATTCGTTTTCCGGCGGTGACGAAGCCTGTCACGTCGTGGCAGTCATTTGACCGCCGGGGCTGTTCCGTCCCACGCCCCCACCCGGCCACCCATAGGTTACTATGGTCAGGGTGGCCGGGTGGGGGCGTGGGACGGAACAGCAAGGGAAGCACGGAGGTGCTTCCCGCACGCAACAAAGACTCCGAACCCAGTTGAGACACATGTACGTCCCCGGTTCTCGACTTCGTTCGAACCGAACGGCATAGGCATACCATGCGCAAGCACATCACCGGCTTCTCCAACCCGACGGTCAAATACCTGCGCTCCCTGCGCGACAAGAAGCACCGCCGGCGCGAGGGCAAGTTCCTCGCCGAAGGCCTGCGGCTGCTGACCGATGCGCGCGCATGCGGGCATGTCCCCGAAATGCTGGTGATGGCCGAGGCGCGCGAGCCGCATCCGCTGCTCGACACGCTCGAAGCCGATGTCGCGGCGGGCGGCGGCACGGTGATCGAAACCACGCCCGACATCCTCGCCAAGATCACCGGCAAGGCCAACCCGCAGGCGGTGTGCGGGGTGTTCGCGGAATTCGACACGTCGCTCGCCGCGCTCGACCGCACCGCCGCGCCGATCTGGCTGGTCGCGCAGGCTTTGCGCGACCCGGGCAATCTCGGCACCATGCTGCGCACCGGCGACGCGATCGGCGCGGGTGGGTTGGTGCTGGTCGACGATTGCGCCGACCCGTTCTCGGTCGAGGCGGTGCGCGCGAGCATGGGCGCGGTGTTCACCCAGCGAATCGCGCGAGCCGCGTGGGACGAGTTCCTGCCGTGGCTGCGAGGCGGGCCCGGCCAGCTGGTCGCCGCCAGCCTGCGCGATTCGGTGGCCTATCGCGGCGCGCCCTACACTGCGCCGTGCTTCGTACTGGTCGGCAACGAATCGCGCGGCCTGCCCGAAGACTACGAGGCGGCGTGCGACCTGCGCGTCACGATGCCGATGAAGGGCCGCGCCGACAGCCTCAACGCCGCGGTCGCGGGGGCGGTGCTGGGCTACGAGGTGCTGGCGGGCATCGACGGCTGATCAATCGCCGGCGACGAAGGCAGTGATCGTCCACCGGCCGCCGTCGCGTTCGGCAATCAGGCGATGGTCGATCAGGCTGCGCAAATAGCGCGACGCCATATAACCGGTCCGCCCGTCCTTCGTCTCCACCTGCACGAAATCGCCGCCCTGCACGGCCCCATCGGCCAGCACCACATAATCCCACGATACCTCGCCGATCACCCGCGCCTCGAGCGAGGGGCCGCTGCGCAATCGCACCCCGTTTCCGGTCACGATCATCGCCTCGAACGGGTCGGCAGAAATCAGGTCCTTGGCGAAATACCACGGGAAGGAGACATAGCCGTCGCCTGCCGGCCCGCCGCGGCCGCAGCCGAGCGCGATGACTTCCTCGAGTTCGGCCCAGCCGCTCTCGCGGTCGAGCCGCGCGCGCCATTCCTCCTTGCCCGAGCCGCCGCCGAAATCGAGCTTCACATGCTCGCTCGCCAGGTCCAGCAAGGCCTCGGCATCGCGCGTTTGCACGGCCGTTTCGAGCGCGTCGCGAAAGTCGGGAAAACCGGGCAGCGCGGAGCATTCGTCGCGCGGAGCGAGCGGGCCCGATGCCGCGGCCGGTAGCGTGAGAGCCGCACATGCGGCCATGGTGAGAACGATCGTCCGGCTTCGCCGCATCCCTACTATCTCCTCCGTGACACAACCGATCTACCCGATATGCGTCTTCAGCGCTCCCCGATAGCGTGAACCACCAGGGTCCGGACCCTAATCCCCCGCCAGCAGCGTGACGATATGCCAGCGCCCGTCGCGGCTGATCGCGGTCAGGCGGTAGTCGATCAGGCTGCGCAGCCTCTCGGTGGCGATGAAGCCCTCGGTGCCGTCGGTCGCCCGGACCTTCTGGAAGGCGTCGTCGGGCCGCAGCCCGCCGACCAGTTCGACCACGTCCCACGAAATCGATTCGAGCACTTCGGAATTGTCCGACGCCGCCCGGTGGAGCGGCACGCGCTCGCCGGTCACGATCATGCCCATCATGGGATCGACCGCATCTATATCCTGCGCCCAGTACCACGGCAGCACGATCCCGCCGGCATTCCCCGCCGCGCAGCCGAGTCCGGTCAGCGCGTCGAGTTCGTCCCACAGCATGTGGTCCTCGTCGGACAGCCACTCGCGCAGCAATATGCGCCCCGTCGCGCCGCCGAAATCGAGCTTGACGTCCTCCGCCGCGAGCGCCGCCAGCCCGCCCGCATCGCGAGCTTCGACCGCATCGGCAATCTGCTGCCGGAACGCCGCCGCACCTTCGAGATCGCCGCATTCGTCGCGCGGCGCATAGGGTCCTTCGGCGAGCGCGGGCGTGGCGGTGCCGCTGACGGTCTCGACCGCTTCGTCGATGGTTTCCTCGATCCGCTCGGACGGCGCCTTGTTGCCGCAGGCAGCGAGCGCGAGCGGCAGGGACAGGAAAAGGGCAGTGAAAGCAGGGCGACGCATCGGTCTCTCCGGTTCGATCAGTCGTCGTCCCCATCAACCATGGGGATTGCCGAGCGTTCCGCTTCGTCCGCATCCTGCGCGGTGTAGCGGGGCGCGCCTTCGACCAGCGGAACCTCCTCGATCTCGCGCTTGCCGATCTCGATCCCCTTTTCCTGCAAACGGCGCCCGGCGGACAGCACGTTGCGCTCGAAGCTGCCGACGAACTTGTTGTAATTGGCAACCGCGGTTTCGAGCCCGCCGCCGACGCGCTTCATGTGCTCGGCTGCGATCGCGAGCCGGTCGTAGAGTTCGGCCCCGGCCTTGCCGATCTCGACCGCCTCGCGCGCGATCGTATCCTGCCGCCACACCTGGGCGACGGTGCGCGCGATCGCAACCAGATTGGTGGGAGTCGCCAGCAACACCTTGTTGCGGAACGCGAAATCCCACAATTCGGGATCGTGTTCGAGCGCCGCCGCGACGAAATGCTCGCCCGGCACGAACATCACCACGTAATCGGGCGCGTCGTCGAACTGGCTCTGATAGCCCTTCGACCCGAGCGTCTGGACGTGGTTGCGCATCGACTTCGCATGCAAATCGAGATGCCGCATGCGCTCCTCGTCCTCGTCGGCCTCGAACGCCGCCTGATAGGCGTTCAACGACACCTTGGCATCGATCACCAGCTTCTTCTGCCCCGGCACGTTGACGATCGCGTCGGGCCGCAGCCGGCCTTCCTCGGTGTCGAGCGAGCGTTCGAGATGGAAATCGGTGTGCTCGGCGAGCCCGCATTGTTCGAGCACGTTCTGCAGCGCGCGCTCGCCCCAGCGACCGCGCGCCTTGGGAGCGTTGGTGAGCGAATTGCCGAGCCGCTGCGCCTCGCGCCTGACCTCCTCCTGCCCGAGCCGCATCTGCTCGATCTGCGTGCGCAGGCCGGCAAACGCGTCGGCGCGTTGCTTTTCCAGCGTCTCGACCTGTCGCTCGTACTTCGACAACCGCTCGCCGACCGGCTGGAGCAGCGCCTTGATCTTTTCCTCGGACGATTTCTCGGCATGACCGAAGCGCTCGCTCGCGCGTTCGAGAAACGCTTCCTGCGCCTTGCCGAGCACCGCATTGCCGGTGTTCTGGAACTCTTTGAGCAACTGCTCGCGCGCTTCGACCAGCAGCTTCTTCTGCTCCTCGAATCCGGCGGCCTGCGCCTTGAGCGTGGTCAATTCGTCGCGCGCGCCATCGAGCTTTGCCCGCGCCTCGTCGCGCTCGCTAACTACGCCGTCGAGTTGCAGCCGGAGCGCGGACACGGTCTGCGCCGCCCCGCTGCCCTGCCGGTTGCCGAGCAGCCAGCCGATAGCCGCACCGAGCATCAGCCCGACCAGCCCGAAAATGATCGTATTGGTGTCCATGCCGTTCCTTTCACAGTTGCCGACGGGATCACTCCCGCCGGCACGCTGTGTTGTTACCTTCAGTAGTAAAACTGAAGGTCCGTGAGCGCTTCCTCTTCGGTGGAAAATCCACGTTCCGAGCACGCAAGGATTTCACCAGCGGCCGAAATGAGCAGCCAATGAATCCCATCACTAAGCCAACACAGCGAGTAGAGACGATGAAGCATCGTCTATCTCCTGTGTTGAGGCGCGACGGTGATCCACGGTCGAAGGCTGACTTCGTCGGCGTTACGCGCATGCTCAGAACGAGGGCAACGATAGGCCTGAAAAGACTAATGTTCAGCGCAGCGACGGGCTTCGCACCGACAAGCGGATAATCCGCGACTCGTTCGCCACTCTTACGAGCTGCGGGCAGGGTAGCGGAACAAATGCGATACGCAAGATCGATCCCATTCGCGCTGTGGATTTGTCGCAGTCAGTCCGCCAAGCACCGATCGGAACCAATCCCACGCCCCGTTCGCTCGATCGGCGGAAGGAGATTTTTCGTATGTCGATCAAGGAAATGATCAGCGAGCACCCGCAGGTCGGGGCCGATTACAACGAGCAGCTCGGCGAAGCGGTCAAGCATGCGATGCATTGCGCGGCGATCTGCAATTCCTGCGCCGACGCCTGCAATGCGGAGGACGGCGACATGTCCGAATGCATCCGCAAATGCTCGGACTGTTCGGATATCTGCCAGGCGGTCAGCACCGTCGCCGCGCGGCGCACGCACGGCAACACCGCGGTGATCAAGTCGTTGCTCGAAGCCTGCATCCTCGCTTGCAAGGTCTGCGCCGAGGAATGCGCGAAGCACGACAACGCGCATTGCCGGCGTTGCGAGACAATGTGCCGCGAATGCATGGAGGACTGCGTGAAGGCGCTGCAGGGAATGGTCGCGGCGGCGTAGTCTTCGAGCGGCCTGAAAAACCATTTTCCTACACGGGCAGCCGTCGCTAGCTTCGCGGAGGCTCTTTCTTATCGTCGGTATCGCATGCGGACATCCCCGCGCCCCATGGACGGCTTATTGAAGTCGGGCGCGCGGATGTACTTCGTCAACTACCGCGCCGATTCGCCGGGAAAATTCGACCGAATCGGGTTCGCGAATCAGGCGGCCTGGCGCAGCTTCTGCAGCTTCTTGAGCGCCATGTTGCGCTTCAGCCGGCTGAGGTGGTCGATGAACAGGATGCCTTCGAGGTGGTCCATCTCGTGCTGGATGCAGGTCGCCATCAGGCCTTCCATGTCCTCCTCGATCACGTTCCCCTCGAGATCCTGGTAGCGCACGCGGCAGGTCGCGGGGCGGTCGACATCGGCGTAGATTTCGGGGACCGACAGGCAGCCTTCCTGATAGGTCGCCAGTTCCTCCGCCGGATCGAGGATTTCCGGGTTGATGAAGATGCGCGGCTCGTTCTTCGTCGCCGGGTGGGTGTGCTTGTGCCCGTCATGCTCGCACTCGACCGGCGGGGCGTCGGGGTCCTCGGGCTGGAGGTCGATCACCAGCACGCGCTTGGGCACGCCGACCTGGATCGCCGCGAGTCCGATGCCGGGCGCGTCGTACATGGTTTCGAACATGTCCTCGACGAGCGTCCTGAGCTCGTCGTCGAACTCGGTGACGGGTTCGGACACGGTCTTGAGCCGGGGATCCGGCACTTCGAGAATTTCGCGTATGGCCATGGGGCCAATTTAGGGCGGAACAGTGCGTCATTCAATCCTCCCCATCGACTTGCGATGGGGAGGGGGACCGCCACACCACAGGTGTGGTGGTGGAGGGGCCGAGTGCGCCATTGCCCCTCCGACCGACGCCTGCGGCGTCGCCCACCTCCCCATCGCAAGTCGATGGGGAGGATATTTCCTAGCCTACCGGCCTTCTCGCCCTCAGCGCCTGCGCCAAGGTCCCCTCGTCGAGATAGTCGAGTTCGCCGCCGACCGGCAGGCCGTGCGCGAGCTGGGTGATGCGCACCGGAAATTCCTCCAGCCGTTCGGCGATGTAGTGCGCGGTGGTCTGGCCTTCGAGCGTGGCGTTCATCGCCAGCACCACCTCGTCCACCCCGCCCTCCCCGTCTTTCGGAGCGACGCGGCCGAGCAGCGTGTCGATCGCGAGATCCTCCGGCCGAACCCCCTCCAGCGCGGAGAGCTTGCCGCCGAGCACGTGATAACGTCCGGTGAACAGTCGCGCGCGGTCGAGCGCCCACAGGTCGGACACGTCCTCGACTACGCAGATCGATTTCGCATCGCGGCGCGGGTCGGCGCAGATGCCGCACGGGTTCCGCGTATCGACATTGCCGCAAATCTCGCATTCGACCAGCCGGTCCTGCACCGCCCCGAGCGCTTCGAGCAGTTGCGGCAGCGCCTTGCCGCGGTGCTTGACCAGCCACAGCACCGCCCGTCGCGCCGAGCGCGGGCCGAGCCCGGGAAGCTGCGCGAGGGCTCCGGCGAGTTTCTCGATTTCCTGTGAGGCCAAGCGCCGACACCCCTTTCCGTTTGCCCTGAGCTTGTCGAAGGGCTGCCCTTCTCTTTATGGGCAGCGCTAGAAGAAAGTGCAGGGCTTCGACAAGCTCAGCCCGAACGGAAATTTTTCAAGGTTTCGCCAGCATGCGAATAATTTTCATGGGAACGCCGGACTTCGCCGTGCCGACTCTGCGTGCCTTGCACGAGGCGGCGCACGACATCGTGGCCGTTTACACGCAGCCGCCACGCCCGGCGGGACGGGGGAAGAAGCTTCAGCCCTCGCCGGTGCAGCGCGAGGCCGAAACGTTCGGGATCGAGGTCCGCACACCCAAATCGCTCAAATCCGCCGAGGAACAGGAACGCTTCGTCGCGCTCGAAGCCGGTGTCGCCGTGGTTGCCGCCTACGGGCTGATCCTGCCGCAGCCGATCCTCGACGCACCGAGGCACGGGTGCCTCAACGTCCACGCCTCGATCCTGCCGCGCTGGCGCGGCGCCGCGCCGATCCATCGCGCGGTGATGGCGGGCGATCCGACCACCGGGGTGACGATCATGCAGATGGAGGCCGGGCTCGATACCGGTCCGATGCTGGCCACCGTGCGCACCCCGATCGAGGACAAGACCACCGGCGAGCTGACCGGGGAACTGGCCGAACTGGGCGCGCAATTGATGGTCGGTACCTTGCGCGATCTCGCGATCCACGTGCCCGTCGCGCAGGACGAGCAAGACGCCACCTACGCGCCCAAGATCGACAAGGCAGAGGCGCGGATCGACTGGACGAGGTCCGCCGTCGAGGTGGTTCGGCATATCCACGGCCTTGCCCCCTTCCCCGGCGCGTGGTGCGAAATCGGCGGCGAGCGGGTCAAGCTGCTGCGGGGGGAGGTGCTGAGTCCCCGCCCTTCGACTGCCTGCAAGGCAGGCGCTCAGGATAAACTGACTGCGGAGCAGTCAGGCGGGGACCTCGGGCCACAAGCGGAGCGCCAGCCTGCCGGAGGCCCCCGCCTTCGCGGGGGCTCGGTTCTCGATGACCGCCTGGCCGTCGCCTGCAGCGAAGGCGCGATCCGCCCGACACGCCTCCAGCGCGCCGGCAAGCCGGCGATGGACCTCGACGATTTCCTGCGCGGTCGGACGGTCGAACAGGGCACGATCCTCGCGTGACCCGCTTCGCGCTCACGCTCGAATTCGACGGCACGCCGTTCCAGGGTCTGCAGCGGCAGGCGCACGGGCCGAGCGTGCAGCAGGCGGTCGAGGAGGCGGCCGAGCGCGTCACCGGCGAAAAGGTCACGCTGCACAGCGCCGGGCGCACCGACACCGGCGTCCACGCGCTCGCCATGCGCAGCCATTGCGACATCGCGAAGGAGATCGACGCCTTCCGCCTGTCCGAAGCGCTCAATGCGCACCTCCGCCCCGATCCGATCGCGGTGATCGGCTGCGAGGAAGTGCCCGGCGACTGGCACGCGCGCTTTTCCTGCATCGGGCGCGCATACGAATACCGCATCGCCAACCGCCGCGCGCCGCTGACGCTCGAGGCGAACCGCGCGTGGCAGGTCCCGCAGGCACTCGACCACCAAGCGATGCACCGCGCGGCGCAGGCGCTGGTCGGGCGGCACGATTTCACCACCTTCCGCTCGGCCCACTGCCAGGCGAAGGATCCGGTCAGGACGCTCGACCGGCTCGAGGTCTCGCGGGAGAGCGAACATGTCGTCATTCGCGCCGAGGCGCGCAGCTTCCTGCATCACCAGGTCCGCTCGATGGTCGGCTGCCTCGCGCTGGTCGGGATGGGCCGCTGGCGCGAAGCGCAGGTCGGCGCAGCGCTCGCCGCGCACGACCGGCAGGAACTGGGCCTGAACGCACCGCCGCACGGGCTCTATTTCGTCCGCGCGGTTTACCCCGACGAAAAATAGTTTCGTTGCGAAACCTTCCCTTCGCGGCAATGCACGCCTAGCTGAGCGGCAACGAGAACGAGAGGAGCCCGAACCATGACCACCACCGGCAAGCAGCTGTTCACCACGCTCGAGAGCGACGGCAAGCTCACCGTCGCGATCGAGCAGGTCGAATTTCCCGATCCGACCGGCAACCAGGTGCTGGTGAAGATGGAAGCGGCACCGATCAACCCTTCGGACCTCGCGATCCTGACCGGCGCCGCCGACATGGAGAACGCCGAATACTCCGCAGGGAAATTCGTCGCGACGATGCCCGAGCCGTTCAATTCGGGCCAGAAGGCGCGCCACGGCCAGAAGCTGCCCGCGGGCAACGAGGGCGCGGGTACGGTGGTCGCCGCAGGCGACAGCGACTTCGCGCAGGGGCTGGTCGGCCAGCGTGTCGCCTGCGTGCCTGGCAATGCCTACAGCCAGTACTGCATCGCCGATGCCGCGATGTGCCTGCCGCTGGGCGATCATTCGGCGGAGGACGGCGCAAGCGCCTTCGTCAACCCGATGACTGCATTGGGCTTCGTCGAGAACGCCAAGATGGATGGCCAGAACGCCATCGTCCACACCGCCGCGGCGTCGAACCTCGGCCAGATGCTGATCAAGATCTGCCAGGAAGACGGGCTCGAACTGGTCAACATCGTGCGCAAGGCCGAGCATGTCGAATTGCTGAAGGGCCTCGGCGCGACGCATGTGGTCAATTCTGCCGACGACGATTTCATGAAACAATTGCGCGAGGCGATCGACGCGACCGATGCTTTCTACGGCTTCGATCCGATCGGCGGCGGGCAGGCGACCGATAACGTGTTCAAGGCGATGGAACAGGTCGCTGTCTCGAAGATGACCGAATACAGCCGCTACGGCTCGAACCAGCAGAAGCGCATGTTCATCTACGGCCGACTCGATCTCGGCCCGACCATCCTGACGCCGAGCTACGGTTTCGGCTGGACGCTGTCGGGCTGGCTGCTGACGCCCTTCCTGCAGAACGCGGGGATGGAGACCGCAATGCGGATGCGCCAGCGCGTGCTCGACAACATCACCACGACTTTCGCCAGCAGCTACAAGCGCAAGGTCGATCTCGAGGGGATGATCGAGAAGGACGCGGTGCTCGATTATCGCGCAATGAAGACCGGCGAGAAATACCTGGTCACGCCCTGGGGCTGAACCGAGCCCCTGCGAAAGCGGGGGCCTCAGGCAGCGTTGCGTCCCCTCTCCCGAGGTCCCCGCCTCCGCGGGGACTCACGATCCGTCGAACGCGCGCTGAAGATCCGACGAATCGGTGCGGCCTTCGGCGAGCAGCAATTGCAGCAGAATGCGCGCCTTTTGCGGGTTGAGCGCGCGCGCGGCGACGAAGCCATTGGTCTCGTCCTCCGGCTCGCGGTCGACCAACCCCTCGTCGGCACGGCTGGCGCGCACGACCGCCATGCCCTGCCGGCAGCGCGCAACCAGCATCCGGCGGACGGGATCGGGCATGTTGCCCTCTCCTACTCCGGCGACGACGACTCCGCGCGTTTCGGGTGCGATCAGGCGCTCCGCCGCCCTGGGCGACAGACCGGCATGGATGGCGAGGATCCCGACCTCGGGTAGCGTCTCGTGCCATCCGAACTGCGCCTTGGCCCCGGCGCGCCACGGAGCGCCGAACCAGTCGAGCGAGGACGGCGTCACCAGCCCGACCGATTCGCGCGGAAATCCGCGGAACGCCTCCGAACCGCGCGTGCGAACCTTGCGCACGTCGCGCGCGGCAAACACCCGGTCGCCCATCACCACCAGCACGCCGCGCCCGCTTGCCCCCGCGTCGCTCGCGACGCGAACGGCATTGGCGAAATTGCGCAGCCCGTCATACCCGACCGCGTCGGCCGGGCGCATCGCGCCGACGAGTACAACCGCCTTTTCCGCCGGCAGCGTGAGGTCGAGCAGGAAGGCGGTTTCCTCGAGTGCGTCGGTGCCGTGTGTCACGATCACGCCGTCGCAGACCTCGTCGGCCAGCGCGGCGAGGATGGCACGGTGCAGTGGATTCCAGATGTCGGGACCGATATCGGCCGAATCGACATTCGCGATCTGGCGCCCGGAGAGTTCGGCATCGAGGCCGAGGCCCCCAACCTGTTCGAGATAGTCCTCGATGGGGATCTGGCCCGGGCGATAGTCCTGCGCGATAGCCGAGCCGGCGATGCCCGCGATGGTGCCGCCGGTGGCAAGAACGGTGAGGCGGGTCGTCATGGGGCTGCCGCCTAGCCGCCGCAGACGGCAATCGGCAATTGATTTTGAACCTTCGGGCGCTATGTGCAGCCCACCCCGCTTGCAGCGTGGCCGGGCCGTGGGGCGGTTAGCTCAGTTGGTAGAGCATCTCGTTTACACCGAGAGGGTCGGCGGTTCGAGCCCGTCACCGCCCACGGACACTTCGCGATCCAGGCATCCTCACAGAGGCCTCAGCCGAAACACCGCCGTATCGCGCGGCGCAAGCTCGCGCGCCAGCTTTCGCCGCGTGTCGCCTGCCGCAGCGCCCGACCAGGCATCGGTCATCGCATAGGCCTGCTGCGCGAATTCGGCGCGGTGGCCGAAGGTGTCGTCCTTCAGCTCGACCGAGGCCCAGTCGATCTCGACCCGCTGCGTTTCGCCGCTGCGATTGAGCAGCGCGATCGCCCATTCGCCATCGGCAAGCGGCTTCGCCCATGCTTCCCATTGCGGCGTGGCGATCCACTTCATCGCACCGCGGCCGAGACGGTCCTGGTTGATGGCAATCAGCCCGGGATTGGCCAGGACGGCCGTTATCTCCGGTGTCATGCCGGGCACGTCGGTGCCGATGATCAGCGGCGCTGCGAGCATCGCCCACATCGCGAAATGCGAGCGGTTCTCCGCCAGAGTGGGGAGGTTGCCGACCTCCATCATGTCCGGATCGTTCCAGCCGTCGGGGCCGCCATGCGGGCGCAATTCGTCCTGCTGGTCGAGGATCGGGAGGATGCCCGAGCTGCTCCACGATCCATGCCCGACGGTGCAATCCCAGCAATTGGTGATATCGCCCGTGGTGCGCCACAGATGGCCGTATTGCCCCGCCCACAGCCACGGCTCGTTATCGCCCCATTCGCACACCGACAGCACCATCGGACGGCCCGAGGCGGCGATCGCGCGGCTCATCGTGCGATAGGCCTCGCGCGGATTGCGCTGCTCCTCGTCCTCGCCGGTGGCGCACCAATCGTATTTGACATAGTCGACGCCCCATTCGGCGTAACGCCGCGCGTCTTGGAATTCGTACCCTTGGCTCCCCGGGCGCCCGGCGCAGGTGTTGGTGCCGGCATCGCTGTAGATGCCGAATTTGAGCCCGCGCGCGTGGAGATAGTCGCCGAGCGCCTTCATTCCCGAAGGGAAGCGCTCGGGATCGGGCCGGATATTGCCCGCCGCGTCGCGTTCGCCGTGCCAGCAATCGTCGAGATTGACGTTGACATAGCCGGCATCGCGCAGGCCCGAGGCGACCAGCGCATCGGCGGTTTCGCGGATCAGGTTCTCGTCGATATTGCAGCCGTAGTGGTTCCAGCTGTTCCAGCCCATCGGCGGGGTCGGCGCGAGGCCTTCGATCTTTTGCGCGGTAGCGGGCGTGATGCCGAGTCCGGCCAACAGGGTCGCCGTCCCGATCGCGATCGTCCGCACGGTGTTCCGCGCCGCTGCACCCAATACTGTCATCGGCTACCTCCCCCGGTTGCTCGCAAGATATGAGCAGCTTATCGCTCCGGCTGCAATCCCTCCACGACGGCTTCGCGCGCGGCGGCGCCCGACCAGTCGTATTCGCCGGCGATGCGCCAGACCTCGCGCCCGCTCTCGTCGTAGAGGATGGTGGTCGGCAAGTTATCGCTCTCCACCTTGAACCCCAACTCGTTGTTGGGGTCCAGCCACGGCTCGAGATGCGCGAAGCCGCGTTCGGCGAAGAAGGGCCCGACGCGCTCCGCACCGCGCAAATCCTGGCTCACCGTCACGACGCGCACCGCGCCATCGAGTTCCCCCGCCAGCTCGTCGAGCTGCGGCATCTCGACCACGCACGGCGCGCACCAAGTCGCCCACAGGTTGAGCAGCACCGGGGTGCCCTGCAACGCACCGAGATTGAGTTCCCTGCCGCCGGGATCGACCACCCTCGCCGCGGGCATCAGCTCGCCCGCGCGGCTGCGGTCGATTTCGCCCGCCAAGCCCGCCTTGGCATCGGCCAATTCGCCCTGTTCTTGCGCGGTCCCGGGCGCTTCCCTATCGCAACCCGCGAGTAACAGAGCCAGGATGGCGAGCGTGAGCGACGAACGGGACAGCACAGACGGCTCCAACAGCATGTGGGGCGGCAGGTTCGCCGACGGACCTAGCGCGATCATGCGCGAAATCAACGCTTCGATCCCGTTCGACAAGGCGCTGTGGCGGCAGGATATCGCCGGATCGCAGGCGCATGTCGCGATGCTTGCGGCGCAGGGGATCGTGAGCGCGGAGGACGCCGCGGCGATCGCCGAAGGGCTCGATACCATCGCCGCCGAATATGAACGCGACGGGGTGCCCGAAGACTGGGACCTCGAGGACATCCACATGACGGTCGAGAGCCGGCTGACCGAGCTGGTCGGACCGGCGGCGGGGCGGCTCCACACCGCGCGCAGCCGCAACGATCAGGTTGCGACCGATTTCCGACTGTGGGTCCGGCAGGCGATCGACGAGGCGGATGCCGGGCTGGCCTCCCTCCAGCGCGCGCTGGTCGCACGCGCGGGCGAGCACGCCGACAGCATCATGCCCGGCTTCACCCACCTCCAGACCGCGCAGCCGGTGACGCTCGGCCATCACCTGATGGCCTATTACGAGATGGTCCTGCGCGACCGCAGCCGCTTTGCCGATGCGCGCGCGCGGCTCAACGAATGTCCGCTGGGCTCGGCGGCGCTGGCGGGCACCGGGTTTCCGATCGACCGCGATGCGACCGGCGAGGCGCTCGGTTTCGACCGGCCGACCGCCAACAGTCTCGACGCCGTCTCCGACCGCGATTTCGCGGTCGATTACCTGTTCGCCGCGAGCCAGTGCGCGCTGCACCTCTCGCGGCTGGCGGAAGAGATGATCGTGTGGGCGAGCCAGCCGTTCGGCTTCGTCCGCCTGCCCGACACGCTCAGCACGGGCAGCAGCATCATGCCGCAGAAGAAGAACCCCGATGCGGCCGAACTGGTGCGCGGGCATGCCGGGCGGATCATCGGCTGCGCGACTTCGCTTGCGATCACCATGAAGGGGCTACCGCTCGCCTATTCGAAGGACATGCAGGACGACAAACCGCCGGTGTTCGAAGCGGCCGGGCTGCTCGCCCTGTCGATCGCGGCGATGACCGGGATGGTCGCCGACAGCGCCTTCGACACCGCGCGGATGCGGCAGGCGGCGGAACTCGGCTATGCCACCGCGACCGATCTCGCCGACTGGCTGGTGCGCGAGGCGGACATTCCGTTCCGCGAGGCGCACCATGTCACCGGGGCGGCGGTGAAACTGGCCGAGCAGCGGGGCGTGGCGCTCGACAAGCTGTCGCTCGACGATCTCACGGCGATCGACGAGCGGATCGACGCGCGCGTGTTCGATGCGCTGTCGGTCGATGCGTCGGTCGCCGCGCGCACCAGCTATGGCGGAACCGCGCCGGAACGGGTACGGGAACAAGTCGCCGCGGCGCGCGAGGCGCTGGGCATGGAGGAATGATGCGCGTAAGATTTGCCCCTGTAGCAGCTTTGACCGCTCTCGTGCTGCTCGCCGCGTGCGGGCAGCGTGCCGATCTCGAACCGCTGGCGGGCGAGAGCATGCCGGTCGCACCGCTCGGCGCGAGCGAGCCCAAAACGGTCGACGAACTGCTCGAGCCGACACCGCAGGCAGCCCCCGAACGCAGCGTCGAATTGCGCCGCCGTTCCGAAGAGCGCGAGGACGATCCGTTCGACCTGCCGCCCGAATAGGACCCACTAGCGGAGAGCGCAGCGCGTAGCCGAGATACCGCAGCGCGAAGCCAAGGTGTCTCGACTTCGCGCGAGGCGAACGGCATGGGGGCGGCGATGGACCATTTTTCGCTTCGAGACGGTGTGCTGCATGCCGAAGACGTCCCGCTGCCGCGCATCGCACGGGAGGTCGGCACCCCGGTCTACGTCTATTCGCGCGCCACGCTGGAGCGGCATGCACGGGTGTTCCGCGAGGCTCTGTCGGAGCTCGGCACCGACGAGGAGGGGCCGCTGATCGCCTTCGCGGTCAAGGCCAATCCCAACTTGGCGGTGCTCAAAGTGCTGCAGCGGCAGGGCTTCGGCGCCGACGTGGTATCGGGCGGCGAGCTGCGCCGCGCGCTGGCTGCAGGCATGCCGCCGGAAAAGATCGTGTTTTCGGGCGTCGGCAAGACGCGCGCCGAACTCGAACTGGGCCTCGCCGAGGGTATCGGGCAGTTCAACGTCGAATCGCGCGAGGAGGGGCACGAACTCGCCGAACTCGCCGCCGCACGCGGGATCGAGGTGCAGGCCTGCCTCCGGGTCAATCCCGATGTCGATGCGAAGACGCATGCGAAAATCTCGACCGGCAAGGCGGAGAACAAGTTCGGCGTCCCGCTTATGCGCGCGCAGGAGACCTTCGCCGAACTCGCCGCGCTCGACGGGCTGAACCTGCGCGGCGTGGCGATCCATATCGGCAGCCAGCTGGCCGATCTCGAACCGCTCGAAACCGCTTTCGGCAAGATCGGCAAGCTGGTCGCGGACCTGCGCGCAGCGGGGCATGCGGTCACCCATGTCGATCTCGGCGGCGGGCTCGGCGTGCCCTATCGCAAGGGCGACACCCTGCCCTCACCCGCCGATTACGGCGCGATGGTTGCGCACGCGACCGGGGACTGGGACGTGAAGCTGACATTCGAGCCGGGCCGCGTCATCGCCGGCAATGCCGGGGTGCTGCTCACGCGCGTGGTGCGGGTCAAGCGCGGCGGTAACGGGCCGCCTTTCGTGATCGTCGATGCGGCGATGAACGACCTCGCGCGCCCGGCGCTGTACGGCGCATGGCACGATTTCGAAGCGGTCGAACCCTCGGGCGAGCGCATGACCGCCAATATCGTCGGGCCGATCTGCGAAACCGGCGATACCTTCGCGACGGATCGCGAATGCGACGCGCTCGTCTCGGGCGATCTCGCAGTGTTCCGCACTGCCGGGGCTTATGGCGCGACGATGGCGTCGAGCTACAACTCGCGCGGGTTCGTGGCCGAGGTGCTGGTCGACGGAGACAGGTTCGCGGTGGTCGCCGACCGGATCGACGCGGGCGCAATCATGGATGCCGAGCGGGTGCCCGAATGGCTGGGATAGGATCGCTGCCCTTGTTTCACCGCGTGCGCGGCAGGCGCGTGGTGGTGGTCGGCGACGGCGACATGGCCGAGGCGAAGCGGCGGCTGGTCGAACGCGCGGGCGGTATCCCCTGCGGCGAGACCGAAGCGCATCATGCGGCGCTCGCCTTCGTCGCGCTCGACGATGTGCGCGAGGCGGAGACGGTCGCGACCCGGCTGCGCGACAAGGGCCTGCTGGTCAATGTCGCCGACCGTCCCGCGCTGTGCGATTTCACCACGCCGAGCATCCTCGACCGCGAGCCCGTGCTGGTGGCGATCGCGACCTCGGGCGCATCGGCGGGACTGGCGAAGCAGCTCCGGCTTCGGCTGGAGCGGATTTTTCCGCATTCGCTCGGAGCGCTCGCCCGCGCGCTGAACGCCGCACGCGAACGGATGCGCGAACGCTGGCCCGACACAGGCGAGCGCCGCCATGCACTCGACACCGCACTATCCGAAGGCGGCGTGCTCGATCCGCTGGACGAGCGCTCTCCCGAACGGGTCGATCGCTGGATCGACGGTGCCGGGACCACGTCTGCGAACGATACTATCGAGATTCTGTTGCGCAGCGACGACCCGGACAGCCTGACGGTCCGGCAGGCCCGGCTGCTGGGCGCGGCGGACACGGTGCTGCACGACCCCGAAATTCCCGCCGCGATCCTCGATCGTGCACGCGCCGATGCGGTGCGCCGCCCGCTGCCATGCGACGAAGCTCCGCCGACCGGCCTGACAATCGTCCTCAGGCAGGCGGGAGATAGGTGAACTCGATCAGATAGACATTGCTCCCGGTGCCATGCCTGGCGGTTTTCAGCAGATCGATAACGCCTTTGAAGCCCGACCGCCGCGCCAGCTCGCCGGTTACGTCCGCCAGCGCGATCCGGCGGATCGAATCGACCCGGACATGCCCGTCCTCCATGCGATAGAGCCCACCCTCGCGCACGCGCGGGCTGTGCCAAATGCGTATGCTGCAGGTTATTTCGCCCTTGCGCACACCATCGCGCAGATGCTTTGCGAACTGCACTGGCAAGCCTCCTCCGGCAGGCAGTCTATCGGCTGCCGGACCGTCATTCAAACGAGGTGCGAGGCCTCCTTGCCCAGTTCGGCGAAATAGCGCGCCATCGCGTCGGCCGCCTTGTCGCTCAGCGCGATGAAGGCGCGGCGGCGATCGGTCTCGTCCTCGATCCGTTCGAGCAGGCCGACCTCGACCATCTGCCCGATCCAGCGCAAGGCGGTGGTCGGCGGGACGCCGCTGGCGATGCACAGCGAGGTGACGGAGACGCGCTGATGCTCTGCGCGCGCCGCGGTGAGGTCGAGCAAGATGTCCCAGGCGGGGTCGGCGAACAGTTCGGGATCGAAGAAGCGCGCGCGCAATTGCCGTTGCTGAATGATCCGCCGCACCAACCGCGGATCGGGCAACGGCGGACGCGGCTTGCGGATCAGCTCGCGGCGGTTCCGTTCCCCGCCCTCGCCCTTGAACCGGTCGGCTGGAGATTCGAACCGGAACGCTCCGCCGTCGCCGTTCAGCCCCTTCTGCCCGAGGCGTTCGAGCCGTTCGGCGATGTCGACGACCTGCTCGGTCAGCCGCAACAGCGTCAGCCGGTCATGCTCGGAAAGGTCGCGCAGTCTCGCGCGCGGTTTGCGCGCCATCACCCCTCCCAGCACGGCGGAGCGTTCGCCGAGGGCCGGTTCGACCAGCCAGTGCACGGAGGATTGCTGGAGGCAGGCGAAGACCGCCTCCATTGCCCGGTCCGATGCCGACACGAGCAGTTCGGCACCCGAACGCGCCACCCGCGTATCGATCCGCGAGAGCGCCGCCAGCACCGCTGCGCTCGCCTCGCGGCAATCGGCCACGACCACGTCGCCGAGCACCCGCACCGTATCGTCGGCGATCGACTCGAAACCGCCGAAATGGACCACCCGCCACCCGGCCATATCGGCGAACTCGCACCAATCGGCGCGGGCGTCGTCGCGGTCGGCAAGAATGGTGACGGAGATCGGCAGGCCAGCGGCATCGCCCGCCGGGGCATAGGAAAAATCCACGTAAGCCATAATAGCGACTCCTACGTAGTCTCAACGAACATCAATAGAACAAAACAGGGTTATGTCAAGAATATCGGCGGTCGGTATGGAAATATCACCACCGATTTGAACCTATCGTGCCAACAGGGGGACTGACGATACGATGGCAGCGAAACGATCCCGCAAGGCGCCGCCCGCCGGCACCGTATTCGACGAATTGCTGGTGACGCTCGTGCTCGGCGGCGACCGCCGGGCCGGCGAACGGCTCTCGGCGCGCTGGCAGCCGCGCCTGCTGCGCACCGCGCGGCGGCTCACCGGCGATGCGGACCTCGCGATGCAGGCCGCGCAGGACAGCTGGGTGGCGATCTGGCGCGGTCTGCCCAAACTGCGCGACCCGGCGCGGTTCGGAGCCTGGGCGTTTGGCATCCTGCGCCGGAAATGCGCCGATGCGGTCGGGCGCCTTGTGATCGAGAGACAGCGATCGGGCGAGGACGAGGCCGCCGACACGGCGATCCCGCCCGGGCAGGAGGATACCGCCGCACTGCACGAGGCCTTCGCCGGCCTATCGCCCGATCACCGGCTCGCCGCCCATCTCCATTTCGTCGAGGGGCTGACCCTCGCCGAGATCGCCGAGGTGCAGGAGGTGCCGCTCGGCACCGCCAAATCGCGCCTCTTCCACGCTCGCCGCCAGCTGAAGGCGGCACTGGCCTGAACCATCGACAGGAGACGACCCATGACCACTATCGACGACAAAATCCGCGGCGCCCTCGACGAGGACGACCAGGCGTTCCTCGCCTCGCTCGACGAGGGGCGCGGGCTGTTCACCCAGATCGGCGACACGCTGTCCGGCCCGCTCGGCGGCTGGGCCAAGCTGATCTTCGTCGTGACCTTCTTCCTCGCGATGGCGACCTTCTACGCGATCTGGCAACTGTTCCTGGTCGACACCACGCGCGAACTCATTCTGTGGGCGACCGGCTCGGTGATCGGCTTCATGGCGGTCGGCTTCACCAAGGATTGGTTCTTCAGCCGGATGAACATGCTCGCGATCCTGCGCGAGGTGAAGCGGGTGGAACTGCAGGTCGCGCTGCGCGACGAGAGCTAGGGGCGGATTTCGATCGGGGTGCCGTCGGCGACGGCGTTCCACAATTCGTCCATCTCGGCATCGGTCACCGCAATGCAGCCGTCGGTCCAGTCGCCCGGCAGCCGCCGCAACGGAGAGGCGTTGGGCTGGCCGTGGATGAAGATATCCCCGCCCGGATCGCGCCCCTGCCGCTCGGCAAAGGCGCGGTCCGCGGCGTTGGGGTAGGAGATGCGCAGCGACAGGTAGTAGGCGCTGTCGGGATTGCGCGTGTCGATCGTATAGCGGCCCTCGGGCGTGCGCTCGTCGCCCTCGAAGCGTTTGTGGCCCGCACGCTCGGCACCGAAGGCGATGTCGCGGTAAGTCTTGAGCGTCTCGCCGCCGCGATAGAGCGTCAGCGTGCGGTCCGACTTGTCGACCAGCACGAAATCCGCCGCCCCGACCGGCACGCGCTCGACCGGGGCGCAGGCGGCGAGCGCAAGCGTGGCAAGGATCGACAGCAGCGGCTTCATCGCTCGCATCCTGCCACTGCGACGCTGCTCAATCCATGAACGGGTCGCGCACCAGGATCGTGTCCTCGCGTTCGGGGCTGGTCGAAACCAGCGCGACCGGCGTCTCGATCAGCTCCTGCACGCGCTGGATATACTTGATCGCCTGCGCCGGGAGGTCGGCCCAGCTGCGCGCACCCGCGGTGGTTTCGCTCCAGCCTTCCATCTCCTCGTAGATCGGCTCGACCGCATCCTGGTCCCCGGCATGGCTCGGGAGATAGTCGAGCACGTTGTTGCGCAGGCGATAGCCGGTGCAGATCTTCACCGTCTCGAACCCGTCGAGCACGTCGAGCTTGGTCAGCGCGATCCCGGTGACGCCGCTGATCGCGCAGCTTTGCCGCACCAGCACCGCATCGAACCAGCCGCAGCGGCGCTGGCGCCCGGTGACGGTGCCGAATTCGTGCCCGCGCTCGCCGAGCCGCTGGCCATACTCGTCGTCGAGTTCGGTCGGGAACGGACCGCTGCCGACGCGGGTGGTGTAGGCCTTGACGATGCCGAGCACGAAGCCGGTGCTGTTCGGTCCCAGCCCGCTGCCCGCCGCGGCCGTGCCGCTGACCGTGTTCGAGCTGGTGACGAAGGGATAGGTGCCGTGGTCGATATCGAGCAGCACGCCCTGCGCGCCCTCGAACAGGATTTTCGCGCCCGCCCTGCGGACCTTCTTGAGCCGCTTCCACACCGGCTGCGCGAAGGTGCGCACGAAGGGGGCGATTTCGCGCAGTTCGGCGAGCAGGCCCTCGCGATCGACCGGCGGCTGGTCGAACCCGGCGCGCAGCGCGTCGTGATGCGCGCAGAGCCGGTCGAGCTGCGGCTCGAGATGGTCGAGATGCGCCAGGTCGCACACGCGGATCGCCCGCCTGCCGACCTTGTCCTCGTAGGCGGGGCCGATGCCGCGCCCGGTGGTGCCGATCTTGCCGCTGCCCGCCGCCGCTTCGCGCAGCCCGTCAAGATCGCGGTGGAGCGGCAGGATCAGCGGGCAATTGTCGGCAATGGCGAGATTGTCCGCGGTGATGGTGACGCCCTGCCCCTCGAGCTTCTCGATCTCCGCCTTGAGCGCCCACGGGTCGAGCACCACGCCGTTGCCGATGATGCTGAGCGTGCCCGAGACGATCCCGCTCGGCAGCAGGCTGAGCTTGTAGGTGGTGTTGCCGATCACCAGCGTGTGCCCGGCATTGTGTCCGCCCTGGAAGCGGACCACGGCATCGGCGCGGCTGGCGAGCCAGTCGACGATCTTGCCCTTGCCCTCATCGCCCCACTGGGCGCCGATCACGGTGACGTTGGCCATTCAGGTATGTCCTATCGGGAGTTGCGGACGCGCCCTAGCAGACGCGGGGCGCGGGGCAAGCGCGCAACGGACCGCGCGGCGAGACATGGACCGCCTCGAACACCGTCCGGGGCGGAGAAAGCGGCCCGGCGAAAGGGTGACGGGTGTCACCCATGTGTCACCCCGGGCGCATTGCCGGCATATGTTTGAAAGACAATGCATTTTTACCGTGAATCAGTCGACAGGGTGACACTTCCGCGTTTCCGGCCAGGAATTTCCGCCCGGACGGACATGGGACGCGAAGTGCGGCGAATGGAAGGACGAGCCGGACGCTAGCGCAATCGGGCGGTGTAGGAAAATGCGGACTTGGCCGCCTATGTCGGGGTGCCATCAAGCAATTGGGTATCAGGTCCCCGGAAACGCTGCTGCCCCCACACGTTGCCCCTCCAAAGGAGCAAAGCATGACCGGCACCCCCACCCTTACCCTCAACGACGGCCGCGCCCTGCCGCAGCTCGGCTTCGGCACCTGGCAGATCGAGGACGAGAATGCCGCCGACACGGTGCGCATCGCAATCGATGTCGGCTATCGCATGGTCGACACCGCAGCGGTCTACCAGAACGAGCGCGGCGTCGGCGACGGTTTGCGCGACAGCCCGGAAATTTTCCTCCAGACCAAGATCTGGAACGAGAGCCAGGGCTACGAGCGCACGCTCAGGGCGGCGGACAAGTGTCTCGCCCGCCTCGGCCGGGAAGACGTCGACATGCTGCTGATCCACTGGCCATGCCCGGGCAAGGATCTGTTCGTCGAGACGTGGCGCGCGCTGATCGAACTACGCGAGGCAGGGAAGGCGAAGTCGATCGGCGTGTCCAATTTCCGCGAGGAAGACCTGCGGCGGATCGTCGAGGAAACCGGCGTGACCCCCGCGCTCAACCAGATCGAACTGCATCCGGGCTTCCAGCAGCGGCACTTGCGCGAGGTTCACGACGATCTCGGCATCGTCACCCAGAGCTGGTCGCCGCTTGGCCAGGGCGGCGCGATGGACAATGACACCATCCGCGCCATCGCGGGGGAAACCGGACAGCCCGCAAGCGCGGTGATCCTGCGCTGGCACCTGCAGCACGGTTTGTGCGCGATCCCCAAGGCCAGCAGCCGCGAGCATATCGAGGCCAATTTCGCCGCGCTGTCGTTCGAACTTTCCGACGAGCAGATGACGCGCATCGACGCGCTCGACGGACCCGACGGGCGGATGGGACCCGACCCGTCGACGCTCGACTAGACCGCATACCTTCTGCGACAATCCGCGACTGGACGCGCGGCCCGCGCTCGGCTTCACATACGCACTGCAAGCCATAGCGGAGCCAGCAATGAACAAGTGGATTCCGGTCGCCGCCGCAGCGCTGGCCGCAACGGTCGCCACGGGAGCGCTCGCGCAGCAGCGCCTGCCGCGCGAATGCCGCGCCGAGATCGTCAGGCTGTGCGGAACCGACCGCGGCAAGATCCGCAGCTGCCTGCAACAGAAATACACCGAGCTGAGCGAGAACTGCCAGACCGAACTGCGCAAGCGTGTCGCGCAGCGGCGCGAGGCCGCGGCGGAGGAGAGCCAAAGCGAGGCGCAGGAAATCGCCTATGGCGAAGCGGCGCTGCAGAAGCTCGATTTCTACGCCGCACCCGCCAGCGACGCGCCGCTGGTGCTGTTCGTCCATGGCGGCGGCTGGAAGCGCGGCGACAAGCGCAACGCGACCGGCGCCTACAAGGCCGGTCATTTCACCGGGCTCGGCTATCATTTCGCCTCGGTCAATTACCGCCTCGTACCGGACGCCACGGTCGAGCAGCAGGCAGCGGATGTCGCGGCCTCGCTCGCCGAACTGATGCGCCGCGCCGACGCGCTCGGGATCGACCGCGACCGGGTCGTGCTGATGGGGCACAGCGCGGGCGCGCATCTGGTGGCGCTGGTCGGGACCGATCCGCGCTATCTCGCCGGGGCCGGGCTGTCCTTCGCGGATGTCGCCGGGATCGTCCCGCTCGACGGCGCCGGTTACGACGTGCCCGCGCAGATGGGAGAGAACCGGCGGCTGCTCGGCGACACTTACGAACAGGCCTTCGGCACCGACCTCGCCCGGCAGCGGGCGCTATCGCCGACCAGCCACGGCGCCGCGCCGAACGCGCCGGCCTTCCTGATCCTCCATGTCGAACGCGCCGATGCAAAGCGGCAGAGCGAGGGCCTCGCCGCAGCGCTGCGCGAGGCGGGAACGGCGGTGGAGGTGCGCGCGCTCGCCGGGCGCGGGCTGCGCGGACATATGGAAATCAACCGCGAGCTCGGCAATCCGGACTATCCCGGCACTCCGATAGTCGATGTCTGGTTGAAGGCCCGCTTCGGCGGCTAGGCTCGGTTTCAGCAAAGCTGAAATCATTGCGGCACCGGCCCGCTCCCCCACCCGGCCACCCATAGTTTACTATCGTTGGGTGGCCGGGTGGGGGAGCGGGCCGGTGCCGATTCAGCGAAGCTGACAGCGACTCTAGAGGGGCTTCGCTTCGGCTCCTTCGAGCACATGCGTGCAGCCCAGCGCGGCCGGGTCCTCGTCTTCCGCAAGCGCCGCGACCGTCCGCCAGCCTTCGGTGCGCAGCCGTGCAGCCGCATCGCGGTCGTGGCCGAGCGGGAGGAACAGCGCCTCGCGCGGCGCGGCGTCCGCGCTGCCGAGCGCTTCGAGGATCGGCTCCATATAGAGCGAGAAACCGGTTGCGGGTTCGTCGCTGCCCTTGATCGCATAGGTGCCGCCGCGCCCGAGCGCGCCGCGCGCACCCTCGGCGTGGAGCGTGAAGCCGAACCAGCTCTGATATTCGAAGCCGTGCCGCTCCGAAGGATCGAGCGTCAGCCGCACGCGCGTGCCGAGCGAGGCGGCGATCTCGCGCAGGCCGGCGATCCGGCTCGCCAGCACCCCGCCCGCATCGAGCGCGGCGAGCTTGCCGATCGCCTCGTCGAACGGCCCGGTCGCGTAGAGCAGCGGGAGATAGGCTTCGCCCCCCGCCGCCTTGAGCCCGCCCGCATCCTTCATGTCGAGCTCGCGCCGCACCGCCTCGCGCCGGTCAACCGGGATCGGCAGCGCTTCCTCAGCAAGCGTATCGACGATATCGGGCAGAGTGAAATCGACCGACAGGCCGGTTACGCCCGCCGCCTCGAGTGCATCGAGCGCTACGCCGACCGCTTCGCTCGCCGCCGCGACGCTGTCCGACCCGACCAGCTCGGCACCGAGCTGGAGCCGCTGGCGCGCCGGGTCGAGCTGATCCGCCTTGAGCGTCGCCACCTCGCCGGCATAGCACAGCCGCAAGGGGCGCGGCGCATCGCGCAGCGAGGTTGCTGCGATGCGCCCCACCTGCACCGTCATGTCGCTCCGGAGCGCGAGCGTGCGCAGGCTGTCGGGATCGGTGAAGCGCACCATGCGGCGCGTCGCCACACCCTCCATCCGCCCCGCAAGCGAGCGCTCGAACTCGACCAGCGGCGGACGCACCCGGTCGTAACCATTTGCGTCCATAGCCGAGAGCACCTGCCGCATCGCGCGCGTGATCGCCGCCGCGCGCACGGGCAGCGCATCCTCGAGACCGACTGGCAGGAGATCGTCGGGTTGGGTCATCTGGTCGAGCAAAACCTCCGAAACCGTTCGCCCTGAGCCTGTCGAAGGGCTGTCCTTCACTTGAAGTGCAGCGCTAGAAGAAAAAGCGGTCCTTCGACAAGCTCAGGACGAACGGGGTGAGAATGAGCTGCCTAGAAAGCCAGCGGGATGGCGGTCTTCACTCCCTGCAGCGCGCTGGCGGCCGCGACCACTTCGGGCGGGATCGGCTGGTCGACGCTCAGCAGCAGCGTCGCCTCTCCGCCCGCCTCGCGGCGGCCGAGATGGAAGGTGCCGATATTGATGCCGTGCTCGCCCAGCAGCGTCCCGATGCGGCCGATGAAGCCCGGCGCGTCCTCGTTGACGATATAGAGCATGTCGCCCTGCAGGTCGGCCTCGATGCCGACGCCGAAGATCTCGACCAGCCGCGGCGCCTCGCTGCCGAACAGCGTGCCCGCAACCGAGCGGTCGCCGGCATCGGTGGCGACGGTCACCCGCACCAGCGTGTGGTAGACACCCTCGCGCTCGCTGCGGATCTCGCGCACTTCCATGCCGCGTTCCTTGGCGAGATAGGGCGCATTGACCATGTTCACCGTGTCCGAATAGCGCCGCATGAACCCCGCCAGCACTGCGCCGGTGACCGGCTTGCCGTTCAATTCCGCCGCGTGCCCCTCGCGCTCGATGCTGATCTTGGTGAGATTGCCGTGCGCGAGCTGGCCCACCAGCGAGCCGAGCTTTTCCGCCAGCGCCATATAGGGCTTGAGCTTGGGTGCTTCCTCGGCGCTCAGCGACGGCATGTTGAGCGCGTTGGTGACGCCGCCATCGACGAGATAATCCGCCATCTGCTCGGCCACCTGCAGCGCGACATTGACCTGCGCCTCGGTCGTGCTCGCGCCGAGATGCGGCGTGCTGATGAAATTGGGGGTGCCGAACAGCGGGCTGTCCTTGGCCGGCTCGCTCGCGAACACGTCGAGCGCGGCGCCGGCGACATGGCCCGAATCGAGCAGCTCCTTGAGCGCCGCCTCGTCGATCAATCCGCCGCGGGCGCAATTGACGATGCGCACGCCGTGTTTGGTCCTGGCAAGGTTTTCCGCCGACAGGATATTGCGCGTCTGGTCGGTCAGCGGGGTGTGCAGCGTGATGAAATCAGCCCGCGCAAGCAGTGCGTCGAGATCGACCTTCTCGACCCCCAGTTCAACCGCGCGTTCCTCGGTCAGGAAGGGGTCGTAGGCGACCACCTTCATCCGCAGGCCGAGCGCACGGCTGGCGACGATCGAGCCGATATTGCCCGCGCCGATCAGGCCGAGCGTCTTGCCGGTCAGTTCGACCCCCATGAAATCGCTCTTGGGCCATTCGCCTGCCTGCGTGCGCTTGTCCGCCGCCGGGATCTGCCGAGCGACCGCGAAGATCAGCGCGATCGCGTGCTCGGCAGTGGTGATCGAATTGCCGAACGGGGTGTTCATCACCACCACGCCCTTGCCCGAGGCGTAGGGGATATCGACATTGTCGACCCCGATCCCGGCGCGGCCGATGACCTTGAGACTGGTCGCGGCGTCGAGAATTTCGGGTGTCACCTTGGTCGAGGACCGGATCGCGAGGCCGTCGTATTCGCCGATCACGGCCTTGAGTTCGTCGGGAGTCATGCCCGGTTTCACATCGACCTCGCAGCCGCGCTCCTCGAAGATGCGCGCGGCGTTGGGGTCCATCTTGTCGCTGATGAGGACTTTGGGTTTCTGGGACATTGGAATTTCCCTTATTCGTCATGCTGAACTCGTTTCAGCATCCATCGAGCCTTCCGGAGCGAAGTTCGATGAGGAGAAATGGACCCTGAAACAAGTTCAGGGTGACGGGTACAACAGGAAGGCGCTCAGCCGTTCTTCACCTGCTCGTAGGCCCATTCGATCCACGGCAGCAGGCGTTTCAGATCCTCCTGCTCGACCGTGCCGCCGCACCAGATACGCAAGCTCGGCGGCGCGTCGCGATAGCCGTTGAAATCGTAGCCGACATCGCGCTCCTCGAGCAGCTTGACGATCTTCTTCGGCACCGCAGCCTGGTCCTCGGGCGACAGGCTCTCGTACCAGTCGCCCTCGAACACGAAGCACACGCCGGTATTGGTGCGCTTGGCCGGGTCGGCCACCATGTTGCGCACCCACGTGGTCGCCTCGATCCAGTCGGTGACGATTTTCGCATTGGCATCGGCGCGCTCGAACATCGCCTTGCGCCCGCCCAGCGCCTGCGCCCACTCCAGCGCGAGGATGTAATCCTCGGTCGCCAGCATCGAGGGCGTGTTGATCGTCGCGCCTTCGAAGATCGCGCGGTTGAGCCTGTCACCCTTCTTGAGGCGGAACAGCTTGGGCAGCGGCCAGGCCGGATCGTAACTCTCGATCCGCTCGACCGCCTTGGGGCTGAGGATCAGCATGCCGTGCTGCGCTTCGGAACCCATCACCTTCTGCCAGCTGTAGGTGGTGGCATCGAGCTTGGCCCAGTCCATCTCCATCGCGAAGATCGCGCTGGTGGCATCGTTGATCGTCACGCCCTCGCGGCCCGGAGCGAGCCAGTCGGTGTTCGGGATTTTCGCGCCCGAGGTGGTGCCGTTCCAGGTGAAGACGACGTCGTTGTCCCGCGGGATGCTGGCGAGGTCGGGGATTTCGCCGTAATCGGCGTCGAGCGTGGTCAACTGCGGCAGCTTCAATTGCTTGACCGCGTCCTGGATCCAGACATTGCCGAAGCTTTCCCACGCCGCCACCGTAACCGGGCGGTCGGGGCCGAGCATGGTCCACATCGCGCATTCGAGCGCGCCGGTATCCGATGCCGGCATGATCCCGACGAGGTAGTCTTCGGGGACGCCGAGCAGCTGTTTCGACAGGTCGATGGCGTATTTCAGCCGCGACTTGCCAAGCGCGCTGCGATGCGAGCGGCCGAGCGATTCGGTTTGGATTTTGGAGAGGTCCCAGCCCTTGTGCTTGGCGGTGGGACCGGACGAAAAGAAGGGGCGCTCCGGACGGAGCGTCGGTTCGGCAGTCATGTATTCTCTCCTTGCAGAGAGCGCGCGCGGCGTTGGGACCGCGTGGCCCACGCGCGGCACTAATGTTGCGCTGCAACAAGTCAAGCGGAGATAAAGTTACAGTGGAAACCATCGCGCGTTGCAGCGCGTGTCGCGTGCTCGTGCACACTCGCCAAGCCGGGCTTTCCCGCCTATGGGCACGCGCGATGCAGACTTCCGATCTCCGCATTGCGTTGTTCAGCGGCAACTACAACTATACCCGCGACGGGGCCAACCAGGCGTTGAACCGGCTGGCCGGGTACCTGCTGCGGCAGGGTGCGGCATTGCGCGTCTATGCCCCCGAGGTCGCCGAACCCGATTTCCCCGCGACCGGCGATCTGATCGATATCCCCAATATCCGCATGCCCGTGCCGGGGCGCGCGGAATACCGGCTTCCGACCGGCCTCAGCTCGTCCAACCTGGACGATCTCGAGAGCTTCGCTCCGAATATCCTCCACCTGTCCTCGCCCGATCCCTCGGGCCATCGCGCGCTCAAATGGGCGCGCGCGCACGGCATTCCGGTGCTCGCCTCGGTGCACACCCGCTTCGAGACCTATCCGCGCTATTACGGGCTGGGCTTCACCGAACCGCTGGTCGAGAAGATACTGCACCGCTTCTACCGCCGCTGCGACGCGCTGGTCGCGCCCTCGCCGAGCATGGTCGAGACGCTGCGCGAGCAGGGCATGCACGAGGATATCTCGATCTGGTCGCGCGGGGTCGATCGCAGCGTCTTCGCCTCCGAAAAACGCGATCCCGCCTGGCGGAGCGCGCACGGCCTGACCGACGAGGATGTCGCGATCGTCTTTCTCGGGCGGCTGGTGATGGAAAAGGGGCTCGACGTGTTCGCCGATGCGATCGCCGCACTGCGCCGGCGCGGCGTGCCGCACAAGGTGCTGGTGATCGGCGACGGTCCGGCGCGCGGCTGGTTCGAGAAGGCGCTCGGCGACGGCATTTTCGCGGGCTTTCAGACCGGCGCGGATCTCGGCCGCGCGCTCGCCGGCGGCGACGTGTTCTTCAACCCCTCGATCACCGAGACCTTCGGCAACGTCACGCTCGAGGCGATGGCCTGCGGGCTACCGGTGGTCGCGGCGGGAGCGACCGGCGCGTCGAGCCTGGTCGAGGACGGCACCACCGGCCGCCTCGTCCCGCCCGGCAGCGCGGAGGCCTTCGCCGATGCCATCGCGCCCTACTGCACCGACGACGCGCTACGCACCGCGCATGGCGCGGCCGGCGAGGCGAAGAGCAAGGACTACGACTGGGACACGATCAACCGCGCGGTGGCGGACAGCTATGTCCGCCTCGTCACGTCGCGGCGGGGGTAGCTCAGCGCAGCACCCCGCGTTTGCCCATCGTCCACGCATACCACAGCAGGAACAGCGCGATGGCGACGACCAGATACATGATCGAGGCGTTGCTGACATCGACCAGTTCGGCGGGGACTTCGACGGTAGCGGAATAGATCAGCGACACGATCGCCCCTACCAGCGAGACGACGAATGCCGGCACCGCCAGACGTCTGTGAAACAGCAGCAGCAGCGAGCCCGCCAGGCCGCCCCACACGCCGAGCGCCCAGGCCGCATGCGCCCAGATCGGGAAACTGTCGACATAGGCCAGCATCGCGTCGGTAGTGGCGCCGTCGAAACCCATCGCCGAGAACCAGCCGCGATTCCCGATCTGGGTCATGGTGTAATCGGTGGCGCCGAAGCCGTTCCAGAGCGTCCCGAGGATGCCGACCACCCACAGGTGCCACGGCGTCGGTTTGTGCAATGTCGTCATGGCAGGTCCTCCGGTCGCGATCCCGGGCGATCCTGAGACCGCCCGATTTCCGTAGCGTAACCTACCACGCCGCGCCGGGCGCGCCAAATGCGTTTACAAATGTTAACTCAGATCCGTTCGATCCGCTTGGCGACCTCGTCGATGATGTCGACGATCTCGTCCATCACCTCCTTGTCGAGCGTGCCCGCTCGGGCGCGGTTCTTGAGCACGCTGGCGAGATTGCCCATCGCGCGGAACAGGTCGGGCGAACGCACGCTTTCGGCGCGTCTGGCATGCCCGCCGAGCCGTTCCATCAGCGCCTCGGCCTCGGCGGCGCGTTCCTCCAATTCGGCGCGGCCGGCCTCGGTCGCTTCGAACGGCTTGCGCGCGCCCTCGGCCTCGGCCTCGGCGATCGCGCCTTCGTCCTCGAGCAGCTGCAGCGTGGGATAGACCGCGCCGGGGCTCGGGGCGTAGGCACCGCCGGTCATCTCCTCGATCGCCTTGATCAGTTCGTAGCCGTGGCGCGGCTCCTCGGCGACCAGCGCGAGCAGTGCGAGCCGCAACTCTCCGGGTGCGAACATGCGCCCGCGCGGACGGCGGCGCCGACCGCGTCCGCCTGCCCAGTCGTCCTCGTCGAAGCCGAAGTTCCAGCCGCCCCAGCCACCCTTCGAGGCAGCCATCATGGCGATGAAGGGCCACGCGTCGTGCTTGCGAAACTTGCGATATTTGTGGCGGTGCATGGCGAATCTCCGATAGTCTTAGATAGCTCTAAGATATATCGCAGATCGGTTTTGACAAGCCTCCGGGCCAATTTTCAGGGACAACGCCCCTCCGGACCGCGCTACCTTGCGCGCTCCGCATACCAATCGGCAAGCACCCCGAACGCCTGCTTGCGCTCGCCCGTCTCGCTCACCAGCCCCTTGCGGTTCCAGCCGTCCTGGATCACCGGCCGCTGCCGCCGCGGAGAGCGGAAATCCTTGAGTATCCACGGGCTGATCCCGGCGAAGTTCGGGATTTGCGACAGCATCGCCAGCGTCTGTCGGTAATATTCGGCCTGGTATTCCTCCGAGAACTTGCCCGGCCGCTCCGGCTGATGCAGCCCCGCCAGCGCGCCCGCGCCGACTTCGGAAAACAGCAGCGGCTTGCCGGGCGGCACGCGCCATTCGATCGCCGGCAGGTCTGCCAGCCGGTCGGGCCCGTACCAGCCGTTATAGGCGTTGATCGCCATGACATCGAGCGCCTGCGCGAGCGGGTCGCCCATCACCATCACCGGATGGTCGCCGTCGCGTTCCTGTTCGGTCAGCAGCGCGGCGGTGACGAGCCGATGCGGATCGAGCGTACGCACGTCATCGACCAGTCGCCGCATGAAGGCGTTGCGCGCATCGGACAGCGGGGTCTCGTTGCCAACGCTCCAAAGCGCGACCGCGGCGCGGTTGCGGTCGCGCAGGATGTTCTCGGCGAGCATTAGCCGCGCCTTCTCCAGCGCCGCCGGATCGTCGAAGGCGATGCGCCAATAGACCGGGATTTCGCTCCAGACGAGCAAACCCATCTCGTCGGCGGCGCGGACCATCGCTTCGCCATGCGGGTAATGCGCCAGCCGCACGAAATTGGCGCCGAGGCCGCCCTTCGCCAGCGTCAGCAGCTCGCGCGCCGCCTCCGGTGTGATCCTGCGTGCGGGGTCCTCGCCCAGCTCCTCCTCGTGCAGGCTGATGCCGCGCAGGAAGACCGGTTCGCCGTTGAGCAGGATATGCGGGCCGTCGGTCTCTATGGTTCGCAGCCCGACCCGGTCGCGCCAACGGTCGCCCCCCGCCTCGACGAGAACTTCATAAAGCCTGGGGCTGTCGGGCGACCACAGCTCGACTTCGGGCGGAACGGCAATGGTCAAGCGGGCAGCGCCGTCGTCGCCGGTCCGAACCGACCGGCGCAGGCCCAGCTCGGGGATGGAAAACACAACCTCACGCTCGGCCCCGGAAGCCCCATCGAGCACGATATCGACCGCCAGCGTGTCCCGGTCGGCCAACCGCACCCAGGCATCGTCGACGAAGGTTTCGGACACGGCGATCAGCCGCACCGGGCGGGTGATTCCGCCATAGGTCTCCCAATCGGTCACCGGCGGCGGGATCGACAATGCGTCGCGCTGCGAATCGACGCCGACGACCAGCCGGTTGCCCTCGGTCCGCAGCACGCCGGTGACTTCGAAGGCGAAGGGCGTGAAACCGCCCTCGTGCTCGCCCAGCCGCTTGCCGTTGAGCCACACTTCCGCATGGTAGTTGACCGCGCCGAAGCGCAGGAATTGCCGTTCGCCCGGCGCGATCTCGGCATCGAAGCGCTTCTGGTACCACACCAGCCCCTCGTAATGCCGCATTTCGGGCGCATGGCCGGTCCAGCTTTCGGGCAGCACCGCGCGGGGCGAGGCGTCCATATCGTATTCGTAGAGCGCGATCGGATCGTCCGCGGTGCGCGCAGCCACGTCGGTATCGTCGTAGCGGCGGTGCCCCTCGCCCGCCGGGCCGCCATGGAACCCTGCCGCGCCGTCGCGATAGGGGTCGATACTGTAGGTCCACTCGCCGTCGAGCGACTGCCCCTCGCGCAGGTCCGCTGCTGCAAGCACGGGTCCTTCCGGCATCATCTGCGCTGCCACGGGCGCGGCGATGCCGAGCGTCATCGCCATGATCCATCGCACCAATATCCGCACCGGCATCCTCCCATCGCCTTTCATCCAGTCTGGCACCGCGTCCGGCCCAGTCAATCGCATGGGTGGGAAATCCGCGCCGTTCCCCCTATCTGTGCCACATGGCCGACCTGTTCGGAGACGACCTGCCCTCCTCCACCGCGCACGACGCGCCGCGCGACGATGCGCCGCTCGCCGACCGGTTGCGGCCGCGCGCGCTCGACGAGGTGATCGGGCAGGACCATCTGACCGGCGCCGAAGGCGCGATCGGGCGGATGGTTGCGGCGGGCAAGATGTCGAGCATGGTGCTGTGGGGACCTCCGGGCACCGGCAAGACCAGCATTGCGCGGCTGCTCGCCGATGCGGTCGGCATGCGCTTCGTCGCGATCAGCGCGGTGTTCTCGGGTGTGGCGGATCTCAAGAAGGCCTTCGCCGAGGCCGACAGGATGGCCAAGGCCGGGCAACGCACGCTGCTGTTCGTGGACGAGATCCACCGCTTCAACCGCGCGCAGCAGGACGGCTTCCTGCCCTTTGTCGAGCGCGGCACGGTGACGCTGGTCGGCGCCACCACCGAGAACCCCAGCTTCGAACTCAACGCCGCGCTGCTCAGCCGCGCGCAGGTGCTGATCCTGCACCGGCTCGACGCCGAGGCGCTGGGCAGGCTGCTCGACCGCGCGGAGGAGCTTGAGGGGCCCCTGCCCCTCACCGAAGGAGCGCGCAGCGCGTTGATCGCCAGCGCCGACGGCGACGGGCGCTTCCTGCTCAACCAGGCCGAGACGCTCTACAACGCGAAGATCGATGAGCCGCTCGATCCGGCGGGCCTCGGCCAGTTTCTGCAGCGCCGGGTCGCGGTCTACGACAAGGATCGCGAGGGGCATTACAACCTCATCTCGGCGCTGCACAAAGCGGTGCGCGGCTCCGACCCGCAGGCGGCGCTGTACTACCTCGCGCGGATGCTGGTGGCGGGCGAGGAGCCGCTCTACGTGCTGCGGCGGCTGGTGCGGATGGCGGTCGAAGACATCGGCCTCGCCGATCCGCAGGCGCTGCACCAGTGCCTTGCGGCAAAGGACGCCTACGAGTTCCTCGGCAGCCCCGAGGGCGAGCTGGCGATCGCGCAGGCCTGCCTCTACGTCGCCACAGCGCCCAAATCGAACGCCGCCTACAAGGCGCAGAAGGCCGCATGGCGAAGCGCCAGGGAAACGGGCAGTCTGATGCCGCCGCAGAACATCCTCAACGCGCCCACGAAGCTGATGATGGAGATCGGCTACGGCAAGGGCTACACCTACGACCACGAGGCCGAGGAAGGCTTTTCGGGCGACGATTACTGGCCCGGGGAAATGGAGCCGCAGACCTATTACGAGCCGGTCGAACGCGGGTTCGAGCGCGAGATCGCCAAGCGGATCGAGTACTGGCAGAAACTGCGGGAGGACCGTGAAAATGCATGAGTCCCCGCGAAGGCGGGGACCTCGGGCCGCATGGCGCCAACTCTCCGGAGGTCCCCGCCTTCGCGGGGACTCGCGCTAGATGACTCGCTTCCGCCACTTCCTCGCCATCGACTGGTCCGGCGCGGCGGGCGAACGGCACCGGGGTATCGCGCTGGCGCTGGCCGATGGCGACGGAGGCCCGCCGGTGCTGCTCGACCCACCGGCAGGCGGCTGGTCGCGCGAGGAAGTGCTGGCGCTGCTGCTCGACCTGCCCGCCGATACGCTGGTCGGGATGGATCTCGGCATTTCGCTGCCCTTCGCCGATTGCGGCGCGTTCTTTCCCGGCCGGGCCGACAGCCCGCCGGACGCGAGGTCGCTGTGGGCGCTGGTCGAGCGCATCTGCGCCGACGATCCGTACCTTGCCGCCACCGGCTTCGTCGATCATCCCGGCCTGGCGGCGTATTACCGCCGCCATGGCGGGCGCGAAGGGGCGAATTTCCGCTGTGACGGGGCGGCGCACGGCCGCGGGCGCTTTCGCGTCACCGAGCACGCGCAGGCGGCGATGGGGTGCAAGCCCTATAGCAATTTCAACCTCGTCGGCGCGGCGCAGGTCGGCAAGTCGAGCCTGACGGGCATGCGGCTGCTGCACCGCTTGCGCGGCAAGCTGCCGGTGTGGCCGATCGACCCGCTGCCGGCGAGCGGCTCCGTGATGGTCGAAATCTACACCACGCTTGCAGCGCTCGATGCCGGACGCAGCGCGGCCAAGAGCAAGTTGCGCAGCTACGAAGAACTGAACGACGCCCTCGCCGCGCTGGGCTCACCGGCTGTAGCCGGCGCAGGCACGATCGACGATCACGCCTCGGATGCCCTCCTCACCGCCGCCTGGCTGCGCGAGGTCGCTAGCGATCCCCACCGCTGGACCCCCGATGCCCTCACGCCGAAAATCGCCCGCACCGAGGGCTGGACTTTCGGCGCGTTGTGATGAAAAGCGCGGGCCGCAAGGAAGCCATCCGATGGCGGCATGGCAAGATCCGTCCTCGAGCAGCGAAGCGACAGGACGACAAGAGACGCCGGTTTAGCTCAGCTGGTAGAGCAGCGGTTTTGTAAACCGAAGGTCGGGGGTTCGATTCCCTCAACCGGCACCATCTACCCCCGCCCGCGATAGGGCGCCACGCCCTGATCGGGTACCCACAGACCCTCGGGCGGCACGCCGGTTTGCCAGAACACGTCGATCGGAATACCGCCGCGCGGGTACCAGTAGCCGCCGATACGGAGCCAGCGCGGTGCCATCTCCTCGGCCAGCCGCTGGCCGATGCCGACCGTGATATCCTCGTGGAAGCCGCAATGATTGCGAAACGACCCGAGGAACAGCTTGAGGCTCTTCGATTCGACGATCGTTGCACCCGGCGCGTAGTCGATAACAAGGTGCGCGAAGTCGGGCTGGCCGGTAACCGGGCACAGCGAGGTAAATTCGGGCGCGGCGAAGCGAACGAGATACAGCGCTCCTTCGCGCGGATCGGCCACGTAGTCGAGTTTCGCCTCCTCGGGCGAGGCGGGCAGCGGACTTTGCCGCCCGAGATGCAGCGTGTCTGGTGTGTCGCTCATGCCGCGCATGTGGCCCGATCGGCGCTTTCGCACAAGTCGCCGCTGGCGATTCCGCTTTTCAGCCCCTATTCAGCGCCGCCCGCGATTGCCGACTCGCCTCTTATGAAACCCGCCATCCAGCTCCTCTCCGCGCTTGCCGTACACGTGGCCGTTTCCGGGGCCGTTTGCGGGGCCGTCCTTGGTGCCGCGCCCGCTGCAGCGCAAAACCGGGTGCAGGACTTCCAGCTGCCGCCCAACCCGACCCCGACGCCGTCCGCAACGCCGCGCGTGCAGGGGCCGGTCGATACGGAAGCACCGGTCCCGGTCGGCCCGCGAGTGATCCCGACCGCCACGCCGACGCCGACGGCAAGCCCTGCGCCGCCGCCCACTGCAACGAACACGCCGGTCCCGCGACCGGCGCGCACCCCCGGTGCGATCGTACAACCTGTGCCGCGAGCGACGGCAAGCCCGCTGCCGACACCGCGCAACGAACCCGAGCCCCCACCCCTGCCGTCGAGCGAACCGACCCCCGCCCCGACGCAGGTACAAAGCCCTGCGTCCGGCGATCCGGCCTCCGCTCCGTCCCCCGCTACGGCGAGGCCGGACGCAGCGCCGGTGGAAAGCGACTCGGCGTTCGCGTGGTGGGCCTGGCTGCTCGCGGCGCTTGCGGCGCTCGGAACGGGGGCGTTCGGACTGTGGTTCCTGCGCAATCGCCGCTATTCTCCGGCGGGCACGCCCGAGATCGAACCTCCGCTTGCGCGTCGGCAGGCGCCTCCGCCTTCGCCGCCGGAACCCGTATCCGAGCCGCAGCCGGCGGCGTCTGCCCCCGCCAGCGCGCTGGCGATCTCGGTCGCGCCGGTGCAGCTCAGCCGGAGCATGCGCTTTGCCAGCCTGGCGTACCGGCTCAGCCTGAAGAACAACGGCCCGAAGCCGCTCAGCGATATCTTCATCGGGGCCGACCTCGTGTCGGCGCATCGCAGCCTGCCGATGGAGCAGCAGCTTGCGAAACCCGACAGCACCCTGCCCGAAACCGGGTGCATCGGTGCGATCGCGCCGGGCGAGGAAGTCGAGGTGAAAGGCGAACTCCGGTTGCCGCTCGAGACGGTCCGGACGATCCGGCAGGGCAAGGCCCATCTCTACGTCCCGCTGTTGCGTGTGCGCGCGCAGCCCGACGGCGCCGATCCGGTCGCGCGCACCTTCCTCGTCGGCACGCTGCCCGATGGGCAGGCGCGCAAACTGCAGCCCTTCCGCCTCGACGAAATGCCGCAAACCTACCGTTCGATCGGAACGATGCCGCTCGATTGACCGCTCGACAGACGGTGCCGTGCGCGGCTACCCCGGTCGTATGGACATGCTCGTTTCGACCGACTGGCTGGCGGACAATCTGGCCACCGTACGCGTGCTCGACGCCTCGGCGCATCTGCCCGCCGCAGGCCGCGATCCGGCAGCGGACTTCGCCGAGGACCATATCCCCGGGGCCGCATTTCTCGGCCTTGCGAGCCTGACGGACGAAACCTCTTCCGTCCCGTCGGCCCTGCCGCGTGCCGACCAGTTCGCCGAGCGCATGGCCGAACTCGGCATGCGGCCCGGCGACCGCGTGGTGCTCTACGACGACAGCATGTTGCGCAGCGCGGCGCGCGCATGGTTCGTGTTCCGCATGTTCGGCTGGAGCGACGTCGCGGTGCTCAACGGCGGTCTGGCAAAGTGGAAGGCGGAGGGACATTCGCTCGAAACCGGCACGGCACAATTCGATCGCTCCGACTTTCCCGAACCGTCGGCCGACACCGGGTGCGTGCGGTGCAAGCAGGACATGCTCGCCAATATCGGTGACGGCGACGAGCAGGTGGTCGATGCCCGCGACGACGAGCGTTTCACGGGCGAATCCGACGATGCCGTGCACGGCCTCGAAGGCGGCCATATTCCGGGTGCGCGGCACTTGTTCTTCCGTTCGCTGCTGGCGGAGGACGGAACCTTCAAGCCGCGCGACGAGCTCCGGCGCCTGTTCGACGAGGCCGGGATCGACCTCGACCGGCCGCTCGTGACCAGCTGCGGCAGCGGGATGACCGCTTCGGTCGTGCTGTTCGCAGCCCGGCTGCTCGGCAAGCACGATGCGGCACTGTACGACGGCAGCTGGAGCGAATGGGGCGCCGATCCGGAAACTCCCAAGGAAACCGGGCCGGCGCGCTGAGCATGACGAAAAAGAGCGATACGCATGGCTCGAACACCCGCCTCGTTACCGGCGGGCGGCGCCGCGAATGGACTGGGCCGGTGGTCAATCCCCCGGTGTGGCGCGCGAGCACGCATCTCTACGAGGACATCGCGGCCAAGGATGAGGGCGGCAAGCACAACGAGGACGGGCGCTTCTTCTACGGCCGCCGCGGCGCGCCGACGCAATGGGCGCTGGCCGAGGCGCTGACCGAGCTCGAACCGGGCGCGCACGGCACGGTGCTCTACCCGAGCGGCGTTGCCGCAATCGCCGGGGCGCTGCTCGCGGTGCTCAAGCCGGGCGATGTGCTGCTGGTCACCGACAACGCCTACGAGCCGAGCCGCGTGATGGCGAACGGGTTGCTCAAGCGCATGGGCGTCGATTGCCGCTTTTTCGACCCGCTCGACGTCGACGGTTTCGCCGACCGCTTCTGCGACAAGACCAAGGCGGTGCTGTTCGAAAACCCCGGCAGCCTGACGATGGAAGTGTGCGACATCCCCGCCCTCGCCGCGATCGCACGCGAACGGAGCGCCGTCAGCCTGATCGACAACACCTGGGCAAGCCCGCTCGGCTTTCACGCACTCGATCACGGCTGCGATATCGCGATCATGAGCCTGACCAAGCATGTCGGCGGCCATTCGGACCTGATGATGGGGTCGGCGAGCGCGGGAGAACGCTGGTACCGGCGGCTCAGGCAGACCGCGCAGGCGCTCGGCCAGGTCGTCTCGCCCGACGATGCGGCGCTGGCGGCGCGCGGGTTGCGGACGATGGGCCTGCGCCTGGAGCGCAGCACCGCCACCGCTCTCGAAATCGCACGCTGGCTCGAACACCGCGAGGACGTGGCGCATGTGTTGTGTCCCTTTCTCCCCGGCGCTCCGGGCTACGAATTGTGGCAACGCGATTTCTCCGGCGGGTGCGGATTGTTCAGCTTCGTGTTGAAGGGCAGCGACGAAGCCGCGCGGACACGCCTGATCGATACGCTCGACCTGTTCGGGATCGGCTTCAGCTGGGGCGGTTTCGAAAGCCTTGCGCTGCCGTTCGACCCGGCTTCGATCCGCAGCGAAACGCCCTGGCCGCCAGAGGGTTGGCAATCGGGCGACCGATTGGGTATCCGTCTGTCGATCGGCCTCGAGGATGCGAGCGACCTGATCGCCGATCTGGCACGCGGTTTCGCCGCCATGGAGCAAGGATGACCACGACCGCCTCTCTGCCGACACAAGCGCCGACCGGCTCGCCGAGCCCGGAGCCGGTGCCGCTGGTCGATCCGCGCACCGGGGAGCCGTTGCTCGATCCCGACACCGGCGAGCAGCTGATGGGCATTCCCGCAGCCGAGCCGCGCCCGATGCTCGACCCCGAGACGGGCGAACCGCTGCTCGATCCGGAAACCGGCGAGCCGCTGCTGGCGGTTCCGCAGCCGACTCCGACCCCGACGCCGACCGAAGAGGTCGCCGAAGGGGTGAAGGGCGCCGAGGCGGCGAAGGAAGCCGTATCGCAAAGCGAAACCGTGCGCGGCGTGATCGAAACACTTGATGCGCTGGCCTTCCAGATCGGCGATTTCCGCATCTCTCTGTTCGATGCGCTGTTCGTCATGCTGGTGATCGGCGGGGTGATCGCGCTGGCATGGTTCCTCAGCAAGGTCGGTCGCAGGGCGCTGCGCCGGGTGACCAAGTTCGACGAGACGCAGCGTCTGCTCGCCGAAAAGCTGCTCACCATCGCCGCCTGGGGCCTCGCCTTCTTCATCGGCATCGACCTCCTCGGTATCGACCTGACCGCGCTGGCGGTGTTTTCGGGCGCGTTCGGCCTCGCGATCGGTTTCGGGCTGCAGAAGACCTTCGGCAACCTCATCGCCGGAATCATCCTGCTGATGGACAAGTCGATCAAGCCGGGCGACGTGATCGCGGTTGCCGATCAGGCGGGCAATTCGACCTTCGGCCAGATCCGCAAGATCGGCATCCGCGCGGTCTCGATCACCACGCGCGACCAGAAGGAATATCTCATTCCGAACGAGAACCTGATGGTCAATCAGGTCGAGAACTGGTCCTATTCGAGCCGCAACGTGCGGATGCAGGTGCCGGTCGGCGTGTCGTACGGCTGCGACATCAAGGAAGCCGAAAAGCTGATGCTGGAGGCGGCCAAGGCGTGCGACCGCGTGCTCAAGGCGCCGCCGCCGACCTGCTGGCTTGATGAATACGGCGACAGTTCGGTCAATTTCATCATCCATTGCTGGATCACCGATCCCGAGGAAGGGGTCGGCAATATCAAGAGCCAGGTGCTCAAGAAGCTGTGGGAGCTGTTTCAGGAAAACGGCATCGAGATTCCCTTCCCCCAGCGCGACCTCAACCTGCGCGGAAACGAGCAATTCGAACAACTTGTCGCCGCCATTTCGCAACGTGTCGAGAAGTCCGAAAGCTGACCTTGCAGGCGGGCTACCGCCGCTTTCACAAACTTTGCTACCCCGCCTGACACCCATTCTGGCTGGCGGGAATTCGCGGGCGGGCGCATCTCCCCGGCATGGCACATACCGGCACCGTCTATCTCGTCGGCGCAGGCCCGGGCGACCCCGACCTGCTCACGCTGCGCGCCGCGCGGTTGCTCGAACGCGCCCGGATCGTGGTCCATGACGGGCTGGTCGATCCGGCGGTGCTCGCGCTGGCGCCCGAACATGCGACGCTGATTTCGGTCGCCAAGCGGCGCGCGCATCACACGCTGCCGCAGGAGGACATCTGCGCGCTGCTGGTGCGCGAGGCGCGCGCCGGGCGCGACGTAGTCCGGCTCAAGGGCGGAGATCCGCTGATCTTCGGACGCGGCGGCGAGGAGGCCGAGGCATGTCATGCGGCCGGGGTTCCGGTCGAGATCGTCCCCGGCATCAGCGCCGCCAACGGCGCCGCGGCCGCAGCGCAGATCGCGCTGACGCATCGCGACGCATCGAGCATCGTCAGCTTCGTTGCCGGTCAGTGCAAGGGGCTCAGGGACCAGGACTGGGCCGGACTTGCGGGCAAGGGCCGCACGCTGGTTATCTACATGGGTGTGAAAACGGCGCCGCAGATCGCCGACAAGCTGATGGAGGACGGGCTCGCGCCCGACATGCCGCTGGCAGTGATCGAGAACGCCGCGCGACCGGAAATGCGCGTGCTGCGCGGATTGCTCGCAGGCCTTCCCGAACTGGTCGAGCGCGAGGCCGTGAAAAGCCCCGCGCTGATCGTGATCGGCGAAGTGACCGCTCGTGAAGATCGCGCGGTCGCCGCCTTGGCACAGGAAGCGGCGCGATGAAGATCCTCACCGGCAACGATCTCAAGACCGGCGCGGTCGTGTGGTGGACCGGGGTCGACTGGTCGATCCATGTCGACGACGCGGTCGATGCGGGCGGCGAGGCCGATACCGTCGCCGCGCGCGAGGAAGCCGCGCGGCGGGTCAATGTACCCTATGCGATCGAAGCCGAGCGCATCGACGGAAAGGTCCGCCCCGCGCATATCAAGGACCGCGTCCGCGCGCTCGGCCCCACGGTGCGCCCCGACCTCACGCTCAAGCCCGCCGACCCCGATGCGCGCGACTGGGTGATCTGACATGTATCTCTACGACCAATACGACCAGGCCATGGTCGACGCCCGCGTCGAGGAGTTCCGCGACCAGGCGCGCCGCCGGCTCGAAGGCAAGCTGAGCGAAGACCAGTTCAAGCCGTTGCGGCTGATGAACGGGCTCTACCTGCAGCTCCACGCCTACATGCTGCGCGTCGCGATCCCCTACGGCACGCTCAACGGACGCCAGATGCGCGCGCTGGCCGATATCGCGGAGACATACGACCGCGGCTACGGCCATTTCACCACGCGCCAGAACATCCAGTACAACTGGATCAAGCTCGAGGACGCCGCCGATATCCTTGCCGATCTCGCCGAGGTCGAGATGCACGCGATCCAGACCAGCGGGAACTGCATCCGCAATATCAGCAGCGACCATTTCGCGGGCGCAGCGGCGGATGAGCTGGTCGATCCCCGGCCCTATGCCGAACTTTTGCGGCAATGGTCGAGCTTCCACCCCGAATTCAGCTATCTGCCGCGCAAGTTCAAGATCGCGGTGATCGCCAGCGAGACCGATCGCGCGGCGATGAAGCTGCACGATATCGGCATCCGGATCGTTTCCAACAGCGAGGGCGAACCGGGTGCCGCCTTCTATGTCGGCGGCGGAATGGGCCGCACGCCGATGATCGCACCCTGCATCCGCGAGTTCGTCCCGCTCGACCGGCTGGTTACCTATGCCGAGGCGTGCCTCAGGGTCTACAACCGCTACGGGCGGCGCGACAACAAGTACAAGGCGCGGATCAAGATCCTCGTCCACGAACTCGGCGCGGAGGAATATACCCGCCAGGTCGAGGAGGAATTCGCGCACCTGCTCGAACAGGGCGTCGAACCGCCAATCGCCGAACTCGACCGCATCCGCACCTACTTCGCGGATCCCGACTTCGAGGACGGGCCGAAGAGCGTCGACCGGTCGGACCCCGATTTTGCGCTATGGGTCGAGCGCAACACCGTCCGCCACAAGCACGACGCCTATGTCTCCGCGGTGATCAGCCTCAAGCCGGTCGGCGGCATTCCCGGCGATGCCAGCGCGGAGCAGATGCGGCTGATGGCCGATCTCGCCGAGCGCTACAGCTTCGACGAGCTGCGCGTGATGCACACGCAGAACATCGTCCTCCCGCATGTGCGGATCGCGGACCTGCACGCGCTGTGGAGCGCGCTCGACGAAGCCGGCCTGGGCGCGCCCAATCTCGACACGATCGAGGATATCATCGCCTGCCCGGGTCTCGACTACTGTTCGCTCGCCAACGCCCGTTCGATCCCCGTGGCGCAGCGGATTTCGGAACGCTTCGCCGCCAAGGGCCGGACCGCCGAGCTGGGCGAGCTGAAGCTCAAGATTTCGGGCTGCATCAACGCCTGCGGCCACCACCATGCCGGCCATATCGGCATTCTCGGCGTCGACAGGAAAGGGGTCGAGAACTACCAGCTGCTGCTCGGCGGCAGCGAGGCGCAGGACACCGCGCTCGCCAAGATCACCGGTCCCGGCTTCGACGAGGACGGCATCGTCGACGCGGTCGAGACCGCGGCCGAGGTCTACCTGCGCGAACGCGAGGACGGCGAGCGCTTCCTCGACACCTATCGCCGCATCGGCATGACCCCGTTCAAGGAGGCGCTTTATGGCTGATACCGGAGACAGCGATATCGGCGGTACCAGCCCCGACGACGTCCAGCTGCGCTTTCGCGAAGACGAACCGGTCGGCCACGCCGCGGTGACGGTCGACGCCTTTCTCGACCAGTCCAACGCCAATGCGGTCCGGGTCGAGCCCGGCGACGATGCGCGCGAGCTGATCCCGCATCTGCAGCGCATCGCGCTGGTCGAAGTCAATTTTCCCGCCTTCGGCGACGGGCGCGGCTATTCCTCCGCGCGCATCCTGCGCGAGGCCGGCTATGCGGGCGAGCTGCGCGCGGTCGGCGACGTGCTGGTCGACCAGCTCGCCTATATGCGTCGGTGCGGCTTCGACGCCTTCGCCCCCGACGCCGCGCTCGACCCCAATGATGTCGAGGCCGCGCTGGCGCGCTGGCCGCATGTCTACCAGGAGGCCGCCGATGCGCGGCAGCCGATCTGGGCCGAACGCCACGCATGAACGAACTGCGCGCCATCGACCGTCTCGACACCGCACCGCGCTTCACCGAGCACGATGCGATCCGGCTCAACCGCATGTTCCGCGGCAGCGATACGGTCGAAATGCTGCGCGCGGTGATCGGCGACGGACTGGTCGGCGATATTGCGACCGTTTCGAGCTTTGGCGCGGAAAGCGCTGTCCTGCTTCACCTTCTGGCTGAGGTCGATGCAGGTATTCCGGTGCTGTTCCTCGAAACCGGCAAGCATTTTCCCAAAACGCTCGCCTATCGCGATGCGCTGGTCGAACGGCTCGGGCTGAGGAACCTTGTCGATCTCTACCCCGATCTCGAGGAATTGCAGGCGAAGGACGAGAGCGGGCTGCGCTGGTCCTACGATCCCGACGGCTGCTGCGAAATTCGCAAGGTCAAACCTCTGGCCAAGGCGCTGGCAGGTTTCGACGCGACCTTCACCGGACGCAAGGCATTCCAATCCGCGACCCGCGCCAACCTGCCGCGGTTCGAACTCGACACTTCGGACGCGCAGGGGCGGCTCAAGATCAATCCGCTGATCGACTGGAGCGCGGACGATATCGCTGCGTATTTCGAAGCGCACGACCTGCCGCGCCATCCGCTGGTGGAACAGGGTTATCCGTCGATCGGCTGCTCGCCCTGCACGCACAAGGTCGCACCGGGGGAGGACCCGCGCTCGGGCCGGTGGAAGGGCTGGGACAAGACCGAATGCGGTATCCACGTACCCGCAGGCGACGACGGCGAACTGCCGCCCGGCTACGATCCGGCGTTTTGATCCTTCCGGGGGAAGATCACAGCCACTTGTTCTTGCGGTACCAGCGCGCCGTGCCCTTGAGGCCCGGTCGCGTCGGCCCGCGCGGGCGCCACACCGATTGCGGCACCTTGCGCGCAGGGTCCGCGACCCAGTCGGGGTGAACCATGTAGCCGACCCGGTCGGCGGTCAGTTTCGCCTTGTTCCCGCGCAGCCTGAGGTCGAGCCGCGACAGCCGCTCCAGCGTCTTGCGCGACAGATGCGGCACCCACACCCTCCGCCCGACCGCGCGGCCGATCATCTTCGCCACCTCGCGATGCGTCCAGCCGCCCGCATGCCCGTCATCGGGCTCGAACGTCTCGCCGGTCACCCCTTCCCCGCCCGGGATCAGCGCGACCAGCAATTCGGCCAGGTCGTGAACGTGGATCAGCGAGGTGCGCCCCTCGGGCGGCATCGGCACCACCCCCCAGCGCGCCGCCTTGAACAGGTCGAGCATATCCCTGTCGCGCGGGCCGTACACGGCCGGCGGACGCACCACCGTCCAGTCGAGCCCGCTCGCGGCGACGATCGTCTCCGCCTTCGCCTTCGACGCGCCGTAGGCCGACAGGCCGGGCGCGCGCGCGGCGAGCGAGGAGACGAACACGAAGCGCGGCACGCCCGCCGCTTTCGCCGCCTCGACCAGTTCGAACGTGCCGCTGACATTCGGTTGCTCGAAATCGCGCAGATCGGTCGACGTGGTCAGCCCGGCAATATGGATGACCACCTCCGCACCCTCCACCAGCTCGTCGAGCGCCGCCCGGTCCGACAGGCTGCCCTGGATCCACTCGACCCGCGACCCGGCGCGCTTGGGCACGCTGCGCGCCAGCGCCCGCGCCGGGCGGTCGGCGCGGGCGAGCACGTCGAGCACGGCCTGGCCCACGAAACCCGTTCCCCCGGTGAGAGCGATCGTCACAGCATCACCATATGATCGCGGTGTATCATGCAGCCGCGCGGCGCATAGCCGAGGATATCGGATTGCTGCTCGTGCTTGAGGCCGAGGATGGCGCGGCACTCGGCGGCGTCGTATTCGACCAGCCCCTGCGCCAACCGGTCGCCGCGCGCCGAATAGACCGCCACCAGGTCGCCCCGGCGAAACTCGCCCTCGACCGCGGTGACTCCGACCGCAAGCAGGCTCGAGCCGGTGGCCAAGGCTGCACTGCACCCCTCGTCGACGGTCAGCACACCCTTGGGCGCAAGCCGCCCGCCGAGCCAGGCCTTGCGCGCATTGTCGCGGCGGCGCGGATGGAACAGCGTGCCGCGCTCCTGCTCCGCCGCCACGGCCAGCGGCGATTCGTACGTCCCATTGACGATGGCGAGGACGATTCCGGCGCGATCCGCAATCTCCGCTGCCTGCAGTTTGGAAACCATCCCGCCCGATCCCAGCCCCGACGAAGAGGCATTCGAAGCCATCGCATGGATATCGCCTGTCAACCTGTCCACCCGCTCGATCAGCTGCGCTCCTTCTTCGTCCGGATCGCGATCGTACAGCCCGTCGACATCGGACAGCAAGGCCACACCGGTGGCACCGGCCGCCTGCGCGACCCGCGCGGCCAGCCGATCGTTGTCGCCGAAGCGGATTTCCTCGGTCGCGACGCTGTCGTTCTCGTTCACCACCGGCACCGCGCCGCTTTCGAGCAGGCGTTCTAGCGTAGCCGAGGCATTGAGGTAGCTGCGGCGGTTTTCGAGGTCGCCCAGCGTCAAGAGCATCTGCGCCGCAATCGCACCATGTCGGTCGAGCGCCTCGGACCAGATACGGGCAAGCTCCACCTGCCCTACCGCGGCCGCCGCCTGCGCTTCGGCGAGGCTGCCGCGACCACCCTTGTCCATACCGAGCCGGGCCGCACCAAGCGCGATCGCGCCCGAACTGACCACGACCACCTGCTGCCCGCGCGCTTTGAGCGCGGCGATGTCCTGCGCAAGCGAATTCAGCCATGCGAGATTCGCCTTCCCGCCGCCGACCAGCAACGAAGAGCCGACTTTCACGACGAGGCGCGGCGCGGCGATCAGGTCGTGGATGGTGTCGAACGGCATGGTGCTCGCACCCTAGCGCAATCCGTCATCCTGACGAAAGTCAGGATCTCTTTGGGCCAAGGCAGAACATCCCCGATACGGATCCCGGCTTTCGCCGGGATGGCGGAGAGTCAATCGAGCGGCGACCAGTCGTTCGCTTCTTCGGCGGTCTCTTCCTCGCCGCCCTTGGTCTCGGTCGCGGTGCGGTCGGGCAGGTAGGGCAGGACAACATCGAGCAGTTCGTCGATGCCGTCGCCGGTCGCGCCGGACACGGCAAAGACCTGCTCAGCCCCCGCTTCGCGCAGTTCGGCCGCGAAACCCTCGGCGAGTTCGGCATCGGCGAGATCGACCTTGTTGAGCGCAACCAGTTGCGGCTTGTCCGCGAGGCCTTCGCCATAGGCCGCCAGCTCGTCCCGCACCGTGCGCATCGCCTGCGCCGGATCCTCGCCTGCAATATCGACGAGGTGGATCAGCACGCGGCAGCGCTCGATATGGCCGAGGAAACGGTCGCCGATCCCCGCGCCTTCGGCCGCGCCGGCGATCAGGCCGGGGATGTCGGCAAGCACGAATTCGCGGCCCTTGTGCCGCACCACGCCGAGCTTCGGCACCAGCGTGGTAAAGGCATAGTGGCCGACCTTCGCGCGCGCATTGGTAACCTGGTTGATGAAAGTGCTCTTGCCCGCATTGGGCAGGCCCAGCAGCCCGACATCGGCAAGCAGCTTCAGCCGCAGCCAGACCCACATTTCTTCTCCGGGAATGCCCGGCTGGTGCTGGCGCGGGGCGCGATTGGTGGAGGATTTGTAGCTCGCATTGCCGCGCCCGCCCATGCCGCCTTCGAGAAACACCACGCGCTGGCCGATTTCGGTGAAGTCGGCGAGAATCTCTTCCTTGTCCTCGGAGAGCACCTGCGTGCCGACCGGCACTTCGATGACGAGGTCCTTGGCGCCCGCCCCGGTACGGTCCTTGCCCATGCCGTGCCCGCCGCGCGGCGCCTTGAAGTGCTGTGCGTAGCGGAAGTCGATCAGCGTATTGAGGCCGGGCACCGCCTCGAACACGATATCGCCGCCCTTGCCCCCGTCGCCGCCGTCCGGGCCGCCATATTCGATATATTTCTCGCGCCGGAACGACACGGCGCCGGGGCCGCCCGCGCCGGACTTGAGATAGATTTTGGCCTGGTCGAGGAAATGCATGACCCGGCAGTTAGGTGGTTTCGGTGCGGCTCGCTAGGAGTCTTTGTGTTTCGCACCCGCCTCCGCGGGTGCATCCTCCGGTGCTGTTCCTTCGCTACGCTCCGGGCACCTACGGTCGCGCAGTCGCGCTCTGGCGCCGCTGGTCGCGGCACGGTGGCGAGGTCGCGCCAAGGTTCTTGGTCCAAGCCTCGCCGCTCTCGCCCGGAACCTGGTCCGACCAACCGGCTTGGTCGCGGAGCACGGACCCGAAGGGTCCGCAAGGGCGACCGCCCGCCCGCAGCGGCCCGACCGAAGGGAGGAACGGCCGCGAGGACGCACCCGCGGAGGCGGGTGCGAAAAACAAGGAATCAGGTTTTTGAAAATCAAAAACCTGGTGGAGCCGAGGGGAATCGAACCCCTGACCTCGTCATTGCGAACGACGCGCTCTCCCAACTGAGCTACGGCCCCGTTCCAGGTCTGCTGATCGCGGGTGCGCCCCGCGAAGGCGCGGCCTTTAGCGAAAGCTTCGCCCCAAGCAAAGGGCAAACTTGCGCGCTATCGCCCGTCCTCGTCCTCGACCGGCCCCAGCGTGTCCTCCGGGTCGACCGGCTGCACCACGGGTTCGCTGGTGGTCGTCGCCGGCACGGCCGGGGCGAGCATGTCGAAGCCGGGTTGCGGGGCGGTGTCCGGAGCCGCCGCGGGTTCGCCCTCGACCACAGGCTCGGAGACGAATTCGATCGACGCTCCGGGGTCCACGGTGGGCAGCGTCTGCACCGGAGCATTGCCGGGCGGAGGCAGCGACGCCGATGCGCCGGGAACGGGCTGTACCGTCCCGGTCCCGAAAGAAGGACCATAGGTCGGCACCGATCGATCGCTCACGATCGGCTCCTGCCCGGCAGGCTGCTGCACGATCGCACCGCCCGAAGGTCCCGTATAGCTACCGGTCGGGTCGCTGTAGGTCGGCGATACCGCCGAACTGGCACTCGGCCCCGGCAAGGGCTGCACGATCGGGCCGCTGGTCGGCAACGGAGACGTGCTCGCATAAGGGCTCGCAGTGAATGCGCTCGGCGGCGGGCCGTATTCGGCATCCCAGGCTGCCAGGTTCGTGCGGTAGCGCTCGTAGGAACTGTAGAAGTTCTCGAACACCGCTTCGAACCGCTGCAAGGCAGTCGAGGCGAACAGATCTAGCTGACCGGTTTCGACCAGCAGGGATTCGTTGGCAACCTGCATCGCGGTATCGCAGAACGCGCGCTGCACCGGGGGCAGCGCGAAGTAGTTGTACACCTTGGTCATGTACCCGTCATAGGCGTCGCGATAGTCCGAACGGCCGTATTCCGCGCGATAGTCGGCCAGCAGCGCATCGTTGGTTCCGCGCAGCTTGCGTTCGTGCCGCTCGAGCATGCTCGAATAGGCGGGCAGGATACCGGCATATTCCGGATCGAGGCAATTGAGCGCCGCGACGTTCATCGCGGAACGGAAGTTCCACGTCGTCTGGTCGGTCGACAGGCCGTAATTCACCGTCTGGCGAATGCCGTCGATGCCAACGGGCGGGATATACATCGCAGCGGTCGCGCCCCCGGGCGGAGTCGGTCTCGGCGGTATGACCTTGACCGGCGGCGGCGGAGGAGGGGGCGGCGGAGGCGGCGGCGGCGGCGGTGGTGGCGTTGCGCACGCAGCGAGCATCGCCAGCCCCGCGGCTATCCCGAAAATCCTGATCTGTGCCCCGTTCATGCCGGCCATTGCGCACGGCCTCCTTTCCCGTCCCGTAGAATATGCCCCATGCAAGCTTGCGCCCGCCTTAAGCAAACGACCCTAACGCGTGGAACGGACAAAGAAAATGCCCGGAGCGCGGTTTGCGCCCCGGGCACGATGAAGCGAATCGCGCGTGCGACTATTCGCGGCTGCCGAGCAATTGCAGCAGGAAAATGAACATGTTGACGAAGTCGAGGTACAGATTGAGCGCCCCGAAGATCACCGCACGCGGTGCGTCCTCGGTGCCGCGGACATACTGGTACTGTTCCTTGAGCCTCTGCGTGTCGTAGGCGGTGAGGCCGGCGAAGATCAGCACGCCGAGGATGCTGATCGCATAGGCAAGAGGCTCGGACCCGATAAACATGTTGAGCAGCAGTGCGACCAGCAGGCCGACTACGCCCATAATCAGGAAGCTGCCCCAGCCGCTGAGATCCTTCTTGGTGGTATAACCCCACAGACTGAGTCCGGCGAAGGCGGCGGAGGTGGCGAAGAAGGTCGCGGCGATCGATTCGCCGGTATACATCACGAAGATCGTCGACAGCGACAGGCCCATCGCGGTCGCGAAGCCCCAGAACATCGCCTGAAGCGCGGTCTTGCCGGCGTTCTTGGCACCGAACCACCAGAAAGCGATGAATGCCAGCGGCGAAAGCTTGATGATCCAGCCGAGCATGCTCGCCTCGTAGGCCGTGCCGTAAGGCGTCTGCACAACCTGGAACGCGCTTTCGAAGAAGGGCGAGCGTACGAACAGCGCCGCAACGATGCCCGTCAGCAGCACGCCAGACGTCATGTAGTTGTAGATCGACAGCATGTGCTGCCGCAGGCCCTCGTCGAAAGTGGTGCCGGTTGCGACATCGCCCTGCGCGGGCGCGGCAGCACCGAACTCGCTCCGACGCTGGCCGGGTTCTTTCCAATCAGCCATTTCGATCCAAACTCCTTTGTCGCGGATTGCCGGGATCGGCTCCGCTTTGCAGGCAATATCGGGCCAAACGCGCGAATTTTCAAGCGTTACGCGACGTAATTCGCGCGGCTGTGGTTAACCCTGTTCGCGCGCTTCGCGGCCCATTTCCTCGCCGCGGTCGCGCGCGGCGCGCAAGCAGCGCGCGACCAGCCGCGCCAATGCGCCGTCGGCGTCGAGCACGTCGAGCCCCTTCTGCGTCATCCCGCCCGGGCTCGCGACCCGGCGCGCAAGCTCTGCCGGGCTGTGCTCCGATGCGGCGGCGAGCGCACCGGCGCCGTCGACCATCGTCACCGCCAGCCGCTGCGCCTGCGCGGGATCGAGACCGAGTTCGACCGCTCCCGCCGCCAGCGCGTCGATGAAGCGATAGACGAAGCCCGGCCCCGATCCGGCCAGCGCCGTGACGAGGTCGAACTGCGTTTCGTCGCCGACCCATTCGGCGCTGCCAAGCATTTCGGCGAGCCGCGTGATCTCCTCGCGCCGATGGTTCGACAGCCCCCGCGAGATCAGCGCGTTGGGGGACTTGCCGATCGCCACTGCGAGATTGGGCATGAACCGCACCCAGCCGCCCGCCGCGGGAAACGCCCTTTCGAGCGTCGCGAGATCGACCCCGGCGAGGATCGACACGACCATCGTATCCGCACCGACGACACGGTCCATTTCGGGCGCGATATCGGCGAGCATGTACGGCTTGAAGCCGAGCAGCACGATGTCGAACTGGCGCTCGGGCGGATCGGTGACCAGCGCGACGCCTTCCGGCGTCGGCTTTGCCCGCGGGTTGTAAGCGGTAATCCGCGCGGGCTCGATCCCGGCGCGCAGCCAGCCCTCGACCATCGCCGACGCCATCGTGCCGTAGCCGTAGACCAGAATATTCATCGGCGTGTGCCTAGCCGAGCCAGGCTGTCGCGCTCAAGCCTCTCCCGCCGCATCGACGAGCGCTGCATCGAGCGCGTCGCGCGGGCGCTTGTCGCCCCACAACACGAACTGGAAGGCGGGATAGAAGCGGTCGCATTCGTCGACCGCGGTCTCGACCAGCGCCTGCGCCTGGTCCAGCCCGAGCAACCCATCCGCTCCCAGCATGACGCCGTGGCGGTAGAGCAGCACCTCGCCCTTCGACCAGATATCGAAATGGCCGAGCCATATCTGTTCGTTGACCAGCGCGAGCAGCTCGTGCGCATCACGCCTTTTGGAATCCGAAACGCGGATGTCGGGCAGGCACAGCAATTGCAGCACCCGGTCTTCCTCGCGCCAGATGCAGCGCAGCTGGTACTTCGCCCAACTACCTTGAATTTCCCCGGCTATTTCGTCTTCCGACACCGGCTTGCACGGCCAGTCGCGCGCCTCGAACAGCGCCGTCAACATGTCGAGCGGCGCCAGGTCGTCCTCGACCGCATAGCGTTCCTCGCCGCTCATCATCGGTTGGATTCCATCGCCCGTCTCATGGCGTCGAAATGCCGTCTCCGCCCCGTTGCTGGCAAACGGACCGTTAAGCATTGCTGGGGACAAACCGGCTTGGCTGTTCAAAGCCTGTGCAAAAACGCCGCTGCATCGCCTCAGGGCAGAGCTTCGATTTCCTGTCCTTCGGGACTGGTGAAGGTGAAGCTGTCGATCCCGGCATCCTTCAGCGCGTTGACCGCTTCGCGCGCGGTACGGGCCGATTCGTAGGGACCGGCGAGCAGCCGGTTGGCGGCACCCCACGGCGTCACATGCGGCTCGAAATCTCCGAGCACTTCGGGGGCCTGGCGCGACAGGCGCCGCCAGTCGAAACGCAGCGCGGAACGATCGCGCCCGGTTGCGACCTGCACCCAGATACGGCTCGGGTGCCGGGGTGCAGCCGCTTCTGCTCCCGCTGCATCCTCGATCTCGCGCGGCGGCTCGATGGCGGTGATATCGACTGCATCGGTGGTGGCGGACGACGTCGCCGTGCGGCCGGGCGGCAGCGAGAAACCGGCGAAGGCATCGGCGACGCTGGCGGCTTGCGACGAAGGGGGAGGCGGTGGCGGCGGTGGCGGTGGCGGTGGCGGTGACGCAGCCTCCTCCCCGCCGGGCTCACCGCTCGGGGAGAGATCGAAGCCGGGGCGGGCAATGGCCGCTAGTTCGCCGCCCTGCCCGGTCCCCGCGCCGGTATCCGGCTCGCTGCGCGTCGGCACGACCCGGACCACCGGTTCGGATACCGGCTCCGCTGCGGGAGGAGGGGGCGGCGGAGGCGGGGGCGGTGGAGGCGGGGGCGGTGGAGGAGGCGGCGGGGTTGCATCTTCCGTTCGCCCGAGCTGTCGTTCGATTTGCGCGCGCACATCCGGATCGGTCGAGCGATCGCGCAGCATCCGCTCCGCCTCGCGCCGGGTCAGGCGCCGTTCCTCGCCCCGGTTGCGCGACGAGCGCGCCTGGCGCGTATTGTCGGCCGGGCCGGTCGCGCGGTCGGGCCGGCGGCGTTGCGGCTGCGCGTCCGCCGTCGGCGTGCCCGGCCGCGCCCCGAGCGGTTCGCCCGATGGCGCGAGGCTCGCATCGGCGGTACGTACCGCGCGCGATCCGTTGCGATATTGCGCGATTTGCGGGTCGTCGCGACCGATCTGCGCGGCGCGCGGGAAAATGCCTAGATTGGCCGCCGCCGCCATCTGCGCCGGAGTCAGCCGCCGCATGTAGCGCAGGTAGGGGGCAATGCGCGCAGCGAGATCGGGCGGCATCACCGCCTCGGTGATCGCCACCGCCTCGTCTTCCTCGCCGAGTATCGCCAGCGCGAAGGCGCGGGTGCGGTAGGCGGCCGGATCGCGCCGCTCGATCAGCGGCGACAGGGTTCGCTCGAATGCCTCGCGATTGCCCGAAATCGCCTGGCTCAGCGCCATGCGGTGGCGGATCGCGTCGCCGTCGGGTCCGCTCATCGCGCGGGCGTACTGATCCTGCGCGGCGGCATTGTCGCCGACCAGATCGTAGGCCAGCCCGCGATCCCCCGCCAGCGACCGTGTCGAAGCGCCGGCGCGCTCGGCCTCGTCGAACATTTGCAGCGCTTCGACCGGCCGCTGCGAGCGCACGAACGCCGCCGCCAGTCCCGTCTTGACCCGTGGATTGTCGGGCGAAAGCTCCTGCGCCCGCCCGAAGAACCCGATCGCAGCGTCGACATCGTCGAGCTTGAGCGAGGCGTAGCCGGCATCGAGCAGCGCATCGAGATTGCGCGAATTGCTCGCCAGCCGCCTCAGCGCGGTATTGAGCTCGGACACGGCGGCGGGGGGCAGCGGCTGCACCATCGCCTGCGACACGCTGTCCGCGGAGGATTGCGCGGCAAGCGGCGCGCTCGCAAGACCGGCGGCCAAAGTTGCAAGACTGACAGATGGACCCGTTTTCATCGCCTATGCCAATGGGGATTTTCCTGTGCGCACGCAATCGCAGCGTCGCCGGACGGTGGCGGCGGCGCTACGGCCCGATAGCGGGACGCGACTGAATGGCGACCGAATGGCGCCGGCAAGCGCTACTGGTTGTTCTGACGCCCGAGGAAGCGCGGGATGTTGAGCGAACCGCCGTCGTCCTCATCCTCGTCTTCGTCGTCCTCGTCCTTGCCGTCGGTTCCGCGCGACAGGTTGGCCATCCGCTCGAACAGCGTGCTGCCGCCGCCCGACGATCCGCCCCCACCCCCACTTTCGTCGCTCGATACGAGACCGCGGCGGCGGCCCCCGGCGGCAGGCGGCTGGACCGGTTCGTCGCGTTCGGCCAGGCGGTCGGCGTCGAGCAGCAATTCGTCCTGCTTTTCGCCATCGGCAGCGCCCCCGTCGCCTTCCTCGGCCGGTGTAGCGCCGGAAAGGTCAAGCGGCTGCTTCTTGCGCGCAGGCGCGCCCGGAAGCTCGTCCCAGTCGTCGTCGTCGGAACCTGCGTCGGTTTCCTCGGCAAACCCGTCCTCCTCGCCGACGACCGCATGCTGGTCGTCGTCGGTCGGTTCGGGCAGGCCCTCTTCGCCGCCTTCCGGATCGTACGCCTCAGGCACCGAATTTCGCATACCGGCGAGCGGGTCGACGATATCGTCGACATCGTCCTCGTCCGTCTCGGGTTCGTCGAAGCCTTCGAGCGACATCGGTTCGGCCTCCTCGGGCGGAGCGCTGAAATCGGGTACGGGAGCGGGGGCCGGCGCAGCCTCCTCGTCCTCGTCGATCTCGTCTTCGTCCGGCAGTTCGAGCACCGGCCGCTTGGGCGGACGGTTGCCGCCGAGCTTGAGCGAATGCCGCTCGCCGTCGGAATCGAGCGCCCCCGCGCCCGGCTCGATACCCGTCGCCACTACCGAAACGCGGATTCTGCCGTCGAGATCGGGATTGAAGGCCGAGCCCCAGATGATGTTCGCTTCCTCGTCGACCAGTTCGCGGATGTGGTTCGCCGCCTCGTCGACCTCGAGCAGCTTCATGTCCTCGCCGCCAATGATCGAAATGATCACCCCCTTGGCGCCGGCCATGCTGACCCCGTCGAGCAGCGGGTTGGCGATCGCGCGTTCGGCGGCTTCGAGCGCGCGGTTCTCGCCCTCGCCCTCGCCGGTACCCATCATCGCCTTGCCCATCTCCTCCATCACCGACTTGATGTCGGCGAAGTCGAGATTGATCAGGCCCGGCATCACCATCAGGTCGGTGATCGAGCGCACGCCCTGCTGCAGCACCTCGTCGGCGAGCTGGAACGCCTCCTTGAAGGTCGTTTCCGCCTTGGCGACCAGGAACAGGTTCTGGTTGGGTATGACGATAAGCGTGTCGACATGCTTCTGCAGTTCCTCGATCCCCGCCTCGGCGGCGCGCATGCGGCGCGTGCCTTCGAACAGGAACGGCTTGGTCACCACGCCGACGGTCAGCACACCCTTGCGCCGTGCGGCTTCGGCGATGACCGGCGCCGCGCCGGTGCCCGTGCCGCCACCCATGCCGGCGGCGATGAAGCACATGTTGACCCCGTCGAGCGCGTTCTCGATTTCCTGCGTCGTCTCTTCGGCCGCCGCCTTGCCGACTTCGGGCCGCGCCCCGGCCCCGAGCCCGCCGGTGATTTCGGGACCGAGCTGGATGCGGGTATCGGCCGCCGAGGTGTTGAGCGCCTGCGCATCGGTGTTGGCGACGATGAAGTCGACCCCTTCGATTTCGGCGCCGATCATGTTCGCGATCGCATTGCCGCCCGCGCCACCGACGCCGATCACGGTAATGCGCGGACGCAGTTCGTCCGATGCCGCAGGGCCGATGCTGATACTCATTGTGCTTCCCTCCAGGGGGCATGAAAAATTCTGAAACGTCGTTCGTCAGTCTGACACATTCCGAATCGCCGGTGCATAGGGGTAAATCGCTTATCCACAGTGGTTAACCGGGGGTTGTGGTCTGGTTTTCCGGCGGGGACGGAACAGCAAGGGAAGCACGGACGTGCTTCCCGCACCCAACAAACACTCCTCGCGATGTTGCGAAACACCCATCAGAAGTATTCCCGCATCGCCTGCCACACCCGCGTGACGAGACCGAAGCCGGAATAGCGCATCGTCTTCTGGTAGCGCGAACCGACCGAGCGGATATCGACCGGATCGTCTGCGGCGTAGAGGCACAGCCCGGCCAGCGTCGCGAAGCCCGGTGTCGCATGCGCCTCGGGCAGTCCGCGCAAGGCAGGGGGCTTGCCGATCCGTACCGGGCGGGCGAGCGCGCCCTGCGTGAATTCGGCGATTCCCGCCAGCTCGGCTCCACCGCCGGTGAGCACGACCTGCCCCCCCTTGGCGCCGGAGAAACCCAGTTCCTTGAGGGCCTTGCCCAATTCGCTGGTCAGCTTGGCGAGTTCCTCGGTCACCACCGAGACCAGCTCGGCACGCGGGATGCGATTGCGTTCGTCCGCGCCGCGCGCGGCGGGTCCGCCGCCGGTTTCACCCGGCCCGTCGACCGGGATCATCTCGCGGTGATCGGTCGGGCTGGCGATGGCGGAGCCGGCGACGCATTTGAGGCGCTCGGCCTGGAACCGCCTGATCCCGAAGGCCGAAGCGACCGCGTCGGTGATGTCGGTCGAGCCGAGCGGGATCGGCTTCAGTCCGAGCAGCATGCCCCCGGCATAGACCGACACATTGGTCACGTCGCCGCCGATCTCGATCAGTGCGGTGCCCAATTCGCGCTCTTCGGGCGAGAGGCAGGCATGGCCCGCCGCGATCGGTGCGGCGACGACCGATTCGACGTTCAGATGCGCGTTCTCGACCGCCTCGATCAGGTTCTTCACCGGAGCGCCGTCGGCCAGCATGACGTGGATGTCGACCCCGAGCCGCTCGGCATGGAGGCCGGTCGGATTGGCGACTCCATGCGCGCCGTCGAGCGTGTAATGCGCAGGCTGGGCATGCAGCACCATGCGCCCGTCGGGCTGGATCGAATCGCGCGCGGCGAGCAGCAATTGCTCGATATCCTCTTCCTCGATCCGGCGCCCGCCGACCTCGACCTCGACCTTGGCGACATGGCTCGACAGGCCCGCGCCCGAACAGCCCGCCCACACGCTCTGCACGCGGGTGCCGGCGTTCTTCTCGGCGCGCTCGACCGCATCGCGGATGGCGTAGGTCGCCGCCGCCATGTCGGTGACGTAGCCGCGCTTGATCCCCTGGCTGGCGCGGTGGCCCGAGCCGAGCACGATCATCTCGCCTGTTTCCGAAATACCCATGATCATCGCGGAAATGCGGAACGATCCGACATTGACTGCTCCGAAGACCTTGGAAATGCGCGGCGTGGGCATCAGTCGGATCCCTTCGTATCGAGCGCCTGCTCGGCGCGCCCGTCGACGCGCATGATGATCTTGTCCTCGACGCGCATGTCGAAGCGCGCGACCTTGCCGCCGATCAGCCGGTTCTGCCCGTCGAGCCGGGCGAAGGTGACGAGCGCGCTCGCCGCCTCGTCCTCACCTTGCGGCAGCGCGACGATCTGGCGAGTCTCGAAGGTGAGGTTCCAGCGCCGGTTGCCGACCCATTCGGCGCTTGCCACCTGCGGCTTGAGCGCGGGTGCGCTGTCGAGCAGGTGCGACAGGCGCTCGACCTGCTTCGCCGCGCCGGGCCCCTCGATCAGCAGCATGCCCTTGGCGTTGGCCTGCGAGATCGGCTCCAGCTCGACCCCGTGGCCGTCGATCAGCACCAGCCGGTCGGGTTTCTTCAGCACTGCATGCGGGGTGCGCTCGACGATATCGATCTTGAGCGTGTCGGGCAGCTGGCGCGAAACGCGCGCATCCTCGACCCAGGGCAGTTCCAGGAGCTCCTCGCGCAGCGTACCGAGCTCGACCAGCGGCATCGGGCGGTCGCGCCGGGCGAGTGCGCGTTCGTAGACCTTGAGCTCGTTCATCCGGTCGACGCCGGTGACGGTGACGCGGCGGACCTCGAACCCGGCATCGGACGCCGCGAGCGCGAGCTGGTTCTGCGCCATCGCGGGCACGCCCGCCATATTGGCGACGAACCAGGCGATGGTCACGGCGATGCCGAGGACGATGGCGAGGAAGATGCGTTCGAGCTGCTCCTGCGTGAACGGCAGCACAGCGGCGACCGATCCGAGAAAACTCCCGGTCTTCGCCTTCGCGCGGCGCGCCGTCTGCCGCCGTCCGTTCGACTTTGCGACCCGGCGTGCGCCGGTGGCCTTACGCTTGATCCGCGCCATGCGACCCTCCTGTCGATGTGTGCACCCTGAGCGCCTCGGCGACGATCGCCTCGACCAGGTCCTCGTAGCTCATCCCGCAATGCTTCGCCTGTTCGGGCACGAGGCTGAGCGGGGTCATGCCCGGCTGGGTGTTGGTTTCGAGCACGAACAACCCCGCCTCGCCCTGTTCGTCGTCCCAGCGGAAATCGGTCCGGCTCGTGCCCTTGCAACCGAGCACCTTGTGCGCGCGCAGGGCGTATTCGAGGCACAGCCTGGCGATGGCGTCGGGAATGTCGGCGGGGCAGACGTGGTCGGTCATGCCGTCGGTGTATTTGGCGTCGAAATCGTAGAAGCCCGACTTGGGCACCAGTTCGGTGACGGTCAGCGCGCGCGGGCCGTCGGGGCCGTCGATCACCGCCGTCGTCAGCTCGCGGCCGCGAATATAGGGCTCGGCCAGCAATTCGTCGAATTGGCGCCACGGCCCTTCGGCATCGCGCGCGATCGGGTTGCCGTAATTGCCTTCCCCGGTGACGATCGCGACGCCCACCGAGGACCCCTCATTAACCGGCTTGAGCACATAGGGCCGCGGCAAGGGATCGCGCTCATGCAAGTCGGCGCTTTTCACGATCCGCCCACCGGGCATCGGGATACCAGCAGGCACAAGCTGCTGCTTGGTCAGCTCCTTGTCGATCGCAATGACCGAGGTCGCGAGGCCCGAATGCGTATAGGGCACGCCCATCAGGTCGAGCATGCCCTGCACCGTCCCGTCCTCGCCCGGCACGCCGTGGAGCGCGTTGAACACGACATCGGGTTCGGCCTCGGCGATCCGCGCCGCGGCCTGCCGGTCCATATCGATCCGCGTCACCCGGTGCCCGCGCGCCTCGAGCGCCTTGGCGACGCCCTCGCCCGACATCAGCGAGACGGGCCGCTCGTTTGCCCAACCGCCCATCAGGACAGCGACGTGGAGTTTGCGGTCGAGGGTCATGAAATCCTCCCCCTCTGGGGGAGGGGAACCGCGCGCAGCGCGGTGGAGGGGGAATGCCCAGGCCAAGCCCCCTCAGTCAGCGCTTCGCGCTGCCAGCTCCCCCAGAGGGGGAGCACCGATGCATCGCATAACATCACGGTCGCCCCACTCGCTGGATTTCCCATTCGAGCTCGACGCCCGAATGCTGATAGACGCGACGCTTCACCTCTTCGCCCAGCCCCTCGATTTCGGCGCTGGTCGCGTCGCCGGTGTTGATGAGGAAATTGGTGTGCTTCTCGCTCACCTGCGCATCGCCCATGGTCAGTCCGCGGCAGCCAGCCTGGTCGACCAGCTGCCATGCCTTGTAGCCCTCCGGGTTCTTGAAGGTCGAGCCGCCGGTCCTGGTGCGCAGCGGCTGCGAATCCTCGCGCGCCTGCGCGATGCGGTCCATCTCCGCACCGATTGTGTCGGGATCGCCCGGCTCGCCCTGGAACCGTGCCCGCACCACCACCGCGCCGGGCGGCAGTGCCGAATGGCGATACGTATAGTCCAGCTCGCGTGCTTCGAGCCGCATCAGATTGCCGTCGGTCATTACCAGGTCGCAGTCGATCAGGACGTCGGCAACCTCGCGGCCATAGGCGCCGCCGTTCATTCGCACGAAACCGCCGACCGTGCCGGGAATGCCGCGCAGGAATTCAAGCCCGGCGATTCCCGCGTCGCGCGCGGTCGAGGATACGAGGATGCCGCTCGCCCCGCCGCCGCAAACCAGCGTATGGTCCTCGCCCGCCTCGACCTTCGCGAAAGGCTTGCCGAGCCGGATCACCACGCCCGGCACTCCGCCGTCGCGCACGATCAGGTTGGAGCCGAGCCCGAGCGCCATCACCGGCAATTCGCCGTCGAGGCGCTCGAGGAACACGATCAGATCGTCGAGATCGGCGGGTTCGAACAGCCAGTCGGCGTGCCCGCCTGCCTTGAACCAGACCAGCTTGGCGAGCGGCGCGTCGCGGGTGAGCGAACCGCGCAGCCCGTCGATCGCGACCGGCGCTTCCACCGCGCCCTCGACCTCGCAATCGGGGGCCATGCCGCTGTCCCAATTGGGCACGTCGTCGGGCTGCTCCATCCTCATGCCGCGCGCGCCTTCGCGATGGCATCGGCAAGCTCGGCCGCCCACCGGGTGATGTCGCCCGCGCCGAGGCAGACCACCAGGTCGCCCGCGCCGATTTCCTCCGCCAGCGCCTGCGCCAGTTCCTCGCGGTCGGCCACGGTCGATGCGGCGCGGTGCCCGCGCAGCTTGAGGCCCGAAACGAGGGCCTCGGAATCGACGCCCTCGATCGGATCCTCACCCGCTTCGTAGACGGGGGTGACGTAGACCCGGTCGGCGTCGTTGAAGCAGTTCTGGAAGTCGTCCATCAGGTCGTTGAGCCGCGTATAGCGGTGCGGCTGCATCACCGCGATCACGCGGCCGCCACTCCCGTCAGCTTGGGCGCTCTCCTGCGCGGCGCCGAGCACGGCGCGGATTTCGACCGGGTGGTGCGCGTAGTCGTCGATGATCTTCGCGGTGCCGGAATTCACTGGGACTTCGCCGACCCTGGTGAAGCGCCGCCGGACGCCGCCGAACTGCTCCCAGCCGTTGCAGATGACCTCGTCCGAGCAACCCATCTCGATCGCCACCGCGATCGCGGCGAGCGCGTTCTGGACGTTGTGCCGCCCCGGCATCGGCAGGCGCACGCTCTCGATCCGGCGGTCCTCTTCCCCGCGCTGGCGGACGATCACGTCGAAGACGTTGCCACCCTCCTGCGGGCGCACGTTGACGCCGCAGATATCGGCCTGGAGCGAAAAGCCGTAAGTGACCACGCGCCGGTCGCGCACCTTGCCGATCACCGCCTGCACTTCGGGGTGGTCGATGCAGAGCACCGCGGCGCCGTAGAAGGGCACGTTGTGGATGAACTCGACGAAGGCGTCCTTGACCCCTTCGAAATCTCCGTAATGGTCGAGATGTTCGGGGTCGATATTGGTGACCACCGCGATCTGGCCGTCGAGGCGCAGGAAGCTGCCGTCGCTCTCGTCGGCCTCGATCACCATCCACTCGGAATCGCCGAGCCGGGCGTTGGAGCCGTATTGCTCGATGATCCCGCCATTGATGACGGTCGGATCGACATCGCCCGCATCGAGCAGCGCGGCGATCATGCTGGTGGTGGTGGTCTTTCCGTGCGTGCCGGCGACCGCGATGGTGCGCTTGAGGCGCATCAGCTCGGCAAGCATTTCCGCGCGGCGCACCACCGGGATGCGGTTCTCCAGCGCATGCGCGACTTCGGGATTGGTGCGCTTGACCGCGGTCGAGGTCACCACCACCGCGGCGCCTTCGACGTTCTCGCGCTCGTGCCCGATCTTCACCGCGATGCCGCGGTCGCGCAGCCGTTCGACGGTGGTGCTCTCGCTCAAATCGCTGCCCTGCACGGTGTAGCCGAGATTGTGCATCACTTCGGCGATGCCCGACATCCCGATCCCGCCGATGCCGACGAAATGGATCGTGCCGATATCGGTCGAGACGCCTTTCACTCGGACGCCTCCCGCGCAATCCGTGCATCTTGAGCCTGTCGAAGGGCCTGACCCGCGGGGACGCCCTGCGACGCGCCGCGCGCATTGTTGGCGCCGACCTTGATCACGTCCATCATCTCCGCCCCGCCGAAGCTCTCGACGAGGTCGGCGAGGTCCTTGACCGCCTTGGGCCTGCCGCAGTTCCAAGAGGCGTGCGCGGCCGTGGCGAGCGTCTGCGGACGCTGCGCGAGCGCCTGAATCTGCTTGGCGAGTTCCTTGGGCGTGAAGCCGCCCTGACGGATCATCCGCGCCCCGCCCGCTTTCGCCAGCTCGCGGGTATTGGCGGCCTGGTGGTCGTCGGTCGCGATCGGTAGCGGGATCAGGATCGCGGGGCGGCCGACCGCGGTCAGCTCGGCAATGGTCGAAGCGCCCGCGCGCCCGATGAACAGATGCGCCTCGGCGAGCCGTGCCGCCATGTCCTCGAAATAGGTGCCCAGTTCGGCCGGGATGTCGTGGTTGCGATAGCGCTCGCGCACCGCGTCGAGATCTTCCGGGCGGCATTGTTGCGTGACCTGCAACCGCTGGCGCAGAGCGGGTTGCAGCATCGCCAGTCCGTCGGGCACGATCTCGCTCAGCACGCGCGCGCCCTGGCTGCCGCCAGTCACCAGCACCTTGAGCAATCCGTCCTCGGTGAAGGGCGGAAATTCCTCCTCGCGCAGCGCGAGCACTTCGGCGCGCACGGGATTGCCGATCAGATGCACCTTGTCGGCATGCTTGGGCTTGAGCCGCGCGATTTCGGGATAGGCGGTGGCGATCGCCTGCACCCGGCCGGCGAGCAGGCGGTTGACCCGTCCTAGAACCGCGTTCTGCTCGTGCACCAGGCTCGGAATCTCGGCGGAAGTCGAAGCCAGCAGTGCGGGCAGCGCGGGATAGCCGCCGAAGCCGACCACCGCACTCGGCGCGAAACTCTCGAACAGCCGCAGCGCCATGTTGCGGCCTTCAATCACCGCCTTGGCACCCTTGAACCAGCTCAGCGGATTCTTGCCGAAGCGGCCCGCGGGCAGGACATGCGCGGGCAGGAAATCGGGCTTGCCGGGGATCTCCGCCCCGCGCTTGTCGGTGATCAGCGCGACGTGGTGCCCGCGCCGCTCGAGTTCGGTCGCGAGCGCGAAGGCCGGGATCAGGTGCCCGCCGGTACCCCCGGCAGCGAGGACGTAATGGCGCGAGGCCTTCGTGTTCGGTGCGGTCATGACCGGTCACCTTCGCGCTTACCGAGCTGCTGCGCAAGCAGTGCGCGCAGCCCGGCGCTTTCGCGGCTGAGGAAGGGGTTGCGCCGCGTGATCGCCAGCAGCAGCCCGGCAGCGAGGCACATCGCGATGGTCGACGAACCGCCATAGCTGATCAGCGGGAGCGTCATCCCCTTCGAGGGGAACAGCTGCAAATTGACCATGATGTTGATGAAGGCCTGCCCGCCGATCTGCGTCGCGAGGCCGGTGGCGGCGAGCAGCGTGAACAGGTTCTCCTCGTCCGCCATTCTCACGAGCACGCGCACGATCAGCGCAAGATAGAGCACCACGATCAACGCGCAGACGACCAGCCCGAACTCCTCGCCGATGACCGAGAAGATATAGTCGGTATGCGCCTCGGGCAGCCGCAGCTTCTGCGTGCCGAGCCACATGCCGGTGCCGGTCCAGCCGCCCGCGAGCAGCGTCTTCTCGGCAAGGTCGACCTGGTCGTAGGCGGTGCCGCCGAACAGGAAGGCATCGATGCGGTAGCGCGCATTGTCGTAGAGGAAGTAGGTCGCCGTCATCAGCGTCACCCCGGCGGCGATCAGCGCTCCGATCCGCGGCAGCGAGACGCCCGCGAGCATGATCAGCACGAACCACACGCCCGCGAACAGGATCGTCGCGCCGAAATTGGGCTGCAACATCAGCAGCACAGCGATCAGCCCCATCGCCGCGCTTGCCACCGCCACCACGGGCAGATTGGGCTCGCGGATGCGCCACGACAGAATCCAGGCGAGCGCCACCGCGAAGCAGGGCTTGAGGAATTCGGATGGCTGGAACGAAAAGCCGAGATCGATCCAGCGCCGCGCACCGTTGACCTCGAACCCGATGACCGGGACCAGAAACAGCAGGCCGAGCATGAGCCCCGCGACCACCACGCCGAGCCGCCGCGCATTGTCCTTCGCCAGCATCGAAACACCGAGCAGGACGACGATCCCGACCAGCTGCACGCGCAGATGCTGCCAGTAGAAATACAGGTCGGGCAGCGTGACCTCCGCCGTCGACAGGCGCCGCGCGCTGGCGGGCGAGGCGGCGGCGACCGCTACCGTCCCGATCGCCATCAGCGTCAGAATCAGGAACAGCAGCACGCGGTCGACCTCGCGCCACCAGATCTTCAGCTCGACCAGGCGCGAGCTGCGGTAGCGCTCGCGCTCCGCGCCGCGCTCGCCGATGCGGGGGATATAAGGCTGGGTCGCGCTCATGCCGCCGATGTCCCCTCGATGCGTGGGGCGGTGGGCGGCGTCGCGCCGACCAGCGCGGAGACGATGTCGCGGAAATGCTCTCCACGCTTCTCGTAATCGCGGAACTGGTCGAAGCTGGCGCAGGCGGGGGAAAGCAGGATGACGTCGCCCGGCTCGGCCGCCTCGACCGCTCGGCGGGTCGCCTCGCACAGCAATTCGGCCTTCACCACCGGAACGCGCCCGTCGAGCAGCTCGGCGAAGCGCGGTCCGGCCTCGCCGATGGTGTAGGCAGCCCTCACGTTGGAGAGATGCGCCTCGCAGGCGCCGAGCCCGTCCTCTTTGGGCAGACCCCCGACGATCCAGTGGATGCGCGGACCCTCGCCTTCCGGAGGAAACGCGGCGAGCGCCGGAGCGGTGCTGTCGGCATTGGTCGCCTTGCTGTCGTTGATATACAGCACCCCGGCCCATTCGCCGAGCCGTTCCATCCGGTGCGGCAGGCCGCGGAAGCTTTCGAGCGAGGAGACCCACCGGCTGCGCGGCACGCCGAATTCCTCGACCATGGCGACGGCGGCGGCGACGTTTTCGAGATTGTGCGGCCCCTGCAGCGAGGGCCAGCGATGCTGCATTTCGGCGAGATCGGCATAGTCGACGCACACCGCGCGCCCGTCCGCCCGGCGCGCCTGCGCGGCCTGGCAGATGGCGCGCGTCGGTGCATCGGCGCAGCCGAACACGGCGAACTGGCCGCTCCCCTGCATCGCGAACAGCCGCCCCTTGGAAAAGGCATAGGCCTCGAACCCGTCATAGCGGTCGAGGTGGTCGGGGGTGATGTTGAGCAGCGCCGCCGCTTCGCACGCTAGCGAGCGGGTCAGGTCGATCTGGTAGCTCGACAGTTCGAGCACGTAGGCACCGCCTTCGGGCAGCGGCTCCTGCGCCAGGATCGGCAGGCCGATATTGCCGCCCATCGTCACCGGAACGCCTGCAGTCTCGAGGATATGCGCGACCAGCGCTGTGGTTGTCGATTTGCCGTTGGTGCCGGTGATACCCACGACCTTGTGCGGCGGCAGGTCGGCTCGGGCGAGCGCGAACAGCTCGATATCGCCGATGATCGACACGCCGAACTTCCCCGCGCGCGCAGCGATCGGGTGCGTGTTGAGCGGCACGCCGGGCGACACGACCACGCCGTCGAAACCGGTCAGGTCGATCTCCATCGGATCGGCCAGCTCGCAGCGGCCCTCGAGCCGCTCGCGGGCATTGTCCTGCCGGTCCCACGCGGTCACCTGGGCGCCGCTCGCGAGCAGGCTCTCGACCGCCGCCATCCCCGACCTCGCAAGGCCGAGCACGGCATAGCGCTTGCCGGAGAAGGCCGACGAGACGATCACCGCAGCTTCAGCGTCGCAAGGCCCATCAGCGCGAGCACGATGGCGACGATCCAGAACCGGATCACGACCTTGCTCTCGCTCCAGCCGAGCTGTTCGAAGTGGTGGTGGATCGGCGCCATGCGGAACACGCGCTTGCCGGTGCGCTTGAACCAGAACACCTGGATGATGACCGACAGCGCCTCGACCACGAACAGCCCGCCGACCACCGCGAGCACGATCTCGTGCTGGGTTGCGACCGCGATCGCGCCGAGCGCGCCGCCGAGCGCGAGGCTGCCGGTATCGCCCATGAACACCGCCGCGGGCGGGGCGTTGAACCACAGGAAGGCGAGCCCCGCCCCCATGATCGCCGCGCACAGGATCGCCAGCTCGCCCGCGCCGGGCACGTGCGGGATGCCGAGATATTCCGAATAGTCGACCCGCCCGACGAGATAGGCGATGATCCCGAAGGTGCCCGCGGCGATGATCACCGGCATGATCGCCAGCCCGTCGAGCCCGTCGGTCAGGTTGACCGCATTGCCCGCGCCGACGATCACGAAGGCGGCGAAGACGTAGTAGAACGGCCCCAGCTCGAAGCCGAGATTGTTGAAGAACGGCACGTAGAGGAACGTGTTGACCTGACTCACCACGATCCACGAGGCGACCCCGGCGACGAGGAATTCGAACAGCAGCCGCACCTTGCCCGGCACGCCGCGATGGCTCGATTTGGCGACCTTGTCGTAATCGTCGAGGAAGCCGATCAGGCCGAAGCCGGTGGTCACCGCGATGCACGCCCACACGAACGGATTGCGCAGGTCCATCCAGATCAGCATCGCGAGGATGAGCGCGATCAGGATCATCAGCCCGCCCATGGTCGGGGTGCCGACCTTGGCCAAATGCGTCTGCGGGCCGTCCTCGCGGATCGGCTGCCCCTTGCCCTGCCGCACGCGCAGCATGTTGATGAATTTCGGGCCGATGACGAGGCCGATGACGAGCGCGGTCATCAGCGTCGCACCGGCGCGGAAGGTCTGGTAGCGGACGAGGTTGAACGGCCCCTCGAAATTCAGCCACTCGGCGATCAGATAGAGCATTCAGGCGTCCCGCCGCATCGTTCTATTTCCGGCCCGTGAAATGGGCCACCAGCCTGCCGAGCCCGACCGAATTGGACCCTTTGACGAGGATCGCATCGCCCGCGGTGATGCCGTATTCCTCCAGCGCCGCGATCGCTTCGGCAGGCCCATCGCAATGCGCGTATGTAAGCCCCGCGGCAAGCGCTTCGTGCGCGCCTTTCCCCAAATGCCGCGCGAGCGCGCGCATCTCGTCGCCGACCAGCACCGCATGGTCGACCTTCGCCTCGGCGAGCGGCTCGGCGAGTTGGGCGTGGAAGCGGTCGGCGAAATCGCCCAGTTCCTTCATGCTGCCGAGCACCGCGATCCGGCGCGTCGCCGGAGTCTGGCCGAGCTGGCGCAACGTGGCGCGCATCGAGGCCGGGTTGGCGTTGTAGCTCTCGTCGATCAGCAGCGCCTTGCCGCCCGGCGCGGACAGCTGGTGCCGCGCGCCGCGGCCCTTGAGTCCGCCCATCTCGGCCAGCGCAAGACCGGCCGCGCCGAGATCGCCGCCCGCCGCCTTGACCGCGGCCATCACCGCGAGCGCATTCGAAATCCAGTGCTCGCCAGGCTCGGCGACCGAGAAGCAGACGCGCGTCTCGCCCATCTCCGCAGTGACGAGCGAGCCGCCATTGGCGGAGGGGATCGCGTCGAGCAGGCGGACGTCAGCATGCCCGGCGCGTCCGAAAGACAGGATGCGCGCGCCCTGTGTCTGGGCGGCGTCGCGCAACTGGTCGAAATGCTCGCTGTCGGCGGGGATGACCGCCGTGCCGCCCTTCTCCAGCCCCTCGAAGATCTCGGCCTTGGCGGCGGCGATCGCCTCCATGCTGCCGAGATTCTCGATATGCGCCGGAGCGATAGTGGTGACGACCGCGACATGCGGGCGAACGTGGCGCGTGAGCTGGGCCATTTCGCCCGCGTGGTTCATCCCCATCTCGAACACGCCGTAGCGCGCGCGCGCGGGCATGCGCGCAAGGCTGAGCGGGACGCCGACATGGTTGTTGTAGCTGCGCACCGAACGATGAGCGCCGCCGCGGCTCGAACGTTCGAGCGCGGCGAAGATCGCCTCTTTCACACCCGTCTTGCCGACCGAGCCGGTCACGCCGATGCGGATGGCATGCGCGCGGGCGCTCGCTGCGGAGGCGAGCGCGTGGAGCGCCGCGGTAGTGTCTTCGACCAGCACATGCGGATATTCGACCGGGCGGTCGACCAGCGCCGCCGCCGCGCCGTTGGCGAAGGCCTTGTCGACGAAGCGGTGCCCGTCCATCGTCTCGCCCTTGAGCGCGACGAACAGGTCGCCGCTGCGCACGTCGCGCGAATCCATCTCGACGCCCGAGACCTGGAACTCGCCGCTCGCCGTGCCGCCGGTCGCGGCCGCGATTTCGGCCGCGCTCCACAGCGCCAGCGGCAGCGCATCGCGCGTGGTGACCGGCCACGAACGCAGCGCGGCATGCACCGCCGCGCTCATGCCGAGGCTCCCGCCATCGCCGCGCATTCGCGCGCCACCTCGACATCGTCGAACGGCAATATCCGCATAGTTTCTCCCGATCCCACGATCTGTCCCGTTTCGTGTCCCTTGCCCGCGACGAGCACGATATCGTCGCGGCCCGCCTCGGCGACGGCCGCAGCGATCGCCTCGCGCCGGTCGCCGATCTCGCGCGCATTGCCACCCGCCCCGGCGAGCACCTCCCGCCGGATCGCCGCCGGATCCTCGCCGCGCGGATTGTCGTCGGTGACGATCACCGCGTCCGAGCCGCTGGATGCCGCCGCGCCCATCGGGCCGCGCTTGCCGTGGTCGCGATCGCCGCCCGCGCCGAACACCGTGATCAGCCGTCCTTCGACATGCGGACGCAGCGCGGCGATCGCCGCTTCGAGCGCGTCCGCGGTGTGCGCGTAGTCGACATAGACCGGCGCGCCGGACGGTGCGATCACCGCGCGTTCGAGCCGACCGCGCACCGGCTGCAGCCGCGAGACGCCATCGAACACCGAAGAGGCCGAACCGCCCGTCGCCAGCACCAGAGCGGCGGCGGTGAGCGCGTTGGCGACCTGGTATTCGCCGATCAGCGGCAGGCGCAGTTTGCGCGTCTCGCCGTCATGTTCGACTTCGATCTCCTGCCCCAATTGCGTGGGGGAACGGGCGAGCAGGCGGATGAAATCCCCCCGCTCGCCCACCGTGAGCACGCGCAGGTCACGTTTCCGTGCGTGCTCGATAGCCCGGCCGGTCCACTCGCTATTTCCGGTCCAGACCACCACGCTCGCGCCGTCCGACACCACCTCGTCGAACAGGCGCATCTTGGCCGCGAAATAATCCTCCATGCTTTCATGGTAATCGAGGTGGTCGCGGCTGAAATTGGTGAAGGCGGCCGCCGCCACCGGCAGCCCCTCGTTGCGGAATTGCGACAGGCCGTGGCTCGACGCCTCGTAGGCGACATGCGTCACGCCCTCGCGCGCGAGCCCGCTCATGTTGGAGAGGAAGGTGACGATATCGGGCGTGGTCAGCCCGGTCGATACGCTCTCGTCGGGGGTCGTCACGCCGAGCGTGCCGATGCTCGCCGCGCGCTCGCCCGCCATGCGCCACAGCTGGCGGGTCATCTCGACGGTCGAGGTCTTGCCGTTGGTGCCGGTGACCGCGACGATCACCTCGGGCACCGGGCGGAAATACTGCGCCGCGATTTCCGCAAAGGCGCGGCGCGGCTGCGGATCGGCGACGTGCCAGGCGCCCTCGACATGGATCTCGGGCCGCGTCACCACCGCGACCGCCCCCGCCTCGACCGCGGCGGGGATGAACTCCTCGCCATTGACCTGCGTGCCCCGGAAGGCGCCGAACACCGTGCCGGGCGCGACCTTGCGATGGTCGATCGCGAAGCCGGTCACCTCGCCCGCGACCTCCTCGGAAGTCGCCCGGCCCGCGGCGGAAAGAAGCCGCGCCAGCTTCACCGGTTCGCCTCGGGCAGCAGCGGACGCAAATCGCTGATATCGACGTCGCGCGTATCGTCGGGCATCACCCCGAGCAGCGGGCCGACGCGTGGCACCAGCCGCCCGACGATCGGCGCCGCGTTCCACGCCGCGGTGCGCTGGAACGAGCTGGCGGTGGTGCCCTTGGGTTCGTCGAGCATGGCGACGACGACGTAGCGCGGCTTGTCCATCGGGAAGGCGGCGGCAAAAGTCGAGACGAGCAGCTTGCGGCTGTAGCGCCCGCCCACCGCTTTCTCGGCGCTGCCGGTCTTGCCGCCAACGCGGTAGCCCTCGGCATCGGCGTTACGCCCGGTGCCGTAGATCGCGATCAACCGCAGCAGCTGGCGCATCCGGTAACTGGTCGAGGCCTTGAACACGCGCCGTCCCTTGGGGATGTCGCGCGGGTCGAGCTTGTGCAGCGTCGAAGGCCGCCACACGCCGCCATTCACCAGCGCGGCATAGGCGCTGGCGAGATGCAGCGGGGTCACCGAAATGCCGTGGCCGTAGCTAACCGTAACGTTGCGCACCCGCGCCCATTTCTCGCCCGGCCAGATCGGCTTGCCGGTAGCAGGCAGCTCGACATAGGGCTTCTCGTTCATGCCGAGATCCATCATCGTGCGGCGCAGCCGCTCGGCCCCCAGCTCGTCGGCGATCTGGCCGGTGACGATGTTGGAGGAATGGATCAGCGATTGCGGCACGTTGAGCGAGGCGCCGAGATCGTGGCTGTCGCGGATGCTGAACCGCCCGAACTTGAGCGGCTGGTTGGCCTGGTAGCGCTTGCCGAAATCGCGCACCGTCCCCGCGTCGATCGCGGCGGCGACGGTGATCGGCTTGAAGGTCGACCCCAGTTCGTAGACCTCGCTGGTGACGCGGCTGTACATGTTCTCCGCGCCCTCCGCGTCGATCGCGTTGGGGTCGAAATCTGGCAGCGAGGCGAGCGCCATGATCTCGCCGGTATCGACGTCGAGCACCACCCCGGCGGCGCCCGCAGCATTGGTCGCCAGCATGCCGCGGCGCAATTCGTCCTCGAGTGCGCCCTGCACGCGCGTGTCGATCGACAGCGCGACCGGCTCGGCGCGCCGGGCGGGATCGCTCAGCCGCTCGTCGAGCACCTTTTCCATCCCGACATGGCCGTTGCCGTCTGCATCGACGTAGCCGAGCACATGCGCCGCCATGGAGCCTTGCGGGTAGTGCCGTTCGGTCTCGCGCGGCAGTTCGAGCGCCAGTTCGCCGATTTCCTGCACCCGGTTGGCCTCCTCGGGGAGCACCCGGCGGCGGAGATATCCGCGCTTGCCCGAGGCGAGCTTCTCGGCGACCTCGTCGGCGTCGATCTCGGGGAAGATGGTCTTGAGTTCGGCTGCGATCTCGCGCGGGCTCTTGACCAGCGGATTGTCGGGATCGCCGAGCGCTTCGGGATTGTACCACAGCGCATAGGCGGGGAAGGCGCGCGCCAGCGGCACGCCGTTGCGGTCGGTGATCTCGCCGCGCGGCGGGAGCAGCGCCTCTTCGAGCGAGGTGAAGCTGGTCGCGCGATCGCTGAGCCCGAGAAAGGCGATCCGCATCACCGCCACCAGCGCGACGCTGGCGAACAGCAGCGCGATCAGCAGCACCCGCATGCGCGCCATCAGCAGCGAGCGCCGCCGCAATGTGACGAGCTGGACACGGCCCGAGGAAATCGCGGTGCTGATCGTCAGCGCGTTCATTCGGCAACGCTCGCGCTGGGGCCGGACAGCGGCGTGCGCCGCGTCAGGCGGTCGGCGAGCGAGCGCGGCGCGGACATTTCCCCGCCGGAAGGCTTCGCGTCGGCTTCTTCGGCTTCGTCCTCGCCGGCCGGTTCGCCGGTCAGCGGCGAGACCATCGCCAGCAATCCCTCGTCGTCCTCCTCGCGCGCCTGCGCGACGCGGATCGGATCGGGCGCGCCCTCGGCGCGCGCCATGCCGAGCGCGGCGAGCTGGCGTTCGTTGTCGAGATACTGGTCTGCGCGCGGCGCGGCATAGCCGTATTCGATCCGGTTCCAGTCGGCGAGTTGCTGCTGGCTGGTGCGCGCCTGGAACTCGGTCTCGAGCAGCAGCTTCTCGCGCTCGAGCGCGATGATCTGGCGCTCGGCCAGCGCGACCTCGCTCTTGACCGCGTTGACCTTGAAAGTGAGCGCGGCGAAGATCGCCATGCAGGCGACCAGCACGAAGGCCCAGCCGAGCTGGCGGAGGCGGCTGCCGGGGGCCATCATGCCGCCTCCCTCGCCGGAGCCGAAGTGCGGGTCGCGTGGCGCAGCGTGGAGGAGCGCGCGCGCGGGTTGCGGGCGATTTCGGCGTCGGACGGGCGGATCGCCTTCGAGACCCTGGTAAAGACGGGCTTCTCGCCCTCGATCTCGGGCAGGTGGCGGGAGCCGCCCGCGCGCTGCGAAGCGTCGCGGAGGTATCGCTTGACCTGGCGGTCCTCGAGAGAGTGGAAGGAAACCACCGCGAGCCTGCCGCCCGAGCGCAACAGGCGCTCTGCGGCGCTCAGCCCCGCGGCAAGCTCGTCGAGTTCGCCGTTCACATGGATGCGGATCGCCTGGAAGCTGCGCGTCGCGGGGTCCTTGGGTGCGCCGGGCCGGTATCCGAGCGCTTTGCGCACCACCCGCGCCAGTTCGCCGGTGGTCTCGAGCGGGCGCGCGGCGACGATCGCGCGCGCGACACGGCGCGACTGGCGCTCCTCGCCGTAGCGGTAGAGCACGTCGGCAATGTCCTCGGCATCGGCGGCGTTGAGGAAATCGGCAGCGGTCTCGCCCTCCTGCTCCATCAGCATGTTGAGCGGACCGTCGGCGGAGAAGGCGAAGCCGCGCTCGGGGCGGTCGAGCTGCATCGAGGACACGCCGATATCCATCGCGATCCCGTCGACCTGCGCCACGCCGGCTTCGGCAAGTGCAGACACCATCTCGGAAAAGCGGCGCGGGTGGAGCACCAGCCGCGGCGGCTCGGCGCGCGCCTCGTCCCACTCGCGACCGATGGCGATGGCATCGGGATCGCGGTCGAAGGCGTGGACGGTCGCGCCGCGGTCGAGCAGCGCGCGGGTATAGCCGCCGGCGCCGAAAGTGGCGTCGACCACCACGTCGCCCGGCTGCGGGTCGAGCGCGGCGATCGCCTCGTCGAGGAGGACGGGGATATGCGGGGATGTCACGACTTCTTCGCCTTGGCGGCGGCCTTGGCACGCGCCTCGCGCTCGGCGCGGCGGCAGCGGTTGCGCATGAAGCGCGGACCGCGATCGTAGAGGATCTCGGGGTTGAACAGCGCGATATGGTCGTCGACCGCGTGCCAGTAGATCGCGTCTTCGATGCCGCAATCCTCGAGCAGGTCCGACGGCATGACGAAGCGCCCGCTATCGTCGAAGGCGATCTTGGAGAAGCCGGTCAGCTGCGCGGTCAGTTCGAGCCGGTCGAAACGCTCGTTGTTCTCGCGCGCATCCTCGCGCGCCTGCGCGATGATCGACTTGATGTCGCGGCGGCGCGACAGGCCGAAGGCGGAGGCGCATTCCCAGTCGGGGTGGATATCGAGGCAGATCGTCTTCCTGCCGTCGCTGGCCTGCTTCAGGTCGGAGCGGAAATCGACCGGAATCGCGAACCGGCCCTTCTCGTCTCGCAACGAGAAGCCGTAGCCGCTGAAACCTTCGAATGCCTCGTCCGCCACCCTTGCCCCATTCCCTCGCCACAGGGTTTCTCTCGCAGGCAAGACTTCTCCGCCGCCGCCCGCGCAGTCGCGAGCGGCGCGATCCGCGGAAATGCGGAACGCAACAGCAAACAGCTTGCCTGATGGAAGGCGGTATTAACCTTCTAACCCACGGGATGGAAGGGGAAATTTAGGGGGATCTGGGGATTGGAGTGAATATGCCTCTATTTCAGATACTTATCTCATATCTTGTTTTGACCGAGAACCTGAAATCCCGCCGAATCCCGATCGATCCCCCGCCTGCCCCCGATTTTCCCCGCTCCGGAGTCGCATGGTCCCCGTCAGTCCCGTTTTTCCCGCGATTCCCGGACCAGGTCGACCGTCAGGGCGTCCAATACACCTTTGCGACTCGCAGCGGAATCCCCTTCATGCGTTTCGAACAGCGCAGCATCTGCGACGATCGTCGCGTGCCCCTCGCCGATTCGGCAGCGCGCGACCAGCCCGCCGCCGGCAAAGGTGCAATCGCTTCCGTCTCCGGTCGGCCCGAGACGTCCGGCGAAATTGACCGGTATCTCGAGCGCGCCGATATCGACCAGCCGCTCGCCTTCGGGCTGCTCGGGGTCGAATTCGAGTTCGAGGCCCCAGCGCGCGAGAATCGGCGACAGCAGCACGACGTCCTGCGGCCGCCGCCGGTCGCCGATATGAAAGCGCGAATGCGCGGTCAGCAACGGATCGGCGAACAGCAGCACCCGCCCGCCGCCGCGTACCCAGTCGTCGAGTGCGACGTTCTCCGCCGCCGACAGCGCACGCGGCTGGACCAGCAGCAGCGCGTCCAGTGTCCCGAGCCCGGGATCGGCGGCCAGGCTGTCGAGCGGAACGAGATCGAAGCGTTCGGCGAGCACCGTGCGCGGCCAGGGCGGTTCGCCCGCATCCTGCAGCAGTTCGCCGATCCCGGCGGTCTCGTTCCAGTAGATCGGCAAGGTCGACGAAAGGCCGAGATCGGGCTTGTCCACCGGCGCTTCGGCCCCTTCGCAGCCGCCCGAACCCAGCAGCAGGGCGAGAGCCGCCGCGGTGGAGATCACCCTATTGCGGCCGCGGCGGCGCATTGCCCTGCTCGGGAACGATGGCGGGCTCCTGTGTCGGCGTGGGCGTCGGCTCGGCGGGCAGGTCGGGCACCACGCCCGCCTCGGCCAGCGGATCGTTCTGCGGCACGGTGACGGGTTCCGGTTCGACGGTCGCTGCCGCCTCGGGAACGACGGTGGATTCGGTCTGGTTCGCCTGGTTCATGATGACGTTGGCGAGCCCGATCAGCAGCACCATCGCGCCCAGCCCCGCCACGCCGATCTGCAGCCGCTGGACCGCCTCGGCGCGCGTCCCGCCGAGCGGCGCCGTCGCAGGCGCAGTCTCGGTCGTCTCGTCCTCGTCGCCGGCCAGCAATTCGCTCAGGGTTCGCATCTGGTCAGGCTAGCCTAACGGCGCCGCCAGTCAATCGCGCCGGTCACGCATCGGCCAGCCAGTCGAACACCGGCAACTCCTTCGCGCGCAGCCACTCGGCGTTGTAGAGCGTCGAGAGATAGCGGAAGCCGGTATCGCACAGGATCGTGGCCACGCGCGCGTCCTTGCCCAGCTGCTTGCCGAGCTCGATCGCCCCGGCGACGTTGATCCCCGAGGACAGGCCGAGGCAAAGCCCCTCCTCGCGCAGCAGCCGCGCGACCCATTCGAGGCCCTGCTCGTCCGAGATGCGGAACTGCGTATCGATCGGCGCGCCTTCGAGATTTCCGGTCACGCGCCCCTGCCCGATCCCCTCCGCGACCGAGGAACCCTCGGCCTTCAACTCGCCAGTGGCGTAATAGTTGTAGAGCGCCGCGCCGTGTGGGTCGGTCAGCGCGATGGTGACCTTGTCGTCGCGCTCCTTCAGCCCGAGCCCGACTCCGGCGATCGTGCCGCCGGTGCCCGCGGCGCAGGTGAAGCCGTCGACCCGGCCCTCCAGCTGCTCCCACAGCTCTGCGGCGGTGCCTTCGAGATGCACCTTGCGGTTGGCGGTGTTGTCGAACTGGTTGGCCCACACCGCACCCTCGGTCTCCTGCGCCAGCCGGCGCGAGGTGTGGACGAAATGGTTGCAGTCGGAATATTTGGTCGGCGGCACCGTTACCAGTTCCGCACCGAGCGCGCGCAAGGTGTCCATCTTCTCCTTCGACTGGTTGTCGGGCATGACGATGATGGTCTTGTAGCCGAGCGCATTGGCGACCAGCGCGATGCCGATCCCGGTATTGCCGGCGGTCCCCTCGACCACGCAGCCGCCGGGCTTAAGCTCGCCGCGCGCCTCCGCATCGCGGATGATGCCGAGCGCGGCGCGGTCCTTCACGCTGGCGCCGGGATTGGCGAACTCGCATTTGCCGAAGATGTCGCAACCCGCCGCTTCGCTCGGCCCGGCCAGCCGCACCAGCGGCGTGTTGCCGATCAGGTCGAGCGTGTTGCCGTAGGGCTTGGTGATGTTCATGGGGGCGGAGGTAGGGGTTGGCGCGCAAGCGGGCAATGCAGATTACCTTCCGGCACTGAAATCCTCCCCATCGCAAGACGATGGGGAGGATTGAAAATCAATCTTCCTGCGCGATGGTAACCTTCAGCCCGTCCAGCTCGGCCGTGAACGGCAACTGGCAGCCGAGGCGCGACTGCTCGTTGCGGTGATCACTCGATTCGAGCAGGTCGTCCTCGTCCTCGCTCATCTCGGGCAGCACGCCCATGAACGCCTGGTCGACATGCACATGGCAGGTCGCGCAGGAACAACAGCCGCCGCACAAGGCGAGCAGCTCGTCGAAGCCGTTGTCGCGGATCGCTTCCATCACGGTCAGGCCATCCTCGACCTCGATGGTCGATTCTTCGCCTTCGCGGTTGACGACGGTCAGCTTGGGCATGATGTGCGGTTCCCTTGTCGTGTTGGGCCGCCGGGCGGCCTTCGCGCGGGCTGCTAGGCAATGCGCCCGATTTTGGCAAGGCGCGAGACGGGAGAGACGATGGGTATCAGCGCCGAAGCGATCCGCGAGGGGATCGACGCCGTGGCCGCAGCCGAACCGGCGATCGCCCGCGCGCGCGATGCGGTCGGCTATCCCGAACCGCGCATCCGCCCGACCGGCTACCGCACGTTGCTCAGGACCATCGTCGGCCAGCAGGTCAGCGTCGCCGCCGCCGCTTCGGTGTGGCGCAAGATGGAGACAGAGCTGGGCGAGGAGATGGCGGCGTGCGAACTGCTTGCGCGCGATTTCGACACGCTGCGCGCCTGCGGTCTGTCGCGCCAGAAGCAGGGCTACGCACGCAGCCTGTGCGAACTGGTCGAAAGCGGCGCGCTCGATCTCGACAACCTGCCGCAGGACGACGAGGAGGCGATCGCCGAACTGGTGCGGATCAAGGGAATCGGGCGGTGGTCGGCGGAAATCTACCTGCTGTTCGCCGAGGGCCGCCCCGATATCTGGCCCGCGGGCGATCTCGCGGTGCAGGCCGGGATCGGAAAGATCCTCGCGCTGCCGGAGCGCCCCTCGGAAAAGGACGCGCGCGCACTCGCCGAACCGTGGCGCCCGCATCGCGGCGCGATCGCGATTTTCACCTGGCACGCTTACGATAATCCTGCGCTGTAAGTTGGCTTTCCAGCTTCGCTGGGGCGGCACCGGCCCACTCCCCCACCCGGCCACCTCGACTATAGTAACCTATGGGTGGCCGGGTGGGGGAGTGGGCCGGTGCCGCATCCGTTTCAGCTTTGCTGGAACAATATCCGCCGTTGGTAGAATTGGCTGTGGCCAAAAGCCCTCCGGTCATGTAAAGGATACTTGTCACATGGAGGAGAACCCGACAATGCGAATTTCCTTGACCCGCACCCTGTTGCTCGGCTGTGCCGCCGCCGGTCTCGCGACCGCCGCGCCGCAGGCCGTGCTGGCCGACCACCATTCCCAATCCGGAGACCAGATGACCCAGACCGAAGAAGCCGCCCCGCTGATCCCGCGCGACCACCTGTTCGGCAATCCGACCCGCGCGCAGGGCCGCATCAGCCCCGACGGCAAGTGGCTCAGCTGGCTCGCCCCGAGCAACGACGTGCTCAACGTATGGATGGCGCCGGTCGACGATCCCGACAATGCCAGGGTCATGACCGAGGCGACCGACCGCCCGATCCGGCAATATTTCTGGGCGCCCGATTCGAACAGCCTGCTCTACATCCAGGACAAGGGCGGCGACGAGAACTTCCTGCTCTACGGGATCGATGTCGAGAGCGGCGAGGAGACGACGCTGACGCCGTTCGAGAACACCCGCGTCACGCTGATCGGCGGGTCGGAGCAGATCCGCGACAAGATCCTGGTCGGCCTCAACAACCGCAACCCGCAGTTCCACGACGTCTACCTGCTCGATCTCAACACGGGCGAACTGACGCAGGTGATCGAGAACGAAGGCTATGCCGGCTTCATGGCCGACGACACGCTGACCGTGCGCATGGCGCTGCGCCAGAACGCCGAGGGCGGGACCGACTATTTCCACGTCGTCGACAACAAAGTCGAGGAAGAGCCCTTCGCCAGCACCGCGATGGAGGATTCGCTCACCACCAGCCCGGCCGGCTACACCACCGACGGCTCGACGCTCTACTGGCTCGACAGCCGCGGCCGCAACACCGCCGCGCTTGTGGCGCAGGACATGGCGACCGGCGAAACCACCATCGTCGCGGAGAACGACAAGGCCGATATCGGCGGGACCATCCGCGATCCCAAGACCGGCGTGGTCGAGGCCTATTCGGTCGAGTACCTGAAGACCGAATGGACCGCGATGGATCCCGAGGTGAAGGCGGCGCTCGAATTCCTCGACGGCAAGCTCGACGGCGAATTCGGCGTCCAGTCGCGGACCGAGGACGACAGCACCTGGATCGTGTGGAACGACCCGCTGACCGCGCCGTCGGCGACCTATATCTACGACCGCGAAGCGCAGACGCTGTCGCCGTTCTACACCGCCCGCCCCGAACTCGAAGGCGCACCGCTGCAGCCGATGCACGCACTCGAGATCGCCAGCCGCGACGGGCTCACTTTGCCCTCCTACCTCACCCTGCCGCCGGGCAGCGATGCCGATATGGACGGGCGCCCCGACGCGCCGGTGCCGATGGTGCTGCTGGTCCATGGCGGGCCGTGGGCGCGCGACGGCTTCGGCTATAACAGCCTGCATCAGTGGCTCGCCAATCGCGGCTACGCGGTGATGAGCGTCAACTTCCGCGGTTCGACCGGCTTCGGCAAGGACTTCATCAATGCGAGCAACCTGCAATGGGGGCTCAAGATGCACGACGACCTTATCGACGCAACCGACTGGGCGATCGCCGAGGGTATCACCGGCGCCGACCAGGTCGCGATCATGGGCGGCTCCTACGGCGGCTACGCGACGCTGGCCGGGCTGACTTTCACGCCCGAGAAATTCGCCTGCGGAGTCGATATCGTCGGCCCGTCCAACCTCGAAACGCTGCTCGAGACGATCCCGCCCTATTGGGCGCCGCTGGTGAAGCTGTTCCACACCCGGATGGGCGATCCGTCGACCGAGGAAGGCCTCGCCCTGCTCAAGGCGGCGAGCCCGCTCTACAAGGCGAGCGAGATCACCAAGCCGCTGCTGATCGCGCAGGGCGCCAACGATCCGCGCGTCAAGCAGGCCGAGAGCGACCAGATCGTCGCCGCGATGAAGGAAGCGGGCATCCCCGTCACCTACGTGCTCTACCCGGACGAAGGCCACGGTTTCGCCAGGCCGGTCAACAATATCTCCTTCACCGCCGTGACCGAGAATTTCCTCGCCGAATGCCTCGGCGGCCGCGCCGAGCCGATCGGCGATGCGCTCGAACCCTCGACCGCCGAAATCGTCGAGGGCGCGGAGCATGTGAAGGGGCTCGAAGACCTGCTCGGCGACTGACGTTTACGTAAAGTCGCTGGCAAAACGGGCCGCGCGCAGTTACCGCTGCGCGCGGCTTCGTTTTTGGCAGGGAGGGACAGCGTGAGCGCAAAAAAGGCCATCTTCGTCACCGGCGGCGGTTCGGGCATCGGCCGCGCCATCGCGCGCAAGTTCGCCGGCGAAGGCTGGTTCGTCGGGCTCGGCGATATCGACAAGGCCGGGATCAAGGAGACCGAGAGCCTGATCGGCAACGGCTTTACCTACGGCCACGTGTTCGACGTGCGCGAGCGCGCGGCATGGGACGTGGCGTTGAATTCCTTCTCCACCGCATCGGGCGGGCGGATCGACGTGCTCGCCAACAATGCCGGCATCCCGCTCGGCGGATCGCTGACCGACAACGGCGAGGACGAGATCACTCGCTGCCTCGACATCAACCTGAAAGGCGTCCTGTTCGGCGCGCAGGCGGCCTATCCGCACCTCAAGAAGACCGCGCCGGGTTCCTGCCTGCTCAACACCGCCAGCGCGGCGGGCCTCTACGGCACGCCGGGCGCGAGCGTCTATTCCGCGACCAAGTTCGGTGTGCGCGGGATCACCGAGAGCCTCGACGGCGAATGGTTCGACGACGAAATCAGGGTCCGCTCGCTCTGCCCCAGCTTCATCGACACGCCGCTGCTCGAACACAATCCCAATGCCGCCTCGAACGAGGCGATCCGCCAGCGTGTGGTCGACGCCGGGCTCGAGATCACGCCGGTCGAGGACGTCGCCGAGGCGGCGTGGGAGGCGGTGCATGGCGAGAAGCTCCACACGCTGGTCGGCAAGACCGCGCGCAAGATCGCCTTCGGCGCGCGCTGGATGCCCGGTCGGGTGCGCAAGATGGGCCGCGAGAGCTTCCGCCCGCTGGGACGCTAGGAGAAACCCGGATGATCTCCTGGAAGGCGCTAGGTGCCGCACTCGCCCTCGCCCTGGCCGCTCCGCTGGTGGCGCAGGAGCCCGCCGCCGAGCCGGTCGTCGTCGGCGAGACCTACACCGTTCCTTCCGCCGTGCTCGGCAGCGAACGGCGCATCGCGGTACGCCTGCCTGCCGAATACGCGGCCGATGGCGAGGCCCGCTTCCCGGTCGTGTTCATGCTCGACGGCGGCCCGGCGCAGGATTTCCCCCACATCGCCGGCATCGCCCAAAGCCGCGAGATGAATTACAGCTTCGCGCCCTTCATCCTGGTCGGAATCGAAAGCGTGAACCGCCGCCACGAATTGGCGCCGCCCGTCGCCGATCCGAAACCATACGAAGAAAGCCTGCGCGCGACGCCGGGCGGCTCCGGCAAGTTTCGCCGTTTCCTCGCCGAGGAGCTGCTCCCCTTCGTCGAAGGCCGCTACCGCACCGACGGCCGCACCGCGCTGATGGGCGAATCGCTCGCGGCGCTGTTCGTGATCGAGACGCTGCTCGAAACGCCCGGCCTGTTCGACGACTACATCGCCATTTCGCCGAGCCTGTGGTGGGAGGAGATGAAGTACGGAAAGACCGCGGCAGACTATTTCGCCCGGTTCCCGGCGGGCGACCGGCGGCTCTATCTCGCAACCGCCAATGAGGGCGACTGGCACCGCGAAGGCACCGAGCGGCTGGTCGACGCCCTGCGCGCGCATGCGCCGGGGGATCTCGGCTGGACCTTCGTCGACGCAGGCGATTCCGAGACCCACGGCACGCTCTACCACCCGATGGCGCTCGACGCGTTCCGCGCGCTCTACGGAACGCCGAGCCGCGAGTACAAGAGCTACCCGCTGATCGGCGGCCCCGAGGTCGGCGAGCGCACGCCCGAGGAGCAGGCGCGCTACGACACCGAATGCACCCGCGAAAACAGCCGCCCGACCACCCCCGGCGCGACGGCGCGCGGCCGCGAGCGGCTGTACTACGAATGCCTGCTCTACGATCTCGGTCCGACCCCGCGCGAGGGCACGCTCGGGCGCTGATTACACCAGCTTGTCGATCGCCTTGGCCAGCCGCGTGTCACGGTGCGATAAGCCATCGGCATCGTGCGTGGTGAGCGTGATCTCGACCCTGTTGTAGACATTGGACCATTCGGGATGGTGGTCCTGCTTGTCGGCGAGCAGCGCGACGCGGGTCATAAAACCGAACGCCTCGTTGAAATCCTTGAATTCGAAGCTGCGCGCGATTGCATCCCCGTCGCGGCACAGCGACCATCCGGGCAGCGCCTTGAGCCAGTTGTCGCGGTCTTCCTCGGAAAGCTTCTCGACGCCCATGATGTGCCCTTTCTTGTCGCCGGTCCGGCTTTCGCTTATCGCCCGCCGCCATGCAAGCGTCTCTCGCCGCGAAGGATCTCGCCTGCCGCCGCGGCGACCGGGTGCTGTTCACCGGCCTCGACCTGTCGCTCGCGAGCGGGGGCGCGGTGCATGTCACCGGCCCCAACGGAATCGGCAAGTCGAGCCTGATCCGGCTGCTCGCGGGCCTGTCGCACCCCTTTGCGGGCGAGGTGACGCGGCACGGTGCGGTCGGGCTGGTCGACGAGCGCCCTGCACTCGACCCGGACCTGCCGCTCGGCGCCGCGCTGGCCTTCTGGCGCAGGGTCGACGGCTGCGTCACCGGCACGCGCAGCGCCGAAGCGATGGAGATCGCCGAACTGTCCGACGTGCCGGTGCGCTATCTCTCGACCGGCCAGCGCAAGCGCGCGGCGTTCGCGCGGCTGCTCGACCAGTCGGCGCATGTCTGGCTGCTCGACGAGCCGCTCAACGGCCTCGACGGCGCGGCGCGCGAGCTGATCGAGGCGCTGGTCAGCAAGCATCGCGAAAACGGCGGGGTGTGCGTGGTCGCATCGCACCAGCCGATGGAATTGCCAGGTTGTGAAACTTTGGAACTGACACGCTACGCCGAATCCCCCTCCCTCAAGGGAGGGGCTAGGGGTGGGTGTACGGCGCCACCGCAACCGCCGAGCACCCCCACCCGGCCTCCCCCTCAAGGGGGAGGGGCATAGTGTTCGCCACCCTACTCAAGCGCGATCTCGCCATGCTGCTGCCCGGCGGCGCGCGTGGAGGTTCGCTGCTGCCGCTGCTGTTCTTCCTCGCGGTGGCGATGCTGTTCCCCTTCGCGGTCGGGCCCGACCCGGTGATGCTGGCGCGCACCGGCGGCGGGGTGATCTGGATCGCCGCGCTGCTCGCCGCGATCCTGCCATTGGACCGGCTGATCGCGCCCGATATCGACCTCGGCACCTTCGACCAGCTCGCGCTGCGCGGCATATCGGAGGAGACGATCGTCGCCGTCCGCCTGCTCGCGCACTGGCTGAGCTTCGCCCCGCTGCTGCTGCTCGCCACCCTCCCCGCCGCCGCGCTGCTCGGCCTGCAAGGCGAGACGCTGCGCCTGCTGCTACTCGGCCTGCTCGCAGGCACGCCGGGCCTCGCCGCGATCGGCGTCACCATCGCCGCGCTGACCGCGAGCCTGCGCGCGAGCGCCGCGCTGGCGGGCCTGCTGCTGGTGCCGCTGGCGGTACCGATCCTGATCTTCGGCGCCGGCAGCCTCGCGCGCGGAGACACCGGCGGCGTCGCCTTCGCGGGAGCAATCAGCCTGGTGCTGGTGGCGATCGCGCCGTTTGCGGGCGGGGCAGCGCTACGGTCGGTCCGGGAAGTTTAGATTTCTCTCGATCCAGAGCTCGGTTCGGGGGCCAATCGTCGCAGAAAAGCGACCAACGCAGCCACCGTTTGACGCGGTTCATTTGCGAAGAAGCCTTCGCCGAATTGTTCCTCCCAGCCTTTCTCGTAGTCCGGGAGCGCATCAACAAGTTCCCTAATCCCTTGGATCAAGCGTCGGTCAACCGGCATATCCGACAGCCAGCAATATCCCGTCAGCCAAGGAAAGTTGGCGATGGGACAGCCAGCCCAATGCTCAGGTCGTTCGAACTTCTGCGAGGGCGCGCGCAGCGTCGTGAAGGCGCGTACCGGGACGAAGATGAGATCGCCGATGATCATTCGGTCCTTCGGCGCACCGAGCATGATCCGCTTGGATTTCGGCGTGAACATTTTCTGCACTTCACCGTCACCGAACAGCAGACTGTCCCAATGCCGAAATCTGATGATTTCCAGACCGAACTGGTCTGCCATGCGCGCGGTCAGTTCCGCCTGCGCCGTCGCCATCAATAAGGCGGCTTGTGCAGCCCCTTCGGGCTTTCGGTGAAGATCTCCACCCCGTCCTCGGTCAGCCCGATCGAATGCTCGAACTGTGCCGAAAGCGACTTGTCGCGGGTCACCGCGGTCCAGCCGTCCTTGAGCACCTTGCCCCACGGCTTGCCGGCATTGATCATCGGCTCGATGGTGAAGAACATGCCGGGCCTCAGTTCCGGGCCGGTCCCCGCCTTCGCCGCGTGGATCACCTCGGGCGCGTCGTGGAACAGGCGGCCCAGACCATGGCCGCAGAATTCGCGCACCACGCCGTAGCGGAACTGGCGCGCATGCGCCTCGATCGCGGCGCCGATATCGCCCAGCCGCGCGCCCGGTCTACTCGCCGCCTCGATCCCCAGCATCAGGCATTCGTAGGTCACATCGACCAGCCGCGTCGCCTTGAGCGGCGGCTCGCCGGCATAGAACATCCGGCTGGTGTCGCCGTGCCAGCCGTCGAGCAGCGGAGTGACGTCGATATTGACGATATCGCCGTCCTTGAGCGCCTTGTCCGACGGGATGCCGTGGCAGATCACGTGGTTGATCGAGGTGCAGCAGCTGTGCGTGTAGCCGCGATAGCCGAGCGTCGCGGGCACCGCGCCCGCATCGAGCGTCATCGCGCGCACCTTGTCGTCGATTGCGCCAGTGGTGACGCCGGGCGCGACGAAGCCGGTCAGTTCGTCGAGGATCTCCGCCGCCAGCCGCCCGGCCTTGCGCATGCCCTCGAACCCGGCGGGTCCGTGCAGCTTGATGGTGCCGTCGCGATAGACGGTCTCGTCGCCTTCGATGACCTGATATTCGTTCATACCCGCCGATATAGCGACTGTGAACGTCGAAAACCAGCATGAGTCCCCGCGGAGGCGGGGACCTCAGGCGGAAACGGTCGACCAGGCAGCCCGAGGCCCCCGCCTTCGCGGGGGCTCACTTCTGGGTATTTACCGCCCCAGCGCGAAAAAGCGGGTGTATTCGGGCTTCACCGCATCGAGCACCGAGGTGTCGACCGCCAGCGTCACCTCGTAGCTGCCCTCGGCATAGGGTCCGGCGACATAGGGGGCGGCGATCAACCCGATACGGTTGAACTCGCGCCCGTTCGACGAACCGAGCAGCACCGTCAGCTCCTCCAGCTTGGGGCATTGCTCGAACATGTCCTCGCTGTCCTGCGCCACCAGTTCCCCGCGCCGTCGGGCGCGTTCGCCGTTGAGCACCTCGCAGAAGCGCCGCTGGATCGCGTTCTCGAGATTGCCGACCGAGCGGAAGAAATCGAGCGGTTCGCGCGCCGTTTCGCCCTGCTTGTCCCACACCAGCGCGTCGTAGCCGACATTGCCGTGGGCGCCGCCGGTATAGGTCGCGATCTCCGCGCTCAGGCTGAGCCAGCGCGGCAGTTCGGCGACCACGCGCCATTCCTTGCCCAGGCTCTGCTGGCGGAAGGGAAACGCATCCTCCTGCGATTCCCGCCGCGCTTCGGCCGCTGCTTTCGCGAGATCGGCCTCGGCGGTATCGGCTTCGGCGCGCAGGCGCTCGGCCAGCTTCGGTTGCTGTCCCGCCTCCTGCGGCCAGGAGTATCCGAAAATGTAGTCGTCGGTCTCGCGCTCGATCTCGACCGCGCCGCCGGAGCCCGCCTCTGCGCTGCTGCTCGCGCCGCTCGCCGCGGCGACGGCGCCCTGCCCCAGTTCGCGCTCGACATCGTCGGCGGAGCTGCACGCGGCCAGCGCCGCGGCGCACAGGATCGGGAACGGCGTGCTCTTCATTGGATTTCTTCCGGTCATATACGCTAGGGGGCCGATCATGAGCGAAAAGACAGACCTTATCCAGCCCGATCGCGGGCAGGACGCAATCGATATCCACCTCGTCGCCAAGGACGGCTTCGAGGCCTGGGCGAAGAAACTCTCCGCCGGGCAGCGCGCCGCGCTGAAGGCGCAGAAATTCGACGGCGGCGGCTACCAGGTCGGCATCGTGCCCGATGGCGACGACTGGTTCGCGGTCGGCGGTGTCGCCGATCCGGATGATTTGTCGAGCTGGTGCATGGCCAAGCTGGCCGAGACCCTGCCCGAAGGCACCTATCGCCGCGCGAAAGGCGAACCCGGCCCCGCGCTGCATGGCTGGCAGACCGCGCAATACCGCTTCGCCCGCTACAAGGACGACGAAGACGCGCCCGGCCCGCGCGTGCTGCTGACCAGGGACGTGAAAGCGATCGATGCGGCGATGGCCGAGGCGCAGGCGGTCTGTCTCGTGTGCGATCTCGTCAACACGCCCGCGGAAGACATGGGGCCCGCCGCGCTGGAGGATGTCGCGGAGAAGATCGCCAAGCGGCACGGGGCAGCGATCAAGGTGGTCAAGGGCGACGCGCTCGAAAAGGACTATCCGATGGTCCACGCGGTCGGCCGCGCCGCCGCGCGCCACCACGCGCCGCGGCTGATCCGGCTCGAATGGGGCAGCGAGAGCGACCCGAAGATCGCGATCGTCGGCAAGGGCGTGTGCTTCGATTCGGGCGGGCTCGACGTCAAATCGTCGACCGGCATGCTGCTGATGAAGAAGGACATGGGCGGCGCGGCGCATGCGCTGGCGCTGGCCGACCTCGTCATGGGCGCCGAACTGCCGGTGCGGCTGCACGTGCTGGTGCCGGCGGTCGAGAACGCGATTTCGGGCAACAGCTTCCGTCCGGGCGACGTGCTCCAGAGCCGCAAGGGGCTGACGGTGGAGATCGGCAACACCGACGCCGAAGGCCGGCTGGTGCTCGGCGACGCACTGACGCGCGCGAGCGAGGACGAGCCCGAATTCATCCTCGACTTCGCCACGCTGACCGGCGCAGCGCGGGTCGCGCTCGGACCCGACCTGCCCGCGCTGATGACGCGGCGCGACGAAACCGCCGCCGAACTGATCGAGGCCGGCAAGGCGCGTGACGACGAGCCCTGGCGCCTGCCGCTGCCCGAGGCCTATGTCGAATGGCTCGCTTCCGACATCGCCGACACCAACAACGCGCACGGCAATTCCTTCGCCGGGGCGAGCGTGGCGGGTCTGTTCCTCGACAAGTTCGTTGGAGACGGCATCGACTGGGCGCATTTCGACACCTTTGCCTGGCGCCCCACGGCCAAGCCCGGCCGCCCCAAGGGCGGTGCGGCCTATGGCTTGCGCGCGGCTTTCCACATGCTCAGGGCACGCTACGGCCACCGCAAATCCTAGGCGCTGAACTTGCCGTGGCCCGCTGGCCGGGATAAGCGCGCTCAACCTGGAATTCGGGGCGATACGACCGACGTGAACGCAACGCATCAATACGAGGTGCCATCCGAGCAGCTGTCGCTGTCGGGCCCGGTCGTGCATCCCGATGCCGGGCAATTGCCGATGCGGGGCGATCTTGCGCATATCGCGCTGGCGCACCGCTATCTCGTCGCGCACTACGTGGTGCCGCAGCTGCGCAAGCTGGCGCAGGAGGCGCCGCTGCGCGCCGCGCCGCTGCCGGACGCCGAAACCACCGCGACGTTCGAGGCCGGGCAGGAGTTCGAATTGCTCGATGTCGCGGGCGACTGGGCCTGGGGCTGCCTCGGTCCGGAGGGTCCGAGCGGCTACCTCCCGCTGTCTGCGCTCGAAGAGTGACGCACACCGTCTTCATCGACGGCGCGGCGGGCACCACCGGCCTCGAAATCCGCGAACGGCTGGCGGAGCGCGAGGAATTCGAGCTTCTCGTACTCGACGAAGCGCGGCGCAAGGACGAGGCGGCGCGGCGCGAGGCGCTCAACGAAGCCGATTTCGCGATCCTGTGCCTGCCCGACGACGCCGCGCGCGAAGCGGTGGCATTGGTCGATCCGGCGAGCCGCACGCGCATCATCGACGCCTCCAGCGCGCACCGGGTAGCGGAAGGCTGGACCTACGGCTTCCCCGAACTGGTCGGGCGCGATGCGGTGGCGCAGGCGGAGCGTGTCAGCAATCCCGGCTGTTACCCGACCGGCTTCCTCGCGCTGATCGCGCCACTGGTGCGCGCCGGCCTGCTGCCCGTCGACTGGCCCTACACCGTCAACGCGGTCAGCGGCTATTCGGGCGGCGGCAAGGCGCTGATCGAGCGCTTCGAGGCCGATCCCGACCTCGCCTTCCGCACTTACGGGCTCGACCTCGCACACAAGCACCGGCCCGAAATGAAGCTGCACGCGGGACTGGTCCATGGCGTGATCTTCTCGCCCGCGGTCGTCCCCGCTTTTCGCGGGATGGTGGTCGAGGTGCCGCTGCACCTGGGCGCCATGGCGGGCGATCCGACCCCCGACCGGCTGCGCACCGCGCTGCGCGACTTTTACGCCGGTTCAGCCATCGTTTCGGTCGAGGAGGACGCGGAGGTCGGCGAATTGTTGCTCGGGCGCAACATGCCCGGCGACGACCGCATGCGGCTGCACGTGTTCGGCAATGCCGGCGGATGGCACGCCCGTCTGATCGCCACGCTCGACAATCTCGGCAAGGGCGCGAGCGGCGCGGCGGTGCAGAACCTCAACCTCATGGCCGGGCTGGACGAGACCGCCGGACTAAGGTTGCCCAAAATTTAGGCATCATTTGGATTCCGATTGGGCATGCCGTTGCATGGCCGGGTTGCAAACCCGCACGAATCCAGCGCCAAATTCCTTGGCACGATTCTTGATTTGCAACATTGAACAAGCAGTGAGCCGGCCGCGCGGGGTTGCCCGCTCGCGTCGGCAAATTGCGCAGGGGACCAGATACAGCCCATGAAAAAGATCGAAGCGATCATCAAACCCTTCAAGCTCGACGAGGTGAAGGAGGCGCTGCACGAAATCGGCGTATCCGGCATCACCGTCACCGAGGCCAAGGGCTTCGGCCGGCAGAAGGGACACACCGAACTCTATCGCGGCGCCGAATACGTCGTCGACTTCCTGCCCAAGGTGAAGCTCGAAGTCGTCGTCTCCGAACAGCTCGCCGAGCGCACCGTCGAGGCGATCGCAAATGCGGCGCAGACCGGGCGGATCGGCGACGGCAAGATCTTCGTCGTGCCCGTAGAGAGCGCGCTGCGCATCCGCACCGGCGAGAAGGACGACGATGCGATTTGACGGCCCCGCCAGGCCGTCACCCTGAACTTGTTTCAGGGTTCATCTCTCCTCCCGATACGGAGGCGTGATTTGGCGAAATGGATGCTGAAACGAGTTCAGCATGACGAGTTTTGGATGAATACCAGGCTAGGGAAACGACTATCATGAGCAAGGCAAAAGACGTCCTCAAACGCATCAAGGACGAGGAAATCGAATGGGTCGACCTCCGCTTCACCGACCCCAAGGGCAAGTGGCAGCATCTCTCGATGGTCGCCGGCGTGCTGGGCGAGGACGAGCTCGAGGACGGGCTGATGTTCGACGGTTCCTCGATCGCCGGGTGGAAGGTGATCAATGAATCGGACATGATCCTCAAGCCCGATCTCGACCGGGTCTATATCGACCCGTTCAGCGCCACCCCGATGATGATCCTGTTCTGCGACATCGTCGAGCCCTCGACCGGCGACTGGTATGCGCGCGACCCGCGCTCGACCGCCAAGCGCGCCGAGAACTACCTCAAGTCGACCGGCATCGGCGACACGATCTATGTCGGCCCCGAAGCCGAATTCTTCATGTTCGACGACGTCCGCTTCGAGGACCACTATGCCGGCTCTGGCTTCGCGATCGACGACATCGAGCTGCCGACCAATGCCGGCCGCGAATACGAGGCGGGCAACATGGCGCACCGCCCGCGCGCCAAGGGCGGCTATTTCCCGGTCGCACCGGTCGACAGCGCAGTCGACATTCGCGGCGAGATGGTCTCGACCATGATCGAGATGGGTCTCAATTGCGACAAGCACCACCACGAAGTCGCCGCCGCGCAGCACGAGCTCGGCCTGACCTTCTCGACGCTGGTCAAGACCGCCGACGAGATGCAGATCTACAAATACGTCGTGCACCAGGTCGCGCATGCCTACGGCAAGACCGCGACCTTCATGCCCAAGCCGATCAAGGAAGATAACGGTTCGGGCATGCACACGCACATGTCGATCTGGGACGACGGCAAGCCGACCTTTGCGGGCAACCAGTATGCCGGCCTGTCGGAGAACTGCCTCTATTACATCGGCGGCGTCATCAAGCACGCCAAGGCGCTGAATGCCTTCACCAACCCGACCACCAACAGCTACAAGCGGCTGGTGCCGGGCTTCGAAGCGCCGGTGCTGCTGGCTTACTCGGCGCGCAACCGTTCGGCCTCGTGCCGCATCCCGTATGGCGCGGGCGACAAGGCGAAGCGGGTCGAGTTCCGCTTCCCAGACGCGATGGCCAACCCCTACCTCGCCTATGCCGCGCTGCTGATGGCCGGGCTCGACGGGATCCAGAACAAGATCCACCCGGGCGAGGCGATGGACAAGAACCTCTACGACCTGCCGCCGGCCGAACTGGCCGACGTGCCGACCGTGTGCGGGTCCCTGCGCGAAGCGCTCGAAAGCCTCGAGGCGGACAACGAGTTCCTCCTCAAGGGCGACGTCTTCACCAAGGACCAGGTCGACGCCTATATCGAACTCAAGTGGGACGAGGTCATCCGCCTCGAAACCACCCCGTGCTCGGTCGAGTTCGACATGTATTATTCGGCCTGATCCGCCAAGCGGTCGAACCAATGCAAAAAAGCAAAGGGGCGCCCGGGTGACCGGGCGCCCCTTCTTGTCCTTGTCGGATCAGGCTCCCGCTATCGAGGGTTCAGCATGCCCCGTCGTCCCGAAACCCAGAATGCGGCGACGAGGCCGAGCGCCCAGATCGTAGTGAGCACATCGAGCATCGCGGGGGCCGGCACCAATTGCAGGTGGGCAAGCCCCGCCCAGCCTCCGACGACGCCGAAAATCAGATAATAGCCTGTGTTGCCCGTTTCGCGGGCGACCGTGCGCATCAATTCGTCCGACACTCGCGCCGAACGGATGGTGGCGGCAACGGCGACCGCAACCAGCAACGCCGTTGCGATGGCCGCGGTTTCCGGCGCAACCACCCCGCCGGGGCCGGAGATTGCGAGGACGAACAGGGCGGCGCCCAGCAACAGCATGCCGATCCCGCTGGCCATCAGGCTCTGTCGCTGCTCGCGCAATTCCTCGGCATCCTCGACATTGAGAAACCGCGCGCCGAAGGCCGGGCTGATCAGCCCGACGCCGACCCCGACGGCAATGAAGATGTAGACCATCGCCACGGCTATCGCGATCGTGGACGACGCAGACAACTCCCCGAAAACCTCGTCGCGAAACAGCTGCAGCATCGCAATGGCGACGAGGAAACCCGTCACCGCCCCCGCGAGCGTCGGCAGGGCCAGCTTGCCCCAGCGCGGCCCCTGTTCGGCTTTCGCTTCGATATCGTTCATTCCTGCGGCTCCCAATCGTCGATAAACAGGTCCGGCACGCTCACCGCGAACAGTTTCGCCATGCGCAGCGCCAGCGGCAGCGAGGGATCGTATTTGTCGGTCTCGACCGCGTTGATCGTCTGACGCGAGACGCCGAGCCGCCTGGCCAGTTCGCCCTGGCTCCAGCCCTTCGCCTCGCGATAGTCCTTCAAACGGTTCTTCACCGAATCGCTCCGCTGCCTGTAAAGAGTTCTTTACTGTAAAGAGTTCTTGTCAGTCAAGAGCTCTTTACAGGCAGGCGAACTGTTCGCCGTGGGCCGGCATGGGCAGAAGAACGACCTGTCGTCGGGCATCGAGGCGCGGGAACGATGGGTTAAGCGGTTCGAAACCTTATCGCGTCATGGTCCATGGCCGAAAGGCCGGACAAGCGCCCCGATACCCGGGGGCATTGGGAACCGATCCGGCCCGGAGGGTGCTATGCACAAGCTCAGAGAGGATCTTCAGGCCGGCCGCGTGCCGCAGCTCGATTCGCCGGTCGTGGACAAGAAGCGCAAGGGCGAAGGGCTCGACGGCAGCCTGTCGCGGCTCGAAATCCCGCGCGAGGAACGGCGCAAGACGCATCAGCGCAACGAAGACCGCTATTTCATCGCCGACGAATTCGCCCAGGCGCGCTGGCGCCGCGACGTCGCGACGGTGAAGATCGCCAATATTTCCTCCAACGGCATCATGATCGAAACCGATCGTCCGGCGGATATCGGCGAGAAGATCGCCGTGCGGCTCGACGATTGCGATCCGATCACCTGCGGCGTGCGTTGGGTGAAGGATGCACGCATCGGGCTCGAATTCCTCGAGGAAACCGGCATCCTCGCCGAGGCCGGCGTGGTCGAATACGTGATGGACAATATCCAGGAGGCGCTCGGCGCCGCCGGCGAACTGTCCGACCGCCGGCTCGGCGTCGAACGGCGCGGGCGCGAAATGCGCCACGGCCTGGTCTGGCTCGGCGAATTCGCCACCTCGGCCTGGACCTGCAAGGCGCGGCTGCGCAACATCTCGCGCACCGGCGCGATGATCACGATCGAGGAGGATCACGAATTGTGTTCCGGGCAGGAAGGCCTGCTCAATCTCGGCGCGGCGGGCCATGCCAACGGCCGGGTGCGCTGGATCGCCGGGGAGACCTTCGGCTTCCGGTTCGACGAGGAATTCGATGTCGCGCGCCTGTGCGAACAGCGCGCCGCCGACGTGGCCGTGTTCACCCCGCGCGAGGACGACGAGCGGGACGACGAAGATCCGGACGCATTCGAAGCCGCCGGCCATTATCGCCGGGAAAAACCCGAAGTGGACCCGCACAGCCCGCCCGATATGGAATACAAACGGCTGACGATGGACGAAATCTACCAGACGCTCTACCCCGACGGCCGCCCGGAAGCGGTCGACAGTCCGCCCGAAGCGCAATCGCCGCAGCCCCCGCAGCCGCGTGCGAAGCGCCGGGCCGACGGCGAGGCGGTGGTCTGGCCCGAGGACGAGGAAGGACAGCCCGAAGCCCCCGCGAAGGGATGGACTCCGCCGCAGCGTCCGCTCGGCAGCGCCGACTGGGGCGACGCCGACGACGGAGACGATGTCGGCACCGCCGCCGCCTCGCCCGACTGGGTCGGATCGCGCCAGCCCGGCAAGGAGGATTGGGGCAAGTAACCCTTAGTCCGCGCCGCACTGCGCTGTGTCGAAAGCTCAGGCGAAGTTCCAGAGGGACAGATCGAGCCGTCCGAGCGCGGCTGCCAGATCGGCATGGTCGCGCGCGACGGCCTTGCGCGCTTTTCGAAAATCCCTCCGCAGATACGGCTTGAGCGCCGCCTCGGCTCCGGCGGTATCGTGCCGGTGCAACGCGGCGAACAGTGCGGTCGCGGTCACCAGTGCCTGCTCGGACAGATAGCCCGCTGTAGAGGCGCGCCAGCCCTGCCAGTGACCGTCGGTCCATTGCTCGAACTGGCGCGCACTGTTCGCCAGCAGGACGCCGAAACCGAGCCAAGCGGCGGCGCAGTCGGTCGAATGCTCCATCAGATCGGGCCCGTCGGGCGGATCGCCCGCATCGATAAGCAGATAGTGGCACAGTTCGTGCGCGAAGGTCGCCGCCAGCGCATCGGGATTGCGCAGCATGGCCGAGCTGTAGCGGATGACCGCCTCGCCCCGTTCGACCGAGAAGGTTCCGCACGCGCTGCCTCCCTCCTGCTGGATGAGCGGGTCGCCCGGGTCGAAATCGTCGTCGACGCGTTCGAGCCGGCACGGCCAGTCGGCCATCCCGCACAGGCTGCGGACCGCTTCGAACAGCTCGGGCGCGGTTCGGGCCGAGGTCAGCGCCGGATGGTCCGGCAGGACGAGTTCGGGCCGGATATCGCCATCGTCGAGCACGGTGCGCAACCAGGCGAAACAGGCGAGAAGCCACTCGTATTCGTCCTGCGCGATCGGCGGTTTGGGTTTGAACAGCGGCATGGAGCCCTGCCTATTCCAACCGCGGACAGGAAGAAATCGTTTTCCTACACGGCATTTTGTTCTTTATTTGTTCCGCTCCGATTCGTCTGTGCAGGAGCGAGCCCATGGAGCGCAAGAAGATTTTCGACACCGTCCGCCGGATCATCGGCCGCGGGTTCCGCCAGTCCGAGGTCGACGCCCTAGACCGCGTTCTCGACGGCACCGGGGATGATGATCCCGGATGTGTTTCGTCAACCAACCCGACCCGTATCGGCCCCGAAGGAATTGCGCTGATCAAGCAATTCGAAGGCTGTGCGCGGCTGCGCACCGACGGGCTGGTCGAGGCCTATCCCGATCCGGGCACCGGCGGCGATCCGTGGACGATCGGCTGGGGCGCGACCGGCAAGGGCATCGGTCCCGGCACGGTGTGGACGCGCGCCGAATGCGACGCCCGGCTCGAGCGAGACCTTGTGCGCTATGCGGCCGATGTCGCCCGCGCGGTCGGCGATGCGCGCACCAACCAGCATCAGTTCGATGCGCTGGTCAGCTTCCACTACAACACCGGGGCGATCGCCCGGGCGACGCTGACCAGGCGCCATGTCGCGGGCGACCACGCCGGAGCGTTGAGCGAATTCGCCCGCTGGAATCGCGCCGGCGGGCGCGTGCTGAAGGGCCTCGTTCGCCGCCGTGCCGCCGAAGCGCGGCTCTACGCGCGCTGACCGCTTGCAGGGCAGTCTGCACGCAGATCAAGTTCGGAACTCACAGGCCGCGCATGGCGTTGGCTGGGTTAAAGGAGTTCGATTGAATGCGTAGCTTGATTGCAGGAGCCGCAGCGGTCGCGCTTGCGGCCACCGTCGCTCACGCCGACCCCGGGAAGAACAAGGGTAACGGCAACGGAAAACCATCGGCGGCGGCGCAGCAGCGCGGCGGCCCGGACAAGGCCAAGCGCAACCAGCGGGAAAAGGCCTCGCCGGCCGTGGATAAAGCCGAGCGACGTGGCGAACGCCGGGTCGAACGGCAAGTGGAACGCCGGATCGAAAACGACCGGACGGATCGCCGCGAAGACACGCGCGACAGGCGGAGCGACCGGAGAGAAGAGGTTTCGGACCGGCGCGAAGTCCGCGCCGAACGGCGGGAAGACCGCGGCGATGCCGTTCCGAAGCGCTTCGAGCGCGAAGCTCCGCGCGACCGGCGTTCGCGTACGGTCGGGCGCGGCGAGCGCTACGGGCTCGGCACGAATCGGCCCCAACGGGGCCTGATCGGAGGCTGTCCACCCGGCCTTGCAAAAAAGAACAATGGATGCATGCCGCCCGGTCTTGCCCGCAAGCGCGAGGAAGGGCGCTACCGCCCCGACTATTACCGGCCAGACTATTTCGGCTACGGTTTCCTCGGCGAGGGGCGCTATTTCTACTATGACGGCTATCTGTTCCGGCTCGACGGCAGCGACCGGATTTCGGGCTGGATTCCGTTGCTCGGGGGTGCGCTGTCGGCGGGCAATATCTGGCCGGACGATTACCGTTCGGCCCCTCTGCCCGATCATTATGTCGATTATTACAATCTCGGCCGCCCGCAGGCCTACCGCTATGCCGACGACGTCATCTATCGCGTGGATCCGGAAACCGCGGCGATCACATCGGTCGCGGCGCTGCTGACCGGCGACGATTTCGTGGTCGGACGACCGATGCCGGCAGGATACGACGTCTACAACGTCCCCTACGCGTATCGCGACACCTATTACGACCGGCCCGATGCGCTGTACCGCTATTCCGACGGCTACGTGTACCAGGTCGATCCCGAAACCATGCTGGTCGCCTCGGCGATCGAGCTGCTGATCTGAGCGGGGCCGACATGCGAACCGATATGCGAACCGTTCCTTTCACTGCGCTGCTGATCGCCGCCGCCATGTCGGCAAGCGGCTGTTCCGGCGAGATCGAGAACGCACCCAACGAAGTCGAACAGACCAACGGCACCGTCGCCGCCGTCCTGTCGGGACGGGGCGAGTTGAGTATCCTGTCGGAGGCGATGACCGAGAGCGGGCTGGCCTCGGTCTTCGACGGCCCGGGCGCCTATACGGTGCTCGCCCCCGAGGACGCGGCTTTCGACGCCTTGGGCGATCGCAGTGCGGCACTGATGGAGAAGAATCAGCGCCCCGTGCTGGTGGCGCTGCTGCGCGATCATATCCTGCCCGGGCAGTTCGACGCCACATCGGTCCGCGCCGACATCCGGCGCAAGGGCGGGCCGGTGCAGATGCGGACGCTGGGCGACACCATGCTCAGCTTCGCGATCGAGGATGGCGAGCTGACCGTGAGCGGCGAGAGGGCCCGCGCGAGAGTGATCGCGGATGAGGCGGTGATTGCCAGCAACGGCGTGGTGCTGCCGGTCGACGCTCTGCTAGAGCTGCCGCCCGGGGAATAGAACCGCGCTCAGTAGTCCTTGCTGACCTCGGCCACCACGCTCTCGCGCCCGACCGTAGAAATCGAGGCCAGCAGGGCGAGCCAGCTGGTCACTCGGTACTCGACTTCGGTGGCGCTGTAGCCGCGCCCGTCGGTGATGATCTCGACGTAGAAGCGGCGCCCGAAATTCTTGCCCAGCGCCACGCCGGTGCCGCGTCCGAGCGCCGGGTCCGCCCCGACGATCCGCAGCCGGTCGAGCCCGATCGCGGTGCGCAGCTGGTTGATCGGATCCATCCCGCCGCCGCCGCGCAGGCTCGCCACCGCCGCGCCCAGTTGCAGCGCATCGGTCGCCGACAGCTCGGTGATCGACCCGCCGAACAGCAGTCGGGCGAGGATTTCCTCCTCCGGCAAAGCGGGGTTGGAGCTGAAGCCGATCTCGGGTTGCAACGCGCTCCCCTGCACGCGGACCTCGACGTCGATCCCCTCGCGCTCGGTCTCGGCGCGGATATCGAGCCGCGGGTCGATCGGGGCATTCTCGTCGAACGCGATCCGCCCGCGGGTCAGTTCGAAGCGGCTTCCGGCGAAGGTGTAATCGCCGCGGATCACCCGCGCCTCTCCGCCGATGCGCGGATCGTCGGTGGTCCCGCGCAGCAGGATGTCGGCGCTCCACTCGCTGTCGAGGCCGAGCCCGTCGACATCGACCCGGCTCGGTGCTCGCGCATCGACGAGGTAACGCCACGGCTGCGAGGCCGCGCGCACCGGGGCGCGGTCGGCGGGCAGGTTGATCTCGCGCGTCCTGATGCGCGGAAGCTCCTGCGCGCTCGCGGCGTTGCCGAGCCGCCAGCTCGCGCGGTTGACCAGTACACGCCCGGCGATCGTCCCGCCGATCCCGTTCGAGACGATCCGCAGCGGCCCGGTCAGGGTCGCCGAAATGCCGTTGGCGTCGAGTAGCCGCGCATTGCGCGCCGCGACCTTGATATCGAGTCCCGGCCCGCGCACGCCAAGATCGGTCAGGTCGACCGTCCCGCTGCCCGACACGCTGCCCCCGCCCTCGGTGCTGCCGCTGAAGCGGGTCAGCCGCAACCGAGATCCGGCAAACGTCCCGCGCATCGATGCGTTGCGGACATCGGTGCCCGACAGGCTGCTCTGGAGCCGCAGATTGTCGCTCGCCACCGAACCGCGCACGCGCGGATCGGCGAGCGATCCGGTGACATTGGCCGCGATCGAGACCGGACCGGTGAGGTCGAACGCATCGATCGCCGCGAGCCGCCACAGCGCCGCCGCCGGGCCGCCATAGCGCAGCTGCGCGAACAGGTCGCCCGCACGCAGCCGGTCGAACAACGCGCCCGATGCGGGCAGGCCGGTGATTCGTCCCTGCAACCGTCCGCGCCGCTGACCGCCTTCGTCGATCACCGCACGCGCCTCGGCCCGGTCGGTGCCCAACCGCGCGACCAGCGCGAGATCGACCGGGGTCGAGGACAATACCAGCCCCGATCGCGTCAGCCCGTCGATCTTGACCCGCGCCGAGCCGGTCGGAACGCCGCCGCCATTGCTGCGGAAATCGACGATCCCCGAAATGGTCCCGCCCAGTCCCATGTCGGCGACGACGATATCGACCAGCGAGAGCGGCATTTCGGCGAGCTGCAGTTCGAGTGCGGTGGTGCCGCCGCCGAATTCGCCGTCGACCAGCACCACGCCGCCGCCATAGTTGAGCTGCGTGCGCTGCAGCGCCCAGCCGCCATCGCCCTGCCTAATCAGGACTGCGCGACGCGGCATGGTGATGCGACGTCCGGCGAAATCGCCGCGCGCCGCCACCGCCACGCGCTCGGGCGCAACCGCGGCATTGAGCTGCAGATTGAAGCGGCTCCCGCGGCGCCCGGCGAGCGAAGCCGTGACTTGGCCGCGGCCGTTCTCCAGTTCGGCCTGCGCCGCGACCCGACCGAGGAACAGCGTGCCGTAGCTGACGCCTTGCGCGAACACGCTCCCCTCGATCGTGCTGTTGCCCTCGACCAGCAACCCGCTCCCCTGAATCCGCGCGCGATTGATCGAGATCAGCGTTTCGCCACCGAAGCGGGCGTTGTTGGCGGTCAGGTTGACGTCGAACGCCTGCCCCCCGTTCCGCTGGCTCAGCGAGACGGTGCCGTCGATCCCGCCGCCGGTCAGGGTCAGGTCGCCGTTCGGCCCGGCATCGGTGAGAACGATGTCGCCGCGCACGGTGGTCTTCCACACGTTGAGCCGTTCGACCGCAATCCGCGTCGGACCGCCTTCAGGCGCGAACAGGCCGAGCGTGCCGTCGAACCGGCCGAGCAGCGACTGCCCCTCGGTTTCGATCGCGAAACCCTCTTCGGTGGGCGAAATGGCGACGCGGACGTCCTTGAGGCCCGCCGCGGGGAGCGGATCGGCGAACACCAGCACCGCGTTCGGCCCGCCGCCGTCGAGCGAGGCCTCGACCGTGAACGGCCCGTAATCGACATGCCGTCCGGTGCCCGCGACGCTGGTCGTGCCATCGGCGATCCGCCCGTCGAGATCGAGCTGTAACTTCTCGGCCTCGACCGAAACGCGGCGGAAGGTCAGCGGCGCGGCGGCGCCCATCGCGACCCCACCCCGAAAGGCGATCGAGGGGCCGGCAAGGTTCGCCATCGTCGCATTGGTGACCTGCGGGATGCGCCCGCGGAAGTCGGCGTCGAGCGTCCACGGTACGCCGTCTGCGAGCTTGAACACGATATCCGCCCCGGCATTGACCGTACCGATATTGTCGAAGGTCAGTCCGTTTACCGCGACCGGCCCGGCCAGCGCATAGGCGCCAACCTCCGGTCGTCCGCGCAGCGCGAGTCTGGCAGTGGCGCCGGGGAAAGCGATCGCGAGATCGTCCGACAGGACTTCGCGCCCGGTATAGACCACCGTTCCCTCGAGCGTGCCGTTCGCCAGTCGTGGATCGAGCCACGCATTGCCGCTCTCGATCCGCCCGATCCGGGCGTCGACCGGCAGCGTCCAGCGCGCGCCGTCATAGGTTGCGGTGCCCTGCTGCGTAATACCGGCGATCACCGTCTCGCCGCTGACCAGCCGTTCCATCTGCAACTCGTGTTCGACGGTAAGCTCGCGGAACGCACCGTCGAGCGTCGCGGCGAAGCGCGCGCCTTCGAAGCGCAGGTCGGGCGAGAACAGCGCCGGGTTCGCCAGATTGCCGGTGACGCGGAAATCCTCGAACGCATTGCCCGCCAGATCGGCGATGCCGGCGCCATCGGCATTGACCCCTCCGGCACGGATCGCGAACTCGCCGTCGAGTACGCTATCTTCGAGCGTACCCGCGGCGGCCAGCGACACCGTCTCACCCAGCGCGTTGGCGATCAGCCCCTCGACCGCGTCGCCCGGATAGGCCTGACCGACGATGCGGTAACGCCCCGCGCGGTTGCCGAGGCGGAAGGCGGAGAACACCTCGCCATCGCGCCGCACCACCAGCGCGCCGCGCCACGCGCTCCAGCTGCCGTCGCCGAGGATACGCGCTTCGTAACCCGCCTCGGCCCCGAGCAGCCCGGCCACCACCCCGCCCTGCGGCGCGCGGTAATCGAGATCGATATCGAACGTGTCGCCGTCGGGCTCGGCGTCGACCAGCAGCGCGAGCATGTCCTGCTCGCCGAACGTTCCATCCGCCTTCAGCATGACGCGGCCTGAGCGAATATCCGCCTTCGCGGTCAGATTGACCTTGTGCGCCTCGTCGCCGACCAGCCCCGGCGCCACGGTCAGGTCGTCGATGACGAATTCGTCGATCCGGATATCGAAGTCGGGCAGGATCGGCGCGTCGGGATCGCCCGGCAGCAATTCGGGCATGCGCAGCAGCGTGCCGCGCTTCGCCACCAGCTTGCGCACGTCGAGTCCGCTGGTGATCCAGCTCAGCGGACGCCAGTCGAGTTCGGCCTCGGGAATGGTCAGGAACGGGCCCTTGGGATCGGACAGCACGATGTCGTGCAGGGTCGCCTCGCCGTAGATATCGCCCTCGATCCGGCCGATCTCGATTCTCAGCCCGGAGGCGGGCGCCACCTGCGCGATCTGGTCGGCGATGAAGCGCTGGCCGATCGGGCTGTTGAGCACCGCGAGCCCGATCAGCAGCAGCCCGAGCAGGCTCGCGAGGGCGATGCCGAACCATTTCGCGAGCTTGCGCTTGCGGAAACGGCGCGGCGCGGGTTCGGGCGCGTCTTCGATCACGGCCTCGGCCATCAGAAGGCCTGCCCGAGCGAGACGTAGACCGCGATCGGACTGTCGCCCGGCCCCGGGTTGAGCGGGGTCGCGACATCGACGCGGATCGGCCCGAAACCGGTGTGATAGCGCACCCCGACGCCCGCGCCGATGCGGACGGTGTCGAAATCGGGCACGGGATCGGTGCCGACCGACCCGGCATCGACGAACGGCACCACCGACACTGCCCCGTCGAGAAATCCGGTACGGATACGCCCTTCGAGCGACACTTCGACCAGCGAGCGCCCGCCGGTCGGATTGCCGAACGCATCGCGCGGACCGATCAGTTGGTAGCCGTAGCCGCGCACCGACGATCCGCCACCGGCATAGAGCCGCCGCGAGGGCGCGATATTGGTGAGGCCGGTTCCGGGAATGCTCGCCAGCCGCACGCGGCCGGCGATCACGTTCCCTTCGCCGATCTCCTGATAGTAACTCGCATCGGCCTGGCTGCGCAGGTAGAAGCTTTCGACCCCCTGCGTGCGCGAGATCTCGGGCGAAAGCCGGCCGCCCACGCGGAAGCCTTCGGTCGGATCGAGCAGGTCGTCGGTAGTATCGACCTGCGCGTAGAGCGGGATCGCGCCGACGAAATAGGTCTGCCGCGGCTGTGCCACACCGCCGATCGCGGCGGGCCGCTCGTCGGTCGCGACCGTTTCGAGGCCGACGCTCCAGCTCAATGGCTTCTGGAACAGCAGCGTCGAAGTGCGCTCGAAGGTTCCGATCAGCGACACGGTGTTGGCATCGAACGCATCGCTGTCGATGGTCGATGCGAAGGCGTCGATCGTCAGGATCTTGTCGCGGCCGGTGAAATTGTTCTTGCGGAAGGTGACGCCGAGCAGCTGTTCCTGCGTACCCGCGATCGCGCGCACCTTGAGCGAGCCTTCGGGCGGGAACAGGTTGCGGTGTTCCCAACTCGCCTGGATGCGGAAGCCCTCTTCCGATCCGTAGCCGATCGCACCGGCGATGGTGCGCAGCTCAGCCTTGGTCATTTCGACGTCGAGCGCAACGGTGCCCGGCTCGTCGCCCTGCGGCGGCGTAACCTCGCGCGGGGTGACGGTGACCGACGAGACGAGCCCGGTCGCGGTGATCGCCCGTCGCAGATCCTGCTGCAGCGTGCGCTGGTACGTGTCGCCCGGCTCGAACCGCGCGATGCTCGCCAGATGCCGCCCGGACAGGAAATCGGGCAGGTTGCTGACGACTTCGCCGAAAGCGTATTTGCCATTGGGTCGCACGGGCAAAGTCAAGTCGCCTTCGGTCCGCGCGTGATCGACCAGCAATTCGGGCTCGTCGATTTCGGCGAAGGGATAGCCGGTCTCGCCCAGCGCGAGGTCGAGATCGAACTGCTCCTCGACGATCTTGTAGCTCGACATGAAATCGCCGGGCTGGATTTCGAAGGCTGCGCGCAAGGCATCCGCGTCGGGAGCCTGCATCAGCTCGCCGAGGTCGATCGCGCCGAACCGGTAGCGCGCACCGGGCAGGATATCGAACCGCACCCGCGGCGCATCCTCGCCCGCAGCCGCCTCTTCGCCGGGACGTATCCCGCCGACCGTGCGGATGATCTGCCCGTCGTAATAACCATAGGCGCGCAGTAATTCGCCGAGCAGCTCCTGGTCCGCGCGCGCGCGCGCAGCAAGCTGGGCGATATTGTCCGCATCGCCGCCAAGCTCTTCGATGGTCGACAATTCCTCGAACCGCTCTACGAATTCGGTCCGCAGCGGGAACTTCTCGACGTCGGCGGGGAAGCCGAGCACCAGGTAATCGTCGATACGTTCGAGTTCCGAGTCGAGCGGCACGAACTCCTCGTCCGGCTCGAGATCGGCAAACCGGACATCTTCGTCGGGTTCCAACCGCTCGACCTCGGGCAGGTCGACCTCGTCGGGCCACTCGACCGCCATGTCGGGCATTTCGGCCATCGGCGAATCGGGTTCGAGCACCGGCTCCTCGGCCTCGATCGCGGCTTCGGTCTCCTCCGGCGTGTCTTCGACTTCGGCCCACGCCTCGGGGTCTTCAACCGCCGAATCGGGGATCAGGTCCTCCAGCCGCGGTGGGGCGTTCGGGTCTTGCGCGAAGGCCGGGCCGGCGCTGCAGGCCAGCACCATCGCCAGCGTCAGCGAGACGCGGCTAGTCGACCAGCCGGTACTGCTGCTGCGAGCCGTCCTTGGCGGCGGCGGCGTCGCTGCGCTGCTCGCTTCTGTGCCCGGCGACGGCGCGGGCGATGAGCGCGTCCTGCTCTTCGCGGGTGACGCGCTGCCAGCCTTCGCGGCCAAGCTTTTCCAGAGGGCGATAGCGAATCTTGTACTGCATCCGGCCCGATCCCTCGACCCAGTAGCCGAGATAGACATAGGGCAGCCGTTCCTCTGCCGCCCGCCGGATGTGATCGAGGATGATGTAGTTGCCAAGTCCGGACCGCGCCTCGTGTTCCGGGTCGTAGAACGAATAGATCATCGACAACCCGTCGCCTTGCCGGTCGGTGAGGCACGCGCCGACGAGTCGGCCCGGCTGCGACCCTTCCGGGGGCTCCCTGTATTCAATCACATAGCTGGATACGGGCGTATGTTCCACCATATCCGCATAGTCCATCTCTTCCATCGCAGCCATGCCGCCGCCGGGGTGGCGGACACCGAGATAGTGCTGCAGCAATTCGAACTGCTCCTCGGTCGCCCAGGGGCGGCATTCGGTGGCAACGAGATCGGAATTGCGCTTCAGGTTGCGCGCCTGCGTTTTCGACGGCTCGAACTCCCCGGCCACCACCCGCACCGAAACGCAGGCCTGGCAGTCGAGGCAGCTGGGCCGGTAGGCGACGGTCTGGCTGCGGCGGAAACCGATTCGTCCGAGCGCCTCGTTCAACTGCTCCGCATGCGGCCCCTTCAGTTCGGTGAATACCTTGCGCTCCGACCGGTCCGGCAGATACGGGCACGGCGCGGGCGAGGTCACGAAAAAGCGCGGGAAGCGAACGGGTGCCGTCACGGCTGGGCCTGGTCCTCTCGTCCAAAGAATCGGTTGGCTGCGAACGAACTCGGATTATGCATGGACAGGCCGCGAGGTAAAAGGGTTTTAACCATCGGGACGGGCCCGATCGTGGTTACTTTGCACAGCCGGGACACTCGCCGGGGCAAAAGTTAACCCGCGTTCAATCCAGTTCCACCCGGCTGACCGAATAGCCCTTTTCGCGCATCGAATCGATCAGCGCCTCGAGCTGTTCGGCATCGCGCGCCTCGCATTCGATATCGGTGATCAGCCCCTTGGCGGGCAGCGTGGTGAAGATGCGCTGGTGGTAGATCTCGATGATGTTGACGTTGTGCGCGTCGAATTCGCGCATCACCTTGTAGAGCGAGCCGGGCCGGTCCTGCAGCGTGATCCGCAGCCGCGCCAGCCGCCCCGACCGTGCAAGGTCGCGCAGCAGCACATTGGCGAGCAGCCTGGTGTCGATATTGCCGCCGCACAGCACCAGCCCGACCTTGCGCCCGGCGAAACGTTCGGGATGCGCGAGCACCGCGGCGAGCCCGGCGGCGCCGGCACCTTCGACCACGGTCTTCTCGATCTGCAGCAGCAGCGAGACCGCCTTTTCGAGCTTGTCTTCCTCGACCAGCAGGATTTCGTCGACCCGCTCTGCGATCACCCTGGCGGTGAACTCGCCCGGTTCCTTGACCGCTATGCCTTCGGCGAGCGTGTCGCCGCCGCATTCGCGCTGCTCGCCGGTGATCCGCGCGAACATCGACGGAAACAGCGCCGCCTGCACGCCGACCACATCCATCTCGGGCTTCAGCGCGCGCGCCACGGTGGACATTCCAGAGATCAATCCGCCCCCGCCGATCGGCACGACTATGCAATCGATATCGGGCGCATCCTCGAGCATTTCGAGCGCAACCGTGCCCTGCCCCGCCGCGACTACCGGATCGTCGAACGGGTGGACGAAGGTGAGCCCGAGCTCGCTTTCGAGCTTGCGTGCGTGCGCCTTGGCTTCGTCGAAGGTCTCGCCTTCGAGCACGACCTTGCCGCCGACGCTCTCGGTCTGCATGATCTTCACTGCGGGCGTGGTGCGCGGCATGACGATGGTGACCGGCACGCCGAGCCGCCTGCCGTGATAGCTCAGCCCCTGCGAATGATTGCCCGCCGACGCGGCGATGACGCCGCGCTCCCGCGCTTCCTCGTCCATCAGCAGCAGCGCGTTGAGCGCGCCGCGTTCCTTGTAGGCCGCGGTGAATTGCTGGTTCTCGAATTTGAGCCAGATTTCCGCCCCGGTCATTTCCGACAGCGTCTCGCTCCGCATGGTCGGAGTGCGGACGACCGCGCCGCGGATCCGGTCGGCCGCCGCGCGCACGTCGCCGATGGTCAGCGGCAGGCTGTCTTCCTGGTCGGGTGCGGAGGCTTGGCTCTGGCTCATGGGGCGGTTGCCGTAAGCGAAAAGGGCGGGCGGGGGAACCTGCCTTTGGACAAGCCGCGGCAAAGAATTGCTTTGCGCGGCGTTTTCGGCGAGGCCCGACACGCACACGAACCGCCGCTCCGGGAATGCCTGCCAATGAATTTTCGCCTCTCCGCCTGTCTCGCCGCGCTGGCATTCGGCGTCGCCGAGCCCGCAGCAGCCGACACGCTGATCGACAATATCCAGGGCATCGCCCTCGACGAAGACGGCAATGTCGATCGCTTCAGCGCGATGTGGATCGACGACGACGGGCGGATCAAGCAATTGCTCGACCGCGGCGACGAACGCCCGACCGGGGTCGATTTTCTGACCGACGGCAAGGGCAATTATGTCATTCCCGGTCTGATCGACGCGCATGCGCATGTCATGGGGATCGGCTTCGGCGCCTTGACGCTCGATCTTTCGGGCACGACCTCGCTCGAAGAGGCGCAGGCGCTGATCCGCGAATATGCCGCAGCCAATCCGGGACGCCGCTGGATCCTGGGGCGCGGCTGGAACCAGGAAAAGTGGGGCCTCGGCCGCTTTCCGACCGCGGCCGAGCTCGATGCCGCCGTCCCCGATCGCGCGGTGTGGCTGCAGCGGGTCGACGGCCATGCGGGCTGGGCCAACACGATGGCGATGGACCTGGCGGGAATCACTCCATCGACGAAAGACCCGGTGGGCGGACGCATCGAGCGGATCGGCAAATCGCTGCGTCCCGCCGGCGTTTTCGTCGATGCGGCGGCGGAGTTGGTCGAGCAGGTGGTTCCCGCGCCCCGGCCGGACGACCGCGATGTCGCACTCGCACAGGCGCAGGACATCCTGCTTGCGCACGGGATCACCGCTGTCGCCGACATGGGCAGTACGATCGAGGACTGGCAGAGCTTCCGCCGGGCAGGCGATTCGGGCTGGCTCAGGATGCGCATCATGTCCTACGCCGCCGGGGTCGAGGCGATGCAGTTGATCGGCGGCCCCGGACCCTCGCCATGGCTCTACGAGGACAGGCTGCGGCTCAACGGGGTGAAGCTCTATCTCGACGGCGCGCTCGGCTCGCGCGGGGCGTGGCTGAAAGAGCCCTATGCCGACGATCCGGGCAATACCGGCCTGCCGCTGGTGACCCCGGCGCAGCTGCGCAACATGATGAGCCGCGCGGCGCTCGACCGCTTCCAGATCGCGGTCCACGCGATCGGCGATGCCGCCAATGCCGAAGTGCTGAACGCGATCGACGAACTCTCGCACACCTATACCGGCGAGCGGCGCTGGCGGATCGAGCACGCCCAGATCGTCGACCCTGCCGATATCGCGAAATTCGGCCGCCACGGCATCGTCGCCTCGATGCAGCCGGTGCACCAGACATCCGACCGGCTGATGGCCGAGGCGCGGCTCGATCCGCCGCGGCTGGCGGGCGCCTATGCCTGGCGCAGCATCGCCGGAACCGGTGCGGTGCTGGCGTTCGGATCGGATGCTCCGGTCGAATCGCCCGATCCCTTCGCCGGGATGGCAGCAGCCTACACCCGCCAGGATGCCGCCGGCGAGCCGTTCGGAGGATGGCTGCCGGGCGAGCGCGTCACGCGCGAAGCCGCGCTGCTCGGTTTCACCCATGGCGGGGCTTATGCGGGGTTCGCGGAAGACCGCTTCGGTCGTCTCGAGCCGGGACTGTGGGCCGACTTCGTGATCGTGGACCGCGATCCCTTCCTTGCGACCCCCGCCGAACTGCGTGAAACGCGCGTGCTGCAGACTTGGGTCGGTGGCGAGCGGGTATACCTCGCCGCCGATCGAGCGACGGGACGGTGATCGCATAAGACAAGCCGTTGAGAAACGAGCGATTTACCGGAACTGGGCCGGGATTTAAACGTATTGTAACCAGGCCATGGCAAGAACCCCGCTGCATATGGGCGATTGCCGGCTTGGCGGATCCTTCCGGGAACCGTCCGGGATTTGCGCCGTTGACGTGGAGCGGCAATTTGGAGGGGAAGGGAAACCCAGACTTTCCAATTGTATGTCGCAATGCACAACGGGGTATGGCAAAATCCCGATTGGTGTTACCATTGGGTAACATGCCACGAGTTTTGACACGAATATGGGGTTGCCACCCGATCTCATAGGCCTTAGTGAGGCGTTGAGTTTGAACAAATTTAAAGAGCTCCGAGGAGACGATTCGATGAAGTTCCGCAATCTGCTTGCCGCGACGGCAGCACTTTCCATGGCTGCATCGCCGGCCCTCGCGCAGTCCGATTTCCGTACCTCGGCTCCCGTCAGCGGCGAAAGCAACTTCGTCGGCGGTGGCGGTGGTGGCGGCGACCAGACCGACGGTTCGGCGATCATCCTCGCCATTCTCGCGGCTGCCGCGATCATCACCGGCATTATCATCGCTGCCGGCGGCGGTAACGACGACGATCCGATCAGCGCTTGATCGGCATTGCAACCGAATAACGAAGCGGGGCCTGCGGGCCCCGTTTTTGTATCTGCAGTCGGTAAGCCTGCTACAGGTCCGAAAGGACTGTCGCGGTCAGTCCGGTGTCCCGGCCTGCTCTGCTTGTTCAGGTTCGGTGACCTTACCCTTCCCCCGCTTCTCGCCCAGCCACATCAGCGCAAGCGACCCTTCGAACAACAGCAATAGCGGCACGGCGAGAATCAGCTGCGACCCCGGATCGGGGGGCGTCACCACCGCCGCGAGCGCGACCACTAGCACGATCACGTACCGCCGCCCCTTGGCGAGTTGCGAACGGGTGACGATTCCGGCCCGGTTGAGCAACAGCAGCAGGACCGGCAGCAGGAAGCTGATTCCGAAGGCGAGGATGAACTGCATCACCAGCCCGAGATAGTTGCCCGTCCCCGGCAGGGCCTCGATATCGAGGCCGCCGACTTGCCCTTCGAAGCCGAGAAACCAGCGGAACGCCGTCGGCATCACAACGTAATAGGCGAGCGCGGCGCCTGCTACGAACAACACCGGTGTGGCGAACAGAAATGGCAGGAAGGCCTTCTTCTCGCGTGCATAGAGACCCGGCGCTACGAAGGCCCAGAGCTGGTTGGCGATGATCGGGAAGCTGATGAAAAATGCCGCGAACAGCGCTACTTTCAGCTCGACGAAAAATGCCTCGTAAAGCTGGGTGTAGATCAATTTTCCCTGCCCTTCGGGAAACGCCGCGGTCAGCGGACGAACCAGGAATCCGAAGATATCGTCGGCGAAATACAGGCAGACAGCGAACGCGATCGCCAGCGCGAAAACGCATCGGACCAGCCGCGTGCGCAGTTCGACCAAATGATCGAGCAGCGGCGCCTGCGTTTCGTCGATATCCTTCATGGCCTACTCGCCAGCCGGCTTTTCAGGGGGAGCCGCCGGTGGCGCAGCGAGATCGGTCCCATCGGCCTCGCTCCGCTGAGGCTTGTCCGTCGCGCTTTCCGCAGAAGCGCCCGCTTCGGGCAGCGGTGTCATCGCGTCGTCCGGGTTCTCCGCCATGATCTGCGCGTTGCGATCGCGCCACTTGGCTTCCATCTCTTCCATTTCCGCTTCGCGGATCATCGCGTCGATACCGGTGCGAAAATGCGTCGAGACGCGCCGAATCTTGCCGATCCAGCGCCCCGCAGTCCGCAGCGCAAGCGGCATATCCTTCGGGCCGATGACCAGGATCGCGACAATCGCGATCACCAGTAATTCGGTGGCGCCGATATCGAACACGGGCGCTACGCTCCGGACGTCAGCGCTTGGTGTCGGACGTTTCCGCGGGCTTCGGGTTCTGCGCGGCCTGCCCGGCGGGCTTGGCCTCGTGCGAAGGCCCCTGGATGCGCGGCGCATCCTTCGACTCGCCTTCCTCGGGCTCGTTCATGCCCTGCTTGAAGCTTTTGATACCTTTGCCAAAGTCGCCCATCATTTCGGATATTTTCCCGCGCCCGAACAGGACGAGGATGACGATGGCGATAATGATGAGCTGCCAGGGGCCGAGCGACATGATGAACCTTCCGCGTTGTGTCCGACCGGTATAGAACCTTGTCGCGGCCAGGGCCAGCGATCAGACGCTTGCTGGAAAATCTTTTTTGTTTTCTAAACCTTGCGGCGAATTGTCCGGATCGGCATCGACCTCGCCTTCGTCGGTCATCATCGCCTCGTAGGCATCGTCGACCGGATCGAGCAGGCCCGTAGCGCGCAATTCGTCGATTCCCGGCAGGTCGCGGCGCGAGGAGAGGCCGAAATGCTGGAGGAATTCGGGCGTGGTCGCGTAGATCGCCGGACGTCCCGGGGTCTCGCGCCGCCCGGCCACGCGCACCCAGCCCGCTTCCATCAGAACGTCGAGCGTACCGCCCGAGGTCTGCACCCCGCGGATCGATTCGATCTCGGCACGGCTGACCGGCTCGTGATAGGCGATGATCGCGAGCACCTCGGTCCCGGCGCGCGACAACCGGCGGACCTGTTCGCGCTCGCGCCGCAATACGTGCGCGCAATCGGGCGCGGTCTGGAAATGCCATCGTTTGCCGCGCTCGACCAGTTGGACGCCGCGTTCCTCGTAATGCGCCGCGAGCACCTGTAACGCAGCCCGAACCTCCGCCGGTTCCGCATCGCCGAGATGGCCGGCCAGCGCCTCGACCGACATCGGTTCTTCCGCCGCGAACAGCGTGGCTTCGAGCGCGCGTTGCAAATCGTCGGGCCGCGTACTCATGCCGGGATCCGCCTCAGCCGCATCGGACCGAAGGTGGCCTCCTGCTCGATTTCCGCCTTGCCGAGCCGGGCCAGTTCGAGCGCGGCGACGAAGCTGGAGGCCAGCGCCGAGCGGCGCAGCCCGGGTTCGGCATGCGGCGGAAGGAATTCCTCCAGCGCCATCCAGTCGAGCGTCACGCCGAGCATGGCCGATACGCGGTCGAGCGCGCTTTCGAGCGTCATCACCGGCCGCTCGCGCACCATGTGAATCGCAGGCGCGGTGCGCGCCTTGACCTGGCCATAGGCCTGGACGAGCCCATACCAGTCGCATTTCCATTGCGTCTTGCGGTCGATCCTCAGGCCTTCGGGCGCCCCGCGCAGGAACACGTCGCGCCCGATCCGGTCGCGCGCCATCAGCCGCGCCGCCGATTCGCGCATCGCCCCGAGCCGCTGGAGCCGCAATTGCAGCCGTAGCGCCAACTCCTCGGCGCTCGGCTCGTCCTGCTCCTCTTTCGGCAGTAGGAGCGAGGATTTGAGATAGGCCAGCCAAGCAGCCATCACGAGATAGTCCGCGGCCATTTCGAGCCGCAGCGCCTCGGCGCGGTCGATATAGTCGAGATACTGGTCGACCAGCGACAGGATCGAGATCGAGCGCAGATCGACTTTCTGCCGCCGCGCGAGATCGAGCAGCAGGTCGAGCGGCCCCTCCCACCCGTCGAGTTCGAGATAGAGCGCGCCGTCGTCGGCCGGCGCCGATGCCGGGCCCGACCAGTCGTCGGTTTCATCCGCGACGGGCGCGTCGAACATCAGCCCGTCGGCGCTCACGCCGCTTCTCCGGCGAATGCCAGCAATTCGTCGCGCTTGGCGAGCAATGCCCTTACGTCCGTTTCGGTTTGTGCGCCTCCGATGTGCGCTATCGCCCGATCGTAGCGCGCACGCGTCTGGTCGGGCATCGACGGATTGCGCTCGGCGAGCTCGACCATATCGTCCATCCGCGCCCAGCAATTGAGCGTGATGTCGCAGCCGGCCGCCAGCGCCGCCTCCGACCGCTCCGGCGCGGTTCCCGACAGCGCCTGCATGTCGATATCGTCGGTCAGCAGCAGCCCGTCGAAGCCGATCCGCTTGCGGATGATCTCCTCGATCACATACGGCGAAAGCGTCGCAGGGCGCTCGGCATCCCATGCAGTGAAGACGATATGCGCACTCATGCCGAGCGGCGTTTCGTTCAGCGTCCGGAACGGTGCGAGATCGGTTGCCAACTCCTCCTCGCCCGCCGTCACGACCGGCAGCTCCTTGTGACTGTCGGCGGTGGCCCGGCCATGGCCCGGCATGTGCTTGAGGCAGCCCACCACGCCTGCTCGACCCAGGCCGTCGATCACCGCACGGCCAAGTGCCGCGACCTGCTTCGGCTCCGATCCGAGCGCGCGATCGCCGATCACGTCGTCGGTTTCCGGCCGCCGAACGTCGAATGGCGCGTGAAAGTCGACCGTAATGCCGACATCGGCGAGTTCGCGTCCCATCGCCTCGGCATTGGCACGCGCGGCCTCGATCGCCGAGGCGGGCGCGAGAGCGAACAGCCGGTCGAATTCCTCGCCGGCGGGAAACCGCGGCCATTCGGGCGGCTTCATCCGCGCGACCCGGCCGCCTTCCTGGTCGATCGAGACGAAGGTCCTCTCGCGCCCGTGGATCGCGCGCAGATCGTCGGTCAGCGCACGCAGCTGGTCGCGGGTCTCGCAATTGCGCGCGAACAGGATGTAGCCCGCCGGATCGGCGTCGCGGAAGAACGCCCGCTCGTCGGCGGTCAGCGCGGCTCCGGCCACTCCGAAGATAGCGGGCGTCATGGGCCGCAGACTCGCAGGAAGGGCGGCGGTCCGCAAGCTTGCGGAACCGCCTTGATGTGGAAATTCGCGCTGCCGGTCAGTTCTTGACCTGGCAGGCAATGCCTTCGCTTTTCAGCGTGTTGCACAACGAGCGCGCCGCTGCGGCATCCGCAGCCACCGCCTGCAGGCGATAGACGGTGCCCGAATCGATCTGGCCTTCCATCACCCGGTATTTGAAGCCGCGCAGCGATTCGGTCTGGCGGTTGAGGTTCTGCCACCCGCGCTCGGCTCCCGAACGGGTCGAAAACGCGCCGACCTGTACGCCGACACCGCCGCTCTGCGACGCCTGCCCGGCGCGCGAACCCGCCGCATCGACGCTCGGCCGCGGCGCGTCCTCGGCGATCTGGCCTTCGCGGCTCTGGCCCTGGCCCACGCCCGGAGCGACATCGCCGGTGCCCTCGAACTGCTTCCCACCGGGGTCGTCCGGACGTTCCTTCATCGGCCCGTCGGGCGCCTCGATCGTGCTGCCGTCGGCGACCAGTTCGGGATCGGGGCGGTTGCTGAAATAGTAAAGCGCGTAGAGCAGACCCAGTATGACCAGCAGGCCGACGACGCCGATCGCGATCAGGCGGCCGATCCCGCTGCCCTCGCCTTCGTCGACATAGTCCTCCGCTTCGAGCCACGGCAGCGGCTCGTCGTCGTCGGCGAGCGCGAGTTCCTCTTCGTCAGCCTCGCTGCTCCATTCGTCCTCGGCGATATTTTCGTCCTCGAGGTCGTCGCGCTCGTCGCTTCCCAGCCCCATCATGCTCACATCTCCTCGACTGCCTCGACCCCGAGCAGGGCGAGACCGTTCCGGACAACCTGCCCGATCTGCGCCCCGAGGAAAAGCCTCGCGCCGGTAAGTTGCGGATTCTGTGCCACGATGAAGCGCTTTTCGGGGTCGTCGTTTCCAAGGTTCCAATAGGCATGGAAGGCGGCGGCGAGATCGTAAAGGAAGAAGGCGATCCGGTGCGGTTCGCGCGCCTGCGCCGCCGCTTCGACGATGCGCGGGAATTGCGCCGCCAGCTTGACCAGTGCCAGGTCCTCCTCGCCGAGGAGGTCGAGATGATTTGCCGACGGTTCCAGTCCCTCCGCCGCGCCCTTGCGCAAGGTCGAGCAGATCCGCGCATGCGCATACTGCACGTAGAACACCGGGTTGTCTTTCGACGCCTCGATCACCGTGGCGAAATCGAATTCCATCTGCGCTTCGGGCTTGCGGGTCAGCATGGTGAAGCGGACCACGTCCTTGCCCACTTCGCGCACAACGTCGGCGAGAGTGACGAAGGTGCCCGAGCGCTTCGACATCCTGACCGGCTCGCCGCCGCGCAGCAGCTGGACCATCTGCACCAGCTTGACGTCGAACAGGATCGGCTTGCCCTGCCCCTCGGAAAGCGCCGCCACCGCGGCCTTGATCCGCTTGACCGTGCCCGCGTGGTCGGCGCCCCAGATATCGATCAGCTCGTCGGCGCTTTCCGCCTTCTGCATGTGATAGGCGAGATCGGCGCCGAAATAGGTCCAGCTGCCATCGCTCTTGCGGATCGGACGGTCCTGGTCGTCGCCGAAGCGGGTCGAGCGGAACAGCGGCAGTTCGACTGCTTCCCAGTCCTCCAGCTGCTTGCCCTTGGGCGCTTCGAGCAGGCCGTCGAAGACGAGGTCGTGCTCGCGCAGCCAGGCCTCGGCCTGCCCGGGCTTGCCCGCCGCCTGCAGCGCGGCCTCGCTGGCGAATTCGTCGTGGTGGATGCCGAGCAAGGCGAGATCGGCCTTGATCAGTTCCATCATCGCCTCGACCGCATCGGCGCGGAAGATCGGCAGCCATTCGGCCTCGTCGGCGGAGGCGTAACGCTCGCCGTATTCGCCCGCGAGCTTCTCGCCGAGCGGCACCAGATAGTCGCCCGGGTAGAGTCCTTCCGGTATCGCCCCGATATCCTCGCCGAGCGCCTCGCGGTAGCGCAGGTGCACCGAGCGCGCGAGCACGTCTACCTGCCCGCCCGCGTCGTTGACGTAGTATTCGCGCGTCACTTCGTGCCCGGCGAATTCGAGCAGGCTCGCCAGCGCATCGCCGACCACCGCGCCGCGGCAATGCCCCATATGCATCGGCCCGGTCGGATTGGCCGAGACGTATTCGACATTGACCGTGCGCCCGCTCCCCATCGAGGAGCGCCCGTAATCGCCCGCCAGTTGCGCGATCGCCCCCAGCTCCTGCAGCCAGCTGCGACCGTCCAACCGCAAATTGATAAAGCCCGGCCCCGCGATCTCGGCCGAGGCCACCGCCGGATCGCTTTCCAGCTTCTCGACCAGCAGTGCTGCCAGTGCGCGCGGGTTGGTCTTCGCCTGCTTGGCCAGCACCATCGCGGCATTGGTGGCGAGATCCCCATGTGAAGGATCGCGCGGCGGCTCGACCGACACGTTCGCGCGCGGCGTATCGGCGGGAAGGTGGCCTTCCATCTCGATCGCCTCGAGCGCGGCGTCGACCTTTTCGGCGAAGGCGGCGTGGATCGTTTGCATGGCGGACATGCGCGCGCGGTTACCCGCTTGCGCGCCTCCAGTGAAGTGTTTCGACGCGAGGCCTGTCGGCGATCGTCAGCGGGTGGCGTTGTAGGCCAGCTGCTGCTCGGTCAGCTGGAAACCGACCAGCAGTTCGAAGGTCGCACGAGCGACCGCGGCGCGGACTTCGGGATCGGCGAGCGGATCGAGCGCGGCGTCGGTGTCCCCGGGGCGGCGGCGGCGGGTGATCTTCTCGCGGATGTCCGCCGGCAGCGTCGCCTCGGCACGGCTGACGAAGGCCCCGGCGCGCGCGCGGCCCTGCGCGCGCGACTGTCCGTCGGCGAAATCGACCACCACGGTGCCGACACGCTTGCTCTGCACCGCGGAACCGCCGCGCAGCACGGTCGAATAATAGGGCAGCTCGACCCGGCGCGCACCACGCGTGTCGCGCCGCTGCGCGAGCACGTCGAAGCTTGCCTCGGTGTAGACCCGTTCGCCCGATTCGTTACAGGTCGAGCGGACATTGGTAATGGTCGCGGTGACGTCGAGATTGCCGACCGTCGGATTGCCGTCGCCGCGGAACAGGGTGACGTCGCCGGTATAGTCGGGGACCCCGACGGCCGGGCAGGCGGTGCGCACGGCGGTCACGCCCACGCCCAGGTTTTCCACCACCAGGTCACCCTCTCCCGCGCAACCGGCCAGTCCGGCGGCGACGATGGCGGTGCAAAGCAGTTTACGGCGGAAAGTCATGCGATACGGTCCCTCGAATTCGTGTTTCGCCGCCCTAGCGGCCTGCGCGGCAAAGCGCTAGAGGCGGGTGCATGAACGCTCCCTTGCACCCGTCTTCCGGGGCGAAACCGGAAAACCCAGCGCGCCCCGCCCTCACTTTGCTGATCGCGGCCCCGCGCGGATTCTGCGCCGGAGTCGACCGCGCGATCGAGATCGTCGAGCGCGCGCTCCAACGCTACGGGGCGCCGGTCTATGTCCGGCACGAAATCGTGCACAACCGCTACGTCGTAGACGGCCTGCGCGAAAAGGGCGCGATCTTCGTCGAGGAACTCGACGAGGTTCCCGACGGCGCCCCGGTGGTGTTCAGCGCGCACGGCGTGCCCAAATCCGTTCCTGCCGAGGCCGAACAGCGCGGCCTCGACTATCTCGATGCGACCTGCCCGCTGGTGAGCAAGGTACACCGCCAGGCCGAGCGCCAGATCGAGAAGGGCCGCCATATCGTGTTCGTCGGCCATGCCGGCCATCCCGAAGTGATCGGGACGATGGGCCAGGTACCCGAGGGTGGCATGACGCTGGTCGAGACGGTCGAGGATGTCGCAAAGCTCGATTTCCCGCCCGATGCCGATCTCGCCTTCCTGACCCAGACCACGCTTTCGGTCGACGATACGGCAGACGTGATCGCCGCGCTCGAGAAACGCTATCCGGCGATCGTCGGGCCGAAGGCGGAGGATATCTGCTATGCCACGTCCAACCGGCAGGCGGCGGTCAAGCAGATCGCGCCGGGCAGCGACCTGGTGCTGGTGATCGGCGCGCCCAACAGTTCCAACTCGCTGCGGCTGGTCGAAGTGGCCGAACGCTGCGGCACCGATGCGCGGCTGATCCAGCGCGCGGACGACATCCAGCCCGAATGGCTCGACGGCGTCGGCACGATCGGCCTCACCGCGGGCGCTTCGGCGCCCGAGAAGCTGGTCCGCGAAGTGGTCGAACGGCTGTCGCAATGGCGCGAGGTCGAGGAGCACACGCTGGTCTCGGCCGAGGAAAAGATGGTGTTCAAGCTGCCGCGGCAGCTGGTCGACTAGGCCGCATGGCCGTCTACACGCATCTCGGCGCCGAGACGCTGGCCGAACTGATAGGTCACTACGATGTCGGCGAACTCGTTTCGGCCAAGGGCATCGCCGAGGGTGTTTCCAATTCCAACTGGCTGATCGAAACGGGCGGGTCCGACGGAACCGGCGCCCGCTTCATCCTGACCATGTACGAGCGCCGCATCGAGCCCGGCGACCTGCCCTTCTTCCTCGGGCTGCTCGACCATTTGTCGGCCAAGGGCTGCCCGGTCCCGCGCACGATCCACGACCGCGCCGGGGCTGCGTATCGCATGCTCGACGGCAAGGCGGTCGCGCTGATCGAATTCCTGCCGGGCGTTTCGGTCGACGCCCCGACCGCAGCGCAGGCGCGGGCGGTGGGAGCGGCGCTGGCGGAAATCCACCTCGCTGCGCAGGACTATGAGGGCTCGCGGGCGAACGACCTGAGCCCGGGCGATTGGCGCGACCTGTTCGAACAGTGCGGAAGCGACGCCCTGACCGAAATCGATCCCGCGCTGGCCGGATTGGCGCATGCCAGGCTGCCCGAGATCGCGGCCGTGTGGCCCGAGGACCTCGATCGCTCGATCATTCATGCCGACCTGTTCCCCGACAACGTGCTGATGCTTGGCGACAGGGTCAGCGGGCTGATCGACTTCTATTTCGCCTGCACCGACATGATGGCCTACGACTTCGCCGTCACCCACGCCGCTTGGTGCTTCGACCGGGATGGGCGCTGTTTCGACGAGGCGGTCTCCGGCGCGCTGCTCGCGGGATACGAGAGCGTTCGCCCCTTCGGCGACGCCGAACGTGCGGCCCTCCCCGTATTGGCGCAGGGCGCGTGCATGCGCTTCGTTGCAACCCGCGCCTTCGACTGGATCGACACGCCGGAAGACGCGCTGGTGACGCGCAAGGATCCGATGGATTTCGCCCGGCGGCTCGAATTCTACGCCGAAGCGGGCGATGCGCCCTTTGCCGCTGCGCGCTGAGCGGGCATTGGGGCGGCGATGAAACAGGTCGAGATATTCACCGACGGCGCGTGCAAGGGCAATCCGGGTCCGGGCGGCTGGGCCGCGCTGCTGCGCAGGGGCAGCCACGAGAAGGAACTGACCGGCAGCGAGCCGGACACGACCAACAACAGGATGGAACTGACCGCCGCCATTCGCGGGCTGCAGGCGCTGACCGAACCGTGTCGGGTGGAACTCTATTCGGACAGCAAATACGTGCTCGACGGGATCACCAAATGGGTCGAGGGCTGGAAGCGGCGCGGGTGGAAGAACGCGAGCAAGAAGCCGGTGCGCAACGCCGATCTGTGGCACGAGTTGATCGATGCCGCCGAACGCCACGATGTCTCGTGGAACTGGGTCCGCGGGCACGCCGGACACCCCGAAAACGAACGGGTAGACCGGCTCGCCAGCGACGAGGCCGACGCGGCCGGGCGCGGCAAAAGCGAATCCTAGATTCTGGCCACGCTACCCTGACCGGTGTGGTTTCGAGATCAGGTGCTCACAACCTAGCTGTTGTCGACCACCTCGGCGTCGGGGCCGTTCTTCTTGATCGAATCGATCGCGTTCTGCGCGCTCGACTTGCTCGAATAACCTTCGGTCGAGAACATGATCTCGGTATTGTACTTGAAGCGCACGCGATACTCGCCGGCCTTGTCCTTGTAGATCTCGAAATGATGTCCCATGATGCCTCCTCGCTTGGGGATTCGCGCCTACCCTAACAATCGAAACGCCAATTGCTAGGGCATGCCCGCCGCGAAACGCGCAGGATCGTAGAGCGAGGCGTCCAGTCCCTCCGTCATCGCGTCGCGCTCCAGCCCGAGCAGCAATTGCGCGGCCAGCCGCGCGGCGGCGGGCGAGGTCTGGATGCCCGACCCGCCCTGCCCCGCAAGCCAGAAAAAGCCTTCGCGGTGCGGATCGTAGCCATAGACCGGCAGCCGATCGGGGGCAAAGCTGCGCAGGCCCGCCCATTTGCGCTCGACCGCTTCGACTCGCCAGTCGACGACGCCCTGCAGCCGCTCGATCGCCTCGGCGACGGCCAGTTCCTCCGGTGCGGCATCGCACGGCTCGGACGGCACTTCGTCGTGCGGGCTCAGCCACACCCGGCCGTTTTCCGGGCGAAAGTAGAACCGGCCCGAAATATCGAGCGTCAGCGGCAAGTCGTCCGGAATCGGCGGATCGACCCGCACCTGGGCCACCGTGCGGCGCAGCGGCTGGATGCCGAGCGGCCTGGCTCCCACCATGGCGGCGGTCGTGTCGGCCCATGCCCCGGCGGCATTGACCACCGTTCGTGCGGCAAACCGGTCGCCGCGGTCGGTGGTTACCGACCACTTGTCGCCCGACCGCGTCATCTCCTGCGCGCGCGCGCGCGTGGCTAGGTCCGCCCCGCGTCGGCGCATCAGTCCGAGATAGTGCGCATGCAGCCCGGCGACGTCGATATCCGCGCAGGCCGGCTCCCAGACCGCCTCGGTCCAATCCTCGCGCAGGCCCGGCAGGCGCTCTGCCAGGGCGGTTCCATTCAGGCGCTCGACCGTCGCACCCGATGCGGCGAACCGCGCGACGAAGGAGTCGACAGCCTCGCTATCCGCCTCCCTGCCGACATAGAGTGCACCGCGGCGGTGCAGGAAACCGTGCTCGCGCAGATAGGGGCCGGAAGCGAGCGTCAGCGGTACGAGCTCCGGCCCGCCATAGCATTCCTCCCAGAACGCCGCCGAGCGGCCGGTCGCGTGGTAGCCGGGCGTGTCCTCGGCCTCGAGCACGACCACGCGGGCATGCTGCGCCAGTTCCGCGGCAATGCCGGCGCCGGCGATGCCGGCCCCTATCACTGCGATGTCGTAGTTCGCCTTCGCCATGTCAGGCCGGGCGAGGCGCGGTCCGGTCGAGAAATCCGGCGATCGCTTCCATCGCGCGGTCGCGCACCGGATCGACCTCGCGCAGGATCTCGTGATGCGCTTCCTTGCCGAACGCGACCAGTTCGCCCTGCGGCAGGCGCTCGGCGGCAGCCGCGATCGCCTTCATGTCGACCAATTTGTCGTTCGACGTGCCGAGGAGCAGCACCGGCGTCTGGACCGCTTCGAGCAGGCCGGGCCGCGCGAGCGAGCGCATCGAGGCATAGGCGCGCTCGACCCAGCCCCAGCTGCCCGGCCCCATCACCAGTTCGGGCCGCTCCTCGCGCCACCACAGCTCGTCGGCATAGCGCTCCTTGTCGTGCGTCAGCAGGTTGATCCGCGCGGCGGGAATCTCGCCCGGCTTCTCGCTCCACTTCCATGCCGGGCGCGCGGGATCGCCGAAGCGCTTCATCAGCCGCGCCGCGCCGTGCATCCAGCCGACCGGCAGCACGGTGCCGAAAAAGCCCAGCATCGGCGCCGACAGCACCATCGCGTCGGGATCGACCCGGCCCTCGGCCAGCCCGCGCAGCACCAGATGCCCGCCCATCGAATGCCCGGCGAGCACGTGCGGGCCCGGCTTGTCGGTCTTCCATTGCTTCCAGAACGCCGCGAGATCGTCGATCCAGTCGGCGAAATCCCCGACATGGCCGGTGATCGGATCGCTGCCGAGCCGGCCCGAGGCCGCCTGCCCGCGCCAGTCCGCCGCGGTCACCGCCCAACCGGCGCGATGCCATTGTTCGAGCGTTTCGAGATATTTCTCGTAATTGTCGCCGCGCCCCGGAAAGAACAGGATCGCGCCGCGCGGCGCTTCCGGCACCGGCCAGTCGATCCGGCGGATCGCATGCCCGTCCGCCGCGTTCCAGCGGCTCTCCACGGCATCGGCGGGGATCGCGCGACGGTCGATATCGGCGTGGTTCATGTCGGCTTTGCCTGCGTGGCTAATGTCGGCTTCTTACGGGTGGTTACTTTTTGGTAAGCCATGGCCTGTAGCACCGATCCTCACAGGGGAACCTCGGGGGACACGATGCCGGACGGCATACTTCACTACGGACTGCTTTGCGGCTTGGCAATCGCGCTGGTCGTCGCCGCATTCACCGACATCAGGCGCCGCCAGATCGACAACTGGCTGACCGCGGGCATCGCGCTCGCCGCGCCGCTCTACTGGTGGGCGGCGGGCATCTCGCTATGGCCGGGGGTCGCGATCCAGCTCGGCATCGCGCTCGCCGCCTTCGTCGTCCTCGCCGGCCTGTTCGCGCTGCGCATGATGGGCGGCGGCGACGTCAAGCTGCTCGCCGCGATCGCGCTGTGGATCGAGCCCGGCTGGTTCCTCCAGCTGCTGATCGTGATGGCGCTGGTCGGCGGCGTGCTGACCGTCGTGCTGGGCGGCTGGCACGTGATGCGCCGCCAGAAGGACAAACTCGCAATACCCTACGGCGTGGCGATTTCCGCCGCCGGCCTGTGGGTTCTGGGAACGCATTACCTCCCTGCGGCCGGCGCGGCCGTGGGACCGGGGTGAACTCGATTTTAACCAGTCCCGGACTAGTGACGCAAACGACACCCGCCCGCACTACCGCCGGGCCGAATATGGGGGCTTGAATAGCCATGGACAGGAAGAAGCTGGTTCTGCTGCTTGGGGCGCTGGTCATCGCGATCGGCACCGCGCTGGCGGCGCGGAGCATGTTTGCGGGGACATCGACCCCGCAGGCCGAGGCCGCCGCACCGGTTCCGGTGGGGCCGAAAGTGCTGGTCGCGAACCGCGCGCTGCCGGTCGGCACGATCATCACCGCCGATGCCATGGGCTTCCAGCAATGGCCCGAGGAACTGGTGCAGGACGCCTATTTCATCGACGGCGAATCCGATGTCAGCCAGCTGCTCGGCACCGTCGTCCGCTTCCCGATCACCGCCGGCGAGCCGGTCACGCAGGGCTCGCTCGTGAGCCCCGGCGATCGCGGCTTCCTCGCCGCGGCGCTCGGCCCGGGCATGCGCGCGGTCACCGTTCCGGTGTCGGCCAAGACCGGCGTTGCCGGCTTCGTCTTCCCGGGCGACCGCGTCGACCTGGTCCTGACCCAGACGGTCAAGGGCGAGGACGGCCAGGCATTGAAGGCGTCCGAAACGATCCTGCGCAATCTGCGCGTGCTCGCGACCGACCAGTCGACCGAAAGCGTCACCAACGAAGCGGGCCGCACGGTCGTGCGCGCATTCCGCACCGTCACGCTCGAAGTGACCCCCAAGATCGCCGAGAAGGTCGCGGTATCGCAGACCATCGGCACGCTCAGCCTGTCGCTGCGCTCGATCGCCGACAACCAGACCGAACTCGAGCGCGCGCTCGCTTCGGGCGACATCAAGGTCCCCGACGACGCCACGCCCGAAGAGGAAGAGGCGCTGCTGCGCGAAGCGATGGCGCGTCCGGTCGACAAGGGCACCACCTATTCCACCGGCGGCGACGTGTCGCGCTTCCAGCGCAGCTCGATGCCGGTGATGAACTCGCCCCCAGTCAGGGTTTCCGAGCCGAGCATGGGCGTTTCGGGCGGTCCCGCCGTTGCCGGCGGTCCGGCTGCTCCCTCCGGCCCGACCGTGCGTATCACGCGCGGCAAGGAGACCGAGGAAGTGCCCGTCGCCAAATCCGGCTCGACGCGCTGAGGGGGCCGCAATGAACAGCAACCAACCATCCGCACGCGCCGAAACGGCTCGTCACATCAAGCCGAGGGGCTCCATCATGAAACGCCGCCTTACCGCTACCGCGCTGCTTGCCGGCCTCGCCGCCGCGCCGCTCGCCGGAATTCCGGCGGCGCCCGCGACCGCGCAGGCCGTCTACAGCCCGTCGCAGAGCATCGTCCTGTCGATCGGGCGCGGCGAACTCGTCAACGTCCCCGGCACCATGGCCGATGTCTTCATCGCCAACGAGGCGATCGCCGACGTCCAGGTCAAGTCGCAGCGCCAGCTCTACGTGTTCGGCAAGGCGGGCGGCGAGACCACCGTCTATGCCAGCAATGCGGCGGGCGACATCATCTGGTCGGCCAATATCCGCGTCGGCTCGAATATCGACAGCATCGACCAGATGCTGGCGCTGGCGATGCCCGAAGCGCAGGTTGCGGTCGCCACCATGGGCACCAACACCGTGCTGCTGACCGGCACCGTCGCCGCTCCGGAGGATGCATCCGAAGCCGAGCGGCTCGTGCAGGCCTTCGTCGGCGACGAGATGAACGTGATCAGCCGCCTCAAGATGGCGACCCCGCTGCAGGTCAACCTGCAGGTCAAGTTCGCCGAGGTAAGCCGCTCGCTGGTACGCGAGATCGGCGGCAACCTGACCACGTTCGACGGCAGCAGCGGGTTCCGCTTCGGGGTCGGTACCGGCCGCACGGTGGCCCCCGGCGACTACCGCCTTGACGGCCCGCTTGGCGTTGGTCCGGGCGTGAACGGCCCGGCCTTCGTGCTGCCCGACGGCACCACCATCACCGGCCCCGGCGTACAGACGACCGGCAGCGGCTCGACCATCGCCGGTCTCGGCCGCCTGCTGGGCCTCGACCTGCTCGGCGCGCTCGACCTTGCCGAACGGAACGGCCTCGTGACGACGCTGTCGCAACCGAACCTGACCGCGCTGTCGGGCGAGACCGCCGAGTTTCTTGCCGGCGGCGAATACCCGATCCCGATCAGCCAGGGCCTCGGCACGACTGCGGTCGAATATCGCAAGTTCGGCGTCAGCCTCTCCTATACCCCGACGGTGCTCGCCAACGGCCGGATTTCGCTCCGGGTCCGCCCGGAAGTGTCCGAACTGTCGAGCCAGGGCGCGGTCCAGCTCGACGGCTTCCAGATCCCCGCGCTGACCATCCGCCGGGCGGAAACCTCGATCGAGCTCGGCTCCGGCCAGAGCTTCATGATCGCGGGACTGATGAGCAACAGCGCGCAGAACACGATCGACAAGGCGCCCGGCGCGGGCGACATCCCGATCCTCGGCAATCTGTTCCGCTCGCGCTCGTTCCGCAAGGGCGAGACCGAGCTGGTGATCATCGTCACGCCGTATCTCGTCCAGCCGGTCGATGCGAAAGACATCAAGCTGCCGACCGACGGCTTCCGCGCCGCAACTGAGCTGGGCCAGTTCCTCGGCTACCAGGAAAACGCCGGCCAGTCGGGCGCCGCCCGGCCCACGCCGGTTTCGCGCGACGGCGAAGCGCCGCCGCCCACCGTATCGCGGATCGATCCCTCCGCAGTGCTGCCCACCGACGGGCAGAAGCGCGACGATCGCCGTGCGGCGAAGAAAGACAAGAAGGGCAAGGCCGTGGCGGCCGCGCCGGGCTTCAGCCTGAAGTGAGAAAGGTGACCAAGATGTCCAAGGCAATCAAACGTACACTCGCCGGCGCCGTCGCCATCTCGCTCGGTGTCTCGCTCGCCGCGTGCGGCGGCATGCCGACCAACCGCTCGCTCTACAGCACCAAGCAGCCGGTGGTCGAACGGACCAATTATACGCTCGACGTCCAGGCGGGCGCCGGCGGTCTGTCGATCCCCGAACAACAGCGGCTCGCCGGCTGGTTCGAGGCGATGGACCTGCGCTACGGCGACCGCGTCTCGATCGACGATCCGATGACCAGCGGGGCGACCCGCCAGGCGGTGGCCGAACTGGCCGCGCGTCACGGCATCCTGCTCAGCGACGGTGCGCCGGTGACAGCGGGCTACGTCGATCCGGGCCATGCCCGCGTCGTAATCACGCGCTCTTCGGCCTATGTGCCGGGCTGTCCCGACTGGTCGGCCAAGTCGGACATGAACTACAACAACGCGACCTCCCCCGGATACGGCTGCGCGACCAACGGCAACCTCGCCGCGATGGTCGCCAATCCCGAAGACCTGATCAGCGGCCAGGACGGCACCGGCGAAACCGTGGTCGCGACTTCGAACAAGGCCATCGGCAGCTACCGCGAACAGGCCCCGACCGGCGAAGGCGGTCTGGCCCAGGGCGGAACCGGAGGAAACTAAGCCATGAACGCTCCCTGGAAACCCACAGGCAACCGCGATCCCTTCGCCGCCTTCATTTGCGACGAGGCCGCGCTCGACATCCTGCGCCCGGTCGTCATCGAACTGGGCTGGCAGCCGGAGAAATGCGCCAAGGGCGGGCTGCGCAATGCCGTGCAGTCGCTCTCGGTCGCGGCGAGCCCGAACATCCTGATGGTCGACCTGTCGGAGAGCGGAGACCCGCTCAACGACATCAACGCGCTGGCCGAGGTTTGCGAACCCGGCACGGTGGTGATCGCGGTCGGCCAGGTCAATGACGTCCGCCTCTATCGCGACCTGCTCGCGAGCGGCATTCACGACTACCTGCTCAAGCCGCTGTCGGCCGGGCAGCTGCGCGATGCGCTCAACCAGGCGCAGGCGGTGTTCGCCGCGCCGCGCGCGAGCGATCCGGAAGCGGCCAAGCGCCATATCTCGACCGCGGTGGTCGGCACGCGCGGCGGCGTCGGCGCGTCGATGCTGGCGACTTCGCTGGCATGGACCTTCAGCACCGAACACAAGCTGCCGACCGCGCTGCTCGATCTCGACGTGCATTTCGGCACCGGCGCGCTCTCGCTCGATCTCGAGCCGGGCCGCGGGCTGACCGATGCGATCGACAATCCGAGCCGCATCGACGGGCTTTTCATCGAACGCGCGATGATCCGCGCCAACGACAATCTCGCGATCCTGTCGGCCGAGGCGCCGATCAACTCGCCGCTGATGACCGACGGGTCGGCATTCGTGCAGCTGGAGGAAGAATTCCGCCAGGCGTTCGAAATGACCATGATCGACCTGCCGCGCAACATGCTGATCAATTTCCCGCACCTGCTCGCCGACGTGAACGTCGTCGTGCTGACCACGGAAATGACGCTCGCCTCGGCGCGCGACACGATCCGCATCCTGTCGTGGCTCAAGACCAACGCCGCGCATGCGCAGCCGCTGGTCGTCGCCAACAAGGTCCAGACCGGGGCGGCGGAGATCAGCAAGTCCGATTTCGAGGCCTCGATCGAACGCTCGATCGATTTCACCGTGCCCTACGACCTCAAGGCGGCCGCCAACGCCGCCAAGCTGGGCCAGACCTTCGCCGAAGCCAACCGCTCGGCCAAGGCGAGCGCGGTTATCCGCCAGCTGGCAGAACGGATCATGGGCGCGACCGAAGAGGACGTAGAAGACGACGAGCCGGCGAAGAAATCGCTGCTCGGCGGGTTCGACCTCAAATCGCTGCTCCCGAAGAAGGACAAGGCAGCCAAAGCGGTAGAGCCGGCCGAATGAGGAGGCGAGGCGCGGCCCGTCGCCGCGCCGGCATCTCCCGCAGGATCGAAGACTAGGAAAGGCGGAGCATCCGCATGAACATTTTGCAGCTGCTGCTGTTCGGAGGCGGACTGATGGCCCTGATGGTCATCGGCTACGCGCTGCTGAACGGGCCGTCGCCCGCCAAGGAAGGCCAGCGGCGGCTCAACCAGCTGCGCTATCGCCATTCCGAAAGCACCGACGCCAAGGTCGAATCGCAACTCAAGAAGGCGATCGCCGCACGCCGGCCGAAGATGCACAAGGTCGCTGGGTCCACCTCGCGGATGGAAGCGCTCGCCATGCGGCTCGACCGCACCGGCAAGCCGTGGACGATCACGCAATATTTCTACGCTTCGCTCGGCATCGCCCTCGCTGTGACGGTGATCGTGTACCTGCGTTCGGGCGCACCGCTGCTGTCGCTCGGTGTCGGGCTGCTGATCGGTGCGGGACTGCCGCATCTGATCGTCGGCTGGTTCATCAAGAAGCGTACCAACGCCTTCAACACCAAGTTTCCCGACGCGATCGAACTGCTCGTGCGCGGCCTGCGTTCGGGCCTGCCGGTCACCGAGACGCTGGCGGTGGTGGCGACCGAAATTCCCGGCCCTGTGGGAATCGAATTCAAGGGTATCGTCGAGCGCATCAAGATCGGCCGCACGATGGAGGAATCGCTCCAGGAAACCGCCGACCGGCTCGGCATCCCCGAATTCAACTTCTTCTGCATCACGCTGGCGATCCAGCGCGAGACCGGCGGCAACCTCGCCGAAACGCTGTCCAACCTCGCCGATGTGCTGCGCAAACGCGCGCAGATGAAGCTCAAGATCCGTGCGATGAGCTCGGAATCGAAGGCCTCGGCCTATATCGTCGGCGCGCTGCCCTTCATCGTGTTCGCGATGATCTGGTGGATCAACCCCGGCTATATCGGCGGTTTCTTCGAGGACGATCGCCTGATCGTCGCCGGCCTCGGCGGCATGGTGTGGATGAGCATCGGCGGCTTCATCATGGCCAAGATGGTCAGTTTCGAGATTTGAGCGGGAACACCAGGCAATGATCAACCAGGCACCCGGACCCACGCTCCTCGGCTTCGACGTCGTGCTCGTCGGCACGATTCTCGCAGGCGTCGCCGCGCTGGCGGTGATGTTCGCGATCTACGCCGCGGTCACCGTCAAGGACCCGATGGCGAAGCGCGTGCGCGCGCTCAACGAGCGGCGCGACGAGCTCAAGTCGGGCATCGTCAAGGCCAGCGCGAAGAAGCGCCAGAGCCTGGTGCGCAAGACCGAGCAGACCGAGAAGATGAAGGAAAAGCTGGAGGGGATGAAGGTCCTCCAGCAGAGCCAGATCGAGGAAATCCAGCAGAAGCTGGCGCATGCCGGCATCCGCAACAAGGAGCTGGCGGTCTACGTCATCGCCGGCCGCATCGTGCTGCCGCTGCTGCTTGGCGCGCTCGGCTTCACGCTGATCTACCTGATCGACTATTTCCCCGACTGGGGCGGCATGAAGCGCGTCGGCGCAATGGGCGCGCTGCTGTTCCTCGGCTACAAGGGGCCCGAACTGTTCCTCAAGAACAAGGCGAGCAAGCGCACCAACCTGATCCGCAAGGGCCTGCCCGACGCGCTCGACCTGCTGGTCATCTGCGCCGAGGCCGGCCTGACCGTCGACGCCGCGTTCAACCGCGTCGCCAAGGAACTGGGCCGCGCCTACCCCGAACTGGGCGACGAATTCGCGCTCACCGCGATCGAGCTGTCCTTCCTCGGCGAACGCAAGATGGCGTTCAACAACCTCGCCTACCGCGTCGATCTCGAGGCGGTGCGCGGCGTGGTCACCACCATGGTGCAGACCGAACGCTACGGTACCCCGCTCGCCAGCGCGCTGCGCGTGCTGTCGGCCGAATTCCGCAACGAGCGCATGATGCGCGCCGAGGAAAAGGCCGCACGCCTGCCCGCGATCATGACGGTGCCGCTGATCCTGTTCATCCTGCCGGTGCTGTTCATCGTCATTCTCGGCCCGGCGGCGTGCTCGATCAGCGACGCGTTTGCTGCCAAGCCGGGTCGGTAGAGAGCCCGCATTTTCAAGCTAGAACGTGATCGTTCGACCTTGAAACACCCTCCCGTTCGTCCTGAGCCTGTCGAAGGACACCAGCGCTACGCCAGCGGCCTTCTACAAGCTCAGGACGAACGGGTCAGGGTAAACCGATCGCTCTAAGATCCGGGCTCGTCCGCCCGCTCGCGCACTTTCGCCAGCAATGTACCGAATGTCTCGCGCTCGGCCTCGCTCAGCGCCGCAAACAGGTCGCGTTCCATCGCGCGGGCGCGCGGCATGATCCGGTCGTGCATCGTGCGCCCGTCCGCGGTCAGAGCGAGATGGTGCGAGCGGCCGTCCTGCTCGTTCGGTTCGCGCACCACCAGCGCGCGGTCCTCGAGCGTCTTGCATGCACGGTTGACCGCGACCTTGTCCATCAGCGTCGCGGCGGTCAGCTCACGCTGGGTCAGCGCGCCGGCATCGCCGAGCACCGCCATCACCCGCCATTCCGGGATCTTGAGCCCGAACTCGCTGCGATAGACTTCGGCGATCCGGTTGCTGACCGCGTTCGATGCCACCGACAGCTGGTAGGGCAGGAAATCGGACAGGCGCAGGGTCGCATCGGGTGACTCGGTCATGGAATGGTTTCTAAGGCAACCATCCCCGCTGGCAAGTCACTCATATCCCGGTTCTTCCCACCACGGGTAGAAGTCGGGCATGTTCGCCCCGACCGTATCCGGATAGGCGGGCGTGCGCTTTTCGAGGAAGCTCGCCACGCCTTCCTTCGCATCGGCGCTGCGGCTGAGACGGTAGATCGAGCGGCTGTCGATCCGGTGCGCCATCATCGGATGGTCTTCGTTCGACAGGCGCCACAGCATCGCGCGGGTCATAGCGACCGACACGGCGGAGGTGTTGTCGGCAATCTCGCGCGCCAGCCCACGCGCCGCATCCATCAGCTCGCTTTGCTTGTGGACCGAGCGCACGAGCCCCGCTGCCAGAGCCTCCCGGGCATCGAAGATCCGCCCGGTCATGCACCATTCGAGCGCCGTCTGCATCCCGACGAGGCGCGGCAGGAACCAGCTCGACGCGGCTTCGGGGGTGATCCCGCGCCGCGCGAAGACGAAACCGAAGCGGGCATTGTCCGAACACAGCCGCATGTCGAACGGCAGCTGCATGGTCGCCCCGACCCCGACCGCGACGCCGTTGCAGGCGCCGATCAGCGGCTTCTTCGAATCGAACATCCGCAGCGTCAGCCGCCCGCCCCCGTCGCGCACGCGCTCGTCGGACAGGTCCTCGACCGGGTTGGGATCGGAGAACACGTGTCCCCCGCCTTCCGGCGTCAGGTCCGCCCCGGCGCAGAAGGCGCGGTCGCCGTGCCCGGTCACGATCACCGCGCGCACGCTGTCATCGGCATCGGTGATGTCGAGCGCGTCGATGATCTCCTGCATCATCACCCGGGTGAAGGCGTTCATCTTGTCCGGGCGGTGCAGCGTGATCGTCGCGATGCCGTCGGCGATATCGAGCTTGATCTGGGTGAAGTCGGTCACAGTTTCCTCTTGGCCGTATCAGGGTAGCGTCGCTGAGCGGCTATCCTCCCCATGAACTTGTCATGGGGAGGTGGCAGTCGCGCAGCGACTGACGGAGGGGCCATAGCGCAACCTGCCCCTCCACCACCGCCTTCGGCGGCGGTCCCCCTCCCCATCGCAAGTCGATGGGGAGGATTTCTCTCACCGCGGCGCCATGCGGATCGCGCCGTCGAGGCGCACATCCTCGCCGTTGAAATAGCCGGTCTCGATCATGCACATCGCCAGTTTGGCGTACTCCTCCGGGTTGCCGAGCCGCTTGGGAAACGGCACGCTCGCGGCGAGCGCTTCCTTCACCTGCGGCGGCGCGGCGTTCATCAACGGGGTGTCGAAAATGCCCGGCAGGATAGTGTTCACGCGGATGCCCTCGCGCATCAGGTCGCGCGCGATCGGCAGCGTCATGCCGACCACCCCGCCCTTCGAGGCCGAGTAAGCCGCCTGGCCCATCTGCCCGTCTTCGGCCGCAACCGAGGCGGTGTTGATGATCGCACCGCGATCGCCGTCCTCGGACAGCGGGTCGAGCGTCATCATCCCGGCGGCCGACTTGGCGATGCAGCGGAAGGTGCCGATCAGGTTCACCTGGATCACGAATTCGAACGCCGACAGCGGGAAATGCCTGATCTCGCCGGTCTGCTTGTCGCGGCTGGCGGTCTTGATCGCGTTGCCGATCCCGGCGCAATTGACCAGGATGCGCTCCTGCCCGTGCGCCTCGCGCGCCTTGGCGAAGGCCGCGTCGACCTCCTCGTCGCTGGTCACGTTGACCTTGCAGAAGGTGCCGCCGAGCTCCTCGGCCATTTTCGCGCCTTCGTCTTCCTTGAGATCGAAGATCGCGACCTTGGCGCCCTTCGCGGCGAGAGCGCGCGCGGTGGCGAGCCCGAGGCCCGATGCGCCACCGGTGACGATTGCGGGGGTGTTTGCGGATACTTCCATGTCAAATCCTCTCGATCATCTCGTCATCCCGGCGAAAGCTGGGATCTGGTTCGGATACGTACGACTTCGCGGCACGAGATCCCAGCTTTCGCTGGGATGACGCGAAGCGTCACAACGCCTCGACGATGGTCACGTTGGCGACGCCGCCGCCCTCGCACATCGTCTGCAGGCCGTATTTCTTGCCGCGCGCCTTCAACGCATGAACCAGCGTCGCCATCAGCTTCGTGCCCGAAGCGCCGAGCGGGTGGCCGAGCGCGATCGCGCCGCCATTGACGTTGAGCCGGTCCGGGTCGGCACCGGTATGCTTGAGCCATGCCAGCGGCACCGGCGCGAAGGCCTCGTTGACCTCGTAGAGATCGATGTCGTCGATTTTCATGCCCGCACGCTCCAGTGCACGGTCGGTGGCGAACAGCGGTTCCTCGAGCATGATCACCGGATCGCCCGCCGTGACGGTAAGGTTGTGGATCCGCGCCAGAGGCGTCAGCCCGTGTTCCTTGAGCGCCCGCTCGCTCACCACCAGCACCGCGCTCGATCCGTCGCAGATCTGGCTGGCGGTGGCGGCGGTGATGGTGCCCTCGGGGCTGAGCAGCTTGACCGAGGCGATCCCTTCGAGCGTCGCATCGAAGCGGATGCCTTCGTCGACCGTGTGCGTCTGCTCGCCTTCGGGCGTCTCGATCTCGACGGGAACGATCTCGTTCTCGAACGCCCCTGCTTCGGTCGCCTTGATCGCCTTGGCGTGGCTGCCGAGCGCAAAGTTGTCGAGCTGGTCCTTGTCGAAGCCGTGCTTCTTCACGATCATCTCGGCGCCCATGAATTGCGACCACTGGATGCCGGGATATTTCTCCTCGAGCCCGGGCGATTTGTAGTTCCCCAGCCCTTCCTTCATGTGGAACATCGCGGTCGAGCCCATCGGCACGCGGGTCATGCTCTCGACGCCGCTGGCGATGACGACATCCTGTGTGCCCGACATCACCGCCTGCGCCGCAAACTGGATCGCCTGCTGCGAGGAGCCGCACTGGCGGTCGATGGTGACCGCGGGCACGCCCTCGCCGAGATGCTTGCTCGCCAGCACCGCGTTGCGCCCGACCTGCATCGCCTGCTCGCCGCCCTGGCTGACGCAGCCCATCACCACGTCGTCGACCGCCTTCGCGTCGAGCCCCGAGCGCTGCATGATCGCATCGAGCGATTTCGCCGCGAGATCGACCGGATGAACCCCCGCCAGCCTGCCTCCGCGGCGGCCGCCCGCGGTCCGGACGGCTTCGACGATATAGGCTTCGGGCATGGCTCTCTCCGCTGGGTTTCGATTTGCCACGGGGCGTAAGCGGGGCTTACGTTTACGTCAAGCGACGCGTACGGCCTGCACTGCATCAACGAACCAGTGCCGGGGCGGTTGCAATGCCGCGCGCCGTCGCGCAAACCGGGCGGCATGAGCGACCCGGTCAACATCTTTGCAGTCAATGACGAGCTCGACATTTCGGCGCTGGCAGAGACGTTCGCGGCCAAGCGCCGGGTCCAGATTTGCGACGTGCTGACCCACGAAACCGCCACCGCGCTGCGCGATGCGATGGCCGCTGACACACCGTGGGGACTGACCATGCAGGCGGGCACCGCCGCGCCGGTCGATTTTCGCGTCGACCAGTTGCGCGAGTCGAGTGGCCAGGCAGCGGCGGAGCAAGCCAACCGCCAGGTCCACGCCGCCGCGCAAGCGCGCCAGTCGGCCTTCCGGTTCGCGCGCTATCCGATGGTGACGGCCTACAAGGAGCAATGGGATCCCGGCGGGCTGTTCGATGTCCTGCTCGGCGAGATCAACTCCGATCCGTTTCTCGACCTCGTCCGCGCGGTGACGGACATTCCCGAACTGCAACGCGCGGACGGGCAGGCGACGCTGTTCGGTCGCCAGCATTTTCTCGGGATTCACGAGGACATCGAGCGCGACGAAGGCTGGCGCATCGCCTACGTTCTCAACATGACCGTCGGCGAGTGGCATCCCGACTGGGGCGGCTATCTGGTGTTCTACGATGCGTCGGGCAATATCGTCGAAGGCTTCGCGCCACGCTTCAACACGCTCAACCTGTTCGCCGTGCCGCAGCAGCATGCGGTCACGTTCGTCCCGTCCTTCGCACCGCAGGGGCGGATCGCGGTCAGCGGCTGGTTTCGCGACCGCTAGGCGCGGGTCCGGTTGCCGTGCCATCGGGTGCCTATTATTGAACTCCCGCCATGACCGCGCCGAAAAAACTTTTCGAGATCAATCCCGCCCTCGATCGCAAAGCTCTCGCCGAGCGTTTCGCGCGCGATACGCGCATCCAGATCCGCGATGTCCTGACCGACGAGACCGCGCAGGAAATCCGCGCGATCCTGGCGCAGCATACGCGCTGGGGGCTGGCGATGCAGGCCGAAGGTTCGGGCTTCGAGGGGCCGCAGCAGATCCTGGCGCAGGACATGCAGACGCCGGCGGGCCAGCAGCGCGCACAGGAACTGGCAAAGGCGACGCACGAGGCCGCCGCCAAGGGCGAATACGCCTTTCGCTACGCACAGCACTCGCTGGTGCAGAACGTGCAGGAAGGCTGGGATCCGGAAGGGCCGCACCAGTTGCTGCTCGAACATCTCAACGCGCCCGAATTCCTCGACCTCGCGCGCGAGGTGACGGGCATACCCGAACTGGCCAAGGCGGACGGGCAGGCGACGCTCTATGCCCAGCAGCATTTCCTCAATCGGCATGTCGACAGCCATGTCGCCGAGGGCTGGCGGGTCGCCTATGTGATGAACTTCACCGCCGGCGAATGGAATCCGAACTGGGGCGGCTACCTCAACTTTTTCGACGAGGACGGCGACGTCGTTCAGGGCTTCATGCCGCGCTTCAACTCGCTCAACATGTTCGCGGTGCCGCAGGCGCACGGGGTAGGCTTCGTGCCGCCCTTCGCGCCGGTCGGGCGCTACGCGATCACCGGGTGGCTGCGCGACCGGTGAGCACGATGCCGGCCAATGCGTGGTACCAGAAGGCCGCGGCGGCGATGCAGTCGGGCGACCGGGCCGGTGCGCGCGCGATCCTCGCCGACGCGCTGGACGAACATCCGCAGGAAGCGAGGCTGTGGCACGCCGCCGGCAAGGTGCTGCTCGAGCTCGAGGAACCCGGCGAAGCGGCACACCATTTCGGCAAGGCCTTCGAATTCCAGCCCGGCAATTTCGACTATGCCGTCGATCGTGCCATCGCATTGTCGGCGGCCGGTCGGCACGAGGAGGCGCTCGGTGTGCTCGGCAGGGTCGAGTTCCAGGCGTCGGGCCACGCGCATTACTGTTCGACCCGCGCCAATGCCGAGCGCGGCGCGGGCAATTCCGCGGCGGCGGCGAAATGGTACGATCGCGCGCTCGCCATCGAGCCGACCCGCCCCAAGGCGCTCCACGGCCGCGCCAGCGTCGCGCTCGAACGCGGCGAGGAAGACGCCCTCGCCCGGTTCGACCGCGCGCTGCAGCGCGATTCGGGCAATCCGTTCCTGTGGCTCGGAAAGGCGCAGGCGCTCGACGTACTCGGCCGCACCGGCGAAGCCCGGCAGATCGCCGAGCAACTCGCCGCGCAGGCGCCGGGCTGGCTCGACGGTCTCAAATTCCTGTGCCAGCTGCGCCTCGCCGCCGGGGAGGAGGATTTCGCCGCGCCCTATCGCGAAGCCGCGCGCCGCGTGCCGCAGGATCCCAACATCGCCGCCGACCACTGCGCCAAGCTGGGTGGGGCGGACCTTGCCGCCGAAGCGGCGGACGTCGCGGCGGAAGCGCAAAAGCGCTTCCCCGGCATGCCCTATTTCGCCTTGCTCGAAGCGGTCCATGCCGGCGCCGCGGGCGAGGACGACCGCGCCGAGGCGATCTACGCCGAACTGCCGTACGACACCCCGGACCGCCATTTGCACGAGGCGCGCCACTGGATCAGGCGCGGCGATCCCTCGCGCGCCGACGGGCTGCTCGACCGTTCCATCGCAGGCGAACCCTGGAGCATCAATGCCTGGGCCCTGCGCGGAATCGTGTGGCGCATGCTCGACGACGACCGCCGCGAATGGCTCCACCAGCAGTCCGGGCTGATCCAGCTGGCGCCGCTGCGCGATGCGGAAACGGTGCTGCCGGAAATCGTACCGGTGCTGCACGAACTGCACGACGGGTCGCAGTTCCCGCTCGGCCAGTCGCTGCGCGGCGGGACGCAGACGCGCGGGCGGCTGTTCGACCGTCACGAACCCGAAATCGGCCGGCTCCGCGCCGCGATCGAGGCGACGCTGGAAGACTATCGCGCTGCGCTGCCTGCGGCAGACGAAACGCATCCGCTGCTGCGCCATCGCACAGCGGCCTGGCGGATCGCCGGTTCATGGTCGGTGCGATTGACGGGCGGCGGCGATTTCCACACCGCGCATATCCATCCCGAGGGGATCGTTTCCTCGGCGCTCTACCTGGAACTGCCCGCGGAGACCGAAGGCGAGGAGCAACGCGGCTGGCTCGAACTCGGGCGTCCGCCGCCCGACCTGCGCCACGACCTGCCTCCGTTGCGCACGATAAGGCCCGAGGCCGGCCATCTCGCCTTGTTCCCGAGCACGCTCTATCACGGCACCACACCCTTCTCCGACGCGCGCCGCATGACAGTGGCGTTCGACGTCGCTTTGCGGCAGGGTGGTCGCGATGGGGAAACAGCAAAGCCATAAGCGGTCCTGGACCGATTTCTGGGCCGACAATGCGGCGCAGGGGGGCGGCGGTTGCCTGCCGTCGAAATGGCTGGCGATCGACCGCGTTCAAGGCCGCATCTGGAAGGACTTCGCCGAGCGGCTGCCGCGACGGCCCCGCCTGCTCGATCTCGCGACCGGCGACGGGCGGGTCATGCGATGGATTCTCGAGGCGCGGCGCGACGCCAGGCCGGTCGGCGTCGATCTCGCTTCCACCTTGCCGCCGCCACCGGCGGGCGCCAAGATCAGGACCGGCGTGGCGATGGAAGAGCTGCCCTTCCCCGCCGCCGGTTTCGCCGCCGTCACCAGTCAGTTCGGGTTCGAGTACGGCGAAACCGAACAGGTTGCGGCAGAAGCTGCGCGGGTGCTTGCCGCAGATGGTGAAGTCGCGCTCATGACCCATCGAATCGATGGCCCGATACTGGCGCACAACCGGGCGCGGCGCGACGCGATTCGCTGGGCCGTCGAACACAAGCAGCTGATCGAACTCGCGCGGCAGAGTCTGTCTTTGCGCGCCGCGGGGATCACCACGATCCCGCCCGCCGTCGCCGCCGCCCCCGAAGAAGGCACCAGGCTGTTCGGCAAGGGCTCCGCCGCGTGGGAAATCGCGGAGGCGATCAGGCAGACGCTGGTGCTGGGCAGGAACGATTCCCCGGCCCAGGTTGCACGGCTGATCGAAGCCATCGCGGCAAAGGCTCGCAACGAACTGGGCCGCATCGATTCGCTGGAAGCGGCCTGCGAAACCACCGCGGACGATATCGCCTTTCGCGAAGCGATCGCGGCAGCGGGCCTCGAACAGAACGAAATCGAACCGCTCGCGGCCGGCGAAGACCAACCCCCGTTTGCCGATTTCAGGACCTTCGTCCGAGCCGCTTGAGCGATAACTGGACTCTGTTTCAGCAAAGCCGAAACGGATGCGGCACCGGCCCGCTCCCCCACCCGGCCACCCCGACGATAGCAAACTATGGGGGGCCGCCTTCCGGGGGAAGTATTCCCCCGGAATCCTTCCTAACGCGGTGAACGGGCCGGTGCCGATTCAGCGTAGCTGAAACGACTCTAGGCACATAGAAAAAGGGCGGCGGACCGAAGTCCGCCGCCCCTTTTTTCGTGCTGCTTCGCAGCGGCGCCGCTTAGAAGCGGATGAGAGCCGAAGCGAAGTAGTCGCGACCGATCACGTTGTAGGTCGACGGATAGGTGTTGGCCTGCTCCTGGTTCGAGCCGAGCAGCGTACCGTTGTTGGAGTTGGTGACCACACCGCCCGCATCGAATTCCGGCGTCAACGGCGTGGTGTCGAACAGGTTGTTCACACCCAGCGTCAGCGTCAGATGCTCGTTGGCTTCGAACGAGAAGCTCAGGTCGATCAGGTCGTAGGCGGGGATGTTCTCGGTCCCGTTGAAGTCGGTGTACAGGATCGAGTCGTCGTCGTCCGCCACACCGCTCAGGTGCCGCCAGCGGATCGAGGTCGTCAGCGGACCGTCGACAAAGGTGAAGCGGCTGGTCCACTTCCACTTCGGCGTCGGATCGCCACAGGTCAGGCCGAACTTGCCCTCACAGTTGATGACCGTGTCCAGCCCGACGATCGGAATGAAGTAGGATTCGTCCGTATACGTTCCGAGGAACGAGAGGTTGAAGTCCTGCTCTCCGGTATCGGTCAGCAGCGAGAACGGGATCGTCGTCGAATAGCTCACCTGAACGTCGAGACCCGACACGCCGAGCTCGGCGATGTTGGCGTTCGAGATCAGCGGCGGGTTGTCGACGGTGATCTGGCCCGAACCGTTGCGGACACCCACGAACGGCTGACAGATCGCATTGTTCGCATCCTGGATCTGCGTGAAGCAGACATTCAGCGCGTTCTGCAGACCACCGCCCGCAGTAGCGATCGCGTCCTCGATGACGATATCGAACCAGTCGGCGGTGATCGTCAGACCCGGCACGAAGCTCGGCTGGAGAACAATACCGGCAGTCCAGCTGTCCGACGTTTCCTCCTCGAGATTCGGATTGCCGCCAAACAGGGCGGGAATCTGCGGGTTCAGCTGGACACTCGACTGACCCGGGGTCGGAACGCCAAGCTGCGTACAGAACGCGGCGGTGGCAGCGTCGAGCGTACCCACGGCGCACGGGTCGGTCGCCGGCGGGAAGCCGATCGCCTGACCGCCGAACAGCGTCAGCACGTTGGGCGCGCGGATGGCGCGCTGGTACTGACCACGCAGCGTGATGTCGGGGATCGGAGCGAACTCGATACCAGCAGCATAGGTCCACACACCCCCAACCGCTTCGAGCGTATAGTCGGAGTAACGCGCGGCGCCGGTGAGTTCCAGCCGCTCGACGCCCGAATCGGGCCCGAGGATCGGGATGTTGAGTTCGGCGAAGAACTCCTTCACGCTGTATTCGCCCGCAGTCGCCTGACCGGCGTTGAAGCCGATCACGTCGCCCGAGGACAGCGCGGTGTCGGGAATGAATTCCGAACCCTGCTTGCGATATTCGAAGCCGAGCGCGAAACCGATATCTTCCGCACCCCAACCGAAGTTGCCGAGGAAGCCCGAGAGAGCCGCGTTGGCGACTTCGAGAGTCGAAATGTCGCCGTTCTGCGCGAGGATCGAGATCGCCGCGACCTGAGCCGGCGTCAGCGTGCCGGGGCCGAAGATGTTGATCGGCGTACCCGAGCCGTCGAGACCGGCCTGGAAGGCCGACCGCGAAATGTTGCCCGCTTGGACGTTGGCGTTCCGCGTACGCGCATACATGTAGTAGGCGTCGTAGTTCAGCCAATCGGTAAGCGAACCCCGGATACCGCCGAGCACGCGGAATGCGTTACGCTCGTCGAGCGAGTTGCGCGAACCGGTTTCGAGCGTACGGCGCTGGATGAAGGTCGAGATGACGCCTTCCGCAGCAGCCGGCGCCGAATTGCCGGTGAAGAGCGCGCCGAGGCACGGGCGACCGTCCGGATCCGGCGTATCGCCCGGATCGCAATAGCCGAGCGAGTCGTTGTAGGCCTGCCGGGCCGCGATCGCAGCGGTTTCGTTCTGGTCGATCCGGATGAGATCCTGCACGAGCGCGTCAGGCAGGAACTGCGAAACCGTGTCGATATCGACATTGAACGTGCCGGTAACGGGCGTTGCCGCCAGTTCCTGCGCCACGCGGTTGTTCACGAACGAAACCTCGGTGTAGACCTCGTGCCCGTCGGTGAATTCGTAGTCGGCGTAGCCGCCGAACAGGTAACGTTCCTGCGGAATCTGCAGGTAGTTCGCCGGGGCATAGTTGTAGGTGTCCGTGCCGACGCGCGGACGCGCCTCGCCCGGGCCGGTGAAGAACGCATCGTCGAACACGCCACCGGTACCGATCGGCGCGGTAATCGTCTGTTCGTCGGGATCGGTCTGATCGATCGTGCCGTCGCCATTGGCGTCGAAAGCGGGACGGATCACCGCGGTGTTCGGCGTGTTGATGCGGCCGTTCGGTGGGGTCGACGAACCGAACTGCTGCAGCGGAACGCCGAACGCTTCGCCACCCACCGCGAAGAACGAGAAGTCCCGGTCACCCTGGAAGATCGGCTTGCGGTTGTAGTATTCGGCAAAGACCGTGGCACTGCCGCGGCCGTCGTCGAACGAGGTGCCGATCGCACCGTGGATCTCATAGCGCGCACCGTCGCCTTCCTCGGTGATCGAGTACTGGCCGCCCAGCTCGACGCCCTCGATGTCCTTGAGGCGGAAGTTGACGACGCCGGAAAGTGCGTCCGAACCGTAAACGGCCGACGCACCGCCCGTCACCACGTCGACGCTGTCGAGCAGGAAGGACGGGATGGTGTTGAGGTCGACGACCTGCGAGGTATCGTAGAACATCCAGCGGCGGCCGTTGACCAGCACCAGCGTGCGGGTCGAGCCGAGGCCGCGCAGGTTCAGCGTGGCGGTGCCGGTGCCCGGGTTGTTCGAGTTCGAGGTGAAGCCGGGGATGACCTGCGGGAGCGTGTTGACCACGTTCTCGACGTTGACGGTACCCGAAAGCTCGAATTCCTCGTCCTGGACGACCGCGATCGGCGCGGCGGTGCTGACATCGACACGGCGCTGAATGCGCGAGCCGGTGACGGTGATGAAGCCGTCGTCGTCGGCGGCACTTGCAGTCGGCGCCGCAGTGGTCGCCGGCTCGTCCTGATCATCCTGCGCGAAGGCCGGCGTGGCGATCATGGCACCGGCCATGATCGTGCCGGTCAGCAGCGATGCTTTGCTAAAACGGTTGGACATTCCAATCCCCTTTTTCATGAGCACCCCCTTGGCACCCATCCAAACAGAAAACTCCGGACAATCGCCGGAATGGGTTGCGTCTAGGCCAAGCCCGCCGCGCTCCGCAATCCGCGCGGTGCGAATTTTTGCCGTATCTGACCGACTGTGGCATTCGTGTTACAGTTGGCGCGAGCGCCGGAATATGGCAGTTTTCGGGGCGAATTCAGGCATCGACGGGATCATGGCAATGCACCGAGGAAAATCGATTCGTATGACGTTGAAGCTCGCTTGTGCGGGCGTGGCGCTGGGTGTTTCGGGCGGCGTCTGGGCGCAGGATGCAGACACCGCGGAACCCGATCATCTCGAGGCGCTAAAGACGTGCCAGGAGATCGTCGATCCGACCGCGCGGCTGACCTGTTTCGACCGCGCGGTGGCGACCATGGTCGCGGCGACCGACGAGGGGAAGCTGCGGCTGGTCGACGAGGAAGACGTGCGCAAGACCCGCCGTCGCCTGTTCGGCTTTTCGCTCCCCGATATCGGCATATTCGGCGGCGGCGACGGCGAGGACGACGAACTCGACATGCTCGAATCCACCGTCACCAGGATCGTATCCATATACCGGGACACGGTGGTGTTCGAGATCGAGGAAGGAAGCGTCTGGCAGATGTCCGACGCACCCGCGCGAATCATCCGCCGGCTGGATCCGGGCACCCCCGTCGTGTTCAAGAAAGCCGCCCTGGGCAGCTATTTCATTCGGGTGGACGGCCAGACCGGGGTCAAGGGCAAGCGCATCGAATAGGGCTCGACTGCGGCATGGCGACCGCGATGCCGGATAGCGCGCCAGCCCTGGCCGCCCGTTCGCGGAGCGACGCCCGCGCAAACCCCTGGGCGCGTGGGAAAAAGCACATGCCGCACGCACGGATCGAACGTTCTCGCCCTGCTGCAACGCATCGCGAACCGGGGCCTCCCCCGGGTGTTGCGGTTGTGTCACAGACATTCAGCAATCAGCGTGTAACGACCTGATTTCAATTGCGACTATCGGCGGGCTATCGCATCCCTCCGGAATGCAGATTTCCCGTGCGCTCGAAGCAGCGGGAATCTGTAGCTTTTGTTAACTGTCCAGGCCGGGTCGTGCCGGCATGCTTTGGGGGACTGACTTCTCATGAAAAAGACTTTCGCCACCGCCGGCCGCGGTAAGGCCGGCCTGTTTGCCGGTGCCGGCCTCGCCGCACTGTCGCTCGCGGCCTTCGCGAGCCCCGCCTACGCGCAAACCGACAATCTCGGGGACGACGTGCCCGGCGATTGCCTCGACGAAGACGAAGACGGCGAATGCGATCCGCCGACGACCGCCGATGCCGGCGGCTCGCAAGAGCAGGGCGGCCTGATCATCGTTTCGGGTACGCGTATCGCCAAGCCCAACCTCGATTCGCCGGTCCCGGTGACGACGGTCGAAGCGGGCGAACTGCTCGACGACGGCGCGGTCTCGCTCGGCGACGCGCTGAACGACCTTCCCTCGCTGCGTTCGACCTTCTCCTCGTCGAACTCGCAGCGCTTCATCGGCACCACCGGCCTCAACATCCTCGACCTTCGCGGTCTCGGCACCAGCCGCACGCTGACGCTGGTCAACGGCCGCCGCCACGTCACCGCGAGCGCCGGCGACTTCCAGGTCGACGTCAACACCATCCCGTTCGAACTGCTCGAGCGCGTCGACGTGGTGACCGGCGGCTCCTCCGCCGTGTACGGTTCCGACGCCATCGCCGGGGTCGTCAACTTCGTCCTCAAGCGCGACTTCGAGGGTATCGAATTCAGCGGCCAGGCCGGCATCTCGGAGCGCGGCGACAATGCCCGCTACTCGATCAGCGGCGCCTTCGGGCAGAACTTCGCCGACGGCCGCGGCAACATCGCGCTGGTCGGTGAATACACCAAGATCGAGAGCGTGCTGAACTCCCAGCGCCCCGACATTTCGGGCTTCGGGATCGGCTTCACCGCTTTCGAGACCACCGACGACACGAGCGACGAAGGCGTCACCAATTCGGACGGCATCCCCGACCAGACGCTGGTCAGCAACCTGTTCCTCGACTTCATTTCCGAGGGCGGTACGGTCGGTACCTTCTGCGTATCCGATGCATCCGTACAGCCGCTCGCCTGCGATGCGGGCGGAAACGACGTGGCGTTCCGGTTCGGTCCCGACGGCCGCCTCTTCCGCGAAGCCAACGATCCCTTCCCCAGCGGTCGCGCCGTAGGCGGCGGCGGTACGGCACTGTCCGACGGCACGCTGATCCCGGACATCGAGCGCATCAACATCAACCTGCTCGGTCACTTCGACGTGTCGGACGCCTTCCGTCCGTATTTCGAAGCGAAGTATGCGCGCATCGATGCGCTGGGTCAGGGCACGCCGACCTTCTTCAACAGCTTCTGCAACGGTCTGACCGGTGCCTCGGGCCTCAACCCGGCCTGTTTCGACGGCCTGACTTCGTCGCCCTTCTTCGTGTTCTTCGACAACGCGTTCCTCGATCCCAATGCGCGCGACACGATCATCGCCCTGCAGGACGAGCTGCTCGGTGCCTTCGGCATCGGGCCGGGCAATTCGCAGGGCTTCACCATCAACCGCAACAACTCCGACTTCGGGACGCGTAACGACAAGATCGAGCGCGAGACCTGGCGCTTCGTCGCCGGGTTCGAGGGCGATATCTCCTCGAACACCCGCTACGACGTGTCGTTCAACTACGGCCGGTTCGAAAGCAGCCTCGCTGCGCAGAACCAGATCATCTACCAGAACACGCGCAATGCGGTGGATGCGGTCGTCGACGGCAACGGCAACATCGTCTGCCGGATCAATGTCGATGGCGATGCCACCAACGACGATCCGGCCTGCGTTCCGCTCAATATCTTCGGGTTCGGTGCTCCCAGCCAGGCGGCGCTCGACTACATCCTGGTCGACTCGACGCTCGACGATAAGGCCGAACAGTACAACGTGCTGGCCTATATCAGCAGCGACAGCTCGAACTTCTTCGAGCTGCCCGGCGGACCGATTTCCGCGGTCCTCGGCACCGAATGGCGCCGTGAGGAAGCCTACTCCGTGCCCGACGCCCTGTCGGCCAGCGGTGCGACCTTCTTCAACGCATTCAGCGAATTCGATCCGCCCGCTCTCGAGGTCTTCGAGGTCTTCGGCGAACTCGAGATCCCGCTGCTTGCGGACATGCCGTTCTTCCAGGAGCTGACGATCTCGGGCGCCGCGCGCTATTCGGACTACAACTCCGGCGGCGGCAACACCGGCGGCGTGTGGGCCTATAACGGCAACCTGATCTGGTCCCCGGTCGAGGATATCCGCTTCCGTGCGAACTACTCGCGTGCGGTTCGTTCGCCGACACTCAGCAACCTGTTCGCACCGGCGACCGAGAACTTCCTTTTCCTGGCCGACCCGTGCGACAGGGACAACATCGACGGTGGTCCCAACCCCTCGGTCCGTGCAGCCAACTGCGCCGCCGCCGGGGTCCCCGCGGACTTCAACGATCCCGTTACCGGGAACCGCTCGGTGCTGCAGGGCGGCAACTCGCTGCTCGAGGCGGAAACCTCCGACAGCATCACGCTGGGTGTGATCCTCGAACCGCGGTTCCTGCCGGGCTTCACGGCTTCGGTCGACTATTACGACATCGAGGTCGACAAGGTTATCGCCAATATCAGCGGCAACCAGATCCTCGCCAACTGCTTCGACTCGCCGAACTTCCCGGACAATCAGTTCTGTCCGCTCATCGCTCCGCGTAACGATGACGGTTCGCTGGCAACGGTCAATGCGCTCAACATCGCGCCGATCAACTACGCCAAGCTGACCGCGGAAGGCATCGACTTCGATATCCGTTACACGAAGACGTTCGACAACGACGACCGCATTTCGCTGCGGCTCATCGCGACGCACGTTCTCGACCGGACCAACTTCCTCGATGTCGACAATCCGGACCTTCCGAACCGGGTGAAGGGCGAACTGGGCGATCCGGAATGGGCGTTCAACTTCAACGCCGCCTATCGTCGCGGCCCGGTCACGCTGTCCTACAGCCTGCGCTGGATCGACGAGCAGTTCATCGGCGCGGCCGAGAACTACGTGCCAAGCATCGTCGAATGTCCGCCTTCGGGAGTGATCCCGCAGTCGACCGACAGCTGTACCGCGGGCGACCTCGTCCTGGCGCCGCCGGCGAACCCGGACCTCACCGAACAGGTCGTGTATCCGGTCAAGGCGTTCCACGACGTCCGCCTCGACTTCCGGGTCAACGACGACTTCAACTTCTACTTCGGTGTCGACAACCTGACCGACGAGCTGCCGCCGTTCGCCCTGACGGGTGCCGGTGCCGGCTCGGGTATCTTCAGCAATATCGGCCGCTACTTCTTCGCGGGCTTCAACGCCGCGTTCTAAGACAGAGCGAACCACCGACAAAAGGAAGGGCCCCGGGAAACCGGGGCCCTTTTTCTATGCCTGCAAGAGTTTCGGCAATCGGACGGTCGAGCTACCCCACCTTCACCTGCAACTCGCCGTCTCCTTCGTCGATCCTGACGGTGCTGCCGTCCGGCACTTCGCCGGCGAGCAGCTTTTCGGCGAGCGGGTCCTGCACGTAGCGCTGCACCGCACGCTTGAGCGGGCGGGCGCCGTAGACCGGATCGTAACCGACCCGCCCGAGCCAGCGCAGCGCCGCATCGGTCAGGTCGAGCACGATCTTGCGGTCTGTCAGAAGCTTCTGCACCCGCGCGACCTGGATCTCGACGATCGGCGCCATATGCTCCTGCGCCAGCCGGTGGAACAGGATGATCTCGTCGAGGCGGTTCAAAAATTCGGGGCGGAAATGCCCGCGCACCACGTCCATAACCTGCGGTTCGACATCGGCAACCTGCTGGTCCTCGGTCATCTGGCTGAGGAACTGGCTGCCGAGGTTCGAAGTCAGGATGATAAGCGTGTTCGAGAAATCGACCACCCTGCCCTGCCCGTCGGTCAGCCGCCCGTCGTCGAGCACCTGCAGCAGCACGTTGAAGACGTCGTTATGCGCCTTCTCGACTTCGTCGAACAGCACGACCTGGTAGGGCCGCCGCCGCACCGCTTCGGTCAGCACGCCGCCTTCCTCGTAGCCGACATAGCCCGGAGGCGCGCCGATCAGTCGCGCGACCGCGTGCTTCTCCATGAATTCCGACATGTCGATGCGGACCATCGCCTGGTCGTCGTCGAACAGGAACGCCGCCAGTGCTTTCGTCAGCTCGGTCTTGCCGACGCCGGTCGGGCCGAGGAACAGGAAGCTGCCGAGCGGGCGGTTGGGGTCCTGCAGCCCCGCCCGCGCCCGGCGGACGGCCTTGGAGACGGCTTCGATCGCCTGCCCCTGCCCGATCACCCGCCGGCCGAGGATCTCTTCCATCTGGAGCAGCTTGTCGCGCTCGCCCTCGAGCATCTTGTCGATCGGGATGCCGGTCCAGCGCGAGACGACCGAAGCGATATCGTCCTCGGTCACCTCTTCCTTGAGCAGCGCGTTCTCCGTCTGCCCCTTGGCCTCGCCGAGCTTCTTCTCCAGCTCGGGAATCCTGCCGTAGGACAGCTCGCCCGCCTTTTGCAGGTCGCCCTCGCGCTGCGCCTGTTCGAGTTCGATCCGCGCCGCGTCGAGCTCTTCCTTGATGCGGCTCTCGGCGTGGATCTTGTCGCGCTCGTTCTGCCACCTTGTGGTCAGTTCGGAGGATTGCTGCTCGAGTTCGGCCAGCTCCTTGCGCAGCGCTTCGAGCCGGTCCTTGGAGGCCCGGTCGCTTTCCTTCTCGAGCGCCTGCTCCTCGATCTTGAGCTGGATGATGCGCCGGTCGAGCGTTTCGATCTCCTCCGGCTTGCTCTCCACTTCCATCCGTATCCGGCTGGCGGCCTCGTCCATCAGGTCGATCGCCTTGTCGGGCAGGAAGCGGTTCTGGATGTAGCGGTTGGAGAGCTGCGCCGCGGCGACCAGCGCGCCGTCGGTGATGTTGACCCCGTGGTGCAGCTCGTACTTGTCCTTGATCCCGCGCAGGATGCTGATCGTGTCCTCGACGCTCGGCTCGTCGATATAGACCGACTGGAAGCGCCGCTGCAGCGCCGGATCCTTCTCGACGTATTTCTGGTATTCGTCGAGCGTGGTCGCGCCGATGCAGTGCAGTTCGCCGCGGCTCAGCGCAGGCTTGAGCAGGTTGGAGGCGTCCATGCTGCCCTCGCTCGCGCCCGCGCCGATCAGCGTGTGCATCTCGTCGATGAACAGGATGATCTGGCCGTCGGCGCCCTTGACCTCGTCGAGCACCGCCTTGAGCCGTTCCTCGAACTCGCCGCGATATTTGGCGCCCGCGATCAGCGCGCCCATGTCGAGGCTCATCAGCGTGCGGCCCTTGAGGCTGTCGGGGACGTCGCCGTTTGCGATGCGCAGCGCGAGGCCCTCGGCGATGGCGGTCTTGCCGGTGCCCGGCTCGCCGATCAGCGCGGGGTTGTTCTTGGTCCGGCGGGCGAGGATCTGGACGGTGCGGCGGATTTCCTCGTCACGGCCGATAACCGGGTCGAGCTTGCCGTCGCGCGCCGCCTGGGTTAGGTCGCGCGCATAGCGCTTCATCGCGTCGTAGGCCTGCTCGGCATTGGCGCTGTCGGCGGTACGCCCGCCGCGCAATTCGTTGATCGCCGTATTGAGCGCCTGCGGTTCGAGGCCGGCTTCGGACAGCGCCTTGCCCGCCGCGGTGGTCGAGGCGAGCCCCAGCGCCACCAGCAGCCGCTCGACGGTGACGAAGCTGTCGCCCGCCTTCTCGGCGATCTGCTCGGCCTGGTCGAGAATGCGCACCGCATCGTTGTCGAGTCCGGGGGTCTGCTGCGCGCCGCCGCCCGACACCGCCGGGATCTTGGCCAGCTCGGCGTCGACCCGGTCGACCGCACGCCCGGCATCGCCGCCGGCGCGCTGGATCAGGCCTGCGGCCATGCCCTCGCTATCCTCGAGCAAGGCCTTGAGCAGGTGCAGCGGCGTGATCCGCTGGTGGCTCATGCGGATGGCCACGGTCTGAGCGCTCTGCAGGAAACCCTTGGCGCGATCGGTGAACTTTTCGAGATTCATCTGGGCATGTCCCTCACTGGATTACCGCCAGAATGTAGTGTTGTAATTGTGCAACACAAGCCTGCGCGACGAGAAATTTGGAGGTGTGTTAGCCGGATATAGGACCTCGCCCCCGATCGAACAGGGCCTGCGCGAATTTTTTCGCCCGCTTCACCCGTCCGCCTTTCCACGCTAGGCACGCGAAAGAGGAGAGGTCTCGAATGAAAACCTGGTTGGGACGGATCGGTTTCGCAGTGCTGGGCTTGCTGCTGGTGGCGTTTGTCGCACTGGCGACATGGGAGCCAATGTTCGCCGATCGCGGCGATCCGCCCGCACAGCATCGCACCTATTCCGCCGAGATCGTCCGCGGTGAATTCGGCGTGCCGCATATCTACGGCGAAACCGATGCCGACGTCGCCTACGGCGTCGCGATCGCACACGCCGAGGACGATTTCTTCACCCTGCAGGACGTGGTCGCCATGGCGCGTGGGCGTTACGGCGCGATCGCGGGCGAGGACGGCGCGGCGGTCGATTACGTCTACCACCTGCTCGACGCGCGCGGCACGGCGGAGCGGCATTACGGTGCGTTGCCGGCGGACACGCGCGCCTTGTTCGAAGCCTATGCCGCCGGACTCAACCAGTATGCCGCGGAACATCCGGGCGAGGTCAAGCTCGGCAATCTGTTCCCGGTCGACGGGGAGGACGTCGCCGCCGGCTTCGCGCTGCGCCAGCCGTTCTTTTTCGGCCTCAACAACGTGATCGCACCGCTCGTGGCGGGAGAGGACCTGCGCCCCGAATTCGGACCGCCGATCCCGCCCGAAGATCGCGAAACGATCGAACCGAGCGGCGAGCCGATCATGGAGGACGCGGAGCAGGCTTCCGCCCGCTCCCTGCCGCTGCCGCTGCCGCTGCCGCTGGGCGAAGACGGCGCGCTGGCGGGTTCCAACGCCTTCGCGATCGCGCCGGAGAAGTCGGGCGACGGCGTCACGCGGCTCGTGTCGAACAGCCACCAGCCGTGGCGCGGCGGGGTGGCATGGTACGAACTCGTCGTCGAGAGCGGCGAAGGCTGGCATTTCGCCGGCGCCAATTTCCCCGGCAGCCCCTACCCCTTCCTCGGTCACAACGAGCATCTCGGCTGGACCAACACGGTCAACCGGCCCGACATGGTCGATGTCTACCGGCTGGAGATGGACGAAAGCGGCACCCGCTATCGCCTCGACGGCGAATGGCGCGAACTGGAGAGCAAGACGGTGACCCTGCCGGTGAAGCTCGGGCCCGTCGTGCTGCCGATCCGCCGCACCGTCCATCGCAGCGTGCACGGCCCGGTGATCGTCAACGACAACGGCGCCTTCGCCATCCGCTACGGCGGGATCGACGATATCGGCCAGCTCGACGCCTATTACCGGCTCAACAAGGCGACGACTTTCGAGGAATGGCGCGGCATTCTCGCACGGCTCGACATTCCGAGTACCAATTTCCTCTACGCCGACGAGGCAGGCAATATCGGCTATTTCTACAACGCCGCGCTTCCCGACCGGCAGGCGGGGCCGGACTGGCGCAATATCCTGCCGGGCGACCGCTCCGAGTTGATCTGGCAGGGCACGGTCGATTTCGCCGAGATTCCGCAGATCGTGAACCCGGCCTCGGGCTGGCTGTTCAACGCCAACAACTCGCCCTACTCCGCGGCGGGCCCGGGCAGCGACCTTTCGCCGGACGATTTCGCGCCCGAGCTGGGGATCGAACTCAAGACCACCAATCGCGCGCGGCGGGCGGCCAAGCTGCTGTCCGAAACCGACATGATCGACCGCGCCAATCTCGAGCGGATCAAATACGACACCGGCTACGAGCGCGAAGGCTATGTGAAGGAATTGTGGGACCGGCTCGCCGAACTCGACCTGGCCGGCGAACCCGAGCTCGCCGATGCGCAGGCGCTGCTGCTGGAATGGGATTTCACCGCCGACAGCATCGGCCGCGCCGATGCGCTGGCGCTGCTGATGATCAAGGATTTCATGTCGGCCGAATACCAGAACAAGGATGCGCCGGTCGTCGAGGAGCACCTCCGCAAGCAGGTCGATCACCTGATGAAACATTTCGGCCGCATCGATCCGCCGATGTCCGAACTGCTCCGGCTACGGCAGGGGGATGTCGACCTGCCGCTCGACGGCGGGTCGGATACCCTGCGCGCCTCCACCACCTGGACCGTCGAGGACGACGGCCGGCTCTCGGTCCGCCACGGCGACAGCTTCCTGATGTTTATCGAATGGGAGCCGGGCGAGCCGGTTCGTTCGCAGTCGATCCAGCCCTACGGTGCGGCGACCACCCGGCCCGGCGACCCCAATTACGCCAACCAGGCGCCGCTGTTCGCGCGCCACGAATTGAAACCGGTCCGCTTCTGGCGCGTTGATGCGTTGGAAAACGCGGTTCGTCGAAAAACCGTCACCAATCGCTGATCTCGCACTACCCGCTAGCGGGTCAATCTATCGGGGGTATTATCCGCATGCGTTTCACCATCGCCGCCGCAGGCCTCGCCGCACTGGGCCTCGCCGCCTGTGCGCCGACGCAGTCCGAACCCGTCGCCACCGTCGCCGAAGCCGACGCGACCGAAGCGATGGCGGACATGAACGAGCCCGCCTCGGTCGCCGAGCTGATCGAAAGCGTCTCGATCCCCTACGACCGCTTCGAGCTCGACAACGGGCTGACCGTGCTTGTGCACGAGGACCGCAAGGCGCCGGTGGTCGGCGTGTCGGTGTGGTACGGGGTCGGCTCCAAGCACGAGCCCGACGGCAAGACCGGCTTCGCCCACCTGTTCGAGCACCTGATGTTCAACGGCAGCGAAAACGCACCGGGCGATTTCTTCGAGCCGCTGCAGCAGGTCGGCGCGACCGATTTCAACGGTACCACCTGGTTCGACCGCACGAACTATTTCGAGACCGTTCCGACCGGCGCGCTCGACCGCGCTCTGATGCTCGAAAGCGACCGCATGGGCTATCTGCTCGGCGCGGTGACGCAGGAGAAGCTCGATAACCAGATCGGCGTCGTCCAGAACGAGAAGCGGCAGGGCGACAACCAGCCCTACGGCCTGGTCGAATACGAACAGCTCGAAAACCTCTACCCCTCGGGCCATCCCTATCACCACTCGACCATCGGCTCGATGGACGATATCGGCAACGCCTCGCTCGACGACGTGAAGCAGTGGTTCCGCGACAATTACGGACCCAACAACGCGATCCTCGTGCTGGCGGGCGACATCGACACCGCGACCGCACGCGCCAAGGTGACCAAATGGTTCGGTGCGATCCCCGCGGGTCCGGAAATCCGCCAGGTCTCCGCTCCCGTTCCCGACCTGCCGGCCGATACCGAGAAGACCATCTACGACCGCGTCGCCACCACCCGCATCTACCGCATGTGGGCGGTGCCGGGGCTCGACAACCCCGATTACCTCCCGCTGAGCGCCGGTGCGACGGTTCTCGGCGGGCTCGCCAGCTCGCGGCTCGACAACGCGCTGGTGCGCGAGCAGCAGGTCGCGGTGCGCGTGGTCGCCAGCGCGCAGATCTTCGCGCAGGCCGGCCAGCTGGTCGCCTATGCCGACGCCAAGCCCGGAGTCGATCCGGATGTGGTGGCCGCCGCGCTCGACGCCGAGATCGCCAAATTCATCGCCGAAGGGCCGACCCGCGACGAACTCGACCGCGCGCTGACCACCTATGCCGCGGGCGAGATTCGCGGGCTGGAATCGGTCGGCGGCTTCAGCGGCAAGGCGCCGACGCTGGCGCAGGGCCTGCTCTACCAGGGCGACCCGGCGGCCTACAAGCAAGCGCTCGACCGCGCCGCGACGATCACCCCCGCAGAAGTCCGCGCGGTCACCGCCAAATGGCTCTCGCGCCCGGTGTTCAAGCTGCGTGTCGAACCCGGCGACCGGCAGGAAGGCGGCGAGAACCGCGGCGGCTTCTTTACCGGCGGCGACCAGTCCGGTCTCGCGGGCCCGGCCTTCTACACCGGCGGGCTCGATGCGCTTGCGATGCAGGCGGCCACCGGCGTAGCCGAAGCCGACCGCAGCAATCTCCCCGAGGTCGGCGAGCTCAAGCCGCTCGACTTCCCGACCATCGAACGCGCCACGCTGTCCAACGGGATGAAGGTCTATTTCGCGCATCGCGACGCGGTCCCGGTGGTCAATGTCCGCGTCCAGTTCGACGCCGGTTATGCCGCCGATCCGCGCGACCGGCTCGGGCTGCAATCGCTGATGCTGCAGTCGATGGACGAGGGCACGACGTCGCTCGGCTCGACCGAGCTCGCCATCGCCAAGGAACGGCTCGGCGCGCAGGTGTGGGGCGGTGCCGATGCCGACAGCACCTATTTCGGCCTCGGCGCGATGGCGCCCAATCTCGCGCCGTCGCTCGACCTGCTGGCCGATTACGTGCGCAATCCCGCTTTCGACCCGCAGGAGCTGGAACGCGTGCGCGCGCAGCAGCTGACCGCCATCACCAACGAATTGAACAATCCGGGCCAGATCGCCCAGCGCGCGCTGATCCCGATCCTGTACGGCGAGGCGCACCCCTACGGCATCCCGCCGAGCGGCACCGGCGACCCCGCGGTGGTCGCCGAACTGACCGCGCAGGAGCTGCGCGATTTCCACCGGATGTGGCTGCGTCCGGACCGTGCCAGCGTGTACGTGGTCGGCGACACGTCGCTGGCCGAAGCGGTGCGTCTGCTCGAAGCGAGCTTCGGCGACTGGCGGGCGCCCGCGGTCGCGGCGCCGGTCAAGAGCTACGATGCGCCGATCCCGACCCAGACCTCGCGCATCATCCTGATCAACCGGCCCAATTCGCCCCAATCGGTGATCATCTCCGGCCGCATACTGGAAGAGAAGGGCACCGACGATCTGACCGTCCTTGCCTCTTCCAACGAGGTGTTCGGCGGCAGCTTTCTCAGCCGCATCAACATGAACCTGCGCGAGACCAAGGGCTGGTCCTACGGCGTGCGCAGCATTCTGCGCCAGCCGGTCGACCGCACCAGCCTGCTGATCTACGCCCCGGTCCAGGCCGACCGCACCGGCGATTCGATCGCCGAGCTGCGCAAGGATCTCGCCGCCTATACCGGTGGCGAAGGCGTGACCGACGAGGAACTGGTCCGGCTGGTCAACGGCAATGTCCGCGAGCTGCCCGGCCGATTCGAAACCAGCCAGGACGTGCTCGGCGGGATCGAGAACATCGTCACCTACGGCCGCCCGGACGACTATTACGAGACGCTGAGCGAAAAATATTCCGCGCTCACTGCGGCCGAGCTTGACGCTGCGGCATTGCGGTCTCTGCGCGGCGACGACCTGGTGTGGGTGATCGTCGGCGACGCCGAAGTGGTGCGCCCGCAGCTTGACGCGCTCGGCCTGCCCGTGGAGGAACGGGAACTGGAAACCGACTGAACCGCTGAACCAACGACCTGAGAGGAGAATTCAATGTCCGTAGCAGGAACCTACGATACCGTCGTCAAGAGCCCGATGGGCGACCAGAAGGGCACCTTCACCGTGGTGCCGGGCGACGACGGCAACAGTTTCACCGGCTCGATGGCCGGGGGCATGGGCAGCATGGATGTCGAGGACGGCAAGATCGACGGCGACACGCTGACCTGGAAGATGAACATGACCGTTCCGATGCCGATGGAGCTGAACTGCGAAGCGACCGTCAATGGCGACCAGCTGACCGGCAAGGTCGGCGCGGGCGCGTTCGGCGACATGCCGCTGACCGGCGAACGGCAAGGCTGACGACGCTCGCCGCAGCATAACATGGAAAAGGCGCCGGAATTGCTCCCGGCGCCTTTTTTGATGCCAACGTCGGACAGCGCTTCACTTCAGTTCGACATTGTCCATAATCGCGCGCACTTCGTCGACCGAAGCATCAAAATAATGCAATTCGGGAGCGGTATAATTGATTACGTACAGCTGGCCGGCACTCACCGCCAGTCGTGCTTCACCAACGCGCGTCAGGGCATCGTTGGGAAGCGCATACTCGTAGACCATCCGCACACCTGCGACACCGCCCAGCTGTGCCGGCTCGAGCGAGCGAACGTCGAATTGCGTTATATTGTGTTCGATGCTGAAATTAGCTTCGAACAACTCCGCCAGATCGGTCGGCAGCATGTCGGACCGAAACTTCGGCAGCGGCTTCTCTTTCTTGCTTCGTTCTTTATAAATCGATTCACCGTCGGCGATTTGACCGAAAAAATCGAGTCGATTCAATTGGAAGCCGTCCTTGGTCCATGTTTCGCCACGACGCGCGGGTCGGCGCGACCAGCGGTTCCATTCGGATGCTGGCGTCGCATACATGGCGCCCTTGGCGATTTTCGTTTCCTCAACCTCAATACGCTTCCAACCGGCATTCGCGGGCACCGAAAGCAGCGCCATTGCGGCGACCGTCGAAGCGATTATAATTCCACCATGTAATTTCATTTTTGCGCCCCCCGAACCATCATTTCCAGCATTGCCGTATCCGGTGCGTCTGGCACCTTTTCAAGGTAGGTAGTCAGCGCCTCCGCTCCGCTTTCGCGGTCACCCGAACGCATCAGCGCCAAGCCAAGGCCGCGCCATGCCTCCGGCCGTTGTGTCCCCTCGTTGATCGCACGGCGATACGATTCTTCGGCCGTCACCAGGTCGCGCGGCGTTCCGCGCTTGCGGTGCAGTTCACCTTGCATGACCCAATGGATTGGCCGCCAGTATTCTCCGGCGAGCTGCTCGAGGATGAATTTTGAGGCAGCGAAATCGTTGCGCTGCAGCTGGTCTTCGTAAAAACCGAGCAGGTACGGCTCCATTACCTCGGAGTAGCGATCGGCGCGGTAATCGCCTTCGTCGGCGGCGGCCTCGGCGGCCCGAGCGAGGTAACCGGCGCGTTCCAGCGGCGCGGGATGACTGTCGAGCCACCTCGTATGCCGGTTGCGTTTGCGACGCTTGCGCTCTTCTGCTCGTGCATCGTCCTCATCGATCAGGCGTATCCAGACTTCGGCCGCCGCGCGGCTTGGATACGGCGATACCGCGAGGTACCTCGCCCCGACGAGATCCGCTTCGCGTTCCTGCTCGCGCCCATATTCGAAAATGGTGAGCGTGTAGATATTGGTCAGGTCGATCCCGGCCAGGATTGCCGCCCACATCACGATATCCGAAGTCCTGCGTTGCTGCTTGAAACCTTGCAACGTATGCCGTTTTTCGAAATGCCCGAATTCGTGTCCGAGAACCGAAGCAAGTTCAGCTTCGTTGCGCATCCGCATCAGCAGCCCTGTATGCACGCCCATCGTACCGTTCGGCGCCATCCAAGCATTGAAGGAATTCTCGCGCAGGATGTAAATACGCGCCGCAGTACAGCGATCATTTCCGACTGCCTCGCACAGCACATCTTCCACGTAGGCTTGTAAAGCCGGATCCCGGACGACGTACTTGCTGTGCTTGAGCCGCGTCTCGAGTTCGTCCCACTCCCGCCAGAAACCTCGTTCGTCTATGTTCTCCGGCTCATAAGCGCCGGTCCACGGAGGCAAAAGGAAGTTTTCCCTGTCTTCTTGCGCACTCGACGCCGCAGGCGCTCCCAGCACGGTCGCAGCCAAAAGCATGGCGCCGAAAGCCGCCCGGCCCATCATTGGTCATCCGCCTCCGGCAAGCTACCTGGAAAGTCCTCCAGAAGCTGCCGGACCCGTTTTTCCATACCATCCGCCTCGCGCACATCGCCACCCATCTGGCCGTCGGCATTGAGCCACAGCAAATGACCGGTCTGGAGGTCGACAAGACCGGCATATCCTTTGTGCACGCCCGATTGCACACCCACGCCCAACAGGCCTGCGGCTGCAAACTGGAGTATCTTGCGGCCGGTCGAACCGTAATGATCCTCTGTGTAGATAAACAGGCCATAGCGCGCACCGGTCAATTCAGACAGACGTTCGGCGCCTTCACCCAGCGTCCAATCGAAATCGCCTTTCTTACGCGTCGGCAGCCGATTGCCGACAAAGAACTGAAATTCGACAACCGCACTCGCGACAGAGGCAAAAAGCGCTTCGTATTCGGCCACCAACTGGGCGTTCTCACCGTACAGCGCCGGCATCGGCTGGAGCTCGTTGGTCAGGCGCGATTGGGCTCGGACAAGTTCGGCATCCATCAGCCGGCGTGCGTCTTCGGTCCATTCGGAACGCGGTTCGAACAAGCCCGCCATGGATTGCGAGCCGACTTTCACATTCGGGCGGAAAAGGACGATCTTCTCGCCGGCGATCTGCGCTTCTTCGAAGCCAGGCCGGACGCCGGCCTTTTCTTGGGCGGAAACCGATTCGACGGCGACGCCGAAGGTGCAGAGGGTAATAGCAACCGCAACAAATACGGCCCGCAAGCGAGCGAACTTCATGATTTGTGACCCCTCAGGTTTTAATCCCTGACGGCAGATTATCGAGTTCGCGGAACGTTTCAACTGCAAAAATGCACACCTCACCGAGGTGCCGTTGGATTCCGGACAGCCCGGCAGCTTGTCGGTCTGGCTAACCCAGCTTCGCCTTCAGCACCTGGTTCACCACCGCCGGGTTGGCCTTGCCCTGCATCGCCTTCATGGTCTGGCCGACGAAGAAGCCGAACAGCTTGTCCTTGCCTCCGCGATATTCCTCGACCTTGTCGGCGTTGGCGGCGAGCACCTCGTCGATCACCGCCTCGATGGCGCCGGTGTCGGACTGCTGTTTCAAACCCTCGGTGTCGGCGATCTCGGCCGGGTCGCGGCCGGTCCTGAGGACGATCTCGTAGATCTCCTTGGCCTGCCCGCCGGAGATTTCGCCCGCATCCTGCATCCTGAGGATCTCGGCCTGCGCCTCTGCGGTGGCGTGCGACGGATCGGCTTCGTCGCCGAGCGACTTCATCACCCCCGGGGCGACCGACAGCGACCAGTTGGCGACCTGGGTGGCGACCGTCTTCTCGTCCTTGCCGAGCCGCTTGGCGGTTTCGGCCAGCAGCGTCTCGAACCGGGCGAAGGTTTCGACTTCGGCGGTGAGCACGGAGGCGTTGTAATCGCTCAGCCCCAGCTCATCGATATACCGCGCGCGCTTGGCGTCTGGCAGTTCGGGCAGAGAAGCGCGGCATTCGTCGAGGAAGCTGTCCTCGAGCTCGAGCGGCAGCAAGTCGGGGTCTGGAAAGTAGCGGTAATCGTGCGCGTCTTCCTTCGACCGCATCGAGCGGGTGGTGCCGCTGTTCGGATCGAACAGCCGCGTTTCCTGCACCACCGTGCCGCCATCCTCGATCAGGTCGACCTGGCGGTTGGCCTCGTGCTCGATCACCTGCATCACGAAACGGACCGAATTGACGTTCTTGGTCTCGGTGCGGGTGCCGAACGGGTTTTCGTCGCTTATTGGGCCCGGCCTCCGCACCGACACATTGACGTCGGCGCGCATCGAGCCCTCTTCCATGTTGCCGTCGCAACTGCCGACATAGCGCAGGATCGTCCGCAGCTTGCGCACATACGCCCCCGCCTCCGCGGGCGAGCGCATGTCGGGGCGGCTGACGATCTCCATCAGCGCGACGCCGCAGCGGTTGAGGTCGACATAGGACATGGTCGGATGCTGGTCGTGCATCAGCTTGCCCGCATCCTGCTCGACATGGATGCGCTCGATGCCGATGACCTTGTCCTCGGGGATGCCGGCCTTCTCGTCGGCTTCGATGGTCAGTTGTCCCTCGCCCACGATCGGGTGGTAGAGCTGGCTGATCTGGTAGCCCTGCGGCAGGTCGGCGTAGAAGTAGTTCTTGCGGTCGAAGCGGCTGTATTTGTTGATCTGCGCCTCGATCGCCATGCCGGTGCGCACCGCCTGGCGGATGCATTCGCGGTTGGGCACCGGCAGCATGCCCGGCATCGCCGCATCGACGAGGCTGACCTGCGTGTTCGGCTCCGCCCCGAACGCGGTCGAGGCGCCCGAGAACAGCTTGGCGTTCGAAGTGACCTGCGCATGGACTTCGAGGCCGATCACGACCTCCCATTCGCCCGTCGCGCCCTGGATGCGGTAGTCACTCATTTTCGACACTCTTTCCGTTTTCGCTATCGAACCGGGCTTCGCCATGCGGTATGCGCTTCTCGAGATAGCGCGCGAAGGCGAAAACCGCGGGCACGGCGAGTACCAGCGCCCATTCCCAAATCAAGACTTCTGCTCCCACTCGCTCGCTGCGGCCTAGATGCGATTTGCGCTCATGCCTGTCCCGTTATCGCGTGTCGGTGCGGCTTGCAAAGCCTCACTTCCACGGCGCGCGCCGTTCGGCCTCGGGTGCGCCCCAAGCCGCCGCCTTGCGTTTCGACCAGCGGCGCGCGGGTTCCTCGATCCAGCGCCAGGTGAAATACGCCGCGAGCACCGATCCGGCGAGCATTGCCGCCATCGCCAATGCGCCGAGCGCGGGGTGCATCACCAGCATGGCGACGCGGCCACGCTGCGAAACCAGCTCCCACCCGGTCAGCGATTGCAGCACGATCAGCGCGTCGTAGCTGCGCCCGATCACGAATCCGTGCACGAGGTAGATCGAATAGCTGAGCGTGCCGAGCCAGAAGAAGCCCGGCATCAGCAGCAGACGGCTCAGCACCCCGCGCTCGAAGGCGAAGGCGAGGATCAGCGCCGCGAACACGAGGTCGGCCACACCGCGGACCGGCAGGTAGATAATGGTCAGCACCATCAGGACGACCAGCGCGATTTCGGCGAGGCTCGCCCATGCGGCGGTGAGCGCGAAACCGCGCACGCGCAGCCACAACTCGTACAGCGCCATGCCGAGCCCGAACCCCGCCAGCCCGCGCAATATGTCCATGCTGGCGCGCTCCTCCGCACCGAGCAGCGCCACACCCGCCGCGAGTGCGATCGCCAGCGCCACGCCGGTCCCCCAGCGCCCGAAGCCGCGCCACAGCAGCGCCGCCATCAGGTACAGTCCGACCTCGATCGAGATCGACCAGCTGGCCGAATTCCACGGGCGCAGGCCGGGATGGAGATAGTCCTGCACCAGCGCGAGCGTCGCCGGCAGCGTCCACCATTCGCGCCTGAACCCGAACGGCTCGCGCCCGGCGAGGCCCTCGAACGATCCCAAGGCGAGAAACACCAGCTCCATCGCCACCAGCAACCCGATGACGAAGACGTGCAGCGGCCACAGCCGCATATAGCGCAGGAACATGAACTTCCCGATCCCGAAGCCCTGGCGCAGCTTGTCGCCATAGGCGGCCGCGATCACGAATCCCGACAGCACGAAGAAGAAATCGACCGCGAAATCGAGCCTTATGTAGAACGGCCCGTCGAGCCACCAGTAGATGCCGCGGATGTGGTAATAGGCGACCCCGAGCGCCGCGATCCCGCGCCAGCTGTCGAGCGCGAGGAAGCGGTCGGGGGTGGGTGATTCAGCTAGGTCTGCCGGGTGAGGCATCGCGCACGCTTTGCGCACGAACATCAAGGCCGATCAGGGCCTCCCATACGCGCGTTGTACCGTGGATGAGGCAAGTGCTCATACTACTCTCAGAAACTCCAATATGTGGCAGAAACACCAACCGAAATGAGCAAAAGGCCTGCGATAGAACAACCGTAGGGGATGGCCCTTGGTTCGCCCAACTCCGCGATTATCGTCGGCCTGAGGTCAGCGGAACAGTCCTGGCAGCTGACGTAAGCACTCGGTTTCCCGCAAGCCGAGCAACCGAAGAACACAGATCTGAGCTGCTTGCCGCTGATCGACGCCTTCACCTGGCCCGTTCGGCATTTGGTACAGCGATGATCCGCTGCGTGATTTACCTTGCCACAGCGCGGACAATCGACCGACCAGGCTGTATCGAATTCGCTCACCGGCAGGTTACCACCACGTCTCCGGCTTCGCTTCGAACCCGGCACGCTGCTCGATCGCCAGCCCGGCGTTCAACACACCTTGCTCGTCGAACGGCTTCCCCACGATCTGCAACCCGAGCGGCAACCCCTCTCCGTTCAGCATCGCCGGCACGCTCATCGCCGGCACCCCCGCGAGGCTCGCGGGCACCGCGAATACGTCGTTGAGATACATCGCCAGCGGGTCGTCGGTCTTGTCGCCGAGCGGGAAGCTCGCGGTCGGGGTGGTCGGGGCGAGGATCACGTCGCAGTCGGCCCAGGCGCGCTCGAAATCGCGCGCCACCAGCGCGCGGACCTTCTGCGCCTGGTTGTAATAAGCGTCGTAGAAGCCCGCCGAGAGCACGTAGGTGCCGATCAGCACCCGCCGCTTGACCTCGTCGCCGAAGCCCTCCTCGCGGGTGGCGGCGTACATGTCCTGTAACCCCGCCCCTTCCGGAAGATCGCGCAGGCCGTAACGCACGCCGTCGTAGCGTGCGAGGTTGGACGAGGCCTCGGCCGGCGCGATGATGTAGTAGGCGGGCAGCGCGTATTTGGTGTGCGGCAGGCTAATATCGACGATCTCGGCGCCCGCATCGCGCAGCCAGTTCTTGCCCTGCTCCCAGCTCTCGAGGATCGCCTCGTCGGTGCCGTCCATGCGGTATTCGCGCGGGATGCCGACTTTCCTGCCTTTCAGATCGGCGGACAGGCCCGCCGCCCAGTCGGGCACGTCCATCTGCAGGCTGGTCGAATCCTTCGCGTCGAAGCCTGCCATCGCGCCGAGCATGATCGCGCAATCCCCGACGCTGCGCGCCATCGGGCCGGCCTGGTCGAGACTGCTGGCAAAGGCGACCACGCCCCAGCGCGAGCAGCGGCCATAGGTCGGCTTGATCCCGCAAATGCCGGTAAAGGCGGCGGGCTGGCGGATCGAACCGCCGGTGTCGGTCCCGGTCGCGGCGGGCGCGATCCGCGCGGCGACCGCGGCGGATGATCCGCCCGAGCTGCCGCCCGGCGACATGCCGGCATTGCCCCCGCCGCTCTTGCGCCACGGCGACACGACATTGCCGAAATGGCTGGTCTCGTTCGAGGAGCCCATCGCGAACTGGTCGAGATTGAGCTTGCCGAGCATGCCCGCGCCCGCATCCCACAGGTTCTGCGACACGGTGCTCTCGTAGCGCGGGACGAAGCCTTCGAGGATATGGCTCGCCGCGGTGGTCTGGACGCCATCGGTGCAGAACAGGTCCTTCATCCCGATCGGTACGCCGGCCATCGCACCGAGCTCCCTGCCCGCCGCGCGGTCGGCGTCGACCTTGTCGGCCGCCTCGAGCGCCTTGTCGGGCGTGGCGACGATGAAGGCGTTCAATTCGCTCGCGGCCTCGACCGCGGCGTTGAACGCCTCGGCCACTTCGCGCGCGGTAAAATCGCCCTGTGCGACCCCGTCGCGGATCTCGCGGACGCCGAGATTGGTCAGTTCGGTCATAATCCCGCCATATGTGCGTCATCCCAGTGAAAGCTGGGATCTTTGTCAGCCAAGCGCCGAGTTGCGAGAGATCCCAGCTTTCGCTGGGATGACGATCTCATGAGAGGCACGCGCATCACTCGATCACCTTGGGCACGCCGAAGAAGCCGTGTTCGGCCACCGGGGCGTTGGCGAGCACATCGTCGCGGCGGTCGCCGCCGGTCCTGGGGTCGGCATCGACCTCGTCGGCGCGCAGGCGCAGGGTGTTGGGGATGACCGCGGTCATCGGCTCGACCTCGGAGGTGTCGACCTCGCCGAGTTGCTCGACCCAGTCGAGGATGGCCGAGAGTTCGGGCGCCATGCGGTCGAGTTCCGCGTCGGTCATCTTGATGCGAGCCAGCGAGGCGATCTTCGCCACGGTCGGCCTGTCGATGGACATGAACTGTGCCCTTCGGTCTGGAGTTACGGAGTTGGCAAGGCGCTAGCAGCGCCCCCGGACGGCTTCAAGAACTGCGCTGCTATTGCGGCGCCGCTATTGCGGCGGGGGCGGGCCGGCCGGCGCTTCGCCGGCCTGCTGTTCCTGTTGCTGCTGCATCTGCATCTGCATGATCTGCTGCGCGGCCTGCACGCGGCGCTCGGCGTCGGCGCGGCTCATCAGGTCGATCACCTCGACCTCGAACACGAGGTCGCTGTTCGGCGGGATCGGGGAAGTCGGCGGCGGTTCGGCGCCGTAGCCCTTGTCCGCAGGGATCGTGATGACGTATTTGCCGCCCTTCCTCACCTGCTGCAGCCCCTCGAAGAAGCCGTCGATGACCTGCCCCTCTTCGAGCAGGAAGGGCGTGCCGTCGGGCAGCACGCCGGGCGGGAACGGCAGCGGCTGCGATTCGTCGAATACCGTGCCGTCGGGCAGCTTGCCGGTATATTCGATGAACACCACGTCGCCGACCTTCGCGACGTCGCCGGTGCCGGCGCGGACCTCTTCGACGCTCACCCCCGCGGGCACGGCAGCCCAGGCCAGCCCGCCCGCCAGCGCGACGGCGAGAATCACCGCCAGCCACAGCTTCGTCAGCGAGCCCTTGGCGATGGGCTGGAGGGGAACGCGGGTCACTTCGGCCATGAGGGTCGGTCCTGGATGCGAAAAGGGCGCGGAATCGTGTCCGCGCCCTCTTGGCTCAACTGTGCTGCGGGTTCAAGCGGGTGCTGGCGTCGTTTTTCAGCTTCGCTGAGACGGCACCGGCCCGCATCCGTTTCAGCTAAGCTGAAACAGAAACTACGCGCCGTCGCGTTCCATCCGCTTGCGCTCGAGCTTGCGTGCGCGGCGCACGGCGGCGGCCTTTTCGCGGGCGCGCTTCTCGCTCGGCTTCTCGTAGTGGCGACGCAGCTTCATCTCGCGATATACCCCCTCGCGCTGCAGCTTCTTCTTGAGCGCGCGCAGAGCCTGGTCGACATTGTTATCGCGAACGATGATCTGCATAAAATCCAACACCTCACAGCAACCGGCGAGAGCCCGCGAAACGCGCGGGATGCGCCGCAATATGAAAACGAAAAGCGGGCCGAATCCGTTCCGGACCGGCACCTGTCGGGGCGCACCTAGGCGAATCGGGGGCGGATTGCAAGCGTTCAGGCCCCTTCCCCCTCGATGGGGGAAGGATAGGGAAGCTTGTGAGCGAAGTGAACTAGCGGACCTTGGATGAGGGTGACGGCGCAGCGCCGGCCAATCACCCTCACCCAAGCTTCGGTAGCGAGCAAGCTCGCAATCTGCGCTATCCCTCCCTCGTCCGGGGGGAGGGTTTTATCTCTCCGGCATGAGGGCTAAGGGAGCCGCCAATGTCCGCACTGTCCCCCCTCGCCGCAACCGCCAACGTCGCCCTCGGCGGTGCCGTGGGCGCGGTGCTGCGCTATCAGCTCGGGCGGGGGATGACGCATTGGCTCGGTCCGCAAGCGGTCACGGCGTTCCCGTGGGCGACGCTGGCGGCGAACGTGCTCGGCAGCCTCGCCATGGGCCTTCTGGCAGGATGGCTGGCGCGGCATGGCGACGGGTCGGGCGAGCAGTGGCGGCTGCTGCTCGGGGTCGGGCTGCTCGGCGGATTCACCACCTTCTCCGCCTTCAGCCTGGAGCTGATGCTGCTGATCGAGCGAGGACAGGCGTGGACGGCGCTGACCTATGCGCTGGTTTCCGTGCTGGCAGGTCTGGCGGGACTCTATGTGGGCCTGATCGCGATGCGGGTGGCGGGATGAGCAGCAAGGTTCGGCAATTCACCGTATCGGAGGACGACGACGGGATCCGGCTCGACCGCTGGTTCAAGCGCAACCTGCCGCAGATCGGCTTCGGCATGGTCTCCAAATGGGCGCGCACCGGGCAGATCCGGGTCGATGGCGGGCGCGCCAAGCCGGACGACCGGCTGTCCGCAGGCCAAGTGCTGCGCGTGCCGCCGGGCGGCGAAGGTTCGGGCCGCAAACCCAAACCGAAGCGCGAGCTGACGCAGGACGAGATCGCCGAGGCCGAGGCGATGGTCATCAAGACGACCAAATCCGCAATCGCGCTCAACAAGCCGCCCGGCCTCGCGACGCAGGGCGGCAGCAAGACCTACCACCATGTCGACGGGCTGCTCGATGCCTTTGCCCCCGGAGAGGACGATCCGCGCCCGCGGCTCGTGCACCGGCTCGACAAGGACACCTCGGGCGTGCTGCTGGTCGCGCGCACGCCGGGCGCGGCGGCGTCCTATTCGAAGCGCTTCTCGGGCCGCTCGGCGAAGAAGATCTACTGGGCGCTGGTGGTCGGCGTGCCCGATGTGCGCGAGGGGACGATCGACGCCCCGCTCGCCAAGCAGCGGGGCACCGGCGGCGAGAAGATGCATGTCGACATGGAGAACGGCCAGAGCGCGAAGACCAAATACCGCGTGGTCGACGCGGCGGGCAAGAAAGCGAGCTGGATCGAGCTCGAACCGCTGACCGGGCGCACACACCAGCTGCGCGTGCATCTCGCCGCGATCGGTCACCCGATCCTGGGCGACGGCAAATATGGCGGGCAGGACGCATTCATCACCGGCAGCGTGAGTCGCAAGATGCACCTCCATGCGCGGCGGCTGATCATCGCCGAACCGGGCGGCGGCAAGCTCGACGTGACCGCCGATCTCCCGGACCATTTCGCGGCGACGATGGAACAGCTCGGCTTCGATCCGAACCTCAGCGATGCCGAGCCCGAGCAGGGGCCGCCGGAACGCAGCAAGGCCGAAAAGAAACAGGCCGCGCGCCAGCACGCCAAGCAGCAGCGCCGCGCCAATCGCGGCGCCCGTAGCGCGCGCGGCAATCCGGGCGGTCGCAAACCCAAACCGAAGGGCCGCCGCAAGTGACTGTCCGCCTCGCGGTGTTCGATTGCGACGGGACGCTGGTCGACGGGCAGGCGGCGGTGTGCGAGGCGATGGAGGCGGCCTTCGCGCATGCGGACCTCGCCGCTCCCGCACGCCACGACATCCGCCGCATCGTCGGACTGAGCCTGCCGCAGGCGATCCGGCAGCTCGCTCCGGATTGCAGCGACGAGCAGTGCGCGGCGGCGGTGAACGCCTACAAGTCCTCATTCTTCGAGACGCGGCAATCGGGCCGCCTGCACGAACCGCTCTACGACGGGATCGCCGAGCTGATCGAACGGCTGGCGGCGGGCGGCTGGGAGCTGGGCGTGGCCACCGGCAAATCCGATCGCGGCCTCCATGGCTGTCTCACGACGCACGGGATCATCGGGCACTTCGCCACGCTGCAGACCGCCGACCGCCACCCGTCCAAGCCGCATCCGGCGATGCTGGAGGCGGCGCTGGCGGAAGTGGGCGCGGAGCCAGGCGATGCGGCGATGATCGGCGATACCAGCTTCGACATGGAGATGGCGCGTGCCGCCGGGGTCCGGGCCATCGGGGTCGGGTGGGGCTATCACACGCCGGACGAATTGCACGCGGCGGGCGCCGAGGCGGTGGTTTCGTCGGCAGCCGAACTGAGGGAGTTACTGGGATGAGCGAAGACACGGCCATGCAGCGGTTCATCGTCCTCAACACCGTACGCCTGACCGGCGTGGCCATGGTGCTGATCGGGGTGCTCGTGATCGAGGGCGTCGTCGATCTGCCCGACATCGTCGGCTACGTGTTCATCCCGTTCGGCCTGTTCGAAGTGTTCTTCATGCCGTTCATCCTCGCCCGCCACTGGAAGAGCCGCTCCGAATGAAGCGGTTCTACGCCGATGTCGCGGTCGAGCCGTGCGAGGGCGGCTGGCGGGTCCTGCTCGATACGCGCCCAATGAAGACGCAGCTCGGCGCGGCGCAGGTGGTGCCGAGCGAGAGGCTGGCCGAAGCGCTGGCCGAAGAATGGCGGGCACAGGGCGAGGAAATCGACCCTGCCTCCTTCCCCCTGCGCGACATGGCGGATTTCGCGATCGACATGGTTCGCCCCGACCGCGCGGGCACCATCGCCAAGCTGCTCGCCTTCGCCGAAACCGATACGCTGTGCTACCGCGCCGATCCGGACGAACCGCTCTACCGCCGCCAGCACGAGGTGTGGGAGCCGCTGGTGACGGCGCTGGAAGCGCGCGAAGGCATCCGCATCGAGCGCGTCAGCGGTATCGTCCACCGCCCGCAGACCGGCGAAACGCTGGCTGCGTTGCGCGAGCGGCTCGAAACGATGGACGACTTCACGCTCGCAGCGCTGCAGGCGATGGCCTCGCTCGCGGCGTCGCTGTGCATCGGGCTCGCCGCGCTGGAGGCCGATGCTGACGGCGTGGCGCTATGGGATGCGGCCAATCTCGAAGAGCTGTGGCAGGCCGAGCTATGGGGCGCCGACAAGGAGGCCGAAGCACGGCGCGAGCAGCGCAAGGGGGAGTTTCTGGCGGCTGCGCGGTTTGCGGAATTGGCGAAAGTCTAGACTCGAATCCGATCACGCTTACTCAACTCGTCATGCTGAACTTGTTTCAGCATCCATCTCTCCACCTGCACCGTCCATGTCCGGGGCGAAATGGATCCTGAAACAAGTTCAGGATGACGATTCAACGCGACCGGGACCTGGGCTGACACCTATCGAAACCTCGCACTTTTTTCCAGTGCCGCACCACCGGTGAAAGCGGCTCTTCGACAGGCTCAGCCCGAACGGGTTTTTGTTGGTCCGGCAGGATCTACGCCCCGATCCACTCCGCGACCTGCGCGGCGACGTCGTTCGCCGCGCGGTTGAGCGCATCGCCGACCGGGCCCGCTTCGGCGGCCACTCCCGGCACCACCGCCTCGAACCGGCGCGTCGCGATGCTGCCGCCCTCGCCGCCGCGCACCGCGTCGAAGCGGACCACCACCGAGCCGCTGCGCGCGTCGTAGCCGAATTCGCGCAAGGTTCCCTGCAGCTGCATCGTGGTCGGCACCGCCGGGTCCTCGCCATCGACCACCACCCGGCCCGAACGCGTGCGGATGGTCTCGGCGAGCAGCCGCTGGAACAGCCGCGCGGGCTTTTCGACCCACACCGCGTCCTTGACGTAGGCGATCTCGGTATCGGTCACCTGCACCGGCACGCGGGTGACGTTGAGGCTCTGCGGCGCGCCGGGTTCGATCACCGCGATCGCGGTGCTCGAATCGGCCTGCGTGCCGGTGCCCGCCGGGGCGGAGGTGGTCGCAGTCAGCGTCAGCAGGCTGGGCGGCGGATCCTCGCCGAAGCTGATGCAGCCCGCCAGCGCCCCGGCGAGTCCTGCCGCCAGCAACGCCCTGGGCGCGATTTTCATCCTATGCGCCATCGTCCGACGCTCTCCTGTCGCAATCATGGTTCGTAATCCGGCAGCGGCGGACTGCCGAGCAGGCTGCTCGCGCCCTCGGTCTCGAGCCGCTCGGTGACTCCGCGCAGCGCCTTGCTGGTCGCCTGCAGGTCCTTCATCGTCGCCTCGGCGGCGGGCAGCGTGGTTTCGGCCAGCTGGCGCGTGGCGGGGCGCGCATCCTCGAGCGTGGCGGACAGCGATTCGGCAGCCTTGTTGGCCGATTGCAGCGTGCTGCGCAGCTGCTGCGCCAGCGACGCGCCTTCCTGGTTGAGCAGCCGGTCGGTCGAGGCGGTGACCTTCTCGAACTGGTCGAGCGCCTCGCTCGCTTCGCGCAGCGTGACCTGCAACTCGGCCAGCGTGCGTTCGACCTGCGGCGCGGCCTCGGCCATCTGGGCGGTCATTTCGTTGGTGTTGCGCAATATGCCCGCGATTTCGCCCTGATTCTCGTCCGACAGCAGCATCGACAGCCGCTCGGTCAGCGTCGCCAGCCGTTCGAGCAGCAGCGGCGCGTTGGCGAGCAGTTCGTTGAACCCGCCCGCGGCCGGCGGGATCACCGGCACGTCGTCGTCGACCGGGCACGAGGTGGTTTCGCAGGTGATCGGCGGCTGCCCGCTGCGCGCGCCGTCGAGCAGGATGGTCGAGACCCCGGTAAACGAGCCCTGGATAGTCGCGGTGGTGCCGAGCAGGATCGGCACCTCTTCCTTGACCTTGATACGGACGCGGACGAATTCGGGATCGTCCTCGGACAGCCTGATCTCGGCCACCTGCCCCACGGGAACGCCCGCGAAGGAGACCTGCGACCCGTTGGCGAGGCCCGCGACCGAGGTCTTGAAGAAGATGTCGTAATCCTTCTGGCTGCCCTGCCCGAGCTGGGCGAGCCAGACGATGAAGGCGGCGAGCAGCCCCAGCAGCACCAGCGTGACCGCCCCGACCCAGACATGATTGGCCCGTGTTTCCATATAGCTGCCCTATGCCTCGCCTTCCGCGCTCTTGTCCAACGCTTTACCGCGTTCCCGGCTCTGTTGCGCGGCACGGCCGCGCGGGCCGTTGAAATATTCGTCGATCCACGGATGGTCGGTTTCGAGCAGTTCGGGAATCGTGCCGACCGCGATCACCTGCTTGTCCGCCAGCACCGCGACCCGGTCGCAGATCTCGTACAGCGTATCGAGGTCGTGGGTGATGAGGAACACGGTCAGGCCGAGCGTTTCCTTGAGCTCCCTGGTCAGGGTATCGAACTTCGCCGCGCCGATCGGATCGAGCCCGGCGGTCGGCTCGTCGAGAAACAGCAGTTCGGGATCGAGCGCCAGCGCGCGCGCCAGCCCGGCGCGCTTGCGCATCCCGCCCGACAGTTCGGACGGATATTTGCTCACCGCATCCTCGGGCAGGCCCGACAGCAGCACCTTGTAGCGCGCGATCTCGTCGAGCAGGCCCGCGTCGATCTCGGGATAGAACTGCTTCAATGGCACCTGCACGTTCTCGCCCACGGTCAGCGTCGAGAACAGCGCGCCGCCCTGGAACAGCACGCCCCAGCGGCTGCGTACGCCGAGCACTTCGTCGGGTTCGGCTTCGGTCATCGACTTGCCGAACACCTCGACGCTGCCCTCGGCCGGGATCTGCAGCCCGATGATCGAGCGCATCAGCACCGACTTGCCCGTTCCCGAGCCGCCGACCACGCCGAGGATCTCGCCGCGCTCGACCTTGAGATCGAGATTTTCGTGCACGGTGAAGTCGCCGAAGCGGTTGACCAGCCCCTCGACCACGATCGGATGCTCGCCGCGAAAGCGCTTGTGTTCGTGCGCCGCGGCAACCTGGGGATCGTCGTGCTCGCTCATGCCCAGCCCAACTCGGTGAAGAACACCGCGAAGAACGCGTCGAGCACGATCACCGCGAAAATTCCGGTGACCACCGCCATCGTCGTGCGCAGGCCGACCTCTTCCGAATTCCCCTGCACCTGCATGCCGTGATAGCAGCCGGCGAGCGCGACGATCAGGCCGAACACCGGCGCCTTCACCAGCCCGACCCACAAATCGTAGGTCGGCACCACGTCCTTGATCCGCTCGAGGAAGGTCCAGAACGGGATACCGAGCATCAGGTCGCCGATCACCGCGCCGCCGATGATCGCCACCACCGCGCTGTAGAAGCCGAGCAGCGGCATCATCACGATCGCCGCGAGGATGCGCGGAATCACCAGCGCCTCCATCGGCGAGATGCCGATCGTGCGCATGGCGTCGACTTCCTCGGTCAGCTTCATCGTGCCCAATTGCGCGGCGAAGGCCGAGCCCGAACGCCCCGCGACCATGATCGCGGTCATCAGCACGCCGAGTTCGCGCAGCGTGATCCGCCCGACCAGGTTGATGGTCAGCGTCTCGGCGCCGAACTGCGCCAGCTGGACCGCGCCCTGCTGCGCTATGACGATGCCGATCAGGAAGCTCATCAGCCCGACGATCGGCAGCGCCGACACGCCGACCAGCTCCATCTGCCGCACCAGCGCCTTCATGCGGAAGCGCGACGGGTGGCGGATCAGCGAGGCGCTCGCGATCAGCACCTGGCCGAGGAAGGCGACGACGCCTTTCACGCCGGTGCCGAAATCGGTGACCATTTCGCCGACCTGCTCGGGCACGCGCTCGACCAGGCGGGCGCGCGGCGCGCGGACCTCGACCGGGTCGCCGGTGCGCTCGATCGCCTTCAGCAGGCGCGCGGCGCGCTCGCCCGCGCCGGTGATCTCGGCGCCGTTCTCACCGGCGAGCTCGCAGGCGACATAGGCGCCGACGGTGTCGATCTCGCTGACTTGCGACAGGTCGACGGTGTCGAACCCGCCCTCGAGCGCGAGCAAATCCTGGTCGATCGCGCCGATGGTGGATACGAGGTAAGGCCCTGAAAGGACGAGACTCGTCCCGCCGCCTTCGCGCTCCTCCAGCCGGAATTGGGCCCCATCGCTCATCGCCCGGGTCTATGCGGGGAAACGGCTGGCTTAACAAGCGGGTGTTTGCGGCGTTGCGCCGGAGGGAAGGCGCTGGCAAAGGTTTCCGTCAAGGAAGCGGCACCGGCCCACTCCCTCACCCGGCCACCCATAGGCTACTATAGTCGGGGTGGCCGGGTGGGGGAGCGGGCCGGTGCCGCCTGAGCGTAAGCGAACAAGAGAATCATGAGCACACAACTGCCCACCACCTTCGACCCCGCCGAAATCGAGGCGCGCTGGTACGCGCATTGGGAGGAGAACGGCCTGTTCCGGCCCGAGCGGCCCGGTGCGGAGCCCTTCACCATCGTCAACCCGCCGCCCAACGTGACGGGCAGCCTCCATATCGGCCACGCGCTCGACAACACGCTGCAGGACATCGTGATCCGCTACGAGCGGCTGCGCGGCAAGGATGCGCTGTGGGTGGTCGGCACCGACCATGCGGGAATCGCGACGCAGATGGTGGTCGAACGCCAGCTCGAGGAGCGGCAGGACAAGCGCACCAATTATTCGCGCGAGGAATTCGTCGACAAGGTGTGGGAATGGAAGGCCGAAAGCGGCGGCACCATCACCCGCCAGCTGCGCCGCCTCGGCTGCTCGATGGACTGGAGCCGCGAGCAGTTCACCATGGACGAGCACTTCACGAAGGCGGTGCTCAAGGTGTTCGTCGACCTCTACAATGACGGGTTGATCTACCGCGACAAGAGGTTGGTGAACTGGGATCCGAAGCTCAGGACCGCGATCAGCGATCTCGAGGTCGAGACCAAGGACGTGAAGGGCGGCTTCTGGACCTTCCGCTATCCGCTGGCCGACGGCAGCGGCGATATCCGCGTTTCGACCACGCGCCCCGAGACCATGCTGGCCGATATGGCGGTGGCGGTGCATCCGGACGACGAGCGCTACAAGGAACTGGTCGCAAGCGGGGCCAGGGTGAAACTGCCGCTGACCGGGCGGGAAATTCCCATCGTCGCCGACGAGCATGCCGATCCGGAGCTCGGTTCGGGCGCGGTGAAGATCACGCCGGGGCACGATTTCAACGATTTCGAAGTCGGCAAGCGCGCCGGGATGGCGCCGGCGGACATGCTCAACATGTTCGATGCCGACGCGCATGTGACGCAGACCGCCGACGGGCTGGTGCCCGAGGAACTGGTCGGGATGGAACGCTTCGTCGCGCGGCGGCGCGTGGTCGAGCTGATGAAGGCGGGCGGCTTCCTCGTCCCGCATCTCGACAAGGAAGGCGAGGAGCACGACGCCGAACCGCGCGTCATCCCGACTCCCTTCGGCGACCGCGGCGGGGTCGAGATCGAACCGTGGCTGACCGACCAGTGGTATGTCGACGCGGAAAAGCTGGCTGTCGCACCGATCGAGGCGGTCAAGTCCGGCAAGGTCGAGATCGTGCCCAAGACGTGGGAGAAGACCTTCTTCAACTGGATGGAGAACATCCAGCCGTGGTGCGTGTCGCGGCAGCTGTGGTGGGGGCATCGGATTCCGGCTTGGTATGACGGCGAAGGCAATGTCTTCGTCGCGCAGACCGAGGACGAAGCACGGGCGCTGGCCGGCGAAGGCGTCGAGCTGGCGCGCGACGAGGACGTCCTCGACACCTGGTTCTCCTCCGCCCTCTGGCCCTTCGCCACGCTCGGCTGGCCCGAATCCTCCCCATCGTCTTGCGATGGGGAGGGGGACCGCTCGCCGCAGGCGAGTGGTGGAGGGGCCGGTGCGCCGCCCGCTGCCCCTCCGTCAGCCGCTGGCGCGGCTGCCACCTCCCCAACGCAAGTCGTTGGGGAGGATAATGCTGCGCCCGACCTGCTCCAACGCCACTACCCCAACTCCCTCCTCATCTCCGGGTTCGACATCCTGTTCTTCTGGGATGCGCGCATGATGATGATGGGCGGCTACAACACCGGGCAAATGCCGTGGCCGAAGCTCTACCTCCACGGGCTCGTGCGCGCGGCGGACGGCTCCAAGATGTCGAAATCGAAGGGCAACGTGGTCGACCCGCTCGGGCTGATCGACCGCTACGGCGCCGACGCGCTGCGCTTCTTCATGGCGGCGATGGAGAGCCAGGGGCGCGACATCAAGATGGACGACAAGCGGGTCGAGGGATACCGCAACTTCGCCACCAAGCTGTGGAACGCGACCCGCTTCTGCCAGGCCAACGGCATCGGCGCGAGCGAAACCATCGCCGCCCCGGAGGCGAAGCTCGCGGCCAACCAGTGGATCATCGGCGAGGTCGCGCAGACCGTCGAGACGCTCGACAAGGCGATGGCCGAACTGCGCTTCGACGCGGCCGCCAACACGATCTACCACTTCGTGTGGGACCGCTTCTGCGACTGGTATCTCGAACTGATCAAGCCGGTTCTCAATCCTCCCCCTTTGGGGGAGGTGGCAGCGCGAAGCGCTGACGGAGG
>CAJXJY010000004.1 GCA_913055875.1 uncultured Altererythrobacter sp.
GCCGCCATATGCCCGCCCGGGAGTCGGGTGGACGTTTGCGTTCGCTCACCGGGTCAGGTCCGGAAGGAAGCAGCCCAGGTGGATTGCGGCGGGTCGCTCGGCTCCTTTTCATTTTCCCACACCCAGCGGCATGACAAGGCGGGCGCGAGCGCCTACCTAATCCTGCATGGGTGATTCACCGGATATTCCCGACGACCTTCCTTTGGAAGCCGAAGAGCAGGAGGCGCCGCCGACCGCGGCCGATCTCGAGGCGGCGGGGCAGTCGGCGATGTTCGGCGAGGCGGTGCCTGCAGCAGAGTCGGAGGCCAAGCCGGCACCCGCACCCGCGGCTCCCGAATCCAAGCAGCCCTACCGCGTGCTCGCGCGCAAATACCGGCCGCAGACCTTCTCCGAGCTGATCGGGCAGGAGCCGATGGTCCGCACGCTCGCCAATGCGATCGAGCGCGACCGGCTGGCGCATGCCTTCCTGATGACCGGGGTGCGCGGGGTCGGCAAAACCAGCACCGCGCGGCTGATCGCCAAGGCGCTCAATTGCGTCGGGCCCGACGGCGAGGGCGGGCCGACGATCGACCCGTGCGGCCAGTGCGAACCCTGCCGCGCGATCGCCGAGGGGCGCCATATCGACGTTATCGAGATGGACGCCGCCTCGCATACCGGCGTCGACGACGTGCGCGAGATCATCGAGGCGGTGCGCTACGCCGCGGTCTCGGCACGCTACAAGATCTACATCATCGACGAAGTCCACATGCTGTCGCGCAACGCGTTCAACGCGCTGCTCAAGACGCTCGAGGAGCCGCCCGCGCATGTGAAGTTCCTGTTCGCCACCACCGAGGTCGAGAAGCTGCCGGTGACCGTGCTCAGCCGCACGCAGCGCTTCGACCTGCGCCGCATCCCCAGCGAACTGCTCGAAAACCATTTCGGCTGGGTGTGCGAGCAGGAGGGCGTCGAGGCGGAGAAGGAAGCGCTGCACATGATCGCCGCCGCCGCCGAGGGCTCGGTGCGCGACGGGCTGTCGATCCTCGACCAGGCGATCGCGCACGCCGATATGGGCGCGGAAAGCAAGGTTTCGGCGGAGCGGGTGCGCGACATGCTCGGGCTCGCCGACAAGACCGCGCAGCGGCGGCTATTGGCGGCGATCTTCGAGGGTGACGCGAAGGCGCTGCTCGCCGCGCTCGACGAGCAATATGCACTCGGCGTCGAGCCGCTTGCGCTGCTGCGCTCGCTGATGGATCTGGCGCATCGGATCACGCTGGCGCAGGTCTCGGGCGCGGAGGCGCAGGCCCCCACGCCCGAAGAGCGCGAAATCCTCACCGAATGGGCCGGGCGGCTGTCGGCGGCGCAATTGCACCGCTTGTGGCAATTGCTGCTCAAGGGCCACGACGAGGTCAAGGGCGCGCCCGATCCGCTGGTCTCGGCGCGGATGGCGCTGCTGCGCATCCTCCACGCCGCCGACCTGCCCGATCCGGGCCGGCTGGCGAAGCGGTTAGAAGAGATGGCGGCGAACGGCGTGGCGTCCGCCGCCACTGCCGCGCCAGATGGCGGCGGAGGCGACAGTCCCACACCGCCGCCAGCCGCCTCGCTCGGTTGGCAGCAGCTGGTCGACGCGGTCGAGCGATCGGGCAACCACCTCGCGGTCAGCATCATGCGGTTGCAGGTGCGCGTGGTCGAACTCGGCCCGGAGACGCTGCGCTTTTCGCGCGATCCGAAATTCACCGACGATATCGCCCCGCAGCTGCGCGAAGCGCTGCTCGGCGCGACGGGCAGGCGCTGGCAGGTCGAGCAATGCGATACCGACGGCGCGCCCTCGCTGGTCGAGGTCGAGCAACTCGCGCGCGAAGCCGCCGACGCCGCGATGCGCAAGCACCCGCTGGTCGAGGCGACGCTCGAAGCCTTTCCCGACGCCGAATTCGTCGACAAGACCGCATCCCCCAATGGCGACCGCCGTGCGAGCGGGCGCTGACAACCAAGGAACCATTGCCATGCAATCGATGGAAGAAATGATGCAGGCCGCGCAGAAGGCGGCGGAGAACATCCAGACGCAGATGAACGAGATGCAGGCCAAGCTCGACGCGCTCGAAGTCGAGGGCAGCGCGGGCGGCGGGCTGGTCAAGGTCCGCGCAACCGCCAAGGGCCGCATCCTCGGTGTCGCGATCGACGACAGCCTGATGAAGCCGGAGGAAAAGCAGATGGTCGAGGATCTCGTCACCGCCGCCTTCAACGACGCACGCGACAAGGCCGACCGCGTCTCGGCCGAGGAAATGAAGAAGATCCAGGGCGGGATGGGCCTGCCCGAGGGCTTCAACCTGCCGGGTATGGGATAGGCGCAAACCGTGCTATCGGTGGCATAAAGCAACCAATGGAGAGACGGCGATGGCCACCGTACTGAACGACAACGCAACCGGCGACGACGCCGATATCCGTGCGCAGGTGAGCGACGAGGAATGGGCCGTGCGCGTCGATCTCGCCGCCGCCTATCGTCTCGTCGCGCATTACGGCTGGGACGATTTGATCTTCACCCATCTCTCCGCGCGCGTGCCCGGCCCAGAGCATCACTTCCTCATCAACCCCTACGACATGATGTTCGAGGAGATCACCGCCTCGAGCCTGGTCAAGATCGATGTCGACGGACAACCGGTGATCCCGACTGCGCACCCGGTCAATCCGGCCGGCTTCACCATCCATTCGGCGCTGCACATGAATTGCGAGGATGCGCATTCGGTGATGCATCTGCACACGCCCGCGGGTCAGGCGGTCAGCGCGATGGAATTCGGGCTGCTCGAACACACGCAGACCGGGATGATCGCGCGCCACGACATCGCCTATCACGAGTACGAAGGCATCGCGACCGACCTCGAGGAGCGCGAGCGGCTGGTCGAGGACATGGGCGACAAGCACGCGATGATCCTGCGCAATCACGGCACGCTGGCGATCGGCCGGACGGTCGGCGAATGCTTCCTGCGGCTCTATTTCATCGAGCGCGCCTGCGATGCGCAGGTGAAGATGCTCTCGGCAGGCCGCGACAACCTCAACAACCCGCCGCAGGGCACGCCCGAGAAGGTCCAGTCGCAGACCCCGCCGGGCGGGATCGGCATGGTCGCCAACGGGCTGGCGTGGCCGGCGCTGCTGAGGAAGCTCGACCGGATCGATCCGGGGTTCCGCGACTGAACCGCGCGCGACCTCTCGCCGCGGCGATTGTCGCGGCGCTGTCGGTCACCCTGACCGGCTGTGCAGCTGCGGCGGAGACCTGCGAGCCGCTCGATGTCTATCCCGACCTCTCGACCGTCGAGAGGCTGCAATCGGCCGATCTCGACCTGGACGGCGACGGGATCGACGAACGGGTGCTGCGTCCGGCGGGCGGCGGTTGGTGCGGTTCGGGCGGCTGCACGATGTTCGTGGCAAAAGTCCGTGGCGAGCAGATCGAGGTGATCTCTCGAACGACCATCACGGCGCTCCCGATACGAGTATTGGAAACCCGGACCAATGGCTGGCGCGATCTCGCGGTCACACAGTACTTTGTCGGCAAGCCTCCGGAACTGAAACGCCTCCAATTCGACGGCTGCCGCTATCCGCTCAACCCGAGCATGCCTCCGACGACCCCTGTTCCGCCCGATTCGGGCGAGGCCATTCTCGACCAGCCGCAGGCCGGCTAGTGCGTGCTCGGCTTACCTAGACCCGTTCGTCCTAAGCCTGTCGAAGGACGCTGGCGGAGCGCTGAGGTCCTTCGACAGGCTCAGGACGAACGGACCTTGTTTCAACACCAACTGATCGCGTTCCGATCACGAACCATTTTCCTACATGGTCTGAAGCTGCGATGATCGCGCCCATGCCGCGAATCCAACAACCTCCGCCGCGTCGCCCGTGCAGCCCGACCTTCCGCAGGCCGGCCATGGATGTGTTTGATCAACCAACTCGGAAAGTCACACTCGAAATCCACACATCGCCGCAGGAGTCTGTCACATGTGTCAACACCCCCGCCGTCCAGCCGCGTCCACAACTTCGCCGCGCCGCGCTGTTGCAGTGCGATAGGCGACTTCCCATATCCGCGCCATGAGCAGTTTCCCCCTCCTCCCGCTTCGCGACATCGTCGTCTTCCCCGGTATGGTCGTCCCGCTCTTCGTCGGGCGCGACAAGTCGGTCGCCGCGCTCGAGGCGGCGATGGAATCGTCCAAGGACATCTACCTCCTCTCGCAGCTCGACCCGGGCTGCGACGATCCCGCCGCCGACGATCTCTACGATGTCGGCGTGGTCGCGCAGGTGCTGCAGATGCTCAAACTGCCCGACGGCACCGTGCGCGTGCTGGTCGAAGGCGTCGCTCGCGCGAGCCTCGAAGGGCTGAAGGAGCAGGACGATCTCGTGCTGGCCGAGGTGACCATGCTCGACGAGCAGACTGCCGCGGGCAGCGAAGTCACCGCGATGATGCGGCAGGTGGTCGAGCAGTTCGGCGAATATGCCAAGCTCAACAAGAAGCTGGGCGAGGGCGCGGGCGACGATCTCGGCGAGATCGACGATGCCGGTGCGCTTGCCGATACCGTCGCTGCCGCGATCGCGGCCAAGGTGTCCGACAAGCAGTCGCTGCTGACCGAGCGCGATCCGCTGCGGCGGCTCGAAATGGTGATGTCCTTCATGGAAGGCGAGCTGTCGGTGCTGCAGGTCGAGCGCAAGATCCGCGGCCGCGTGAAGCGGCAGATGGAGAAGACCCAGCGCGAATACTATCTCAACGAGCAGATGAAGGCGATCCAGAGCGAGCTCGGCGGCGACGGCGAGGACGGCGACGAACTCGCCGAGCTGGCCGAGAAGATCGAGAAGCTCAAGCTCTCCAAGGAAGCGCGCGCCAAGGCCACCAGCGAGCTCAAGAAGCTGCGTTCGATGCAGCCGATGAGCGCCGAGGCGACCGTGATCCGCAACTATCTCGACGTGCTGCTCGGCCTGCCCTGGGGCAGCAAGAGCCGGCTCAAGAAGGATATCGCCAAGGCCGAGGCGATCCTCGACGAGGACCATTACGGGCTCGAGAAGGTCAAGGAACGGATCGTCGAATATCTCGCGGTGCAGGCGCGCACCAACAAATTGAAGGGCCCGATCCTGTGCCTCGTCGGCCCGCCCGGGGTCGGCAAGACCTCGCTCGGCCAGTCGATCGCCCGCGCCACGGGGCGCAAGTTCGTGCGCCAGTCGTTGGGCGGCGTGCGCGACGAGGCCGAGATCCGCGGCCACCGGCGCACTTACATCGGTTCGCTGCCGGGCAAGATCGTCACCAATCTCAAGAAGGCGGGCAAGTCGAACCCGCTGTTCCTGCTCGACGAGATCGACAAGCTGGGGCAGGATTTCCGCGGCGACCCTGCCTCGGCGCTGCTCGAAGTGCTCGATCCGGAACAGAACTCGAAGTTCCAGGATCACTATCTCGAACTCGATATCGACCTGTCGGACGTGATGTTCGTCACCACCGCGAACAGTCTCAACCTGCCGCAGCCGCTGCTCGACCGGATGGAGATCATCCGGCTCGAAGGTTATACCGAGGACGAGAAGGTCGAGATCGCGCAGCGGCATTTGCTGCCCAAGCAGATCAAGGACCACGGCCTCAAGGACGGCGAGTTCGAACTCACCGAAGACGGCCTGCGCGACCTGATCCGCTATTACACGCGCGAGGCGGGTGTGCGCACGCTCGAGCGCGAGATCGCCAAGCTGTGCCGCAAGTCGCTACGCAAGATCCTCGAGAAGGAAGTCGAGAGCGTGACGATCGCACCCGACAATCTCGGCGACTTCTCGGGCGTGCGCAAGTTCAAGCACGGTATGGGCGAGGAAGAGGCGCAGATCGGCGCGGTCACCGGGCTCGCCTGGACCGAGGTCGGCGGCGAGCTGCTGACGATCGAAAGCGTCACCACGCCGGGCAAGGGCGAGGCCAAGACCACCGGCAAGCTGGGCGAAGTGATGAACGAAAGCGTCGCCGCGGCGTTCAGCTTCGTCAAGGCGAGGGCGCCCGCCTACGGCATCAAGCCGAGCATCTTCCAGCGCAAGAACATCCATATCCACCTGCCCGAAGGCGCGGTGCCCAAGGACGGCCCGAGCGCGGGGGTGGGGATGGTGACCTCGATCGTTTCGACGCTCACCGGGATCGCGGTGCGGCCCGATGTCGCGATGACCGGCGAGGTCACGCTGCGGGGCCGCGTGCTGGCGATCGGCGGGCTCAAGGAGAAGCTGCTCGCCGCGCTGCGCGGCGGGATCAAGACCGTCCTCATTCCCGAGGAGAATGTCAAGGACCTCGCCGAGATTCCCGACAACGTGAAGGACGGGCTCGAAATCGTGCCGGTCGCGCATGTCGACCAAGTGCTTGAACAGGCGCTGGTCGCCTTGCCGGCACCGATCGAATGGACCGAAGCGGACGACCTTGCGAGCCAGCCGGTGCCCGACGCCAACGCGCCCGGCGGAGCCCCGACTGCGCACTGACCCGTGCTGCACCGCAGCGACTCGGGTCGAAGCGGTCGAGACTGGATGCGCGATGTGTCATCGCGATTACGCCGCGTGGCGCTCGGTTCGCCGCAATTCGCCGGGATTTGCGCTCAATAGGCCCGATTCACCCGATTTGGCTTTGACAGTACCGACAAAATTGCGTTCAACTCCATTCCCTTCGCGGTGACGATTCACCGGCGCGAACAATCTATACGAGAGCGAGGGGGGTTCCCAGGATGAACAAGAACGACCTGATCGGTGCGGTAGCCGACGCCAGCGGCCTGACCAAGAGCGATGCGTCGAGCGCCGTCGAGGCGGTGTTCGATACGATCACGACGTCATTGTCGAAGGGCGACGAAGTACGGCTGGTCGGGTTCGGCACTTTTGCCGTCGCCAAGCGCAAGGCTTCGATGGGCCGCAATCCGCGGACCGGCGAACCGATGCCGATCAAGGCCTCGAACCAGCCCAAGTTCAAGGCCGGCAAGGGGCTCAAGGACGCCGTCAACTGACGGTTCGGGGGATGGCGGCGCAGACCGGTTGCGCCGCGGGATAGCGCTGCGACTGCCTCTGGCGGTCGCGGCGCTTTCGTATGCGGTCGGCGCTAGAGCTGTATCAGCGTTTCGGGTGCTTCGGTCGTCGCCGGCAGGATGCGCCAGGTCAGTACGCGGCGACCACCCTCCGTAGCCGGACCCTCTTCGGTGTTGTTGGTCAGAATCTCGCCGTCGGTCCGGACCGTGAAGGTTCCGTCCAGCGTGACCATGCGGGGCAGTTCTTCGCCTTTCTCGCGGCTCTCGTCCCCCAGCGCGGCCAGCGCGCCCATGGCCCCCATATTGCCGCTGTTGGGATCGGTGCGGAAACCGCTTGCCTGAACGCGGACCTTCCCCTCGCGGCGCACGGTCATGACGACGAAGGGAGTGAGCATCGGTGTGTCTTCGACGACGGGGAAGACGAAATTGCGATCCGCCTGCCCATCGATCGCCACGTCGACCTCGAAAATGCCGTTGCCGACATGCTCGACCGCATTCCAGCCCTTCATCCTGCGCAATTGCGCCAGAAAGCGCTCGATCGTCTCGGGATCGGAGGCGTCCATTCCCGGTGTCAAAGCGCTGAACATCTGCAACATCTGCTCGTTCTCGCGCTTGTCGGCTTCTTCCTGCTCGGCCGCCTCTTGGGGCGAGCAATCCCGGGCTTCGCCTTCGTCGTCGAAACATTCGGGGATGAAATCGGCCTCGCTCGCCGCGGCGGCGGTTTTCATGAGGCTAGACATCCCCACCGCCTGGATTTCGCCCCGGTAGGAAAAGGCGAACGTGCCGTCGCGCAGCAATGTCAGCTCCGACACGAACTTGCCCGGCTGCAGCAGGCAACCGGTCAGCAGCAGCGGCGCAGCAATTACGAACAACAGGCGTTTCAGCATGGCATTCCCCCTTCTCGCATCATCGGCGCGTCGCGACGGCATATAACGCAATCGCAGCGGCATTGGACACGTTGAGGCTTTCCATCGCGTTACCGATCGGCAACCGCGCGAGAGCGTCGCAGTGCTCCTCGACATTGTGCCGCATTCCCTCTCCCTCGGCGCCGAGTACCAGTGCGACCGGCCGCTCGGGCAGCGCCTCGGCGAGCGTTGCTTCCGCCTCGCCGGTCAGGCCGATACGCCAGTAGCCGGCCTCGGCGATCCGTTCGAGCGCGCGCGCCAGATTGACCACACGCACCCACGGCACCTTCTCCAGCGCACCCGAGGCGGATTTGGCGACCACCCCCGATTCGGGCGGTGCATGGCGGTCCTGCGTCACCAGCGCGGCGGCATCGAATGCTGCTGCGGATCTCAGAATGGCGCCGAGATTGTGCGGATCGGTCACTTGGTCGAGCACCACGATCGGGCGCACGGCGACGCCGCCGAGCACGTCGTCGATATGAAGGTCATCGAGCTGCGCGCATTCGAGCACCAGCCCCTGGTGGGGGGCATCGCGGGCGACGAGGCGGGCGAGATCCTGGACATCGGCATATTCGACCGGAAAGTCGGGCGGCAGTTCGCCGTCCAGCGACGCCACGCCTTCGCGGGTCGCCCACAGCTTGCGGTGCACGCGGTCGGGATTGAGCAATGCCGCCTCGACCGCATGGCGGCCCCACAGGCGAACGTTGCCGCTGCTCGCGCGCCCGCTGCCGCGCCCGCCCTTCATCCGCCCGGCACGTCCGCGCAGCGCCCGTTTGCGCTCTTTCTGGGCCATTGCCGCTCCCTGCATTCCCTCTGGCGACGCGCCATGCCAGCGCGCCCATTGACACGCAAGCGCCGCTTCGCCAAAGGGGCGCCTCTCGGCAAGCGGGCCGCGTTGGACGACCGCTTTATCCCCGCAGGCAAGAGATGTGGACAGGTGGCCGAGTGGTTAAAGGCAGCAGACTGTAAATCTGCCCGCGCAAGCGTACGCTGGTTCGAATCCAGCCCTGTCCACCACTCTTGCCAGGCTTGCCGCTTGCTGCATGAGGCCGGGCTGCCGGATTCCCCGAACGATCAGTCGAGCGGAATGATCAGCACACCGTAAACTCCGGTGTATCCGACGTCGGCGCCGATGCCGGAGTAACGGATCGAGATCGACCCGTTGACGCCGCCTTCGAAGACCGCGCCGATATTGGCCGAGACGGCCCCGTAGAATTCGGGTGTCTCGACGAGCCGCGAATTGATCGTGCCGAACTCGTCGGCGGGGTCGAAATTCCACACCCCGTCCGCGCCGATCGACAGCAGCCAGACCGTGCCGTCGTCATCGCCCTCGGAACGGACGGCAGGATCGCGCTGCTCGTCGTCATCGTCGCCCGCGCCGAGGATGACGCCGAAACGCGGACCAAACGTCAGCCGTCCCTGGTCGATATCGGCACCGGGGACCTGCACGCCATCGGACCGCTGATAGGTATCGCGGTCGGCGAATACGTAGCTCAGCGAAGTGTTCGGCTCGATATAGAACAGCGTGTCGCTGCTACCCCCCGCCAGTGTGAAGCGGCGCGACAGGCGCGCCCCGAGCGTGGCGATATCGACGTCGAACGATCCGTCCACGCTGCTCGTTCCGTCGGACAGGGTGAGGTCGGCATCGTTCTTCTGATAGGCGGCCATCGGAGTCAGGATGGCTCCTCCGGGCAGCAGGATGTCGGCCCAGGCGGCCAGGCCGATACCCTTCGAATCGGTCTTGACGCTGCCGTCGTCGCGCTCGGCATCGCTGCCGCGATAGCGCAGCTTCGCTCCGATCAGCACCCGCTCGCTGACGCGATAGCTGGCGCCGAGATCGGCGGCGAAACCCGTTCCGTCGCCACCGACACCGCTGCGGCGGTCGTCGGAAAACACCAGCCGCCCCTCGAGCCAGACATCGAAATCCTCGTCGCCGAGAAGACCGGGGAGCGCAGAGGGGTTGCCGTCGCAACCCGGAGTGAGCGCTGCGACCCTGCGCGCGCGCCGGATACCCGACAGCGAACCGGACAGCCGCAGGATCGGTCGCTGCCGGGCGGTCTCGAGCGCGGACCAGTAGCTCGGCATGGTCGATTCGGGCCTGATATCCGCCCCGTTCGCAAGCTGCGGCACGACCGGCGACGCGAGTCGCCTTCTGGTACAGCCGAGCGCGGCAATGGTGTAGAGATTGTCGTTCGTCCGGCGCAGCCAGTCCTGGATGCCTGCGTGCTGTATCTGATCGACAAGAATGCCGTTGCTCTCCCCGATAGACGCTTCGAGTGGGATACTCGGCGTTGGCGTAGGGGTCGGAGTCGGAGTGGGTGTGGGTGTTGGCGTCGGAGTCGGAGTCGGAGTCGGTGTCGGAGTCGGAGTCGGAGTGGGTGTGGGTGTGGGTGTTGGCGTCGGAGTAGGCGTAGGCGTAGGCGTAGGTGTCGGAGTGGGGGTTGGTGTCGGTGTGGGCGTGGGAGTCCCGCCGCCTCCGTCTTCGGTGCATGAGATCGAAGCCGAGACGGTACCACCGGACGGATTGTTGATATCGAAATCGATCGTACCCGAAGAACTGCCGCCGCTCGATGCAGCGAGGCGGAAGTTGATCGTTGCCGACCCGGTGACGCGCTCGGCCAGATCGAGAAAATACACGTCGATCACCGTGTCGCTCGGCGCAGTGATCTGGACCGTGATCGTATCGCCTTCGTTGACCATGATCGGATCCGAAGAAATGAAGTCGCTCGTCCGGGTCGTGCTGATCATGTCCGAATAGGCCGAGCAACTGGCCGGGCTCGACTGCGCGCTGGCCGGAGCAAGCGGAACGAGGCTCAGACCGTGCGCCCCGACCGCGAAAGCCGCGGCGGTCCCCATCCAGAAACGCCTGCGGTTGCGGCGTGTGCGTGCTTGCGTCCGGTGAAAATCGGCCATCTCTTCTATCCCCCACTTGCACGCCGGTGTCCCCGGCGTTCGCATGCGGTGGGCTTACGCCGCGCTGCGGGATGAGAGGAATTGGGGAATAGGGCCCCTTCGGGCCCGGCCGGAGTGCCAAAGTACTAGTACTTTTCGGCGTCGCCGATCATGTCGAGCCGGTTGAGCAGACCGACCCGGTTGGTTACGCGATACTTGCGGAACAGCGTGTTGAGGTGGTTCTTGACCGTCGAGAGCGCGATTCCGAGTTCGGCCGCGATCTGCTTGTTGGCCTTGCCTTCGGCGAGCAATTGCAGAATCTGCCGTTGCCGTTCGGGCATCGCGTCGGGATCGGGCTTGTCCATGACGATCGCGATATCGCCCTGGCGCATGATCGTCGGGCTGACGAAACGTCCGCCGCGTTCGATCGCCCGAATCGCGAACAGCAGGTCGTCGAAAGCGTCCTGCTTGAGCGTGTAGCCGTCCGCGCCCGACTGGAGAGCCCGTTCGACCGAACCCTGGTCGCCGTGCATCGAGAGGATGAGTACCCGGACGCGCGGATGCCGTCGCTTGATCCGGCCGATCTGGTGGAAGGTCCTGCCGGTATCGAGCGCAAGGTCGAGCACCACCAGATCCGCCTTCTGTTCAAGTATCGCGCGCTCGAGCGCGTCGCAATCGGGCAGGCTGGCGACGAGCGTGTCCTCTTCCGAGCGCGCGATCAGCGCCGCGACGCCTTCGCGGAATATCCGGTGATCGTCGACGAGTACGATGCGCGCCAAGCGGCTTGCCCTTTCGATCGCGATGCCGCTACCTGAACGGCGGGGAGCCCGGGGGGCGCGCAAAAGCATGCGCAATTTGCGAGGTTTGACAAGCGGCGAGACCGAAACCCGCCCGAGATCGGCGTGGCTGGCGATGTTCGTGGTGCTGGCCATGACGGTTTTCGCATGGGCCGGAAACGCCACCGCGGCGGTCCCGATATCCGGTCCTTATCAGCCCCTCGACGGCCAACAGCGCTTTCGTGCCGGCGACGATGCGGCCTGGGCGCAGCCCGATTTCGACGACAGTGGGTGGCAGCGCCTTGCGATGGCGAGACCGTGGTCCGATGCCGGGGTCGAGAGCTGGCAGGAGAATGGCTGGTACCGGTTCCGCTTTCGCCTCGACCCGGACGATTTCGCCGGCGAGCCGGCCCTGATCATGCGCCTGTCGGGTATGGCGCAGCTGTGGCTCAACGGCGTCGAGATCGCCAATCCCGGCAGTTTGCAGCCGCCGGGCAGCGGAGACCGCAAACGCTGGCGCCAGCGGGGCATATACGGCGATTTCCGCGCGATCGACCTGCCGCCACGACTGCTGAACCGAAATGGTGAAGAGAATGTGCTTGCCATGCGCGTCCGCCGGCTCGGTTTCTTCGAGCCGGGCGGGATCGCCTCACTGCCTTTCGGTATCGTGCAAAGCGCCGACGCGCGGGCCGCTTTGGCGCCGTACGAGCGAACATACTGGCTGATCGACGGGCTGCTGTTGGGAACCTATCTGGTACTAGCTATTTTCGGAGTGATCGCGCTGGCGAGAGGTTTCAACAAGGGCGGCCTCGGCGGTTTCGCGGCCATGATGGGCTGTTTCTTCCTGGCCGAGCTGCGGGGCGCACGCTGGTTCGAGGCGGCCGGGCTGGGTTCGCCATGGATCGGCGAAGTTGCCGACCGCATGGTGATCGTCGCTCTCGTTCCGATGATGGAGTTTTTCGCTGCATTGCTGCGCCGCAGGATCGGTTGGCCGGGCCGAATCATCCAGGCGAGTTGCGCGCTGCAACTGGTAACGCTGGTACCCGGTCTCGACGGTGTCGGCATGACCGCCGTGGTTCTCCCGGTGGCGCTGTTCAGCCTTATCGCGAGCACTTGCTGGGTTACCGTCATATCCGTAATCTCGATCCGGCACCGTGTGCAGCATGCCTGGCTGATAGCGGTGTTCTACTCGCTGCTGGTTACGTTGCCGGTGGTGCTCGAACTGGTCATTGCCGACTGGGCCGACGATTTCGAACTGCTGACCGGGCGGCCTTCGAACACTCTGCCGACCTTCGTCTTCCTGTTGATCCTCGCCGGGCTCGCCGGGCTCCGGCTGTACGAGATCGAGCGCGAGCGGGTCGAGGCCAATATGCGCACACGCGCCGCGCAACGGGGCGAGCGCCAGCGGCTGGCGCGAGATCTGCACGATTCGATCGGCCAGTGGCTGGGCTCGCTCAAGCTGCGGCTGCAGTTGCTGCGAGCGGACTATCCGCATAGCGAGCACGCCGAGGGCGAACGTTTCGAGGGGCTGATCGGCGACGTCGACGAGCTGATCGACGACACCAGGCGGATGGCCTACGACCTGTCTCCCCACTCGATCGAGGAACGCGGACTCGCGGCGGCTATCGCCGATCACATGGAGCAAGTCGGCAGCGATCACGGTATCGACTGGGATGTCGACATCGATCCGGCCATCACGCTTTCGGCAGACGATGCCGACCATATCTACCGGATCGTGCAGGAAGCGGCTCACAACGCGCTGCGCCATAGCGAGGCGCGCCATATCGGAGTAAGCCTGAGCGTCGGAGATTACGGTTCCGAACTGCGTATCGCCGACGACGGGAAGGGCTACGATCCGGCCGTTTCCGCCGCGAACGACCGGCCGCATCTGGGTATCCGGAGCATGGGCGAACGGGCTGCTGCCATGGGCGGGCGTATCGACATCGATACCGCGCCCGGCGGCGGTACCTGCGTAACCGTCGCGCTCCCCTGATCGCGCGGGTGGATGGCCCCTTTCGCTTGCCGCGCGCAAGCCGCCCGATTAGGCACTCCTGCCATGCAACCCACCCATCGCCCCGTGATCTCCGCGACCGGCCTGTTCACGCCCGAGGATTCGATCACCAATGCGGAGCTGGTCGCCAGCTTCAACGCCTATGTCGAGCGTTTCAACGCCGCCCATGCCGACGCCATAACAGCGGGCGAAGTGGAGCCGCTCGAGCCCAGTTCGGTCGAATTCATCGAGAAGGCGAGCGGGATCAAGGCGCGTTACGTCATGGCCAAGGAGCCGGTGCTCGATCCGGAAATCATGGCGCCCCGGTGGGAGGAACGGCCCGACGAGGAGCTCTCGATCCTAGCCGAGATCGGGGTGGAGGCGGCGCGCGATGCGCTCGAGCGGGCGGGGCGCGATGCCGCCGATGTCGACGCGGTGCTGTGCGCCGCCTCGAACATGCAACGGCCCTATCCGGCGATGGCCGTAGAAATCCAGCAGGCGCTGGGGATCGACGGGTTCGGCTTCGACATGAATGTCGCCTGCTCCTCGGCGACCTTCGGGATCCAGACCGCCGCCGACTATATCCGCGCGGGCAATGCGAAGAGCGTGTTGGTGGTCAGTCCCGAAATCACCAGCGGCCATCTCAACTGGCGCGACCGCGACAGCCATTTCATCTTCGGCGATGTCGCCACCGCGGTGCTGGTCGAGGATGCGGCGATGACGCCGGCGGTGCATTGGGACATTCTCGGAACCCGGCTCAAGACGGTCTTCTCCAACAATATCCGCAACAATTTCGGCTTCCTCAACCGCGCGCATCCCGACACTGCAGACGCCGCCGACAAGCTGTTCGTCCAGGAAGGGCGCAAGGTGTTCAAGGAAGTCGTCCCGATGGTCGCGCAGATGATCCTCGACGAGGCGGAGCGGCTCGAACTCGATCCGCAGGGCCTGCGGCGGCTGTGGCTGCACCAGGCCAATGCCGGGATGAACCGGCTGATCGCGCAGCGCGTGCTCGGCCACGAGGCCGATGCCGACGAGAGCCCGACCGTGCTCGACACCTACGGCAACACGTCGAGCGCGGGCTCGATCATCGCCTTCCACCTGCACAGCGAGGATCTGCGGCCGGGCGATACCGGGCTGATCTGCAGCTTCGGCGCGGGCTATTCGGCCGGGACGGTGTTCGTGCGCAAGGAGGGCTGAGCGCGCGCTTCGATCCACCGGTCCCATGCCGCGATCGCATGACGGCTCGTCCACCATATCGCCGCCACCGCGATCACCGAGACCAGCCCGTCGACCGCGTAGTGATAGGCGAGGTGGACCGAGCCGATCCAGATCACGGCGAAGAAGGCGCAGAACCATCGCCCGAGCCGCGGCGAGATCTCGCGCGTCGCTATCCAGTAGAGGAATGCGATCGCGACATGCATGCTCGGCATGGCGGTGATGCCGCTGCCAAGCCCGTCGGCGTCGGCGTGAAACCAGTCGAGCAGCATCTGCTGTACGGTCAGCGTCATCACCGGCACCTGCTCGTTCGCGGCGTTCAGGTAGGCCATCTGCGCATCGAAGCTCGGATCGTCCAGCAACGGCCCGACGAAGCACGGTCCGGCCGAAGCCAGCCAGGTCGCCATCGCGCCGCCGACCAGCGTCCAGCTCAGCACGTAGGTCAGGAAGAAGCGGCGGCGCACATCGGCGTCGATCCGCGCGAAGGCGAAGAACAGCACGCCCGGATAGAGCAGCAGGAACCACAGCTGGTAGAGCAGAGCCAGCGCCGCCGTGACGACCGGATAGCCGAGCACGGGTTGCAGCACTTCCCACGCGTCGTAACCGAAGAAAAGCGCGCGATCCCATGCGATGAAGGTCGCGTCCCAGCTGTAGTCGTTGAACAGCGGGATGGCCGCTTTCATCTTCGAGAAAAACGGCATCAGGAATACGCACAGGAGCAGCAGCGGCGCACCCGCCGCGATACCGCGGAGGAGGGTGGGGGCGCAGTAGTGTTCGCGCAGGGAAGCGAACGGGGTGGCGGGGCGGTGCCGGGCGAGATGCATCCCCGCATCGACGGCGACCAGGCCGCAGGCGGTCAGTAGATACAGGCGCGCATTGGCCAGTACCGGCGCCGCCTCGGGCAAGACGCCTTTCGCCGCCAGCACTCCGGCGCAGATCGCGAACAGCACCAGGGCGGCCGCGTGGATCGGCAGTTCGCCGAGCCAGCGGCGGGCCAGGGGAGCGCTATCCTCCATCGCCTGCGCGGATACCCGATCGTGGTTAGCAAGCGCCTAACGCGCGAGCGCCCGCGTCAGCGCGACAGGCGACGACGCGCGTTGCGATAGGCGTGCAGCACGCGGCGTGCACCCGACATCAGCGCGAAGAGGGTCGAGAAGCCCCATGTCGGCAGGATTTCGAGGACCCGCCGGATAGCCCTGTTGCCGGCACCGGAGGCAAACGGCTCCAGTTTTCGAGTCAGGGCGATCGCGCGGTCGACCCATTCGCGTTCTCCGGCGGCGCCCACCCGCACGGCCGCGATCCACAGCTTCGGGTAGGTGGCGCGGGCGACCGGAGCGCGCATGCGATCGTGGCGCATCGCCCATTGCGCAAAGGCATCGAGCGCGGCGATGGTATGCTGCCCCATGACCACCGGCGTGTAGCTGTCGGTCAGCTGGCCCATGTCGTGATTGCGACGCAGGGCGACGACATCGGGGATAACCGCACCGGGGGCGTCCGCGCCGGCGACGATGCGCCACAGGAACTCCTTGTCCTCGCCCATGTCGAGGCCGGCATCGAATACGCCGAGACGGTCGAGCAGCGAGCGACGATAGAAGCCTACGATGGTCGGCCATTGGCTGCCGACCACGCCCTCGTGATCGAGCAGCGAATCGGTATGCCCCTCGGAATAGAGCCTGTTTCCTTCGAGATCGGCTTCCGCAAGCTGGGCGACGCAATACGGCACCGCGGGGTCCGCCATCGCCGCGACCATCGCTTCCGGTCCGCCCGGCACCAGCAGGTCGTCGGAATCGAGGAAATACACGAACTCGCCCGTCGCGACCGCGACTCCCGCATTGCGCGCCGCGATCGCCCCCGCATGCCGGAGCTCGAGAAAATGCAGGCGGATATCGCCATGCTCGCCGGCGAAAGCCTTCACGCGCTCCCTGGTATCGTCCGTCGACCCGTCGTCGGCAACCACGATCTCGACCGGCCTCCATTCGGCATTCGCAATCGATTCGAGTGTCTCGACGAGCAGATGCGCGCGGTTGAAGGTCGGGATCACGACCGAAATCAGGGGTTTCCGGCGGGCGGAGAAGGGTGTCGGACTATCCGGCATCGGCACTGCCCTATCGCCGATCGCGGCGTTGGGAAACGGCCATGTACCGGCAGCCGCAGGTCGTCATTCGGGTTTCACGGACTTGCGGCGAAGCAGCAGCATCGTCAGCGGCACCGTGCCGGCAAGCGCCAGGCCGATTGCCAGCACGGGCCATGGTGACGTCGCGATTGGGGCGAATTTGGCGAGTGCTATCAGCGCGACCAGGAGCAGGAGATTGATCCCCAGGGGGATCGGAAGTGCAGCTATCGGGCCTTTCAGATCGATCGGCAGACGGCGGGCAACGACGCGATATTCGTATGGCAGAACCAGCAGATTGGCGAGCAGCAAGGCGCTCAAGAGCCCAAGCATCCCGAAGGAAGCGAGAAGTCCGATCATCGTCAGTGTCGTCAAGGTAAGGGCGACATCGAGGCGCAATCGTGCGCCGGTATGGCCGAGCCCCACGATCGCGAGGATTGGTATTGCGAACACGGACTGGATCATCGCCACCAGGCACAGCATCCGGACGACGCGAACGGCGGGAGACCACTCCGTACCGAGCACAGCCGGGACCCACACCGGTGCGAGCGCTGCGACGGCGACAAAGGCGGGCCAGACGATCCACGCGACCAGCATCAGCGAGCGTCTCAACTGATCGGCAAAGGCGGCATTGCGGTCGCGCAGCGAAGCGAGCACCGGCCATGCGTGATCGCCGATGACCGAGGGCAATGCGGCGCGCAGCGCATCGACGTAACGTCGCGCGATGCTGTAGATGCCCAGCACTGTCGCGCCGAACAACGCTCCGATCAGCAATTCGTCGCCGCGGTTGCGCAGGGCCGCGAGCGTTTCGCTCCCGGAAACCGGGAGGCCGTAATGCAGCAGGCCGCGGATGGAGCGAAGCCGGGGAAGGGCAAGGTCCCGGCGCAGCATCGACACCCCTATCAGAGCCATCGCTGCCGCAGTGGCCACGTAGCGCCAAACGAGGCTGTCGATCCCCCAGCCTCCGGCAGCGAGCGCGATACCCGTTACGCCGCCGGCGGCCTCTCCGGCCAGGATCGCAAGGCCGAGTTTGCGGAACTCCTTCCTTCGACGCGAGACGGCGAGGGCTGCGTTGGCGATATTGGCAAACAGCAGACCGGGGATCATGAAGCCGAGGCTGCGCAATTCGTCGAGCTGCGGATCGAGCGAGCGCATGATGAGGAGGCCTGCAAACAGCACCGCCATTGCCGCAATGCCGGCGGCCGCCGCCAGTGCGAGGGCGGTCGCGATGGTGCCGTCCTGCAACTCGGGCTTCACCACCAGCGCCCCTGAGATCCCGAGCCCGGCCACCGGTTGTGCGACGGTGAAAACGGCAAGCGCGAAAGCGAAGAAGCCGAAGGTGTTCGGCGCCAGGAAGTTCGCCAGCACGGCCAGCGTCGCCAACCGTACGGCCTGCGTCCCCCAGGTCGCCATCGCGACCCAGCCGATACCGTGCATGCCCTGTGGCGGCACCACTCCGATCCGGGCCAGCAGGAGATGGAAAAACTGCGTCATGTCCGGCTGCGATCCGTAATTCCTTCCCCGCTCGAGCGCGGTAGCAGCCATCACGGGCGGGGCAATACCATAACGATGGCGCGGCGCCGGTCGGCTTGTTTGTGCCGTGCAATACCCCTAGATGGCTGGCATGGCAGGCGATCTGATGGACAACAAGGGACGGGGCGATGCGGGCTGGAGCTGGCCCGCGATCCATCCCGAGGGGCGCAAGTTCGGCCTCGTGGCGGTCGCGATCAGCCTGGTGGCGGCCTTCCTCGCCTGGGAGACGATCGCGTGGCCGATGGCGTTCCTGTCGCTCGGCGTGTTTGCGTTCTTCCGCGATCCGGAGCGGGTCGTGCCGCAGGACGACAGGTTCATCGTCGCGCCGGCAGACGGGCTGGTTTCGCTCATTGCCGAGGTCGAGCCGCCGGCCGAACTGCAGGTCGACGACGGCAGTGGCCATCGCGGACTACCCGCGGGGCCGGTGACCCGCGTGTCGATATTCATGAGTGTGTTCGACGTGCACATCAATCGCGCGCCGATCGGCGGCACCGTGCGGCGGCTGGTCTATATTCCCGGCAAGTTTCTCAACGCCGATCTCGACAAGGCGAGCGAAGAGAACGAGCGCCAGCATATTCTGATCGAACGGCAGGACGGGTTGGCGATCGGCTTCACCCAGATCGCCGGGCTGGTCGCGCGGCGGATCATTCCCTTCGTCAAGCCGGGCGATACGCTCGCGGCCGGGCAGCGCGTCGGGCTGATCCGCTTCGGCAGCCGCGTCGACGTATACCTGCCTGCGGGCACCGATTCGAAAGTGCTGGTCGGGCAGAAGGTCGTCGCGGGGGAAACGGTGCTGGCCGAAACGGGGCAGCAGAAGCTGATCGAGGGTATCGCCCAGTGAGCGTTCCCGCATGAGCGATCAAGGTCCGCGGCTGGGACCCAAGGCGGCGGAAGACGAATCGCCGTTGGGCCGTACCGGCACCAGGGGGCTGTCGTTGCGCGCGGTCCTGCCCAATGCGATCACCGCCGCGGCGCTGTGTTCGGGGCTGACCGGCATTCGTTTCGCGATTGCCGGCGACTGGAGCTTCGCCATCTTCGCGGTGATCCTGGCCGGGCTGCTGGACGGAATCGACGGGCGGATCGCGCGATTGCTCAAGGCGCAGTCGCGTTTCGGGGCCGAACTCGACAGTCTGGCCGATTCGCTGTCCTTCGGCATGGCACCGGCGTTGATTTTCTACCTGTGGACGCTGCAGGACCTGCCGCGGCTCGGCTGGTTCGCCGCGCTTGCTTTCGCCATCTGCTGCGCGTTGCGGCTGGCGCGCTTCAACGCGCAGATCGACGTCGACGAACAGCCGCACAAATCGGCCGGATTTCTCACCGGCGTGCCCGCACCGGTCGGCGCGGGGCTGGCCTTCCTGCCGTTCTACCTGTGGATGGCGACCGGCTGGCAGGAGTTCCGCGAACCGATCCTGTGTGCGATCTGGATGGTGGCGATGGCCTTCCTGATGATTTCGAACATTGCCACGCTCAGCTGGACTTCCATCCGCCCGCGCAGACACGTGCGGCTGGAAGTGATCGCTCTGGTGGGAATCGTGTTCGCGGCGTTGTTGCTCGAACCCTGGTGGGCGCTGAGCGTGATCTGCGTCGGCTATCTGGTCCTGATGCCCTATGCCCTGATCCGCTACGGCAGGATCAAGCGGCAGCGGAAAGAGCGGGGCCCCGCTGCGGAGCCGTTCGACGCGAGCCAACTGCCCGAATAGCGGGACGGCGCAACGATACGACCTTGCCGTCACTCTCGCTCGCCGAGGCGGCGCATTCGACCGACAGATTGCTCAGTTCCTGCCGCAGCCCGCGCCAGGCATTGAGCCCGCGCAGGCTGCTGTCGACGATAACCAGCAGGCCGGATACGGCTGCGACCGAGAATACGGCGAAAAGGGCGATGGTCAGCATTGGGGTCAGCATGGTGCGATCTTTCTGTTCTCACTGTCCGCAAGCCTGTTGACAGGCTGTGGATAGTGCGGTGAAAACGCCTGTCGCAGGAACCGAGTTCCACCGACGAACGCAATGTTCTCTTTTTGTTCCCATCTGTCAAGCGGTTTTCGCGGCGGGACTCCCTTTTTTATCGGCGAATTGAGGGTGGATTTCCGCCCGAACGCCCGCTAAGGCGCCGCCTTCGCAGCGAATCCAGGCCGAATTCCCGGCGTGGAAACGCGGTGAAAATCCACATGGAGAGCGCCACATACCGGTGCCTGCCGCGGGATCTCCGCCCGGGTTCCAGTTCTCCAGAGGCATAACCGGAAAGGAATTACCTATGGCGGCCACCACCGTCACCATGCAGCAATTGATCGAGGCCGGCGCGCATTTCGGCCACCAGACCCACCGCTGGAACCCGCGGATGAAGCCGTATATCTTCGGCGCCCGCAACGGGGTTCACATCATCGACCTGTCGCAGACCGTGCCGCTGTTCGCGCGCGCGCTCGACTTCGTCGAATCGACCGTCCGCGCGGGCGGCAAGGTGCTGTTCGTCGGCACCAAGCGCCAGGCGCAGGGGCCGATCTCCGAAGCCGCCAAGCGCTCGGGCCAGCATTTCGTCAACCACCGCTGGCTCGGCGGCATGCTGACCAACTGGAAGACGATCAGCCAGTCGATCAAGCGGCTCAAGTCGCTCGAGGAACAGCTCGGCGGCGACACGAGCGGTCTGACCAAGAAGGAAGTCCTCCAGCTGACGCGCGAGCGCGACAAGCTCGAAATGTCGCTCGGCGGCATCCGCGACATGGGCGGCATTCCCGACGTGATGTTCGTGATCGACGCCAACAAGGAAGACCTCGCGGTCAAGGAAGCCAACGTGCTCGGCATCCCGGTGATCGCAGTGCTTGATACCAATGTCGATCCCGAGGGCATTGCGTTCCCGATCCCCGGCAATGACGACGCCGCCCGCGCGGTGCGCCTCTATTGCGACGCGATCGGCGACGCGGCGGTCGCGGGCCGCGGCGGCGCGGTCGCCGATTCGGGCGAAGACGTCGGCGCGATGGAACAGCCTCCCGCCGAACAGGCAACGTCCGAGGCGGAAACCGCCGACGCCTGAGCTTTCAGGCACCCGCACAATCAAGCGGGCGTCACAAATCCCAACTAGCGCGCCGGGCCATCCCTCCCACGGGCCCGGCGCCCCGATATATTTGAAAAGGAACACACCATGGCCGATTTCACCGTCGCCGACGTGAAAGCCCTGCGCGAGAAGACCGGCGCGGGCATGATGGACGCCAAGAAGGCGTTGAGCGAAGCGGGCGGCGATATCGAAGCCGCCGTCGACGCGCTGCGCGCCAAGGGTCTCGCCACCGCGCAGAAGAAGTCCAGCCGCACCGCGGCCGAGGGCCTCGTCGGCGTGGCCGTCGAAGGCACTCGCGGCGTTGCCGTCGAGGTCAACTCCGAAACCGACTTCGTCGCCAAGAACGACAAGTTCCAGGACTTCGTCCGCAAGACCACCCAGGTCGCGCTGGGCGTCGACGGCGACGACGTCGAAGCGCTCCGCACCGCCGCCTATCCCGATGGCGGAACGGTGGCCGACAAGCTGACCGACAATGTCGCGACCATCGGCGAAAACCAGCAGATCCGCCGCATGAAGACCGTCTCGGTCGGCAACGGAGCGATCGTGTCCTACGTCCACAACGCCGTGGCGCCCGACGCGTCGGATCTCGGCAAGATCGGCGTGCTGGTCGCGCTCGAGAGCGGGCTGGGCGACGACGTGCTCGTGCCGCTCGGCCGCGATCTCGGCATGCACATCGCCGCGATGTTCCCGCAGGCGCTCGACGCCGACGGTCTCGATCCGGCGGTGATCGAGCGCGAACGGGCGATCGCGCAGGAAAAGGCTGCCGAAAGCGGCAAGCCCGACAACGTGCAGGAAAAGATGGTCGAAGGGTCGATCAAGAAGTTCGCCAAGGAAAACGCGCTGCTGAGCCAGATTTTCGTCAAGGACGGCAAGGCGAGCGTGGCGGACTATGTTGCGAAGGTCGGCAAGGATGCCGGCGGCGAAATCGTGCTCAAGGACTACGTCCGCTTCCAGCTCGGCGAGGGTATCGAGAAGAAGGAAGAGGATTTCGCGGCCGAGGTCGCAGCAGCGGTCAAGGGCTGACCGCTTCCCTCTATTACGCAATGCGGCCGCCGGGTTTCGATCCGGCGGCCGTTTTCGTTTGCGGCGCGGGCTGGCGCGCACCGCCAATCCGTGGCAAGCGGTTCCGGGGAAATACAGGGAGGGGGACTGCCCGATGGAAAACGTCGTCGACCGCTGGATCAGGAGCGGGCTGGTCTGGGTTCTGCTGACCATGTTCTACGGCATGTATGTCGGCATCAGCGGCGAATTCGCGCTCAAATCGTCGCACGCCCATGCGGGCATTCTCGGCGGGTTGTGGTCGCTGGCCTTCGCATTCCTGTTTTCGCGCAAAACCACGCCGCCGCGTTTCGCCTTCGCCCAATGGCTGCTGTTCAATATCGGCGTCGCGGTGCATGTCTTCGCGCTCTACATGGTGGTTACCAGAGGCGGTATCTGGGGTATGCTGATCGGCGTTGCGGGCCTCCTGATCATCGTATCCACGCTCTGGATCGCCGCGAGCGTGTGGCCGCGGGTGGCGGAGCGATCATCGCCCGGCTGAGACCGGCTCGACTTCGATCGACCAGATTTCGGGGTGAGTGAACAGCCGCAGCGGCAGCAGGCTGGTGCCGAGCCCGGCGGTGGTCACCAGCACCTTGCCGTGCTCGTCGACGCGGCCGCAGGCATAGCGCTGGCCGTAATCGGACATGGTCGCCGGCGCACCGCCCCACGGGTAGCCGATCTGCCCGCAATGCGTGTGGCCCGCCAGCATCAGTGGGACCGAGTTGGGTATCCCCGGGAAGGGATCGGGACTGTGGCTCAGGACCAGTCGGCCGCCCCGCAACCTTTCCATCGCCGCCAGCGTCGCAGCGAGATCGGCGCGCCCCGTGTAATCGTCGTCGAGCCCGCCGACCACGAGCGGCCCCGCCTGCACGGCCTCGTTGGCGAGCAGCACGATGCCGTGCCGGTCCATCTCTGCCGCGAGTCCCGGCATATCGAACCAGTGATCGTGATTGCCCGGCACCGCGATCACGCCGAGCCGGGCGCTCAGGCCGCCGAGCGGCGCGACGATCTCCTCGGGCGTGTAGACATGCGTCGCGGTGCGTTTCTCGCTGACGAGATCGCCTGCGATCAGCACGAGGTCGGGCTCGAGCGCGTTGATCCGCTTCACGATCCGCTCGACGCGCGCGGGCGGCATGTCGGGACCGGCGACATGGATGTCGCCGACAAGGGCGATGCGCAGCGGCGGCGAGCCTTGCGGGAGACCCGGTAGCGCGACAGTGGTATGCTCGACCACGGGATCGCGCATCGTGTCGTGCCATGCCTTTGCAGCGAGGAGGGCAAGCGCAACCAGCACCAGCAGCGCCATGGTGCGTTTGCGTGCAAGGCGCTTGCGGGTTTTCTCCACCGGCTTTCCCTTTGCCACTCAACCCCCTTGCGGCTAAGGCACGCCGCACGTTTCGAATGCAACCGGATTCTTCCAAGCCTATGACCTCCCCCGACTACAAGCGCATTCTCCTGAAGCTCTCGGGCGAGGTGCTGATGGGGGAACAGGATTACGGCATCGATCCCGCCTACGTCGCGGAGCTGGCCAGGGAAGTTAAGGCGGCGAAGGACACCGGTCTCGAAATCTGCCTCGTCATCGGCGGCGGCAACATCTTCCGCGGAATGGCCGGGGCGGCGCAGGGCATGGACCGCGCGCAGGCCGACTACATGGGCATGCTCGCCACGGTGATGAATGCGCTGGCGATGCAGAACGCGCTCGAACAGCTCGGCGTGCAGACCCGCGTCCAGTCCGCGATCCAGATGGATGCGGTGTGCGAGCCGGTGATCCGCCGCCGCGCAGAGCGCCATCTGGAAAAGGGCCGGGTGGTGATCTTCGCGGCCGGCGTGGGTGCCCCCTATTTCACCACCGATTCCGGCGCCGCCCTGCGCGCTGCCGAAATGCGCTGCGACGCGCTGTTCAAGGGCACCAGCGTCGACGGGATCTACGACAGCGACCCGAAGAAGAACCCGGACGCAAAACGTTTCGATACCGTCGGTTACGGGCAGGTGCTGGCGAACAATCTCAGGGTGATGGACGCCTCGGCGGTGGCACTGTGCCGCGACAACGATATTCCGATCGTGGTCTTTTCGATCCGCGAGAAGGGCAATCTCGCCCGCGTGCTCGCTGGCGAGGGCGTCCAGACGATAGTTACAGAGCCAGAGAACGAGGAAGCCTGATCATGGCCAAATACGACAAGAGCGATATCGAGCGCCGGATGCAGGGCGCGGTGGAGAGCCTCAAGGGCGATCTCGGCGGGCTGCGCACCGGCCGGGCCAACACCAGCCTGCTCGATCCGGTGGTGGTCGAGGTCTACGGCGCGATGATGCCCTTGAACCAGGTCGCGACGGTCAACGCGCCCGAACCGCGCATGCTCGCGGTGCAGGTGTGGGACAAGGCCAATGTCGGCGCGGTCGAGAAGGGCATCACCAAGGCCAATCTCGGGCTCAATCCGATGACCGACGGCCAGACCGTACGGCTGCCGATGCCCGACCTGACCGAGGAACGGCGCAAGGAACTCGCCAAGCTGGCGGGCCAGTATGCCGAGCAGGCCAAGATCGCGATCCGCAACGTCCGCCGCGACGGGATGGAAGCGATCAAGGACGACGAGAAGAAGAAGGAAATCGGCGAGGACGACGCCAAGCGGCTCGAGGACGAGGTCCAGAAGCTGACCGACAAATATGTCGGCGAGGCCGAAGCGGCAGCCGAGAAGAAGGAACAGGAAATCCTGACCCAGTGAGATCGTGCGCCGCCCCCTCCGTTCGCCTCGAGCGCAGTCGAGAGGCGGTGGCGTGGTGGTGTCTCGACTGCGCTCGACACGAACGGATTTTCAGGTGAGTTCTTCCACCCATCAAGCCCGCCACGTCGCCATTATCATGGACGGCAACGGCCGCTGGGCGAAACGCAGGCACCTGCCGCGCGCGATGGGGCACCAGCGCGGGGTCGAGGCGGTGCGCAAGCTGGTCCGCTCGCTCAAGGACACCGGGGTCGAATGCTTGACGCTATACGCGTTCAGCAGCGAGAACTGGAAGCGGCCCGGGGAGGAAGTCGACGACCTGATGAACCTGATGCGCAAGTTCATCAAATCGGACCTGCCCGAATTCGTCGCCAACGACGTGCAACTCAGGATTATCGGCGATTGGCAAGGGCTTGCGCCCGATATCGTCGAAATGCTCGAAGATGCACTCGAGCAGACCAGCAAGGGGTCGCGGTTGCTCGCTGTGGCGCTCAATTACGGTTCGCAACAGGAAATCGTCCGTGCGGCAGCGAAAGCGGCGGCGGACGGTGAAGTCACCGAGCAAGCCATCGCCGCGCATCTCGACACCGCCGACCTGCCGCCGCTAGACCTGCTGATCCGCACCAGCGGCGAGGTGCGCCTCTCGAACTTCCTGCTGTGGCAATCGGCCTATGCCGAGATGATGTTCGTCGATACGTTATGGCCCGATTTCACGCCCGAGCACCTGCAACGGGCGCTGGCGGAGTTCGAGGGGAGGGACCGGCGCTATGGCGGACGGTAGAATGCCGACAGGCGCACTCTTCCGAAACATCGTCACCCTGAACTTGTTTCAGGGTCCAGTTCTCCACCAGCGCTGGTGGTTCGGTGGCTCACGATGGATGCTGAAACAAGTTCAGCATGACGGGGAAGTCGGATGAACGAGGGTGAAATCGGAGCGAAGGCCACCCGGAAATCCGACCTGCCGGTGCGGCTGCTGTCGGCGCTCGCCATGCTGGCGGTGCTGATCGGGTCGCTGCTGCTGGGCGGTCCCTGGTTCGACGTGCTGGTGGTTCTCGTCGCTATCGTTACTTTCGGCGAATTTGTGCTGCTGGTGGTCATGGCGACGACCGGAGCAATATGGCGCGCCGTCGGTATCCTGTTCGCGGTGGTCTATGTCGGGCTGGCGGCCTGGATGCTGGTCGGTCTGGAAGGCGATTTCCTGCTTCGTGCGCTCGGCGCGGTGATCTTCACCGACACCGGCGCCTATTTCGTCGGCCGCGCGATCGGCGGGCCCAGAATAGCGCCGCGGATCAGCCCCTCGAAGACCTGGGCCGGGTTGTTCGGCGGGATGCTGTTCTCCGGCCTTTTCATGGTCGGAATCGTCGTCGCAACCTACTACATCCGCGATGTCCGGACGGTCGGCGAGTTCATCGACCTCGCCATGCCCGAGGCGATCATGATGTTCGGCTTCGGCGCGGTGTTGGCGATTGCGGCGCAGGTGGGCGATTTCTTCGAGAGCTGGCTCAAGCGCAAGGCGGGGGTGAAGGACTCCTCGAAGCTGATCCCCGGACATGGCGGCGTGTTCGACCGGGTCGACGGGCTGCTCCCCGTGGCGCTGATCGTCGGCGTGATCATGACGATGGCTTACTGAGGGCGGGCAGTGACGCGGCGCAGCATCTCCATTCTCGGTGCGACGGGGTCGGTAGGCGAGCAGACGCTCGACCTGGTCCGCCGCAATCCCGACGCGTGGCGCGTGGTCGCGCTGAGCGCCAATTGCAGCGCGGCGGAGCTGGCCAAGCTGGCACGCGAATTCGAAGCCGAAATCGCAGTCGTGGGCGACGAGCGCTGCCTTCCCGAATTGCGCGACGCATTGGCGGGTTGCGATACCGAAGCGGCGGGCGGCCGAACCGCGCTGTGCGAGGCCGCCGCGCGCCCGGTCGACCTTACCGTGGCGGCGATCGTCGGTTGCGCCGGGCTCGCCCCGGTGATGGCGGCGATAGAGCAGGGCGGCACGGTCGCGCTCGCCAACAAGGAGGCGCTGGTCTCAGCGGGCGAGGTGATGACCGCTGCGGTTGCCCGGCACGGCGCCACGCTGCTGCCGGTCGATTCGGAGCACAATGCGATCTTCCAGTGCCTTCAGGGAGGGAAGATCGAGGACGTCAGCTGGATCACGCTGACCGCCAGCGGCGGCCCCTTCCGCGAGTGGACGCAGGCGCAGCTCGATGCCGCCACGCCGGAGCAGGCGGTGGCACATCCCAATTGGGACATGGGCGCCAAGATCAGCGTCGATTCGGCGACGATGATGAACAAGGGGTTGGAATTCATCGAGGCGCATCACCTGTTCCCGGTCGGGCTCGAACGGCTGCGGATCGTCGTCCATCCGCAAAGCGTGATCCATTCGATGGTCGAATATCGCGACGGCTCGACGCTGGCGCAGCTGGGCCCTTCCGACATGCGCGTGCCGATCGCCTCGTGCCTCGCCTGGCCGGGACGGATGGATACGCCGTGTGCGCCGCTCGACCTTGCGGCCATCGGCAACCTTGCGTTCGAAGCGCCCGACGAGGACCGCTTCCCCGCCACCCGGCTGGCGCGCGAGGCGGCGCATGCCGGCGGCGGCGCGCCCGCGGTGCTCAACGCGGCGAACGAGGTGGCGGTGGCCAGCTTCCTCGGTGGTAACCTGCCATTCACCCGCATTCCGGTAGTGGTCGAGGAAACCCTTAACCGCTATAGCGCTACCGCGCCGGCCTCGCTCGACGACGTGCTCGCCGTCGACGGCGAAGCGCGCGCCGAGGCCGAAGCGCTGTTGGAGATCGCCTGACGTGCTCGAGAGTCCGCCCTTCTGGATGTATATCGCCGGCTTCCTGCTGGTGTTGGGTCCGCTCATCACGGTGCACGAATTCGGGCACTACCTCGTCGGGCGGCTGTTCGGGGTGAAGGCGGAGGCGTTCTCGGTCGGTTTCGGCAAGGAAGTGTGGGGCCGCACCGATCGCCGTGGTACGCGCTGGAAGCTCTCCGCCTTGCCGCTGGGCGGTTACGTCCAGTTCAAGGGCGACATGAACCCGGCGAGTATTCCGGACGAGGACGAGCTCGCCAGGATACCCGAGCACGAGCGCGCCGATGCGTTCCATTTCAAGCCGCTGTGGCAGCGCGCGCTGATCGTGTTCGCGGGGCCGGCGACCAATATCATCGTTGCGCTGGCGATATTCGCAGCGTTCTTCCTGCTCATCGGCAAGCCGGTGCCCGTCGAAGCGGAGCGCCAGCTCACCGTCGCGGCTTTTACGGAGAACTCGGCGGCGCAGGAAGCGGGGATCGAGATCGGGGACCGGATAATCGCCATCGACGGGCGGGAGATGACCGATTTTTCCGACGTGCAGGACACGGTCATGCTCTACCCCGGCAAACGGTTCGCCGTCGAGGTGGAGCGCGACGACGCGCGCAGGACGTTCGAGATCACCGCTCGCTCGCTCGTGGTCGAGGACCGCTTCGGCAACGAATCGCGGATCGGCCTTATCGGGATCCGCCCCGCGGAAGCGCAGTACGATTTCGAAGCGCAGGGTCCGGTGGCGAGCGTCGCGTTGGCGACCGAGCACAGCTGGCGACTGATGCGCATGATGGTGACGGGTATCAAGCAGATCCTGACCGGCGACCGGTCGCTGCGCGAGCTCGGCGGGCCGGTCAAGATCGCCAAATATTCGGGCGAGCAGTTCAGCCTCGGGCCGCTCGCCTTCATCAATTTCATGGCGCTGATCTCGCTTAATTTGGCATTCATCAACCTGTTGCCAATCCCCGCTCTCGACGGCGGGCACCTGGCTTTCTACGCGGCCGAAGCGGTCCGCCGGAAGCCGGTCGGTCCGCGCGGTCAGGAAATGGCGTTCCGCGCCGGCATAGCTCTGGTGCTCGTGCTGATGCTGTTCGTTACCGTCAACGACGTGGTTTCGTTGCCGATTTTCGGCGGCTGACCGTTTCGGAGGCGCAAAAAAGCACGGGGGCCGAGGGTTCGCACCGCTTGATATGGGGGGCTGCATCGGGCACAGGGCGGCGATTGTCCGCCGGGGCCGATCAGCCGGGCGGTATGGGACGCGAAGACTAGGATTGGACGGGATCACCGTGTCGATGAGAAAATCGGAAATTTCCGGCAGCTACGCCAGCTCAAGCGCGGGCGTGCGCGCCGGCCGTTTTGCCGCCGCTCTGCTCGGCGGCACCATCTTGGCCGGGCTCCCCGCCGCGGTGCTGGCGCAGGACGCCGACGAGGCTACGGCGACCGCGCAGCCGCAGACCCAGCCGGCACAGCCAGCTTCGCTGGTCGAACAGGACATCATCCGCTCGATCGCGGTTTCCGGGGCTCAGCGGCTCGAGCCGCAGACGATCGTTTCCTATATCCGCCTGCGGGTCGGCGATCCCTACACCCAGGCCGCTGCCGACCAGGCGATCAAGGACCTCTACGCCACCGAACTGTTCTCGCGTGCGAGCGTGCGCAACGAGGGCGGCAATGTCATTATCGAGGTGACCGAGAGCCCGGTCATCAACCGCATCATCATCGAGGGCAACAAGCGGATCAAGGCCGACAAGATCATCCCCGAGATCAAGCTCGCTCCGCGCCAGATATTCACCCGTTCGAAGGTCCGCGCCGACACCGCCCGCATCATCGAGCTGTACAAGCGCCAGGGCCGCTTCGCCGCCACCGTCGAGCCCAAGCTGGTCCAGCTCGAACAGAACCGCGTCGATATCGTGTTCGAGATCAGCGAGGGGCCCAAGTCGAAGGTCCGCCAGATCAACATCATCGGCAACGACATCTACGACGACGGCGATCTCAAGAGCGAGATGGTGACCAAGGAAGCGCGCTTCACGCGGTTCTTCAGCTCCAACACCAGCTACGACCCCGACCGGCTCGCCTTCGACCAGCAGAAGCTGCGCCAGTTCTACCTGACCGAGGGCTATGCCGATTTCCGCGTCGTCTCGGCGGTCGCCGAGCTGACCCCCGACAAGCGCGACTTCATCATCACCTACGTGGTGGAGGAAGGTCAGCGCTACAAGTTCGGCGACGTCGCGGTCGAAAGCCAGATTCGCGATTTCGACAGCGAGCGGATGACCGCGCGCCTGCCGATGAAGGCAGGCGACTGGTACGACGCCAAGGCGGTCGAGGACACGGTCGAGCAGATGAGCGAACTGGCCGGCACGTTCGGCTATGCCTTCGCCGACGTGCAGCCGCAGTTCAACCGCAACAGCGAAGACCTGACGATGGACGTGACCTACGTCATCCGCGAGGCACCGCGCGTTTATGTCGAGCGGATCGACGTCAACGGCAATACGCTGACGCAGGACAAGGTCGTGCGGCGCGAATTCCGCCTCGCCGAAGGCGATGCGTTCAATTCGCTGCAGGTTGCGCGCTCGACCAACCGGATCAAGTCGCTCGGCTATTTTCAGGAGAATTTCGAGATCGAGCAGAAGGAGGGCAGCGCTCCCGACCGCATCGTGCTCGAAGCCAATGTCGAGGAAAACCCGACCGGCGAACTGCAGCTCTCGGCAGGTTTCTCGTCGATCGAGAGTTTCATTCTCGCCGGTTCGATCCGCCAGCGAAACTTCCGCGGCCGCGGCCAGACGGTCGGCGCGAGCGTCAACTATTCGCGCTATTCGCGCAGCGCCAATCTGAGCTTTACCGAGCCTTACGTGTTCGACCGCAACATCTCTGCGGGTGCGGACATCTATCGGCGCGACTTCAACGGCTTCAACTTCCGTCTGAGCGATCGCAGCCGGACCTTCGAACAGGCCACGACCGGCTTCGCGGGCCGGGTCGGCGTGCCGCTGACCGAGTATATTTCGGCCATCGGCAGCTACACATTCAACTACGACGACGTGTCGCTCGGCTCGAGTTATTTCAGCGATCCCGACGGCGACGGCGTATTCACCTGCGACCCGCTGCGGGCCAGCCGTTTCCTGTGCGAGGCTGTCGGCAAGCGGACCAGTTCGATTCTCGGCCTGACGGTGGCTTACGATTCGCTCGACAGCCGGTTCCGTCCAACGCGCGGCGAATCGCTCTCCGTCACGACCGAATTCGCGGGGCTGGGCGGGTCGGTCAAATATCTGCGCCTGCGTACGAGAGGCGCCAAATACTGGAACGTTCTCAACGGCTTCATCTTCTCGGTCTCTGCCGAAGGCGGAGTCATCGAGAGCTTCGAGAACAACAACACCCCGGGTGTCGACGACGTCCGGTTGACCGACCGCTTCTTCCTCGGCGAACCGCAATTGCGCGGCTTCGACATTCGCGGCGTCGGCCCGCGCGTCGTGCGCCTGCCCTATCAGACCAATCCCGATCCGGACGGCGATCCGATCCTGCTCGGGCTGGAGGAGGCGCGCTCCTCCAACCAACTTCTCGCCGACGATTCGCTCGGCGGGCGGGCTTACTACCTGGGCCGTGCGGAGCTCGAAATTCCGCTCGGAAGCGGCGCTCGCGAACTCGGGCTGCGGCCCTCGATCTTCCTCGACGTCGGTGCGCTGTTCAACGTCGCCAATCCGAGCGTGACCCTGCAGGACAACCCCTTCGGCCTTCGCCTGGAAAACGACGACGGCGATCCGCTCTTCCTGCAGCAGGAATTCGACGAAGCCGGCGAGCCGGTTTTCAACGAAGACGGTACTGCGAAGATCATTACCGTGCCGAACATGATCGCTCCGGACGGTTCCGAAAACGAACCGGCCTTCGACGGCAGGTTCGCGTACAAGGAAGTCTTCCTCGGCGATTCCGCCATCCCGCGGATCTCGGTCGGATTCGGGGTCAACTGGAACTCGCCTTTCGGTCCGTTCAGGATCGATTTCGCCCACGTGCTCAAGAAGCAGCCCGGCGATGACACCAAGAAACTCACATTCAACGTAGGAACACAATTCTGATGCATACTCTTCTCAAGCCGCTCGCCGCGGCGAGCGCCCTTGCTGCCGCCCTGGTGGCGGCGCCTTCGGCCGCGCAAGTGACCGGCAATATCGCCACGATCAACGCGCCGGTCGCGATCATCAACACCAATGCCTTCCGCACCGCCTACCAGCAGATCGGCACCACTTACGCGACCCAGATCCAGACGCTGCAGACGCGCGACCAGGAACGCCAGACGCTGCTCCAGCAGCTCGATACCAACAGCGACGGCCAGCTCGACGAAGCCGAGCAGCAGGCGGCGCAGGGCACCACTCAGGCGACCCGCATCCAGGCGATCGACCAGGAGATGACGCAGTTGTCGAACCAGATCGACGCGGCGCGGGTCTATGCCATCGAGCAGATCATGATGCAGTACAGCGCAGCACTGCAGCAGGTCGTCCAGAATCAGAACATCCAGCTCGTGCTTTCGCCCGAGGCGGTGACCTGGGCGCAGCCGCAGGCCAATATCTCGCAGCAGGTGTCGGCCGAGCTCAACACCCGCGTGCCGTCGGTCACCATTGCGCCGCCGGCCAACTGGCAGCCGCAACGTTCGGCGGTGGGGATGTTCCAGCAGATCCAGCAGGCGCTGATGACGGTGCAGGCGCTGCAGGCCCAGCAGGCCGCGCAGCAGCAACAGCAGCAGCCGGCGCCGCAGGGCCGTTGAGGCCGCAGGCAGGGGCAGGGCGATGAGCGATACCGGCAAGGACGAAAGCGGCGCGACCGCATTCGATATCCGCAAGGTGCTCAAGGCCCTGCCGCACCGCTACCCGCTGTTGCTGGTCGACCGCGTCAAGTCGCTCACTCTCGGCGAGCGGATCCATGCGGTCAAGGCGGTGACCTTCAACGAGGAATTCTTCCAGGGTCACTTCCCGGCGCAGCCGATCATGCCCGGCGTGCTGCAGATCGAGGCGATGGCGCAGGCCGCGGCGATTCTCGGCATCGAGACGCTCGAACTCGCGGGAACGGGTAAGCTGGTCTTCTTCATGGGGATCGAGAGCGCCAAGTTCCGCGCCCCGGTGACGCCCGGCTGCCTGCTCGATCTCGAGGTCGAGTTCACCCAGAAGCGCAGCCGGGTCTACAAGTTCAAGGGCCGGGCGAGCGTCGAAGGCAAGACGACCTGCGACTGCGAGTTCACCGCGATGATCGCCGATCCCCCGGCGGACTAGGCGGAGCGACTAACACTTGCCAATTGCGAGGCGCGCCACTAAACGCGCGCCTTTCCCACCAACAGCTGGACCGGTCGGAACCGTTCCGAAGCTACGGAGACTTGCAATGAAAGCCGAAGGGCATCCCGACTATCACACCATCACGGTCAAGATGACCGATGGTACCGAATTCCAGACGCGCTCGACCTGGGGCGCGGAGGGCGACACGCTGACGCTGGACATCGACCCGACCAGCCACCCGGCCTGGACCGGCGGCAAGCAGCAGCTGCAGGAAGGCGGCCGCGTCGCAGCCTTCAACAAGCGCTTCGGCGGGCTCAGCCTCAAGAAGTAAGCGTTTCGAGAGCTTGGCGGCCTTCGGGCTGCCGGAGAAGGGCGGTCCGACGGGGCCGCCCTTTGTTTGTCGGGGTGGATGAAGCGGGAAATTCGGATACGCTCAGTTGACTGGAAATAGGCTTGGCGAAGGCACGCGATTCGGATTGCACTCTTCGTCGATCAAATATTCCGCTCGCATGTTTGCGGTGACGTACCCGAATTTCTCGGTCTTGCCGTTGTGGCAGCGCACTTGCAGGGAACCGTCGCCGCCTATCCGATCGACAAACAAATCGGCCTCCTGTCGTCTCAGTGGTTCGATATTCGATCCATAGACGACGGTTGCAGCAGCCACCTGTTTGTAGGGATCATGCAGGACGATCGCGTTATTCCATCGACTGAGCTCGCGAGCGATAAAAGCGACGGCAACGATAGCGCAAGCCAGGAACCCCAGGAAGAAACCAAGCACGAAATTACCTCTGCCCATCACCCCCAATCCTTTTCGCGATACCACTTCGTGATCACGTATTTGAGCCCGCGGCGCACCTTCATCCCGTGGTGCAGCGTGTTCGGATTGACTCGCCCGTCGGGCCGGCGGTTGTTCCAGCCGAGCAGCTTGCCCGCTTCGGGCTGGAACGTCTTCTTGAGCGCCTTGAAGCGCGTGCCGCCGCCCGCCGCCACGTCGTTGAGGTAGATCATGAAGGTCCAGGTCCGCTGCCCCGCGACCGAGCAGAACTTGTGGAAATCCGCGCCGCCGGGCGCGAAATAGTCGGTGTGCGGCTTGAACTCCTGCCCGACATCGTAGCGCTGGCCCTGCAACGGCTCGCCGAAATGCGGCGCGATCCCCGACAGGGCGGTGAGCATGTCCTCGAGCTCCCGTACGACTGCGATGTCCGCCGACAGATCGCAGGTTTCGCTGGTGCGGAAATATCGGTCGCCATTGTCGTCGGCGATGGTCGAAGGGCGCCGGTCCGCGTCGATCAGGGCGATCAGTTCGCTGCGCATCGCTTCGGGGACGAAACCGCGCAACTGGAACACTTCCGCCTTGTCGGTCGGCACGCGCTGCACGCCGGGCCGGGCGAGCAGCCGTTCTGCCGAGGATTCGTTCGCGCCGGACATGTCGCGCAAGGATAGCTGCTGCACCGGACGGCGCAAGCGCGCGACATTTTCTTGCGTGTGCGGCCCGGCAGCGCAGTTTTCGCTTCCCAAACGAGGCTCGCTATGCAACAGGCTCGCGCCCGCGCGGATCGTCCCTTGACCGTCTCGCGCAAGCGCGTATCAGCCCCGCACGCGCGGCCGCCGGACGGCGGCACGGGGCTTGTGGCGATCGTAGTTCAATTGGTTAGAATGCCGGCTTGTGATGCCGGAGGTTGCGGGTTCAAGTCCCGTCGATCGCCCCACTTTCCCCGCCATTTCAGCGCGATACCTGACGGGGCGTTATGGCAATGACCGCATTCTGGACCGAACCGGACTACGACGATCACGAGCTGGTGCAGCTCGTGCGCGATCCGAAATCGGGCCTGACCGCGATTATCGCGCTGCATTCGACCCATCTCGGCCCCGGCGCAGGCGGGACGCGCTTCTGGCACTATCCCGATCCCAGGGACGCGATGCGCGACGCGCTGCGCCTGAGCCGCGGGATGAGCTACAAGAACGCCATGGCCGGCCTGCCGATGGGCGGCGGCAAGGCGGTGATCCTGGCCGATGCGAACCGCACCAAGACGCCCGACATGCTCGCCGCCTTCGGCGATGCGGTCGAGGCGCTGGGCGGACGATACGTCACCGCGGAGGATGTCGGGATCAGCGAGGCGGACATGGTCGCGGTCGCCGGGCGTACGGACTACGTATCGGGCCTGCCGGTCGAAGGCGACGATGCCGCAGGCGGCGATCCGGGCCCTTTCACCGCTATGGGAATCTATCACGGCATCAAGGCAGCGGTGCAGCACAAGCTCGGCAAGGACAGCCTCGACGGCGTCCATGTCGCGATCCAGGGTACGGGCAGCGTCGGCGGCGGTGTCGCGCGGCTGCTGAGCCGGGATGGGGCCAAGCTGACATTGGCCGATATCCATGAAGACCGTGCAGCTGCGCTCGCCGAAGAGCTCGATGGCGAAACGGTCGGGCACGACGCGATCATGAGCGTCGCCTGCGACGTGTTCAGCCCCAACGCGCTGGGCGCGATCCTCGACGATGCGGGAATCGCGCGGCTCGAAGCGCCGATCGTGGCGGGCGGGGCGAACAACCAGCTGGCACGTGCGCACCATGGCAAGCAGCTGGCCGAGCGCGGTATTCTCTATGCGCCCGACTATGTCATCAACGCGGGCGGAATCATCAGCGTGACGCTCGAATATCTGTGCCGCCACAAGGGTGAGCCGTGCGACATCAACGAGGTCCGCAAGCGGATCGCGCAGATCCCCGGCCGGCTCGAGGAAATCTGGTGCGAGAGCGACGACAGCGGCGTTTCATCCGACGTCGTCGCAGACCGCATGGCGCAGAAGCTGATCGGGCGCTGAGCCGCCGCCCCCTCATCCAACTACGCCTAATTCGCTTCGCTCATAAGGCTTCGTATCCTTCTCCCTTGGGGAGAAGGATAGTGCAGCTTGCGAGCGGAGCGAGCTAGCGGAGCTTGGATGAGGGGAGCGGCCGCATACGCTCTTGCCCGCTATCCCGCACCCTGCCAATGCTCCCCGCGGACGGATCAAAGCAATGCATGCCTTCGCCAATCCCAAGCGCTTCCTGTCGCTCGCCCGGTGGTTGACTCCGCTGCTGCTGGCCGGCGGACTGCTGCTGGTAACGGCGACCAGCGTCTACGGCTTGTTCTACGCACCGGCCGAGCGGTTGCAGGGCGATTCGGTGCGGATCCTGTTCATCCACGTCCCGACCGCCTGGCTCGGCATGGGCGGGTGGAGCGCGATCGCCATCGCCAGCCTGGTCGAGCTCGTCTGGCGCCACCCGCTCGCCGCGATCGCCGCGCGCGCGGCGGCACTGCCGGGCGCGGTGTTTACCGCGATCTGCCTCGCCACCGGGTCGCTGTGGGGAAGGCCCGCCTGGGGCACGTGGTGGGTGTGGGACGGGCGGCTGACCAGCATGCTGGTGCTGCTGTTCCTCTATTTCGGCTACATGGCGCTGGCGCAGGCCGTGACACGCGAGGGCGGGTCGAGCCGCATCCCGGCGATCTTCGGGCTGGTCGGGGTGATCAACATCCCGATCATCCACTATTCGGTGCTGTGGTGGTATTCGATCCACCAGCCGCCGAGCCTGTCGATGGGCGGATCGGCGATGGCGCCCGAATTCCTCTACCCGCTGCTGCTCGCCACGCTCGGCTTCTCGCTGCTGTTCGGCGGAGTGGTGCTGGCGCGGATGCGCGCGCTGCTGGCCGATATCCAGGCCGAGACGCGGCTGCGGCGCAAGGCGATGGAGGCGGCCTGATGCGCGAGGCGCTCGACCATTGGGATTTCGTCATCGCCGCCTATGCCGTCGGGCTGGGCGGGACGCTGGCGATGGTCGGCTGGAGCTGGCTCGCCATGCGCCGAGCGGAAAAGCGGCGCGAGGAAGTGAGGCGCAAGTGAGCTCACTCAAGCCAAAACACCAACGTCTCGTGCTGGTGGTGATCGCGCTGCTCGCGCTGGTCGCGGCGGGCGTGCTGGCGGCGTGGGCCTTGCGCAACCAGGCGAGCTATTTCTACGTGCCGGCGCAGATGGTCGCGGAACCACCTGCACCCGAACGCGCGGTGCGCCTCGGCGGGATGGTGCAGGAGGGGAGCCTCGAAACGCTCGCCGACGGGGTGACGATCGCTTTCGTTGTCGGCGACGGGGAGGCCACGGTTCCGGTGCGCTTCGCCGGAATCGTGCCCGACCTATTCGTCGAGGGCTCGGGCGTGGTCGCCGAGGGCAGGCTCGGCGCGGACGGCGTGTTCGTGGCCGACAACCTGCTCGCCAAGCACGACGAGAACTACGTCCCGCGCGAATTGCAGGAGATGACCGAGCATCAGAAGCGCGAAGTCGTCGCCGAGACGGAAGAGACGCGGTGATCGCCGAACTCGGTCTTGCCGCGTTATGGCTCGCCGCTGCGCTGGCGGCGCTGCAATTGGTCGCCGGCTTCCTCGGTGCGCGCAATCCGGATACCGAGATGGCCGCGCTCGTCCGCCCCGCCGCGGTGGTGCAGGGGCTGCTGTGCGCCTTCGCCTTCGTCATGTTGCTGTGGCTGTTCGCGGTCACCGACCTGTCGGTGAAGCTGGTGGCGACGAACTCGCACTCGGCCAAGCCGCCGATCTTCAAGCTGTCGGGTGCGTGGGGCAATCACGAGGGTTCGATGCTGCTGTGGATCACCGTGATGGCGCTGGCGGGCGGCCTGATCGCGGCCGTGGAGCGGCGGCTGCCCGAGAAGACGATGCAGGCGACGCTCGGCGCGCAGGCCTTCGTCGGGCTCGGTTTCTACGCCTTCCTGCTGTTCAGTTCGAACCCGTTCGAGCGCCTGCCGCAGCCGGCGGTGGAGGGGCTGGGGCTCAACCCGCTGCTGCAGGATATCGGCCTCGCCTTCCATCCGCCGACGCTCTATTTCGGCTATGTCGGGCTGTCGGTCGCGTTCAGCTTCGCGGTCGGCGCGCTGCTGACGCGGCAGGTGACGCCCGAATTCGCGCGCGCGATGCGGCCGTGGGTGCTGGGTGCGTGGGTGTTCCTGACGCTCGGCATCACCGCCGGCAGTTACTGGGCCTATTACGAGCTCGGTTGGGGCGGGTGGTGGTTCTGGGACCCGGTCGAGAACGCTTCCCTGATGCCGTGGCTGGCGGCGACCGCACTGCTGCATTCGGCCAGTGTTTTGGCCGCGCGCGACGCGCTTAGGGCCTGGACTATCATGCTCGGCGTGGTCGCGTTTTCGATGAGCATGGTCGGGACGTTCCTCGTCCGCTCGGGCATCCTGACCAGCGTCCACGCCTTCGCGGTCGACCCCGAGCGCGGCAGCTTCATCCTCGTGCTGCTGGCGATCTATATCGGCGGCGCGCTGGTGCTGTTCGCCACGCGCGCCAGCAGCATCGCCGAGGGAGAGCGCTTCGCCGCGACCAGCCGCGAGGGCGCGCTGGTGGTCAACAACGTCATGCTGTGCGCGATCCTCGGCGTGGTGCTGATGGGAACGCTCTACCCGCTGCTGACCGAGGCGTTCGATGTGCGCGTGTCGGTCGGGCCGCCCTATTTCAACCCGGTGAGCGCGATTTTCGTGGTGCCGATGCTGCTGGTGATGATGGTCGGCCCGCTGCTGCGCTGGCGGCGCGACCGGTTGGAGCGGGTGAAGGCGCCGGTGGCCCTTGTCGCGGCGATCCTGCTGGGCACGCTCGCAGTCCTGCTGATCGTATCGACGACTGGCCTGTTGCCGCTGCTCGGCCTCGTCCTGGCAGCGGCGCTTGCGGTAGCGAGCTTCTTACCGCTCAGAGGGCGCAATCTACGCCGACTGCCGCTCGCGGTGTGGGGGATGGTGATCGCGCATTTCGGGCTCGCGGTGGCGCTGTTCGGAATGGCGAGCGAGAGCGCCTTCTCGCAGGAGAAGCTCGCCGCGGTCGCAGCCGGCGACACTGCCGAAGTCGGCCCGTGGAGCGTCGTGCTCGACGGCGTCCACCCGGTCGCCGGGCCCAACTGGACCGCGCTCGAAGGGCAACTCCTCGCCAGCTATGACGGCGGCGATCCGATCGAGCTCGATCCACAGGCGCGCAGTTTCTGGGCGCCGGTGCAGCAGACCACGGAAAGCGCGCTCGCGACGCGCTGGAACGGGCAGCTCTACGCGGTGATCGGCAACGAGGCGGGCGCCGGAGAGAACGGCGCGCGGTGGCAGCTCAGGCTGTGGTGGAAGCCGTTCGTGACCTTCATCTGGTATGGCGGGCTGCTGGTCGCGCTCGGCGGCGTGCTGGCGCTGCTCGGGCGGCTGTTCGACGATCTCAAGCGCCGCCGCGTCAAGGCACGGCTGGCCGAACGGCGCGCCGACGAGGCCGAACTGGCCGCTGCCGGGGGAAGAGGCTGATGCGCTGGTGGTGGTGGATCCCGCTCGCGCTGTTCGCACTGTTCCTCGGCGTCGCCGCCTACCAGCTGACGCAGCCGAAGGACGAGTTCATCCCATCGACGATGATCGGCGAGCCGCTGCCCGAATTCGACCTGCGTCCGGCTGCGGCGGATCGCCCCGGGCTGTCCGACGCCTATTTCCGCGACGGCACGCCGAAACTGCTCAACATCTGGGCCAGCTGGTGCGTGCCGTGCATCGCCGAGGCGCCGCAGCTCGAACGCCTGCGGCAATCGGGCGCGGAGATCGTCGGCGTCGCCATCCGCGACCGGCCGCAGGACGTTGCGGGCTTTCTGGCGCGCTACGGCAACCCGTATTCGCGGATCGGGGCGGACGATTTGTCCGAGGTCCAGCTCGGGATCGGTTCCTCGGGCGTGCCCGAGACCTTCGTGATCGACGGGCAGGGCCGTATCATCTACCAGCACATCGGCGATGTGAGGGCGGAGCACGTGCCGCTGCTGCTGGAGAAATTGCGGGAGGCGCAGGATTGACTTTGTTGCGCCATCTCGTTGACGTTTTGAGCCCCCGCGAAGGCGGGGGCCTCGGGCCAATGGCGACACGCTGCTGGGCTGAGGCCCCCGCCTTCGCGGGGGCTCGCGCTTACCTCGCAGCCTTTCTGCTGGCATTCGCGCTGTGCCTTCCCGCTGCCGCCCAGCAATCGCTCCCGCCCGCGCCCTACGCCTACCGCCAGCTCGAAGACCCGCGGCAGGAGGCCGCGGCGCAGGCGTTGATGGAGACCCTGCGCTGCCTCAAGTGCCAGTCGCAGTCGATCGCCGACAGTGATGCGCCGATGGCGGGCGACATGCGCCACCAGGTCCGCACCCGCATCGCCGCGGGCGAGGAGCCCGAGGCGATCAGGGCATGGCTCGTCCAGCGCTACGGCGATTACGTCAGCTACGCACCGGCGGTGAGCGAGACGACCTGGCCGCTGTTTGCCGTTCCGGCACTGCTGGTGCTGGCGGTGCTGCTGGCGCTGTGGCGGCGGCTGCGCTTGCGGAGGCGGGCGTGAGCTGGCTGCCGACGATCCTGATCGCGCTGGTCGCGTTTGCCGTCGCTGTGTTGCTGCTGCGCCTGCCGCGCAGCGGCTGGTCGCTGTTCGGCGCGGCGTTGCTGTTCGGGCTGGCGGGCTATGCGATCCAGGGCCATCCTGGTCAGGAGGGTGCGCCCAAACCGCATGTCGAGGCCGCCAACGAAAGCGGTCCTGCGCTGATCGACGCGCGCCGCGCGCTGTTCGACCCGACCCGGCCGCCGGGCTATTACATCACGCTGTCGGACGGCTTCGCGCGCAAAGGCAAATTCGCCGATGCCGCGGGCCTGCTGCGCGGCGCGCTCGACCGGAATCCGCGCGATACCGAGGCGTGGATCGCGCTTGGCAACGCGCTGATCGAACATGCGGGCGGGGTGCCGACTCCGGCGGCGCTCTATGCCTATGCCCGCGCCGAACGGTCCGATCCCGATCACCCGGCGGCAGCCTATTTCCTCGGCATCGCGCTGCTGCGCGCCGGGCAGCCGGGCGAGGCGCGCGCGATCTGGGCGCAGCTGGTCGACGAGGCGCCCGAGGATGCGGACTGGCTGCCCGCGATGCGCCAGCGGCTCGAAACGCTCGACCGGATGCTTGCCGCCGCCTCCGCGCAACCGGCGGAATGAGCGGCGATGTTGCAGGTGCGAAAGGATGGGTGTAAAGGCCGCCGCCTTTGCTCCGCCCGGCATGACGGGCGCTTCAGGACGAATGACTGAATGAGCGACACTGCTCCTGCAGGCGCGGCCTCCTCTCCCGACGGCAAGCACGGCCACAGCGCGTCGAAAGCGGCGCTGGCGGTGGGCGCGATCGGGATCGTGTTCGGCGATATCGGCACCAGCCCGCTCTACGCCTTCCGCGAGACCTTCGTCGGGCGCTCGACCGTCCAGCTCGACACTGCGCATGTGCTCGGCGTCATCAGCCTGATATTCTGGTCGATGACGCTGGTGGTGGCGATCCAGTACGTCACTATCCTGATGCGCGCCGACAATAAGGGGCAGGGCGGCTCGCTCGCGCTGGTGGCGCTGATTTCGAGCCATATCAGCAAGTCGCGCTACGGCTGGCTGGCGGTGCTGCTCGGGGTGTTCGCGACCGCGCTGTTCTACGGCGACAGCATGATCACCCCGGCGATTTCGGTGCTGTCGGCGGTCGAGGGGCTGACCGTGGTCGATGCCGGGCTGCAGCCCTTCGTCATCCCGATCGCGCTCGGCCTGCTGGCGTTCCTGTTCCTGCTCCAGAAGCGCGGGACGGCCAAGGTCGGCGCGCTGTTCGCGCCGGTGATGATCGTCTATTTCACCGTCATCGCGGGGATGGGGCTGTGGCAGATATTCCAGACGCCGCAGATCCTGTGGGCGCTCAATCCCTACCACGCGGTCAACTTCTTCGTCCTCGACGGCGCGATGGCCTTCCTCGCGCTCGGCTCGGTGGTGCTGGCGGTGACCGGTTCGGAAGCGCTCTATTCGGACATGGGCCATTTCGGCCGCGGCCCGATGCGGCTTTCGTGGTTCGGTTTCGTGATGCCGTGCCTGCTGCTCAACTATTTCGGGCAGGGCGCGATGGTGATCGGCCTGCCGCCCGAACAGGCCTCGCAGGCGATCCAGAACCCGTTCTTCTTCCTCGCCAGCGAGCAATGGCGCCTGCCGCTGGTGTTCCTCGCCACGGTCGCGACCTTCATCGCCAGCCAGGCGGTGATCTCGGGCGCGTTCTCGATCACCCACCAAGCGATCCAGATGGGCTTCGTTCCGCGCCTGTCGATCCGCCACACCAGCGAGACCGAGGGCGGGCAGATCTACATCCCGGTGGTCAACTGGGCGCTGATGATCGCGGTGATCATCCTCGTGCTGACCTTCCAGAGCTCGTCCAACCTCGCCAACGCCTACGGCATCGCGGTGACCGGCGCGGTGACCATCGACACGCTGCTGATGGGCGTGCTGTTCGTCGGCGTGTGGAAGTGGAAGTGGTGGTATGCCGCACCGGTGGTGGCGCTGTTCCTGATCGTCGACGGCGCCTATTTCGCCGCCAACCTCGTCAAGGTGCCGTCGGGCGGGTGGTTCCCGCTGGTGGTCGGGCTGGTCGCCTTCACCCTGCTCACCACCTGGGCGCGCGGGCGCAAGCTGATGCGCGAGCGCATGACCGAAGTCGCGCTGCCGATGGAAATCTTCGCCAAATCGGCCAAGAACAGCGCCACCCGCGTGCCCGGCACCGCGATCTTCATGGCGAGCCAGACCGGCGGGGTGCCCTCGGCGCTGCTGCACAATATCAAGCACAACAAGGTGCTGCACGAGCGGGTGGTGATCCTCACCGTGCAGATCGCCGACGTGCCCTATATCGACCCCGCCGAACGGTGCGAATATCACGACATCGGCGACGGCTTCTACCGCGCGGTGCTGCATTACGGCTTCATGGAGGAGACCAATGTGCCGCAGGGACTCAAGCACATGGAACGCTGCGGTGGCGAGTTCGACATGATGCAGACCAGCTTCTTCCTCAGCCGCCAGACGCTGCTCGCGAGCGACAAGCCGGGCATGCCGATCTGGCGCGAGAAGATCTTCGCGTGGATGCTGCGCAATTCGGCCACGGCGATGGAATTCTTCCGCCTTCCGACCAACCGGGTGGTGGAGCTGGGGAGCCAGTTGAAGATTTAGCGTGAGTCCCCGCGAAGGCGGGGGCCTCAGGAGGTGTAGTGCGACGCTGCCCGAGGTCCCCGCCTTCGCGGGGACTCACGCCTTCATTCCCCCGTCGGCGGCTGGTCCTTCAGCACCTCGTCCTGCTCATCCACCGCCAGCCCGTGCTTCAGCAGCATCGGAATCTGGCTGAAGGTGAACAGGAAGCTCAGCGGCATGAACACCCACAGCTTGGCCCACAGCCAGCTCTCGAAGCTGAGCGTCGCGCGCAGAGCCTCGTTGAGGCCGGCGAGGAACAGGAAGAAGATACCCCAATTGCGCGACAGCTTGAGCCAGCCTTCCTTGTCGAGGCCCTCGAAGGCGGCTTCGAGCAGCGTCTGGAGGAACGCCTTGCCCCTCATCCAGCCGCCGATCAGGACGAGCCCGAAGAAGATATAGATCGCGGTCGGCTTGATCTGGATGAAGCTTTCGTCGCGCAGCCAGATGGTGAGCGCGCCGAAGCCGACGATCAGCGCGGTCGACAGCATCAGCATCGGCGAGACGCGGCCGAATTTCCACTTCGAGAATGCCAGTGCGACCACCGCTGCAATCATAAAGGCGATCGTCCCGCGGATCACCGCCGCGATCTCGCCGAGCGGGCCGGGTTCGTCGGGCGAATAGAACTTGTAGACGCCGAGGAAGACGAGCAGCGGACCGTAATCGACGAGGATGTTGAGCCAGCCGGATTTGGGCTTGCTCCCCGTATCCGTTCGCCCTGAGCCTGTCGAAGGGCCGGGCGATCCGCCCGCCACCTGTGCTTCGACAGGCTCGGCACGAACGGGGTTCTTTTCCTCGGTCATATCAGGCAACCCCCGCAATCACGCGCGCGACCAGGTCGGGATCGAACGGCCGCAAATCGTCCATCTTCTCGCCCACGCCGATCGCGTGGATCGGCAGGCCGTATTGCTCCGCCGCCGCGACCAGCACGCCGCCGCGCGCGGTGCCGTCGAGCTTGGTCATGATCAGGCCGGTCACGCCCGCGACCTCCTTGAACACGTCGATCTGGCTGAGCGCGTTCTGGCCGTTGGTCGCGTCGAGCACCAGCACCACGTCGTGCGGCGCCTCGGGATTGAGGCGGCCGAGCACTTTGCGGATCTTGGCCAGCTCGTCCATCAGCTCGCGCTTGTTCTGGAGCCGCCCGGCGGTGTCGACTACCAGCGTGTCGATGCCCTGCTGGGTCGCCGCCTTGACGCCGTCGAACACGATGCTGGCCGGATCGCCGCCCTCGGGGCCGCGCACGATCGGCACGCCGACGCGGTCGGCCCAGGTCGCGAGCTGGCCGATCGCGGCGGCGCGGAAGGTGTCGCCCGCCGCCAACATGACGCCGTAATCGTCCTCCTGGAACCAGTGCGCGAGCTTGGCGATGGTGGTCGTCTTGCCGCTGCCGTTGACGCCGATCACGAGGATCACCTGCGGGCGCGGGAAAGCGGTGATCTCGAGCGGTTTCGCCACCGGGCGCAGGATCGCGGCGATTTCCTCGGCGACGGCCTCCTTGAGCTCCTGCTGGCCGATTTCGAGGCCGAAGCGCTTTTCCTTCAGCCGCTCGCGGATGCGCGCTGCGGCACTCGGACCGAGATCGGACAGGATCAGCGCGTCCTCGACATCGTCGAGGGTCGCCTCGTCGAGCTTGGCGGTGCTCACCGCGGCGGTCAGGTTTTCGCTCAGCCGCTCGGAGGTCTTGCGGAAGCCGCCGAACAGGCGTTGGGACCAGCTTGGACGTTCGCTCATGCCAGCAGGCCTCGTTCGATGCGTTCGGGGGTGACGGTGAGGATCGTTCCGGGCGGGGTTCCCTCGGGAACCGCCACCCGTGCGAAATCGGGCGTATAGCCCGCGCCATCCCGCTCGGCGAGCACGTTGTGCGGTCTGCCCACAAGGCTGGCGAGCCATTCCGCCCGCACTTCGCCCACCGCCCTACGCAGTTCCGCGGCGCGGTCCCTGATCGCGGCCCGGTCGATTTGCGGCATCCGCGCCGCGGGCGTGTTCGGGCGCGGCGAATAGGGGAAGACATGGCCGTGGACGATCCCGAGTTCGCGCACGATCGAGAGATTGTCGGCGTGCATCGCATCGTCCTCGGTCGGGAACCCGGCGATCAGGTCGGCGCCGATGGCGATTTCGGGCCGCTTCGCCTTGAGTCGCACGACCAGATCGACCGCATCGCCGCGCAAGTGACGCCGCTTCATGCGCTTGAGGATCAGGTCGTTGCCGTGCTGCAGCGACAGATGCAGATGCGGCATCACCCGCTCTTCGCCGGCCAACAGCTCGAACAGCAGCGGATCGATCTCGACCCCGTCGAGCGAGGACATGCGCAGCCGCTGCAGCTGCGGAAATTGGTCGAGAACGGCCTGCACCAGCGCCCCGAGCGGCGGCGCACCGGGCAGATCGTGCCCCCACGAGGTGACGTCCACGCCCGTCAGCACGATCTCGGGCGCGCCCTGGTCGAGGTGACGTTCGATCTCGTGCAGTACTTCGGCGATGGTCAGCGACCGGCTCGGCCCGCGCCCCTGCGGGATGACGCAGAAGGTGCAGGCATGGTCGCATCCGTTCTGCACCGCGATGAAGGCGCGGGTGTGCTTCGGGGCGGCTGGGGTGTTCGGTGCCGAGACGTTCCAGGCCCGCGGGTCGAGCTTGGCGGTGTTGGCGACCAGCCCGTCGACTTCGGGCATCGCGGCGAGCTGCTCGCGCTCGATATCGGCGGCGCAGCCGGTCACCAGCAGACGCGCGTTCGGACGCTCGCGGCGGGCCTTGCGGATCGCCTGCCGCGTCTGCCGCACCGCCTCGACGGTGACCGCGCAGCTGTTGACCACCACCACGTCCCGCTCTTCCGCCATCAATTGCCGGATCCGCTCGCTCTCCGAGATGTTGAGCCGGCAGCCGAGCGAGATGACTTCCGCGCCGTTCATGCGAAATCGTCCCATTCGAAGCTGCCGCGAAAGCTCTCGGCGGCAGGGCCGGTCATCAGGATCGACCCGCTGCCCTCCCACGCGATCTCCAGCCGTCCCCCGGGCAGGTCGACCTGCACCGGGGAGGTGGCGAGCTTGCGCCGGATTGCCGCGACCGCCGTCGCGCAGGCGCCGGTGCCGCAGGCTCGCGTCAGCCCCGCGCCGCGTTCCCATACGCGCAGCCGGATCGCGCCCCCATGCACGCTCGCGACGTTGACGTTGACGCGCTCGGGGAACAGCGGATCGTGCTCGATCTCGGGACCGAGACGTTCCAGGTCGACCGCGTCGGCATCGTCGACAAAGAACACCGCGTGCGGATTGCCGACATTGACCGCGAACGGCCGTTCGAGATCGTCCCATCCCACCGGCATTTCGGCGGTATCGGCAGGATGGTCGAGCGGGATCGCATCCCATTCGAAGCGCGGCTGGCCCATATCGACCGTCGCACCGGCCCCGGCGGGTTGCAGCCCGATGATTCCAGCCGAGGTTTCGACCCTGGCGGGAGCGGCATGCAACAGGGCCACCGCCCGTGCGGCATTGCCGCAGGCTTCGACTTCGCCGCCGTCCGAGTTGAAGATGCGCATGGCGAAATCGGCCGCGGTGGAGGGTTCGAGCAGGATCAGCTGGTCGCAGCCGATACCGGTGTTGCGGTCGGCCAACGCTTTGGCGATGGCGGATGTCATCGGCGGGGGCGCTTCGGCGCGCGCGTCGAGTACGACGAAGTCGTTGCCCAGCCCGTGCATCTTGACGAAGGAAACCCGCATAGCGGGTGGCATCTAGGTGCGGGGGCGCTGCGCGTCCAGTGCGCTAGGCGTTGCCGGCTTGCATCCGGTCGTCCGTGTCGGGTTCGTCGTCGGAGACGACGGGAGCGCCATCGCCGTCCGCCGAGTGCTCCGCCAGCCGTCCGAGCGCTTCGAGCCGCGTTCGCACGGTCGCGGCGTCTTCGGGCTGGCCGTAGTGATAGCCCTGGCCCTTGATGCTCTTGAACCCGCTCAGCGCGCCGAGGATCGAATCGTCCTCCACCCCTTCGGCGGTGACCGGCATTTCGAGCCCGTCGCCCAGTTGGATAATGGCGTCGACGATCTTCCTGCCGGAACCGTCTTCGCGCAGCTCGCCGATGAAGCTGCGGTCGATCTTGAGCTGGTCGAACGGCAGGTTGCGAAGTTGCGCGAGGCTGGAATAGCCGGTGCCGAAATCGTCGAGGCTGATCTTCACCCCCTGGTTGCGCAGGCTGGCGATCATCGAGCGCACCAGTGCGACGTTTTCCTGCAGGCAGCTTTCGGTGATTTCGATATCGAGCCGCTCGGGCGGAAAATTGTGCTTTACAAGCAGTTTGAGGATTCGCTGCGAAAACCACGGATCGTGCAATTGCAGCGCGGAGATGTTGACCGCCAGGGTGAGCTTGGGATCCCACGTCTTGGCATCCTCGAGCGCCTGCTCGATCAGCATTTCCGATAGCGGGGCGATCAGCCCCATTTCCTCGGCCACAGGAATGAAGGTGGACGGGCCGAGATGCCCGAATTCCTCCGACTTCCAGCGCGCCAGCATCTCGAAGCCGAGAATCTCGCCCGATTTGAGATCGATCTGCTGCTCGTAGAAGGGCACGAATTCGCGCTCCACGATTCCCTGCCGCAGCGCGTGCTCGAGCCGGTGGCGGAAACGCAACTCGTCTTCCATCTGCGGCTCGAACCAGAAATGCCGGTTCTTGCCCTGCTTCTTGGCATGATACATCGCGATATCGGCCTTGTGCATCAGCCCCTTGGCGTCAGGAGGCTCGGTGCCGAAACTGCCCGCGTCGTCGATCGCGAGGCCGACCGATATCGTCACTTCGACCCCCACCTCGCCGAGATGGATCGGTGCCGCGACCCGTTCGATCAGACGCGCCGCGAACCGTTCGATCTGTTCGTTGTTGTTGTCGCCCCGGGGAATGACGCAGGCGAACTCGTCGCCGCCGAGCCGGGCGCACAGCCCGTCGCGCGGCAGCAGCGCGGTGATGCGCTCGGCTATCTCGCGCAGCACCTTGTCGCCGGCGGAGTGTCCGTGCACGTCGTTGACCTGCTTGAAATTGTCGAGATCGATCATGACGAAGGCGACGTGGCGGTCGCTGGCTCCCTCGCGTGCGATCATCTCGTCGGTCGCGGGGGCGATGCTGCGCCGGTTGAGGCAGCCGGTCAGCGGATCGGTTTCGGCCAGAACGCGGGCGCGTTCCTCGGCCGATTTGCGCTCCTCGATCTCCTCGAGCAGCTCACGGTAGCGGCGCCAGCCGAAGATGATCAAGGCAACATTGAGCAGCAGCGCGTTGACGAGCAGCGTATCGGGGCCGGTGCCGATCCCCATCCAGCTGCGCGCGATCTGCGGCAGGACCGAGCCGCCGGTACCGAGAAACATCAGGATCGCGCCCGCAGCGATGCCGAGCGCGACCAGGTCGCGATCGGCTCGCTTCATGGTGTTTTTCAGTGCGGTTTTCGTGTCGCGCATTCAATTCACGGCTGGTCCGGCCACCGTGCCCCCGGGTGCATGTGTGCCCGCACCCTATCGCAGGCCGTGCTGAAAAAGAGGTTAACTCGACGGTTGCGTCCGTCTAACGCCGCCCGAAACCCGCCCGGCAAACAGATGGAGAATGCAATGGCGCGCTACTGGCTGATGAAATCGGAACCCTTCAAATACGGATGGGACGATCTCGTCGCCGAGGGCGAGGGCACCTGGGACGGGGTGCGCAATTACCGCGCGCGAAACAATCTCGCCGCGATGGAAGTGGGCGACCAGGCGTTCTTCTACCACTCGCGCGAGGGCCTCGAGATCGTCGGTATCTGCGAGATCTCGGTCGCCGGGATCACCGATCCGACCGATCCGGAGGGCAAATGGGCGGCGGTCAAGGTCAAGCCCAGGACCAAGCTGCCCAACCCGGTCACGCTCAAGCAGATCAAGGCGGAACCGCGGCTGGCGGATTGCGAACTGGTCCGGCTCTCGCGCCTGTCGGTCGCCGAGATCACGCCCGAGGAATGGTCGATCATCCTCGAGATGGCGGGGATCTGAGCATCAACGAACACGGTTAATGTCCCGCCCTGCGACGGTTCGCAATCGCGGGAAGCGAGATGGTTAGCGGTGCGTTAACAGCCCCCGATGCGCAGATCGCTAGTACTTTCCGACGAAGCCGCCCGGCACCCGTTCCTGGCCTCGCTTCCCCCGCATGTCCGCACTGGCGAGGTGCCCGTCGCCCCGCGTCCGCGCTGGCGGGTGGCACGGCAGGACATTCGCGGGTTCTTCGCCGCCTATTTCGCCAGCCTGGTGGTGGTCGCAATCTTCATTTTCTGAGTTGTAGTGGAGCTTTTTCAGCTACGCTGAAGCGGCACCGGCCCGCTCCCCCACCCGGCCACCCCGACCATAGTATCCTATGGGTGGCCGGGTGGGGGAGCGGGCCGGTGCCGCATCCGTTTCGGCTATGCCGAAACCAGGCCTACACCGTCGCAGCCGACCGTTCGGCCGCGAGCAGGCGCCTGCCGAGCCAAGCCGAAATCAGGCACATCGCCGCGCTGATCAGGACCTGTTCGACGATCGGCACGCCCGCGGCGCTCATTGCCATCGCGAGCAGCGACCCGGTGACCATCGCGCCCGAATTGACGATATTGTTGGCCGCGATCGTGCGCGATGCCTTGTCCGGTGCGACCCGGGTGGTGAGGAAGGCGTAGAGCGGCACGACGAACATCCCGCCCGCCACAGCGATGCCGAGCAGGCACAGCAGCAGCACCGCCGCCATCGGCCAGCCGAGAAACGCGGCGACATCGAGCAATTCGGTCGGCTGGTCCGCCTGCCACAGTTTGGCGACGACGTAGAAGGCGACCACGAACATCCCCATCACGATCACCGATTGCGGGGCGTAGCGCGCGGATACCTCGCCCTTGAGCAGCGCGTTGATCGCCACCGAGCCGATCGCCACGCCGACCGAAAACACGACCAGGAAGATGCTCGCCACTTCCTTGCTCGCCATGATGACGTTCTTCGCCAGCGGGGGGAACTGGATGAACAGCACCGCGCCGATGGTCCAGAAGAAGCTGATCGCGAGGATCGCGTAATAGACTTCGCGATTGTGCATCGTCTCGCGGATGAGGCGGGCGGATGCGCGCAGGATATGCCAGTCGAGCTGTTCGACGGCGCCCTGCGGCGGGGCGGTCGGCACCTGGCGGCTGACCAGATAACCGACCACCGAGGTGACGACGATCGCTCCCGCGGCGACCTGGACCGGGATCCACCCGGCGAGAATCGTCCCGGCGAGGATCGCGACATAGGTTCCCGCTTCGACCAGCCCGGTGCCCGCAAGCACCTCCTCCTTCCTGAGGTGCTGCGGCAGGATCGCGTATTTGATCGGCCCGAGGAAGGTCGACTGGACGCCCGTCAGGAACAGTGCGAGCAGCATCAGGAGGATCGGTACGCTCGTTTCCAGCCCGAACACGGTGACGGGCATCGCATAGCCCTTCCACGCCAGCAGCAAACCGCTGCCGCCGATCAGCATCAGCACGATCTCGCATGCCTTGACCTTGCGGATGATCGCGGCCTTGTCGCGCATGTCGGCAAGCTGTCCGGCGAGCGCCGAGAGCAGGAAAAACGGCAGGATGAACAGGAACGAGGCGACGCCGCTGAACAGCCCTTCGGCTTCTTCGGACTGATAGATGCTGTAGACCACGAACAGCACCATCGCGGTCTTGTAGAGATTGTCGTTGAAGGCGTTGAACAGCTGGGTGACGAACAGCGGCAGGAATCGCCGGCGGCGCAGCAGATGCGTCGATGTCGTCATGCGCGGGCGCCCCTCTCGTCCTCCGCCATGCTGTAACGTGCTGGCGGCGGCGGACAAGGGCGGATCGCCGCTTTTGCTCCGCCGCATGAACCGCTAGGAGGGGCCGCGATGCTGACGCTCCCCAATATCCTGACGCTGTCGCGCATCCTCGCGGTGCCGTTTCTCGCCTTCCTGCTGTGGTGGCCGGGCTGGGAACTGGGCTACGCGCTCGCTTTCGCGCTCTACTGCCTGATGGGGGTGACCGACTATTTCGACGGCTATCTCGCCCGGTCGAGCGGGGCGGTATCGAAGCTCGGCATGTTCCTCGATCCGATCGCGGACAAGATCATGGTCGCCGCGGTCATCCTGGTGCTGACCGCGCAGGGGTGGCTGCGCGGACCGGTGGTGGGCGATTTCCACGTCATCGCCGGGCTTGTCATCCTGATCCGCGAGATTGCGGTCTCGGGCCTGCGCGAATTCCTCGGCGGACTGCAGGTCTCGGTGCCGGTCAGCCGGCTGGCGAAGTGGAAGACGACCTTCCAGATGGGCTCGCTCGGCTCGCTGATCCTGGCCGGCGCACTGCCGGGCTGGACCTTCGAAGCGGGCGAACGGCTGTTCAACGTGCCGCACACGGTCGGCATCTGGAGCCTGTGGGCGGCGGCGATCCTGACGCTGGTAACCGGGTGGGATTACCTGCGGGTCGGCCTCAGGCACATGGACTGAGTTGCGGGAGCTTTTGTCGCGTGCAGGAAGCACCTCCGTGCTTCCCTTGGCTGTTCCATCCCACGCCCCCACCCGGCCACCCCGACGATAGTAGCCTATGGGTGGCCGCCGTCCGGGGAAGCATTCCCCCGGAATCCTTCCTGATCCCGAACGCGGGGCGTGGGATGGAACAGCCCCGGCGGTCCGACATTTGCCACGCAGCGACAGGTCTCGTCACCGCCGGAAGCCAAAACCCTCGCCGAGCCCTAGTCCAGCGTCCCCGCGGCTGCGTGGAGCGTCTCGACCAGCGGTATCCCGAACCGGTCGCGCGGGTCATTGCGGTCGAAATCCTCTTCCTCGACATAGCCGAATTTCTCGACGACGGCGGGGTGGAGCAGGTGGTCGAATTTGACCCCTGCATTGCGGCCGATCCGCCATGCGATCCGGCCCGGAGCACTCAACTTTTCGCTAAGCAACACCTCGACTTCGGCCCCTTCGGATAGCGTGCTGCTGCGGCTCTCGATCATGCAGCCGCCGCAGGAAAGATTATAGAGTGCGACGCGTTCGCGTTTGCCTGCGATTGCGCACAGGATCATTTCGTCGGTCTGAAACCGATTATATGCTCTCATGGTACTGGTCCCGTTCAGTGTGTCCCGGGATCGCGCTTACGCCCGCATTTACCAATATTTGGTGAACCTCTGCCGTGCGTTAGCCGGCCCGCAGCTCTTCCGCGAGCAGTTCGAAATCGGATTTGCGCGGCGAGTTCTTGCGCCAGATCAGCGCGATTTCGCGACTTGCCGCTTTCGATTTCAGGGGTCGGGCGACGACGTCGGTCTCATGCAGGATACCGGCGTCGAGCGCCATTGCGGGCAGCATGGTGAGGCCGAGATCGTTGTCGACCATCTGCACCAGCGTGTGCAGGCTGGTGCCGATCATCGTCGCCGAGGCGCGCAGCTCGGGCCGGTTGCAGGCCGCGAGCGCGTGCTCCTTGAGACAATGCCCGTCCTCGAGCAGCAGCAGCCGTCCTTCATCGATCATCGCCGGCGGGATCGTCTCGGGCGGATCGCGCGGATCGTCCTTGGGGAAGGCGACGTAGAGCGCATCGTCGGCGATATGCGCCATCTCGACCTCGCCGGTGGCGAAGGGGAGGGCGAGCAGCACGCAATCGACCCGGCCGTGCTGCAGGCTCTCGACCGCATCGTGGCTGGTCTCCTCGCGCAGGAACAGCTTGAGGTCGGGGCGCTCCTTGCGCAGCCGCGGCAGGATGCGCGGCAGCATGAACGGGGCGATGGTCGGGATGACGCTCATCCGCAGCGTGCCCGACAGCGGCTTGCCGCTCGCCTGGACGAGATCGCTGAGTTCCTCCGCCTCGCGCAGCAGCCGGTGCGCCTTCTCGACCACCTGCTCGCCGAGCGCGGTGAAGCGCACCACGCGGCGGCTGCGCTCGACCAAAGTCACTCCGAGCAGTGATTCCAATTCGCGGATGCCCGCGCTGAGCGTCGACTGCGACACGAAAGACGCCTCCGCCGCGCGCCCGAAATGCCCGTGCTCGTGCAGCGCGACAAGATACTGCAGCTGCTTGATCGTGGGGAGGTAGCTCGACATCGCTTGTTAACCGGCTGGATCGAATGGTCGCGTAATCAATTCGCTGCTATGATGTCATCCATGAAGTGCAAAGGCTGTATCCAAGTCGAATCAGGCACTTTCAATCCGAGTTTGCGAGCGATTGCAGCAATATGATCAACGCAGTCGGAAACACCAATCTGATAGGTGCCGTTTGTATTCCAGCGATCTCGTTCTCGTTCTGCAGCCTCGAAATCGTCCCGGTCTACCAAAACGGTCAATTTTCGTTCGGCGCGACGCTCATGATCCGGCTTCAGGATACCTGGACCGCCGAAAATAACGTCGTAGAGAAGTGTTTTTTTGGGATAGAATCCGATGGCCTTCGAGACGCTCATTCTTGCCTGATCGTTTTCTTCTTCCCAGATTATATACGCATGACCAACTTTGCTGGACCAGTCGATGCCAACGGCCGCAAATGTAATTCCCTGCTTTCGGGCGGAACTGCTTCGCCTCAAGTCTATTATATCCGCCACAAACCTTCTCCCTACTCCGCCGCCTGCGCTTCCATCATCCCGGCATGCACGTCGTCGATATGCGCCATGTGGAGCTTGCCCTTGCGCACCGCGAAAGCGAGCTTGCCCTCGACCAGTTCGAGCGCGTCCCGGCCGAACACCTCGTAGCGCCAGCCCTGCAGGATCGGCAGGTCGCGCACGCCCGCGGCGAGCGCTTCCATCTCGTCGGCCCTGGTCAGCAGCCGTGCAGCGACGTCGATCTCGCGCGCCCTGATTTTCAGCAGCAGCTTGAGCAGGTCCGCCACCAGCGCACCCTCCTTGCCGAGCGGGGCGCCGCGCTTGACCTTCTGCGGCATCTCTTCCCTGGCCAGCGGCTCGGCACTCTCGAGCACTTTCATCAGCCGCTTGCCGATATCGTTGTCCTTCCACGCGTTCGACAGCCCGCGCACCTTGCCGAGATCGCCCTGCTTCTTCGGCGGATGGCCGGCGACGTCGGCGAGCGTCTCGTCGCGCATGATGCGGCCGCGCGGGATGTTCTTGTGCTGCGCCTCGCCCTCGCGCCACGCGGCGAGCGCCTTGAGCCGTCCGAGCACCTGCGGATTGCGCCCGGCCTGGCGGATGCGCTTCCACGCCTCCTCGGGGACGGTGCGGTAATTGTCGGGATCGGCGAGCTTCTCCATCTCCGCGTCGAGCCATGCGCCGCGGCCGGTCTTGATCAGCTTCTTCAGGATCTTCGGGAAGATTTTCGCCAGATGCGTGACGTCGCCGATCGCGTATTCGATCTGCCGGTCGGTCAGTGGGCGGCGGCTCCAGTCGGTGAAGCGCGCGCCCTTGTCGACCTGGATGCCGAGCCATGCATCGACCAGGTTGGCGTAACCGATCTGTTCGGACTGGCTGATCGCCATCATCGCGATCTGCGTGTCGAAGATCGGATGCGGAGTCGCCCCGGTCAGGTTGAAGATGATCTCGACGTCCTGCCCGCCGGCGTGGAAGACCTTGAGCACCGCCTCGTTCTCGCACAGCAGCTTGAGCAGCGGCTCGAGATCGAGCCCGTCGGCGAGCGGGTCGACCGCTGCGGCTTCCTCCTCGTTGCCGATCTGGACCAGGCACAGTTCGGGCCAGTAGGTGTTCTCGCGCATGAACTCGGTGTCGACGCAGACGAAGTCGGACTTGGCGAGGCGGGTGCAGAGCGTTTCGAGCTCCGCAGTCTCGGTAATCAGCGGATGGATCTTCATGGTGTGCCGCTGTTAGCGCGCACCGCGAGTCGCGCCAATGGCGGCGAACGCGCTGCCAACGGTTTCGTGCAAGAGGCGATCGGCCGCCGGGCCGGCTCAGCGCGGGCAGTTGGCCAGAATGCCTTCCAGTTCCTGCATGAAACGCTGCTCGCCCAGCTGTTGGTAACGCTGCTCGAACTCCATGTAGATTCGCTCTTCCTGAGCGACGAAATCGGCGTAGCCTCCGGGTTTGTCGACATTCATGACGAGCCGTTCCTCGGCAGCCGATGCAACCTCGACGGCGCGATTCAACTGCGCCTCCGTCGCGCCCGACTGGCTGTACAGTTCCATCGCGACGTAGCCGGCGACGTAGCATCTCAGCGCGGCCGAGGCCTGCGCCGGAGGCCGCGAATCGCGGTGTGCGCCCGGGACCTCCTGGTTCCGTCCCTGCTGGCGCGGCGGAGTGGCGGAGAGCGGAGGATCGCCGTTCGTCCTGCCCCCGGGTCCGTCATTCGATCCCGGCATCGGGATCCCGCCCTGCGGAAAGGGGAAGCCCTGCTGCCCACCGGGTCCTTGCGCCCCGGGTTGGGCGCCGCCGGGCTGGCCGTTCGGTCCGAAGCCGCCCGGCCCGGGATTGCCGCCCGGGTTCTGGCCGTAGCCGCCGGGAGGCGCGTCGGGATTCTGTTGCGGTTGCTGCACCGGCTGGTTGCAGGCTGCCAGCAGGGCGGCGCAGACAAGTGTGCTCGGGAGGGCGTATTTCACGATGGTGTCCTTTCCCTGTTGGCGGTTTCGGCCTCCGGCGCAGGATAGGCCGTGCATTGATCGACGATCTGATCGATCTCGTATTCCCTGCGATACTCGTCGGCCATGCGGACGCGGTTGTCGAACTCGCCGCGGATCCATTCCATCGCCGTGTTGCGCTTAGTCGCGTCGAGCGGAGGGAGCGAGGCGAAGACCTGCTTGTGCTTGCGGCGGATGTATCTGGCGCGCTCGAGATAGGGGGCGGCAGCGGGATCGGCCCGGCCTTCCAGCAGGGGGATGATCGTGTCCGCCACGAAGATGCAGCGCAGGGAGAAGAACTGCGCTGCGGATACGCCTTCGGGCAGGGGAACCGCCCCGGCGCTGGAATTGTCCTGCTCGGGAGCGGGCGGACCTTGCGGCCCTTCTCCGGGGTCTTGCTCGCCTCCGTCCGGTTGCGGCTCGACACCGCCGGGGCCCGCATGGCTTGCGGGCATGTCGGGTCCCGCTTGCTGCTGCATCGGCTGGCCGCACGCGGCCAGCAGCAGGCCGATGGCAGCCGAGGCGGCAGTCATTCGAGTCGCAACCATGGTCGGCCCCCTATCCGTGACCTGCCTCGACGGCGTGCCCTGCACCGGCGCAGCGTTCCGGCTCAGTTTGCGGGCTCGGGCGGTGCGCCTTCCGATGCGGGTGGGGACTCCATCTCCATCGAGCGGGCCATGCCGCAGCGATCGACGAGGTCGATGCCGACATACATCCTGTCGGCTTCGGGCACCGTATCGATCAGCGCCTTGAAATCGTCCTCGATCATCTTCTGCGTCGCCTGGCGCGCGGCGTCGTCGAGCGCGGGCAGTTCGCCGAGCTTGGCGGTGTACTGGTCCTTCACCCATTGCGAGCCCTGGCGATAGCCCTCGGCGTCGCGATCGTCTTTGCCCTTCATTTCGGCGATCGTGCGGTCGGCGGCGAACACGCATTGCAGCGCGGTGTAGTGCTCGTTCGTCACGCCCTCGGGAAGCGGGCCGGGCGGCACCGGCAAGCCGGGGTCCATCATGCGTGGATCGTCGAGCGGAGCGGCCGAGCCGTATCCGCCCGGTCCGTCGGCGCCGTTTTCCTCCTCGGCTCCGCCGCCGCAAGCGGCCAGCAGGGCGGTGCTGCCCAGCACAATGGTCAAGCTTCGCATTTTCATCGGTTACCTCCCTCGAAACCGCCCTGTCCGGCGGGAATATTGTTGCGGCACGCGTCTGCCCGGCGACCGATCTCCATCGCGGCGGACGTGAAATCCATCTGGTCGAACAAGGCTCTGAATTCAGCCATGATCGGTTCGCCTTCGGCTTGCAGCGCTTCATGCGACAATCCGACCCGGTCTGCCAGTTCGTCGACCCGCTGGTCGTAATACTGGCGAACGGTCTCCGATCGTTCGCTATAGGCGAGCATCTGCTGCCGCTGCGCATCGTCGGGGGCCTTTTCGGCGAGCAGGTCGAAAATCCCGACCGCCTGGTCGGCAGCGACCCAACAGCGGATCGCCGCCGTCAGTTCGGCGCGCGGCGAATTCGCCGGACCCCCGCCCGATGTTCCGGGCGGAACCGGCCCCGTCTGCATCGGCATCGGTCCCATGGGCTCCATGCCGTTGGGTTGCGGTTCGCCCGCGGAATTGTCGCAGGCTGCGAGTGCCACCAGTGCGAATGCAGCAAGACCAGACCTCATCATGACAACTCCCCTTTTGTGCCTGTCTGCCTCATAAGGCGCAGGAAACGCCCGAACGGCTCATGCAATTTCGCTGGTCCGGGTCTGCACCGGAACGGTCGAGGCGCACGGCACCTCTCAGCGCAGCGGATGTTGCGTGTCGCACCGCTTGGCGATCGGCACGACGTATTCCGCATACTCGTTCACGCTCTGCGCCCGATCGAGCACCGCTTCGAATTCGTTCATCACTTCGGTCGAAATGGCATTGAGCTGCCCGCTCATGCCCTGCCGGTCCGCTTCGCGGGTCGCCCATTCGCCGTAGGCTTCGGAACGGCGACCGAATTCTTCGGCATCCGACAGGAAGATCCGCTTTTCCCTGCCGGTGCGCTGATCCGCACGCACCGAAGCGATGCGTTTCATCTCGTCGTAGGCATCCCAGCAGGTCGCCAGTTCGCGGATCAGTTGCGGGTTGGAAACCGGCTGCGCCGGCTGCGGCGCAACCATCGGCGCGGGCGGCTGTGCCATCGGCGGCAGCTGGCCGCTACCCTGCACCGGCTGTTGCGGCTGCGGTTGTTGCCGGGGTTGCTGCTCGTTGCAGCCGGTTACCAGCATTCCCGCTGCGGCCAGGCTTGCGAGGGCTGAATACGCGGCCTTGGGCATATCGTTTTCCTCCGGATAGTCAGGTGGTTCGCAGCGGTCACGAGAGCGGATATTCCTTCGAGCAGCGACCGACGATCGGAAGGATATGGCCGAGATAGGCCTGGACGCCGTCGGCCCGGTCGATCGCCGCGCTGAACTCGGCTTCGACCTCCTTGGCGACGGCGCTGACCTGCTCCTTGGTGAAGCCCTGCGCATCCTGCTGGGCAAGGACCATCTTGGCATAGGCCTCCGACCGCCGGTCGTAATCCTCGGCATCGCGGAGGAAATCCTGCCCCGTCTGGCCGCCCTCGTTCTCGGCCAGCATCCGCATGATGTTCCTGAATTGCTGATAGCCCTTCCAGCATGTCAGCAATTCGCGGATGACCCTGGTCGGCTGATTGACCGGTTGCTGGCCCGTCCCCTGCTGCGGCTGCGCCGGTGGCTGCGGCATGTTGGGAAACGGCATCGGGGTTTGCTGGCCGGCGGGCGGCTCGGGTTGCTGCGATTGCTGCTCGCACCCGGCCAGCAGCAATCCCGCCGCAGTCAGGCTCACGAGCATTCCATACTGGGTCTTGCGCATTTCGTTTTCCTCCACAGTGCGAGGTGGCAGTGGTGTCATCGAACGGGGTATTCCTCGTGGCAGACCTCGGTGATCGGAACGAGGTAGTTGAGATAGGCCTCGACGCCTTCGGCCCGGTCGCGTACGCCGTTGCTGTTGCTCTCGACCTGCTTGGCCACATTGGCGACCTGCTCATCGGTAAAACCCCGCTCCTGTTGTTGCGAGAGCACCATGCGCGCGTAGACGTTGGAGATACGATGCCATTCCTCGGCAGCGCGTGCGAAACGTTGCGCCTTCTCGCCCTGTTCGTTCTCGGCCAGCAACTCGTTGACCTTGCCAAGCTGCTGGTAGGTTTTCCAGCAGATGAGCAGATCGCGGATTGTCGCTGCCGGGTCGGAGGACTGGTAAGGGCTTTGCTCCTGCGGTTGCTGGCCCTGCGGCTGGGCCGGCGGCTGCGGCACGTTGGGAAACGGCATCGGGGTTTGCTGACCGGCGGGCGGAGGCGGCTGTTGCGGTTCCTGCTCGCACCCGACCAGCAGCAACCCGAAAACGACCGGGATCGTAGCTGCTGTTCGGTGGCGCGTCGTCATTCAAGGCCTCCTTGTTTTCGCAACGCCGATCGTCTTACTACCGGCAGGCTAGGACTTGCGCCGATAGCTAACCGTCGATCCGGGCGGTGCACTGATCCAGCCACCCCGCGAGAACCTTCAGAGATGCTGGATCATCGGTGTAGCTCCCCCCGAGATCGTCTATCTCTTCCTCGACGATTTCGGCCTCGCGGGTCATCGTCGCCATGGCGAACTTGCCTTCCCTGACGAGCGTCTCGGCGTATTCGCCGTAATAGTCCCTTACCCGGGTGACGTTGTCGCGGCGCGCTTCCCATTCCGCCTTTTCGCCGGCGCTTTCGGAGTAGCCCGCCGCATCGCCGTAATTGCGGATAAGCGGCTCTGCGCCGAGCACGCAGCGCGCCACTTCGCGGACCATGGCGATGTCGGGATTGTCGGGCAGAGCGGGAAATTGCGGATGCGGCTCGATCACGCCCATACCTGACTGGGCAGGCGGGTTCGGGTCCGGCGCCGAGCCGGCGCCGACGTCTTGCCGCTCGGGCGTCTCCTGGCAGGCGGCAAGGCCGAGCGCGAGCGGAATGGCGATCAGGTACGGGCTGCGGATCACGAGTGTCTCCTTTCGCTATGCTGTCACCTGAACAAGGCGTGCGAATGCGCCGATCGGCTCACGAAACTTTTTCGAGAGGGGTGACGCGGCGCGACGGAGCGGTTAAGTGCGCCCCGAAATTCCACCCCGGATACCGCAGCGCCCGGCCGGCGCGCTCCACTGACAGACCGAAACCCATCATGACCCTGCATGCCTACCGTACCCACACCTGCGCCGCGCTGACCGAGAGCGATGTCGGCGAAACCGTACGCCTGTCGGGCTGGGTGCACAAGAAGCGCGACCATGGCGGCGTGCTGTTCGTCGATCTGCGCGACCATTACGGCATCACGCAGATCGTCGCCGACGAGGACAGCGAGGCGCTCGAACTGCTCGACGGGCTCAAGCTGGAATCGGTCGTGACGGTCGACGGGGTGGTCAAGGCGCGCACCGCCGAAACGGTCAACGCCAACCTGCCGACCGGCGCAATCGAGGTCTTCGCCAGGGCGGCGACGGTACAGAGCCGCGCCGAGGAGCTGCCGCTGCCGGTCGCGGGCGAGCAGGACTACCCCGAGGACATCCGCCTCAAATACCGCTTCGTCGACCTGCGCCGCGAGACGATGCATCGCAACATCATGCTGCGAAACCAGGTGATCCAGAGCCTGCGCCGCCGCATGACCGAGCAGGGTTTTTCCGAATTTCAGACCCCGATCCTCGGAGCCTCGAGCCCCGAGGGTGCGCGCGACTACCTCGTGCCGAGCCGGCTCCATCCGGGCCGTTTCTACGCGCTGCCGCAGGCGCCGCAGATGTTCAAGCAGCTGCTGATGGTCGCCGGGTTCGACCGCTATTTCCAGATCGCGCCGTGCTTCCGCGACGAAGACCTGCGCGCCGACCGCAGCCCCGAATTCTACCAGCTCGATTTCGAGATGAGCTTCGTCACGCAGGAAGACGTGTTCCAGGCATTGGAACCGGTGCTGGCGGGCGTGTTCGAGGAGTTCGCCGACGGCAAGAGCGTGACCGCGGCGGGCGAATTCCCGCGCATCCCCTATGCCGAGGCGATGCTCAAATACGGCACCGACAAGCCCGATTTGCGCAACCCGCTGACGATTTCGGATGTCACCAGCCACTTCGAAAAGAGCGGCTTCGGCCTGTTCGAGAAGATCGTCGGCGGGGGCGGGCGTGTGCGCGTCGTCCCGGCCCCGAACACGCATGAGAAAAGTCGAAAATTCTTCGACGATATGAACGACTGGGCGCGGCGCGAGGGTTTCGCCGGGCTCGGCTACGTCACCAGAAAAGCCGGCGAATTCGGCGGGCCGATCGCCAAGAACCACGGCCCAGAGAACATGGCGAAGCTTTACGACGAGCTGGGGCTGGGCGAGAACGACGGGCTGTTCTTCGCCGCCGGCAAGGAGAAGGACGCGGCCAAGCTCGCCGGCGCCGCGCGCACCCGCGTGGGCGAGGAACTCGGCCTGATCGAGCAGGGCTGCTTCAAGTTCTGCTGGATCGTCGATTTCCCGATGTTCGAATACGACGAGGAGCTGAAACGGGTCGATTTCAGCCACAACCCCTTCTCGATGCCGCAGGGCGAGATGGCGGCGCTCGAGACGCAGGACCCGCTCGACGTGCTCGCGTGGCAGTACGACATCGTCTGCAACGGCTACGAGCTCAGCTCGGGCGCGATCCGGAACCACCGGCCGGACATCATGTACAAGGCGTTCGAGATCGCGGGCTATGCCAAGGACGAGGTCGACGCGAACTTCTCGGGGATGATCGAGGCGTTCAAGCTCGGCGCGCCGCCGCATGGCGGCTCGGCGCCGGGGATCGACCGCATCGTGATGCTGCTCGCCGACGAGCCCAATATCCGCGAGGTCATCGCCTTCCCGATGAACCAGCGCGCGCAGGACTTGATGATGGGCGCGCCGAGTGTAGTCTCGCCGAAGCAGCTGCGCGAGCTGTCGATCCGCACCGTCGAACCGCCCAAGGCCGACGCGGCGGAAAAGGTGCGGACCGACACTATCGGGGACTAGCGCGCCGGGCCAGGGGGATAGCAATGAGATTTGCCGCCGTACTCGCCATCATGGGAGCGGCTTTCGCTCTCTCCCCCGCTGTGGTGCAGGCCGAAACGCTGCACATCGAAGGCACGATGCCGGCGGAAAACGACGCGGCGGCGGGGCTGTCGAGCATGGTGGTCGAGCGGTTCGGCGGCGAGCACGGCTCGGCGCTGTCGCTGGCGATCGAGGATGCGCTGCGCGACGCCTATTTTCGCGGCGAGCCCTATTTTCGCATCCTGCCGCCGGGGGGCGGCAATGCGCCGGACGGGACGCTGCGCGGCGAGGCCTATACCGAAACCGACCGCTCGCGAGTCGAGCGCGAGCGCCGCGTCTGCGTCGAGGAGGACGATCGCGGCAAGTGCATCAAGCGCGAGACGCGCAAGGTCGAGTGTCGCCGCACGGTGATCGGGTTCGTCTATTCGATCCGGCTGATCGCCTATAACGGCAATCTGCTGCATTCGGAGGACGCGGAGCGCACGCGCGAACACGTCCGCTGCCCGGGCGACGACGGCGATCCGCCGCGCCCCGAACAGGTCGCGCGCGAATTCTCCCGCGCCATCGCCGATGAAATCCGCGGCAAATTCGTGCCCGCGCACGGCGTTCGCGAAGTCCGGGTGATGGAGAGCCGCGACGGCCTCCGGCGCGAGGACCGCGATCGCTTCCGCGAGGCGGTGCGGCTGACCAAGCAGGACGAGTCGGCCGCCTGCGCGGTATGGGAGGCGTTGCTCGCCGCCAATCCGGACCATGCTTCCACCGTGTTCAATATCGGCCTGTGCGCCGAACGGCGCGACGAGCGCGACGAGGCGGCACGGTTCTATCGCCGCACGCTGGAACTGAAGCCGCGCGATTCCTATCCGCTCGAGGGTCTGGGCCGGTTGGAGGGCTACGATCGCGCAGATCGGCAGCTCGCGGCGCATTTCGGGGCCTGATTCGCGCAGCGATCGCATCGACGCCGGGCACTTGCGCTCGCTTCGTCCGTTCACTAGGGCGAAAGGCAATCCAGCAAACCCCCAACGAAGAGGGAAGATTATGAGCGATACCGCCGACCGCGTGCAGAAGATTGTCGTCGAGCATCTCGGCGTCGAGGCCGACAAGGTCACCCAGGAAGCGAGCTTCATCGACGATCTGGGCGCCGACAGCCTCGACATCGTCGAGCTGGTGATGGCGTTCGAAGAGGAATTCGGCGTCGAAATCCCCGACGATGCGGCCGAGAAGATCACCACCGTCGGCGATGCGACGAAATATATCGAAGAGCACAAGGGCTAAGGCGTTACGCTTCACCCCCGTTTGCCCTGAGCTTGTCGAAGCCTGTCCTGAGCGCCTGCCTTGGCAGGCAGTCGAACGGGGGCTGCTTTTCCTTCGGGCGGAAGGCTGAAAGAAAATGCGGGGCTTCGACAGGCTCAGCCCGAACGGGTTGGGCCTGTTGTGCGTAAAGGCCGAATGACAAGACACTGGAGACCGATATGCGCCGTGTGGTGGTAACCGGACTGGGCCTCGTCACCCCGCTGGGCGGTGACGTCGAAACCTCGTGGAAGAACCTGATCGCAGGCAAGAGCGGGGCGGGGCCGATCACCCGTTTCGACACCGAGGGGCAGAAATGCACCATCGCCTGCGAGGTGAAGCCCAAGGATCACGAATGGGGTTTCGACCCCGACAAGCGAGTCGATCACAAGGTCCAGCGGCAGGTCGATCCGTTCATCGTCTACGGGATCGACGCCGCGGGCCAAGCGCTCGAGGACGCCGGGCTGACGGAGATGAGCGACGAGCTCAAGCAGCGCACCGGCTGCTCGATCGGCTCGGGTATCGGCGGGCTGCCCGGGATCGAACTCGAATCGGTCAATCTGCACGAGCGCGGCCCGGGCCGCGTCTCGCCGCACTTCGTCCACGGGCGGCTGATCAACCTCATCAGCGGGCAGGTCTCGATCAAATACGGGCTGATGGGCCCCAACCACGCGGTCGTCACCGCCTGCTCGACGGGCGCGCATTCGATCGGCGACGCGGCGCGCATGATCGCGCTCGACGATGCCGACATCATGCTCGCGGGAGGCGCCGAGGCGACCGTGTGCCCGATCGGCATCGCCGGCTTCGCGCAGGCGCGCGCGCTCAACATGAGCATGAACGACCGTCCGACCGAGGCCAGCCGCCCCTACGACAAAGACCGCGACGGCTTCGTCATGGGCGAGGGCGCCGGAGTGGTGGTGCTCGAGGAATACGAGCACGCCAGGGCGCGCGGCGCGACCATCTACGCCGAAGTGGTCGGCTACGGCCTGTCGGGCGATGCCTATCACGTCACCGCGCCGCATCCCGAAGGCGCCGGCGCCGAGCTGGCGATGCGGATGGCCCTGAAGCGCGCCGGGCTCGAGCCGGAAGATATCGACTACGTCAACGCGCACGGCACTTCGACCATGGCCGACACGATCGAGCTGGCCGCGGTCAAACGCGTGCTCGGCGACGATCTCGGCGGCGCTTCGATGAGCTCGACCAAGTCCGCCATCGGTCACCTGCTCGGCGGGGCGGGCGCGGTCGAGGCGATTTTCTGCATCCTCGCGATCCGCGACCAGATCGTTCCGCCGACGCTCAACCTCGACAATCCCGACGAGGGCACCGAGGGCGTCGATCTGGTGCCCCACGAGGCGAAAAAGCGAGAAGTCGACGCGGTGCTCAACAACAGCTTCGGCTTCGGCGGGACGAACGCCTCGCTGATCATGAAGAAAGCCGATTGAGGTGAAGCGGCTCGGCTGCCTCGCGGCGGTCATCCTGCTCGTGGCCGGCGCGTTCCTTGCGAACAGCGCGCTGGGTTCTGCGACGATCGAGGAGGATACGCCGTTCGTCGTCCCTTCGGGCGCGTCGCTGACCGCGGTGGCCGAGAAGCTCGAGGACGAAGGCCATATCTCTTCGGCCGATGGCTTCCTGCTGCGGTCGAAATTCCTCGGCGGTTCGGACCCGATCCAGGCGGGCGAATTCCTGCTCACAGCGGGCATGTCGCAAGGCGACATCCTCGATCATTTCCAGCACAGCGAGGTGATCCGGCGCTTCATCACCATTCCCGAGGGGCTGCCCTCGATCATGGTATGGGAGCGGCTGATGGCGGAGGAGCTGCTGACCGGCGAGATTCCCGTGCCCGTGGAGGGCTCGGTGCTGCCCGACACCTACGATTTCGAACGCGGTCAGACCCGCACCGAAGTGCTCGCGCGGATGCAGGCGGCGATGCAGAACTTCCTCGCCGAAGCGTGGCCGAAGCGCGGGCCGGACATCGCGGTCGACAATATCAGGGACGCGGTGATCCTCGCCTCGATCGTCGAGAAGGAAACCGGCGTGCCGTCGGAGCGCAAGATGGTCGCCGGGCTCTATTCGAACCGGGTCAGGAAGAACATGTTCCTGCAGGCCGACCCGACGATCATCTACCCGATCACCAAGGGCAAGCCGCTCGGCCGGCGGATCAGGCAGTCGGAGATCGCCGCGATCAACGATTACAACACCTATGCCATGCCCGGCCTGCCCAAGGCGCCGATTACCAATCCGGGCCGCGAGAGCATCGATGCGGTGCTCAACCCGGCGGACACCGACGCGCTCTACATGGTCGCCGACGGCAGCGGCGGGCACGAGTTCAATTCGGACTATGCGGCGCACCAGGAGGCGGTCGACAAATGGTACGCGATCCGCCGCGAACGCGGCGAGATGTGAGCGGCTTCAACCCGGAAAAGCCGCCTTTCATCGTCACGGCGAGCCTGCCCGACGACCTGTTCGCCTGGGCCGACCGGTTGCGCACCGAGCATTTTCCGCCCGAACGCAACCATCTCCGCGCGCATGTCACGCTGTTCCACAGCTTCGCGCCGTCGCTGTTCGAAGAATTGCAAACCGTGCTGCCGCGCGTCGCCGCGCAAGAGGCGCCGCCCGAAGCCGAGCTGACCGGGCTGATGGACCTCGGCAAGGGCACCGCGCTGGCGATCGGCAGCCCCGGCATGCGTGCCATCCGCGAGCGCATAGCCGAGCGTTTCCACGGCGCGCTCACCGCGCAGGACCGGCACGAACCGCGGCTCCATATCACGATCCAGAACAAGGTCGAGCCGAAGGAGGCGAAGGCGCTGCAGCGCGAGCTCGACGGCACGTTCGAACTGCGCAGGTTCCGCTTCCCCGGCCTCGAACTGCACATCTACCGCGGCGGGCCGTGGGAGTTCGTCAAGGGCTGGCGGTTTCGAGGTTGACCCGGCAGGGCTGGATATCGAGCCTATAGCAGGTGCATAAGGCAGCGCGACAAGGGAGGACAAGTCATGGATGCCTTCATCGCCAACCTCGGAAATCCGGCAACGGCTTTCGCGCACCTGGCGCTGTTTCTGGTACTGGTCGGATCGCTGATGACCTCGATGCGCCATGTGCGCATCGCCTTGCTTGCCGCCGGTCTCGCCGCGCTGGTGCACCTTTTTGCTGGCGGCGAGGGCGGGGTGTTGACGATCTGGATCGTGCTGATCGTCATCGCCAATGCGGTGCAGTTCCTGATTCTCGCGGCTGGTTCGCGGTTGGGCAATTTCCAGGCCGAGGAACGGCAATTGCTCGAACATGTGCTGCAGGTCGAGGAACCGGCGCAACAAAGGCGCCTGCTCGACCTTCTGGAATGGCGGGACACCGTGATCGGCGACGTTTTGATTCGGGAGGGGCAAGGCACTCCGCCGCTGATCTATGTCGCTTCGGGCGCCGCCTCGATCGAGCATGGCGGGCGCGTGGTCGGCGTGTGCGGGGCCGGCGATTTCCTCGGCGACATGAGCATTGTCTCGGGCGAGAAGGCGAGTGCCACCGTGACCGTCACCAACCCGATGCGCATCGCGGTGTTCGATCGCGATGCGCTGGTCCGGTTTTCGCGCTCCGCGCCCGAGATACGCAGCGCCTTCAACGCCGCGCTCAACCAGAGCCTCGCGGCCAAGGTGGTGCGCATGAACGAGATGGCCGCCGGTGACTGATCGGGCGTTGCGTGCTGCCCAAATCACCGGTTGACCGGTCGCAGCCCCGGCCCTAAATGCGCCGCCTGCCCTCGCCGAGGCGGGGTGCCTGCCCGATACGGGATCGGCACGGGGCGGAGTAGCTCAGGTGGTTAGAGCAGCGGAATCATAATCCGCGTGTCGGGGGTTCGAGTCCCTCCTCCGCTACCAATCCGTTCGCATCGCTGAATGCAGCGACGCCGCCGCCTTGGCGAAGTTCGCGGAGCGCGATAAGAGGCGATATGTATCGCAAGGCATATTGTTCGATCCTCGGCTTGCTGCTGGCGGGGTGCTCGGTCGAAACCGATGGGACGATGGAACCGACGGAACTCCCCTCTCCGCGTCCCGACAGCGAAACCGACCGTTTCGCAGTGCTCGCGCTGGAGTGCGTCCACCGCGAATATCCCAACAAGATAAGCCATGTGCTGGAGGGCGATTCGGATGCGCGTCCGCCGCGCGAGCTTACGCCGGCCTTCTACGGATGTTTCGACTGGCACAGTTCGGTGCACGGGCACTGGCTGCTCGCGCGGATTGCGCGCACCGATCCCGTTACCCCATTGCGCGACGCAATCCTTGGCGCGCTTGGCCGCAGCCTGACCGAGGAAAACATCGCGGGCGAAGTCGAATACTATACCGGCGGCGATCGCGCCTCGTTCGAACGCCCTTACGGTGTGGCCTGGTTCCTGCAACTCGTCGCCGAGCTGGACGAAAGCGACGATCCGCGGATGCGCGAATGGCGCGACAACCTGCGCCCGCTGGAGGAAGCGATCGTCGCCAATATCGAGAAGTGGCTTCCCGACCTCGCCTATCCGATCCGCATCGGAACGCACAATCAGAGCGCCTTCGCGTTCGGGCTCATGCTCGATTATGCGCGGCAGGTCGGCAACGGGGAACTGGAGGAGTTGCTCGTCGCCAAGTCGCTGGAATTCCACGAGAGAGATCGCGACTGTCCGATCGGCTACGAGCCGTCGGGCGAGGATTTCCTCTCGCCGTGCCTGATGGAAGCGGACCTGATGCGGCGCGTGCTGCCGCGCGATCGTTTCGCCGGTTGGCTGAGCGATTTCCTGCCCGGCATCCCTGCCGACGGATCGGCCGACTGGCTCGAGCCGGGCGTGGTGCTCGACCCGACCGACGGCAAGCTGGTCCATCTCGACGGCGTCAACCTGTCGCGCGCCTGGGCGATGGAGGGGATCGCTTCGGCACTGCCCTCCGGCGATCCCCGCCGCGCCGCGCTGCAGGCCTCGGCCGACCGCCATCGCGAGGTAGGCATCGCCTCGATCAGCGCGGAAAATTACGAAGGCAGCCACTGGCTCGGCAGCTTCGCGACCTATCTTGCCACGCGGCGCGGTATTGCCGCGGCGGAGGGCGGTTGACGGGGTTTCCAGCGCTTGCGCAACCGGGGGGAGAGTCGTTTGTCAGCTTCGCTGAATCGGCACCGGCCCACTCCCCCACCCGGCCACCCATAGGATACTATGGTCGGGGTGGCCGGGTGGGGGAGTGGGCCGGTGCCGTATTCGTTTCAGCTTTGCTGAAAACGAGTCGAGGCCCTCCCGCGATGCCATTTAACGCGGACAACCTATTCTGTTTTGACCCGTGCCGACGCGCCGCTATGGCGCGGTTCGATGGCCGACGCGCCCGATCTTCCCTCGCCGCCGCACTTCCCGGACCTCGCTTCCGGGCGCGATCTCGCGCTGTTCCTCGATTTCGACGGGACGCTCGTGGATATCGCGCCGACCCCCGACGCCATCGCGGTTCCGCCCGACCTGTCCACCCGCCTGCGGCGGCTGGCGGCGCGGCTGGAGGGACGCCTGGCGCTGGTCACGGGGCGCTCGCCCGAGAATCTCGCGAGCCATTGCCGCTATGACGGGATCGCCTGCGCCGGATCGCACGGGGCGGTGCGCTTCTCCGCCGATGGAGAGCTGATCGGTGGCGAGCCGGATGGATTGCCCGAGGGCGTGACGGAGGAATTGCTCCGGTTCGCCTCGGATCACGGCGTGTCGCTCGAGAGCAAGGCCCATGGGGCAGCGCTGCACTACCGCTCCTCGCCGGACATGCAGGACCTGGTTATTCGCGGTGCCGAACGGCTCGCGTCCGAAAACGGACTGCAGGCGAAGCAAGGCAAATGCGTGGTCGAACTGGTCCGCCCCGGCGCCGACAAGGGCGGGGCGGTGCGCGCATTCATGAAAACGGCGCCATTCGCCGGTGGGATGCCGGTATTCGTCGGCGACGACGTGACCGACGAGGACGGGTTCGTCGCCTGCGCGGAGTTAGGCGGCCATGCCGTCATCGTCGGCGACCGGCAGCAGACCGTGGCGCGTTACCGCTTGCGTTCGGTGGCGCATGTGTATGAATGGCTCGGCCTGTGACCGAACGCGCGCAATCCACTCTCGACCTCTCGCCGATCGGCAATTGCCAGGTCAGCGGGCTGATCGACCGGAGCGGCGGCCTCGTATGGGGCTGCGTGCCGCGCGTCGACGGCGATCCGGTGTTCTGCGCGCTGCTCAACGGCGAGCGGCAGGATGCCGGTGTGTGGCGGTTCGAACTCGAAGGACAGACGAGCGCCAGCCAGCAGTACGAGCGCAACACGCCGATCCTCGTCACCCGCCTCGAAGCCGAGGACGGCAGCGCGGTCGAGATCCGCGACCTGTGCCCGCGTTTCGAGCGGTCTGGGCGTATGTACCGCCCGGTCGCCTATCTGCGCATCGTCCGTCCGGTATCGGGCACGCCGCGGATGAAGGTCGTGCTGCGCCCGCTCAAGAATTACGGCGCGCAACTGGCCGAGACGACCAACGGAACCAACCATATCCGCTACCTGGTCGGCCAGCAGGCGATGCGGCTGAGCACCGATGCCCCGGTCGGCTACATCCAGGAAGGCCGCGCCTACCGGGTCGAGAGCGACCAGCATTTCTTCCTCGGCCCCGACGAGCCGTTCGTCGGCAATGTCCGCTCCGAATTGCGGCGGATGGAGCAAAGCACCGCGCGCTACTGGCGGCACTGGGTGCGCGGGCTGCACATCCCGCTCGAATGGCAGGACGAGGTGATCCGCGCCGCGATCGCATTGAAGCTGTGCCAGCACGAGGAAACCGGGGCGATCGTCGCCGCGCTGACCACCTCGATCCCCGAGGCCCCGCATTCGGAGCGCAACTGGGACTACCGCTACTGCTGGATCCGCGATTCCTATTACACGGTGCAGGCATTGAACCGGCTGGGTGCGCTCGACGTGCTGGAAAAGTATCTCGCCTACCTGCGCAACATCGTCGATTCGGCGCAGGGCGGGCAGATCCAGCCGCTCTATTCGGTGATGGGCGAGAGCGAGCTGAGCGAAACCACCGCATCGCATCTCGCCGGCTATCGCGGGATGGGGCCGGTGCGCGTCGGCAACGCGGCCTACAAGCAGGTCCAGCACGATTGCTACGGCCAGATCGTGCTGCCCAATACGCAGGCCTATTTCGACCGCCGCCTGCTCCGGATGAGCGACGAGGGCGATTTCCGCAGCCTCGAACAGGTCGGCGAGATGGCGTGGAAAATGCACGACCAGCCCGATGCGGGCCTGTGGGAATTCCGCACGCGGCAGGAGGTGCACACATACTCTGCCGTGATGTGCTGGGCGGCGTGCGACCGGCTCGCCAATATCGCGCGGCGGCTCGGCAAGGCCGATCGCGAAAAGCTGTGGCGCGAGCGGGCCGATGCGATCTGCGAGAAGGTGGAGTCCGAGGCCTGGGTCGAGAACGGAGAGGGCGGCCATTACGGCGCGAGCTTCGAAAGCGACTATCTCGATGCCAGCCTGCTGCAGATGGTCGAGCTGCGCTTCCTCAAGCCGGACAATCCGCGCTTCCTCTCGACCTTCGCCGCGATCGAACAGACGCTGCGCCGCGGCGAGCACATGCTGCGCTATGCCAGCGAGGACGATTTCGGCCTGCCCGAAACCGCCTTCAATGTCTGCACCTTCTGGCTGATCGAGGCGCTGCACCTGGCCGGCCGCGACGAGGAAGCGCGCGCGCTGCTCGAAACCATGCTCGGCCACGCGACGCAATCGGGCATGCTGTCCGAAGATCTCGATTTCGAGACCGGCGAGCTGTGGGGGAACTTCCCCCAGACCTACTCGCTGGTTGGTATAATCAACTGCGCCGGCCTGCTGTCCAAACCCTGGAGCGAAGTCCGATAGCCCGTCTCGTCGTCATCTCGAACCGCGTCGCCGTCCCCAAGGCGCGCGGCGCGGCGGGTGCGCAGGGGGGACTCGCCGGGGCGCTCAATTCGGCACTCAAGAAGCATGGCGGCGTGTGGTTCGGCTGGTCGGGGCAGGAATGCGATGCATTCACCGGCGATATCGACCTGCGCCAACACGACGGGGTGACCACTGCGACGGTCGACCTGCCGCAGCAGGATATCGACGAATATTACAACGGCTACGCCAATTCGACGCTGTGGCCGCTGTTTCATTATCGCCTCGACCTGACCGAATACGAGAGCGAGACGGGCAAGGGTTACGAGCGGGTCAACGAGCGGCTCGCGAACAGCGTCGCGCCGCTGATCGAGGACGGCGATCTGGTGTGGGTGCACGACTACCATTTGCTGCCGCTCGGCGACCGGTTGCGCGCGCACGGGATCGGCAACCGGATCGGGTTCTTCCTCCACACGCCGTGGCCGCCGACGCGGCTGTTCGTCTCATTGCCCTATCACGAGCGGCTGGTGCGCACGATGCTGGCCTACGACCTGATCGGCTTCCAGACCAATGAATGGCTCGAAAGCTTCCTGCATTACTGCCGCAAGGAACTCGGCGCCGAGGTCGACGAGGAGACGGGGCGGATCGTGTTCGAGGACCGCGAAACGGTTGCGCGCGCCTATCCGATCGGGATCGATTACGAGCATGTGATGGCGCAGGGCGAGACCGGCGAGGCCCGCCAGGCCGAGCAGCGCTTCGTCGCGAGCACCCGCCGCCGCACGGCGATGATCGGGGTCGACCGGCTCGACTATTCGAAGGGCCTGCCCGAGCGGATCGACGGCATCGGGCGCTTCTTCGACAAATATCCCGACCGCGTGCGCGACCTCGTCTTCGTCCAGATCGCCCCGCCGAGCCGCGAGGACGTCGAGAGCTACCAGCGCATCCGCACCACGCTCGAACAGAAGACCGGCCAGATCAACGGCGCGCGCTCGGAAGTCGACCTGGTGCCGATCCGCTACGTCAACAAGGGGCACAGCCTCGCCGAGCTGTTCGGCTTCTACCGCGCGGCCAAGATTGGGCTGGTGACGCCGCTGCGCGACGGGATGAACCTCGTCGCCAAGGAATATGTCGCGGCGCAGGACCCGGAGGATCCGGGCGTGCTGGTGCTGTCGCGCTTCGCCGGCGCCGCGCAGCAGCTCGATTGCGACGGGGAGGGCGCGGTGCTGGTCAACCCGCACAGCCCCGACGACCTCGCCCACGCGATCCGCACCGCGCTCGACATGCCGCTGGAGGAGCGCAGGAGCCGCTGGCAAGCGATGATCGCGACGGTGCGCGACGACAACGTCCAGCGTTGGACCGAAAATTTCGTGTCCGACATGCAGGGCAGTGAAGATGCGCTCTGACCATACGACCTCGACCCCACTTCCGTTCGTCCTGAGCCTGTCGAAGGACTGTGGCGGAGCGCCAGCGTCCTTCGACAGGCTCAGGACGAACGGGGGGTGGTAGTGTCTGCGATGTCGGACCGCGTCCTGCCCTTCGAGGGCGTCCACAATTTCCGCGATTATGGCGGCTATGCCGCCGCGAGCGGCGGGCGGGTCAGGCGCGGCGTGCTGTACCGCTCGGGCCAGCATGTCGGCGCGAGCGATGCCGATCTCGCAGCGATCGACCAACTCGGCCTGCGCCACGTGGTCGATTTCCGCGGCGCGAGTGAGCGTACCGCCTCGCCCTGCCGCCGCGGCGAGGGGTTCTGCGCCGAGGTGCACGTCTTCGACGGCGAGACGGCCAATCTCGCGCCGCATCTCGAAGCCGCCGACGGCGTGCTCGACAGCGAGGGCGCGCATCGGGCGATGGAGCGCATCTACCGCAACCTCCCCGATCGCGAGCCGGTGCTGTGGGTGATGCGGCGCTATTTCGACGTGCTCGCGCTACGGCCGGAAGAAGGCGGCGGGGCGAGCCTCGTCCATTGCCTCGCCGGCAAGGACCGCACCGGCATGGCGGTCGCGCTGCTGCACCACGCGCTCGGGGTGCATCCCGACGATGCGATGGAGGATTTCCTCCTGACCAACACCGCGGGCAATATCGATGCGCGGGTTGCCGCGGGGGCGGACGCGGTGCGCGCGAAATACGGCGCGATCGACGACGATACGATCCGCGTGCTGATGGGCGTCGACGAGCGATACCTCCACGCGATGCGCGAATCGGTGGAAAGCGCGCACGGTTCGCTCGACGCCTTCCTCGAAGACGTGCTTGGGGTCGGCGAAGCAAAACGCGAGGCGCTGCGCTTGCACCTCGTCGAGACGTAACCACATCGGGCTCGGTCCCGATCCAACGGAAATCTCCCATGGCTACCCATCGTACCAAGATGCTTATCATCGGCTCCGGCCCGGCCGGCTATTCCGCCGCGATCTACGGCGCGCGCGCGATGATGGAGCCGATCGTGGTGCAGGGCATCCAGCCCGGCGGGCAGCTGACCATCACCACCGATGTCGAAAACTATCCCGGCTTCGCCGACGTGATCCAGGGTCCGTGGCTGATGGAGCAGATGCAGCAGCAGGCCGAACATGTCGGCACGCGGATGCATTGGGACACGATCGTCGAGGTCGATCTCGCCAATGGCCCGCCCTACCGCGCTGTGGGCGACAGCGGCGACGAATATATCGGCGACACGCTCGTGATCGCGACCGGCGCGCAGGCCAAGTGGCTCGGCGTGCCGGGCGAGCAGGAGCTGGGCGGCAAGGGCGTCTCCGCCTGCGCCACCTGCGACGGGTTCTTCTATCGCGGCAGGAAGGTCGCGGTGATCGGCGGCGGCAACACCGCGGTCGAGGAAGCGCTCTACCTGACCAACCATTCGGACGACGTGACGCTGATCCACCGCCGCGAGGAACTGCGCGCGGAGAAGATCCTGCAGGAGCGGCTGTTCAAGAGCCCCAAGATCTCGACGCTGTGGAACAAGGTGGTCGAGCGTTTCGAGGCGGGCGAGAACGGGGCGCTGCATCACCTGGTGCTCAAGGACACGCAGACCGGCGAGGAATCGACGCTCGAGGTCGACGGCGCCTTCGTCGCGATCGGCCACGCGCCCGCGACCGAGCTGTTCAAGGGCAAGCTGGCGATGGACGAGGGCGGCTACCTGCTGACCGAGCCCGGTTCGCCTAAGACCGAGCTGCCCGGCGTCTACGCCGCGGGCGACGTCACCGACCACACCTATCGGCAGGCGGTCACCGCGGCGGGGATGGGCTGCATGGCCGCGCTCGACGCGGAGAAGTTCCACGCCACGCTCGACTTCGCCAAGGCAGAGGCGGAAGCCGAAGCGGCGGAGTGAGTCCCCGCGAAGGCGGGGACCTCGGGCCACAGGCGAACCGCAACGTTTCCTGAGGTCCCCGCCTTCGCGGGGCACCATCAAACGTGAATGTCGAACACCACCAGCGCCGCGTGGAAGATCAGCGCGATCAGCACCAGGCTCGAAAGCAGGAACAGCACGAAGCGCACCAGAACCTTGTTCGCAGTGACTTGCACGAACGAGTGAATCACCCGCAGGCCGACATAGATCCACGCCAGCAGCGCGTTCATCCCGTCGCCGTAGCCGAGCAGGACCAGCGTCAGGCATACCGCATAAAACACGGTAGGTTGTTCGTGCAGATGGTTGTAATTGTGCGCTTTCCACTGGACCTCAGGCGGCAGCTTGTGGTCGAGCGAAACGTCGGGATCGCGCACCAGCGAATCGGGGTCGACCTTCGCCTTGCTCATCGCCGGGATGCGGGTGGCGTACATCCACACCCACATCACCATGGTCCAGACCATCAGCGCCACGACGGGCTGGAGGATCGGTGTCGGGTCCATCGTCGTCTCCTTCAGCTCGGGGCGAGGCCGGGGTCGGCGAACACGGTCAGCGCCACCGCTCGCCAGGCGAGATAGAGCATCGCGAAATTGGACAGGGTAAAGATAAGAAAGCGCACCTTCACCACGTTGATCGTCGCCTGGTAGAGCGAATGGATCACCCGCAGGGCGACATAGATCCACGCCGCGAGCACATCACCGGCCGCCGCGCCCATCATCGCGACGATCACGGCAGCGGCATAGAAAATGGTCGGCTGCTCCATCAGATGCGCGTAATTATGCGCCTTCCAGTTGATCCGGTCGTCGATGACGCCTTCGAGATCCTGGCCCCGGCCGCCGGGCTTGGCACTGCCGAGGCCGCCCGCCTTGGACAGCGCCGGCAAGCGCGTGAACGCCATCCAGAACAGCATCACCAGCGACCACGCCACGAGCACCGCTGCCGGTGCGAGCATTTGAGCCTGCATAATCGGTCCCTCCCTGAGTGCCCGCGAGACTGCTGCGCGGGCCGTGGATTGTCAATTGCAACCTATCCGGCGCCAGTCTCACCACTGCCCGTTCCTGCTGAGCCTGTCGAAGCACATCTGGCAGGCGCTTTGCCCGGCCCTTCGACAGGCTCAGGGCGAACGGGGGCGGTGAATCACGACGCGATCGTCGCGGCGAAGCTTGCGGCGTCGGTATTGCCACCGGTCAGCATGATCACCGTGTCCGCATCGACCGGGACCTTGCCCGCCAGCACCGCGGCGAGCGCCGCCGCGCCGCCCGGTTCGGCCACGAGATTGAGGTTTGCAAAGGCAAACCGCTGCGCCGCGCGTACCTCGTCGTCTGTTACGGTCACGCCCGGCTCGGCGCGTCCTTCCAGCACGCCTAGCACGACCTGTCCGGTCGCGTCGGGCCGCAGGGCGTCGCAGATCGTGGTCGGGGCATCGTCGCCCACCCGAACGATCTTGCCCGCCGCGAGCGCGCGCCCGACCATGTCCCAGCCCGCCGGCTCGACCGGATGGATCGCGCTGTCGGGGCAGGCGAGCGAGAGGCCCGAAGTCAGCCCGCCGCCGCCGCAGCACACCACGATGCGCGAAGGCTGACGGCCCATCTGCTGTGCGATCTCCACTCCCGCGCTGCCCTGGCCCTCGATCACCCACGGATCGTCGAACGCATGCACCATCACCGCGCCGCGTATGGCGACTTCGCGCGCGCCGACTTCGTCGCGATCCTCTCCCCCCTCGTCCTTGGGACCCCGATCGTAAAGCACGATCTCGGCCCCCAGCGCGCGGGTCGCCGCGAGCTTCACCTGCGGCGCATCGCGCGGCATCACGATGGTCGCCGCGATACCGAGCCGTTTCGCCGCCCACGCCACGCCCTGCGCGTGGTTGCCGCTCGAGACCGCGACCACGCCGCGCGCCTTCTCTTCCTCGGTGAGACTGGACAGCCGCCACCACCCCCCGCGGATCTTGAACGCGCCGACCGGCTGGAGGCTCTCCGCCTTTACGTGGCAGTGCACGGGGCCGGACGATGTGGGGATTGCGACCGGCAGCAGCGGAGTCGGCGGCAGGATGGCGGCGATGCTTTCGGCCGCGGCGAAGACGCCCCTGCGGGTCGGGGCGCGAGTCGGTTTGCGGATCATATTGCCCTGCTAGCGCATTTCCGTATGTGAGCGAACATCCCCGAGCCCCCGTGAAGACGGGGGCCTCAGGCCGCGAGCGAAACGCCGGTGGCCCGAGGTCCCCGCCTTCGCGGGGACTCAGCAAGTTGAAAAGAGGTTTCCATGTCGACAGTCCTGGTCATCGGTGCAGGCGGCGTCAGCTCCGTCTGCGTCCACAAGATGGCGATGAACGCCGCTATTTTCGGCGATATCCATCTTGCCAGCCGCACGCGCAGCAAATGCGATGCGATCGCCGCCTCGGTCAAGGAGCGCACCGGCGAGCAGGTGACGACCTACGAGATCGATGCCGAGGAAGTGCCCGCGATGGTCAACCTGATCCGCAAGGTGCAGCCGAGCCTGGTCGTCAATCTCGCACTGCCCTACCAGGACCTGCCGATCATGGACGCCTGCCTCGAAGCGGGCGTCGATTACCTCGATACCGCCAATTACGAGCCCAGGGACGAGGCGAAGTTCGAATACAAGTGGCAATGGGCCTATCACGACCGCTTCAGGGAGGCCGGGCTGATGGCGCTGCTCGGTTCGGGCTTCGATCCGGGCGTGACCAGCGTCTTCGCGATGTGGCTCAAGAAGCACAAGCTCAAGACCATCCGGCAGCTCGACATCCTCGACTGCAATGGCGGCGATCACGGCCAGGCCTTCGCGACCAATTTCAATCCCGAGATCAATATCCGCGAAGTCACCGCCCCCGCGCGGCACTGGGAGGACGGGGAGTTCGTCGAGACCCCGGCGATGGGCAAGGCGGTTCAGTTCGATTTCGAGGGCGTCGGCCCGAAGACGATGTACATGATGTATCACGAGGAGCTCGAAAGCCTTTCGAAGTTCAACCCGGAGCTGGAGCGCGCACGCTTCTGGATGACTTTCGGCGAGGAATACATCAAGCACCTGACCGTGTTGCAGAATGTCGGCATGACCTCGATCGAGCCGATCCGCTACCAGGGCAGGGAGATCATCCCGCTGCAATTCCTCGCCGCGGTACTGCCCAAGCCCGAGACGCTCGGCGAGACGACCAGGGGCAACACCAATATCGGCGTCATCGCGACCGGGGAGGCGCTCGACGGGTCCGGCGAGAAGACGTTCTATATCAACAATATCTGCTCGCACGAGGCCGCCTACGAGGAGACCGGCAACCAGGCGGTCAGCTACACCACCGGCGTCCCCGCGATGATCGGCTCCGCGATGATGGTTCAGGGGCTGTGGGACGGGGACGGGGTGTTCAACATGGAGGAGATGGACCCCGATCCGTTCATGGCGATGTTGAACGAACACGGCCTGCCATGGCAGGTGAAAGAGCTTGAGGGGCCGGTGGGGTTTTGATGATGCCACGCCCTGTCACAATTGTCTCGGCGCCGTCGCACCTCGGTTTGCGTCCGCTGCGCGCGGGACATGAGCCCGGCGCGTGGCGCGCGCCCGCCGTCCTGCTGGAGCACGGCCTTGCCGGAGCGGTGGATAGCGAGGCGAGCATTGCTCTTTCGAAGCCCGACTATTCGTCCGAACGGATCGAAGGCACCGGTTTGCTGAACGGGGACGAGTTGCGGCGTTTCAATCTCCGGCTTGCGGATGCGGTGGAGCGGATTGTCGAAGAAGGCAGCTTTCCGCTCGTCCTGGGAGGCGATTGTTCCGTGATGCTGGGCGCATTGGCGGGCGTTCGGCGCCAAGGCCGCTGCGGGCTGGTCCATATCGACGGGCACAGCGATTTCCGCCATCCGGGAAATTACGACGCCGAGGCAATTCTCGGCGCGGCTGCGGGCATGGACCTTGCCATGGCCGTCGGTCGCGGCGAGGACATCGTCTGCAAATGGCCGGACGTGGACGGAGCGCTGGTTCGCGAGCGAGACGTCGTTCAGATTGGCGAACGCGAAGCCCGCGATGAAGATTTCGCCTGGCCCGATGTTGCCGACACCGACATTACGCGGATCGAAATATTCGACGCGCGAAGGCAGGGCGTCGGCGAGGTCGTCCGGCGCACGTTGCCCGTAGTGGAGCGGGTCGGTCGCTTCTGGCTGCATTGCGATATCGATGCGCTCGACGAAAGCGCGATGCCTGCGGTGGATTCGCCCGGCAGCCCCGGCTTCGAGCCCGGCGAGCTGAGCACGATGTTGCGCCAATTCCTGCTCCGTCCGGCATGCATCGGCATGACGCTGACCATCTACGATCCGGACCTCGATACGGACGGTTGTTGCGCAAACCTGATCGTTGGCATCATGAAGAATGCTTTCGGTGGGACGAGGTCGGTCCACTGATGCAAACCAAAGCCGGCGATCCGGGCGCCTTCGCCCATTTCGACCTCGACCGCGTCGACAGCCCCGCTTTCGTGGTCGATGCGGCGAAGCTGCGTGCCAATTTGCAGGTGCTGGCCGACATCCGCGACGAGGCGGAGATCAAGGTGCTCGCGGCGCTCAAGGCGTTTTCGATGTGGAGCGTGGCGCCGATCATCGGCGAATATCTCGACGGGGTGTGCGCTTCGGGCCTGTGGGAGGCGCGGCTGGCGGGGGAATTCTACGACGGCGAGATCGCGACCTACTCCGCCGCCTACAAGCCCGACGAACTGGAGGAAATCTGCCGCCTTTCCGATCACGTCATCTTCAATTCGCCCGGGCAGATGGAGCGCGCCGCACTGATCCTCGAACAGGCGCGGCTGACCGCGGGTGACTTCGATATCGGCCTCAGGATCAACCCGATGGTGCCGACCGGCGAGGTGCCGCGCTACGACCCGTCGAGCCCCGGCTCGCGGCTCGGCTTCTCGCTCGACCAGCTGACGCCCGAGATCATGGACCGGGTCGACGGCATCCACTTCCACAACCTCTGCGAGCAGGATTTCGAGCCTTTGCGGCAGACCTGGGACAAGGTGTTCGACGCGATCGAGCCGTGGTTCGGGCAGCTCAAATGGATCAATATGGGCGGCGGTCACCACATCACCCGCGCAGACTACCAGCGCGAGGAACTGGTCGAATTCCTGCGCGACGCGAAGGAGGACACCGGCGCCGAGATCTATCTCGAACCGGGCGAGGCGGTGGCGCTCGATGCGGGGATCCTGGTCGGCACGATTCTCGATGCGGGGTTCAACGAAATGCCGCTCGCGATCACCGATATCTCCGCCACCTGCCACATGCCCGACGTGATCGAGGCACCCTATCGCCCGGCGCTGCTGGGCGAGCCGATGCATGCAGTGAGTCCCCGCGGAGGCGGGAACCTCGGGCAGTCGGGCGCTCCTCCCGAGGTCCCCGCCTCCGCGGGGACCCAGCGCGCCGTCCGCCTCGGCGGCCCGTCATGCCTCGCGGGCGACGTGATCGGCGACTATCGCCTGCCGGTGCCGTGCGAGCCGGGGCAGCGGATCGCCTTTCTCGACCAGGCGCATTATTCGATGGTCAAGACCAACACCTTCAACGGCGTGCAATTGCCGAGCATCTGGCTGTGGGACAGCGAGACCGACGTGCTCGAACAGGTCAAGGCGTTCGAATACCGCGATTTCCGCGACCGGTTGAGCTAAATTCGGTTTCAGCAAAGCTGAAACGGGTGCGGCACCGGCCCACTCCCCCACCCGGCCATCCAACTATAGTAAACTATGGGTGGCCGGGTGGGGGAGTGGGCCGGTGCCGCTTCAGCGAAGCTGAAAACGATCAGGCCGAACGTTTCTCGCGATCGATGCGGTTGAGTTCCTCGGCAAGACCGCCGAGCCGCGCGAACTGGTCGATCGTCGTCGCCATGCGGTTGCGGTCCATCCCGGCGTTCATCGAGCCCGATTCGAACATGTTCCCGCCGCGCAAGACGACGGTCAGGTCGCCGCCCTTGAACAGGGCCGCGATCTTCGAGCCCGCAAACAGCTGTTCGATCGCGATCAGCCGCTCGACATAGAGCGGGTCGATCAGGAACTGCGCCTCGGTCGGGTCGGTGGTGTAGACGTCGAACACGTCCTCGAACTCGGGATGCGTCATCTGCATCCAGCTCAGCCGCTCGCCGCCCAGCTTGACCTCGTCCTTGCGCCGCCCGAACCAGTTTCCGTGCCCGCCGTCGCGCGCCAGCAGGGTGGTGGCGTGAAACGGGCGGGCGAAGCCGATGGTGACGATCGGCCCGCGGAACACCGTCACCCAGCGCCGGTGCTTGCCCGAGCCGCGCCGTTCCTCGAGATGCGCCTCGCGCAGGGTGAAGCGGTGCCCGCCCGGCTCGCCGGTCCACAGGTCCTCGAACGATTCGCGGTCGGCGCCGGGCAGCAAACGATAGTCGCGCGCCTTGTCGTAGCATTCGCCACCCTCGCAATCGTGCTCGTAACGCAGCCCCATCGCCTCCGCGATCGCCTCGTTGATCCCGGTCTTGACCAGCTTGACCGCCTTGCGCTTGGGGCCCTGCGACCACGCCCCGCCGGCGACCATCGCGCCCAGGAACGCCCAAATCTTGAATTCGCCGCTGACCGGCAGGAGGTACAGGCCAAGCGCGAGCGGCACCGCACACAGCCCCACCATGCCGATACGCCAGAGCGAGTCTCGCCACGCCTGTTCGCGCGTCGCGACCTGTTCCTCGAGCCAGCCGCCGAGCGGCCCGGCCATCAGCGTGTCTGCGTCGGGATAGCGGATGGGGGCCTCTCCGATTGCCATTCGCGCCGCAGCCTATACTATCGGCGCGGCGAAAACAGGGGAGAATGCGCATGGCAATGTGGATCGTGATCGGCGTGATCGTGGTGCTCGCGGTGCTGGTGGTCGGCATCTACAACCGGCTGGTCGGCATGCGCCAGAACGTGAACCGCGGGGTTGCCGATATCGACGCGCAGCTGCGCCAGCGTCACGACCTGGTTCCCAACCTGGTCGAGACGGTCAAGGGCTATGCCGGGCACGAGCAGGAGACGCTCGAACAGGTCGTCGCCGCGCGCAACAAGGCGGCCGAGGGTTCCATGTCCTCCGCCGACGAACAGCAATTGCGGATCGCGCTCGACCGGCTGCTCGCGCTGGGCGAGGCCTATCCCGATCTCAAGGCCTCGGCCAATTTCCAGGAATTGCAGCGCGAGCTGGCGCATCTCGAAGACAAGCTTGCCGCCGCGCGCCGCGCGCTCAATGCGGCGGTGTCGCACTACAACACCGGCCGCGAGAGCTTTCCCGCAGTGCTGTTCGCCGGGATGCTCGGCTTCGAGGAGGCCGATTTCCACCGCCTCGACGACAGCGAGAAGGGCACCGTCGACCAGGTGCCGCAGGTGGCGTTCAAAAACGACTGATCCATCGCGTTTCCGGAACCCCCTCGCGCCGCAGCCATTGATGCCGCCCAAGGCAGTTTTCCCTTGTGCCCGTACGCGGGCGGCCTATATGCGCGCTCCACTGCCCCAAGGGACTTAGACTAACCGCAAGGCAGCCTTGACCGTAACATTACCTTCAGGGGGTCCCTTGAGTTGCACACCTATCCCGACGCCAAGACTTTAGTCCGCGCGCTCGCGCCGGACGAAGCCGTGATCCTCAACCGCCCGCACGCCGCCGCGCGTGCCGCCCGCTTCTTCGTCGAGAAGTTTCCGGGCCGCTCGCTCTATGCGGTCAAGGCGAACCCGTCGCCCGACCTGCTGCGCGTGCTGTGGGAGAACGGGGTAGCGCATTACGACGTCGCCTCGATCGCCGAGGTGCGGCTGGTGCGCCAGGCGCTGCCCGAGGCGACTTTGTGCTTCATGCACCCGGTCAAGACCCCGCGCGCGATCCGCGAGGCCTATTTCGAGCACGGGGTGAAGACCTTCACGCTCGATACGCACGAGGAACTGGCCAAGATCGTCGCGGCCACGACGGCCGAGGACGGCACCGAGGCGAGCGACTTGCGGCTGCTGGTGCGGCTGCGCGTGTCGAGCGAATATTCCGAGCTCAGCCTCGCCTCCAAGTTCGGCGTCGACCTCGCCGACGCCGCGCCGCTGCTGCAGGCGACGCGCCAGCAATGCGACTGGCTCGGCCTGTGCTTCCATGTCGGCAGCCAGGCGATGACGCCGTTCGCCTACGTCCAGGCATTGGAGCGCGTGAAGGCGGCGGTGGCCGAAGCGGGCGTGGTGATCGACGTGGTCGATGTCGGCGGCGGTTTCCCGAGCGTCTATCCCGACATGGATCCGCCCCCGCTGGAGGACTATTTCGACGTCATCCACCGCCATTTCGAAGCGCTGCCGATCGCCTACAACGCCGAATTGTGGTGCGAGCCGGGCCGGGCGCTGTGCGCCGAATATTCCTCGCTGGTGGTGCGGGTCGAGAAGCGCCGCGGCGAGGAACTCTACATCAACGACGGGGCCTACGGCGCGCTCTATGACGCGGCGCATGTCGACTGGCGCTTCCCGCTGGTGGCGTTGGAGGACGACCTGCGCGATCCGCTGCAGGATTTCGCCTTCTACGGCCCGACCTGCGACGATGCCGACTACATGAAGGGCCCCTTTGCGCTGCCGGGCGATATCCGGGCGGGCGACTATATCGAGATCGGCATGCTCGGCGCCTACGGCGCGGCGATGAAGACCGGCTTCAACGGCTTCGGCGAGGCGGAGCAATACACGGTCGAGGACGAACCGATGGCGAGCCTGTATCGCGGCGACCGCGAGCGGCCGGTCAGCGACAACGTGGTGAGTTTGCGGTAGGGCAGACTGAGCTTGCGCAATATATGACACTGTCATATATTGGCGATATGGCTACGCGAAGTGCAAAACCGGTCACTGTGACGCTCGGCCCCTGCGACGGGATCGCTCGTGACCGGGTCGAGTCCGGACGCTACGCTTCGCTCAGCGAGGTCGTGCGGGCGGGGCTGCGTGCGCTGGAGCGCGAGGAAGCGGCGCTCGACGCGATCATCAAGGCGCGCGTCGAGGAAGCGCTGGCCGATCCCGCACCGCCGATCCCGCAGGCCAACGTGTTCGCCGCCTTGCGCGCGCATCACGCCGAACGCGGCAAGCGGTGAAACCCCGCACGGTCGTCTGGCATCCACGTGCCCGCGCCGACCTTATCGCCCTGTATGACTGGATCGCCGAGCGCGCCGATCCCGACACGGCACTCGAATACACCACCCAAATCGAGACCCACGCGGCCAAGCTGGCGGATTTCTCCGAGCGCGGCACGCCGCGCGACGATCTCGTCCCTGGCCTACGCACCATCCCCTACCGCCGCCGGACCGTCATCGCCTATCGCGTACTCTCCGACGAGGTCGAAATCCTGCGGCTCGTCCATGCGGGGCAGGACTGGGACGGCTAGGAGGGACGATAGGTGGAAATACCAAGGGGCGCGTTCCACCAAACTATCATAAAACCCTGTCCTACAGACCCCCGCATGGCATAGATGGTTCGATTCGTTCGTCCCCCAAGGAGAAACGGATCATGCCCACCACCGATGAACTGCAATCCGCCGCCGCGCGGCCCGCCGAAGATGGCGCTGCGCAGCCCCCGTCCGACCGCGAGATCAACGCCCGGCTCGCGCAATACGGCGTCGCGTTGCGCCCGCCGCCCGGAAAGCCCGGCCAATGGCCCGCCGGCTGGCTGCCCGGCGACGATCCGGTCGCGATCGAGCTGGGGGAGGGCGCGTATCCGGTCCACCCCGCCGCGGTGTTCGACACCCCGGCGCGCATCCGTTTCCTCGATGCGCTCGCCGGGCACGGCAATGTCCGCGCGGCGGCGGGGCTGGTCGGGGTGAGCCGCGAGACGGTCTATCGCGCGCGGCGGCGCTATCCCGATTTCGCGCAGTGCTGGGATGCGGCGCTGGTCCATGCGCGCGCCCGCCACGAGGCCGAGCTCGCCACCCGCGCCATCGACGGGGTCGCAGTGCCGGTGTTCGTGCGCGGCGAGCACGTCGCGACCTTCCGCAAGCACGATGCGCGCTATCTGCTCGCGCATCTCGCGCGGCTCGACCGGCGGGTCGAGCAGGACCCGCAAGCGGTCGCGCGCGCCGGGCGGTTCGACCAGCTGCTCGCGGCGATGGCGGGGCACGCGCCGCCGCCCGATTTCGCCGAGGCGGCGGAAGCGACGCGCGACTGGCGCGACCCGGCGGCGGGCGGCCTCCCGCCGACGCGCGAGGAATACGCCGCCTATGCCCGCGGCGAGGCGCTGCGCGCGCGGCGCGACGCGGCGGATCGGTCCGACGGGGAAGCGCAGGGCGAGGACGATGCCGAGGCGGAGAACGCCGCGATGGACGAGGCCGGGATCGAAGCGCAGGACGCATGGGAGCGCTGGGAAGCGGAAGGCGCCGCGCTGCTCGACCGCGTGCTGGCGGGGGACACGGCCGGCGAAAACGAAGCGCAGGAGAGTGTCACATGTGTCAACACCCGGCGCCAGGCGGAAACGTAATACCCGGTCGGCGTGGAGGGATCGCCGCCGCTTCCGGTGAGGCGGGCATTTGCAACGCGGCACGCTATGTGTATTATGTTGGTAACACACATGGGAGAGAGATGCATGTTTCGAGCTCTGTCTATCGCCGCCGCGCTTGCCGTTTCGTCCGCGAGCGGTGCGACCGCGCAGGAGCCGCAGGACGAGCCGGCCCCGGTCGAAGTCATGGTGTTCGGCACCTATCACTGGGCCAATCCCGGGCAGGATGCGGTCAACATGGAGGTCGACGACGTGCTGGCCGCGAAGCGCCAGCGCGAGATCGAAATCCTCGCCGCCACGCTGGCGCAGTGGCAGCCGACCAGGATAATGGTCGAACGGCAAGCCGACGCGCCGGATTTCGAGATCGACGATTACGCCCGTACCGACGAACTGCTCCGGACCAGCCGCAACGAGAGCGTCCAGCTCGGCTTCCGCATGGCGCGCATGCTCGGGCACGAAGCGGTCTACGGTTTCGACGAGCAGCCCTCCGAAGGCGAGCCCGACTATTTCCCGATGGGCCGCGTGCAGGCGACCGCGGCCGAAACCGGCCAGTCGGGCGTCATCGAGGGCCTGATCGCCGACCTGCAGGCGCGCACCGATGCCGAGCAGGAGAGACTGGCGCAGCAATCGCTGGCCGAATCGCTGCTGTTCCACAACGATCCCGACGTGGTCGGCGCCGAGCACGACAAGCTCTATTACACGCTGATCCGGATCGGCGACGGCGAGGCGCAGCCCGGGGCGGAACTCAACGCCTACTGGTACATGCGCAACGCCAAGATGTTCGGCAAGCTCGACATGGTCGCCGAGCCCGGCGATCGCGTGCTGGTGATCGTCGGCAGCGGGCATGCGACTTGGCTCAAGCATTTCGCGCGCCGCATGCCGGGCTACGTCAATGTCGAGCCGATGCCCTATCTGATCGGTGCCGCCGCGGCGAGCGAGGTGGCGGAGTAGAGTCGTTTTCGGTTTCGCCGAAACAGGCTCCGGCGCGAAAACCGCGCATATTTGCCTGCCGGGACGACTCCGGATAGGCTTGCGGCGGGAATACACGAAGGGGGACCAGGGATGACCTTGTACGGGCAGGGAATGACCGCTGTGGCTGCGCTGCTGCTGCTGGCGGGCTGCGAAGAGGCGGCGTTCGGAGATGGCGAGGGGGCCGAAGCCGGATCGACCGAACTGCAACCAGAGCAGGCGGTGCAGGATGGCGGCGAGGGTGCGGGCGGTGCGTCCGCCGAACCCAAATTCGTCGCCGGCGAAGCTTCGCCCGACGATGCCGACGGGTGCGAGAGCCACCCCGCGGTGAGCCGCTATCCGGGCACCGTGCTGGCGTGGTGCGAGACCGAGAACTACCGCGAGTTCCGCGTCCCGCTCGACAAGGTCACCGGCTATCGCCAGATCGGCGAGTGGGAGGACACGGCGGGTCGCCTGACGCGCAATTTCTTCCGCTACGAGGGCGAGGACCGCACGCATGGCGAGGTCTATCTCAACTACCTCGAAGCCTTGAAGGCGGCGGGTTTCGAAATCCTCGGCAACGGCCTGTTCCCGACCCGCAACGTCAAGGGCGATATCGGCGGCCGCAACTGGCAGGGCATTTATTACACGACCAACAAATGGGGCAAGGGCGGGGTGGTCAACACGCTCGCCGCCGGGACGTCGTCGAGCGGCGGATCCGGCTCGGTGGTCGCGCGCAAGCGCCGCGCCGACGGGCCGATGTATGTGGTCGTCAACATCGAGCAGCACTCGAAGGACGAGATCGGCGTGCTGGTCGACGTGCTCGAGGCGAAGGAGGCCGAGACCGGCCTGGTCGTCGCCAATGCCGATGCGATGGGCAAGGATCTGGAGGAATACGGCCGCACGGTAATCGAGGGGCTGATGTTCGATACCGACAAGACCACGCTGAAGCCGGAATCGAAGCCCGCGCTCGACGAGACCGCCAAGCTGCTGAAATCGATGAGCGGCAAGAGCTTCTACGTCGTCGGCCACACCGATGCGGAAGGGACCTACGATTACAACATGCGGCTGTCCTCGGGCCGCGCGGCGACGGTGCGGCGCGTGCTCGTGGAGGATTACGGCATTGCGGAAGGCCGTTTGAAGGCGGTCGGGGTCGGCCCGGTCTCGCCGGTGTTCACCAATTCGAGCGACACGGGCAAGAGCAAGAACCGAAGGGTCGAACTGGTCGAGCAGTAGGCCCGCCGGCCGGAGTGGGCGCGTAGCCCACCCCGGCCGTCCGCAGGCGTCGATTACAACCCGTCGACGCTCTTGCTGACGAGAATGTTCACCGCGACGCGGCGGTTCTGCTGCTTGCCGTAGTCGGTGGCGTTGTCCGCCGCCGGATCGGCTTCGGCCATCCCGGTCGGGGTCAGCATGCGATAGGGCTTCCAGCCGCATTGCTGCTGCAGGTAGTTCACCACGCGCTCGGCGCGCTTCTCGCTGAGTTCCTGATTGACCTCGTAGCTGCCGGTCGAATCGGTATAGCCGACCACCAGCAGGATCGCGTTGTCGGTCGCCTCGGCCTGGCTGGCCGCGCTGCACAGGTCGGCGCGCGCTTCGCCCGAGAGGTCGTAGCGGCCGGTGTCGAAATAGACGTTGGTGGTGCCCTTGACGTTGTATTCGTCGATGTCGCCGACGCGGCTGCGCAGCGCATCGGTCGCGGCGGTCTGTTCGGCAAAGCCCTGCGCCGTACCGCGATGGATCATCGCCGCGGTCTTCAGGTCCTTGCTCTTGAGCGCGATCCTGCTCGCGACGAGGCCGTTGCCCCAGCGCACCGTATCGACGTCGACCGGCAGGCCGTTGAGCAGCGAATCCTCGCCCAGCGAGGTCTTGCTGAGGCCGAGAAAGCCGCCGCTCGACCGGATTTCGGTCGCGGCGCTGAGCGAGATCGTCCTCTGGACGCCGTCGGCGGTGGTGACCTGGATCCGGTCGCCCTTGCGCGCGGTGATGAAGCCGTCGATCCCCGGGCCTTCCTCGAGCCCCGACAGGTCGGCGGGCGGTGTGCCGTAGACGGTGGTCAGCACCTCGCCTTCCACCGGCTCGAGCTGCTGCGCGGACAGACTCCCCGCGGCAGGTAGCGCGAGTGCGGCGGCGGCGAGGAGAAGCGTCGGTTTGACGGGATTGGTAGGCATTCATTCACTCCTTCAAACTTCGACGGTCGGCCGTGCGCGTTGCGGCTTTCACCGCCCCCTTCGCATACGGCTGGTCGCCGGTGCCCCCATCGACTCGTTCGGAAAAATTGCGCCGAATGCCTGCTGCATCCGGGCGCTGGATAGCGTGACTGATCGAGGCAACCGCTGCGACGCGAGATTGGTTCCGGCACCATGCCGGCCCGTGCGGATGGGGCGGGGGTCTGTTGCGGCGAACCGATGGTTCGAGCACGCACGGGCGCCGCGTCGCTCGCCGAACGCCGCGAACCCCGGATCGCCAGGCGGCAGGTGCCGCTACGCCACCGGTCGCACCGACGGTGCCGGAACCGGGCCGCAAAGCGCCATCTTCTTACGGAAAGTCGACCCTGACCGTGGTCAGACCGCGTTCTTCCGCCTTGCCGGTGATATAGGCGGAGCCGCTCTCGATCTCCTCGCGCGAGCCGAGGATCGTGCAGATCGGCGTGCGCGTACTGCCGATCGAATCGGCATATTCGGCTTCGAGTGCGGTGACGAAATCGGCCTTGAGGCTCTCCTCGTCGGCGCCCGACGGGACGGGAGCCGCGTCCGTCACATAGTGGGTTTTCGTATCGCCGATGACCACGTTCATGAAGCAGTAGAAATGGTCGCCGCCCGTCGCCGCCATATCTTCGCCGGACGTGTCGTCACCGGCTTCGGTCGCGGTCGCCGAAGCCTCTTCGGTATCGGTGTCGCCAGCGGTGTCCCCGCATGCGGCAAGTGCGGCGGCGGCCACGGTCGTGCAGAAAAACTTGCTGAAATTCATCGCTGTCCCCCTTCGAATCGGGACCAGCATAGACGAGCCCGATCGGCTTATTCAAATCCGACGAACCTGGTCGCTTCCTCGACGGTCTTGCGCTCGCTGACCACGGCGTTCGCCGGGAACGTCTCGTCGGGCCAGCCCATCGCGACGCAGATCATGATCACCTGGTCCTCGGGAATGCCCGCATGCTCGCGCACCACCGGCGATTGCATGATGCCCTGCGAATTGATCACGCAGCCGAGCCCGCGCGACCAGGCGGCGTTGACCAGCGCGTTGGTCACCGCGCCGCAGTCGAACGGGGCGATGTCGCTGCCGAGGATGACCTTGTCGTATGTCACCACCACGCTCACCGGCGCGTCGAACTGGCGGAAGCCGCGCAGCACCCAGTCCTGCCGTCCTTCCTTGTCGTGCCGCTCGATCCCCATCGCGCCGAAGAGCTGCTTGGCGATCGCGATCTGCCGCCCGCGATGCTCGTCGGGGACCTTGTCGAAGCGGCGGAATTCGCGGCTGTCTGGCTGCCCCGCGAGGATGCCCTCGGTGTTGCCCTTGCGGATCGCCTCGAGCGGCTCGCCGGCGACGACGGTGAAGTTCCAGCACTGGTTGTTGAACGAGGAGGGCGCGCGCATCGCGAGCTCGATCACTTCGGCGATCAGCTCGCGCGGGACCGGTTTGTCGAGAAACCCGCGAATGCTGCGCCGCCCACGCACCACTTCGTCGTAAGTCGCTTCGCCCGCCGCCATACCCTATCCTCCCGTTCGACCGGGCGGACTTAGCAGGATTGGCGCGGATGGCTACGCGGTGGTCTGGGTTTCAGCTTAGCTGGAGCGGCCCGGTGCTGCTCCAGCGAAGCTGAAAACAACTTTAGGCCGCCTTGGCGGTACCCGGCGCGACTTCCATGAATTGCGGGCGCGATTCGTTGCGCTTGCCTTCGTCGGGGCCGGCGGTGCCCGGCTTCTTCGGCAGGCCCGCCGCGGCGATGGTGTAGGCAGACACGCGGTGCCGCGTGCACAGACCCCCGGCGCCATCGCTGATCATCGGAGTCTCGAATTCGACTCCGACCTCGTCGTCTTCCGAGCGGACCACGGTGCACACCGCGAGCTGGCCTTCGCCCAGATCGAGCACCAGATGCGTTCCCTGCGGAACGCCGACCAGTCCCTCCAGCCCCGCGCCGGTGCGCGAGAAATCGCGCATCACCGCGTTGTAGTAGTAGTCCTCGTGGATCACCCCGATGCGGCGATAGACCGAGCGGCGGTCGGCGCGGAACGTCTGCGGTCCCTCGGGCTCGAACTCGTATTCGCCGGCATCGAATTTCTGCTGGATCGCGTCGAGCGGCAGCGGGCGCGAATAGAGGAAACCCTGGACCAGCTGCGCTCCCTTGTCGCGCACCACTTCGAGCTGGTCGAACGCCTCGACCCCCTCGACCGTGGTCTCCATACCAAGCGCGTTCGACAGGCCGACGATCGCGGCGATGATCTTGGCGCTGTTCTTGTCCTTCTGGGTGCACGAATCGACGAAGCTGCGGTCGACCTTGATCTTGTCGAACGGCGCCGCGCGCAGATAGCTGAGCGAGGAATAGCCGGTGCCAAAATCGTCGAGCGCGAGCCGCACGCCGATGTTCTTGAGGGTCTTGAACACCTGCTCGGTGGTCTCGCTGTCGCCGACGAAGATACTCTCGGTCAACTCGAGCTCGAGCCGGCCCGGTTCGAGCCCGGTGGACGCGAGCACGTTGGTGACCACTTCGGGGAAGCCCGGATTGACGAACTGGTTGGCCGAGACGTTGACCGCGACGCAAACGCTCTTGGGCCAGCCGGTGGCGGCCTCGCAGGCCTGCCGCATCGCCCACTCGCCGAGCGTGTTGATCAGGTCGCTTTCCTCCGCGACCGGGATGAACATGCCGGGACTGATGAAGCCCTTTTCGGGGTGGTCCCAGCGCATCAGGGCTTCGAGACACACCACCGCGCCGCTCTCGATCGAGACGACCGGCTGGTAGTGCATTTCCAGCTGGCCTTCCTTGAGTGCCTCGCGCAGCTCGTCGAGCAGCAGCTGGCGGACCTCCTCCTCGTCCTTGAGGTCCGAGGAGTAGAAGCGGTACTGGCCGCGTCCGCCGTTCTTGGCGGCGTAAAGAGCGAGGTCGGCGCTGCGGTTGAGCTTTTCGCGATCGTCGCCGTCGAACGGGGCGACCGCGATCCCGACCGAGGCGCCGATGATCGCGCGCTTGCCGTCGTCGAGCGGGTAGGGCTGCGACAGGATCGAGATGATCTTGTCGGCCAGTTCGCCGAGCTTGCCGCGATCGTCCTCGTCGGCGATCATCACCTGGAACTCGTCGCCGCCGAGACGGGCGATCTTGCCGCGGCTCCCGGCGATCTGGGTCAGCCGCTCGGCGACCTGCACCAGCAATTGGTCGCCCGCCGCGTGGCCGAGCGTGTCGTTGACATGCTTGAACTTGTCGAGGTCGAGCATCATCAGCGCGACCGGTCGCTCGGAAGACTTGAAGCCGGCGATCGTGCCGTCGAGCAGGCGGTTGATATGGTGCCGGTTGGCAAGCCCGGTGAGCGAATCGTAATCGGCGCGCTGCGAGTCGGCGAGCTGGCGCTCGTATTCGACCGTGACGTCCTTGGCGCTGCCGCGGTAGCCAACGAAATTGCCCTCCGCGTCGCGCACCGGATAGCCCGACAGGGACCACCAGGTCTGGCGCACGTCCTGCGGCGATTTGCCCCAAGCGAACCGCACCACCTGCTCGCGGATCTTGTTGCGCGCCTTGAGCTGGAACTTGAGTGAGCGTCCGCTGCTCTCGGATGCGCTTTCCTCGTCGATTTCGAAGATGTCCTCGAGCGGTTGGCCGATCAGCGCCGCGGCATCCTCGCGCAGCTTCTCGGTCGCCATGTCGGAGAGATAGACGAGGTTTCCCTGCGGATCGGTCGCCCAGATCCAGGCGATCCCGGCGCTTTCGAATTCGTCGAGCACGCGGCTCCGCAACTCCTCGCCGGCGGGCAGCGGAACCGGCGTTTCGGCGGCGCTTTGTGCGCTATCCGATCCGTTCCTGAGTCCCTTGAGGAGTTTCGTCATCGCCATGGGCCTTGTGCCCTAGGCGAAGGGTGGTTGAGAATCGGCTAACGATAGCGGGGAAACGGGGGCATTACCCGGTGCGCTGGCACATGTAGCGCGTCGGCTGCGGACCGTGGGGGTTCGCGATCAGCAGCAGGCTGTTGCCCGACATGACGAATTGCACGCGGAAGCGCTGGTTGTTGCTCTGGTCGACGAACTCGGCGTAGTCGTTCTCGCCGACGAAGGAATAGCGCGCGCTCTGCGAGACGAGCTGGCCGGCGTAATAGATCGTCTGGCCGGTGATGATCGGCGCGAGACCCGGCCGCCCGGGCACGGTGCCGCCCGACTGGATTCCCTCGACATCCGCGGTGAGCACGGCAGCCTGACCATCGAGATTGCATTGGTATTGCAGGCGGGTCTTGGCCGCGGCAGCGGGCGGCGAACAGGCGATTGCCGACGCAAGCAATAAAGTTATCAGCCTTTTCATGATCGAACCCCCGAAATGGCACAATGTTTCGAAGCGGAATAATGCGATGTGCGGCCCGTCTCTTTCCTTGCGAGACTACCACTTTTGCGCGCCCTCCGCCATGTGGAGGCGAAGTTTAGGGTTCGACCCACTTGCGCGCGGATTCGCGACGATGCGGGCAGCCCGGCCAGCAACACGGGCGCCGTTTGCCATCGAGGATGTCCTCCTGCAGCTGGGCGAGGCGCTTCATCCGCGTCGCCTCCTTCTTGCCGGAGGTCATCCAGCAGATCCACTCGTTGCGTGCGAGCGGGGTCAGGCCGTCCCACTTTTCCTCGAGAGTGCCGTCATTGCCGAGAACAGCGCGCAGGTCGGACGGCATGGCATGGCGGAAGTCGGGGGAGGCCGGTCGGGCCATCGGCAGGCCTCAGGCCGCCCTGCGCAGTTCCAGGTCGAGCCGGTCCCATATCTCGACCAGCGCCCCGGTCAGCTCGTCCATCATCGCCTCGGTATGGGCGGGGCCGGGGGTGAAGCGCAGCCGTTCGGTGCCGCGCGGGACGGTGGGAAAGTTGATCGGCTGCACATAGGCACCGTATTCGGCGAGCAGGATATCGCTGATCTTCTTGGCGCGGACCGGGTCGCCGACCATCAGCGGAACGATATGCGTCTCGCTCGGCATCACCGGCAGGCCGGCCTCGGCGAATTTGCGCTTGAGCAGCGCGGCGTTGCGCTGCTGCGCGTCGCGCTCCTCGCTCGATCCCTTGAGGTGCCGCACCGCCGCCAGCACGCCCGCGACCAGCACCGGGCTGAGCGAAGTGGTGAAGATGAAGCCGGGCGCGTAGCTGCGGATGCAGTCGATGATCCGCGTATCGGCGGCGATATAGCCGCCCATCACCCCGAAGGCCTTGCCCAGCGTGCCCTCGACGATGTCGATCCGGTGCGCCGCCTCGTCGCGCTCCGAAATGCCCCCGCCGTGCTCGCCGTACATGCCGACCGCGTGGACCTCGTCGATATAGGTCAGCGCGTTGTATTCGTCGGCAAGGTCGCAGATCGCGTGGATCGGGGCGACGTCGCCGTCCATCGAATAGACGCTCTCGAAGGCGATCACCTTGGGCGTTTCCTCGTCCTCGGCGGCGAGCAGTTCCTCGAGATGCGCCATGTCGTTATGGCGGAAGATGCGCTTCTCGCAGCCCGAATTGCGGATGCCGGCGATCATGCTCGCATGGTTGAGTTCGTCGGAGAAGATCACGCAGCCCGGCAGCAGCTTGCCGAGCGTCGACAGGGTGGCGTCGTTGGAAACGTATCCGCTGGTGAACAGCAGCGCGCCGTCCTTGCCGTGGAGGTCGGCCAGTTCGCGCTCGAGCTGGATGTGGAGGTGCGTGTTGCCACCGATATTGCGCGTGCCGCCCGAGCCCGCGCCGACATCGTGCAGCGCCTCTTCCATCGCTTCGACCACCTTGGGATGCTGGCCCATCGCGAGATAATCGTTCGAGCACCACACGGTGATCGGCTTCGGACCGTTGTGTCCGGCGAAGCAGCGCGCATTGGGGAACGCGCCCTTGTTGCGCAGGATGTCGATGAACACGCGATAGCGCCCCTCCTCGTGGAGGCGGTCGATCGCCTTGTCGAAGACCTGCTCGTAATTCATCGCGAAACCTGCGCCAGCGCCGCCCGTCCGCGGCCATCCGTCGCGCCCGCATTAGGCCGATGAAACAGCCATTTCCACCGCGATCTTTGCGAGCGATTCGCAGCTAGAACTGCACGAGCCGATCGATTCCGTGCGCAGCGAAAACCGGGGCCAGAGCCTCGAACGCTGCGAGCGGGCCGGTCGTTACGGCCCGGTCCGGCTCGCCACGGGCAAAATCGTCGTTGCGCGTCAGGTGCACGATTCTGCGGGCGATGCCCTGTGCGCCGTCGACCAAAGCCACTTCCGACCCGAGTTCGGCCTGCAATTCCTCGCGCAGCAAGGGGAAGTGCGTGCAGGCCAGCACCACCGTGTCGATCCGTTCTCCTCCGGGCTGGGCACGCAGCGCTGCGACCGCCTCGCCGACCGCGCCGTTTGCGTCGCCGCGTCCGGCGAGCTTCGCTTCGGCCGCTTCCACCAGGCCGGGCGCCGCCTGCCGCAGCAGCCGCTTGTCCGCAGCGAATTCGGCTTCGAGATTGTCGACATAGGCCTGCCGGATCGTCGCTTCGGTGCCGAGCAGGCCGATGACCCCGGTTTTCGTCATCGCCGCGGCGGGCTTGATCGCCGGCACGGTGCCGACGATCGGGATTTCGAGCACCTCGCGCACCATCCCCAGCGCGATCGTGCTGGCGGTGTTGCAGGCGATGCAGATGAGCCGCGGCTGCCAGCGTTCGGCCATCCGCCCGAGCAGGCCGCAAACCCGCGCCGCGACTTCCGCCTCGCTCTTGGTGCCGTAGGGCAGGCCCGCCATGTCGGCGGCGTAGATGACCGGCGCGTCGGGCAGGGCGTGGCGCAACTCGGCCAACACGGTCAGCCCGCCGACGCCGGAATCGAACAGCAGGATGGGGGAATTCGCTCGCAAGGCTCCAAATCCGTTCGGGCTGAGCTTGTCGAAGCCCTGCACTTTCTTCTAGCGCAGTAAATGAAAAGACAGCCCTTCGACAAGCTCGGGGCGAACGGTTATGGGATCGAAGCGCAAGGGGAGCGGACATGGACATACCGATCGACAGCTTGAAGGCCCTGATCATCGGCTACGCGATCGGTTCGATCCCGTTCGGCCTGCTCCTGACCCGCTTCGCCGGGCTGGGCGATGTACGCAATATCGGCAGCGGCAATATCGGCGCCACCAACGTGCTGCGCACCGGCAACAAGGGTCTCGCCGCGGCGACGCTGGCGTTCGACCTGCTCAAGGGGTTCCTGCCGGTCTACCTCGCGTGGCAATGGTTCGGCCATCCCGGCGGCATGCCGGAGGCGGCGTGGGGCGCGGTGCCGCTGGCGGCGCTCGGCGCGGTGCTCGGCCATTGTTTCCCCGTCTGGCTCGGTTTCAAGGGTGGCAAGGGGGTGGCGACCAATGCCGGGGTGACGCTCGGGATTGCCTGGCCGCTCGGGCTGATCTACGCGCTGCTGTGGCTGACCTTGCTGGGCGCGACGCGGATCAGTTCGCTCGCTGGCATGGGCGCGGTGTGCGGGGCGCTGTTCGTCGCGGTCTATTGGGAGTTCGAGCCGTTCGTCCCGGTGCTGGCGATCGTGACGGTCATCGTGCTGTGGCTGCACCGCACCAACATCCAGCGGCTGTTGCGCGGCGAGGAGCCGAAGGTCGGCGGGAAGAAGTGAGCGACGCGCCGGCAGCAGTGCCGAGCCAGGACGAGGCCTTCGCGCGTATCCGGCTGTTCCGCTCGCCCCATATCGGGCCGGTGACCTATCGCCAGCTGCTGCGCCGCTTCGGCGATGCACAGGAGGCGCTCGCGGGTTTGCCCGATCTCGGCCGGCGCGGCGGGCGGGACTATCGTCCTGCCAAGAGCGAAGCGATCGAGCGCGAGATCGACGCGGTGCGTATGACGGGTGCGCGCTATCTGTTCCACGACCAGCCCGGCTATCCGGCGTTGCTGCGCGAGCTCGACAGTGCGCCGCCGGTGCTGATGTGGCGCGGCGATCTGTCGCGGGCTGAGCGGCCCTGCGTGGCGATGGTCGGCGCGCGCAATGCCAGCGCGGCGGCGGTCAAGCTGGCGCGCGACTTCGCCTCCGGGCTGGCGGGGGAGGGCTTCACCGTGGTTTCCGGCCTGGCTCGTGGGATCGACGGGGCGAGCCACGAGGGTGCTTTCCCGACAACAATCGGGGTGATCGCGAGCGGCATCGACATCGCCTATCCGCCGCAGCACGCCGATCTGCAGGAGCGGATCGCGAGCGAGGGCCTGTTGCTCGCCGAACAGCCGCCCGGGACCGAGCCGCGCGGCAGCCATTTCCCGAGCCGCAATCGCATCATCGCCGGGCTCGCGGCGGGCACGCTGGTGGTCGAGGCTGCACCCCGTTCCGGATCGCTGATCACAGCGCGGCTGGCGGGCGAGGCGGGGCGCGAGGTGATGGCGATCCCGGGCAGCCCGCTCGACTCCCGCTCGCAGGGCTGCAACCGGCTGATCCGCGACGGCGCGGTGCTGGTGCAGGCGCCCGAAGACGTTGTCGAACTGCTGAGCGGCTTCGACGGAAGCCCTCGCTCGACCTTTCACGAACCGCTGCCGCAGGACTGGGAAGGCGGCGAGGACCTGGCGGAGGCGGAGCCGGCGGATATCGAGGGCCTGCTCACCACCGCACCGGTGGCGGTCGACGAACTCATCCGGCAATCGGGCGAGAGCGCGGCCTCGGTGCAGATGGCGCTGCTGGAGCTGGAGATATCCGGGCGGTTGCAACGCCACGCCGCTGGCCGGGTCTCGCTCGGCGGCCAGTGAACGGGTGGCTTCGAACGGGTGCTTCCGCGAGCGGACGTTCGATGCCATAGCGTGCGCAAGGGGAGGGACGGGACCATGAAACGAATCCTGCTGACGATCGCCGCATCGCTGGCTCTGGCAGCTTGCACGGGCGAGCGGAGCGACGGCACCGAGGCTGCGGTCGAAGCGAAATCGTGGACGCTGGCCGATGGCGAGATATTTCCCGCCGACCGCAGCCTGATTCGCGCGGAGGACGGCGTCCAGCTGGGCGACGGCACGCTGATCGTCGCCGACCAGCGCTACGGCCTGGTCCGGATCGCCCCCGACGGCAGCCACGAACCGTTCGGCGATTTCGCGGCGGCCGGGTTCGTGCACGATCCGCCAGAAGGCGCGGCCGGGCCCAACGGCGTGCATCTCGAACCCGACGGCAGACACATCCTCGTCGCCGATGTGTTCACCGGCCGGATCTACCGCACCGATATCGAGACCGCGACGACCGAGCTGGTGCTCGCGCATCGCTACGGCGTGAACACCGCGATCGCCGATTCGACCGGTGCGATCTGGTTCACCCAGTCGACCGAGAACCAGGGCGAGGAGCGCCTGTTCGCGGCAGTCGGAACGCCGATAGGAGACGGCGCGATCTACCGGCTCCCGCGCGATGCGGACGGCAATCTCGCGGCAGAGCCCGAACTGGTTGTGGACGGGCTCGACTTCCCCAACGGTTTCCATCTCGACGAGGCGAACGGGTGGCTGTTCCTGTCCGAAACGCTGGGCGACCGCGTGCTGAGCTTCGCGCTCGATGTCGAAAACGGCAGCCTGGGAGAACACAGGGTACTGGCGGCGATCCCCACGCCCGACAACATGCGGCTTGCGCATGACGGCTCGCTATGGGTCGCTTCCCCGGTATCCAACAGGCTCTTCGCGATCGACCTCGCCAGCGGCGAAACGCGGGTCGTGTTCGACGCCCAGACCGAACAGGGCGCGCAGGTCGTTTCCGAATGGACTGCCCGCGGCAAGGCCGGGGAGGGACGGCTCGACCTGCTCGGACAAGCGGGTGACGGGGGTGTGCCGGGTCTTGTCACGGGGATGATCTTCGGTCGCGCGGACCAGCCCTTTTATGTTTCCAATCTAGGTCCTGCCCTGATCAAGATCGAGCGGGAGTAGTGTCGGGTGAGCGCGCGCTCGACACGAGATAGGGCGTCGCGGCGACGGTGACGCTCGCCTAGTCCCTCACCGGCCCGCTTTCGTCGAACAGCGGGCGTTCGCGAATCCAGCGGCTGGCAAGGTATTTGTTGCCCATCGTCACCGGCAATCCGGCGTGGATCGACATCCGGTCGGGGCGTCCGTCGTCGGTGACGTTGCGGAACACGATCGCATCGCCGGTGCGCCCGCGATAGGCGAAGTCGATGGCGGGGAAGGCCGTCTGCCCGCCCATGTAGTCGTCGTTGAGGTAGACCAGCGCGGTCCGGACGCGCTGGTTGGTCAGCCCGGGCAGCGCGTCGAGATGGTTGAGATAATGCTGTCCGGGGCGATAGCGCAGCACCAGCAGGATTTCGCCGCAGGCATATTCGCTCTCGCTCGCCATCGCCAGCCGGCGATTGAGCGCGGTGACGGCGGGATCCTCGATCAGCGTGTGGATCTGCGCGCATTCGGAGGTGCGGATCGGGTCGGGGACCTGTTCGAGGTTCGGACCCGTCACCAGCGACGGGCCGAGGCGCGGTTCGGCCAGCGCGCGCAGGTGCCGGCATTCCGCTTGACTGAACAGGCGCGGGAACGATCGCAGGTCGGGCGACGAACGAAGCCGCTCGCTTTCGGGCGGTTGCCGCGGATCGCCGGCCGCGTCGAGGTCCATCGCTTCGATCAATTCGAAGGCGCGCGCACGGTCGTCGAACTCCGCAGCTTCGCGCGCGAGCCGCTCGATCGCCCCCGGCCAGTCGCGCTGCCCGACCACGCCGTTCGCCATAAGATTGGTGACTATGTGGCCCGCGCCGGGACTGCCCGCTGCTTCCGCCGCGGCGAAGAAGCCGAGCGCCTTGGTCCAGTCGAGCTCCACCAGCGCGCCGCGCCAATGCATGTCGGCCCAGGTGTAGAGCGCGTCGGGGTCGCCATCCCCCTCGGCCAGCCGACCGACGATCGACTTGGCCTCGTGGCCTTTTCCGGCGGCGGCGAGCTCGATCGCACGGGTCAATTCGGGGTTCAACGGCATCGCCAGTCAATTGCCAGCGATGCGACGGGTACGCCAGTCAAACCGTGTTGGACGGCGATTTGCACGACAGCGCTTGACACCCGCGAATCCCCGACCCCACTTTCGCGCGTACGTACACGTATACGCGTAAGGGACCGTATCCACGCTCATGCAACTGGTTATCGTTGAATCGCCGGCGAAGGCGAAAACTATCGAAGGCTATCTCGGCAAGGACTTCAAGGTTCTCGCCTCCTACGGCCATGTCCGCGACCTGCCGCCCAAGGACGGCAGCGTGCGGCCGGACGAGGATTTCGCGATGGACTGGGAACTCTATCGCGACAAGCAGAGCCGCTTCAAGGAGATCAGCGACGCGGCCAAGAAAGCCGACCGGCTGGTGCTCGCGACCGACCCCGATCGCGAGGGCGAGGCGATCTCGTGGCACGTGCTCGAGCTGCTGAAGAAGCGGAAGGCAGCACCCGACAAGGTCGACCGCGTCACCTTCAACGCGATCACCAAGGCGGCGGTGACCGAAGCGATGGGCAGCCCGCGCGAACTCGATAGCGACCTGATCGACGCCTATCTCGCGCGCCGCGCGCTCGATTATCTCTACGGCTTCACGCTTTCGCCGGTGCTGTGGCGCCGCCTGCCCGGCGCCAAGAGCGCGGGCCGCGTGCAGTCGGTCGCGCTGCGGCTGATCTGCGAGCGCGAGCACGAGATCGAAGTGTTCCGGCCCGACGAATACTGGTCGGTCGTCGCCAAGCTGGAACATGACGGCACCGAATTCGACGCCCGCTTGGTGCGCTACGAGGGCAAGAAGCTCGACAAGCTGACGCTCGGCAACGAGGGCAGCGCGCTGGCCGCGAAGGCCGCGGTCGAGGAAGGCCGTTTCACGGTCGAGGAGATCAAGACCAAGCCGCTCAAGCGCAATCCGGCGCCGCCCTTCACCACTTCGACACTGCAGCAGGAGGCCGCGCGAAAACTCGGCTTCTCGGCCAGCCACACGATGCGGCTGGCGCAGTCGCTCTACGAGGCGGGCGCGATCACCTATATGCGCACCGACGGGGTGCAGATGGACGGCAGCGCGATCTCCGCCTGCCGCAAGGCGATCAGCGAGCGCTACGACGGCAGCTACCTGCCCGAAAAGCCGCGCCACTACGCCACCAAGGCCAAGAACGCGCAGGAAGCGCACGAGGCGATCCGCCCGACCAGCTTCATGCGTGACCGCGCCGGTTCGGGCGACGAGGCCAAGCTCTACGACCTCGTCTTCAAGCGCGCGATGGCGAGCCAGATGGAGGCGGCGCGGCTCGAACGCACCACCGTCACGCTGCGCGACGGCACCGGCGCGCACGAGCTGCGCGCGACCGGGCAGGTGATCCAGTTCCCCGGCTTCTTCGCAGTCTATCAGGAAGGGCGCGACGACAAGGACGACGATGAAGACGGCCTGCTGCCGGTCATCCGCAAGGGCGATTGCCCGGCCAAAAGGCAAGTCGAGGCGAATCAGCACTTCACCCAGCCGCCGCCGCGCTATTCGGAAGCGAGCCTCGTCAAGCGGCTCGAGGAACTCGGCATCGGCCGCCCCTCGACGTATGCCTCGACGATCCAGACGCTGCGCGATCGCGACTATGTGCGAATGGAGAAAAACCGTTTCTTCGCAGAGGAATCGGGGCGATTGCTGACGGCGTTTCTCGAGCGCTTCTTCCCGCAATACGTGGCCTACGACTACACCGCGGGCCTCGAGGACGAACTCGACGAAGTCTCCGGCGGCCGCGAGGAGTGGAAGAAATTGCTCGAGGGCTTCTGGCTCGACTTCAAGCCGAAGACCGAGGAGGTGATGGAGCGCAAGCCCTCCGAAGTCACCGAGGTGCTCGACGAATATCTATCCGATTACCTGTTTCCCCCGCGCGCGGACGGCAAGGATCCGCGCCACTGCCCGCTCTGCGAGCAGGAAGGACGCGAGGGGGGCGAACTGCACCTGCGCGGCGGGCGCTACGGTGCGTTCGTGGCTTGCGCGAACTACCCCGAATGCAAATACACCCGCCGCTTCGCCCAGCCCGGCGCGGACGGCGAGGATCCCGCCGACGACGGCGTGATGGGCGAGCACCCGGAAACCGGCCTTCCGATAGAGCGCAAATCGGGCCGCTTCGGGCCCTACGTCCAGATGGGCGAGGGCAAGGAGGCGAAGCGCGCGAGCATCCCCAAGGACCTGGACGATTTCGACCTGGAATGGGCGATCAAGCTGCTCGACCTGCCGCGCATCGTCGGCGCGCATCCGGAAACGGGCAAGGAGATCGAGGCGGCGATCGGACGCTACGGTCCCTACCTGCGCCACGACGGCAAATACGGCAAGCTGCAGTCGACCCGCGAAGTGTTCGAAGTCGGCATGAACCGCGCGGTCGATATCCTCGCCCAGGCCGCCAACCGCAAGGGCGGCGGGCGCGGCAAGGCCGAGCCGATCAAGACGCTCGGCGCGCACCCGACCTCGGGCGGCGAGATCAGGGTCATGCCGGGCCGCTACGGTCCCTACGTCACCGACGGCACCACCAACGCGACGATCCCGAAGGATGTGAAGCCCGAGGACGTGACCGAAGAGCAGGCGGTCGAACTGATCGACAAGCGCGCGGCGAAGGGCCCGGCGAAGAAGAAGCGGCGGAAGAAGGCGGTCGGGAAGAAAGCAGCAGCGAAGAAGTGATCCAGATCCTCCCCGCTTCTCCGCAGGACAAGTGAGGGGTGGCAGCCCGCAGGGCTGACGGAGGGGCGATAATGCCGCGCAGGAAGCAACTGCGAAACGTGGCCAAGGCACGTCAATTCACCTGATGGAAAGTCCTTGGTAGTCAGTTCTTGTCCAACTCCCGTCCGTCTGCCGTGCAAAAATCTCTATTCCGGTTCCTCCGCATAACGGACCGCATCCGTGTCCTCTCCACAAGAAAGCTTGGCCACGGTCCAAGTCTACAAGAGGCGCTGAGACTGTGTGAAATTCGTATTCGAAGAACAAGCCGTCGGCGGAGACCGGCGGAGATTCATCCGCAGGATCGGGTTCAAATGATCGCTTCTGTTTGATTGAACGCAGAGCATCGCAATTTTCAATCGCGCTTTCTCCAGTCAAAGATAGGAACGCTCTCGCTCGGGCCTGAATTGCTACGCTGTCCGGATCGCCTTCCTCGCCATCGATAAGGAATGCAAACAGCGTCGCTGCTTCTTCTTCGGACATAATTATACCGAACTCTCTCGTGTCATTCAGTACGATGGGCTTGTCAGCCTTGTCGAAATGGTCCGAGACGTATTTTGCTACGATGGAGCATCCGATCTCGCGGGCTTCTTTGCTGAGGTAAGTCGACTTTTCGTATGGTTGGCCCGATTGAGTTGCATCGCTGCGCCCAGCGTCCGAACAGCCGGTAAGCACCCCAAACATGGTGCAGAACACCAGACAGATGATCGCTTTCATTATTTCACCCAATCCAGCCCCATCTCCTCGTACACCTCTTTGCTCTCCGCCCAGCCCTCCTCCACTTTCACGTGCAGGAACAGGTGTACCTTCACCCCCAGCATCTCGGCCAGTTCCTTGCGCGCGGCCTCGCCGATGGCCTTGATCATGCGGCCGCCCTTGCCGAGCACGATGGGGCGCTGGCTTTCGCGCGCGATCACGATCTGCTGGTGGATTTCCAGGCTGCCGTCGGGGCGCTGCTGGTAGCTCTCGGGGCGAACCGCCGAATCGTAGGGCAGTTCCTCGTGCAACTGCTTGTAGAGTTGCTCGCGCGTAACTTCCGCCGCGAGCAGGCGTTCGCTCGCATCGCTCACCTGGTCCTCGGGATAGTGCCATACCCCCTCGGGCATCATGTCCGCGAGCGCCTGTTTCATCTCCACCACCCCGTCTCCGGTCAGCGCGGAGACGAAGAACACTTCGGCGAAATCGGTCTTTTCCCCGAGTTCCTGCGCCAGCGCGAGCAGCGGTTCCTTCTTCGCCGCGTCGACCTTGTTCAGCACCAGGATCTTGCGCTCGGGCCGTCCCGCCAGCGCCTCGATCAACGGTTCGAGTTCGTGCCGGCGCTGCTTGACCGGGTCGACCAGCAGCAGCACCGCGTCGGCCGCCTCGGCGCCGTCCCACGCCGCGCTCACCATCGCGCGGTCGAGCTTGCGGCGCGGGGCGAAGATGCCGGGTGTGTCGACGAGGATCATCTGGGTCGCGGCGTCCTCGTTCTTGGCAAGCGCGATGCCGAGCATCCGCGCGCGGGTGGTCTGCGCCTTGGCGCTGGTGATCGCGACCTTTTGCCCGACCAGCGCGTTGACCAGCGTCGACTTGCCCGCATTGGGCGCGCCGATGACCGCGACTACACCGCAGCGACTAGGCGTCCCGGACACAACCGACCTCCCAATTCCGTTCGTCCCGAGCGAAGTCGAGGGGCAGGATCGAGCGAAGTCGAGATCGTTCGCGCAGGGCCGGTTCTCGGCTGCGCTCGAACATGTCCTTCGACAAGCTCGGGACGAACGGGGTGGGGATGGCACAGAATGGCCTCACCCGAACGTCTCCATGAACTTCCTTGCCGCTTCGGTTTCGGCTTCCTGCTTGCTGCTCGCGGTCGCCTCTGCCTCGCCGACATTGTGGATGCTCACCTTGACCGTGAAGCGCGCCTGGTGGTCGGGGCCCGAGCGTTCGACCAGTTCGTAGCGCGGGCTGCGGCGCTGGTTGCCCGCAGCCCATTCCTGCAGCGCGCTCTTGGGATGCTTGGCGCGGCCGGCCGTGCTCTCGACCGCGTCGCGCCACAGCAGGTGGACCAGTTCGCGCGCGCTGTCGAACCCGGCCTCGAGAAACTGCGCGCCGAGCAGCGATTCCATGATGTCGCCGAGCACGTTGTCGCTTTCCGCGGTGCCGTCGGCGCGCGCCTGCTTGCCGAGGCGGATATGTTCGGACGCGCCCAGCTCGCTCGCAATGCGCGCGCAACTCGCCTTGTCGACCAGCGCGTTGAGCCGCTGCGCCAGCCGGCCTTCCGCGTCGGGCCCGTCCTCGTAGAGCCAGTGCGCGATCGACAGGCCGAGCACGCGGTCGCCGAGGAATTCGAGCCGGTCGTAGTCGCGCGCCTCGCCAAGGCTCCCATGCGTCAGCGCCTCGACCCACAGGTCTTCGGTGGCGACGGCGAAGCCGTTCTTGCGCAGCCAGTCGCGCGTTTCGGGCGCCAGATCGCTCATATGCCGTCCCCGATGCGGTCCCAGCGGGCGGCGGTGAACCAGGTCCACGGCTTGATCCATTCGGCGCTGCCGTCGGTCGACCACATCATCGCGCTGGCGCGCCCGACGAGGTTGTCCTGCGGGACGAAACCGACCCCGCCTGCGGCCTTCGCTTCGAAACGGCTGTCCTGCGAATTGTCGCGATTGTCGCCCATCAGGAAAACCGTGCCCTCGGGGACTATCCGGGGCCCCCAATCGTCGATTCCGGTTTCGCCGAAATCGAGCACTTCGTAGCTGACTCCGGAGGGCAGCGTTTCGCGGTAACGCTCATAGCGGCAATGGCCGGTACCATCGGTGCTGACTCTCGATTCGACCACTCCCCAGGCACATGGCCACGTTCGGTCGGTCTCATTCCCGGCATCGAGAGCATCGAGGTTGATCGGTTGCACGAAATCCGCAATCCGCTCCTTCTTCACCGGTTCGCCGTTGAGCACGAACACGCCGCCGCGCATCTCGACCGTGTCGCCCGGCAGGCCCATCACGCGCTTGATGTAGTCGGTCTCGTCGATCGGGTGCTTGAAGATTACCACGTCGCCGCGCTCGGGCTCGCCGGCGAAGATGCGGCCGGGGATCAGCGGCGCGTTGAGCGGCAGCGAGTATTTGGAGAACCCGTAGGGCCATTTGGCCGCGACGAGATAGTCCCCGATCATCAGCCGCGGCAGCATGCTCTCGCTGGGAATCGAGAAGGGCGAGAACAGGAAGCTGCGGAACAGCAGCGCGGCGATCGCAAGCTTGACTACGAACCACGCGAAGCTGCCCCAGCTTTCGCCCTTTTCCTCGGGCTTGTCGTCGGCCCCGGCGGGAGTTTCGGCGAGCTCGTTCATGACGCGGGGTGTTGACACATGTGACACATTCGAACGGCGGAAAACCGCGGTCCAGCATGAACAAGGTCACATGGGGATGCGGCTTTCGCGCGAGGCGGGAAGTCGCGGAGGGTGCTTGCAAACATGGCCCCAATCCCTAACCGGACAGGTGCCGTGTAGGAAAGGATTTTTGCGATGACCGACGCCGTCTCCGCCGCATGGGAACGCATCGAGGCCGCGCCGCGCCGCACCTTGCGCGAACTGTTCCGCGAGGAGGAGGGGCGCGTCGATGCGCTTGCGACGCGGCTCGAATGGGGTGCCAGGGAAGATGGGGGCGAGACGGCCGGCGGGATCCGCTTCGACTGGTCGAAGACGCATCTCGACGGCGAACTTCTCGGCGCATTCGAGGCGCTGGCCGAGGCATGCGATTTCGCTCGCCAGCGCGAGCTGCTGCTGTCGGGTGCCAAGGTCAACGTCACCGAAGGACGCGCGGCCGAGCACACCGCGCAGCGCGGCGTCGGGGCGGAGGCCTCGGTCGAGGAAGCGGCGGCGCTGCATCAGCGGATGAGGCTGCTGGTCGAGGCGATCCATCAGGGTGCGCTCGGCGAAGTAAAGCACCTGATCCATATCGGCATCGGCGGCAGTGCGCTCGGGCCCAAGCTGGCGGTCGACGCGCTTACCCGCGATCTGGCGCTGGTCGACGTCCATGTCGTGTCCAACATCGACGGGCTGGCGCTCGAACAGGCCTTCGCGGCGTGCGATCCGGCGACGACGCTGGTCGCGGTGGCGAGCAAGACTTTCACTACCATCGAGACCATGACCAATGCCGAAAGCGCGCTCAAATGGCTGGAGCAGGGCGGGGTATCCGATCCGACCGGCCGCGTGATCGCGCTTACCGCGAGCCCCGACAAGGCGGTCGAATGGGGCGTCGACGAGACGCGCGTGCTGCCGTTCCCCGAGACCGTCGGCGGGCGCTATTCGCTGTGGTCGAGTATCGGCTTCCCGGTCGCGCTCGCCTGCGGGTGGGGCGAGTTCGCGGCGATGCTCGCGGGCGGGCAGGCGATGGACGAGCATTTCCGCGATGCCGACGGCCGCGCCAACCTGCCGCTGCGCGCGGCGTTTGCCGACCAATATTACACGCAGGTGCGAGGGTGCCAGACGCGCGCGGTGTTCGCATACGACGAGCGGCTCGCTTTGCTGCCCGACTATCTCCAGCAGCTCGAGATGGAATCGAACGGCAAGCGCGTGACCGCGGACGGCAAGCCGGTCGATGGCGAGACCGCGCCGGTCACCTGGGGCGGGGTCGGCACCGACGCGCAGCACGCGGTGTTCCAGCTGCTCCACCAGGGCACGCACCTGATCCCGGTCGATTTTCTGGCCGCCATCGCGCCCGGCGACGACCTAGACCAGGCGCACCACCGCATCCTGCTGACCAACTGCTTCGCGCAAGGCGCCGCGCTGATGGCCGGAGACAAGGGCGACGATCCCGCGCGCCACTTCCCCGGCGACCGTCCCAGCGCGACCATGCTGTGCGACGATCTCGACGCGGCGACACTGGGCGCGCTGATCGCCTTTCACGAGCACCGGGTGTTCGCCAATGCGGTGCTGACGGGGATCAACCCGTTCGACCAGTTCGGGGTCGAACTGGGCAAACGGATGGCGAAGGATATCGAGGCGGGGGGGCAGAGCTTCGATGCGAGTACGGAGGCGTTGCTGGCGGCGGCGGGGTTGTAAACAGCCTTATCCAGCGCCCTGTTACTCGTATCGATGAGATTTTGGCAGTCATCGAGCAGCGGAGACCGTTGACGACGATATTCCTTTTTAACCAGGTCGGTTGAGTTACCTTGCCGGCAACGATGATTTTTTCTCTAGCTGTTTTGCGCAGCGTGGCTGACCTGCAATATTGTCACACCATTCTCCGCGACCACATAGAAGATCAGATAGTTTCCGTAGATCCGTCGCCGCACACCAAGGTTTTCGTAGCCTTCTGCCAACGGAAACCTGCTGGGAAACTCTGCTAGGCCGGCGCAAGCCTCTCGCAATTCAATCACGAAGCTGATCGCCCTAGACGGGTTGTCGCGCGCGATATAGTCGCCGATGATCTCGAAACTGGCCTCGGCGGCATCCGAGAAGATAACTTTCACGATTGCTCGTCGAGCATTGCCCGGTATTTGGCTTCGAGCCGGTCGAACACTTCGTCGGCAGGCTTGACGCGACCGGCTTTAACGTCAGCGAGACCTCGTGCGATTGCGGCGGCGAGCCGCGCCTCGCGGTCCTGGATCAGGCGGACGCCTTCGCGCAGCACCTCGCTCTTGGAATTGTAGCGGCCATTGGTCACCATCTCGGCGACGAATTTTTCCAGCGGTTCGCCCAAATCAGCGCTAATCATGGTGCGGCCTCCAATGCTTTTATCAACAGTTATCAAACATCTTGCGCGATTGCAATTGACTTCCGCGCCGCCCACCCCCACATGCGCGCCATCGAAACGCCCGCCAGCGTGAAGCGGCGGCGCGAGACAGCGTCAGCCCCGGCAGCGTTTCGGTCATTTTTCCAGAGACTTCCCTTTTCACGCGGGTCGTTTTGACACCCGCGCCGCGCCCGGATTCCGCGAGGAATCCGTCGAGCGCGCCGCATGATATGCGAGTTTAGACAACTAGAATGACAACCACTTTCGACCAGAGTCTTCGTTTTGAAGATTTGGGGCTCTCGCAGCCCGTGCTCCAGGCCCTCGACATGAAGGGCTATTCCGAACCCACCCCGATCCAGGCGCAGGCGATCCCGCCGGTGCTTGCGGGGCGCGACCTGATGGGGATCGCGCAGACCGGCACCGGCAAGACCGCCGCCTTCATGCTCCCGAGCATCGATCGCCTCCGCGACGCCGATAACCAGACGCCGTTCAAATCGTGCCGCATGCTGGTGCTCGCGCCGACGCGCGAGCTGGCCGGGCAGATCGCCCAGTCGGCCAAGGATTACGGCGCGCTCGCGGGGCTCAAGGTGCACTCGATCGTCGGCGGCACTTCGGTCAACAAGGATCGCAACAAGCTCCACCGCGGCACCGATATCCTCGTCGCCACGCCGGGCCGGCTGCTCGACCTGATCGACCAGAAGGCGTTCCGGCTCGACGGGGTCGAGATCCTCGTCCTCGACGAGGCCGACCAGATGCTCGATCTCGGCTTCATCCATGCGCTGCGCAAGATCAGCGAACTGGTGCCCGCGGGCCGCCAGACGCTGTTCTTCAGCGCCACCATGCCGGGGCAGATCAAGGAACTGGTGGGCAAATACTGCCACGATCCGGTCCATGTCAGCGTCACCCCCGCGGCGACGACGGCGGAGCGGATCGACCAGTACCTGTTCATGGTCCAGCAGGACGAGAAACAGGCGCTGCTTGAACTGGTGCTCAGCGAGCGTCACCCGGTGCCGGGCAGCTTCGAACGCGTGCTGATCTTCGCGCGGACCAAGCACGGCTGCGACCGGGTGGTGAAGAAGCTCGCCCAGCGCGGCATCCCCGCCAACGCGATCCACGGCAACAAGAGCCAGCCGCAGCGCGAACGCGCGCTGGGCGAGTTCAAGTCGGCGAAGAACCCGATCCTCGTCGCGACCGACGTCGCCGCGCGCGGGATCGATATTCCGGGCGTCAGCCACGTGATCAATTACGAGCTGCCCAACGTGCCCGAGCAATATGTCCACCGCATCGGCCGCACCGCGCGCGCCGGGCGCGACGGGGTCGCGATCGCCTTCTGCGCCGAGGATGAACGGGCCTATCTGAAGGATATCCGCAAGACCACCGACGCCGAATTCGAGCGTCTGCCTCTGCCCGAGAATTTCCGTGCCGTTGTGGAAGGCGTCGGCCCGACCAAGCCGCCGCCCAAGCAGCCGCGCCAGCGCGTGCAGCCCAAGCCCAAGGGCGGCGCTCCGGCTGGCGGCAAGCCCAACCGCAAGCACCCGAACCGCAAGGGCAAGCCTGCCCATGCGGGGCAGGGCAGGCCGGGCGGCGGCCAGCGCCGCAACCGGCGGCGGCGCTCGGCGAACAGCTGACGGCGGCCTACGCCGCCCGCTTCAACTCGCCGTTCACCTCGACCGGCTCCGCCGCCACCAGACGCGTCCGGGCGAACGCCTCGGGCCGGTGGTCGGCGAGCCATTCGAGCATCCCTTCGCGGATATCGCATCTGAGGTCGAACAGCGTCGGCGAGTCCTTCGCGCTCATCAGCAGGCGGACTTCGATCGCGTCGCGGGTGGTCTCGGTCACCTGCGTCACCTGCACGCGGCCGTCCCAGCGCGCGTTGGCCTCGACCTGCCGCTCGAACTCCTCGCGGATCGGGCCGATCCTGGTCGACGGATCGAGGTAGAGCATCACCGAGCCGAGCAGTTGCGCGGTGGTCTTGGTCCAGTTCTGGAACGCACCTTCGAGGAAGCGCGTGGTCGGCACGATCAGGCGGCGCTCGTCCCAGATCTTGACCACGACATAGGTGGTGCGGATGTCCTCGATCCAGCCCCATTCGCCTTCGATGATGACGACATCGTCGATATTGACCGGCTCGGTCAGCGCCATCTGCACGCCCGCGATCAGCGATTTGAGCGCGGGTTGCGCCGCCGCGCCGACCGCGAGCCCGGCCAGCCCGGCCGAGGCGACCAGCGTCAGCCCGACATCGCGCACGCCCGGGATCGACAGCAGCATCAACCCAACGGTGACGAACACCACTACGAAACTCGCAATCCGGTTGAACATGGCGAGCTTGGTGCGCTTGCGCCGCGCTTTCAAATTGTCGGCCACGGTGATGTCGGCCTGCAGCGCCATCGCCTCGACCAGCGCATGCAGGATCGCGACAACTACCCAGCCGACCAGCGCGGGCATGGCGAACCCGGCGACTTTCTCCCACAATTCGTCGAGTATCGGCGATTCGCGCGCGGCGAGCACCAGCGCGAGCGCCACCAGCGCATACCGGGTCGGGCGGGCGAGCCGCCGGACGAGGATATTGTCGGCCTCGCTGTCGCTGGCCCGCGCGACATGGTGCAGCGTACGGAACACCAGCCAGTGGACCGCAAGTGCGAATGAGACGGCCAGCGCCCCCGCACCCAGCGCATAGGCAAGCTGTTCGACCCAGGCCGGCTGGCCGGCGAAGAAAGTGGAAATCTGTTCTGGCATCGGCTCCTCCGATAGAGTTTCGATGCCTATCAAGCGCTCGTCCCGAGACCTTGTCGTGCAAGCCTAGGGGAGAGCGCCGCGGATTTCGAGTCTGCCGCACGGTTGCCCCATCGCCCCGCCGCCGCCATATCGCGCGCTCACGCTGACAGGAGCGCGTACATGGCCGCGAGTAAATCCGACGACTACGATTACGACCTCTTCACCATCGGTGCCGGCTCGGGCGGGGTGCGCGCGAGCCGGGTCGCCGCGGCGCACGGGGCCAAGGTCGCCATCGCCGAGGAGCACCGCGTCGGCGGCACCTGCGTGATCCGCGGCTGCGTGCCGAAGAAGATGCTCGTCTATGGCGCGCATTTTGCCGAGGATCTGGAGGATTGCCGGCAATTCGGCTGGACGGTCGAGAACAAGAGCTTCGACTGGGTCAAGCTGCGCGACCACGTGCTGTCCGATGTCGACCGGCTCAACGGGCTCTACACCGAGACGCTCGAGAACCACGATGTCGAAATCTTCCACGAACGCGCCGAGCTGACCGGCAAGCACGAGATCACGCTGGCGAGCGGCAAGGTCGTGACCGCCAAATACATCCTCATCGCCACCGGCGCGCGTCCGCATATTCCCGATTGCCCCGGCCACGAACTCGGCATCACCAGCAACGAGGCGTTCCATCTCGACGCGATCCCGAAACGCATCCTGATCGCAGGCGGGGGCTATATCGCCAACGAATTCGCGGGCATCTTCAACGAGTTCGGCAGCCATGTGACGATCATCAACCGCTCCGACCAGCTGCTGCGCCACTACGACGAGAGCCTGCGCGACCGACTGCTGCAGATCAGCATGATGAAGGGGATCGATTTCCGCTTCCACGCCGAATTCCGCGGGATCGAGAAGACCGAAGAGGGCTGTCTCAAGGTCTCGATGACGAAGCATGACGATATCGAGGTCGATTGCGTGATGTTCGCCACCGGCCGCGTGCCCAACACCGAAGGGCTCGGGCTCGACAAGGCCGGCGTGAAGCTGGGCGACAAGGGCGAGGTGGTCGTCGACCGTTTCAGCAAGACCAGTGTCGACCATATCTACGCGGTCGGCGACGTCACCGACCGGGTGCAGCTGACCCCGGTCGCGATCCGCGAGGGGCAGGCGTTCGCCGATACCGTGTTCGGCGATGGCGATCCGGTCGCGGTCGACCACAATTGCATCCCCAGCGCGGTGTTCAGCCACCCGCCGATAGCCGCGGTCGGGATGACCGAAGGCGAGGCGCGCAACAAGCTCGGCAACATCAAGGTCTACCAGTCGGATTTCCGCCCGATGAAGAACGTCGTCGCGGGCCGCAACGAGCGCGGCCTCTACAAGATGATCACCGACGCGGCGAACGGCAGGATCGTCGGCATCGGCATGATCGGGCCCGAGGCGCCCGAGATCATGCAGGCCGCCGCGGTGGCGGTGAAGGCAGGGCTGACCAAGGCGGACTTCGATGCCACCACCGCGATCCACCCGACCATGGCGGAGGAACTGGTGCTGCTGCGGTAGGCGCGCTGTCCCTCATCCAAGCTCCGCTAGCTCCTGGCGGAGCAAGCTGCGCTATCCTTCTCCCCTGGGGAGAAGGATACGAAGCCTTACGAGCGTAGCGAGTTAGGCGAAGTTGGATGAGGGGCAAGGCCCGTTGCCGATTGCAACCTGTTGCGGTAATCTCCGCACGAGAGGAGACAGGCAATGGCGGGCACGGTTCTGGTCACGGGCGGCACGGGCTATATCGGCGGCGAGGTGATCGAGCAGCTGCTGGCGAAGGGCTATACGATCCACACCACCGTCCGCAACAAGGCGAAGAGCGAACCCAAACTGCGCGCGCGCTGGCCCGATGCGGGCGAGCGCCTAAAAGTCTTCCAGGCCGACCTGATGGACGATGCCGGCTGGGCCGAGGCCAATGCCGGCTGCGATGCGGTGGCGCATGTCGCCTCGCCGTTCCCGATGGGTATTCCCAAGGACAAGGACGAGCTGGTCATCCCCGCGCGCGAGGGCACGCTGCGCGCGCTCAAATTCGCGCATGCGGCGGGGATCGACCGCTTCGTCCAGACCAGCTCGGCCGCCGCGATCGCCTACGGCCAGCCGGAGAAGGACCATTTCGACTACACCGACTGGACCAACCTGACCGCGAACGTCCCGCCCTATATCGAATCGAAGACCGTCGCCGAACGCGCCGCGCGCGACTGGGTCGCGGCGAACGTGCCGAACATGACCTTCTGCTCGGTCAACCCGGTGGCGGTGTTCGGGCCGGTCTACGATTCGGACGTTTCGACCAGCATCGAGCTGGTCAAGAAGATCGTCGACGGGTCGATCCCGCTGATCCCGAACATGGGTATCTGCGTCACGGACGTGCGCGATGTCGCCGAGGCGCATGTCCGCGCGATCGAGGCGCCGGCGGAGAAAGTCCGCGGCGAGCGCTTTCCGACTTCGGAAAAATTCCTGTGGATTCGCGACATGGCCGAAGCGGTGCGGGCGCGCGTACCCGAACATGCCGGCAAGGTGCCGAAACGGCCGATGCCCGACTGGCTGGTGAAGCTGCTCGCGCTGTTCATGGACGAGATGAAGCAGATCAAGGGCGAACTCGGCAATGTCCGCGACGTGTCGGGCAAGCATACCGAGGAGGTACTCGGTTTCACCTTCATCCCGGCGGAGCAGACGCTGGAAGATACCGTGCGGAGCCTGGTCGAAAAAGGGATCGTGAAAGCCTGATGGAACTGAAGAACAAGGTCGTCCTCCTGACCGGGGGCAGCGCCGGGATCGGGCGCGAGATGGCGTGGCAGCTCAAGGCCAAGGGCGCGCTGGTGGTGGTCACCGGGCGCAACGAGGAGCGGCTCGCGGCGATGCGCAAGGACGGCTTCATGGCGATCGCCGCCGACCTGTCGAGCGCCGCCGGGGTCGATGCGCTGATCGAGGCGTGGGGCGAGCGCGAGCTCGACATCCTTATCAACAATGCCGGGCAGGGGGTCGATCACGACTTCCGGCAGGGCAAGCCGGATGCGGATGCGGCGGACGGGTGCATCTACGCCAATCTCAACTCGCCCGTGCGGCTGATCACCCGGCTGCTCCCGCTGCTCGACCGGCAGGAGGCGGCGGCGATCGTCAACGTCACCAGCGGGCTCGCGATCGCGCCGCGCGCGGGGAGCCCGGTCTATTGCGCGACCAAGGCGGGCCTGAGGAGCTACACCCAGGCGCTGCGCGCGCAGTTGAAGGACACGCCGATCCGCGTGATCGAGGCGCTGCCGCCGGTGGTCGACACGCAGATGACCGCCGACCGCAAGGGCGGGAAGATGCCGGCGGACGAATGCGCGCGGCAGATCGTCGCCGCGCTCGAACAGGATCGCGCCGAGGCCAATGTCGGGATGGTCAAGGTGCTCAAGGCAGTCCATTCCGCCTCGCCCGCGCTGGCGAGGAAGGTGATGCTGCGGTTCTGACATCTTGTGCGTTCCTGCGAAGGCGGGAACCTCGGGCCGCAAGCGAAACGCCTGATTGCCTGAGGTCCCCGCCTTCGCGGGGACTCGCGCTCCCCAATCGCTTGACGCTCCGGCTCGCTCGTGCCTAACCCCCTGCCGCGCAACAGGGAGCACCGGATGTCCGCCAATATCGCCGAAATGGAACGCCGCCGCGAAGCCGCCCGCATGGGGGGCGGCCAGAAGCGGATCGACGCGCAGCACGGCAAGGGCAAGCTGACCGCGCGCGAACGACTCGAAATCCTGCTCGACGAGGAAAGCTTCGAGGAGCTCGACCGCTACGTCGAACACGATTGCGTCGATTTCGGCATGCAGGACCAGCGCATCCCCGGCGACGGCGTGGTCACCGGCAGCGGCACGATCAACGGGCGGCTGGTATTCGTGTTCTCGCAGGATTTCACCGTGTTCGGGGGCAGCCTTTCGAAGCGCCACGCGGAGAAGATCTGCAAGGTGATGGACATGGCGATGAAGGTCGGCGCCCCGGTGATCGGGCTCAACGACAGCGGCGGCGCGCGCATCCAGGAGGGCGTCGCCAGCCTCGGCGGCTATGCCGAAGTGTTCCAGCGCAACGTGCTCGCCAGCGGCGTCGTGCCCCAGATCAGCCTTATCATGGGGCCCTGCGCGGGCGGGGCGGTCTACAGCCCGGCGATGACCGACTTCATCTTCATGGTGAAGGATTCGAGCTACATGTTCGTCACCGGGCCCGACGTTGTGAAGACCGTCACCAACGAGGTCGTGACGCAGGAGGAGTTGGGCGGGGCGGTGACGCATACGACCAAGACCAGCGTCGCCGACGTCGCGTTCGAGAACGATATCGAGACGCTGCTCGCGACGCGCAATTTCGTCGATTTCCTGCCGCTGTCGAACCGCGAGGAGGTGCCCGAGCGCCCCACTGCCGACCCGTGGGACCGCGAGGAGGAGAGCCTCGACACGCTGATCCCCGACAACGCCAACCAGCCCTACGACATGCACGAAGTGATCCGGAAGGTGCTCGACGAGGGCGATTTCTTCGAGATCCAGCCCGCGCATGCCGGCAATATCATCTGCGGCTTCGGCCGGGTCGAGGGGCGCACGGTAGGCGTCGTCGCGAACCAGCCGATGGTGCTCGCCGGCGTGCTCGACATCGCCTCGAGCAAGAAGGCGGCGCGCTTCGTGCGCTTCTGCGACGCGTTCGAGATCCCGATCGTCACCTTCGTCGACGTCCCCGGCTTTCTCCCCGGCACCGCGCAGGAACTCGGCGGCATCATCAAGCACGGCGCCAAGCTGCTGTTCGCCTATGCCGAGGCGACCGTGCCCAAGATCACTGTCATCACCCGCAAGGCCTATGGCGGCGCCTACGACGTCATGGCGTCCAAGCATTTGCGCGGCGACCTCAACTACGCCTGGCCGACCGCCGAGATCGCGGTGATGGGCGCCAAGGGCGCGGTCGAGATCATCTTCCGCTCCGACCGCGACGACCCCGACAAGATCGCCGAGAAGACCAAGGAATACGAGGACCGCTTCGCCAACCCCTTCGTCGCGGCGCAGCGCGGCTATATCGACGAGGTGATCTACCCGCATTCCACGCGGCGGCGGATCGCGCTGGGGCTGCGGAAGCTACGCGGGAAGGTGCTTGAGAATCCGTGGAAGAAGCATGATAATATTCCACTATGAACTGGTCTTTGGAGCAGAAATTGGCTCGCCGCTTGGAAGAGGAAGCGAGAAAATCGCCCGGCGGCTGGGTGTATGAGCTAGATTGGGACTACGGAACGTTGTTCGTGCCGCCGGAAGCAATCGTAGCCGCTTTGGAGGTTGGTATGGATGGCAAGCTGACTGGTGGTCGCAAGGAAAACCCGGATTATCGCGCTGTCATCCGACCAGAGCGAGCGCCGAGAGAATACATGAAGCGCTGCATAAGGGACGCGCCACACCTTCGTGGAAGCTGGGTTGTAGAGATCGACCCGGCATTTGATGATCAATTTCCTGACGTTCCCGCGGAGGGAAAGACTGGGAGCTGGTTTGTCGGCATGTCCGGTCGCTTCACCGGCGAATTCCGACCCAATCCGCATTACACGGGTGACTTGAATTGAATCTCGACCGTTTCAACCATATCGGCGTCGCACCGCCCTCCCTCTTCCGTCACCCTGAACTTGTTTCAGGGTCCATCTCTCCCCACGGACGAAGGGTGCGGGTGGCGGCATGGATGCTGAAACGAGTTCAGCATGACGGGTATGGTATGTGGCGTGGCGGGTCCGGGTTTGCAGGAGCGGGCGCATGAAGCTGGGACGGTTGAATCATATCGGGGTGGCCACTCCGAGTATCGCGGACAGCATCGCCTATTACCGCGACGTCATGGGCGCGACCGACATCGCCGAGCCGTTCGACCTGCCCGAGCAGGGGGTGACGGTGTGCTTCGTCGACACGCCCGGCGAGGGCGGCACGTCCGGCACGCAGATCGAGCTGATCGAGCCGCTCGGCGAGCAGTCGACGCTCACCACCTTCCTCGCAAAGAACCCGCTCGGCGGGCAGCATCACGTCTGTTTCGAGGTCGAGGATATCCACGAGGCGCGCGAATGGTTCGAGGAGCAGGGCAAGCGCATCCTCGGCCCGACCCGCATCGGCGCGCACGGCACGCCGATCTTCTTCCTCCACCCCAAGGACATGATGGGCCAGCTGACCGAGATCATGGAAACGCCCAAGGACGACGCGCACTGGTCGAATTGATCCCACGTCATCCCGGACTTGATCGGTAATGATATACTTGACACAGCACCCTTTCCTGCTAGGGTGTGTTCATGGACATCACCGCACCCCGCTTCACCGACGTTGACGCTGCCCGCGAGCACCTTGAAGGCATTCGCTGGCCGGACGGTCCCTACTGCCCGCACTGTGGATCGGTGAACGCTACGCGGCTTCCCCCGCAAAAGCGCAAGGCGACGAAAGCGCATCCCGGCGGCACCGTTCGCAAGGGCGTCATTCAGTGCAACGATTGCCGCCAGCAATACACGGTAACAGTCGGCACGGTTTTCGAGCGTTCAAAGATCGCGCTCAACAAATGGGTGCTGGCGACTTTCCTTCTGTGTTCCTCAAAGCGCGGCATGTCGGGCCACCAGCTGGCCCGTATGCTCGGTGTAACGCAAAAGACGGCATGGTTCATGTCGCATCGCATCCGCGAGGCCATGCGCCCCGCTGGGGGCGAGCCGCCCCTTGGCGGCGAAGGCAAGACCGTCGAGGCGGACGAAACTTTCATCGGCGGCAAGGAAAAGAACAAGCACAAGAGCAAGCGCGCCAAAACCCGTCTCGGTGGTAGCTGGGGCAAGCAAACCGTATTCACGCTGGTCGAGCGCGACGGTAGCGTTCGCTCGACGCACGTTCAGAGCGTCACCGCCGCGAACCTTCGCCCGATCCTGCTAGAGCAAGTCGATAAGGCCACCACGCTCTGCACCGACGACGCTGGCCAGTATCGCCACATGCACCGCGATTTCGCCCATCAAGTCGTGAACCACGGCAAGGATGAATACGTGCGCGGCCCGTTCCACACCAACACGGTCGAGGGCTATTTCTCGATCCTCAAACGCGGCGTCACCGGCACCTACTATCACCTTAGCGAGCAGCATTTGCACCGCTACTGCACCGAGTTCGATTTCCGCTACAACACCCGCAAGAACAACGATTTCGAGCGTTGTGAGCAAGCGCTAAAGGGCATCACCGGCAAGCGCTTGACCTATCGGCGGACTAGTCAACTCGCCGCCTAAGAAGGTCGGACCGCCCCGCCAGTTCGGCGAACGCAAAAAACCCTACAACAAGCGCTAGTTGCCCTTGGCGCGCTTCTTTGCCTTACGCTTTTGACTCGACTCTTTGGCCTGTTTGTGCGGCTTAGGGGGAGTGTTCAGCATTCGCCTGAGCACGTCATCTTCGTTGCAGGTGTCAGTGTTGGACATGCCCCAGCCTTTATCAAACGTTTTGCGAAAAGCCAAAATCAAGGGCGAAATCAATGTGAGCGCCACGGCCTTAACGCGCCGCCCCCAATTCACACCGCAGATTATGGAAGTGATTGCGCACCTGGCGCACATTGACGGCGACTGGGGCACAATATTCTCGGGGCTTCTAAAGTCTGACATTGTCGTCGGCACTGCGGCGTATCAAGCGTTCAATGGCCTCGATGCGCGACGGAGAGCGTTACTTGCGGTCGCCGAAAAGGCCCTACGGAAATGGCAGTTCATCGCGCTTCAGGCCGTTTGGAACCAGACAAACGCAGCTCGGTCAGCGCGAGACAAGTTCGCTCACCACGTTTGGGGAACCGTTGACGAATTGCCCGACGCCCTGCTTCTCATGGATTCCAACGTCATCGTAGATATGAACATGAGTTATCGTCAGCGCGCAGAAACTACCCCTGACGGGGGCGGAGTGATCCGCCCGGAGGACTTCGACCGCTCCAAAATTTTCGTTTACCGCAAACCCGATTTCGACGCGGCAGTTAAGGAAGCTAGAGAGGCGGCTTGGATGGTCCGCCTGTCATACTCTGCCATTGGGCCGCGAACATGGGGACACGAAGTAGGCCGCCGACAGCTATTGAACGAGCCTCGATTTCAACAAGCCGTTGCAAAGCTGATCCCTGAAAATGATCCAGAAGTTCAAGCTCAATTGCGTCCACCAACTGACGGCAGTCCTCCGCCGACAGGGACGTGGGATTAGGTGTCTCAGCTACCGGCCTGTCACGCCCGGCTGTTGAATCAAGATCAGTGTGCTTTGTCAAGTAAGTCACCCCCGACTTGATCCGGGATCGGTTTAGGTTCGCCCGAGCCCAATGGAGATCCCGGCTTTCGCCGCGATGACAGTCAGTTGAAAATCGGCCGCAGGTCGATCCGGCCGCGGCCGTTGGTCGAATCGGTGCCCGCGGGGCCGACATCGACCGCGTTGTCGTACAATAATTGCAGCGCCTCGACCGCGCTCACGTTCCTGCCGCTCATCACCACCGCGATCGCACCCGCGATATGCGGTGCGGCGAAGCTGGTGCCCGAATCGCGCAAATAGCTGGTCGTGTTGCCGGGCGCGAGGATCGTGCTGCGTCCACCGCCGCCGCCCGGCACCAGCATGTTCGCGCCCGGCGCGAGCAGGAAGGCGTTCTGCCCGTTCGCCCCCGCTCGCGGGCTGAAGAAGCCGATCCCGCCCGCCTGGTCGCTCGCCCCCGCCAGCACCAGCCGCCCGTTGAAAGCCGGGTCGGCGCCGAACGCGGCCCGGAACAGCACGATGGTCTTCTGGTTGTCGGGTCGCCCGTCGAAATAATTGCCCAGCGCGGTGACCACCACCACGCCGGCATTGGTGGCGCGCTCGATCGCATCGAACAGCACCCGGTTGGGATCGCTCGAGACGCCGAGCGAAAGGCTGATCACGTTCGCCCCGTTCGCCACCGCGTAGTCGATCGACTGCCCGAGGTCCTCGGGCGTATGGAGCGGAAAATCGTCGAGGCTGGGGAAGCCGAAGCCGGCATCGGCGCGGATATAGAGCAGGCTCGCCCCGATCGCGACGCCGTGCGCGCCGGTACCGTTCTTGGTCCCCATCGCCAGCGAGGCGCATTGCAGCCCGTGCGCCCAGCGATTGTCGCCTTCGACGATATCGCCGCGCCGATCGTAGATCGAAGTGCTGTCGCCATCGACCCGTCCGAACACTTCCGGATGGTTGGTCTGGTTGCCGACGTCGATCACCGCGATGGTGACGCCCTGGCCGAACGCGCCCTTGCTGTAGGCGAGCGAGGCGCCGATCTGGGCGAGGCCGTAATTGCGGTTGTATTCCGCCGTTTCCCACGGCTGCGCGGTGCCGAAAGCGGGCAGTTGCGGCGGGGGCGGGGGTGGCGGCGAACTGACCGGAGTGATAAGCACGCCGGGCCGGCAGGTCTGGTTCTGGTACTGGATCGTGCATCCGGCGGTGGTCGGAGTGGGCGTCGGGGTCGCGCCTCCGCCGCCGGTATTGCCGCCCTGGCCCGAATTGCCGCCGCCCCCACCGCCGCAAGCCGACAAGGCAAGCATGAGCGCCATTGCGCTCGCCCCGGATATGCTCTTCATCACGCGCACTCCCTCGATGCGTCCGCAGGGTGTGAACCGTATGGTCCGCATATTCTTGAAGAAATGTAGCCCGAAAGGCAAATTCGACCGGGCGATCTGGCGCACGGTGCTTTAGTCGGGTAAGGCACCGCATATGCCGGTAAGCAAGCCGAAATCGAAACGGATAGTCGAGGCGCGGGGTTTCCGCACCCGCCTCGTCTATTATCCGGCAGGCCTCCGGCAGCCCTACCATCACCATGATGGCACGCAGATCAGCTTTCTGGTGTCCGGTTGTTTCGAGGAAGAGAGCGAGGGACGAACCTTCCGGCCGCTCGGGCGACAAGCCGGCGTCATGCCGGCGGGGCACAGCCATGGCGTTCGCTACGGCAGGGAAGGCGCGCTGATGCTGGCCATCGATTGCCCGGAGCGCTTCGACAGCCGCGACACGCGGCGGCAATGGCGCCGGTTCGACAAGTCGACCGGGCGCAAGCTCGGATTGCTCGCGGACAATCCGCTGGATGCGGACAGGCTGGCCGGTGAATTGATAGCGGGCTTCAGCCGTGACCCGGAAGGCGATCCGCCCGAACCGGAACACACTCCGCGCTGGCTGCGCGACGCGGTCGATCGCATCGTCGCCGAACCCGATGTGTCGATTGCACAACTGGCCCAGGACGCCGGCGTTCACCGGGTTCATTTCTCGCGCTCGTTCCAGCGCTGCTTCGGCATTTCCGCCAGCGAGTTTCGCCTGCTTCGCAAATCCGCCGCCGCCATGCGTCGCACCATCGATGGCGAGTGCGGCCTCGCCCAGGCCGCGCTGGAGGGCGGTTTCGCCGACCAGGCGCATTGGGCCCGCACGTGCCGCATGCTGGCGGGCATCCCGCCCGGACAAATCCGGCGGATGCTTTCGGCCTGAGGTTACCACCGTTCAAGAACGACCGATCAAGGTGTCCTAAGCCTGCAACACACGCTTCAGGAGAAATCATGTGTTGCACGCCAGGCTCGCCCTTTCCGCGCTCGGAACCATTGCCATGACCGTTCCGTATCCGGGAAATGCGCAGGAGACTTCGTCATTCGACCGCGCCGTGGCGGCGGTGCAGGATCGGATGGCCCCGATCGATGCCCAGGCGGATCGCTTCCCGGGCCGGGTGCTTGTTTTCAGCAAGGTCGGAGAACCACCGATCGTCGATGCTCGCGGCGTGGCCGATATCGAAACCGGCCGACCGGTAAATGCCGATACGCCGTTCTACATCGCCTCGATGACCAAGGCCTTCGTCGGGCTGATGGCGGTGCGGCTCGACGCGATGGGGGTGATGCCGCTCGAAACGACGCTGGCCGAAGCCTATCCCGGGATGCGGGTGGAAGGCGTCAACCTCTCGCAGGTGACGATGCGCGATGCATTGTCGCACCGGATGGGCTTCACCTCGCCCGCGCTGAGCCTGCGTACCGCCTATACCGACCGCGCGCCGGTGGCGGACTATGCCGCGATCGTTTCCGCCTCGCACGAGACGACCGATCCCGGCTTCAGCTACACCAATGCGGGCTACATCCTCTATGCCGGGGCGCTGGAACGGCGCACGGGCCGGTCGTGGAAGAGCTGGCTCGACCAGCTGGTGCTGATGCCGCTCGGCATGCACCACAGCTCGGCGCGGACCACCGACCTGCCGCACACGAGCAACACGCACGAGATCTACGAAAGCGGCTGGCGCACCTACCGCCCCAAGACCGACGCGATCATGCATGCGGCGGGCGGCATGGTGGTGTCGGGCGCGGACATGGCGGCATGGCTCGCGGCCAATGCCGGCGGCGACAGCGCGATCGGGCGCGAGACGTTCGAACTGGCGCATGGGAAGCTCGCGGAGAGTTCGCGCGAGGCGGGGCCGGTCAGCTGTACCGGCTACGCGTTCGGCTGGGCGGTGTGCGAGGCGGGCGGCATCGCCTTCCTCGAGCACGGCGGCACCTATACCGGCGCGCGCAGCGAGATGATCGTGCTGCCCGATCACGGCGTCGGCTTCGCCGCGATGTTCAATTCGGACAGCATGACCGGCGGGCTCGGCATGCAGCTCTTCACCACCTTCGTGATGGCCTATGCCGGGGAAGAGGCCTCGCTGCCGCCCCCCGACGCCTTCGCCGCGCGCTATGCCGAGATCGCCGACCGCTACCGCATCAACCGCAGCCGCGAGGAGGCGAATGGCGGCGAGGCCGACTGGACGCCCTCGGGCGAGCAGCTGGCCGCCTATGGCGGATCCTATACGCACCCGGGCTTCGGGCTGCTCGGCCTTGCCGCGCGCGAGGGAGAACTGGTCGGCGATCTCAACGGCACCGCGCTCGTGATCGCGCCGGTATCGGCGGACGGCTTCGCCGTGAGGCTGGCGACCGACAACGAGGTGCAGCCGTTCCGCTTCGTCCGCGACGCGTCGGGACGGATCGTCTCGGTCGACTGGGGCGGCGACGTGTTCGACCGGCAATAGCGCGCCGCGGCGATCGGCGGTGCCGTAGCGGACTTGCGCTCCGGCTTGACGTTCGCGTAAACCTGCCCGGCAACGCAACGCCTGGGAGAGACGCGTGAGCTACGAACATATCCTCGTCGAGAGTGCCGAAACAGAAGGGGGCCGCGTCACCACCATCACGCTCAACCGGCCCGAGCGGCTCAACGCGATCCCGCCCGCGATGGCGGACGAATTGCGCGATGCGCTGATCGATGTGGGCGATACGCGCTGCTTCCTGATCACCGGGGCGGGGCGGGCGTTCTGCTCGGGGGCGGACCTCGCCGCCCACGGCGAGCGGACCGTGAGCGGTGGGCGCGGCGCCTACGACGCGCTGTCGCAGAGGTACAATCCGCTGATGGTGCAGATGGCGCAATGCGAGGTGCCGATCGTCGGCGCGGTGGGCGGGCCGGCGGCGGGGGTCGGCTGCTCGATCGCGCTGGCGGCGGATTTCATAGTCGCGGGGACAAGCGGCTATTTCCTCCAAGCCTTCGTCAATATCGGCCTCGTCCCCGACGGCGGCGCGAGCTGGATGCTGCCGCGCATGGTCGGCAAGGCGCGCGCGATGGAGATGATGATGCTGGGCGAAAAGATCCCCGGTGAAAAGGCCGCCGACTGGGGCCTGATCTACAAGTGCGTATCGGACGACGCGCTGATGGAGGAGGCCAAGGCGCTTGCCGCGCGCCTCGCCAACGGGCCGACTTTGGCGCTCGGCCAGATGCGCGCGAATATCATGCAGGCGCTGCAGCACGATTATCCCGCCGCGCTCCACCATGAAGCGCTCGGCCAGCGCCGCGCGGGCGATAGCAAGGATGCGATGGAAGGCGGCATGGCCTTCCTCCAGAAGCGCAAACCCGAATTCAACGGGGAGTAGGAGCGATTTTCTCAGCATGATCGCACTTCGAAGATTCGCCGCCTTCGGCATAGACTACGGGGTCGTGGTCGCTTGGGGCGCGGCGTTATTTCTGGCGACCATTGCGACCGGCAGCGTCGATTCCGCTCCGCCAACCGCGGTTTCGGGCAAGCTCGCTGGGCACGCCTTCGCGTTCGCAACGATGACTTTGCCGGTGTGGCTCTATTTCAGCGCCATGGAAGGCCTCGGAAAGCACGCAACCCTTGGTAAGCGCGTCCTCCGGCTGAGCGTGCAGGCGAACCTGCGGCGCGCGATGCTTCGCAATGCCGTCCGGTTTGTACCGTGGGAAATCGCTCATATTGCGATCTGGTACGTTCCGGGCCGACCGTTCGCGGACGAGATGCCCGCGTTCAATCTGACGATTTGCATCGTGGCCATGGCGCTTGCTTTGGCGATTGCTGCATCGGTGGTGATATCCGGCAGGCGCGGATTGCACGATTACTTGGCGGGAACGACGGTTTCCGGTTAGGGCGTCTCAATGACCGCAAGACGTACCTACGACGACTGGAGCGCCCGCGCCGACAAGGAAGTGAAGGGCCGCGACCTGACCTGGCACACGCCGGAGGGAATCGCTGTCAAGCCGCTCTATACGAGCGCCGACACCGACGGCCTCGATCCCGGCTTGCCCGGTTTCGAACCGTTCACCCGCGGGCCCTACGCCTCGATGTATACCGGCCGTCCGTGGACGATCCGGCAATATGCGGGGTTCTCCACCGCCGAGGAATCGAACGCCTTCTATCGCCGTAACCTAGCTATGGGGCAGAAGGGGCTGAGCGTCGCGTTCGATCTCGCCACTCATCGCGGCTACGATTCGGATCACCCGCGCGTGGTCGGCGATGTCGGCAAGGCGGGCGTCGCGATCGACACTGTGCGCGACATGGAGATCCTGTTCGACCAGATCCCGCTCGATACGATGAGCGTGTCGATGACGATGAACGGCGCGGTAATCCCGGTGCTGGCGTTCTACATCGTCGCGGCGGAGCGGCAGGGGGTGAGCCAGGAGAAACTGTCGGGGACCATCCAGAACGACATCCTCAAGGAGTTCATGGTCCGCAACACCTATATCTACCCGCCCGAGCCGAGCATGCGGATCGTCTCGGATATCATCGCCTACACCTCGCAGCACATGCCGCGCTTCAACAGCATTTCGATCAGCGGCTATCACATGCACGAAGCGGGGGCGACGGCGGTGCAGGAACTCGCCTTCACCATCGCCGACGGCAAGGAATACGCGAAGCGCGCGATGGAAGCGGGACTCGACATCGACGTCTTCGCCCCGCGCCTCAGCTTCTTCTGGGGCATCGGCATGAACTTCTTCATGGAGATCGCCAAGATGCGCGCCGGCCGCGCGCTGTGGCACGATGTCATGTCCGGGCTGGGGGCGCAGAACCCGAAGTCGAAGATGCTGCGCACGCATTGCCAGACCTCGGGCGTCTCGCTGCAGGAGCAGGATCCCTACAACAACGTCATCCGCACCACGATCGAGGCGATGGCGGCGGTGCTCGGCGGTACGCAGTCGCTCCACACCAACGCGCTCGATGAGGCGATTGCCTTGCCGACCGATTTCTCCGCCCGGATCGCGCGCAACACGCAGCTGGTGATCCAGGAGGAGAGCGGCATCACCAACGTCGCCGATCCGCTGGGCGGCAGCTATTACGTCGAGAGCCTGACCGCTGCGCTGGTCGAGGAGGCGCGCAAGCTGCTCGCCGAGGTCGACGCGGCGGGCGGGATGACCGCCTATGTCGCGACCGGCAAGCCCAAGGCGGCGATCGAGGAGGCCGCCGCGGCCAAGCAGGCCGGGGTCGACAAGGGCGATACGGTGATCGTCGGCGTCAACAAATACCGCCGCGACAAGGAAGACCATCTCGACACGCTCGATATCGACAATCACGCGGTGCGCCAGAGCCAGATCGCGCGGATCGAGCGGGTGCGGGGCGAGCGGGACGAACTGGCGTGTCAGGCGGCGCTGGAGGATTTGAGAGAGGGCGCGAAAAATCCTCCCCCCTTGGGGGAGGGGGGCCGTGCGCAGCACGGTGGTGGGGGCACACTAGCCGACAGGCCCCCTCCGTCAGACGCTGACGCGTCTGCCACCTCCCCCAGAGGGGGAGGATTTGGATCGAACCTGCTGGCATTGGCCGTCGAGGCCGCCCGCCACGACGCCACCCTGGGCGAAATCTCGCAGGCGATGGAAGACGCCTTCGGGCGCTACGACACCATGCCGACGCCGGTGCGCGGGGTATATTCCAGCGCCTATGCCGACGATCCGCGCTACCAGCAGGTGCTGCGCGGGGTCGAGGCGGTCGAACGGCGGCTCGGGCGAGCCCCGCGCATCATGGTCGCCAAGATGGGCCAGGACGGGCACGACCGCGGCGCCAACGTGATCGCCAGCGCCTTCGCCGATATGGGCTTCGAGGTGGTCTCCGGCCCGCTGTTCCAGACGCCCGAGGAAACGCGCGACATGGCGCTCGAACACGATGTCGACGTGGTCGGCGCGTCGAGCCTCGCGGCGGGGCACAAGACGCTGATCCCCGAGCTGATCGGGCTGCTGAAAGACGCCGGGCGCGGCGACATCAAGGTCACCGCCGGCGGCGTGATCCCGCCGCAGGATTACGACTTCCTGCGCAAGGCCGGGGTGCAGGGGATCTACGGACCGGGCTCGAACGTGGTCGAATGCGCGGCGGACATGCTCAAGCTGCTCGGACACAACATGCCGCCTGCCGGCGAGGCGATGGACGAGGCGGCGGAGTAGCGATGCCGACGGTCATGCGGATCGGCCCGTTCCGGTTCTACTTCTACAGCCACGAGCCGAACGAGCCGCCGCATGTCCACATCGATCGGGGCGACGCGACAATCAAAGTCTGGCTCGCCAATTGCGAAGTAGCAAAGAGCAGGGGCTTTCGCGCGCACGAGATCAATGACATTGTGAAGCTGGTGGCGGAACACCGCGAAACGCTGACGGAGGCGTGGCATGAATATTTCGGCTAAAGTGACCGACGAGCGCGTGCTCGACGTGCGCTTCGACGAGGCGAGCCTGATCGTCGATCTGATGGACGGGCGGACGATTTCCGTTCCGCTGGCATGGTATCCGCGGCTGCTCAATGCGACGAAAGAACAGCGCCTGCATTGGGAAAAGGCAGGTGCCGGCTACGGCATCCATTGGCCCGATATCGACGAGGATTTGAGCACCGAAGGCCTGTTACGCGGCGCTCCCGCACCGAAAGCGGCATGACCCAAACCCGCACCGACTGGACCCGCGAGGAAATCGCCGCGCTGTTCGACCTCCCCTTCACCGAGCTGCTGTTTCGCGCGGCTTCGGTCCACCGCGAACACCATCCGCCCGAACAGGTCCAGCTGTGCACGCTGCTCAGCATCAAGACCGGCGGGTGCCCCGAGGATTGCGGCTATTGCGCGCAGTCGGTCGAGGCCGACAGCGGCGTCGAGGCGACCAAGCTGATGGACGTGCAGGCGGTGCTCCAGCGCGCGGCGCAGGCGAAGGATGCGGGCAGCCAGCGCTTCTGCATGGGCGCGGCGTGGCGCAACCCCAAGGACCGCGACATGCCCGCGATCGTCAGGATAGTCGAAGGCGTGCGCGCAATGGGGCTCGAAACCTGCATGACGCTCGGCATGCTGACGCCGAAACAGGCCGATATGCTCGCCGAGGCGGGGCTCGATTATTACAACCACAATGTCGACACGGGGCCCGAATATTACGAGCGTGTCATCAGCACGCGCAACTACCAGGACCGGCTCGACACGCTGCAGCACGTGCGCGAGGCGGGGATCAATGTGTGCAGCGGCGGGATCGTCGGCATGGGCGAGACGCGCGCCGACCGCGTCGGCTTCGTCCATACGCTGGCGACGCTCGAGCGGCATCCCGAAAGCGTGCCGGTCAACGCGCTGGTGCCGGTCAAGGGGACGGTGCTGGGCGACATGCTCGCCGACACGCCGCTCGCCAAGATCGACGATATCGAATTCGTCCGCACCGTGGCGGTGGCGCGGATTTGCATGCCGCTGAGCATGGTGCGGCTCTCCGCGGGCCGCGAGAGCATGAGCGAGGCGACGCAGGCACTGTGCTTCCTCGCCGGCGCGAACTCGATCTTCACCGGCGACAAGCTGCTCACCGCGCCCAATGCGGGCGACGACAGCGATGCGGCGCTGTTCGCCAAGTTGGGGCTGACGGCGCTGGAGGGCGAGGAGCCGATGCGGGTCTGCGAGGCGGCGGAACCTGTGGAGTGAAAACCTTTCCCCCGTTCGCCCTGAGCCTGTCGAAGGGCTGCCTTTTCTTCCAGCCTAATGCCAGAAGTGAAGGGCAGGGCTTCGACAGGCTCAGCCCGAACGGATTGGGAGCAGCGTGCTAGGCTTCTCGGTCGACGAACTGCTCCCCAGAGCACGCGGGGGCGGGCGGCTGGCGATCGGGCTGTCGAAGCTGGGCGAGGACGAGTGGTTGCAGCCCGAGCCCGACCTCGCGGCGCGCAAGGCGGGGTTCGCGGCCTACCCGCAGGGCGTCCAGCTCTCGCGCGAAGACGAGGCACCCGGCGCCGAACTCGCTGCCATGCTCGGCCTTGCCGGCGGCCTGCCCGAAGCGGCGCGCGCGCAGCATGAGGATATGTGTCTCCTGACGCTGCGCGAGAGCGAGGACCAGTACCGCCTCGTCGGCGCCGCGGTGGCGTGGCCGTCGGACTGGACCCCCGCCGACAAGATGGGCCTGCCGCTGCGGGCGCTGCATGCACCGATCCAGGGCTACGAGGAGCAGCTTGCGAGCGGGGTCGATCACTTCATGGCCAAGCTCAAGCCGGGCGCGATCTATGGCCGCTGCAACTGGTTCATCGCCGCGACCGGCGAGCGCCGCTGGGTCGCCGAACCGCCCGAACGCGCCTTCGCGCACGTTACCGGCAAGAATGCGGGCGAGACGCTGTTCGTCCGCTCCGAGCGCCAGACGCTGCGCCGCCTGCCGGAGACGGGCGCGATCCTGTTCACGATCGGGGTGTATGTCAGCCCGCTTGGCCACTTGTCCCGCGAAAATGTCCTACGTTTGGCGGGGGCAATGGAAGGCCTCCTCGAAGGAGAGGGAGACCGTCGCGGCGCAGGGGCTTACGCACGGGCGCTAATCGGCTATGCGGCAGACCGACAAACGGAAAAGCAGGCGATCTCGTGAATTTTCGGCTGGTAGCAAAACTGTCATTGTGGTCCCTCGTATCGTTTGCGGCGTACGCTGCAATGTTCGTATTCGCCATGTTCGGCGACCCGTCGACCGAGCAGGCTCACCAAGTCCAGCGTTGGGCTGCCAGCGCAATTCCGATCGCATTTCTGATCTTATGGCTCGCCGGCTGCGCGGTCATTATCCGGCGGAAGGCTAACTGATGTTCTCCAAAATCCTCATCGCCAATCGCGGCGAAATCGCCTGCCGCGTGATCAAGACCGCCAAGCGCATGGGTATCGCCACCGTGGCGGTCTATTCCGATGCCGATGCGCGCGCGCCGTTCGTGCGGATGGCGGACGAGGCGGTGCATATCGGTCCGCCGCCCGCCGCCGAGAGCTATCTCCTCGCCGACAAGATCATCGCGGCCTGCAAACAGACCGGGGCCGAGGCGGTGCATCCGGGCTACGGCTTCCTGTCCGAACGCGCGAGCTTCGTGGAGGCGCTGGAGAAAGAAGGAATCGCCTTCATCGGCCCGCCCGCAGGCGCGATCGCGGCGATGGGCGACAAGATCGAATCGAAGAAGCTGGCGATGGAGGCGGGCGTCAACGTCGTGCCCGGCCATGTCGGCGAGATCGACGACACCGAACACGCGGTGAAAATCTCCGACGAGATCGGCTACCCGGTGATGATGAAAGCCAGCGCCGGCGGCGGCGGCAAGGGGATGCGGCTGGCCTGGTCCGAGAAGGACGTTCGCGAAGGGTTCGAGGCGACCAAGCGCGAGGGGCTCAACTCGTTCGGCGACGACCGCGTCTTCATCGAGAAATTCATCGAGGACCCGCGCCATATCGAGATCCAGATCCTCGGCGACAGGCACGGCAACATCATCTACCTCAACGAGCGCGAATGCTCGATCCAGCGCCGCCACCAGAAGGTGGTCGAGGAAGCGCCGTCGCCCTTCGTCACGCCGAAGATGCGTGAAAGCATGGGCGAGCAATGCGTCGCGCTGGCCCGGGCGGTGGATTACCATTCGGCGGGCACGGTCGAACTCATCGTCAGCGGCGCGGACGAGACCGGGGAAAGCTTCTACTTCCTCGAAATGAACACCCGCCTGCAGGTCGAACACCCGGTGACCGAGGCGATCACCGGGGTCGACCTGGTCGAACAGATGATCCGCGTCGCCGCGGGCGAGAAGCTCGCCCTGACGCAGGACGATGTGAAGATCGATGGCTGGGCGATCGAGAACCGCGTCTATGCCGAGGATCCCTATCGCGGCTTCCTCCCGTCGACGGGCCGCCTCGTGCATTACCAGCCGCCGGTCGAACCGTGGGCCGATGACGGCGCCGAGAATGGCCGCAGGGGCGTGGACGGCATCCGCGTCGACGACGGGGTGTTCGAGGGCGGCGAAGTCAGCATGTTCTACGACCCGATGATCGCCAAGCTGGTCACCTGGGGCGAGACGCGCGATGCGGCCGCCGACCTCCAGGTGCAGGCGCTCGACGCGTTCCGGATCGAGGGGTTGGGGCACAATGTCGATTTCCTCAGCGCGATCATGCAGCATGAGCGGTTTCGCTCGGGCGAGCTGACCACCGGCTTCATCGCCGAGGAATATCCCGAAGGGTTCGCGGGCGCCCCCGCTTCGGACGAGCTGCTGCGCGGCCTCGCGGCGGTGGGCGGGGCGATCGCCACCGCCGACGCCGACCGCGCGCGGCGGATCGACCAGAAGCTCGACCGCGAATTCTACGCGCCGGGCGACTGGACCATCCGTATTGCCGATACCGACTACCACGTGCGGCTCGAGGAGGACGCGATCACCGTCGACGGCGAACCGGTCGATCTCGACATGGAATACACGCCGGGCGAAACGATGGTCGACGTGTCCATCGGCGAGGAGGCGCTGACGCTGCAGCTCGCCCCGACCCGCACCGGCTACGCGATCACCACGCGTGGCGCTACGCATAGCCTGCGCATCCTCCAGACCCGCATCGCGCATCTCGCCGGGCACATGATCGAGAAGGAACCGCCCGACCTCTCGAAAATGCTGATCTGCCCGATGCCGGGCCTGCTGGTGAAGCTGCATGTCGCCGAGGGCGAGGAGGTCCAGCCGGGCCAGCCGCTGGCGACGGTCGAGGCGATGAAGATGGAAAACATCCTCCGCGCCGAGAAGGAGGGCACCATCGCGAAGATCAACGCCCAAGAGGGCGAGAGCCTTGCGGTGGATGCGGTAATTCTAGAGCTGGAATAGGTCAATTCAACCCACCGAATCGTCACCCTGAATTTGTTTCAAAGTCCATCTCTCCTCCTGCGATGTCGGCCAAGGTTGAGAGATGGATGCTGAAACAAGTTCAGCATGACGGATGGAGGGGTAGGCACGGAGCTAATCCTACACCATTGCCACCGCGCGGATCCACCCGGCGCTGGCGCGTTCGATCTTGACCGGGAAGCAGCTGAAGGTGAAGCCGTGGCTCGGCAGCGCTTCGAGATTGGTCAGCTTCTCGATCTGGTAATAGGGCCGGATGCGGCCCGCCTTGTGGCCTTCCCAGATGATCGACGGATCGCGATCCTTGGCCCAGCGCTTGGCGGTGTGGCTGAAGGGAGCGTCCCAGCTCCACGCGTCGGTGCCGACCACTTCGACGCCGCGCCCGGTCAGCCATAAAGTCGCCTCGGCGCCGAGTCCGACGCCCTGATCGGTGAAATTTTCCGTGCCATACACCGCGCCCGACTGCACGAGCACGATATCGAGCGGCTGAAGCTCGTAGCCGATCGCTTCGAACGCAGCCTCGACCTCCGCACTGTTCACCACATGGCCGTGCGGCAAGTGAGAGAAATCGAGCTTCACCCCGGGGCGGAAGAAACGGTCGAGCGGGGCCTCGTCGATGCTCGGGGCAGGGCTCGCGCCATCATCCGTGGTCGAGTGGTAGTGCCACGGCGCATCCATGTGCGTGCCGTTGTGAGTCGAGAGTTCGAGCATCTCCACCGCCCACCCTTCGCCGTCGGGCAGGTCGTCCTGTTCCAGCCCCGGGAAGAACAACGCGATCTGGCCCCACGTGTTCTCGTGCGTCATGTAGGTGATTTTCGGTCGCATCACCTCGGGGTCCGACACGACGTCGTTGGTGATCGGGATCGACAGGTCGATGAAGCGCGTCATGCTGCGCAGCATTGTGCGCGGTAAAGCGTTGCGTCAATGCGCCTGCAACTGTTCGTCGAGGAAGGCGGCGACATTGGCCAGTTCGACATCGCGCGCGACGAATGCCTCGCCGATGCCGCGCAGCAGGATGAAGGGCAGCGAGCCCGCGTCCATCTTCTTGTCGTGCCGCATATGGCCGGCCAGCCGCGCGCCGTCGCAATCGAGGCCGAGCGCGGCGATTTCTGCCGGAAGACCCGCGGCGTCGATCGCGCGCGTCACGCGGTCCGCATCGGTCTCCGACATCAGGCTGCGGCGGGCCGAATAGCGCGCCGCCAGCACCATGCCGAGCGCCACGCTTTCCCCGTGCAGCAACTTGTCGGAAAAGCCCGTTTCCGCCTCCAGCGCGTGGCCGAACGTATGCCCGAGATTGAGCAGCGCGCGCGTTCCGGTGGTCTCGCGCTCGTCCTCGGCAACGATCTTCGCCTTGGCCGCGACGCTGGTGGCGACCGCGTGCCCGAGCGCGGCGCGATCGCGCGCCAGCACGTCGCTGCCGTTTGCGTCGAGCCAATCGAAGAAGGCCGCATCGCCCAGGATGCCGTATTTGATCACCTCGGCATAGCCTGCGCGCATTTCGCGGTCGGGGAGAGTGGCAAGCGCATCGAGATCGGCCAGCACCAGCGAGGGCTGGTGGAAGGCTCCGACCAGGTTCTTGCCCGCCGAAGTGTTGATCGCCGTCTTGCCGCCGACCGAACTGTCGACCTGCGCCAGCAGCGTCGTCGGCAGCTGGATGAAGCCGCAACCGCGCTTGAGAACCGAGGCGGCGAACCCGGTCAGGTCGCCGATCACTCCTCCGCCCAATGCGAGTACCTGATCTCCGCGCTCGACTTCCCGCGCCAGCAACCAGTCGCACAATCCGGCAAGGTGTTGCCAACTCTTGGCCTGCTCTCCGGCGGGCAGCACATGCCACGCCGTATCGAAACCGGCGGCCGCGAAGCTGGCCGCCAGCGGCTCTCGCCAATGGCTGGCGACGCTATCGTCGGTCACCACCGGCACGGATTTCTTGCGCAGCATGGGCGCACAATGCTGCGCGGCATTTTCGAGCAATCCGGCGCCGATCCGGACCTCGTAGCTCCGCCCCGCCAGCTCGACTCCCATCACAGCCACCGATCGATCGCCTCGATGATGCTGACCGCGGTTTCAAGATGCGGGCCTTCCTCGCTGCGGACGCGGATAGGTGCTTCGCCGTAATGCGGCTTGCGCTCGTCGCGCAGCCGGGTGAGGATCTCCTGCGGGTCCCCGTCACGCAGCAGCGGGCGGGTGTTGCGGCGGCCGGTGCGTTCGACCAGCGTGTCGATGTCGCAATCGATCCACACCGCGATGCCGCGCTCGAGAATCAGCGCGCGCGTCGCGTCGTTGACGAAGGCGCCGCCACCGGTGGCGATCACGCCGTGGCCTTCCTCCATCAGCCGCGCGATCACGCGGCGTTCTCCGTCGCGGAAATAGTCTTCGCCGTATTGCTCGAAAATCTCCGACACCGACATCTGCGCGGCGGTCTCGATTTCGTCGTCGGCATCGACGAAGCCCTTGCCGAGCAAATGGGCGAGCCGCTTGCCGACGGTCGACTTGCCCGTGCCCATCAGCCCGACCAGCACCACCGGGCGGTCGATCCGCCGTGCGATCGCGGCAATTTCCGCATCGCTGAGGGTTTGCGCGTGCTGGGTCATTGCCGCCCCGCCTATAGATGGGCTAGAGGCCGCGCAACTATGAGCTTTGGCATGAGCATGGACATGAGCATGGCCACGCACGAAGGGTCGGGAATCGTGAACAGGACGCGCAGGATCGTGCTGGTCGTGGCGGCGCTGGCGCTCGCGCTGCTCGCCTATGCCTGGATCGACGGCGGCCGCGAGCCGTTGCGGCCGATCGCCGAGCCGGTTCCGGTACCCCCTGTGTCGGGGCCGGAGGGCGTGCAATGAAGCCTGTGCTGTTGGCAGGTGTCGCTGCGCTGACGTTCGGCTCGACGCTGGTGATGGCGCAGGGCAGTCCCGAATCGCTGCTGCCGCCGGGTTTCGACGATCCCGCGCCTGCGCCGAGCCCGACGCCGGCGCCGCGCCCGACCACCCAGCCGAACCAGCCCGCCGCGCCCGCGCCGGGTGCGACCAGTTCGCCGGTGGTGCAGCCGCTTCCGGGCGGGCCGGACACGCCGATCGATCCGGTCGAGCTGCCGGACGGCCTGCCGTCGCTCGAAGAACTGGAAAATCTCGACACAGACGAACTCGACGAACTGCTCGGCCTCAAGCCGCGCTACGACATTCCGCCCGCGGCGCGCCGTTCGACAGAGCGGATCGGGCTGCTGGCGCCTTCCGAAAACGGCTTGCCGACCGCATCCTTGCGCAACCAGCCGGCCTCGATCGTGCGCGCGGCGCTGGCGGGCACCACCCGGCCGCTGGTGTCGCGCTGGGGCCACATCATGCTGCGCCGCGCGCTCGCCAGCCGGCTCAATGCGCCCGCGGGCATGGACCCGGTCGAATTCGCCGCCTTGCGCGCCGCCACGCTCAACGCGATCGGCGAATACAGCGTCGCGCGCGCGCTGGTGCAGGATGTCGACACCGGCAACTGGAACGACGCGCTGACGACCGAGGCCTTCCGCGCCTATGTCGCGACCGCCGACTTGGTCGGCATCTGCCCCGCCGTGCAGGTCAGCGGCGTGTCGCTCGAAACGCCCGAGTGGCAGATGGCCGAATCGATCTGCGCGGCGTTTTCGGGGCAGGGTGCGCGCGCAGGGTCCGAGCTCAACCGCGCGCTCTCGCGCGGCCTGGCCGATCCGATCGACGTGCTGCTGGCGCAGCGCTATGCCGGAGCGGCGGGGTACGGGCGCCGCGCGGTCAATCTCGAATGGGAAGGGGTGGAGGAACTCACCCCGTGGCGCTTCGCGCTGGCCAATGCGGTCGGGGCCGAGATTCCGTCCGGCCTGCTCGACGATCCATCGCCCTATTTCCAGCGCGTCGCCGCGACCGCGCCGATGCTGCCGCTGGCGCAGCGGCTCGGCGGGGCGGACCGCGCCGCGCGGGAAGGCATCCTGTCGTCGAACGCGATGGTCGATCTCTATTCGCAGCTCCACGCGCAGGGAAGCGACGCGGGAGAGTATTCGCGCCTCGCATCGCGCCTGCGCAGCGCCTATGTCGCTCCCGATCCGGCCGAGCGGCTCGCCGCGGTCAAGGACGTCTGGGGCGGCACCGAGCCCGATTACGGGCGGCTGGTGCTGACTGCCTATGCCGCCGCGCGAATCCAGCCCGACGACGCCCATGCCGAGGATGCGCCGCTGCTGATCGCCGCGATGCTCACCGCCGGGCTCGAGCGCGACGCGCTGCTGTGGGCCGGGCTGCTGCCGCAGGGGAGCGCGGGCTGGGCGCTGCTCGCGCTGGCTCAGCCCGACCGCCGCAATCCGGTCGGTTCGGGCCCGCTCGACAGCTTCGTCGACGACGATACCAGCGCCGACCGGCGCAAGTCGCAATTCCTGCTCGCGGGTCTGGCGGGGCTGGGGCGGCTCGAGCAGGGGCTGGCGAACGATTTTTCCGACCGTCTCGCCGCCGACCTGTCGCGGCAGACCAAGTGGAGCCGGCTGATCGATGCCGCGGCCGATGCGAACAACGCCCCGCTGGTGGCGATGCTGGCCGGCGTCGGGATGCAGGGCGAGGGCTGGAACAGGATGACCGCGCGGCACCTGTTCCATATCGTCTCGGCGTTGAACCGCGTCGGCCTGTCCGCCGAAGCGCGCATGATCGCGGCGGAGGCCGTGGCGCGCGGCTGACGCGCGGCCCGCGATGAGCGCCGCGATCGAATCCTTCCTCGCCATGCTCGCCGCCGAACGCGGCGCGGCGGCGAACACGCTGGCGGCCTACCGGCGCGATCTCGAAGGCGCGCAGGAGATCGCCGGCGATCTGGCGGATGCGGGCAGCGAGGAACTGGCGCGGCTGGGCAAGGCGTGGAGCGGGCTTGCCGCCTCGACCATCGCGCGCAAATCCTCCGCATTGCGCCAGTTCTACGGTTTCCTGATCGACGAGGACCTGCGCGCGGACGATCCGTCGCCGGCCCTGCCGCGCCCCGCGACAAGGCGGCCGCTGCCGAAAATCCTCACCCACGAACAGGTCGAGACGCTGTTCGCGCAAGCCGAGCAGGAGGCGGAGAGCGGCAAGCCCGCAGCGGTGCGGCTGCTCGCGCTGCTCGAGCTGCTGTACGGATCGGGCCTGCGCGCGACCGAGCTGATGTCGCTGCCGCTGTCCGCCGTCCCGCGCGACGCCCCGTTCCTGACCGTGACGGGCAAGGGCGGCCAGGCGCGCATGGTCCCGGTCAGCCGCCGGGCGAAGGAAGCGATCGGGCGCTGGCTCGCGGTGCGCCCCGAAGGCGCGAAATACCTGTTCCCCTCGCGCGGCAGGCACCTGACGCGGATCCGGCTCTACCAGCTACTCAAGGAACTGGCGGTGCGCGCCGGCCTGCCGCCCGAAAAGGTCAGCCCGCACGTATTGCGGCATGCCTTCGCGACGCATCTGCTCGAGGGCGGGGCCGATCTGCGCGTGCTCCAGACGCTGCTCGGCCATGCCGATATCGCGACCACGCAAATCTACACCCATGTCGATACCGCACGGCTGGTCGCGCTGGTCAACGAGCGGCATCCGCTTGCAGAGAAGCCGCAGGGCGGTTAGCGCGTGCGCATGACATCCTATCTCGAATTCGAGAAGCCGATCGCCGAACTCGAAGCGCGCATCGCCGAACTGCGCGCAGCGGCGGAGGGGGACGATGTCGATATCTCGTCCGAACTGCAGCGGCTCGAGCTGAAGAGCGCCGACCTGCTCGCGAGCACCTATTCCTCGCTGACGCCGTGGCAGAAGACGCGCGTCGCGCGCCATCCGGCGCGGCCGCATTTCCGCGATTACGTCGAATACGCGTTCGACGAGTTCATCCCGCTCGGCGGCGACCGCTATTATGGCGACGACGAGGCGATCATGGGCGGGCTGGCTTCGCTCGACGGGCGCCGCGTGGTGCTGATCGGGCACGAGAAGGGGCACGATACCGAAAGCCGGCTCAAGCACAATTTCGGCATGGGCAAGCCGGAGGGCTACCGCAAGGCGATCCGGCTGATGGAGCTGGCGGGCCGGTTCGGCCTGCCGGTGGTAACGCTGGTCGATACCTCTGGGGCCTTCCCGGGCGTCGAGGCGGAGGAACGCGGCCAGGCCGAGGCGATCGCGCGCTCGACCGAGGCGTGCCTCGCGCTGCCGGTGCCGATGGTCGCGACGATCGTCGGTGAGGGCGGCTCGGGCGGCGCGGTCGCGCTGGCCAGCGCCGAACGCGTGCTGATGCTCGAACATTCGGTCTATTCGGTGATCTCGCCCGAAGGCTGCGCCTCGATCCTGTGGCGCACCGCGGAAAAGGCCGCCGACGCGGCCGAGGCGATGAAGGTCACCGCGCAGCACCTCCAGCAGCTCGGCGTGATCGACCGGATCGTGCCCGAACCGGTCGGCGGGGCGCATCGCGATCCCGGGGCCACCGCCGAGGCGCTCGCCGCAGCGATCGGCGAGGAACTCGACGCGCTGTCCGATCTCGCGCCCGCCGAACTGCGCCGCCTGCGTGAGGAACGCTTCCTGCGCATCGGCGAGGGTTAGGGTTTGAGCCTGCCTTCCCGATAACCGTCACGCGGGTCGGCCCCCTCTCCCTTGACGGGAGAGGGATAGCGAAGGTTGCTCGCGCAGCGAGCTACCGCAGCTTGGGTGAGGGAGATTGGCTGGCACAGCGCCGGCCCCTCATCCAAGGTCCGCTAGGCGCCTGCGGCGCCAAGCTTCCCTATCCTTCTCCCATTTAAGGGAGAAGGAGTCGAAGATATCTCCGCGTCAGCGCTCCGGAACATCCTGCGGCACTTGCCGTTGCCTCAATATGGTTCGCTGACGCGGCGGGTGGGAGCTGCGCGTCTGACAATGAGGATGTTACGCAATGCCCCGCTTCAAATCGCTTACGCTCGCTTCCACCGCTGCCCTCTCGCTCGCGCTGACCGGTTGCATGGGAGGCGGCAACATTCCCGACGCCTCGGCCCCGATCACGCAGAGCGAGGCTTCGCAGGGCGCCGAATACCACCCGCAGCTGCTGGCCGAGTTCGGCGGCGCCTATAGTGGGCCGGAGGCGGCCTATATCGAAAGTGTCGGCAAGAATATCGCGGTCCACTCCGGCCTCGGCAATGCACGCAGCGACTTTACCGTCTCGACGCTCAACAGCTCGGTCAACAACGCCTTCGCCATTCCCGGCGGCTATATCTACACCACCCGCCAGCTGGTCACGCTGATGAACAACGAGGCCGAACTGGCCGCCGTGCTCGGCCACGAGGTCGGGCATGTCGCCGCGCGCCATTCGCAACGACGCCAGGCACGTGCGCAGCAGAACAATTTGCTCGGCGCCGCCGGAGCCATCCTGTCGGGCATATTGCTCGGCGACAGCGGGATCGGCCAGCAGATTTCGCAGGGCTTCCTGCAGGGCTCGCAGCTGCTGACGCTGAAATTCTCGCGCAGCCAGGAATTGCAGGCCGACGAACTGGGCATCCAGTATCTCAATCGGGCCGGCTACGATCCACGCGCGATGGGCACCGTGCTCGCGAGCCTCGCGGCGCAGAATTCGCTCGATGCGCAGATCCAGGGCCGCGATGCGAAGATGCCCGAATGGGCTTCGACCCACCCCGATCCGGCGAGCCGCGTGCAGACCGCGCTGAGCAAGGCCGGCGGCGCCACGGGGATGACCAATCGCGACACCTTCCTGACCCGGATCGACGGGCTGCTTTACGGCGACGATCCGGCGCAGGGGGTGATCGAGGGAAGCACCTTCATCCACCCGGACCTGCGGCTGGCCTTCAGCGCGCCGCAGGGGTTCTACATGGTCAACGGGACGCGGGCGGTGTCGATCAACGGCCAGAGCGGCCAGGCGCAGATGAGCTTCGCGCCCTATAACGGCAATCTCGAGAACTATATCCGCAGCGCCTTCAACGGGCTCCAGCAGGGCCTTGCGCCATCGAATATCGAGCGGACGACCGTCAACGGTCTCCCCGCCGCGTTCGGGCAGGCACGGGTCAACAGCAGTAGCGGGCAGGTCGATGTGGTGGTGTTCGCCTACGAATTCGCCAACGATCGCGCCTATCATTTCGTCACCATCAGCCAGGCGGGCCGCGCGGGCACGTTCACGCCGATGTTCAATTCGATGCGCCGGATCAGTGCCAGCGAAGCCGCGAACGTGGTCCCGCGCCGGATCGATGTCGTGACCGTCGGCAGCCGCGATACGGTCGCCTCGCTGGCGCAGCGGATGGCCTACAGCAACGCGCAGGAAGCGCGCTTCCGGGTGCTCAACGGGCTCTCGTCGAACGAGGGCGTGAGTGCGGGGCAGAAGGTCAAGATCGTGGTGCGGGCGCGCTGAGCGGGTGTTGTTTTCCGGCGGTGACGCGACCTGTCACTACGGGGCAAATGTCGGCCCGCCGGGGCTGTTCCATCCCACGCCCCCACCCGGCCACCCATAGGATACTATGGTCGGGGTGGCCGGGTGGGGGCGTGGGATGGAACAGCCAAGGGAGGGACGGATGTCCCGACCGCACATAACAAAAACGCCGGGTGGGGGCGTGGGCCGGTGCCGCAAGGATCGGACGGAGGTCCGATCCGCACGCAACAAAGACTCCGGGCCGGTGCCGCAAGGGACGCACGGACGTGCGTCCCGCACGCAACAAAAAAAAGGCGGCGGGATTGCTCCCGCCGCCCTCTTTTGGTGGTCTCTCGACTAAGCGATCAGACGGTGTTGCCTTCGCTCATCTTGGTCGAAACGGTCGAGAAGGTCGTGCTCAGCTCGTTGCCGAGGCCCTGCATCGCGGTGATGGCGGCGACGGCGATCAGAGCAGCGATCAGGCCGTATTCGATGGCGGTCGCGCCCTGCTCGTCGCGGAGCAGCTTGTTGATGAACTTCATGGTCAGTCTCCTGGTTGGTCTTCGGTACCCGACTCTTTCCAGCAAGGTCCGGATCGAGCAGTTGCGGATAGTAGAACCGAGGCGTTGAGAAATTCCTAACGTGGAAAGAAACCCGACGGCCTCAGTTCATGTTCGTCGTCACCTTGTTCGATACGGTCGCCCATAGCCCGGTATTTTCGTTGGCTACGGCGTCGAAAGCCCCGATAGAGGCGATCACGATCAAGGCGGCGATCAGGCCGTATTCAATGGCGGTGCCACCGGAATTGTCGGTTCCGATACGCTTCAGGATGGTCTTCAATATCATGGATAGCCCCGCCAATGCATTGCCTGACGAACGCCTTTTTGCCGCGAAGTCTTAAGAATTGGTTGAATCGGGCCGAATGAATGGAAAGAAACCCGACATGGATCGCCGTGGTGGCCGTCGCGCTGGACGACGGGGCGGGGCGCTGGCTGATGCACAAACGCCCCGTGGGCAAGCATCACGCCGGCCTGTGGGAATTCCCTGGCGGCAAGGTGGAAAGCGAGGAAATTCCGTCGCTTGCGCTGATCAGGGAGATTCGCGAGGAGCTCGGAATCGCGCTCGATCCGGCAGCGCTCGAAGCGGCCGCATTCGCCGACGGAGCGCGTACCGCGGACGGGATCGAGATTGTCATCCTGCTTTACACCTGCCGCACATGGCGGGGGGAGCCGCAGGCGCTCGAAGGCGGCGAGTTGGGCTGGTTCACTCCTTTCGAGATCGCCGACCTCGCCAAGCCGCCGCTCGACCGGAAGCTGGCGCAGCACCTGTTCGCCGGTTCCGCCGGTTAGGGGATTGCCAAGCCGGTAAGGCCTCCCTATGTGCGCCCTCCACGCGCCAGTAGCTCAGCTGGATAGAGTACCTGGCTACGAACCAGGCGGTCGGAGGTTCGAATCCTTCCTGGCGCGCCAAAAAAGCCCATTCCCGCGAGGGGGTGGGCTTTTTTGGTGGGTCGGTATGAAGGTTCGGACCCGTTCGGAATCGAAGGGGCCGTGACCGCCTGTCGCAACCATGCAAGTTCTGGTAAGCAACTTGCTGTAAAATCCGGTTTCGATGAAGCGCGACGATCCGATGAACGAAGGCGACTATCGCAAGACCGAGCGGCACGGGATTTCCGTGCAGGGCCGCTACCGCACGGGCAGCGGGGTGGCGAAGGATGTCGATATCCTCGACATCTCGGAGACCGGCTGCCGTTTCTACGACCGCTTCGGGCGGATGGTGCCGGGGACGGAGATCAGCCTGCGAATCGGCTCGATCGGCCCGGTCATCGCCACGGTCCGCTGGTCCAGGCAGCAGTTCGTCGGGGTGGAGTTCGAGAATCCGCTCTACGGGCCGGTGTTCGAACACATGCGCGCCACGCTGGATGCGCGGAACCGGGGTTAAGGTTCGGTATCGGCAGAGTTGAACCGATTGCGGCACCGGCGTGGAGTCCCTGCGATCGGTTCTCCGGCGGTGACGAGACCTGTCACGGCATGGCAATCGTCGGACCGCCGGGGCTGTTCCATCCCGCGCCCCCGCACGGAGTCATTTGTTACGTGCGGTCAGGACCTCCGTCCTGACCTTGCGGCACCAGCCCACTCCCCCACCCGGCCACCCCGACTATAGTATCCTATGGGTGGCCGGGTGGGGGAGTGGGCTGGTGCCGCTCCCGGCGGACCGATATTTGCCAATCAGCGACAGGTCGCGCCGCCGCCGGAAATCTAATCCTCACCCACGCTGTCCTCGAGCGCGTGCATTTCCTCGTCGGAAAAGCCGAAATGATGGCCCGCTTCGTGGATCACGACATGGCGGACGAGATCGCCGAAATCGACCCCGGTCTCGCGCCATTCGCGGATCAGCGGCTGGCGGAACAGCGAGATCACCGGCGGCATGTCGCCAGAATCCCACATCGATTGTTCGCTGACCGGGCGCCCCTCGTAGAGCCCGGTGAGGTTCCATTTGCTGCGGATGTCGACCGCATCGAGCTGTTCGCGGCTGGCGAACTCGTCGATCTTCACGACCACGTCGGTCATGTGCTCGCGGAACGCGCCCGGCATGGCGCGGATGGTCGCCCTGGCCATCGTTTCCATCTCGGCGGCAGTCGGGGGTGCGCGGTCGAACGGGTTCATGCCGCCGATATGGGAAGCCGCCTCGCACCGCGCCAGCACTGAATGGACCGAGAGGAACCTTGCCGCGCTTCGCCTGTTGGATTTTGCGAACACCCAATTCGCGAAGGAACCCCGCATGGCGCATGCCGAAAAGATCTTCGAACGGCTCAAGACCGATCACGACAAGCACCGCGAACTGCTCGACAAGCTGCTCGAAACGCATGGCGAGACCGACGAGCGCGAACGGCTCTTCACCGAACTGACCAAGGAATTGAAGGGGCACGCCGCGGCCGAGGAGCAGGCGCTCTATTCGACCATGCTGCGCAAGCCGCCGACCACCGGCGAGACGCGCCATTCGGTCGCCGAGCATCACGAGATCGACGAAATGCTCAACGATCTCGCCGCGACCGACATGTCCTCGGGCGCGTGGTTGACCAAGTTCAAGAGCTTCGAGCACCGCTATCGCCACCATATCGACGAGGAGGAAGAGGATCACTTCCCCGACTTCGAGCAGCACCTGACCGAAGCCGACGAGGAGCACATGGAAAAGGTGTTCGAGCGGCGCAAGCAGGAAGAGAAGGCCGAAGCCGAAGTGACGCCCGAGAAGAAGGAAGACGCCAAGGAATAGGCGTCGGCTCGAGGGAGGCGGGCGTTGCGTGACCCGGAGGAAAGCGAGACCGGATACGACGACGCTTCGGTAGAGCCGGGCGTGTGGCGCTATGCGCGCGCCTCGCGCGCCAGCGTGGTGGTCGATGCGGCGGATTATTTTCGTCTGATGCGCAAGGCGATGTGCGAGGCAAAGCAGCGTGCGCTGCTGATCGGCTGGGACTTCGACACGCGCATCCACCTCGCGCCGGGCCGCCGCTGGTGGCAGAAGTTCCGCTCGAAGGAGACGCCCTCGCGGCTCGGCAGCTTCATCCTGTGGCTGACGCGGCACAACAGGGACCTGGAGATCCGTATCCTGCGCTGGGGCTACGGCGCGATCAAGTTCATGGGCCGCGGCTCGATGGCGCTCGACCTGCTGCGCTGGTGGCCGCACCGGCGGATCGATTTCGAATTCGACACCGCGCACCCGACCGGCGCGAGCCACCACCAGAAAATCGCGATCATCGACGACGATTTCGCGGTGTGCGGCGGGATCGACATGACCACGCATCGCTGGGATACGCGCGAGCACAAGGAACACGATCCGCGCCGCAGGCGGCCGCGCGGAATGAAATACGGCCCGTGGCACGACGCCACCATGATGATCGAAGGCGATGCGGCGCGCGCGCTGCGCCATCTCGGCGAAGACCGCTGGCGGCGCGCCGGCGGTCCCGAGCTCGACCCGGTCGAACCGGCCGAACGCAGCGCATGGCCCGACGAACTCGAACCGCAATTCGAGGATGTCGAGATCGGTATCGCGCGCACCCGCGGCGAGTTCGACGACACCACCGAGATCTCCGAGATCGCCGAACTGTTCGAGCGCCAGATCGCCGAGGCGAAGCACTTCATCTACGCCGAGAGTCAGTATTTCGCCTCGCGCCGGATTGCCGAGGCGCTGTGCAAGCGGCTGAGCGAGGACGATCCGCCCGAAATCTTCATCGTCCATCCCGCGCATGCCGATGGCTGGCTCGAACAGCAGGCGATGGACCACGCCCGGGTCGAACTGGTGCGGACGCTGGGCGCGTGCGACGACAAGGGCCGGTTCAACCTCTATGTCGCCTATACCGGCGAGACGCCGATCTACACCCACGCCAAGATCATGATCGTCGACGACGAGATATTGCGCATCGGCTCGGCCAACATGAACAACCGCTCGCTCGGGCTCGACAGCGAATGCGACGTGTTCATCGACAGCCGCCGCAAGGGCAACGGCCATGCCGCCGCGGGAATCGCGCGGCTGCGGCACTCGCTGCTGGCCGAGCATTGCGGGCTCGAGATCGAGGAGGTTCCCGGGATGCTCGCGCGCTACGGCTCGATGGCGGAGATGGTCGAGCGGATCGGCACCGGACGAGGCCGCACGCTGCGCCGCTACGAACTGCCCGAGCTCAACGGGGTGCAGGAAGCGGTGGCCGAATCGGGTCTGCTCGACCCCGAACGGCCCGAGGACCTGTTCGAACCGTTTGCGAAAGGCGGCCTGTTCGGCAATGACTCGCGCCTGCACGCCCTGCGCAAGAGAATTACGGAAAGGAAACGCAATTGAGCAGCCTGGTCGGACCCGACGAAGACGATCCGCGCGGCAAATTGCCCGTGCCCGGCAACGTGCAGGATGCGGTCCGCACGCTGATCGAATGGGCCGGCGACGATCCCTCGCGCGAGGGCCTGCTCGACACGCCCGCGCGCGTGGCGCGCGCGTGGAAGGAATATTGCCTCGGCTACGAGGAGGATCCCTCGGTCCATCTCAGCCGCGTGTTCGAGGAAGTCGGCGGCTACAACGAGATCGTGCTGCTGAAGGACATCCCGTTCCAGAGCCATTGCGAGCATCACATGGCGCCGATCATCGGCAAGGCGGCGATCGCCTACCTGCCCAGCGACCGGGTGGTGGGGATTTCGAAGCTGGCGCGCGTGCTGCACGGCTTCGCCAGGCGGTTGCAGGTGCAGGAGCGGCTGACGGCGGAGGTCGCCGACTGCATCTGGGAGCATCTCGAACCGCAGGGCGTGGCGGTGGTGATCGAGGCGGCGCATTCGTGCATGACCGCGCGCGGCGTGCGGACGCCCGGGGTGGGGATGATCACCTCGCGAATGATGGGCACCTTCCTCGACGATCCGAGGAGCCGCGAAGAGGTGTTGAAGCTGATGGGTTACTAGGGTCGTTTTCGGCTTCGCCGATACGGCACCGGCCCGCTCCCCACCCGGCCACCCCGACGTTAATAGCCTGTGGGTGGCCGGGTGGGGGAGCGGGCCGGTGCCGTTTCCAGCGAAGCCGGATAAAACTCCGGGAACGACGACCGCGAAGTGGGGAACCGCGCGGCCGCCGTCCCCGGACCGCTCAGGTGATCGAGCGGAAGAACTTCACGCATTCCCCCCGGTTGCGGAAGTTGAGAAACTGCAGGAACGGGTCGGTGTCGTAATTCTTGCAGGTCTTGGCCGGGTTCGAGCGCAGCGTTCCGACGCATTCGCCGAGCGATCCGAAGACCTCGGCTTCGACCAGCGTGCGGCAGAATTCGACCTCGTCGTTCGCGGCGGCCATGGCCGGCGGCGGCGCGGCGAGGTTGATCGAGCAGGCGAGCGCGGCGCCGGCCGCCAGTGCGGTGAGTTTCTTCATGATGTCCTCCATATCCGATCGAAGCGATCCGATCGGTCGGGAGTATCGAAGCGGCATCGCTGCGGCAGAATGCCATGGATGTGGGGGCGGGGCGGTGCCGTCGCTTTGGGGGAAGGGGAGGGGTGCATGACTGCGCGAACGCGCGCGGTGGGCTCACCCCTGCGGCGGCGTGATCACCTCACGGATGACGGGCACCTTTCTCGACGATCCGCGACGCCGGGAGGAATGTCGCCGCCGATGGGGTGTTGAAAGGCATTGCCAGCGCCTCGTCTTTGCACCAAGCGAACGGAGATCAGATTTCGGAAGCCGTTGTTCCGTGCTTCGGAACGGCCGCATTGTTTTGGCAACAAAGGTCGATCAGGTCCTGATCCGGTTGGGAAGCGGGCTATCCGGAATTCGGCAATGACCTGCTCTCCCGAACTCGGTTTGCCGCCAGCCATCCACCCAGTCCTGCGATGGGAATCAGATAGGAGAGATAGGTCAAGTGATACCAAACCGGGTAGTCCGACCATTGGACAAGATGGAGCGGCGTCGACACCGCACAGAGGAAGATTCCGATCCACCAGCCGAGTTGGCGATCACCTTTGCCTGCCGTAGTGGCGAGAAAACCTGCGAGCATCACGATACCTGCACCGAGTCCCAGCCGAGCGAAAAGCATTGCGATGGAAAAACTTTTCGTCGGCGCTGCGGCAGCATAGGCAGGCCACAGCTTCAAGGCACCTTCTCCCAGAGCCAGCAGGCATGCCGCGGTGAATATCCCCGCCAGCATCGGCATTCCTATTCGACCTACCATTTTACCTCCTCGTCGACGCCATGCTTCGAAAGTCTCGCGCGAGTAGAAGTGAAGCCGAAGCCTCTCTCGCTCGCATGTCAGGCTTCTTTCATCTCCTCTCGCGCCCTGTGCGCGGCCTGATGGAAGCGATAGGCTTCGGCGCTGAAGCCATTGTCCACTTCTCCCTGCCAGTCCTCGATATTCTCATGCATTCGGTGAACGCCTTCGAGCATTTCGGGAGTCGCGACCTCGAGGAACGGCTTGATGAGAGCGTCCCACTCTTCGAGAAAGGCCTGCGCTTTGGGACCGGCCGGGTCCATCGGTAGCGCCGCCACGATCCGACGGTCGAGATCCTTCCACTTCTCGGAATGCGCTTGATGATCGAAATCTGCGGGAAGCCTCGCCTGCGCTTGCTCAAATGCCTTGAGCTGCCGATCGTTCATGTAGCGGTTCTGAATCTCCGACCATTTTTCTTCCGACATGCTCGTTTCTCCTTGCTTGATCAGCGAGCAGAAGGTCGCGACATCGATGGGCTCGCTGTGATCGATGCGGGACAAGATGGATCGAAGGAGTTCGCGGGAATTGCCGATACGTTGCGCGCGCTCTTCGAGAATTTCCAATTGTGCCTGAATCAGAGCCCGCAGATCGAAGTCGCGCCCGCTGGTCAGTCTCCGGATCTGGGCAAGCGTCAGTCCGGCGCGCTTCATCGAGATAATCTGATGCAGCCGTTCGAGTTCTGCCGATCCATAGTATCGCCTGCCGGAGGCCGTGCGCAGCGGTTCGACCAGCCCTCGCGCCTCGTAAAAGCGCAGAGCGCGACTGGTCAGGCCGGTAAGCCGCGCCACCTCGGCGATATCGAGCGAATCACTCATGCGAGCCTTCTACCGCTTGACGTTACGTCAACTTCAAGACGCGACTTTCACTTTGCGACCGCCATGGTGAGCATGCGCGCCGCCCGTGATTTTCCGCTGTCCTACACGCCGCTCGCCCGCTACCATGCGACTCGCTCTTTGACCCCGTAAAGCCTTCCATCCGAGCCCCGCCACCCAGCGGGGCTTTCGCATTTCAGCGGCTCCCTTTGGAGCACCTTCAAGCAGCCGCAGCGGATGTATTTCATCAACTAAACCCCTGCCGCGGTTCAACTTGGCCCGAGCGCGGGCAAGAAAAAGCCGGCGCGCCGCGGGGCGCACCGGCTCCCGTGAATCGATAGCGGCCGTTCAGAGCTGGCCGAGCATATGTTCCGCGCTGCTGACCGAGAAATCGCCCGGCTGCTCGACATTGAGTTCCTTCACCACGCCGTCCTCGACGATCATCGAGTAGCGCTGGCCGCGCTGGCCCATGCCGAAGCCGCTGCCGTCCATCGTCAACCCTACCGCCTGCGCGAAGTCGCCGTTGCCGTCGGCGAGCATGGTGATGTCCTCGCTGCCGGCGTCGTTGTTCCATGCATTCATGACGAAGGCGTCGTTGACCGCGGTGCAGGCAATCTCGTCGACTCCCTTGGACTTGAGGTCACCGGCCTTGTCGACATAGCCGGGCAGGTGCCGTGCCGAGCAAGTCGGCGTGTAGGCGCCGGGGACCGAGAACAGCGCCACTTTCTTGCCTGCGAAATATTCGCCCGACTGGACCTGTTCGGGGCCGTCGGCGGTCGCACGGGTCAGGGTTACGTCGGGCAGTTTGTCGCCAACCGAAATCGTCATCTTGTAATTTCCTTTCGTCGTCCCGTCCGTCTGCGTGCCGATATAGGCGCTGCGCGGCGCGCGGCAACGGGGAAGGATATAAAGATGTCTTTATATTTGCATCCACGGGGGCGCATCGCTACATGCGCGGCGAACTCACGAGGCCACCGACCGGCCTGCCGAAAGACATTCCGCAACAGGAGAATACGCGTGGCCACTGCCGCTCTCGACAAGGATTACATCGTCAAGGACATCTCGCTCGCGCAATACGGCCGCGACGAGATCGAGATCGCCGAAACCGAAATGCCCGGCCTGATGGCGCTGCGCGAGGAATACGGGTCCGACAAGCCGCTCAAGGGTGCGCGGATCACCGGTTCGCTGCACATGACGATCCAGACCGCGGTGCTGATCGAGACGCTGGTCGCGCTCGGCGCCGAGGTGCGCTGGGCGACCTGCAACATCTTCTCGACGCAGGATCACGCCGCCGCCGCGATCGCCGATCAGGGTATTCCGGTGTTCGCGATCAAGGGCGAGAGCCTGGCGGACTATTGGGAATATGTCGGCAATATCTTCGACTGGTCTACCGACGACGACGCGGATCGCACGGCCAACATGATCCTCGACGACGGCGGCGATGCTACCATGTTCGCGCTGTGGGGCGCGCGGATCGAGGCGGGCGAAACCATGCCCGAGCCGACCAATGCCGAGGAAGTCGAGATGCAGAAGGCATTGAAGGCCTTCGTCGAGGCCAAGCCCGGCTACCTCACCAAGAGCGTGCAGAACATCAAGGGTGTCTCCGAAGAGACCACCACCGGCGTCATGCGGCTCTACCAGATCGCCAAGAAGGGCGGTCTGCCGTTCCCCGCGATCAACGTGAACGACAGCGTGACCAAGTCGAAATTCGACAACCTTTACGGCTGCAAGGAATCGCTCGTCGACGCGATCCGCCGCGCGACCGACGTGATGCTGGCGGGCAAGGTCGCCTGCGTCGCGGGCTACGGCGATGTCGGCAAGGGCAGTGCACAGTCGCTGCGCAATGGCGGCGCCCGCGTGATGGTGACCGAGATCGACCCGATCTGCGCGCTGCAGGCGGCGATGGACGGGTTCGAGGTCGTGACGATGGAAGAGGCGGTCAAGCGCGCCGACATCTTCTGCACCGCGACCGGCAACGAGGACGTCATCACCGCCGAGCACATGAAGGCGATGAAGAACATGGCGATCGTGTGCAATATCGGCCACTTCGACTCCGAGATCCAGATTTCCGCGCTCGACAATTACGACTGGAAGGAAATCAAGGAAGGCACCGACCAGGTTACCTTCCCCGACGGCAAGTCGATCCTGATCCTCGCCAAGGGCCGCCTCGTGAACCTCGGCTGCGCCACCGGCCATCCGAGCTTCGTGATGAGCTCCAGCTTCACCAACCAGACGCTGGCGCAGATCGAGCTGTTCAAAAACACCGACCAGTACGACAACGACGTCTACGTGCTCCCCAAGCATCTCGACGAGAAAGTCGCGGCGCTGCATCTGGACAAGCTCGGGGTGATGCTGACCCAGCTGAGCGAGAAGCAGGCGGACTATATCGGCGTGCCGCAGGAAGGGCCGTTCAAGCCGGACCATTACCGGTACTAAGCGGTAGTGGTCCGAGTCCCCGCGGAGGCGGGGACCTTGTGCCGCAAGCGAGTCGCCAATGGCCCGAGGCCCCCGCCTTCGTGGGGGCTCATATCTGTGCAGCTACCGTTGCATCGCGAGGCCTGCGCGCATAGCTGACATCGCATGGAATTTTCTCCCACCGCGCTGGCCCTGATCGGCGTGCTGCTGGCCGTGTGGACGGTTGCGGCGGCGTGGGTGGCGCTGTGGGGCTACGGCAAGGCGCGCCGCGCCGAGGCCGGGCGCCGCGCTGCCCGGCGGATGGCGCGGATGATCGAGGAGGCTCCCGCGATCCCGATGCTCGTCCGCACCGACGGGAAGATCGAGGCGTCCGACAGGCTGGCGAGCTGGCTCGATCTCGAATCGATGCCGGGCTACCTGTCGGAACTGTCGGGCGGGGCGGGCAAGGGCCTGACAGAGGCGCAGGTGCGCGAACTGTCCGACAATGTCCGCACCACGCAGAAGACGGCCGCGCCGTTCCGGATGGTGGTGACGCAGGCGGGTGCGCGGCGCAGCTTCGCCTTTCGCGGCGTTCTCGCGGATCCGCAGGTGTCGCCGGGTGGCGCCGCGCTGGTATGGGTGTTCGACTTCAGCGAGAGCGAAAGCGAACTGGCCGATTTGCGCAAGCAGGCGCACCGCGCCAAGGGCGATTTCGCCGCGCTGGTCGGGTTGATCGAGGCGGCGTCGATCCCGATGTGGTTTCGCGGCCCCGAAGGCGAGTTGCGGCTGGTCAACCAGGCCTATGTCGACGCGGTCGGCGCCGAGAGTGCCGATAAGGTGGTCGGCGACCAGGTCGAGCTTATCGAGCAGGTCGACGGGCTGACCGCCGCACAGGTGGCGCAGCAGGCGGCCAGCCAGAAACTTCCCGTCGAGCGGATCGTCGCCTCGACCGTCGACGGGCAGCGCCGCACGATGCGCGTGAGCGACCTGCCGCTCGGCAGGGAAGGCGTCGCCGGATATGCGGTCGATGTCGAGGAGATGGAAGAACTCGCACGCGAGTTCAAAGCCTTCCGCGAGGCGCAGCGGCGCATCCTCGACCAGCTGTCGATCGGCGTGGCGCAATTCGATGCCGAACGCCGCATCGCCTTCGCCAACCAGCCGTTTCGGCGCATCTTCGCGCTCTCGCCCGGCTCGGTCGCGGCGAAGCTGCCGTTCGCGGACGTCCTCGGCAATGCGCGCGAGGCGGGCAAGACGCCCGAGGTGCGCGACTTTCCCGCCTGGCGCGCCGAGCATGTCGAGTGGTTCGCCAGCGGGGAAACGCAGGAGGAAGCGTGGCCGCTCTCGGATGGCACGCACCTGCGGATCGTCGCGCAGCCGATGCCCGATGGCGGGCTGGTGCTGATCGCCGAGGACCGTACCGAACAGCTCGCTCTGTCATCGGCGCGCGACACGCTGCTGCGCACTCGCACCGCGACCTTCGACAGCCTCTACGAGGCGATCGCGGTGTTCGCGCCCGATGGCCGGTTGCAGCAGTGGAACCGCAGTTTCGCCGGGACCTGGGGGCTCGATCCCGAACTGCTCGACGGGCACCCTTCGGCCGAAGACCTGCTCGAAGCGATCGCGCCCAACCTCCACCGTCCGAAGCAGGCCAAGGGCATCGGCGAGGTGATCCGCGCCGCGACGCTAGACCGCAAGGAGCAGGGGGGGCGGATCGTGCTGTCCGACGGGCGCACGCTCGAATTCGCCGGCGTCCCGCTGCCCGACGGCAACGGGTTGCTTACCGTGCTCGACGTGACCGCAAACGAGCAGGCAGAAGCGGCGCTGCGCGAGCGTAATCTCGCGCTCGAGCAGGCGGACGAGGTCAAGACCCGCTTCCTCGCCAACATGTCCTACGAATTCCGCACGCCGCTGACCTCGATCGGCGGGTTTGCCGAATTGCTGCAGACCGGCGCGGCGGGCGAGCTGAGCGAACAGGCCGGCGAATACGTCGCGGCGATCATCGAATCGGTCGCGCGGCTGACCCAGCAGGTCGAGAACGTGCTCGACCTGTCGCAGAGCGAGGCCGGGCTGCTGCCGCTGGCGAAGGAGCGGGTCGACCTGTTTCCCTTTGCGACGCAGGTGGTGCGCGAGCGCGAGCAGGCGATCGTCGACAAGGGGATCAATCTCGAACTGCGTGGCAGCAAGGCGAGCGGCTCTCTCGAGGCCGATCCGCGCCAGCTCGGCAAGGCGGTCGGCCAGATTCTCGACAACGCGGTTGCCGGCACGCCGAAGGGCGGGAAGATTCTCGTGGACCTCTCAAAGGCGAAGGGCATCGCGCGGATCGTCATCTCGGACAATGGCAAGGGCATGAGCAAGGACGAGCTGGCGCAGGCGCAGAAGGCCGCTGCGGGCGACGGCGGCCGGAAGCAGGGCCTCGGCATTCATCTCGCGCGCCAACTGGTCGAGGCGCATGGCGGCACGCTCGACATCCTCTCGCGCAAGGGCGAGGGGACGACGGTGACCATCGCGCTGCCGTGACAATCGCCACCTATCCGTTCGCCCTGAGCCTGTCGAAGGGCGCTGGTGCCAGGCCAGCGTGCTTCGACAGGATCGGCACGAACGGGGTTTGGGGTTGCAGATGAGAATCGAACTGCCCGACCTTGCCGCGATGTATGCGCTGGGCGCCAAGATCGTGCATGAGTTGCGGCCGGGAGACGTAGTGGCGCTTTCCGGCGGCCTCGGTGCCGGCAAGACCACGCTTGCTCGCGCGATCCTCGCCGAGCTGGGGCACGAGGGCGAGGTGCCGTCGCCGACCTTCACCATCGTCGAAACCTACGACTCGCTCGATCCGCCCGTCGTCCACGCCGATTTCTACCGTCTCGAACGCGCCGCGGAAGCGCAGGAGATCGGCCTCGACGACTACCGCGAAGGTGCCGCGCTGCTCGCCGAGTGGCCCGACCGGGCCGGCGGGTTCGCGCATGAGCCGGGCTGCCTGTCGATAACACTGGAAATCGTGGAGCAGGGGCGGATTGCGATTGTCGAGCGCGGTGCGGATTGGGTAGGGCGCCTGGCATGAGCGACCTGCCTGACGGCCTGCACGATTTCCTGCACCGCGCCGGTTGGGGCGATGCCGCGATCGACCCGATCCCGGGCGATGCCTCCTTCCGCCGCTATTTCCGTGTCGGCAAAGGCGATCGCAAGGCGATGCTGATGCACGCCCCGCCGCCCGAGGAGGATTCCCAGCCGTTTCTCGATGTCGCGGAGTGGCTCGCCGATCACGGTCAGCGCGCGCCCGCGATCCATGCCGCCGACAGCGCGGCAGGGTGGGTGCTGCTGGAGGATTTCGGCGATGCCCGCATGCGCGACTGGCTCGACGGCAATCCGGGCGGCGAGGAAGCCTCCTACGCCGAGGCGATCGACGCGCAGGTGCGGCTGCACCGCGAACCCGCCGGACCGTTCGATGCCTACGACATGGATGTCTACCAGCGCGAGGCCGGGCTGCTGACCGAATGGTATTGCCCGGCAATGGGACTCTCGGTCGACGAGGACGGGTACCGGGCGGCATGGGACGAAGCGCTCGGCCCGCTGGTCGATCGCCAGCAGCCGGGCGTGACGGTGCTGCGCGACTACCATGCCGAGAACATCATGCTGCTCTCGCCGCGCGCTGATGGATCGGGCGAGCAGGGGCTGATCGATTTCCAGGACGCGCTGGTCGGTCACCCGGCCTACGACCTCGTCAGCCTGCTGCAGGACGCGCGGCGCGACGTCTCGCCGGAACTGGAGCGTCGGATGCTCGACCGCTACATCGCCGCCGCCGATCCGGGGCCGGAGTTCGAAGCCGACTACGCACGGCTCGGTGCGCAGCGCAACGCGAAGATCGTCGGTATTTTCACCCGGCTCGCCAGACGCGACGGCAAGCAGCGCTATCTCTCGATGATCCCGCGTGTGTGGGAAGCGATGGAGCGCGATTTGCGGCATCCCGCGCTGGCGCCGGTGGAGGCATGGTTTGCGGCCAACATCCCGCAGGAAATCCGCGATACGTTCGGAGGCGAAATCCAGTGACCAGGCTCGCCTCCGACACCGCGATGGTGATGGCCGCCGGGCTCGGCAAGCGGATGCGGCCGCTCACCGCGGCGCAGCCCAAGCCGCTGGTGCGGGTCGCGGGCAAGCCGTTGATCGACCATGCCCTCGACCGGCTCGCGGAGGCCGGCGTGGCGAAAGCGGTGGTTAACGTCCACTACCTCGCCGACGCGCTCGAAGCGCATCTCGGCGAGCGCCGGGCGCCCGCAATCGCCATTTCCGACGAGCGCGGGGAACTGCTCGAAACCGGGGGCGGGATGGTCAAGGCGCAGAAGCACCTGCCCGACCCGTTCTTCTGCCTCAACGCCGACAATATCTGGCTCGACGGCCCGCGCGACGCCTTTGCGGATTTGTCGGCGCGCTGGGATGTGGAGCTGATGGATGCGCTGCTGCTGGTGGTGCCGCACTCGCGCGCGAGCAATTTCTCCGGGCTGGGCGATTTTCACCTCGACGCGTACGGAAGGATCACACGCCGCCGCTCGGGGCGGGTCGCGCCGTTCATCTACACCGGCATCCAGATCCTCAGCCATCGCCTGCTGCGCGACGCGCCCGATGGCCGATTCGGCACCATGACGCTGTGGGAGCGCGCGATCGCCGAGGAGCGTCTCTACGGCCTGCCGTTCACCGGGCAATGGTTCGAAGTCGGCACGCCGCAGGCGATCCGGCCGACCGAGGAAGCGCTCGGGAGTGTCTGAGAGGGACGGCCCGGAAATCTACTCCATCGCCGCGCATCGCGGCTTTGCCGATGCGCTCGTCGCGGGACTGGTGCCGCGTTATGCCGATCCCGATCTCGGCCTCGCCCGGCTGACCCTGCTGCTGCCGTCGAACCGCGCGATGCGCACGGTGCAGGAGGCCTTCATCCGCCATTTCGGAGCCGAGGGGCAGAAGGGCATGCTGATGCCACGCATGGCCACCGTCGGCGATCTCGACCTCGACGAGACGCTCGGCAGCCTGCTCGATCCGCTCGGCGCGAGCGATATCGCGCCCGCCGCCGATCCGACCTTTCGCTGGCTGCGGCTTGCCGAAATCCTGCGCGAGCAGATGGAGGAGCCGCCGAAAGGGAGCGCGCTGCTGCGGCTCGCGGGCGAAATGGCGCGCGCGATGGACCGGCTGCTGGCCGAGGAGATCGGCCCGGAGGAATTGCTGAGCGACCGCGTGCTCGACCTGTTCGAGCGCGACCTGTCCGAACACTGGCGGCAGAACCTCCACCTGTTCGCCACGGTCCAGCGCATCTGGCTCGCCGAATTGCAGGAGCGCGGCGAGGTCGACGCCTCGCAGCGGCGCAACCTGCTGTTCCGCCGTGCGGCCGAGCGCTGGAAGGCCGAGCCGCCGGCGACCCCGATAATCGCTGCGGGCGTCACCAGCGCCGCGCCCGCATTGGCCCGGCTGCTCCGCGTGGTGGCCGACCTGCCGCAGGGCGCGGTGATCCTGCCCGATCTCGACCTCGCGATGGACGATGCGGTGTGGGCCGAGCTCGGCACTGCGGGCGCGCCCGAAAATGCGGGCGATCCACCGTTCGGGCGCGACGACGCGGTGACGCATCCGCAATACCATCTGAAGCTGCTGCTCAACCGGATGGGCGTCGCGCGCGGCGAAGTCCGGCCCTGGCACCGGCGCGGGCTGGCCGCCGCCGATCCCGACCGCAGCCATGCCATCTCCAGCCTGTTCCTCCCGCCCGAAGCGAGCAGGAGCTGGGTCGACCTGCCCGCCGACAAACGCCGCCTTGCTGCGGTACGGCTGGTCGAGGCGGCGCATCCCGAACACGAGGCGCAGGCGCTCGCTTTGCTGGTGCGCGAGGCGCTGGAGGAGACGGAAAAGCGCGTCGCGCTGGTCACGCCCGACCGCAATCTCGCGCAGCGCGTGGCACGGCATTTGCGGCGGTGGAATATCCAGGCCGACGACACGGCGGGTGTGCCGCTGTCGAACACGCCCGCGGGGCGGCTGTTCCTGCTGCTGGCCGAAGTTGCGAGCGAGCAGGCCGCCCCGGTGGCGCTGACGGCATTGCTCGAACACCCGCTGGTGCGGTTCGGAGACGAACGCCGCGAATGGCTGGAGAACGTACGTGCATTCGAGCTCGAACTGCGCGGTCCGCGTCCGGCACCGGGCCCGGCGCCGCTCGCCGAGGCGGCGCGCGAGGCGCAGGTGACGGACTGGTGGGCTGATGCTGCAGCAATACTTGAACCTCTGCCGGGCGAGGAGGAGGGCGCTCCGCTGACCGACCTGCTCGACCGGCTTGCCGCGGCGGGCGAGGCGCTGTGCGGCGAGCAACTGTGGGCGCGCGAGGACGGGCGGGCGCTCGCGCGGTTTGTCGAGGACTTGCGGCTGCAGGCGCGCGCGGTCGGCACCCGGCTCGATACCGGCGATCTCGACGCGGCGATGCGCGATGCAATGGAGCAGGTCGCGGTGCGGCCGCCTTATGGCGGGCATCCGCGGGTCGCGATCTACGGGTTGCTCGAAGCGCGGATGGCGCGCGCCGACCTGGTGCTGTGCGGCGGGCTCAACGAGGGCACCTGGCCGGCGCGCTCGGCGACCGACCCTCTGCTCGCGCCGCCGGTGCTGCGCGCGCTCGGCGTGCCGGGGGCGGATTTCCGCATCGGGCTGGCGGGCCACGATCTCGCTGCGATGCTCGGCGCGCCCGAAGTGGTGCTGAGCCGGTCGCAGCGCGACGAGAGCGGCCCGGCGATCCCCTCGCGCTTCCTGTTGCGCGTGCGCGCGCTGCTCGGCGAGGACCTGCTCGACAGGCACACCGACGACCGCCCCACCGAATGGGCCCGCGCGATCGACGCCGCTACCGAGAAGCCGCCGCTCTATCCGCGCCCCGAACCGATGCCCTCCGCCGAGCAGCGCACGGTGCGCGTCAGTGTGACCGCGCTCGACCGGCTGCGCTCCGACCCGTACCAGTTCTACGCTTCGGCGATCCTGCGCCTCGCCGAACTCGACGCGCTCGACGCCGATCCGACGCCCGCATGGCAAGGCGAGGTGGCGCATGCGATCCTCGAACGCTGGCACAAGGGAGAGGGCGACCTCGCCGCCATCGCCGACGACGAACTGGCCGCAATGAACGCGCACCCGCTCACCCGTGCGCTGTGGCGCCCGAGGCTGTTGCGCGCGCTCGAATGGGTCGAGAGCACCATTGCCGCCGACCCTTCGCGTAGCCCGCAGCTGTTCGAGACCTGGGGCCGGATGGAGACGAAGGGCATCGAGATATTCGGGCGCATCGACCGGCTCGACCGGCTCGAGGACGGCAGCTTCGCGGTGATCGACTACAAGACCGGCCGTCCGCCGAGCGGGGCGCAGGTCGAGGCGGGTTACGCGCTCCAGCTCGGCACGCTCGGGCTGATGGTCGAGGCCGGCGGGTTCGAAGGTGCCGAAGGGAAGGCGAGCCGGTTCGAATACTGGTCGCTGGCGCGCAACGACCGGAGTGAGACGGGGTTCGGTTTCGTCGCCACGCCGATCCTCGAAGGCAACAAGCGCAGCGGCATTCCGCCCGAGGAATTCCTGCCGCAGGCGCAGGACTATCTCGACGAGGCGCTCGATACGTGGATTCTCGGCGATGCGCCGTTCACCGCGCGGCTCAATCCGGATGCGCCGGGCTATGCGACCTTCGACCAGCTGATGCGGCTCGACGAGTGGATGGGGCGCGAGACGTGAGCGGGCCCAAAAACACTGGACGGGTGTATCCGCTCGCCGGCAACCAGGCGCTCGCCGCCGATCCTCAGGACAGCGTGTGGCTGTCGGCCTCGGCCGGGACCGGCAAGACGCAGGTGCTGTCCGCGCGGGTCTTGCGGCTGCTCTTGCGCAAGGACGTCGCGCCCGAGCAGATATTGTGCCTGACCTTCACCAAGGCGGGCGCAGCGGAAATGGCGGTGCGCGTCAACGAGGTGCTGGCGAACTGGGTGCGGATGAAGCCCGAGGCGCTGGCGAGCGACCTCAAGGCGATCGGCGCGCCGTTCGATCCCGAGACGCAGGCGCGCGCGCGGACATTGTTCGCCAAGGTGCTCGACTGCCCCGGCGGGGGGCTGCGGATCGACACCATCCACGCTTTCTCGCAATGGCTGCTCGCTGCCTTTCCCGAGGAGGCCGGACTGGTCCCGGGCACGCGCCCGATGGAGGACCGCGACCGCGATATCCTCGCCCACGAAACGCTCGCCGCGATGCTGGTCGAATGGGAGCAGGCCGATGAGCGCGCGCTGATCGACATGGTCGAATTGCTCAGCATGCGGATGGGCGCCGACGGCGTGCGTCGCTGGCTGATGCGCTGCGCCGCGGCGCGCGAGGCCTGGTCCGGGGCCGGCAGCTGGCAGGACGGCGATATCGAGCCGCGGGTGAAGCGGCTGATCGGGCTCGCCGCCGATGCGGGCGAGGATGCAGTCGCTGAGCTGTGCACCGACGATGTGTTCGACATCGAGGGGCTAAAGCTGTGCCTTTCCGCCAACCGTGCGTGGGGCACTCCTACCGCGCAAAAGAGCATCGATGCGATCGAAGCTTGGCAAGCGGCGGATCCGGCGGCGCGCGTCGCGCTGTCCGACGAACTGCGCCGCGCGCTGTTCACGCTGAAGGACGAGCCGCGCGCGCTCAAATCGCTCGAGAAGCACGAGAGCATGTATGCCGAGGCTGCAGGCGCTGTGCTGGCGTCGCTGTCGCGCATATCCGAACTGCAGGCCCTGCTCGCGCTGGTCGAATTGCTGGTTCCGGCGCTCACCGTCGGCCGCCGTTTCGCGTTGCGCTGGGAGGAGGCGAAGACGCGCGAGGGGCTGATCGATTTCGACGACCAGATCCGCCGCGCCGCCGCGCTGCTGGCGCGCTCGGAGATGGCCGAGTGGATCCGCTTCAAGCTCGACCGGCGCTTCGACCATATCCTGATCGACGAGGCGCAGGACACAAACAAGGCGCAATGGTCGATCATCCGCGCGCTGACCGACGATTTCTTCTCCGGCGAGGGGCAGCGTGAGGGCAGGCAGCGCACCATCTTCGTGGTCGGCGACTACAAGCAGGCGATTTTCGGCTTCCAAGGTACGAGCCCGGAGAATTTCGAGACTGCGCGCGCGCATTTCGACCGGATCATGCGGGATGCCGCCGCCAATGCGGCGCAATTACGCCCGCCGGTCGGGGCGCGCGAATTGCAGAGCCTCGGCCTCGGGCGTTCCTACCGCACCGCGCAGCCGGTGCTCGACTTCGTCGACAAGGCGATCGCGGCGATCGGGCCGGAGAATTTCGGTCTCGCCGACGATCCCGACCGGCACGAAGGCGACGAGCGCCCCGGCGAAGTGGTGCTGTGGAAGCCGGTCGACGGCCAGCCCGGTGACGACGGCGACACGGGTCCGGAGGAATGGATCTCCGAGCCCGAGCGGATCATGGCCGACCGGATCGCGGCGCAGGTCAAGGCCTGGATCGGGTCCTACCCGCTGGTCAAGGGCACCAGGCGCACCGCCGGGCCCGGCGATATCATGGTGCTGGTCAGGAAGCGCCGCGAACTGGCCGGGCTGATCGTCGCGCGACTCTATGCCGCGGGGGTGCCGGTGGCGGGGGTCGACCGGCTGCGGCTCGGCGCGCCGCTGGCGGTGAAGGACCTGATGGCGGCGCTGCGCTTCGCGGCGCAGCCGCTCGACGATCTCAGCCTCGCCAACCTGCTCGTCTCGCCGATCGTCGGCTGGAGCCAGCAGCAATTGCTCGACCATGGCTGGCGCGAGAAGGGCGTGCGTCTGTGGGATCACTTGCGCCGGTCGGAGCATCCCGAGGCGATGGCGGTGGCTGACAGGCTGCGCGACCTGCTGCGGCTGGCCGATATCGAGCCGCCGCAGGGGCTGCTCTACTGGATGCTGGTCGGGCCGTGGCAGGCGCGGCGCAGGCTGGTCGCGCGGCTCGGCAGCGAGGCGAACGATCCGATCGACGAATTGCTCAACGCCGCCTCTGCCTATGCCGCATCGCACACCGCCAGCCTCGCGGGATTCATCCACTGGTTCGATGCGGGCGAGGGCGAGCTCAAGCGCGAGGCGGGTGCGGGCGAGGGGCTGGTGCGGGTGATGACCGTGCACGGTTCGAAAGGGTTGCAGGCGCCGATCGTGATCCTCGCCGACGCGACCGGCAATCCCGACACTTCGCCGGTGCGCGGACTGTCGCTGCGCGAGGAACTGCCGGGCGGGGAAGGGCGCTCGATCCCGCTCCCCGGCCTGCGCGGTGAGGAACGGGTCGGGCGGATCGCCGCGGCCGAAGGGGCGGCGAGGGCGGCCGAGCGGCAGGAGCACTGGCGGCTGCTCTACGTTGCGATGACGCGCGCGGAGGAGGCGCTGTTCGTCGGTGGCGCGCTCGGTGCGCGCGAGGATGAACCGGCGCCCGACAGCTGGTACGCCCGCCTGGCGCCGCTGGTCGCAAGCGAGCCGGTCGAGGACCCGGTCTGGGGCGAGGCGGCCCAATGGGGCGAGAAGGCAGCCGGACAGGCGGCCAGCGCGGACGGCGGCGTCGCGGCATCGGCGGACCTGCCCCAATGGGCCCGCACGCCGATCGGCCCCGAACCGCGCCCCCCGCGTCCGCTCGCGCCGTCGTCTGCGGGCGAGGAGAGGGGAGCCGATCCGCCACTCCCGCCCGAGGCTTTGGCTGCCGCTGCACGGCGAGGGGTGCTGATCCATGCGTTGCTCGAACGCTTGCCCGACGTTGCCGCCGCGGAGCGCGAGGAGCGGGGACGGGCCTGGCTCGAACGGCAGGCGGGCGAGCTCGCGACCGGCGAACGCAACGAGATGCTCGCTGCCGCGCTGGCGGTGCTCGAGCACCCCGATCACGCTGCCATTTTCGGCCCCGATGCGCTCGCCGAAGTGCCGCTTGCAGCGACGGTGGACGGACAGGTCGTCGCCGGTTTTGCCGACCGCCTGCTGATCACCCCTGAAGAGGTGACCGTGGTCGATTTCAAGACCGCGCGGCGGCCTCCCGCCTCGCTCGACGACATCCCGCAATCGACGCTGGCGCAGATGGGCGCCTACGCCGCAGCGCTCGCGGAAATCTATCCCGGGCGGACCATCCGCGCCGCGGTGCTGTACACGCAGACCCCGCAATTGATCGAAATCCCGCCCGAAATCCTCGCCGCACGCAAACCCGTCTTGTCCACAGGGCAGGAAAGCTTTGCCGGCCTGGCCGTTGAGTGAAGGAAGTTCGCGCCTAGATAGGGCGCAACGCAACAGGAGATGTTCCCATGGCGACCGTCAACGTCACCGATTCCAGCTTTCAGTCCGACGTCCTCGGCAGCGACAAGCCCGTGCTGGTCGATTTCTGGGCCGAATGGTGCAGCCCGTGCAAGATGATCGCGCCCGCGCTCGAGGAAATCAGCGACGAGCTGGCCGATCAGGTGACCATCGCCAAGATGGACATCATGGAAAATCCCGATACGCCCGGCAAGCTCGGCGTGCAGGGCATTCCCTTCCTCGCGCTCTACAGGAACGGCGAGAAAGCCGCCGAGCTGACCGGCGCGCGCCCCAAGAGCCAGCTCAAGGCCTGGCTCGAGGAACAGCTTCAGTCGAGTTCTTCGAGCCGCCGCGCGAGCTGATCCCACAGCGCCGGGCTGGCCGCGCCGATCATCCCCTGACGCTGCCACTCGTCGACACGGTAGGGTGAGCCGTCGGGGCGTGCCACCTTGCCGCCCGCCTCGTTGAGCCACAGCGCGCCCGCCGCGTGGTCCCAGGCCAGCGTGCGCTCGAAATAGGACACGTCGTTGGTCCCGAGCGCGAGCCGCGGATATTGCTCGGCGGCGCAATAGGGGATGTCGACGAGGCTGTAATGCGGCGCGACGTGCCGCTTCATCGCCTCGCGTTTGTCCTGCTCGACGAAGATCAGCGAGATCGCGGCGACGGGCGGCGTTTCGCCGGTCGGCCGGGCGGCAATCTTCTCGCCGTCGACGAATGCGCCCTTGCCGCGATGCGCGAGGCACAGCCGCCCGGAGAGGCAATCGTAAATCCACCCGGTATGCGCCTCGCCGCCCGAAGCCATCGCTAGCAGGATACCGAAGGGCGGCTGGCCGGTGGCGAAGTTGCGCGTCCCGTCGAGCGGATCGACGATCCAGCAATCGCCCGCCAGCGCGTCCTGCACCGAGGGATCGGCATGCGCGGCTTCTTCGCCGACGACCGGCAGGTCGGCGAGCTTGGACAGGCCTTCGGTAAGCAGGTCTTCGGCCTCGCGGTCGGCGATGGTGACCGGATCGTTGCCGCCCTTGTCCTCGACTTCGCCGGCCTTGAGCGCCTGGTAGCGCGGCAGGATCGCCTTTTCGGATGTTTCGCGCAGCAGCCGCTCGACCGCAGCGTGGAAGGCCATGATATCGTTCACGAACGATAATCCGCATTGATGGCGATGTAGCCGTGCGTGAGGTCGCAGGTCCACACCGTTGCACGGCCGTCCCCGAGACCCAGATCGACATCGATACCGATTTCGCGGCCCTTCAGGTGCGCCGCGATCGGTGCCTCGTCGTAATCCGCCACCGGCTGTCCGTCGCGCGCAGCCCAGGCGCCGCCGAAGCCGATCGACAGCCGGTCGCGATCGGCCGGTTCGCCCGCCTTGCCGACGGCCATCACCACGCGGCCCCAATTGGCGTCCTCGCCCGCGATGGCGGTCTTGACCAACGGCGAATTGGCGATCGCGAGCCCGACCTTGCGCGCGCTGTCGTCGCTTTCGGCGCCGGCAACCGCGATCTCGATGAATTTCTGCGCGCCTTCGCCGTCGCGGACGACGAGATGTGCGAGTTGGCGGCAGACGTCCTGCAGCGCGGCCGCGAAGGCATCGGCGCCCGCATCGTCGAACGAAACGAGCCGCGGATTGCCGGCCTTGCCCGTGGCGAAGGCAAGCACGGTATCGCTGGTCGACGTATCGCCGTCGACGGTGATGCAGGAGAAGGTGCTCCCGTTGGCACTTTCGAGCAATTGCTGGAGGAATTCGGGCGCGATGTCGGCATCGGTGAAGATATAGCCGAGCATCGTCGCCATGTCGGGCGCGATCATGCCGCTGCCCTTTATGATGCCGCACAACTCGACCCGCCGACCGCCAACGACAGCAGAGGCATGCGCGCCCTTGGCGAAGGTGTCGGTCGTGCCGATCGTCTTGGCGGCTTCCTCCCAGCCGCAGGGTTCGGCGGCGAGCGCGTTCTCGACCCCTTCGCGCGCCTTGTCCCTGGGCAGCGGCACGCCGATCACACCGGTCGAGGAAACGAACACGTCGCTCGGGTCGCAGTCGAGATGCGCCGCGACCTGCGCCATGATCTGCTCGACCGCCTCGCGCCCGCGATAACCGGTGAAGGCGTTCGAATTGCCCGCATTGACCACCAGCGCCCGCGCACGGCCCAGCCTGACCTGCTCGCGCCCCAGCTCGACCTCGCTCGAAGCGCAGGCGCTTTTGGTGAATACGCCAGCGACAGCGGTGCCTTCCGTCAGCTCGGCATAGGTCAGGTCGCAGCGATCCCATTCCTTGTACCGCGCCCGCGCCACGCGCAGCGTGACGCCGCCGATTTCGGGCATGTCGGGGAAGGGCAGCGCCAGCGGCGAAGGTTCGAGTTCCATCGGCATGGCGCTTATAGCCCGGATCGTGTTGCGGCAACGCCATCTACTGGGTAGATTGCGCAAATGACCAAAATCGCTTTATTTTCTCTGGTCGCCGGGATCGCAGCGCTGTCGATTGCGGTTCCTACTGCCGCCCAAGAGGGCTGGACCGCGCCCCAGCCGGCGAACAATCCCGGTTCCTGGGCGGGCACAAACGACTATCCGATATGGGCGCTGCGCGAGGAGATTCAGGGCGCGGTCCGGTTCGAACTGGACGTGGATGCCGACGGCACCGTTACCGCATGCCGCGTAACCGGTTCCAGCGGCCATGCGCGGCTCGACGAGCACACCTGCGCCCTGATTACCGACCGTGCCCGGTTCGATCCCGCCACGGACGATCAGGGCAAGCCGGTCGCGGCAACGTGGCGAAACGTCGTGCGTTGGAGCATTCCGGGCGATTCCGAGGAGGAGTATTCTCCACTCGGCCTGTTCAAGCTCACCTATGTCGTGGAGCGCGACGGCAGCGTGTCGTCCTGCCGCCTTATCGGAGAGGAAAGCGAGGCAGTGCGCGAGGCATTGTGCGCCAGGATCGACGCGTCACAAATGTTCTTCGAGGGGCAGGATACCCCCGCACGGGTGCAGTTCACCTTCCGCATGGCTCCCGAATCGATCGAATTGCTCGATGCCGAGCCGGTGGACACGGTCGACTAAACAACCTATCTAATCGCCAGCATGCTACGCCGCATACTCACCTGCCTTGCACTTATCACCGGCCTTGCCGCCGCAGGTGCGCCGCTCAATGCGAGCGTCACCGACGCGCTGAGCGCGCAGGTCGGCACCAGCAAGCCGGCGCCTTCGGCTCCTTCCGCGGACGAATGCGAATGCCGTTCGCAGCGCGGGACCGCGCCTTCCAAGCGCGAGCAGAACCCGAAATGCAAGCCGCGCAAGCCGGTCATCATATATATTCCGACTGTCCAGTACGGTCCGGACCGCGCGCTCGAATAGCGCCGCACTCCCAGCATTCTCCGAATCCCAACCGCCCGGCGCGATCGCGCACGGGCGTGTTCCCATAAATTCCACCCTCCCGGGGCACATTTTCCATGATTCAATCCATCGCCAAGGCCATTTTCGGCTCGGCCAACGACCGCTACGTCCGCTCGCTCGGCAAGATCGTCAACCAGATCAACGACCTGGAACCGCAGATTCAGGCGCTTACCGACGAGGAGCTCAAGGCGCAGACCGACAAGTTCCGTGCGCAGATCGAAGAAGGCAAGACGCTCGACGATATCCTGCCCGAAGCTTTCGCCACCGTACGCGAAGCGTCGGTGCGCACGCTCGGCATGCGGCATTTCGACGTCCAGCTGGTCGGCGGCATCGTGCTCCACCGCGGCGAGATCGCCGAGATGAAGACCGGCGAGGGCAAGACGCTGGTCGCCACGCTCGCGACCTATCTCAACGCGATCGAGGGCAAGGGCGTCCATGTCGTGACCGTCAACGACTACCTCGCCAAACGCGACGCCGAATGGATGGGCCAGATCTACCGCTGGCTCGGCCTGAGCGTCGGTGTGATCGTGCCCAACCTGCCCGAGGCGCAGCGGCGCGAGGCCTATGCCTCCGACATCACCTACGGCACGAACAACGAATTCGGCTTCGACTACCTGCGCGACAACATGAAGCATTCGAAGCGCGAAATGGTCCACCGGCCGTTCAATTTCTCGATCGTCGACGAGGTCGATTCGATCCTGATCGACGAGGCGCGCACGCCGCTGATCATTTCCGGCCCGACCGAGGACAAGTCCGATCTCTACGTCAAGCTCGACGAGATCGTGAAACAGGTGCCGGAAGACTGGTACGAGAAGGACGAGAAGACCAAGAATATCAGCTGGACCGAAGACGGCAACGAGGCGGTCGAGGACCTGTTGCGCGAGGCGGGGCTGCTCGAAACCGACAATCTCTACGATGTCGAGAACACGCAGGTGGTCCACCATCTCGACCAGGCGCTCAAGGCGAACATCATGTTCAAGCGCGACACCGATTATATCGTCAAGGACGACAAGGTCGTCATCATCGACGAGTTCACCGGGCGCATGATGGAAGGGCGCCGCTGGTCGAACGGTCTGCACCAGGCGTGCGAAGCCAAGGAAGGGGTCAAGATCGAGCCCGAGAACCAGACGCTCGCCTCGATCACCTTCCAGAACTATTTCCGCATGTATCCCAAGCTGTCGGGCATGACCGGCACCGCCGCGACCGAAGCGAGCGAATTCTGGGACATCTACAAGATGAACGTGGTCGAGATCCCGACCAACGTCCCGGTCGGACGGATCGACGAGGAGGACGAGTTCTACAAGAACACGGCTGACAAGTTCGGCGCGATCGCCAAGGCGATCAAGGAGAAGAACGATATCGGCCAGCCGGTGTTGGTCGGCACGGTCTCGATCGAAAAGTCCGAACTGCTCAGCCAGTTCCTCGACAAAGAGGGGGTCAAGCACTCGGTGCTCAATGCCCGTTTCCACGAGAGCGAGGCGCATATCGTGGCGCAGGCGGGCCGGCTTGGCGCGGTCACCATCGCCACCAATATGGCCGGGCGCGGTACCGACATCCAGCTCGGCGGCAATGTCGAGTTCCGGATCGAGGACGAGCTGAAGGACCTCGCCGACGACGATTCCAAGCGCCAGCTGGAAATCGACCGGATCAAGGCGGAAGTCGCCGAGGAACGGCAGAAGGTCAAAGAGGCCGGCGGCCTGTTCGTGCTCGGCACCGAGCGCCACGAGAGCCGCCGCATCGACAACCAGCTGCGCGGCCGCTCGGGCCGCCAGGGCGACCCGGGTCTGTCGCGCTTCTATCTCTGCCTCGAAGACGACCTGCTGCGCATCTTCGGGCCCGACACGCTGTTCGCCAAGATGATGAATTCGAACCTCGAGGATGGCGAGGCGATCGGTTCGCGCTGGCTGTCCAAGGCGATCGAGACCGCGCAGAAGAAGGTCGAGGCGCGCAATTACGACGTCCGCAAGCAGGTCGTCCAGTACGACGACGTGATGAACGACCAGCGCAAGGTGATCTACGAGCAGCGCGGCGAGATCATGGATTCGGAGGCGGTCGACGACGTCGTGCTCGACATGCGCCACGACACGATCAACACGCTGGTGACCGAAGCCTGCCCGCCCGGCTCCTATCCCGAGCAATGGGATATCGAGGGCCTCAAGACGCGGCTCGACGAGGTGCTCGGCGTCCAGCCGCCGATCGATGCGTGGCTGGAAGAGGACGCGGTCGAGCCCGAGATCTTCGAAGAGCGCATCCGCGAGGAGACCGACAGGATCATGGAGCAGAAGATCGCCAACAGCGATCCGGCGATCTGGCGGCGGGTGGAGAAGTCGATCCTGCTCGACCGGCTCGACCATCACTGGAAGGAGCACCTCGCCACGCTCGATGCGCTGCGCCAGGTCGTGTTCCTGCGCGCCTATGCGCAGAAGCAGCCGATCAACGAATACAAGCAGGAGGCGTTCGGCCTGTTCGAGAGCATGCTCGACAAATTGCGCGAGGACATCACCGGTATCCTGATCAAGAGCGAGCTGCGCGCGGCGCCCCCGCCGCCGCAGCAGGCGCTGCCCGACCTGCCCGATTTCCTCACCGGTCATATCGACCCTTTGACCGGGCTCGACGATTCGAACGACGGCGAAGGATCGGCCGAGCGGGCCGACCTGTTCGGTTCGCTTGCCGGCAGTCCGCGCGCGGCGGCGAGCCCGGGCGGCGCGGCGACGAAGGGCGACAACCCCTATGCCGGGCAGGACATCAGCCGCAACGCGCCGTGCCCGTGCGGTTCGGGGAGCAAGTACAAGCACTGCCACGGGGCGGCTTGATCCTGCGCAATGAAAAAGGGCGCGGAGGCCATCGCCTTCGCGCCCTTTTTCATGCCTGCCGCCGGGTGGCTCCCCGAGTTGGATTCGAACCAACGACCAAGTGATTAACAGTCACCTACTCTACCGCTGAGCTATCGGGGAATGGCCCCCGGTTGCGGGCAGGGATGCGCCTATATGGGCGGCGGATTCGTTTGGCAAGAGGTTGGTTCTGGTTTCCGGAGTCTTGTTTTCCGGCGGTGATTTGACCTGTCACCAGGTGGCAGACATCTGACCGCCGGGGCTGTTCCATCCCACGCCCCCACCCGGCCACCCATAGGATACTAACGTCGGGGTGGCCGGGTGGGGGCGTGGGATGGAACAGCCAAGGATCGGACGGAGGTCCGATCCGCACGCAACAAGAGCTACGTCACGAACTGCTCCGCGACGATCCGCTCGTCGAGCGCGTGCCCGGGATCGAACAGCAGCGTCAGCTCCGAATCGCTCGCGATCTCGAGTGAAACCTCGGCGATATCGCGGAACTCGCGCTGGTCTGCGACCGCCGAGACCGGGCGCTTGTCGGGCTCGTTGACGCGGAATGTCATCGTCGCGCGGTCGGGCAGGATCGCGCCGCGCCAGCGGCGCGGGCGGAACGGGCTGATAGGGGTCAGCGCGAGCAGCTGCGAATCGAGCGGCAGGATCGGACCGTTGGCGGACAGGTTGTAGGCGGTCGAGCCCGCCGGGGTCGCTACCAGCACGCCGTCGCAGACCAGCTCCCTGATCCGCACCTTGTCGTCGACCGTGACCTCGATCTTGGCGGTCTGGCGCGTTTCGCGCAGCAGCGAGACTTCGTTGATCGCGCAGGCGACATGGTGCTCGCCGGTCTGCGTCACCGCCTCCATCCGCAGCGGTGCGATGGCGATCGAGCGCGAGCGGTTGATCTTGTCGAGCAGCTTCACCCCGGCGCGGTAGCGGTTCATCAGGAAGCCGACCGTACCGAGATTGATGCCGTAGACCGGGCGGATCGTGCCCGCATCGAGCATGCCGTGCAGCGTGTGCAGCATGAACCCGTCGCCGCCGACCACCACGACGGCGTCGGCCTCCTCGAGCGCAACCCAGTCGTGCACCTCGGCCAGCTCGCTCGCCGCCTGCTGCGCACGGTCGGTTTCCGAAGCGAGCAGCGCGAGCTGCGTGAAACCGTGATTGCTGCCCAAGGTCGCCCTCTCATGCACTGTTTGCGGCGCGGCGCGACCCTATGGGGGGCTGTGCCATTTGGCAACGCGGCAGAATCTGCGGCCCCTTGCGCGAAAAGCTCGCCTAGGCGACATGCGATGACCGATGCCGCCGAAATCGCCCGTCCGATGACCGAACGCCGCACCCGCACCGACCGCCGCCGGCAGGCCGCGCCGCAGCGCGTCGACGAGCTCGAATCGGCGATCGAGAGCGGCGCGATCGAAGTGCTGTTCCAGCCGCAATTCCTGTGCGGGGACGACCGCCTTGCGGGGGCCGAAGCGCTCGTAAGGTGGGAGCATCGCGAGCAGGGAATGTTATCGGGCGACCGGGTGTTCGCGCTGGCGAGGGATGCCGGGCTCGGCGAGCGGCTGGCGCAGCATGTCTGCGAAATCGCGATGGCGCGCGCCGCGCACTGGCCAGAGGAACTGCGTCTGGCGCTCAACGCGACGGCCGACGACCTGGCCGATCCGGGCTATCCGGCGATGCTGCGCGAATGCCTGTCCGGCTCGGGTTTTTCCGCGTCGCGCCTGACGCTGGAGATCACCGAGCAGGCGCTGGTCGACGGGCTCGACCGGACCGCACAGATGCTGCGGTCGCTCGCCGACGAGGGTATCTCCGTCGCGCTCGACGATTTCGGCGCGGGGTTCTGCAATTTCCGCTATCTCAAGGTGCTGCCGCTCGCGGCGTTGAAGCTCGACCGTTCGATGGTCGAAGGGATCACCACCGACCGGCAGGATCTCGCCGTTTTCCGCGCGATCATGGCGATGGCGAAGGCACTCGACCTGCTGGTGATCGCGGAGGGGATAGAGACGGCGGCACAGCGCGCCGCCGTCAGCCGCGAGGGGTGCGACCGGTGGCAGGGGTTCCTCGGAGCGAAACCGATGACGGCTGAGGAATTCGCCGAGCTGGCGGCGCGCTGATCCTCCCCGGCGCGGGGAGGATTACGCCGTCTCTTTCTTCTTCGCCGCCTTGCGCACGATCCCGCTCAGCCCCTTTGTGAGCTGGAACAGTCCGTTGAGCCGCGACTGCGGGTCGCCCCAGGCGCGGTTGATGACCAGCTTCATGTCGGGCCGCAGCCGCGCGGTGCCCTCGAGCCGGTCGACCCAGGCGAGCAGGCCGACGGGGTCGGGGAAATCGTCGTTGTGGAACGTCACCAGCGTGCCGCGCGCGCCGACATCGATCTTGGCGATATTGGCGGCGATGGCCTGGTGCTTGATCTCGATCAGGCGGACGAGATTGGCGGTCGCGGGCGGCAGCGGGCCGAAGCGGTCGATCATCTCCGCCGCCATCGCCTCGATCTCGGCCTTGTCGGAGGCGTCGTTGAGGCGCCGGTAGAGCGCCATGCGCACCGCGAGATCGGGGACGTAGTCCTCCGGGATCATGATCGGCGCGTCGACGGTGATCTGCGGGCTGATATTTTCCGGCTTCGCTTCCAGCCCCGCCGCGCCCGCCTTCGCGGCGAGGATCGCATCCTCGAGCATCGACTGGTAGAGTTCGAACCCGACTTCGCGGATATGGCCCGACTGCTCGTCGCCGAGCAGATTGCCCGCGCCGCGGATATCGAGGTCGTGGCTGGCGAGCTGGAACCCGGCGCCGAGGCTGTCGAGATCGCCGAGCACCTTGAGGCGCTTCTCGGCCACTTCGGACAGCGCGACATCCTTCTCGTAGGTGAGGTAGGCATAGGCGCGCAGCTTGGCCCGGCCGACGCGTCCGCGCAGCTGGTAGAGCTGGGCGAGGCCGAAGATGTCTGCGCGGTGGATGATGATCGTGTTGGCGCTCGGCAGGTCGAGCCCCGATTCGACGATCGTGGTCGAGAGCAGCACGTCGTATTTGCCTTCGTAGAAGGCGCTCATCCGCTCTTCGATCTCGCCCGCGCTCATCTGGCCGTGCGCGGTAACGAACTTCACCTCCGGAGCATGCTCGCGGAGCCATTCCTCGATCCCTTCCATGTCGGAAATGCGCGGGACGACGATGAAGCTCTGCCCGCCGCGGTGATGCTCGCGCAGCAGCGCCTCGCGCATCACCATGTCGTCCCATTCCATCACGTAGGTGCGCACCGCGAGGCGGTCGACCGGCGGGGTCTGGATGGTCGACAGCTCGCGCAGCCCCGACATCGCCATCTGCAGCGTGCGCGGGATCGGCGTCGCGGTGAGCGTCAGCATGTGGACGTTGGTGCGCAGCTGCTTGAGCTTTTCCTTGTGCGTCACGCCGAAGCGCTGCTCCTCGTCGACGATGACGAGGCCGAGATCGCGAAACTTCGTGCTCTTCGACAGGATCGCATGCGTCCCGACGACGATATCGACATCGCCCTTTTCAAGACCGGCGCGCGTGTCGCTCATCTCCTTCGAGGGCACGAGCCGGCTGAGGCGGCCGATCTTCAGCGGGAAGCCGGCGAAGCGTTCGGTGAAGTTCTGGTAATGCTGCCGCGCGAGCAGCGTCGTGGGCGCGACCACCGCCACCTGCTGCCCGTTCATCGCCGCGACGAAGGCGGCGCGCAATGCGACCTCGGTCTTGCCGAAGCCGACATCGCCGCACACCAGCCGGTCCATCGGCTTGCCGCTTTCGAGATCGCGCAGCACGTCGGCGATGGCGCGGTCCTGATCGTCGGTCTCTTCCCACGGGAAGCGGTCGACGAACTGGTTGAAGCTCGCTTCCTCGGCTTCGAGCACCGGCGCCTGCTTGAGCGCGCGTTCGGCGGCGACCTGCATCAGTTCGCCCGCGATCTCGCGGATGCGCTCCTTGAGCCGCGCGCGGCGCTTCTGCCACGCCTCGCCGCCGAGCCGGTCGAGCTGGACCGCCTCCTCGGACGAGCCGTAGCGGCTCAGCACGTCGATATTCTCGACCGGGATGTAGAGCTTGTCGCCGCCGCGATACTCGAGCATCACGCAATCGTGCTTCGACTGGCCGACCGGCACCGGTTCGAGCCCGAGATATTTGCCGATCCCGTGTTCGACATGGACCACCAAATCGCCGCGGTTGAGCGCCTGCAATTCGGCGAGGAAGGCGTCCGAATCCTTGCGCCGCTTGCGCCGCCGAACCAGCCGGTCGCCGAGCACGTCCTGCTCGGTCAGCAGTTCGAGTTCGGCGTTGGCGAAGCCGGTTTCGAGCGGGAGGACCAGCGCGACCGGCTTCCCCTTCGCGGCAAGGCCGAGCGCTTCCTGCCAGCCGTCGGCCAGCTTGGTTTCGGCGCCCGCCTCCGACAGGATCGAGGCGATGCGCGAGCGGCTGCCGGTCGAATAGGCGGCGAAGATCGGCTTCCTACCCGCCTTGCCGACCGCCTGGAGGTGCTTCGCCGCAGCGTCGTAGACGTTGTCGCCGCGCGCACGCTCGGGCGCGAAATCGCGCGCCGAGGAAAAGCCGAAATCGACCACGCTCCCGCTTTCGGGTTCGGAGAAGATCGAGGCGCGGTGGGCCGGAGCCTCGTCCAGCGCGCGCCCGAACTCGTCCTGCGTCAGGTACAACGCATCCTGCGGCAGCGGGCGGTAGCCGCCCTTGGCCTGGCCGGTCGCGCCGGTCCGCTGTTCGCAATAGTCGGCGATGTCGGCGAGGCGTTCTTCGCCCGCCTGCAAAGCGGCGCTGTCGATCACCACCTGGTCCGCCTCGCCGAGATGGTCGAACAGCGTCGCCATCCGTTCCTCGAACAGCGGCAGCCAGTGTTCCATCCCGGCGAGCCGCCGACCTTCACTTACCGCTTCGTAGAGAGGGTCCTGCGTCGCCGCCGCGCCGAACATTTCGCGGTAGCGGCCACGGAAACGCTTGATGCTCTCCTCGTCGAGCAGCGCCTCGCTCGCGGGCAGCAGCAGGTGCGACTTGAGCACGCCGGTGCTCATTTGGGTGTTCGGATCGAAGCTGCGCAGGCTTTCCAGCTCGTCGCCGAAGAAATCGAGCCGGAGTCCTTCGTTCATCCCCGAGGGGAAGATGTCGACGATCGAGCCGCGCACGGCGTATTCGCCCTTGTCGACGACCGTGTCGGTGCGCCCGTAGCCCTGCCGCTGCAACAGCGCAGCAAGGCTTTCGCGCCCGATCTCGGTGCCGGGTTTGAACTCGCGCACGCTCTCGCGGATGCGGAAGGGGGTAAGGACGCGTTGGAGCACAGCGTTGACGGTGGTCACCATCAGCTGCGAGCCCTGCTTGCCCGTCTGCAACCGGTAGAGCGCGGACAGCCGCCTCGCGCTGACCGACAGAGCGGGGCTGGCACGGTCGTAGGGCAGGCAGTCCCAGGCCGGAAATTCGAGCACTTCGAGTTCGGGCGCGAAGAATTGCGCCGCATCGGTCGCTGCGCGCATCGCGGCATCGTCCGCCGCAACGAACACCGCGCGTCCCTTCGCTGCGCGCGCCAGATCGCTCATCACCAGCGGCTGCGCGCCGCGGGCGACCGAGGCGAGCGTCAGCGGCTTTTCGGCCGACAGGATGCGGGTGAGGTCGGGCATCGTCAGGTCAAAGCGGTTCGGTGCGCAGCGTTCCGGTCACCGCGGAATCGCGACGTAGTCGAGCTTCTGCATCAGCTCCATCTGTGCGCCGGCAAAGACGGGTGGTACGGCCTGTGTTCCCAGCGCCCACGCCATCACTTCGACATCGTCCTGATCGAGCAGCGCTTCGAACCAGGCCAGCTCGCTTTCGTCCCATTCTGCGCCGTAGCGGTCGAAGAAGCCGCCGATCATGAAATCCGCCTCGCGCGTGCCGCGATGCCAGGCGCGGAACTTGCAGCGGGCGAGGCGGCCTTGGATGGTCAGGGCGTCGGGCATGGCGGTGCGGGTAGGGCACTCGCCAAGGGCGCGCAAGAAGCTATAGATGCGCGTGATGCGCCCCGATATCCTCAACCCGCTCTTCGCCGAGACCGAGACGCTCGACGGCGTCGGGCCGAAGCTGAAAAAGCCGCTCGACAAGCTGGGTCTGACGCGGGTGCGCGATGTTGCCTACCACCTGCCCGAACGCTTCGTGACGCGGCGCCCGGTGCAGAATCTCGACGAAGCGAGCGAAGGCGAGCAGATCGTGATCGCGCTGACCCCGACCGAGCACCGCGCCGCCCGCTCGGGCCGCGGCCCCTACCGCGTGCTGGCGCAGGACGCGATCGGCAATATCTGCGCGCTGACCTATTTCGGGCGCGCGTCCTACACCGCGAAGAAGCTGTTGCCGGTGGGGGAAAAGCGCTGGGTCGCGGGCAGGCTCGACCGCTATGGCGACATGCTCCAGATCGTCCATCCCGACCATGTCGAAAGCGAGGGCGGCGAAAGCCTCGGACGGTTGTGCGAGCCGGTCTATGCGTTGTCCGAGGGGCTGACGCAGCCGAAAGTGTCGGGGCTGGTCGAACAGGCGCTGGGCAAGCTGCCAGACCTGCCCGAATGGATCGAGTCGGGGCAGTTCGACAAGCAGGGGTGGCCGCAATGGGCCGACGCGCTCAAGCTCGCGCACAAGGGTGAGAACGCCAAGGCGCGCGACCGGCTCGCCTATGACGAACTGCTCGCCAACAGCCTCGCGCTGATGCTGGTGCGTGCGGACAATCGCCGCCGCAAGGGCCAGCCGCTCCAGGGCGACGGATCGCTGCGGGCGAAGCTCGATCTGCCTTACGAACTGACCGGCGCGCAGAAACGCTCGGTGCGCGAAATCGAGGGCAACCTCGCGCAGGAGGCGCCGATGCTGCGGCTGCTGCAGGGCGATGTCGGTGCGGGCAAGACGGTGGTCGCGCTCGAAGCGATGCTGGTCGCGGTCGAAGCGGGGAAACAGGCCGCGCTGCTGGCCCCGACCGAAATCCTCGCGCGCCAGCATTTCGAGAGCCTGCGCGAACTGGCGCGGCCGACCGGCGTCGAAATCGCGCTTCTCACCGGCAGGGACAAGGGCCGGGCGCGCGAGAGCATCCTGATGGGGCTGCTAGACGGCAGCATCGATCTGATCGTCGGCACGCATGCGATCTTCCAGGACAGCGTGTCCTACAAGGACCTCGCGCTGGTGGTGATCGACGAGCAGCACCGCTTCGGGGTCGCGCAGCGGTTGCAACTCTCCTCCAAAGGCCGCCGCACGCCGCACACGCTGGCGATGACCGCGACCCCGATCCCGCGCACGCTCACGCTCGCGCAATATGGCGAGATGGACGTCAGCAAGCTCGACGAGATGCCGCCGGGGCGCCAGCCGATCGACACGCGGGTGGTGTCGCAGGATCGGCTCGCCGAAGTGGTCGAAGGCGTCGGGCGGCATATGGCGAGCGGGCAGCAGGCCTACTGGGTCTGTCCGATGGTGCGCGAGCACGAGACCGAGGATATCGCCGCCGCCGAGGCCCGCTATGCCGGATTGAAGGAGCGCTTCGGCGACGCAGTGGTGCTGGTCCACGGCCAGCTCAAGCCGGAACTCAAGGATGCGGCGATGGAGCGGTTCGCGGCGGGCGAAGCGAAGCTGCTGGTCGCCACGACGGTGATCGAGGTCGGGGTCGACGTCCCTGCAGCGACGCTGATGGTGATCGAGCAGGCCGAACGCTTCGGCCTCGCGCAATTGCACCAGCTGCGCGGCCGGGTGGGGCGGGGCAGCGAGAAATCGACCTGCCTGCTGCTGCGCGGCGGGGCGCTGTCGGAGACGGGCCGCGAACGCCTTGCTCTGATGCGCGAAACGCAGGACGGCTTCCGCCTCGCCGAGGAGGATTTGCGGCTGCGCGGCGGGGGCGAACTGCTCGGCACACGGCAATCGGGCGATACGCCGTTCCGCGTCGCCTCGCTCGAACAGATCACGAAGCTGCTTCCGCTCGCGCACGACGATGCGCGGCTGTTGATGGAGCGCGACGGCGGTCTCGACAGCGAGCGTGGCGCCGCGGCGCGAATTCTGCTCTACCTGTTCGAGCGCGATTGGGGTGTGCAGCTGCTGCGCGGCGGCTGACCAGGCTCGCGGGGGAGAAGCGAATGTTCGGTCCCGATCCGATCGATCTCTACGATCCTTCGCCCTATGGCCCGCTCGCCTATTACGGGCACCTCGCGATCGGCGCGCTCGCATTGCTGGCGGCACTGGCCGCATTCGCGACCTACAAGGGCGGACGCAATCATCGCTGGGCGGGATACGTCTTCTTCGGCGCGCTGGCGGTCGTGTGCCTGACCTCGGCGAAGATGCTCTATCACGTCTTCATCCCGCCGCTGTTCATGGCGGTGTTCACGGCGGCCTATGCGGTCGCGGGCGCATGGCTCGCGCTGCAACGCGGCACCGTGCGGGTCAGGCTGGCGGAAGCGGGGCTGACCGTGTTCGAGATCGTCGGGCTGGCGCTGTTTCTCGACCGCGCCCTTGCCGCCGTGGCGGAGGGGATCGTGCCGCCCTTCGCGCCGTGGATCATCGCGACGATTCCGCTGATCCTGCTCGCGGGCGATGCCAACTGGTTCCTGCGGCACAAGGATCGGGCGCGGTTGCGTCTCGCACGGCATTTCTCGCGCATGATCTGGGGGTTCGTAGTGGTGTTTCGCGCCCCGCTGGTGGAACTCGCTGCGGGAGGATTGCCGATCCCGCAACCCGTGGTCGTGATCGGGCCGATTGCCGTTGGCCTCGCCATGCTGTGGTATTGCCGCCGCCGCTATCTGCGGCCGACTGCGCGCTCGGTCTAGGCCGCCAGCAGGACTTGGTCGCGCCCGCCGTGCTTGGCCTCGTAGAGCGCGGCGTCGGCACGGGCGATCATGGACTCGGCATCATCGCCGGAAACATAGGTGGCGATCCCCGTGCTCAGAGTTACCGAAATATTGTGGCCGTCCGCAACTTCTACACCCGATCCGCGCACTGCCATGCGCAGCCTCTCGCACGCCGCGTACGCATCTGCCACCGAGCAGTCGGGCAGCACGATGGCAAATTCCTCGCCGCCCAGCCGACCGACCGTATCCTGCCCGCGCATGACCTCGATCGCCATTTTCGCGACGGTCCGGATCACGGCATCGCCGGCCGGATGGCCGTACGTGTCGTTGACGCGCTTGAAGTGATCGATGTCGAGAATCGCAAGCGCCAGCGGACGACGGTTCCGGCGGGACGCAGCTAGCGCACGCTCGAGCGAGGCCATGAATTCGCGCCGATTGGTCAGACCGGTGAGTTCGTCGGTCATTGCACGGCGGCGCAGCTCGTTTCGTGTCTTCGCCTCTTCTGCAACCGCCCGGCGGACCGCCAGCACGGCAAACCCGGCCAGCACCATCAGCCCGAGACCGATCCCGGTGAGAAGGTACTGGTACAGTTGGCTATCTCGAGCACGATCGCGTGCGAGTCGGCTACGGCGGTCGAGCAGCGCGTTTTCGTGCCGCTCGATCTGTTTGAGGTCGGCAACGATCGCCTGGATCGCGGCGCGACCCTCACCGTCTTTTACGCGTTCGAGCGCGGCACTGCGTTGACCGGCCCGATGCAAGGCGACAATCCCTTCGAGCCGGGACACCAGCGCGTTGAATTCCGCCTCGACCAAGTCGGCATGCGCGGCCTGCTGCGGGCTATCCGCGACAAGGTGGCGCAGGTGCGCAGTCAACCGGCGGCCGCGGGGCACGGCATCGGTCATCGGCTGAAGAAACACCGGATTGTCGGTCAGCAGGAAGCCGCGCTCGCCACGAACGGCGTTGAGGGCGGCAATCTCGATCTCGGACGCGGTTTGCAGGACTTCGATCGCGTGGTTCCTGCTGGCCTCGGCGCGCTCGCGCTCCGCGGCGGCACCCGTCGCGAACCAGCTCGCACCGGCCAGCAACAAGGCAAGCCCCAATACGCAGGCGATCAGGGCATGACCCCGCCAGCTCGACGACCTGCTCTTTCGCGCAACGGCTCCCATGAGCCACACGGCACCACCTCCGATTGCAATCGGCGGCATGGTAGGCGGGAATTGTTAATATCCCGGAATGGATATCCGCTAACCGGCGGTCGCGGTGAGCCGCGCGACGAGCGCCTTCGCCGCCGCACTGACATCTTCCCACGTATCGGCGAAATTCTCCTCGCCGCCGTAATAGGGATCGGCGACCGCCGCGCCCTCGCGGCCCGGGACAATGTCCATCAGCAGTCCGATATGCGCCGTCGCATCGCCGGGCGCCACGGCGCGGATATCGGCGAGGTTCGCGCGATCGTGCGCAAAGATATGCGTAAACCGGCGAAAATCCTCCGCTTCGATCTGCCGCGCGCGATAGTGCGAGATGTCGATTCCCCGTGCGGCCGCGGTGTCGACGCTGCGCGGGTCGGGCGGTTTGCCGATGTGGTAATCCCCGGTCCCGGCGCTGTCGGCCTCCGCTTCCAGCCCGGCCTCTTCGGCGGCGGCGCGGAAAGCGGCCTCGGCCAGCGGCGAGCGGCAGATATTGCCGAGACAGACGAACAGGATGCGGGGCGTGCTCATGCCGCGCTCCTACTGGACCGACGCCGCCGGCGGCAATAGGACGGGCGCAATCGAGAGGGAGACACCCGCATGAAGCATCTGTTCGCCGCCGCCGCCGCCTTGTCGCTTGCCGCCGCCGCACCCGCCTGGGCGACGCCGGAGGAGGATTACACCGAGCTGCGCGAGGATATCTGGCAGGCGGCGCTCGATTCGAGCCCCACTCTCGCCACCAGCGTCGGCGACCGGCGCGGAGACGGCAGGCTGGGCGACATGTCGCTCGCGGAATTCGACCGCCAAGCCGCCGAATCGCGCGCCTTCCTCGCCCGGTTAGAAGCGATCGACGCCGAGGCGCTGCCCGAGAACCTCCAGGTCGACTACGCCATCCTCCACCGCAGCCTCGCCGACGGAATCGAGGACGCCGCATTCGACCAGTCGCGCTATATCGTCTTCACCAATCGCGGCGGCTGGTTCTCGTTCTTCTCCTCGCTGCCCTACCGCTCGCCGCTCTTCACCAGGGCGGACTACGAGAGCTATGTCGGGCGGCTCGAAGCCTTCGCCGATGTCAACACGCAGGGCATTGCGCGCAGCCGCGAGGCGGTTGCGCGCGGACTGACCCAGCCATGCGAACCGATGCAGGGGCTCCAGGCGCAGCTCGATCGCCAGATCTACGACGATTATCGCGAATCGCCGTTCTGGCGCCCCTTCGCCGAGAAGCCGGGCACGATTTCGGACGCCGACTGGACCGCGCTCGAACAACGCGCCGCCGCCGCGCTCGAGGGCTCGGTGTTCCCCGCCTATCGTGCGTTCCGCACGTTCTACGTCGAGGATTACCTGCCGAATTGCCGCGACGGGGCGCCGGGGATCGGTTCGACCCCGGGCGGGCAGGATTACTACGCCTACCGGGTGCGCAGCTACACCACCACCGCGATGACGCCCGACGAGGTGCACGAGCTCGGGCTGTCCGAAGTCGCGCGCATCCGCGCCGAGATGGAGCAGGTTGCCGCCGGGGCGGGATACGACACGCGCGAGGGCTTCATCGATCACCTGCGCACCGATCCGCAATATTACATGACCGATGCCGACGACTACATGCGCTACGCGCAGGCGCTGGCGAAGGAGATCGACGGCTGGATGCCCAAGCTGTTCGGCAAGCTGCCGCGCCAGCCCTACACCGTGCTGCCGATCCCCGCGGCGCAGGCGCCGGGCAACACCACCGCCTATTACGAGCGCGGCTCGCTCGAAACCGGGCAACCGGGCATCTACCGCGTCAACACCACCGAGCTCGACCAGCGCCCGCTGTGGGAACTGCCCGCGCTCGGCGTGCACGAGGCGGTGCCGGGCCACCACCACCAGATCGCGCTGCAGCAGGAACTCGACATGCACCCGCTGCGCGCCAACGGCACCTTCTTCACCGCCTTCGTCGAGGGCTGGGGGCTCTATTCGGAGCGGCTCGGGATCGAGATGGGGCTGTACGATACGCCCGCGAAGCAGATGGGCCGGCTGAGCTACGAGATGTGGCGCGCGACGCGGCTGGTGGTCGATACCGGCCTCCACGCCAAGGGCTGGAGCAAGCAGCAGGCGGTCGATTACATGCTCGACAACACCGCGCTGACGCCGGGCAATGTCGACGCCGAGGTCAACCGCTACATCACCAATCCGGGGCAGGCGGTCGCCTACAAGATCGGCGAGCTGAAAATCCGCAAGTTGCGCGAACGAGCGGAACAGGCGCTGGGGTCGGAGTTCGACTTGCGCGCGTTTCACGATGCGGTGCTCGAAAACGGCGCGGTGCCGCTCGACGTGCTCGAGGCGCATATCGACCGGTGGATTGCGGGGCGGAAGGAACGCTGAGAGGGCTTCCTCCCGCGCTATCGCTTGGGAGTTTCGCCGCAAAACCGTCCCCCGGACGGTTTTGTCTTGGCGAAACTGGTCGGGGAGAGAGGATTCGAACCTCCGGCCCCTGCCTCCCGAAGACAGTGCTCTACCAGGCTGAGCTACTCCCCGACCGTGTCGGTCCCGCGCGGCGTCTCGCCGGTGCGGGTCGAGGCAAGGCGCGCCCTATAGGTGTGGATGGACGGGGTGGCAAGCGGGCAATTTCGCGGCTAGCGACGCTGGCATGACTGCGCACCCCGAACGGCAATATCTCGACCTGATGCGGCGTATCTGGAACGAGGGCGACGAGCGGACCGACCGCACCGGCATCGGCACGCGCTCGGTGTTCGGGGCGATGCTGCGATTCGATCTTGCCGGCGGGGCGATGCCGCTGATCACCACCAAGCGCGTCTACTGGAAGACCGCGACGCGCGAGATGCTGTGGTTCCTCACCGGCGAGACCAATATCCGCCCGCTGGTGCTGCAGGGGGTCAAGATCTGGAACGAGTGGCCGCATGCGCGCTACGTGCGCGAAACGGGCGAGGATATCGCGCTGGACGATTTCGTGCAGCGGATCGCCGAGGACGAGTCGTTCGCCCAGCGTTGGGGCGATCTCGGCCCGGTCTACGGCAAGCAATGGGTCGACTGGCCGACCTTCCGCTATCGCAAGGACGGGCTGTACGAGCCGGGCGAGGGCATCAACCAGGTTGCGCAGGTGGTCGAGTCGCTCCGGACCAACCCGGGCAGCAGACGGCATATAATCGAGGGCTGGAACGTCGCCGAAATCGACCGGATGGCGCTGCCGCCGTGCCACAAGAGCTACCAGTTTCATGTCGCCGGAAACCGGCTCAATTGCGCGCTTTACCAGCGCAGCTGCGACGTCGCGCTCGGCCTGCCGTTCAACCTGTGGTCGGGCGCGCTGCTGCAGCGGATGATTGCGCAGCAGGTCGATCTCGAACCGGGCGAGTTCGTGTGGATGGGCGGCGACACGCATCTCTACCTCAACCACGAGCATCTCGTCACCGAGCAGTTGGCGCGGGAACCGCAGGGCCGCCCGCGGCTTGAGATAGTGCGGCGTCCGGAGACGATTTTCGACTACCGGATCGAGGATTTCGAAGTCCACGGCTACGCGCCGCTCGGGGCGATAAGAGCTCCGGTCGCGGTGTGAGACGGGGTTGGCTTGACCCGACCTCGACCGTGAAATAAAATAACGCACTCGTAAAAGATTGCGTCTCACGCGCGGGAGATTTTCCTATGGCCGACAGGCCCGACGGGGAGCGGAAGGCGGGCAGCAACAAGCCTGCGCTTGCGCTCCACGTTCCAGAACCCAAATACCGGCCCGGCGATACGGTCGATTTCTCCGATCTCGATATCGGCGAGCCCGGCAAGCAGCCGCGCCCGGACGAGGCGTGCGATCCATCCGAGATGGGCGAACTCGCTTACGGGCTGGTCCGCGTGCTCGGGGATGACGACAAGGCGCACGGGCCGTGGGATCCCAAGCTCGACCCCGAAACCCTGCGTACCATGCTGCACAACATGGCGCTCGTGCGCGCCTTCGACGAGCGCATGTTCCGCGGCCAGCGGCAGGGCAAGACCAGCTTCTACATGAAATGCACCGGCGAGGAGGCGACCTCGGTCGCGGCTGCGATGGCGCTGGCGAGCGACGACATGGTGTTCCCGAGCTATCGCCAGCAGGGCATCCTGATCGCGCGCGGCTATCCGCTGATCGAGATGATCAACCAGATCTACTCGAACAAGGGCGACAAGCTGAAGGGCCGCCAGCTGCCGATCATGTATTCGAGCCGCGAGCACAGTTTCTTCTCGATCTCGGGCAATCTCGCGACGCAGACGCCGCAGGCGGTCGGCTGGGCGATGGCGAGCGCGATCAAGGGCGACAGCCGCATCGCAGCGACCTGGGTCGGCGAGGGCAGCACCGCGGAAGGCGACTTCCATTCGGCCTGCACCTTCGCGACGGTGTATAATGCACCGGTTATCCTCAATGTTATCAACAATCAGTGGGCGATCTCTAGCTTTAGCGGCTTTGCCGGGGCGGAGCGGACGACGTTTGCCGCGCGCGCGCTCGGTTACGGGCTCGCCGGTCTGCGCGTCGACGGCAACGATGCGCTCGCCTGCTTCGCCGCGCAGCAATGGGCCGCCAACCGCGCGCGCGCCAATGCCGGGCCGACGCTGATCGAATATTTCACCTATCGCGCGGAGGGCCATTCGACTTCGGATGACCCGACCGGCTATCGCAGCGCCCAGGAGCGCACCGAATGGCCGCTCGGCGATCCCGTCATGCGCCTCAAGCGGCACCTGATCGCGATCGGCGAGTGGGATGAGGAGCGGCAGGAGAAAATGGATCTCGAGGCCGCCGAGAGGGTCAAGGCCGCGACCAAGGAAGCCGAAAAGAACGGCATTCTCGGCCATGGCCTGCACCACCCGTTCCGGACCATGTTTGAAGACGTGTTCGAAGAGCTGCCGTGGCATCTCCGAGAGCAGAGCAAGCAGGCGATCCGCGAGCGCGAAATCAAGTTTCCCGAGGGGAGGCCGAACGCGTGAGCACGCAGACGAAGAAGAAAGCCGAGGCCGGGGCCGACGGCGAACGGCGCCTCAACATGATCGAGGCGATCAACGACGCGCTCGACATCATGCTCGAGCGCGATCCCGACGTCATCGTGATGGGCGAGGATGTCGGCTATTTCGGCGGCGTGTTCCGCTGTACCGCGGGGCTGCAGGAAAAGCACGGCAAGACGCGCGTGTTCGACACGCCGATCTCCGAATGCGGCATCATCGGCGTCGCGGTGGGGATGGGCGCCTACGGGCTGCGCCCCGTGCCCGAGATCCAGTTCGCCGACTACATCTATCCCGGGCTCGACCAGCTGATCAGCGAGGCGGCGCGGTTGCGCTACCGCTCGGCGACCGAGTATATCGCGCCGCTGACCGTGCGCTCGCCCTTCGGCGGCGGTATCTTCGGCGGGCAGACGCACAGTCAGAGCCCGGAGGCGATCTTCACCCACGTGTCGGGGCTGAAGACGGTCATCCCCTCGACGCCCTACGATGCCAAGGGGCTGCTGATCTCGTGCATCGAGGACAACGATCCCGTCATCTTCTTCGAGCCTAAGCGGATCTACAACGGCCCGTTCAGCGGCTTCTACGACAAGCCGGTCGAGCCGTGGAAACGGCATCCGCAGAGCGAAGTGCCCGAGGGCTATTACAACATCCCGCTCGGCCAGGCGCGCACCGTGACCGAGGGCGAGCAGCTGACCGTGCTGGCCTACGGTACGATGGTCCACGTCGCCGAGGCGGTGTGCCGCCAGAAGGGCGTCGAGGCGCATATCCTCGATCTGCGCACGCTGGTGCCGCTCGACATCGAGGCGATCGAGGCGTCGGTCGAGAAGACCGGGCGCTGCCTGATCGTGCACGAGGCGACGCGTACCTCCGGCTTCGGCGCCGAGCTTTCCGCGCTTGTGACCGAGCGCTGCTTCTACCACCTCGAAGCCCCGGTCGAGCGCGTGACCGGCTTCGACACCCCCTATCCGCACAGCCTCGAATGGGCCTATTTCCCCGGCCCCGTCCGCATCGGCGAGGCGATCGACAAGATTTTGAGCGAGTAACCGCCATGGCCAAGTTCACTTTCAACATGCCCGACGTGGGCGAGGGCGTCGCCGAGGCGGAAGTCGTCGAGTGGCACGTCAAGGTCGGCGACACCGTGTCCGAGGACCAGCACCTTGTCGACGTGATGACCGACAAGGCGACGATCGATATCGAGAGCCCGGTCGACGGGAAGGTCCTGGAAGTCGCAGGCGAGGCGGGCGACGTCGTTTCGGTTGGCGCGATGCTGCTGGTGATCGAGGTCGAGGGCGAGGTTCCCGACGAGGTCGAGGAGGCGAACGAGGAAGCGAACGAGGAAGCCGCCGAGGCCGCGCCCGCGCCGAAGGACGACGAGGTTGAGGAGCGCATCGAGGTCGAAACCTCGGATGCGTCGGACGCTGACGATGCGATCGAAGCGGAAAAAACAGAACCCGTTCGCCCTGAGCCTGTCGAAGGGCCGGGCGAAACGGTTCCGCCGGGTGCTTCGACAGGCTCAGCACGAACGGAGAAAGTGTTGGCCACTCCCGCCGTGCGCAAGCGCGCGCGCGATCTCGGGATCGATCTCGCCGAGGTGAAGCCGGCCGAGGATGGGCGCGTGCGCCACGGCGATCTCGACGCCTTCCTCAGCTACGGTTCGGGCGGCGGCTTCGCCCCGGCGGCGGCGAAGCGCGACGACGAGGAACTCAAGGTCATCGGCCTGCGCAAGCGCATTGCGCAGAACATGGCCGAATCGAAGCGCAACATCCCGCACTTCTCCTATGTCGAGGAGGTCGACGTGACCGACCTCGAAGCGATGCGCGCCGATCTCAATTCGGCGCGGGGCGACAAGCCCAAGCTGACCATGCTGCCGCTGATGATCACCGCGATCTGCAAGCTGATCCCGCGCTACCCGATGATCAACGCGCGCTTCGACGACGAGGCCGGGATCGTCACCCGCCACGGCGCGGTCCATCTCGGCATGGCGACGCAGACCGACAAGGGGCTGATGGTCCCCGTCATCCGCGACGCGCAGAGCAAGAATTTGTGGCAGCTCGCGCGCGAGATCGGGCGGCTCGCCGAGGCGGCGCGCGACGGTTCGGCCAAGTCGGAGGAACTGTCGGGCTCGACGCTGACCGTCACCTCGCTCGGCCCGCTCGGCGGGGTCGCGACCACGCCGGTTATCAACCGCCCCGAGGTCGCGATCATCGGCCCCAACCGCATCATCGAGCGTCCGATGTACGTGCCCGACGGGAATGGCGGCGAACGGATCGAGAAACGCAAGCTGATGAACATCTCGATCAGCTGCGACCACCGCGTGGTCGACGGTTACGATGCGGCGAGCTTCATCCAGGAACTGAAGAAGCTGGTCGAAACGCCGGTGTTGCTGCTGACCGACTGACATTCGAAGAGGAGGGGATCATGTCCAACGAAAAGGTCGATGCCTACATCGCCAAGGCGCGGCCATTCGCGCAGCCGATCCTCGAACATTTGCGCCGTATCGCCAAACAGGCCGAACCCGAAGCAGAGGAAGCGCTGCGCTGGGGCGCACCGTTCTGGATCCTCGAAGGACGCCAGCTATGCGGAATGGCCGCATTCAAGGCGCATTGCGCGTTCATCATCGACGGGCCGGGCGGCGGTGAGGCGATGGGCGATCTCGGCAAGATCGCATCGCTCGACGATCTGCCGCCGGATCAGGAACTGATAGCGGCACTCCACGCCAAGGCCGCGCGCATTCGCTCGGGCGAGGACGCCGCGGCAGCGAAGAAGAAGGCCGCCAAGCCTGTCAGGCAGATCGCGATGCCCGACGATTTCGCCGCTGCGCTCGCGCAGACCGACGGCGCCCGGACGGTGTGGGACGGCTTCACCGACGCCCAGCGGCGCGACTATCTCGAGTGGGTCACCACCGCCAAGCAGGACGCCACGCGCAGGAAGCGCATCGCCACCGCCGCCGAATGGATCGGCGAGGGCAAGCGCCGCAACTGGAAGTACGAGAAGTGCTGAGCAACGCTCAACGCACGATCGCGCTATAGGTCAGTATCCCGCGCCCCTGCGCGGCGTCGGCATTGCTGACGTGCCAGCGCAGATGCGTCACGTCCTCGGGGGTGGCGCGGCGGTTGTCGATCCTCAGCGTTTCCAGCACGCCCCAGTTGCGCCCGCCGTCGATCGAGACCTGCGCCGCCATTGCGCCGCTGCGTTTGAAGGCAAGATCGCGCGGAATGCGGCTCGAGACGACGAAGCTGTCGGCCTTGCCGGGTGCCGTCCATTCGAGCAGCAATACGACCGTGTCGCCGCGGCGCAGCCTGTCGGCGCGGACCAGCGTACGGACCTGCTTGCCGTTCGCGCCGCTGTCGCGGTTCTCGATATAGACCGAACGCTGGATCGCGATCGCCGATTGCGCGGCGGCCGCGCTGGCAGCGAGGCAGATGGCCGAAATTCCCAACAGCATGCCGCGCATACGATCCCCCTCCGGATTGCGCTTCCGTGTCGAATGGAGGAGGTGCCGGAGAGAGGCGAAAATATGGTTAACGGCGTGTCGATTTTCGCCGGGTTCGCCGCCGGTGGCGCAGCTGGAAATTTACTGCTTCGAGGGCCATTGACAGCCCCGCGGCGCTGCCCTAGTGGCGCTGCTCCCAAGTGGCTGCGCGGGTGTAGCTCAGTTGGTTAGAGTGTCGGCCTGTCACGCCGAAGGTCGCGGGTTCGAGTCCCGTCACTCGCGCCACTTGGGACAGCTTCTATCGCAAATCACTATACCGGCGGTCCGCCGATCAGGATGCCAGCAAGCGCGCCGGCGATGATCGAGGCCACCGCGATGCCGCTCGCGGCCATGCTGGCGCGTTGCCAGCGGCCTTTCTCGAGCAGGTCGTAGACGAGCGGCAGGCCGATCAGGACCAGCAGCAGGACCGGCGGTGCAAGCAACGGCGGAGCGCCGATCATCGGCAACCAGCGCGCCGTGGCCGGGCCGGTAAACAATAATGTCCCTACCAGCATGAAGCGGCGGTGCCGGTCGATATTGCCGGCCAGGGCGGCGCGCAGCGCGAAGACCACCAGAATACCGAACCCGACGAAAGCCGCTGCATTGAACGTGAAGAAGAACGGCGCGCCGAACTCGCGCCCCGCGGCCCACGAAATATAGATGCCCAGCGGCACCAGCAGCCCGGCAATGCCTGCACCGATCGTCCCGTTGGCGCGATGGCGGGCGATCCGGCGCTCGCGGCGCAGATGAATCTGCCAGACGAAGAGTACCAGCCACGCCGTCATCAGCAGCGCGTGACCGATCACGGGCAGGGTGAACCGCGCCTGGGTGTCGGGATCTGTCGCCGCGCGCAGGCCGAAGCCGAACACGCAGTAGAGCAGTGCAAACAGCGCCACGCCCCACAGATAGTTGTCCGCTTTCGTTCGTTCGGTAGCCAGAGTCATTTCGTCACCCTCCCGCTAGCGCCCCGCCAACCGGCGCAGGTTTGCCTCGTGCCCGGCCTTGTCGATGCGGTACCGGGTCAGGCAATAGAGCGCGCCCATCCACAGGACGAGCGCCGATGGAGCATAGAACGCGCCGAGCCACCACAGCGTATCGGGATCGACGCTGGCCGGGTCGGCACCCTCGGGGAATGCGACCGCCGACAGGATCAGTCCGGCTGCAAGCACGCCGAGACCCTGCGTCGTCTTGCGGGTGAAGGTGATCGCCGCATAGTAGACGCCCTCCGAACGGCGGCCCGTCTTGAGCTGGTTCGATTCGACCAGGTCGGCGATCATCGAATAGGAAACCGCCTGCACCGCGATGATCAGCGCCAGGTCGAGCACGTTGATTGCCAGCACCAGCGGGAACAGCACTGGATCGCCGTTCTCGGGCATCACCCCGGCCAGCCGCAGCAGGATCGGCAGCGGCTGGATGGTGAAGGCGAGCAGACCGAGCACGATGGTGGCGGGTTTCTTGCCCAGCCGCCGCGTGATCCACGGCGCGATCAGGAAGCCGAGCAGCGCGGAAAAGAACACCGTGCAGGTCCAGATGAAGATCTGGAACTCGTTGAACCCCCAGAAATAGTTGAGGATGAGGAACGCCAGCGCGGCATAGAGCCCGGTCGCGACCGAGAACAGCACCGTGGCGAAGAACAGCGCGATAAAGCTCCGCTCGCTCAGCGTCTCGATCATCTCGCGGAAGATCCGCCGCACGCTGTAGCGCTCGCCGGTCTCGACCGGACGGTGGAGCTGCGGGATGCGGTGATGCGTGCCGACGGCCGAGATCAGGATCGCGGAGAGGATCAGCGCCGAGGCGATCACGCCGTAGGTCGCGAAGGCCTCGCGGTCGCGCAGGCCGAGCGGACCGGTCAGCAGCACGCCGAACATCAGCACGCTCATCAGATTGCCGCCCGACCAGCCGAAGAACAGCCGGTAGGACTGCATGCTGGTGCGTTCTTCGTAATCCTGCGTCAGCTCGGGGATCAGCGCCGAGCTGGGCGTCTCGTAGAAGGTGATGAAAGTGCGGATCAGCACTGCGAGGCAGGTGAGGTAGAGGAACAGCCCGGTATCGCCCCAGTCGGGCGGGTTCCACAGCAGGAAATAGCTCAGCGCGACGGGGATCGCGGCGGCATACATGAACGGGTGCCGCCGGCCCCAGCGCGAGCGGAAATTGTCGGACCAGTAGCCGACCAGCGGATCGCTGATCGCGTCGAACACCAGCGCGATCAGGATAGCGAGCCCGACCAGTCCCGGTTCGAGCCCGACCACGGTGCCGTAGAACAGCAGCAGGAAGTAGTCGAACCCGTTGTTCTTGATGCCGAACGCCGCAGCGCCGGTGCCGTGCGCCAGTTTCAGCCAGACGGGCTGCCTGCTGAGCGTCGCCGGTCCGGCGCTTCGAATCTCCGCCATCCGGCGCTCTCCCTCGCGGTCAGGCTAGCAGGCCGCGCGCGGTTGGCAACGCGGCTGTGAAGCCCGCCTGCCGTCCTAATATTCAACTGAATGGTTGACTGTGGGCCTCGGCTCGATTAATTCAACCACATGGTTGAGCAATCCGCATTCCGCGACTCCGTGTTCCGCGCGCTGGCCGATCCCACGCGGCGGACGATCGTCGAACGGCTGGCGGTCGGGGAGCGCACGGTCGGCGAAATCGCCGAGCCGCTGGCGATGAGCCTCGCCGCGGCATCGAAGCATATCGGCGTGCTCGAACGCGCCGGGTTGGTGAAGCGGCGCAAGCGCGGACGCGAGCGGATCTGCTCGCTCGAACCGGGCGGCCTGTTCGCGGTGCGCGACTGGGTCGAACGCTATGCCGGGTTCTGGAACGAGCGGCTCGACGCGCTCGATGCGGCTTTGAAGGAGGATGCGAATGAGTGACTACGGCAGGCAGACCGGGCCGGACCAGCTCGAATTCCGGCGGCGTTTCGCGGCCGATATCGAGACCGTCTGGGCGTTCCTGACCGATCCCGCCAAGCGCGAGACATGGTTCTGCGGTGGCGTCACCGAACCGCGCGCGGGCGGGAGGATCGTGTTCGATTTCGATCACCGCAAGCTGTCCGAGCGCCCGCCGCCGGACAAATATGCGCACGATGCGGTGACATGCTTCGAAGGCGAGGTGCTGGTCTACGCGCCGCCGCACAAGCTCGCCTTCAGCTGGCCCGAAGCGGACGGCGAGGGCTCGCGGGTCGAGATCACGCTGACCGAGACCGGTCGGGGCGAAACCGAACTGCATCTGGTCCATAGCGGGCTCGGCACCCGCGAATACCGCATCGGCGCCTCGGCCGGCTGGCATGCGCATTTCGACCTTCTCGCCGACATCGCGGCGGGCCGGGAACCGCGCGATTTCTGGGACCGTCATATGGCGCTGGAGGACGAGTACGGCGAGCGCGACGCCTGACGCTCTACCCCCAGCGGCCGGTTTCCATCCAGATCAGGAACCGCCTCAGCGGCAGCAGCCAGATCACGCCGAGGATCACGTAGACGACAGTCTGCGCCAGCGTCGGCCAGTCCCCGATCAGGTCGGGCAGGTATCGCGCGATCACCAGGCCGTAGACGGTCAGTCCCGCGAGCAGGGCAAGGATGCCGACGGGGATGCGCCAGGTCGGTTCCTGCCTCATGCGAACGCTCCGTAGAGACGGGTCGGGGTGACGATCGCAGCGAGCGGCATGTCGTGCTCCTCGACCGGCAGGCTTTCGCACAGCTGGCAATCCCACGCCATCCCGATCGCGACCGTGCCGGGGTGGTCGGCGAGCCAGCGGTCGTAATGCCCGCCGCCCTGGCCGATCCGCTCGCCGCGCTCGGTGAAGCCGAGCAGCGGCACGAACAGCACGGTCGGTTCAACCGCAGCGGCATCCGCCGCCGGCTGCATCAGGCCGAACGGTCCGTCTTCGAGATCGCTCTCGCCGAGCGGATCGGTATGCCGCGCGAACTGCATCGGGGCGGACCGTCCGTCGAAGCGAGGCAGCGCGATCGTGTGGCCGTGTTCGAGGAAGAAGTTGGCGTAGTGGCTGGTCGGAGCCTCGTAGGGCGTGGCGCGGTAGAGACCGATCACGGCGTTGTGCGCGATGACGTCGAGCAGAGGGGCGGGGGGATGGCGGAACAGCAGGCCACGCGTCGCATCGGGGAGAGCCGCGACGTGATCCTGTCGGGCGGCGCGCAGCGATTTGCGGAGTTCGGATTTGTCCTTCACACGCACCAACTTCCCAATCCGTTCGCCCTGAGCCTGTCGAAGGGCTGCCTTGCGTTAAGCGCAGCGCTAGAAGAAAGTGCAGGGCTTCGACAAGCTCAGCCCGAACGGATTGATAGGTTGCGGCGAGTTTAGTCGCTGTTCAAGTAGCCAAGCGATAGCGCGAGAAACCTGCGCTCAAGCAGCGAAGCGGTAGCGCAGAAAACAGCGCGCTCAAGTAGCGCGAAGCGCGGTAGCGCAACAAGAACGTGGCGGAACCACCATGGGTCGTTGCCTCGAAATCCTCTGACGCCAAAACGTCAGGTGGGCGCCGTGATGCCCCGGTCCCCAGGTTCCATTCCGAAGAATGCAGGGGCCCGTGTTCCGGGACAGGGACAGCTCCCTTGGATTGCTTATAGCCTCAGGGATATTCACTCGCGGCTCGTGCCGGGCAGTCCCGCCAAGGACCTATTTAGGTATCCGTCGCCTTACCCTCAAGCTTGTCGGCGCAATTCTCGAGCAGTTCGGCGAAGCGTTCGAGCGCGGGGGCGAGATCGGGATCGACCGCCTGCTCCGACTGCGGCGCGCCTTCGGCCTGCGTGTTCCCTTCGGCGAGCGCGGCGCGCAATTCCTCGGTTTCCTCCTGCAGCGCATCGCGCTCCTCGACCAGTCCCGACAGCCCCGAGCGCAGTTCCGCCTCGACCTGCTCCGCGTCGTCGAGCTCGGAGCGCAGCTTGTCGAGATCGGCGCGGATCGCCTCGACCTGTTTCGCGGCCGCCTGCCGCATTTCGTCCAGTTCCTCGCGCAGCCGGTCCGCCTCGCCCGCATCGGCGGTGGCGGAATTCTTCAGCTGGTGCAGGTCCTCGGCGATCAGCAGCGCGGCGAACAGCAGGTTCTGCGCCTCCTGCGGCGCGCGGTTGTCGCCCAGTTCGGCGATCTTGGCGTCGACCGCTGCGCCGAGCCGCGCGACGTGACCTTCCTCGCCCTCGGCGCAGGCGACGGTGTATTGCCGGCCGCCGATCGAGAAGCTCGCCTGGCTCACGATTCCAGTTTCCCGATCAGGTCGTCGAGGTCTTTCAGTGTGTTGGAGACGGTCTCGCGCAATTCCTCGTGCTTGACGACGAGCCCCGACACCGAAGAGGGCGGGGGGCGCACGCTGTCGGCGGCGTCGGCGATGCGTGCCAGCGCCGCTTCGATCCGCTGCACCGCGTTTTCGATCCGGTCCCCGCTCATGGCCGGGGAAATTAGCCAATTGGCGTGCCGCTGCAAAGGCTTGGCGGGGCCTGTTGATAAATCGCGCCGAACTCGGGCAGTGCGGTGCGATCGGGGGAAGCCGTCGGCACCGTGGTTGACCTCGCGGCGAGGGTCCGCGAAGGCATCGCGCACCCGCGAATCGCATGCGGGATGTTTGCTGCAGGAGCCCGCCCGCATGAGCCTCGATCCCGCCCGCCTCGTGCCCATGGCCAACGCCATCCGGGCGCTGTCGATGGATGCGGTACAGGCGGCCAATTCGGGCCATCCCGGCATGCCGATGGGCATGGCCGATGTCGCGACGGTGCTGTGGTCGAAATATCTCAAGTTCGACCCTGGCGCGCCCGCCTGGGCCGACCGCGACCGCTTCGTGCTCAGCGCGGGCCACGGCTCGATGCTGATCTACAGCCTGCTGCACCTGTCGGGCTACGCCGCGCCGACGATCGACGACATTCGGAATTTCCGCCAGCTCGGATCCCCGTGCGCAGGGCATCCGGAGAATTTCCTGCTCGACGCGGTCGAATGCACCACCGGCCCGCTGGGGCAGGGGCTGGCGATGGCGGTCGGCATGGCGATGGCCGAGCGGCATCTCAATGCCGTGTTCGGCGACGAGCTGGTCGATCACCGCACCTGGGTGGTTGCGGGCGACGGGTGCCTGATGGAGGGCATCAACCACGAGGCGATCGGCCTCGCCGGGCATTTGAAGCTCGGCCGGATGATCGTGCTGTGGGACGACAACAACATCACTATCGACGGCGGCACAGACCTCTCGACCAGCGAGGACATCAAGGCGCGCTATGCCGCGACCGGCTGGCACGTCGCCGAATGCGACGGCCACGATTTCGGCGATATCGAACGCGCCATCGACGAAGCGCTCGCCGACGAGCGCCCGTCGCTGGTCGCGTGCAGGACGGTGATCGGCAAGGGCGCGCCCAACAAGCAGGGCACCAGCGCCACCCACGGCGCGCCGCTCGGCGAGGACGAGATCGCCGCCGCGCGCGAAACGCTCGGCTGGGAGCACGGTCCGTTCGTGATCCCCGACGATATCCTGTCCGACTGGCGCGCGACCGGCGAAAGCGGCAAGGCGGCGCATGGCGAGTGGCGGGACCGGCTCGGCGCGAGCCCGAACAAGGCCGAATTCACCCGCCGCATGGCGGGCGAACTGGCGGAGGATTTCCAGCTCGACAACTACATCCAGTCGCTGATGAAGGAGCCGCAGAAGGTCGCCACGCGCAAGGCGTCCGAAATGGCGCTGACCCACGTCAACACCTACCTGCCCGAAACCATCGGCGGCAGCGCCGACCTGACCGGCTCGAACAACACCAAGGCGGGCGGGATCGAGCCGTTCACCGCCGCCAATTACGCCGGGCGCTACGTCTATTACGGGATCCGCGAATTCGGTATGGCGGCGGCGATGAACGGGATGGCGCTGCATGGCGGCGTGATCCCCTATGGCGGGACCTTCCTCGTCTTCACCGACTATGCGCGCGGGGCGATCCGCCTGTCGGCGCTGCAGCAGGCGCGCGTGATCTACGTGATGACACATGACAGCATCGGCCTCGGCGAGGACGGACCGACGCACCAGCCGGTCGAGCACCTCGCTTCGCTGCGCGCGATGCCCAACCTGCTGGTGATGCGCCCCTGCGATGCGGTCGAGACCGCCGAATGCTGGGCGCTCGCGCTAGAACAGACGGACCGCCCGACCGTGCTCGCGCTGAGCCGCCAGGGCCTGCCACAGGTCCGCAACGCGCCCGACGAGACCGACCAGTGCCGCTACGGCGCCTACCGGCTCAAGCGCGCGGGCAATGCTCACAAGGTGACGCTGATCGCCACGGGCTCCGAAGTGCACGTCGCGCTAGAAACCGCCGAGAAGCTCGAACGCGAGGGGGTCGGGGCGAGCGTCGTCTCGATGGTCTGCACCGAGCTGTTCGACGAGCAGGATGCGGCTTACCGCGCCGACATGCTCCCCGCCGACACGCTCAAGGTTTCGGTCGAGGCGGGGGCCACGTTCGGGTGGGAGCGCTACACCGGCACCGATGGCCTCAATATCGGCCTCGACCGCTTCGGCGCTTCGGCTCCGGCGGACGACCTTTTCGAGAAATTCGGCTTCACGGCGGACGCGATAGTCCCGCAGATCATGAACAAACTCAAAGACTAGGCAGGAGTTCTTTCCATGGCGACCAAGGTTGCAATCAACGGTTTCGGGCGCATCGGCCGCCTCGTGGCGCGCGCCATTCTCGAGCGCGACGACCACGATCTCGAACTGGTCTCGATCAACGATCTGGCGGACACGAAATCGAACGCGCTGCTGTTCCAGTACGACAGTACGCACGGCCGCTTCCCGGGCACCGTCGAGGTCGGCGACAACGCGATCGTCGTCAACGGCAAGTCGATCGCGGTCACCAGCGAACGCGATCCGGGTGCCCTGCCGCATGCCGAGCAGGGCATCGACATCGTCCTCGAATGCACGGGTTTCTTCCAGTCGCACGAGGCTGCCGAGCCGCACCTAAAGGCGGGCGCCAAGCGCGTGCTGATCTCGGCTCCGGCCAAGAACGTCACCGCGACGATCGTCTATGGCGTCAACCACGACACGCTGACCAGCGAGGACGTGATCGTCTCGAACGCCAGCTGCACCACCAACTGCCTCTCGCCGATGGCCAAGGTGCTGCACGACACCGTCGGGATAGAGCGCGGCTTCATGACCACGATCCACAGCTACACCAACGACCAGCGCATGCTCGACCAGATGCACGGAGACATGCGCCGCGCCCGCGGCGGCGCGCAGAACATGATCCCGACCACCACCGGCGCGGCGCGCGCCGTCGGCCTCGTCCTGCCCGAACTCGCGGGCAAGCTGGACGGCTCGTCGGTGCGCGTGCCCACGCCCAATGTCAGCCTGGTCGACCTCGTCTTCACCCCGGGCCGCGACACCAGCGCCGAGGAACTCAACGCCGCGCTCAAGGCGGCGTCCGAAGGCGCGATGAAGGGCGTGCTCGACTATACCGACCAGCCGCTCGTCAGCAGCGACTTCAACCACTATCCGGCCAGCTCGGCCATCGACAGCCTCGAGACCTCGGTCATGGAAGGCAAGCTCGCGCGGGTGGTGTCGTGGTACGACAACGAATGGGGCTTCTCCAACCGCATGATCGACACGGCGGGCGTGATGGCGGGTCTGATGTGAAACCCTTGATCCTTCTCCCGCGGGGAGAAGGATAGCGCAGCTTGCCGCGAAAGCGGCTAGCGTAGCTTGGATGAGGGCTTCGAAGCGTCGGGAACCCTCACCCAACTCCGCCTAGCGAGCAAGCTCGCAAGGCTCTGTATCCCTCTCCCACCGGGAGAGGAAAGGAAGGTATGATGAGCCATTTCAAGACCCTCGATGATCTCGGCGATGTCACCGGCAAGGTCGCGCTTCTGCGCGTCGATCTGAACCTGCCGATGAAGGACGGCTCGGCGACCGACGTCACCCGGGTCGAGGCCGCCAAGCCGACCATCCTCGAATTGTGCGACAAGGGCGCCAAGGTGCTGCTGCTCGCCCATTTCGGGCGGCCCAGGGGCCAGCGACACTCCACCATGAGCACCAGCTTCGTGCAGGGCGATGTCGAGGAAGTCCTCGGCAAGGAGATCATGTTCATCCCCGAGGTCATGGGCCCGGTGGTCGAACAGGCGGTCGGCATCCTGCGCGACGGCGATATCGGCCTGCTCGACAACGTCCGCTTCTGGCCGGGCGAGGAAGCGAACGATCCCGATTTCGCCAGGGGCATCGCCGCGATCGGCGATTTCTACGTCAACGACGCCTTCTCCGCCGCACATCGCGCGCATGCGACGACCGAGGGGCTGGCGCACCTGCTGCCGGCCTATGCGGGCCGCGCGATGGAAGCCGAGCTGAAGGCGCTCGACGCCGCGCTCGGCAATCCGGAGCAGCCGGTTGCCGCCGTGGTCGGCGGGGCCAAGGTGTCGACCAAGCTCGACGTGCTGCAAAACCTGGTCGGCCGGGTGCAGCACCTGATCATCGGCGGCGGCATGGCCAACACCTTCCTCGCCGCGCGCGGGGTCGATGTCGGGCAGTCGCTGTGCGAGCACGATCTCGCCGGGACCGCGCGCACGATCATGGACGAGGCCGACCATGCCGGCTGCACCGTGCACCTGCCGTACGATGTGGTCGTGGCGCAGCAATTCGCCGCCAACCCGCCGTCGCTGCGCACCTGCAACGTCCACGAGGTCGCCTCGAACGAGATGATCCTCGATATCGGCCCGCAGGCGGTCGAGGCGCTCGGCGACGTGCTCAAGACGTGCCGCACGCTGGTGTGGAACGGTCCGCTCGGCGCATTTGAGACCGAGCCTTTCGATGCCGCCACCGTGGCGCTGGCGAAGACCGCGGCCGCGCTGACGCAGGACGGCTCGCTGACCTCGGTCGCGGGCGGAGGCGATACCGTCGCCGCGCTCGCGCATGCGGGGGTGAAGGACGATTTCACCTTCGTCTCGACCGCGGGCGGCGCGTTCCTCGAATGGATGGAAGGCAAGGAATTGCCGGGCGTGGCGGCGCTGAACTCCTAACGATATTCCGGGTTGGGCGCGTCGAACCGGCGCCCGTCCTTCCACGCCTCGACCGAATTGCCGTGGCACGGAATGCCACCCGCATCCTTCAGCATGCGCGCCATGTGCATCAGGTTCCAGGTCATGAAAGTGGTGTTGCGGCGGGTGAAGTCGTTGTCGAAGCCGACATACCCGCTGCCGTCCTCCTTCGGATCGCCGTAGCTCGGGCCCGGGCCCGCCTCGCCGATCCAGCCGGCATCGGCCTGCGGCGGGATGGTGTAGCCGATATGCTGGAGCGAATAGAGCACGCCCATGCCGACATGCTTGATCCCGTCCTCGTTGCCGGTGACGATGCAGCCGCCGGTCTTGCCGTAGTAGATGTATTGCCCCTTGGCGTTGGTCTGGCCCGAATGTGCGTAGAGCCGCTCGATCAGCCGGGAGCACACCGAACTGTGCTGGCCGAGCCAGATCGGCGTGCCGACGATCAGGATATCCGCCGCCTCGACCTTCGCCCAGATGTCCGGCCATTCGTCGTTCTCGGCGCCGTGCTCGGTCATGTCGGGATAGACGCCGGGCGCGATATCGTGATCGGCCAGCCGAACCTGTTCGAGCGCGACGCCGTTTTTCACGAGGATCGTCTCGGCGACGCCGAGCAGCTTGGCGGTATGCGAGCCTTCGGGGGACAGCTTGAGCGTGCAGTTGATCGTCAGCGCCCTGAGATCGCCGAAATCCGCCACGTTCTCGTCGGATGCCTGGTTGGCCATGCTCTCTCCTTCTTTTCTGACTGGAGATACGAACGGCGCCGCGAATAGTTCGCCCGGTGCAGTTGCGGGTGGGCGAGGGGGCGGGTAAGGGCGCGGGCATTCCGATTGCCTACCTCACGAGGATCGCCATGAATTTCGACGAAATGACCGCCCGTATCGCCACCGGAGAAGGCTTCATCGCCGCGCTCGACCAGTCGGGCGGCTCGACCCCCAAGGCGCTGCGTGGCTACGGTGTCGAGGATCATGCGTGGACCAACGAGGAGGAAATGTTCGGCCTGATCCACGAAATGCGCCAGCGCATCATCGAAAGCCCCTGCTTCGGCAACGGCAAGGTGATCGGCGCGATCCTGTTCGAAAAGACGATGGAAGGCGAGAGCGGCGGCAAGAGCGTGCCCGCACGGCTCAAGGAGCGCGGCATCGTGCCCTTCCTCAAGGTCGACAAGGGGCTTCAGGACGAGCGCGACGGGGTGCAGCTGATGAAGCCCAATCCGGGCCTCGAAGCGATGTGCGCACGTGCGAAGGAACTGGGCGTGTTCGGGACCAAGATGCGTAGCGTGATCAAGTCGGCCGATCCGGTCGGGATCAAGGCCAACGTCCACCAGCAGTTCGCCGAAGCCGTGCGTATCCTCTCCAGCGGTCTCGTGCCGATCCTCGAACCCGAATACGACATCACAGCAACCGATCGCGCCGAGGGTGAAAAGATCATGCTCGAAGCGATCGAAGAAGGGCTCGGCGCGCTGCCCGAGGGGCAGCAGGTGATGCTCAAGCTGTCGATCCCGAAGGAAGCGGGGCTGTTCGCGGGGCTGGTGGATCACCCCAAGGTTTTGCGCGTGGTCGCTCTGTCGGGCGGCTATTCGACCGACGAGGCGTGCAGCGAACTGGCGAAGAATCCCGGCATGATCGCCAGCTTCAGCCGCGGCCTGCTGCAGGATTTGCGCGCGCAGCAGCGCGACGACGAGTTCGACGCGACGCTGTCGGGCGCGATCGACCGGATCCACGCCGCGAGTATGGCGTAACCTTCGCTAGGGCAGGCGCAAGGCAGTGCTGCCGGTTCTGCCCAGCGAAACGACCATCTTCTCGTAGACGAAGGTGATTTCCTCGACATAGGCTTCATCGGCGTCGGAAGATTTCGGCGTCGCCGAGGCGAGCACGATTCCGTGGCCGTGGGTGGCATAGGTTTCGCCGAGCGAGATATTTGCGGTGTCGCGCCATCCCGCGCCGTCGATCCGTGTGCGTACGATCAGTCGGCCGGCCCAGACGCATTGCGTGTCGACCGGGCAGCGGCTGTCCTCGACCACCGCCTTCGGCGTTACCACCACCTCGCCGACACGGACCGGCTGACCGAGGCGGACGGGCGTGCCTTCCGCGAAAGGTGTGCCTTCCACGTTCGGCGCGTCCGGGATGACTGCGCAAGCGGATAGGGACATCGAAACGAAGGCTGCGAATGCGAGATGGCGGGTCATGGCCGCGGCTAGACGCAGCTGCCGCTTGCGCGATGCTGAACGGGTCCGGCGTCAGCGCTCCGGGACGAAGACGAAATCGAGCCGATACTCCTTGAGCCGGATCGCCCCGGTATCGCTGGGCGGCGTGGTCGTGCCGGCGAAGACGACCGATCCACCCGGCACCGGGTAGCGCGTTCCGACAGCGAACGGTGCTTCGCGCTCTCCGTCGCGCCAGGTCAGAACGGTATCGATCACCAGTCGATCGTCGCGCAGGCACAGGTTTCGCGGTGTGCAGCGCGAATCCTCCATTACCCCGAAGGCGACAACCGAAATACCATCGCCAAGGTCGACCCGTTCGAACATGCGGACATCGCGAACGACGCGCTGTTCCGGGGCTTCGGCGGCCGAGGCGGTGGCCGAAGCGAGCAGCAGGACGGGCAGGGTCTTGCGTATCATGGCGCACTCCTGTGGGAATGGTGGCGAGCCTACGCACGAGATGGCTCGCCGGAAAGCGTGCGCACGCAGCGATGGCACCGCTGTCCCGGCATCGGACAGCTTGGCGAGCGCAACTCGTGCCGCTAAGCGCCGTGCATGTCCGATCCCGCCTGCCAGCTCTACCTGATCTCCCCGCTCGACGTCGGCGGCGACTTCGCGCACCGGCTCGATCGTGCGCTCGATGCCGGGGCTGGCATCGCCACCGCGTTCCAGTTCCGGGTCAAGGATGTCGACCAGCACGAGGCCGCGCGGCTGGCCGGGCCGCTGCAGGAGATCTGCGCCGCGCGCGACGTCGCCTTCATCGTCAACGACGATATCGCGCTCGCCAGGCGGTTGCAGGCCGACGGCGTGCATCTGGGCCAGTCCGACGGCACGCCGAAGGAGGCGCGCGAAGCGCTCGGCCGGGAGGCACAGATCGGCGTCACCTGTCACGCGTCGAAACATCTCGCGATGGAAGCCGGCGAGGCAGGGGCGGACTATGTCGCGTTCGGCTCGTTCTTCCCCAGCGCGACCAAGCCGAGCGAGCACCGCCCCGATCCGGATATCCTCGAATGGTGGAGCGCGCTGTTCGAACTGCCCTGCGTCGCGATCGGCGGGATCGCGCCGCACAATTGCTCCCCGCTGATTGCAGCGGGTGCCGATTTCCTCGCCGTGTCGGGGGCGGTGTGGAGCGACGACGAAGTGCTGATAATCAAGGATTTCGCGGATAAAATCGCCGCGGCGTGAGTTGGATGGGCAAAGGGCCGCCCAAAGGGCAGTCGAAGAGCCCGTTGCCGGAGGTATCGCCAATGCGCCGTTTTCTTGCCGCCTTTTCATTCGCCCTGCTCGCTGCGTGCGGGTTCAACGGCACCGATCGCTACGAAGAGGAAAACACGGCGGCCGACAGGGCGACGGCAAGTCACGACAATCTCGCCGACACCATGGCCTCGTCCGATCCCGCCCCGGGCGAAACGATGACCCAGGACATCCCCGATCCCGAGGACCGGCCGATCATGCAGTTGCAGGTCGTGCTCGACCGGCAGGGCTTCGGGCCGGGGGTGATCGACGGCAAGATGGGCATGAGCACCGAGAACGCGCTGCGCGGCTTCCAGGAAGCGAACGACCTTACAGTAACCGGCCGGCACGACCGGGCGACCAAGCAGGCGTTGTCGCAATGGGACAATATTCCAGCGACGCGCGTCGTGACCATTCCGGAGCAGTGGGCCGAACTGACATTCGTCGAGATACCCGAAGACACCGCCGAAAAGGCGGACATGGACAAGCTCGGATACACATCGCTCGACGAGAAGCTGGCCGAGCGTTTTCATACCACTATCGAAACGCTCCGGATGCTCAATCCGGGAGGCAAGCCGGCGGGAATGGAGCAGGCGGGTAGCGAAACTCCGGCCGGGCAGTCGACCGCCTCGGCCACCGTTGCCCCTGCGACGCCGACTCCCACGGCGAGCGCGGCGACCGGGAACCCGGCGCCGGAAGGTGAAACCGAGATGCAATCGCTCTTTGCCGCCGGCCAACAGATTCGGGTGCCGAATATCGGGGCCGACCGGATCGATCCCGACGGGGTGTCGGACAAGGGTTGGCAGCAGACCCTGCAGGCGCTCGGCGTAGGCACCCAGCAGCCCGAGGTCGACCGGATCGTGGTGAGCAAGGCAGGCAAGACGCTCAAGGCCTATCGCGACGACAGGCTGGTCGCGCTGTTCACGGTAAGCTCGGGTTCGAGCCGGTTCCCGCTACCGCTCGGCGAATGGAAGATCGTGGGCGAGGCCTACAATCCTCCCTACCGCTACGACCCGGAGGTGCTCGGCCAGGATGACGGCGAAACCGAGGTCTACGAACTGCCCGCCGGGCCCAACAGCCCCGTCGGCGTCGTGTGGATCGACCTGTCCAAGGAGCATTACGGCATCCACGGCACGCCCGATCCGGGAACCATCGGTCGCGCGCAAAGCAGCGGTTGCGTGCGATTGACCAATTGGGACGCGGCGCGGCTGGCCGGGATGGTATCGCAATCGACCAAGGTGATTTTCGAGGCCTGATCGGCTAGGGAAGAAACATGAATATCGTCGACCGCCTGCTGACCATCGTCATCACCGCCGCGCTGACCTCGGCGGCGTGGATCATCGTCGGCGGGAGCGTGATCGAGAATGCTTCGGGCGACAGCCAGCGCGAAAGCACGCGTCCGGCCGAGGCGGCGCCGAGCCCGGATCCGACCATGGTCGAAAGCGAGGACGGCGAAACCGGCGCCGAAGCGCCTTCGCTTCAGACCGAGACGGCATCGGTTCCCAGCTCGGGCGAGACGCAGAACCTGCTGATCCCGGTGCTCAACGTCCGTCCGTCCGAGCTCACCGACACTTTCACCGATTCGCGCGGGGGCGGGACGCGGCTGCACGAGGCGATCGACATCATGGCGCCCGCCGGTACTTCGGTGGTCGCGGCGGCGCCCGGCAGGATCGAGAAGCTGTTCGTCTCCGATGCCGGAGGCAACACGATCTATGTCCGCTCGAAGGACCGGCAGACGATCCACTATTACGCCCATCTCGACGAATATGCGAAGGGCCTGAAGGAAGGCCAGCGCGTGCGGCGCGGGCAGCGGCTCGGCACGGTCGGCAGCACCGGCAATGCCTCGCCCGAGGCGCCACACCTCCATTTCGCGATCATGCGGACCACCGACGATGCCGAATGGTGGGAGCCGGCCAATGCGCTCAACCCCTACCCGCTGCTGGCGGGGCAGGGGCGGTAGAGCGTTTGCAGTTTCGCTGAATCGGCCCCGCGCCGTTTGAATCGTCATCCTGAACTTGTTTGACCTTCGGCCAGCTTCGCTTCCAGGATCCATTTCGCCTCGGCCGAGGACGGTGCGGGCGGAGAGATGGATGCTGAAACAAGTTCAGCATGACGAATTTGGCAGACCTGATCGAAATTGAGCCTAGCGCGTCCGCCGGACGCAGCGGACCCGGCCGGGGTTGCCCTCTTCGTCGAGCCAGCGCAGCGTCGCCCGGCCGGCGCGCAGGAACATCATGCCCTTCATCGGGCCGCGAGTGAACTGGACGGTCTTGCCGGTCAGCAGGTAGGTGCCCGATCCTTCGTCGGTGCGATAGGTCGAGGCGTTGTCGATCACGAAATCCCGGCCGTCGATCACGCGCGTAGCGGGGCCGGCGGCATCGCCGGGCAACGCACAGACATAGCGTCCCTGCGGCAGCGTCTGCAGCTTGCCACCGGGCGCCGCGGACGCCTCCGCCGCGGCGAGGAGCAGAACAAGGAGGATGGCGGATGCCTTCATCGCGAACTCCTTAGCCTTGCCGCGCCGATAGCGCCACCGACCTTGCTCCACGCTGACCGCTCGGCTAAGGGCGCGCCACGCAGGCGGACCGGCGGGTCCGCGCGAAGAAACCGAAGGTTCGTTTCCATGAAAATCAGCGGCGTGGACATCCGTCCCGGCAATATCCTCGAATACGAAGGCGGCATCTGGAAAGTCGCCAAGATCCAGCACACCCAGCCGGGCAAGGGCGGGGCCTATATGCAGGTCGAGATGAAGAACCTGCAGGACGGTCGCAAGACCAATGTCCGCTTCCGCAGCGCCGACACGGTCGAGAAGGTCCGGCTCGACACGCGCGAGTACCAGTTCCTCTACGAGGACGGCGATATGCTGGTGTTCATGGACCAGGAAAGCTTCGAACAGATCATGCTGCCCAGCGACCTGCTCGGCGATGCGCGCCCGTTCCTGCAGGACGGGATGCAGGTGCAGCTCGAATTGTGGGAAGAGAAGCCGATTTCGGTCGAGCTGCCGCAGCAGGTCGAGGCCGACATCGTCGAGGCCGATGCGGTGGTGAAGGGGCAGACCGCCTCCTCCAGCTACAAGCCTGCGGTGCTCGACAACGGCGTGCGCATCATGGTCCCGCCGCATATCGAGAGCGGCACCCGGATAATTGTCGACGTCTACGAACAGGCCTATGTCGGGAAGGCAGGCTGACGGAGGCCCGCTGGCTGAGGCCAGCTAACGGAGAAACACGATGGCGGATGGTGCGCATCCGGAACTGGCGGACATCGATCTCGCGAACAGCTATATCCTCGGCGTCATCTACGACGACGAATCGCTGACGCTGGAAATGGATTTCCGCCTGACCGAAGACCATCCGCGCTATGAAGTCTCCGACGGCGACGAGGACGGCTGCTACGCCAAGGGCTTCATCCGCTTCGCCGAATTCGACGATCTCCGCCTGCGCAAGGCCGAGACGCCCGAGGGCGAGGAGGTCGACTACAGCGACATCTATTCGGCCACGATCGAGGGCGACTACGCCAATATCTCGAGCGGCTGGGGCGAAATCGAACTGACCGCGCAATCGATCCAGATCGCGCTCGACTGACCAGAAAGACCCAACAATGTCCATGTATTCCGGCCTGATCCGCGTGATGGAACGCGCCGCGCGCAAGGCGGGCGGCCGCCTGCGACGCGATTTCGGCGAGGTCGAGCACTTGCAGGTCAGCCGCAAGGGTCCGGCCGATTTCGTCTCCAAGGCGGACATGCGCGCCGAGCGTACGCTCTATGACGAACTGCTCGCCGCGCGGCCCGACTGGGGTTTCGTGATGGAGGAAGCGGGCACGATCGAGGGCGATCCGGACAAGCCGCGCTGGATCGTCGACCCGCTCGACGGGACCAGCAACTTCCTCCACGGCATCCCGCATTTCACGATCAGCATCGCGGCGCAGGAGCCGAAGCTCGACGGCTCGGGCTGGGGCGATGTGATCGCCGGAGTGATCTACCAGCCGATCACCGACGAGACCTTCTGGGCCGAAAAGACCCGCGGCGCCTGGCTGCATGACGGACGGCTGCGCGTCTCCTCGCGCTCGCGCCTGTCGGACGCGCTGATCGCCACCGGCATTCCGTTTCGCGGCGCGGGCGATCCGGCGGAATGGAGCGCGATCTACCACGCGTTCGGACCCGAAGTCGCAGGCATCCGCCGTTTCGGCGCCGCCTCGCTCGACCTCGCCTGGCTCGCGGCGGGGCGGTATGACGGGTTCTGGGAGAGTGGGCTCAGCGACTGGGACACCGCGGCAGGCTGCCTGATAGTGCGCGAAGCGGGCGGCTTCGTCAGCGACTATCGCGGTCGCTCGCAGCCGATCCACTCGGCGCAGGTGCTGGCCGCGAACGACGCGCTGCATTCGAAGCTGCACAAGCTGCTCGCGGGTGCATTGAAGTAGCTGGATCTGTACGGGTATCACTTTTCGAACGAAGGGAGGTATCGATGGATAAGCCGGCAAGAGTATGGGGTTTGACTTCCGCGATATGGGTGGCGGTGATGGCACTCGTGGCCGATGCTTTCGTCGCCATTGTCGAAGCCAACAATTCTCAGATCATTCAACTCAAGGAAGCTGAAGCGGACCGGATCTTGGAGGCGATCCGATCCGGCAATCCCGATGTAGCCGCCGAGAACCTCGAGTTTTTGCTGAGGGCCGGCCTCGTAACCGATCGCGCGACAGCGCAAGGGTTGGTCGAATATTTGCGCAAACGCGAACCTGGCGAGGGAGCCTACCTTGGCCAGTTGCAGCCCGCCGGGCCGCAAGAAAGCGACCGCCGGACCTTCGAAGCGAGCGATGCGGAAGATTTGCTTACCAAGTATGGGATCAAGCCCGGTGAAGATGTTCGGCCGCTTACGCCCAGATGGTCAACTTTCGGAAGCGGAAATGCTAAATAGGCGATCCGGCTTGATGCCGCTGCACGGCACCGCTAACAGCCCCGCTCCCGCAGCAGTGCCCCTGTGGCGGAATTGGTAGACGCGTTCGACTCAAAATCGAATTTCTACGGAAGTGCCGGTTCGAGTCCGGCCAGGGGCACCAGTTTCGCCACAGGCGAAAATGGAGTCGTTGTTTGCGCTACTGCGCTACTGCGCTACCGCGCTACTTGAGCATGTGCCCCTCCGCGCTATCGCTTCGCTACTTGAGCATGTGCCCCTCCGCGCTATCGCTTCGCTACTTGAGCGCTTGGCGCAGCATCGTGTAACCATTCCCCGCGCACTGCGGATAACAGGTAGGCGCAGAGGGGGGACCGACCGATGACATTCACCGTTCGCGGCGGCAGGATCGCCGTTTCGCTCGCGCTGGGACTGACCGTGATCAGCCAGTTGTTCTACGTGTTCGTGGTTTCGCAGGCGGCCGATGGCGGCGACGGGTTGCGGCGCATCGTCTGGACGCTCGAAATGGCGGACTACACGCTCGTCGCGGTCGTCTCGCTCGCGCTGCTGGCGCGCGACCGGGCGATGCCGCTGGTGTGGGGCATGATCGCCATCGCAGGGATCATGAATATCGCCCAGGTCGGCATGGGGCTGGCGATGTTCCCGCCGGCGCGCGAGATCGCCGAGCAGACTCCGCAACTGTTCGGCTCGATCCTGGCGGGTGCGTTCTTCCTCTATTTCCACGGCAAGGCGCTGCTCGGCCTGGCTGCGATCCTGGTCGGCATGGCGGTGGTCGCGCGTTCCGGCGCGGCAGCGAAGGGGCTGGGCGGGCTCACCGTGCTGGCAGGCCTGGCCACCGCGGCGCTGAACTGCCTGGCGATGGCGGTGGGCATGGACTGGACATGGTATGCCGGCGCGAGCGGGACGCTCGCCACCGCCCTGCTGGCCGTTTCGCTGCTGCTCGTCCCGCGCCAGGACCCGGCCGGCTGAGACCGCCCGACGGACGAAAAGGCTTGTATTTCGCCGCCCGGTTTGGGATTTGCGCGGGTCTGCGATGATCGCGCTGCCATCCTTCCATGCGCTTGCCGCGATGCTCGTCACCGTGGCGATGTTCGTCGCATTCGCGCGCGGGCGGATGTCGGTCGAGATCATATCGCTGCTGACGATCGCGGTGATCGCGGTCGGGCTGTATTTTTTCCCGCTGCCGGGCACTGCACCCACCGACGGGCTGGCGCTCGCCTTCTCCGGCTTCGGCCATTACGCGCTGATCACCATCTGCGCGCTGATGATCCTCGGGCGCGGGCTGGTGGTGACCGGCGCGCTCGAACCCGCCGCGCGACTGCTCGAGCAATTGTTCAAGTTCAACCTGCAGCTCGGCCTGCTGGTCTCGCTGGTGATCGCCTTCGTGCTGTCGATGGGAGTCAACAACACGCCGGTGCTCGTGTTGCTGATGCCGATCTTCGTCGCGCTGGCAGCGCGCGGGGCGATGTCCGCTTCGCGCACGCTGATCCCATTGAACGCCGCCTCGCTGCTCGGCGGCATGGCGACCACGATCGGCACTTCGACCAACATCCTGGTCGTGTCGATCGCGGTCGATCTCGGCATGGAGCGCATGGGCGTGTTCGATTTCACCCCGATCGTGCTGATAGCCTCGCTGATCGCGCTTCCCTATCTGTGGCTGGTGATGCCGCGCATGCTGCGCGATCATCGGGTCGAGGACACCGCCGTGCGGCGCCGCTTCCACACCCGCCTGCGCGTGGGGCAGGACAGCATGCTGATGGGAGAGGAGATCGCGACGGTGATCCCGCGGCTGCCGGCCGATTTCGAATTCCACGATACGCCGCAGGGGCCGCTCCAGCCGCAGCAGCGCCTCAACGTTTCGGGCACGCACGAGGCGCTCGAAGACGCCTTGCGCACGCTCAAGGGCGAAGTCGCACCGGTGTGGGTACTCGACCGCATCCGCCGCAAGTCGGACGAGCAGGGCGAGGATATCGCGGTGGTCGAGATGACCGTGACGGCGGATTCGCGGCTCATCAACCGCACGCTGCCGACCTCGGGCATCGCCGATCTCTACGGCGTTGCGGTGCTCGGCATCCACCGGCCCGAACGCCTGGTCGGGGCCAAGGACCAGTACAGCGCGGGCGGCGACCTGCGCATTTCCGAAGGCGACGTGCTGCTGGTGATGGGCCTGCCCGGCGACCTAGCGAAATTCGCCCGCGCCGACAGCCTCCTGACGCTCGAGGGCATGCGCGAGCTGCCGCGCCGCTCCAAGGCCGTGCTCGCCGCGGCGATCATGGGCGGGGCGGTCGCCACCGCGGCGATCGGACTGTTCCCGATCGCCATTTCTGCGCTGGCCGGAGCGATACTGATGTTCGTGACCGGCTGCGTGAAGTTCGACCGGGTCGGGCGGGCGCTGTCGGCGCAGGTCATCGTGCTGGTCGCGGCGAGCATCGCCATCGGGCGCATCATCGACGATAGCGGCGCGGCCGAATGGCTCGGCATCGTGCTGTCGAACCTGCTCTCGGTGCTGCCCCCCGCCGGGGTGTTGGCGGCAATCATGCTGTTCGTGACTGTGCTGACCAATTTCGCTTCGAACGCGACCGCGGCCACGGTCGGAACGCCGATCGCCTTCGCCATCGCGTCCAAGCTCGGCCTGCCGCCCGAGCCGCTGATCCTCGCGGTGCTGTTTGGCTGCAACCTGTGCTACGCCACGCCGATCGCCTATCAGACCAACATGCTGATCATGGCCGAGGGCCAATACGCCTTCAAGGACTACGTCCGTACCGGGGTGCCGCTGGTGCTGATCATGGTAACGAGCCTGTCGGTGCTGCTGGTGATGACCTACGGGCTGTGATGGGGGCTTTCCTACAGAGGGTGGAAAAGGCTAGCCTTGGTTCCGGTCGGCGCGAGTCCCGGAGTGTGGGGCGGGTGCGGCATCGAGACACCCGGCCGGTGTTGACCGCGAAAGTGCGGATGGTCACAAGCTCTGAAGTCAAAGGTTTGAAAAAGCGATGAAAAACGGATTGCAGCACATGCGTCGAGTGTTAGGAGCAAGTGTCGCCATAGCGATAGCCTGCGCGGCTACATCGGTGCGCGCCGACGAATTGCGCGACGATCTGATGGCCGACATGCCCGGGCTGATGGAGCTCTATCGCGACCTGCACGCGCATCCCGAACTGAGCTTCGAGGAAGTCGAGACCGCGAAGAAGCTGGCCACGCGGATGCGCGCGCTCGGCTTCGAAGTGACCGAGGGTGTGGGACGGACCGGCGTGGTCGCGGTGATGCAGAACGGCGAGGGGCCGACCGTCATGCTGCGCGCAGATATGGACGGTCTTCCGGTGGTCGAGGACACCGGGCTGCCGTTCGCCTCGAAGGAGGTCGCAACCCCGGCGAGCGGGGTCACCACCGGCGTCATGCACGCCTGCGGCCACGACACGCACATGACCGCCTGGATCGGCGCGGCGCAATTGCTCGCCGAGCGCAAGGACCGGTGGTCGGGCACGCTGGTGATGATCGGCCAGCCCGCCGAGGAGCTGGGCGAGGGCGCGCTGGCGATGCTCGAGGACGGGCTCTACACCCGCTTTCCCGAGCCCGACTACGTGCTCGCCTTCCACGACGCGGCGCAGTTTCCGGCCGGGATGATCGGCTACACGCCCGGCTACGCGCTGGCCAATGTCGACAGCGTCGACATCACCGTGCCGGGCATCGGCGGCCACGGCGCGTATCCGCACACGACCAAGGATCCGATCGTGCTCGCCAGCGCGATCGTGATGAAGCTGCAGACGCTGGTCAGCCGCGAAAGCAGCCCGCTCGATCCGGCGGTGATCACGGTCGGCAGCTTCCACGCCGGAGCCAAGCACAACATCATCTCGAACGAGGCCAAGCTGCAGCTGACCGTGCGCTCCTACAGCGACGCCTCGCGCAAGCTGCTGCTCGACGGGATCGCGCGGATCGCGCGCGGCGAGGCGATCGCGGCGGGCATGCCCGACGACAAGCTGCCGACGGTGACTGTGGCCGAACCCTACACGCCGTCGACCTTCAACTCGCCCGATTTCACCGAGCAGGTGATGGCCGGCTACCGCACCCGCTTCGGCGAGGACCGGGTGATGCAGGTTCCATCGGTAATGGGCGGGGAGGATTTCGGCCAGTTCCTGCGCGCGCGGCCCGACGATGCGAAATCGCTGATCTTCTGGGTCGGCGGCGTGCCGCAGGACCAGTTCGATGCGGCCCAGCGCGGCGAAGCCGAACTGCCTTCGCTGCACAGCCCGTTCTGGGCGCCCGATGCCGAGAAGGTGATCGAGACCGCGGCCGAGGCGCTGGCGAGCACCACGCTCGACCTGATGCCGGCAGGCGGGGGCTAGAGTCGTTTTCAGCTTCGCTGACGCGGCACCGGCCCGCTCCCCCACCCGGTTCAACTTTGCTGAAACAAAGTCTAGCAGTCGGCGCAGATATCCTCGCTGCCCGAGCGGGCGCGCGAGGCCTCGGTCGCGCGGTTGATCTGGGCGCGCCGCTGGGCTGCCGATACGCCGCCGGTACCGCCCGCGGCCTGCCGCAGCAATCGCCGCTGGTCCTCGGGCGACAGGCGCGCGAATTCTTCCGCGGTCAGGCCGAGCCGGGCGAGAATCTCGTCCGAAGGCGCCGCCATCCGCATTTCCTCGGGGACGTAGGAGCCGACTGCGGTTCCGCCGACACCGTCCATGCCCAGTTCGTAATTGTCCGGGCCCCAGCCCTTGGCGGCAGGAGTGGGCTGGTTCTCGCCGCTGCGCCGCACGAGCGTGGCCTCGCCATAGGCCCGGGCATCAGCGCCGCGCGGCTCCTCACGGACGGCCGATTCCAGCTCCGCCGCGGCCTTGTCGTCGGCCATGAACGCGGCCGCCCCGGTGATCAGCAGCGTGACCACCGCGAAATGTCTGTACATCTGGGCGGTTACCGCCTGCCTGGATGCCTTGCGTACCATTGCGCGCCAGCCCTAGCTCGCAATGGTTAACCGAGCGCGCGGCGGCATGGTTAGCAATGGGTTGACGGCCGCCGGAGGATCGCTCCGGCGGCCGTCTCTCCTCCCCAGGAGAATGTGGTTGCTAGTCGCCGCTGGGCACGTAGGTGCCCAGCCGGTGGTGCAGCGCATTGATCTTCGCCAGCTCCTCGCGGTCTTCGGTCGCCTTGGCATGGCTTTCGAGCGCGCGGCGCAGCAGCTTGAAATCGGCGGTCGAGAACAGCGCGCGGGCGCGGCCGGGTTCCTTGGTTTCGGTGGTCATCGGTGCTCTCCGTTACGCGGCTTCGAACTGGTTTCCAATGGCTGCCGTTCAGGCAGCCTCGAACTGATTCATGGTATTGTCCTTGCCGCCCGCCTTGAGAGCGGCTTCGCCGGCAAAGGCATCCTTGTGGTCGTCGCCGATGTCGGAGCCGGCCATGTTCTGGTGCTTGACGCAGGCGATGCCCTGGCGGATTTCCTCGCGCTGGACGTTGCGGACGTAGCCGAGCATCCCTTCCTCGCCGAAATAGCGCTTGGCGAGGTTGTCGGTGCTGAGCGCCGCGGTGTGGTAGGTCGGCAGCGTGATCAGGTGGTGGAAGATGCCCGCGCGCTTGGCCGCATCGGCCTGGAAGGTGCGGATCTTCTCATCGGCCTCGGCGGCGAGGTCGCTGTCGTCGTACTCGGCGCTCATCAGCTGTGCACGGTCGTACGCCGACAGGTCGCGCCCTTCTTCTTCCCATGCGTCAAACACTTGCTGGCGGAAGTTGAGCGTCCAGTTGAAGCTGGGCGAGTTGTTGTAGACCAGCTTCGCATCGGGCACGACCTCGCGCACCCGGTCGACCATGCCGGCGATCTGCTCGACATGCGGCTTCTCGGTTTCGATCCACAGCAGGTCGGCACCGTTCTGGAGCGCGGTGATGCAGTCGAGCACGCAGCGATCCTCGCCTGTGCCGGGCCGGAACTGGTAGAGGTTCGAGGGCAGGCGCCGGGGTCGCAGCAGCCTGCCCTCGCGGCTGATCAGCACCTCTCCATTGCCGACAGCCGCAGGATCCACTTCCTCGCAGTCGAGGAAGGCGTTGTACTGGTCCCCGAGATCGCCCGGCTCCTTGCTGAAGGCGATCTGCTTGGTAAGGCCTGCGCCGAGGCTGTCGGTGCGCGCGACGATGATTCCGTCCTCGACCCCGAGCTCGAGGAAGGCGTAGCGGATCGCGCGGATCTTCTGGAGAAAGTCCTCGTGCGGCACGGTGACCTTGCCGTCCTGGTGGCCGCATTGCTTCTCGTCCGAGACCTGGTTTTCGATCTGCAGCGCGCAGGCGCCCGCTTCGATCATCTTCTTCGCCAGAAGGTAGGTCGCCTCGGCATTGCCGAACCCGGCGTCGATATCGGCGATGATCGGCACGACATGTGTTTCGTGATGGTCGATCGCATGCTGGATGCGCTGTGCTTCGACTTCGTCGCCGGCTTCGCGTGCGGAGTCGAGTTCGCGGAACATCCCGCCCAGTTCGCGCGCATCGGCCTGCTTGAGGAAGGTGTAGAGCTCGCCGATCAATGCCGGCACGGAGGTCTTCTCGTGCATCGACTGGTCGGGGAGGGGGCCGAATTCGCTCCGCAGCGCGGCGACCATCCAGCCCGACAGGTAGAGGTAGCGCCGCTTGGTGCTACCGAAATGCTTCTTGATCGAAATCATCTTCTGCTGCGCGATGAAGCCGTGCCAGCAGCCGAGCGACTGGGTGTAGGCGGCGGGATCGGCGTCGTAGGCAGCCATGTCGTCGCGCATGATCTTCGCCGTATGCCGTGCGATGTCGAGTCCGGTCGGGAAGCGGTTCTGGATCCGCATCCGCGCGGCGCTTTCGGCGTCGATCGCATCCCACGGCGCGCCCTGCGCGGCGATGGTCTGGCGGAAGTCGTTGATCTCGGCTTGGTAGGTCACTGTACGAATCTCCTGCGGAGCGATGGCTCTGTCTCGGCAGTATTTGCCGCGCGGGGACTCGGAACGACAGAAAAAGTTACAAACTTTCTTGTCTTGGAGAGCAGATTATCGCACTTGCGTTTGTAAGAATGTAAAGATATTTACAGGAAATGTCCGAAGGCGCTCTCTTTGCCGGTCCGGCCTTGCGGCGACTCCGCAAACGGGAAGGCCTGACCCAGGCCGCGATGGCCGGACGGCTCGATATTTCGCCGAGCTATCTCAACCTGATCGAGCGCAACCGGCGTCCGCTGACGGCGCGTGTGATCGTGCAGGTGGTCGAGCAATTCGACTTCGATCCGCGCTCGCTGCGCGAGGACGAGGCGATCGGCGGGGTCGACGGCCTTGCCCGCCGGCTGGCCGACGAACGCTTCGCCGAACTTGGCATCGGCAGGGAGGAAGCGGCAGAATTCCTCGCCGCGGCGCCCAATGCTGCGGCCGCCTTTGCACGACTGTTCGACAATGCCGGCGAGGTGCGCGGCGCTGCCGACGATCCGCTCAAGGCCTCGCGCCGCGAGATCGAGCGCTGGCGCAACCATTTCGCCGATCTCGACACCGCGGCGGAGGAACTGGCCGACGAAATGCGGCTCTCGCGCGCCGATGCCGGGCAGGCGATGGCCGAGCGGCTGCGCGAGCGCCACCAGCTGGCGATCCGCATTCTTCCGCGCGAGGTCATGGGCGAAGCGGTCCGACGTCTCGACCTGCACGCGCGCCAGCTGCAATTGTCCGAAATGCTCGATCCGGCCTCGCGTACGTTCAACGTCGCGATCCAGCTCGCGCAGCTCGAACAGGGCGAAGCGATCGCCAACACGGCGGCGGGCGGGCAATTCGCCGACGAGGCGGCGCGCAAGCTGTTCGAACGTCACCTGACGGCCTATTGCGCTGCGGCGCTGATCATGCCCTATGGACGCTTTCTGCGGGCATGCGAGGCAACGGGCTACGACCTGCCGGTGCTGATGCGCCGTTTCGGCGCGAGCTTCGAACAGCTTGGCCACCGGCTTACCACTCTGCAGCGGGTCGGGCAGCGCGGCCTGCCGTTCTTCATGGCGCGGATCGACCGTGCGGGGCAGTTCTCCAAGCGTTTCGCGGGGGCCAGCGGCACGACGCTGCTCGAAAGCGAGGCGAGTTGCCCGCTGTGGGCAGCGCACCGCGCTTTCGAACTCCCGGGCGCAATTCAGGTCCAGCCGGTAGCGGTCGACGGCCTCGACAGCGGGCGCGATCACTGGCTGACGCTGGCCCGCACGGTCGAGGGCACCGGCGCGACCGGCGAGGCGCGCTTCTGCGTCGTTCTGGGGATCGAGGCGCAGATGGCCGAACAACTGGCGCAGGCACGCGGCATGTCGCTGCGGCGTGAGGATGCGCAACCGATCGGTCTCGGCTGTGCCCGCTGCCATCGCCGTAACTGCCGCCAGCGTTCGCTGCCCCCCGCCGGCGCGGCGCTGCATTTCGACCGCACGGCGCGCGGGATGACCCCGTTCGAATTCGGGAGGGAGTAAGCGAGCCGGAACCGCGCCACAATTCCGGCGTTTGCAGACGCATTGCAGGGAGATTCTCCATGACCGAAGAACGTGTAACCGAAACGACCGATGCCGAAGGCAACACGCATACCCGCACGACCGTGATCACCGACGAACCGCGCCGCGGCGGCGGCGGAACCTGGGTGGTCCTGCTGCTGATCCTTGCCGCGGTGGTGATCGGCGTCATCGTCTTCACGCAGATGAGCGGGGCGGAAGTGGCCAAGGATACCGCCATCGCCGATGCCGCCAACGAGGTCGGCGATGCCGCGCAGCAGGCCGGCGATGCGGTGCAGGACGTGGCCGACGAAGTCACCGACGGCGAATAACCGGCTCTTAACCTTCGCAAGCGCCGAATTCCGGCACTTTCGCACTTACTGTAAAATTTACCGACATTTCATTTATCCGTCCTAGTCCGGTGCCCTGAACGGGAGCACCGGGCCGGGATAGATGATACGTCTTTTCAAGCACTACATACCGCACGCGGTCCTGCTGCTGAGCCTGTGCGATCTCGCGCTGCTGCTGCTGGTGGGAGAAGCGGCGTGGCAGTTGCGGGCTACGCAAACCGGTATGTCGGTCGGGCCGCTGGTCGGAAGGCTGGTGCCGCTCGGCGGTTTCGCACTGATCGTATGGACCGCGATGATCGCGGTCGGGGTCTATCGCAGCGAGGCGCTGCGCTCGATGCGCTATGCCGGCGCGCGACTGCTGGTCGCGGTGAGCCTCGGCATCATCGCGCTCTCGGTGCTCGACTTTCTCGTGCCCGGCGCGACTTTCTGGCGTTCGACGCTGCTCTACGCGATGGTCCTCGCGGTGCTGGTGCTGATGGTCGGGCGGGTGCTGATCGGAGCAGTGATCGGCACCACTCCGTTTCGCCGCCGGGTGATGGTGTTGGGCGCGGGCCGCCGGGCGCAGCGTTTGCACGACCTTGGTGAACGGCCCGAGGCCGGGTTCACCATCGTCGCCTTTCTCGGCATGAACGATCCCGAACGGGTGGTCGCCGAAGCCATGCCGCGCTCGGCGATCGACGATCTGGGGCGTTTCGTAGATCATCTCGGCGTCAGCGAAGTCGTTCTCGCGCTCGAGGAGCGCCGCAACGCGCTGCCGCTCAAGGACCTGCTGCGGGTCAAGACGATGGGCGTCCACGTCAACGAATTCAGCAGTTTCGTAGAGCGCGAAACGGGTCGCGTCGATCTCGATTCGGTCAATCCGAGTTGGCTGATCTTCTCCGACGGCTTTTCCTCGGGCCGTGCCTTCTCGAGTGCCGCAAAGCGTGCGTTCGACGTGCTCGCGAGCAGCCTGCTTCTGGTGCTGACGCTGCCGGTGATCGCGCTGTTCGCGCTGTTGGTGAAGCTCGACAGCAAGGGGCCGGCATTCTTCCGCCAGCGCCGTGTCGGCCTCTACGGCCAGAGCTTCGATCTCATCAAGCTGCGCTCGATGCGCACCGATGCCGAGAAGGACGGTGCGAAGTGGGCGGAGAAGGACGATCCGCGCATCACCAGGCTCGGCAAGTTCATCCGCAAGGTGCGAATCGACGAATTGCCGCAGGCGTGGTCGGTGCTCAAGGGCGAGATGAGCTTCGTCGGCCCGCGCCCCGAAGTGCCGCAATTCGTTGCCGATCTCGAGGACAAGCTGCCCTATTACGCCGAGCGTCACATGGTGAAGCCGGGCATCACCGGCTGGGCGCAGATCAACTATCCCTACGGCGCGAGCATCGAGGATGCGCGGCACAAGCTCGAATACGATCTCTATTACGCCAAGAACTACACGCCTTTCCTCGACCTGCTGATCCTGCTGCAGACGCTGCGCGTGGTGCTGTGGCCCGAGGGAGCGCGCTGATGCCCGACGTGGCGACCGGCTGGCTCCTCGCGAGCTTCTTCCTGCATCTGGCGGGCGCGCTGGTATGCGTCGGCGCGGCGGCCTGGATCCTGCGCAAGGGTGACGCCGCAAGGCCCGATCGCAAACCGACCATGGCGGCGCTGCTGCTGACCGCTCTGTGGTGCGTGGTTTTCGCCGCCTATGGCGAGCGCAGCGTGCTTGCGGCGATGGCCGAGACCGCACGCAACCTCGCCTGGATCAACGTGCTCTACCGGCTGTTCGCGGCCGACGGACGCCACGAGAGCCTCAAGCCGATCCGGCCCGTGATCGGCGCGCTGGCCTTCGTCGAAGGGCTGCAGCCGGTGCTGCTGGTGTTCCAGTATCGGCTGGCGATCACGCCCGCGCTGAGCGAGCTGACCTTCGAGGTGCAGGCGATGTTTCGGGTGCTCGTCGCGATCGGTGCTCTCGTCCTGCTTCACAACCTCTATGTCGGTGCATCCACCGCCACGCGGCAGGTGTTGCGCTGGACCGCCACTTCGCTTGCCGTGCTGTGGGCCTACGAACTCAACCTGCATACCGTTGCCTATCTCGGCGGCACCTTCCCGTCCGAGCTGCTGGCCGTGCGCGGACTGGCGCTCGCATTCGTTGCTGCAGGGCTTGCAGCTGGCATTTCCGCGAATTCCAAGGGGCTGAATCTGCGGCCCTCGCGCGCAATGGCGTTCCAGAGCCTCTCGCTGCTGGTGATCGGCGGGTACCTGCTCATCATGCTTGCCATCGCGGGCTGGCTGGACCTGCTCGGCGGAGGCTACGGCCGGTTGACGCAGGTCGGCTTCCTGTTCGCCGCGGTAGCCGTTGCGATGTTCTGCCTGCCGTCGAAGCGGCTGCGCGCATGGATGCGGGTGACGGTGGTCAAGCACCTGTTCCAGCACCGCTACGACTACCGCGCCGAATGGCTGCGCTTCACCCGCACGATCGGACGCGGCAGCGGCGGTTCGCTGACAGAGCGCGTGGTCCAGGCGATGGCGGACATTACCGACAGCCCGTCCGGGCTGCTGCTGCTGCCGGCGGAGGAAGGCGGGCTGACACTCGCTTCGCGCTGGCAATGGCGCACGCTGCATGTCCCGGCGCAGGCGATCTCACCCGACCTCGCAATGCTGCTCGGGCGCGGACACTTCATCCTCGATCTCGACGAAATCCGTGCCGGAACCGACCACCATGGCGAACTGTCGCTCGTGCCCGACTGGCTGGTCGCCGAAGAGCAGGCGTGGGCACTCGTCCCGCTGCTGCATTTCGACCGCCTGACGGGGGTTATCGTGCTCGCGCGGCCGGCGGTACCGCGGCGGCTCGATTGGGAGGATTTCGACCTGCTCAAGCTCGCCGGACAGCAGCTCGCGAGCTACCTTGCCGAGCAGTCGACCCAGAAGGCGCTGATGGAGGCGGAACGCTTCGACGAATTCAACCGCCGCATCGCTTTCGTCATGCACGATATCAAGAACCTCGCCAGCCAGCTGTCGCTGCTCGCGCGCAATGCCGAGCTGCACGCCGACAACCCGGATTTCCGCGCCGACATGCTCGTCACGCTGCGCAACAGCTCGGAAAAGCTCAACGGTCTGCTCGCGCGGCTGGGCCGCTACGGGGCCAACGGCAAGGAGCGGCGCATTCCGGTCGCGCTCGACCCGCTGTGCCGCCGCGTGGCGGCGAAATTCGAAGGCGGGCACCGCGTGCAGTATCTGGGTGGCGGAAACGTTACCGCGGCGGCCGATCCCGAAGCGCTCGAGCAGGCGCTCGACCATCTGGTGCAGAATGCCGTCGAGGCCAGCGATACGCCCAATCCGGTCATGCTCGAACTGTCCGCCGGAGCCTCGCATGCGCGGCTGCAGGTACTCGATTCGGGCACCGGGATGAGCGCCGATTTCGTGCGCAACGGCCTGTTCAAGCCCTTCGTGTCCTCGAAAACCGACGGTTTCGGCATCGGCGCGTTCGAGGCGCGCGAACTGGTCCGCGGAATGGGCGGGCGGCTCGAGGTCGAATCGCGCGAGGGGCTTGGAACCCGCTTCAATATCACCCTGCCGCTGGCGGCCGCAGCGGGGCTTCCCGCCCCGGACGGTGCAGCGGAAGGCAAGGAGGTCGCATAATGGCGCAGGACAAGCCGAAACTGCTGGTCGTCGAGGATGACGAGGGGCTGCAGGCGCAGCTCAAATGGGCGTATGAGGATTTCGACGTGCTCATCGCGGGCGACCGCGCCTCTGCGCTGACTGCTCTGCGTTCTGAAGCGCCGGATGTGGTGACGCTCGACCTGGGCCTGCCCCCCGATCCGGACGGCGTCACGGAAGGCTTCGCCGTGCTCGACGAGATCATGGCCCTGAAGCCCGATACCAAGGTAGTCGTCGCCTCGGGCCATGGCGAGCGCGCAAGTGCGCTGAAGGCGATCGAGCGCGGGGCTTACGATTTCTACCAGAAGCCGGTCGATATCGACGCGCTCGGCCTGATCGTGCGGCGCGCGCTGGCGCTGCACAAGATCGAGCGGGAGAACCGCACGCTGGCCATGCGCGCGGGCGACGACAACACCGTGCTCGGCAGCCTCATCACCGCCGCGCCGGAGATGATCAAGGTCGCGCGGATGATCGAGCGGGTGGCGAACACGTCGGTCTCCGTCATGCTGCTCGGCGCGAGCGGGACCGGCAAGGAACTGCTCGCGCGCGGATTGCACGATGCGAGCGACCGCAGGGACGAGGCCTTCGTGGCGATCAATTGCGCCGCGATTCCCGAGAACCTGCTCGAAAGCGAGCTGTTCGGGCACGAAAAGGGTGCCTTCACCGGCGCGGTCAAGACCACCGAGGGCAAGATCGAGCTGGCCGACGGGGGCACCTTGTTCCTGGACGAGGTCGGCGACATTCCTCTGCCGCTGCAGGTCAAGCTGCTGCGTTTCCTCCAGGAACGCACGATCGAACGGATCGGAGGGCGCAAGCAGATCGAGGTCGATACGCGGATCGTGTGCGCGACTCACCAGGACCTCGAAGCGATGATCGCCGAGGGCACTTTTCGCGAGGATCTGTTCTACCGGCTCGCCGAGATCGTCGTGCGGATCCCGGCGCTGGGCGACCGCCCGGGCGATGCGGTGCTGCTCGCCAAGAGCTTCCTCAAGCGCTTCGCGAACGAAATCAATCCGAACGTTACCGGCTTCAGCGCCGAGGCGCTGGCGGCGATCGACGGCTGGTCGTGGCCCGGCAATGTCCGCGAACTCGAAAACCGCGTGAAGCGCGCGGTGATCATGGCCGAGGGCAAGCTGGTACGGCCCGAGGATCTCGACCTCGACGAAGAGGGCGAGGACGAGACCCAATTGCTTAACCTAAAGAGCGCGCGCGAGATGTCCGACCGCAAGGTGATCCGCCACGCGCTCGCGCGCAGCGAAGGCAATATCTCGAATACCGCGCGCCTGCTCGGGATCAGCCGCCCGACGCTCTACGATCTGCTCAAGCAGTATGACCTGCAGACGTGATCCTTTCCGTGGGCCGGCCTACGCGCTGGCTCTGCTGTTCGCCCTGTCGGGCTGCGGTTCGGGCGAGCCCGAACTGACACCGCTCGAGCAGGCGCAGCTGTCGCTCGACAACGGCGACGGGCTCGGCGCGGAGATTGCGCTGCGCAAGCTGCTCGAACAGGGCGTCCCGCCCGAGCAGCTTGCCGCCTATATCGGGCAGGCAGAACTGCTGCAGGGGCAGTTCGCCGAAGCGCGCCGGTGGCTGGGGGAAGGGCGCTTTTCCGAATCCTCGCGCGGCTACGGATTTCACATGCTCGGGCGGCTCGAAATGGCGGAAGGCGATCTCGCCGCCGCGGGCCGCGCATTCGACCGGGCCTTCGCCTCCATTCCGGACAGCGCCGACCTGTGGGTCGACGTCGCCCGGCTGCGCTTTCGTGGCGGCGAACAAGCGCAGGCGATCGAAGCGAGCAAGCGAGCGGTCGAACTCGGCCCCGAGAACCCGGCAGCACTGCAATTGCGCGCGCAGCTGGTGCGCGATGCGGACGGCTTGCGCGCCTCGCTGCCGTGGTTCGAGGCCGCGCTCGAACACAATCCGGACAACATAGAATTGCTCGGCGAATATGCCGCGACGCTGGGCGATCTCGGCCGGGCGCAGGACATGCTCGCGACGGTCCGCCGGATGGCGGAGATCGACGATCGTTACCCGCGTATCCTCTACCTCCAGTCGGTTCTGGCGGCGCGCGCGGGCAAGTTCGATCTTGCGCGCACATTGCTCCAGCGCGTCGAGCCGATGCTCCGGCAGACACCCGCCGTGCTCGTGCTTTCCGGCATCGTCGACATGGAGAACGGCAATTACGAAAGCGCAGCGCAGGCGTTCGACCGGCTGGTTACGATGCAGCCCGACAACAGCCGCGCCCGGCACCTGCTGGCACGCTCTGTCGCGCTCGGCCTGAACGAGGCGGAATTGGCCCACCGCTTCACGGACCTCGCCCAACGATCGAGCGCTTCGCCGTGGCTGAGGATCCTACTGGCGCGGGCATACGAGGCCGACGAAGAGCGGGAAAAGGCAGCCGCACTGCTCGATCGGGCGGCGGAGCCGAAAGCAAACGGGTTGCACGCACTGCCCGGTCATACCCCGCTATCGGTGGCGGAAATGCGCGACGACGACAGCGGGAGCAATGTGCTGTCGCTGGTGCGGGGCCGAATACTGGCCGGACAACCCGCGGCCGCCGTGCGAGAGGCCGAGGCGTTCCGCAAGCGATTCCCCGGATCGGCGGATGCAATGGCGCTCGCCGGCGACGCCTACCGTGCGAACGGCGATACGGAGCGTGCGCTTGGCCACTATCGCGGAGCGGCGTCGATCCGGCGCACCTGGCCACTGGTGAAGCGGATGGCGGGCGCATACCGCTTTGCCGGGCGGGGCCGGGAGGCCGCCATGCTGTTGGAACGCCACTTCGCCGGCGATCCGGGCAATGCGGAGGCCGCGGGCGAACTCGCCCGGATCGCGATGGCCTCCGGACACTGGCCGCGCGCCGCCATGCTGCTCGATCACGCGCTCGATCACGGCGGCGAGCGGGATCCCTCGCTATGGGCGCTGCGCGCCATCGCAGCGCGCCAACTGGGAGACGACGAGCTGGCCTACGATGCCGCGGTTTTCGCCTATGCGCTGCAACCGATGAGCCGCGAAACGACCGCGCTGCTGACGCAATTGCTGGCCGAATACGGCGAGGACGAAGCCGCTGTCGCCTTCGCCGACAAGCTCAGGCTGATGGCTCGCTGACCGCGCTTTCGCGGCGGTTGTAGCGGATCGACCACCACAGCGAGAGACCGATCAGCACTGCGCCTATGAGGCCGGTAATGGTCTCCGGGATATGCACCTTGGCCGAGATCAGCATGATCGCGCCGAGCACGATGATCGCCCAGAAGGCCCCATGCTCCAGGAAACGGTATTGCGCCAGCGTGCCCTTGCGCACGAGATGGATCGTCATCGAGCGCACGAACATCGCGCCGATCGACAGGCCGAGCGCGATCACCACCATGTTGTTCGACAGCGCAAAGGCGCCGATCACCCCGTCGAAGCTGAACGAGGCATCGAGCACGTTGAGATACAGGAATCCGCCAAGCCCGCTGCGTACGACCGCGCCCGCAAGGCGCTGCTTCTCCTCGTGCAGCTTGAGCAAGGTGTTGATCCCCTCGACCGCGATAAAGGTGACGAGACCGAGAATGCCGGCGACGAGGAATGTGAGCGCCTCGTTCGGGTCGAGCAGCGTCGAGATGCCCCACATGATCAGCAACAGGATCGCGATTTCGGCGGCGGGCAACGCGGCGAAGCTGGACAGCTTGCGCTCGAGCCAGTTGATCCAGTGCACGTCCTTGTCGAGATCGAAAAAGAACTTCAGCCCGACCATGGCTAGGAAGGCACCGCCGAACCCTGCGATCCCGACATGCGCCGAACTGACGATCCGTTCGTATTCCTGCGGATCGTTGAGCGACAGGTCGATCGTTTCGACCGGCCCGAGCCCCGCCGCTATGGCGACGATGGCGAGCGGGAACACGATCCGCATTCCGAACACTGCGAAGGCGATGCCCCAGGTGAGGAAGCGACGCTGCCACACCTCGTCCATCTCCTTGAGCACCGAGGCGTTGACCACGGCGTTGTCGAAGCTGAGCGATATTTCGAGCACCGACAGCACGACGATGATCCACAAGATTGCCGCGGTTCCCGCGAGCGTGCCGGTGCTGGCCCAGCCGTACCACACGCCGAGCCCGAGGCAGGCCAGCGTGAAGATCAGCGAGAAGCCGTAGAAGCGAATCAGCGTTGCCATCGAAGCCTGTCCTGTAGGGGAGTGCGCGCGGGAGTCCCGGCTCAACTCTTCGGCTGGTAGGTCTGTTCCTCGCCCGGGAAGCTGCGCGCACGGACTTCCTCGGCATAGGTCCTGGCGGTCTGCTCGATCGTCTCGGCGATATTGCCGTATTTCTTCACGAAGCGCGGCACGCGCTCGAACATGCCGAGCATGTCGTCGGTCACCAGAACCTGTCCGTCGCACTGCGCCGAAGCGCCGATACCGATGGTCGGTGCGGAAACGGTTCTGGTCACTGCGATGGCAATCGGTTCGATCACGCCTTCGACGACAATCGCGAACGCGCCGGCCTCGTCGAGCGCCTTGGCGTCGCTCACGATCTTGTCCGCCTCGGTATCGCTGCGCCCGCGCGCGGCATAGCCTCCAAGCACGTTGACCGCCTGAGGGGTCAGCCCGACATGTCCCATCACCGGGATGCCGCGCCGGTTCAGGAACGCGACCGTTTCGGCCATCGCCTCGCCGCCTTCGAGTTTCACCGCTGCAGCGCCGCTCTGCTTGAGCAGGAAAGTGGCGCTCTCGAACGCCTGCTGGGGCGATTGTTCGTAGCTGCCGAACGGCATGTCGACGACCACGACCGAATGAAAGCTCCCGCGCACCACGGCGGCGGCATGGTTGGCCATCATTTCGAGCGTGACGGGAATGGTCGACGGCAGGCCGTAAATGACCTGCCCGAGCGAATCCCCGACCAGCAGCAGGTCGCAATGCGCATCGAGCAGCTGCGCCTGGCGCGCGGTGTAGGCGGTCAGCATTACCAGCGGCTCGCCGCTCTCGCCGTCGGTCTTGCGCTGGCGGATCTTCGGCACCGTCAGGCGCTTCATCGGCGCCGGCGTCGGATTGGCGCGGCTGGTCGAGGTGTCGAGCTGGAAGGTCGTGGACATGGCTGCGCTTCTAGCGATGCAGGGGATTTGCGCAAATGCTCCCTCGACTGGCGAGGCGATTCAAGGCACAAGCGCGGCTTCGCGCACGCCAGAAGCGCCTGGGAGGAAATCGCAAATGGTCGCAACGACGAAAACCGGCGAGGGATGGTCCTCGCGTTCCGCCTTCATTCTCGCCGCGATCGGTGCCGCGGTCGGGCTGGGCAATGTCTGGCGCTTCCCGACGCTCGCGGGAGAAAACGGGGGCGGGGCCTTCGTGCTGTTCTACGTCGCCTGCGTGGTCCTGCTCGGCCTGCCGCTGGTCCTTTCGGAGATTTTCATCGGCCGCGCAGGCCAGACCGACGCGGTCGGTTCGATCAAGAAGGTCGCTGCCGATTCGGGTGTCTCCAGCCGATGGTCGGTGTTCGGTGCGATTGGCGCCATTGCCGCGTTTTTGATCCTGTCGTTCTATTCGGTCGTTGCCGGCTGGGTGCTCTACTATGTCGGTGTCATGGGCGCCGACCTGATGCAGGCGATCGGTTCGGGCGACCCGTTCAGGGGTGCGCTGGCGGGGGAAAGCCAGGAGGCGATCCAGGGACGGATGGGTGACCTGTTCGCGAGTCCGATGCTGTTGCTGGCGATGCATTTCGTATTCATGGGCGGGACGCTCTACATCGTCGCACGCGGCGTACACGGCGGGATCGAGAAGGCCGCGACATGGCTGATGCCGGCATTTTTCGCGCTGCTGGTGGGGATCACGATCTACGGAGCGATCGTCGGCGACATGGGCGATGCCTTGGCGTTTCTGTTCACGCCCGACTGGTCGCGATTGACCCCGCAAGCGATGAACGAGGCGCTGGGGCAGGCGCTGTTTTCGCTCTCGCTCGGGGTCGCCGGACTGATCACCTACGGTTCCTATATCCGCGAAGGACACAAACTCGGTTCGACCTCGGCTGCGATCGCTGTGGCCGATACCAGCGTCGCCCTGCTTGCCGGATTGATGATCTTCCCGATCGTGCTCGCGGTCGGTCTCGATCCTGCGGCGGGTCCGACGCTGGTGTTCCAGACGCTGCCCTTCGCGTTCCAGTCGATGCCTGCCGGAGCGCTGATCGGGTTCCTGTTCTTCGTCCTGATCCTGGTCGCGGCAATCACCAGTTCGATCTCGCTGCTCGAAGTTCCGACCGCATACGGCATCGGCGAACTGGGTCTGCGCCGGCACAGCTCGGCGCTGCTGTTCGGCGGCGGAGCATTCCTTATCGGTATCGCGTGCCTGCTGGGCTACAATGTCTGGTCCGACGTGCGGCCGCTCGGTTTCTGGCCGCTGTTCGCGGAGACCGACATTCTCGATACGGTGGACGGCTTCACCGGCAAGGTCATGCTGCCGCTCGGTGCCTTGTTGACCTCGCTCTTCATCGGCTGGCGCGCGGACCGCAAGCTCGTACAGCAAACCACGGGCCTGACCGGTGGAATGTTTGCGCTGTGGCGGTTCCTGATCGCCTGGCTGTGTCCGATTGCAGTCACGATAATCCTGGTTACCGGCCTGTTCCCGGCTGTCCTCGGCGGCTGAAACAAGAAGGGCCGCCCGACAAAGGGCGGCCCTTCCTTTCTACGGCAATACATTTAGAGCGCCGTTTCCTTGACATGGCGTTCTTCGGCCTCGTCGTGAACGGTCATGCCGAGCGCCATTTTCGCGGTGTCGAGAAGGCCCATATCGCCGTCCCATATTTCGGCATCTCCCAGGTCCATGCGCAGGAAGACGATGTTCGGATCGTCCTTGCCGCCATCGTACCAGGCCTCGACGAAGTTGTTCCAGAACTGGTTGAAGCGCTCTCGGCTGGTCTCCCGGGCGAGGGTGCCGTGGAAGCGCGCGAACATGTCGTGTCCCTTGCCTTCGAACGTCGCCGTCACCGGGCCAAGACGGCAGAAATCGCTCTTGTCGTGGGTAAAGAACCAGATCGCACTGTTCGCGTCCTTGTCGAGCTGCGGGCTCATCGGAACCGCACTCGCGGGATCGCCGTCGAGCTGGAGGAACAAATAGGGCGAGTCGGCAAGCGCACTCCAGAACTTCGCCTTCAATTCGTCGGGATTGCCTTCGGCATACTTCATGGAAATCTCCAAATTTCGCGTTCACGGACAAAATGTTGGAGCAGGCCCATTCGTTCCTGAAGTGCGACGAAGCGCAAAGGATACGCGACAAATTTCTGGCGCATGCGGGCAAAAGAACATATAAGGAACGAATGGGTTCGCAGACCGTGATGGAAAAGCTGGAAATTCTCGCCGATGCAGCGAAGTACGATGCGTCCTGCGCGTCGTCGGGTACGGCAAGGAAGAATTCGCTCGGCGGCCCGAACGGAAGGGGTGGCATAGGTTCGACCGAGGGGATGGGCATTTGTCATGCCTATGCGCCCGATGGCCGCTGCATCTCGCTGCTCAAGATTTTGCTGACCAATCACTGCGTGTTCGACTGCCACTATTGCATCAACCGCAAGAGTTCGAACGTGCGCCGGGCGCGCTTCACGCCGCAGGAAGTCGCCGATCTTACGCTGGCCTTCTATCGGCGCAATTACATCGAAGGTCTGTTTCTCTCCTCGGGCATCATAAAAAGCTCGAACCATACGATGGAGCAGCTGGTCGAGACCGCGCGCATCCTGCGCGAGGAGCACGATTTCCGCGGTTATATTCACCTCAAGACCATCCCCGATGCCGACCCGGAGCTGGTTCACCGGGCGGGCATGTATGCCGACCGCGTTTCGATCAATGTAGAGTTGCCGACCGATAGCGGTCTTCACCGTCTCGCGCCCGATAAGGACGCCCGGCAGATCGAAGGCGCGATGGGCAAGACCAAGGACGATATCGTCGAAGCGAAGGATGCCGAGAAGCGCTTTCGCCACGCACCGCGTTTCGCACCCGCCGGGCAGTCGACGCAGATGATCGTCGGTGCCGACGCGGCGAGCGATGCCGATATCGTGGGCAAGGCGAGTCGGCTCTACGACAGCTTCGGTCTCCGGCGCGTGTATTATTCGGCTTTCTCCCCGATCCCCGATGCGAGCGCGGTGCTGCCTCTCAAACGCCCACCGCTGATCCGCGAGCACCGGCTGTATCAGTCGGACTGGCTGATGCGGTTTTACGGCTACGAGCCCGGCGAAGTGATGCAGGCAACCGATGCGGACGGGAATTTGCCGCTCGATATCGATCCCAAGCTCGCCTGGGCGCTCAAGTTTCGCGACACGTTTCCGCTCGATGTCAACCGCGCCGCGCGCGAACGATTGCTGCGCGTCCCCGGCCTCGGTGTCACGGCGGTGAACCGGATTGTCGCGGCACGGCGGCATCGAACATTGCGGCTCGACGATGTTGCGCGGCTGACGGTGTCGATTGTGAAAGTGCGACCCTTCATCTGCACCGTCGATTGGCGGCCCACCATGCTGACCGACCGTGCTGACCTGCGCCGCTTGCTCGCGCCGAAGCAGGAACAGCTGGAGCTCTTCGCGGCATGATGGCGCTGCCTTATCCTGAGACTGAAAGGTGTTTCACGGTTCGGCTGCCCGAATCGGACGATTTCGATGGTTGGCGCGAGGCGGCACGGGCGCTGGTCCAGTCCGATGTGCCGCCAGAGCGGGTCGTATGGGTTGAGCCTGGCGGGAGCGGCGATCTGTTCGGCCAGGACGGAGGCGATCTGCCGTCGCCGCCCTCCGACGCCCGCCCGGTCCGTGCCAATCGCCGTTTCCTCTCGCTCGCGAGCGATGCGGCGCTCCATTCCGACATTCAGCGCTTTGCGTTGCTCTACCGCCTTCTCTGGCGGCTACAGGAGCGGCCGCGCCTGATGGAGGACAAGACCGATCCCGATGTACGCCGGGCGGAGGAACTCGCCAAGAACGTCCGCCGCGACAGCCACAAGATGCATGCCTTCGTCCGTTTCCGGCTGGTGGAAAGCGACGAAGATGAAGCTGGCGAACACTATATCGCCTGGTTCGAACCCGAGCATCACATCGTGCGCGCCAATGCCGGGTTCTTCATGCGCCGCTTCGCCAATATGAAATGGTCGATCCTGACGCCGCGCGGCTGCCTGCACTGGGACGGCGAGACGATGTCCGAAGGCCCGCCCGCGCAGCGTTTCGACGCTCCTTCGGGCGACCCGACGGAAGATCTTTGGCGCAAATACTATGCATCCATTTTCAACCCCGCGCGTTTGAAGGTCGGGGCCATGCTCAGGGAGATGCCCCGCAAATACTGGAAGAACATGCCCGAGACGGCGCTCATTCCCGAGCTGGTCGCGGGCGCTCAGAAACGGGAATCGCAAATGGTGGCGGCAGGCGCGCTGGAATTCGACGAACGGCCCGAAACGCTCCCGGCCATCGAAGAAGCGATCCGCCGTTGCCGGCAATGTCCGATCGGCAAGCTCGACAACCGGGCGGTAATGGGCGAGGGCCCGCGCGACGCGGCGTTGATGATCGTCGGCGAACAGCCCGGGGATCAGGAAGACCAGTCGGGACGGCCCTTCATCGGACCCGCCGGGCAACTGCTCGACCGGCATCTCGAGCGGGCCGGGATTGTTCGTGAGACGAGCTACCTCACCAACGCGGTCAAGCATTTCAAGTTCGAGCCACGTGGAAAGCGCCGCCTGCATCGATCTCCGACAGCGAAGGAGATCGACACCTGCCGCTGGTGGCTGGAGAGCGAGCGCGCACTGGTACAGCCGCAGCTGGTGCTGGCGCTGGGTGCAAGCGCGGCGCGCGGCATGCTCGGCAGGACGGTGAGTATTTCCAAAGTGCGCGGCGAGCCGATCGCGCTCGAAGACGGCAGCGAATTGTGGATCACCGCGCATCCCTCATACCTGCTTCGCCTCGACGGCGAAGCGCGCGAGAAACAGGCGGCGCTGTTCGACGCCGATCTGGCGGCGGTGAGGGAACGGCTCGACGAATTGGCCGGAGCGTGAACTGGCGCGAGGCGTCGCCGCCGCGGCCGCGCCTCGCGCGCGCTGTGGATCGGTTTGCCGCGATCCTGCTGATCCTCTCTGCTCTTGCCTTCGCTGCGTGGAGCTGGCTGCGCGATCATCCGCAGCACAATCCGTGGGCTCCGCTGGATCTCGACGACCCGCCGGGCTGGGCGACGGAGAGCAAGCTGATTGCGCTCCGCGACGATGTCGGGGAATGCCGCGCGGTGCTGGAGCGGAGCGATGTTGTCTTTAGCGCGCTGGATCCGCGCGGCGAGGGCGCGTGCCTGCGCGCTGATCGCACCGTCCTGTCCCTACTTCCACTGGCGCCTTCGCCTCCGCCCACGACCTGCCCGGTGGGCATCGGGCTCGAATTGTGGCTGCGCGATGTGGTGCAGCCCGCTGCCCAGACGCATTTCCGGCAGGAGGTTGCGCAGATCGAACATTACGGCGCTTTCAGCTGCCGACGCCTTTATGGCGGATCGACCGGGCGCTGGAGCGAGCATGCCACGGGCAACGCGATCGATATCGCCGGTTTCACGCTCGCCGACGGGACGCGGATCGGCGTGCTCGGGGACTGGGAGGGAGAGAGCGAGCGCGCCGCGTTCCTGCGCGAGGTCCGCGACGGAGCCTGCCCGCTTTTCGCGACCGTGCTGTCGCCCGACTACAACGAGGCACATCGCGACCACTTCCATTTCGACATGGCGGGCAGCTGGCGCGGCGTGTGCCGCTAGCCGGGCCTCAGACGGCCTCGATCGCGTAACCCGCGCTGCGCACGGTGCGTACCGGGTCCTTCGCGCCGTCGACTTCGACCGCCTTGCGCAGGCGGCGGATATGGACGTCGACCGTGCGCAATTCGATATCGCTGCCGGTGCCCCACACACCGTCGAGCAGCTGGTTGCGGCTGAACACGCGACCGGGGCTTTCCATCAGGAATTTGAGCAGGCGGTATTCGGTCGGCCCCATCTGCAGCCGCCGACCGCGGCGCTCGACCTTATGCGCGACCGGATCGAGCACGATGTCGCCGACCTGGATGCTCTCGCCCGCGAGGGCCGGGCGGATGCGCCGCAGCACCGCCGAGACGCGCGCGAGCAGTTCGCGCGGGCTGAACGGCTTGGTGATGTAGTCGTCGGCGCCGGTTTCGAGCCCGCGCACGCGGTCGTCCTCGTTCTCGCGCGCGGTCAGCATGATGATCGGGACATGCGCGGTATTCTGGTCGCGGCGCAGGCGGCGGCACACTTCGATCCCGCTGGTGCCTTCGATCATCCAGTCGAGGATGACGAGGTCGGGCACGTCCTCCATCGCCATCACCAGCGCATCGTCGCCATCGGCGGTCACGCGCACGTCGTAGCCTTCCTTCTCGAAACGGAATTCGAGCAGTTCGGCGAGCGACGGATCGTCTTCGACCAGCAGGAGCTTGGCGGCGGTCATCGTCGGGCGTTTAAGCCGTGCTTTGTTACAGCTTCACGACAAGTGCGTGTCACTCGTCGTCGTCGGGCGGATAGTTGCCGGTCGCGGCGAAATGGACCATTTCGGCGACGTTGGTGGCATGGTCGCCGATCCGCTCGATATTGCGCGCGACGAACAGCAATTGCGCGCCGGCGGTGATCGTCGCCGGGTTCTCGACCATATGCGTCACGACATTGCGGAAGATCGAGTTGTAGAACGCGTCGACCTTCTCGTCGGTGGCGATGACTTCGCGCGCCAGCGCGGGATCGCGCGCGGCATAGGCGGTGAGGATATCGTGAACCATCTCGCCCGCGACATCGGCCATCGCCGGGAGCAGCGTGAGCGGCTCGAACTGCTTGCGGTCGCCGATCTCGCGGCTCGCCTTGGCGATGTTCTTCGAATAGTCTCCGATCCGCTCCACCACGCCGGCGATCTTGAGCGCGGCGATGACTTCGCGCAGGTCGTCCGCCATCGGCGCGCGCAAGGCAATGACGCGCACGGCGAGCTTGTCGACTTCGGATTCGAGCGCATCGATCTTCTTGTCGCCCTTGACCACCTTGTCGGCGAGCTCGTTGTCGCCCTTGACCAGCGCGTCCATCGCTTCCTGCAGCGCGACCTCGGCGAGACCGCCCATCTCCGAGATCAGTCCTCGCAGCCGGGTGATGTCTTCATCGAATGCCTTGACGGTATGTTCTACCATAAAATCCAACACTTTAGCCGTAGCGGCCGGTTATGTAATCCTTCGTCCGCTCCTCGAGCGGATTGGTAAATATGTCAGTAGTACGACCATACTCTACCATCTTTCCGAGATGGAAAAAGGCCGTTCGCTGGGAGACGCGCGCGGCCTGCTGCATCGAGTGGGTCACGATCACGATCGCGTAGCGGCCGTTGAGATCGTCGATCAGTTCCTCGATCTTGGCGGTGGCGATCGGATCGAGCGCGGAGCACGGCTCGTCCATCAGGATGACTTCGGGATCGACCGCGATCGCGCGCGCGATGCACAGGCGCTGCTGCTGGCCGCCCGACAGCGCGGTGCCGCTGTCGCCGAGACGATCCTTGACCTCGTCCCACAGGCCCGCGCGGCGCAGCGACGTTTCGACTATTTCCTCGAGATCGGCCTTGCTCTCCGCGATACCGTGGATCTTCGGACCGTAGGCGATGTTGTCGTAGATCGACTTGGGGAAGGGGTTGGGCTTCTGGAACACCATCCCGACCCGCGCGCGCAGTTGTACGACATCCATTTTCGAGCGGTAGATGTCCTCGCCGTCGAGTTCGATCGTGCCTTCGACCCGCGCGGAGGGGATGGTGTCGTTCATCCGGTTGAGCGCGCGCAGGAAGGTCGACTTGCCGCAGCCCGAAGGGCCGATGAAGGCGGTGACGTATTCGGTCGGGATGTCGATCGACACCTCGTCGATCGCCTTCTTGTCGCCGTAGAACACGGAGACGTCGCGCGCGCTCATCTTGGCTTCGGTATCTTCCAGATTGGGATGGACTACGGTCACCACTTCTTCTCGAATTTGTTGCGCAGGTAGATGGCGAGGCCGTTCATCACGAGGAGGAACAGCAGCAGCACGATAATCGCGGCAGATGTCCGTTCGACGAAACCGCGGTCGATTTCGTCGGACCATAGGAAGATCTGCATCGGAAGGACAGTCGCGGCCGAGGTGAAGTCCTCGGGCGGGGAGGCGACGAACACGCGCATGCCGATCATCAACAGCGGTGCGGTCTCGCCCAGAGCGCGCGCCATGCCGATGATCGTACCGGTCAGGATGCCCGGCAGAGCGAGCGGCAGGACATGGTGGAACACCACCTGGATCGGCGAGGCGCCGATCGCCAGCGCGCCGTCGCGGATGCTCGGCGGGACCGCCTTGATCGCGTTGCGCCCCGAAATGACGATCACCGGCAGCGTCATCAGCGCGAGCGTCATGCCGCCGATCAACGGGGCCGAGCGCAGATTGGGGAAGATCGTCAGAAACACCGCGAGGCCGAGCAGGCCGAAGATGATCGAAGGCACCGCGGCGAGGTTGTTGATCGACAGCTCGATGATGTCGGTCCAGCGGTTCTTGGGCGCGTATTCCTCGAGATAGAGCGCCGCCATCACCCCGATCGGGAAGGCGAGCAGAAGGGTCACGATCATGGTCAGCATTGAGCCCTTGAGCGCGCCCCAGATACCGGCCTGCTGCGGGTCGGTGGCGTCCGAACGCTGGAGGAAGCCGATGTCGAAATTCTTCTCCAGCTGGCCGCGTTCGGCGAGCTGTGCGGCGAGTGCCTGCATTTCGGGAGAGCCTTCGCCGCTCAAGCCACCGGCAAGATCCGAAGTTGCGGGGAGTTCGAACACCGCCTCGCGCTGCAGCAGCGCCGGATCGGCGATGATCGCCTCCGCCACTTCGCGCCACGCACTTTCGCCCAGTTCGGCAGCGGCTTCTTCGCCCAGCGATTGCTCGGCGAAGAAAGCGACCACTTCGGGCAACCCCTGGTTTTCGAGGGACTGCATGCCCGCGGTGCCGGCCAGCGAGGTCCGGTCCCCGGCCAGCCCGGCCTCGGTGAAATCGATCGGCACGGTCAGTTCGGCACGCTGGAAACCGCCGATGCCGTTGAGCGCCATCGTCACCAGCAGGAAGGCGAGCACGAAGATCGAAAAGCCGATCGCCGCGATCCCGGCGATGCGAAAGCGGCGCTCTGCGGCGTAGCGCTTCTTCAACCGGGCTTCGAAAGCCGGCGTGCGGGTCGGGGCCCGCAGAGAGGCGGCTTGCTCACTCATAGGCTTCGCGGAACCTCTTGACCACGCGCAGGGCGATGAAATTGAGCGCCAGCGTGACCATGAACAGCACGAAGCCGAGCGCGAAGGCGCTCAGCGTGGTGTGGTGCTCGGTGCTCGCCTCGCCGGTCAGCATGGCGACGATCTGCACCGTCACGGTGGTCATCGATTCGAGCGGGTTGGCGCTGAGATTGGCGGCGGTGGAAGCGGCCATGACGACGATCATCGTCTCGCCGATCGCGCGGCTGATGGCGAGCATGATCCCGGCGACGATACCGGGCAGGGCGGCGGGTACGAGCACGCGGCGGATCGTCTCGCTGGTGGTCGCGCCCATGGCGAGGCTGCCGTCGCGCATCGCCTGCGGCACCGCAGCGATGCTGTCGTCGGCCATCGAGGAGACGAACGGGATAATCATCACCCCCATCACGAGGCCTGCGGCGAGCGCGCTCTCGCTCGACGGGTTCGAGGCGCCCAGCGAGATCGCGATGTCGCGGATCGCCGGCGCGATGGTGAGCGCCGCGAAATAGCCGTAGACCACCGTTGGCACGCCGGCGAGGATCTCGAGCGCGGGCTTGATCCACGACCGCACCGCCGGCCGTGCGTATTGCGTCAGGTAGATCGCGCTCATCAGCCCGAGCGGGATGGCGACGATCATGGCGATGATCGCGCCGATGAAGATCGTGCCCCAGAACAGCGGTATCGCGCCGTAGCGCGTCGGGTCGGGATTGTCGGCGCCGCTCATCGGGTTGGGGCCCCAATGCGTGCCGAACAGGAAATCGATCGGGCTGACCATGCCGAAGAAGCGGATCGTTTCGAACACCAGGCTGACGACGATCCCGAAGGTGGTCAGGATCGCGACCAGCGAGGCAAGCAGCAGCAGCGTCATCACGGTCCGTTCGACGCGAGTTCGTGCGGTGAAATCCGGGCGCAGCCGCAGGAACGACCATGCGCCGCCGATGAAACCGATCAGCATCGTCAGCGCGATGCCGATCAGGGCGTATCGGCGGATCGCCTCGCGAAAGGGTTCGACGAGGTCGGCGGCATCCTGGTTGTGCACCGCCGATGCCGCACCGGTCGCCACCGCACGCGCCTCTGCGAGCATCGAATCGCGCAAGAAGCCGGATTCGGGCAGGCTGGCCGCCGCAGGGGAGGCCAGCACATGCTGCACCACCAATTGCGGCGCGATCGTGCTCCATGCGACCACGAACACGATCGCCGGAATGACGATCCACAGCGCGACATACCAGGCATGATAGGTCGGCAGCGCCTTCATCGCGCGCACGCCCTCTCGGCGCTGGAACGACCATGCGCGCGCACGCGCGGCGAGCCAGCCGGCGAGCCCGAACCCGAGGACGAGCAGGAGCAGCAGCGTGACGGACATCAGCCGGCGGCGCCCCGGCCATGGACAGCCGTGCGTTGCGCCATGCGGGCGCGGTTCGCCATCGAGTTCGTTCGCTTCGTCATCGCCCCGTGGAGAAGTGCCGGATTCGAATCCGCCTGTTGCGACCCGTGCTGATAGGACATGACACTTTCATGACAAGGGCTAGAGTCGTTTCAGCTTCGCTGACACACAATCTAGCCAGCATCTCTGGCGACGGGAAACCGGATCGTCACCAGCGTCCCTTCGCCCGGCTCGCTCGCGATGTCCATCCGGCCCCGGTGCCGCTCGACGATATGCTTCACGATGGCGAGGCCGAGACCCGTCCCCCCCGACGCACGGCTGCGCCCCGGATCGGTGCGGTAGAAGCGCCGCGTCAGGTGCGGCAGGTGCTCGGGCGGGATGCCTTCGCCGAAATCGCGCACGGTGAGCCGCGCATCGCCGCTCTTCGCTTCGTCGAGCCCGACCACGACGGATTCGTTCTGCGCGCCGTATTTGAGGCCGTTGTCGACCAGGTTGCGCACCAGCTGCTCGATCTGCCGTGCATCGGCTTCTACCCGGAAATCCTGTTCGCCTTCGATCAGGAGGCGGTGCTGCCGGTCCGGCCCTGCCGCGTCGCGCGCGGCCTGCTCGACATGTTCGCGCAGCGAGATCACCTCGCTCGGCGCGTCGTGCTTTTCGGCTTCGATCCGCGACAGCGACATCAGGTCGCTGACCAGGCTCTGCAGCCGGTTGGCCTCGGCGAGAATTGTGGCAAGGAATTTGGAACGCGTTTCCGGTGCGAGATCGTCTTCGGATTCGCTCAGCGTCTCGACATAGCCGACGATCGATGCGAGCGGGGTGCGCAGTTCGTGGCTGGCATTGGCGACGAAATCTGTGTGCGCGCGGCTGATATCGGCCTCGGCGGTCATGTTGACCAGTTCGACCACGCCGACGCCCTTGGACAGCTTCTGCAGGTTGACGCGCCAGATGTCGCGCCGCTGGACCAGCCCCTTGATCGTGGCGATGCCCGACTTGCCGCGTTCGATCAGCTTGACCGCGGCAGGTTGCCGGAAAGCGACTCGCGCATCCTGCCCGACGATATGCTTGCCGAGCGTCTTGCGCGCCGCACGGTTGGCGACGGTGACGCGCCCGTTCTCGACCAGCAGGATGGGCGAACCGGAATTTTCGATCAGCTCGCTCATGCGATAGCGGCTGATCGGCGGATCGTCTTCGCGCGGCGGGGCGGGCGGAGGAGTGCTCGAGGCGAGCCACAGCGTTCCGGTCCAGACGAGCAGCGCGGCACCGGCCAGCCAGACATCGGCACCGGCCAGGAATAGGCCCAAAGAGGCAATCGCGGCGATCAGCCATGCTGCGATCGGGAAGGGCTGCCGCTGCTCCATCGCGCGGCGCCATACAGTGTGACGGTCTTCTTCGCCAAGCGCGAATTGCGAAGCGGAATCGACGCCACGCGCTCAAGTAGCCGCAGGCGATAGCGCAACAAGAATGGTGACCCCTACGGGAATCGAACCCGTGTTTCAGCCGTGAGAGGGCGTAAGCAAAGATTTTTTTATGTGCGTGGCTGTCCGAATATCACTCGTATCCCCCGTAAGTTAGTCCGGTATTGCCTTTGAGTGTCCGCAATCGTATATTTGATACATATTTGATGAAATGGATGGTGGCGATGGCAAAGGTCCTCACGGAAACTCGAATAGCGGGACGGTCGGAGAGGAAACGGTTGCCGGTGAGCAACAAGCCATATTGGCGCGGCATCGACCCCGATATTCACCTTGGTTATCGCAAAGGGAAGCGTGGCGGTGTCTGGCTGGTTCGCTGGCGGAACGGCACTGGCTATCGTCAAAAAAAGCTCGGTACTGCCGATGATGAATTGAAGGAAGGTACACTGGATTTCGACGCGGCGGTGAGGGAAGCGCGGACGGTCGTTAAGGCTGAGCGTATGCGCCAACGAGCCGAAGCGGAAGGGCCGATCCTGACTGTTCGATCAGCAGTCGAAAGCTACATGGATATCCGTGATAAGCGTGAATATGATCGACGTGGCCGCGAGGTAAGCTCCGATGCTAGAGGCCGGTTAGAGCGATATGTAGTCGGCAGACCTGAGCGTGGTAATCGGGCCGCAATTCCCGGATCGGCAATTTCCGAAATCCCGCTACACTCGATTTCAGAAAGCGATCTACGAAGCTGGCGTATCGGATTGCCGGAGTCGTTGAAAGAAGCGACCATTCAAAGGTTGGTCAACGATCTTAAGGCGGCTCTGAACGACGCTTACGCGGTAAACCGTGGTAAACTGCCCACGACATTTCCCGACACTGTGAGCCACGGACTGCGGGCCACTCGTGGTGACGGCGAAAGTAACGAACCCGTCGCTCGAGAAAATCAAATCCTATCGGATGCGGACGTGTCGAGCCTAATCAGTGCTGCCAAAAAGGTGGATGATGCTGGAGGGTGGGACGGCGATCTTTTCCGCTTGGTGGTCGTAATGGCTGCCACTGGCGCGCGTTTCTCCCAGCTAGCTAGGATGCGCGTCTCCGACGTGCAGAATGATCAAGGGCGTTTGCACATACCGGCAAGCCGAAAAGGGAAAGGCACCAAAAACGCAAGCACACCCGTTCCAGTGGGTGAAGATGTGCTGGAAGCGCTAGCGCCTGTCGTCCAAGATAGACCATCCACCGCAACCTTGCTCGAACGTTGGCATAAAAAGCAGGTGCCGGGCGGCATACGTTGGGAAAAGGCTAATCGTGGTCCTTGGCAAACTCCATCGGAGATGGGGCGTCCATGGGCAGAAATTCGAGCCGAGGCGGGGCTGCCGGAGGCGATACCTTATTCGCTACGGCATTCGAGCATAGTGCGTGGGATAAGAGCTAACCTGCCGATCCGGCTGGTGGCGGCAATGCACGATACTTCGATAGCGATGATCGAGCGGCACTACGGTCGGTATATCGCGGACGGCCTCGACGAATTGGCAGCGCGTGCGGTTGTGCCGCTCGTCGCGTAGCAATCGCCTGATACTGCCTACAAGGCGGACTAAAAAGTGCGACCAGCATCAGCACGAACTACGAGTTGTACGGGCGTTTACCAAAATTTCATTGTGTCCATCTAGGGCCAAGTGGACGCCAGGAATCGCCTAAGGACAAGCCAACCGGCACGATCCGGCGTCGCACCCACAGAATAGGAGGATACAAACCCAATGAGGTTTCCATGCCAAAATTTTTGTATGATTTGCGGCAAGCCGCGTCTGTATTGAGTGTTGGTCGCTCGAAACTGTACGAGCTGATGAATGACGGCGCGATCAAAAGCGTGAAGATCGGCAATCGCCGCCTGATACCGGCAGAAGGTATCGAGGCTTATGTCTCCCGACTGATCGAGGAGGCGTGATATGGAAAATGTTTTCGATAACCACTGCGAGGCGGCCCTTGCGCTGCTATGCTCCAAACAACCATTGAAACGCAAGGAAGGCCAGTTCCTTGGTCAGATGGCCGTTACATCTGAATATCCCTCAGAGAAGCAGCTAAAATGGTTGTGTGACTTGCTTCGCAAGGCCCAACTGCCTCCGCTCGAACTGTGACATCGGAAGGGGTCGCCTCGTGCGACCCCTCTCCGCCAACAGTTTGAAAACACAGTCGAATATCAAACTTAGGCTCGCTCGGTTCAATTGTCTTGGTCGATAGGCTAACCGATTGATATTCCTCCATTCCTTTTACACAGAGGGCGTAGGCCGAACCTGCCGACGCGAATCGTGGATAATCCGAATAAATGGCTGAAAAGGCTTCTTCTTTTGGCATGTTTAGACCGCCATTCGATCCAAACCTTATATATACTTATAACGTTGCTGATCCTGTGCCGATTGAGCATGGTGAGAGAGATACAGCCCATGCTGAGCGTGACGATATGTCAGCGAGGTCGAGGCGGCGAGGGACAAACGAGCAAGCGCGATCTAGGCGGCTGCGGGAGACACGCAGCATGTCGAATGCGCAAGTTACTGGGCTGATAGAAGCGGCACGCCATGCCCAGCGTATCGGCTTGCCGTTCAATCGCCACATCACAGTGCGTCTTGAGAAGGCAGGCGTTGAGGACCGCGATGGTGTGCAGGCGATAGGCAAGTTCCTGACCCGCATTCGAGATTGGCTCCGCAGGAAGGGCTTGAGGACTTCATATGCTTGGGCAAGGGAGTGGGCCTATTCGACAGGTTCGCATGTCCACATTCTGCTGCATCTACCGCCGGAGGTGACGCTTCGGGGAAGCCGAACGCGACGTTGGATCGAAGCAATCTCGGGACAACCCTACGAGGCCGGAACAATATGCACCCGGAGGATCGCACAATCCGCCTATGACCAGAACCTTGCCGCCCTTGTCGGTTATCTCTGCAAAGGTGCATCGGCGGATGTGGCAGATTCGTTGGGATTGACTCGAAGAAAATACGGTGGAGCTGTTATCGGGAAACGGGCTGGTTGGAGCCAAAACATTGGTAAGAAGGCGAGGCTACTTTGGCGTCTTGGGACGAAGTAAGCCTCGATGCTACTGCTGGACTTCTTGGGGTTGGGGGTACGTGGTGCCGAAGCCCCGCGTCGAAATCCACTTGGTTCCATTTCGGTTATATTGGACGGGTGGGGTCAAAATCTGAGAGTACCCGATGTTCAATTTGGATTAGATACCAAGCGATATTGCGCTGTCTAACGCCGCACAGTCTCCATGAGGACCGACGGCTCCAGCCCTAAGGCGGCAGCTACATCCATATACTCCAGAATATCTAGCCTCCGCTCGCCGATTTCGTATCGCGATACGAACTGCTGATGTGTGCCAAGCCGCTCGGCCAGCGCCTCCTGCGACAAGCCTTGTTTCTCTCGCTCAGCGCGAAGTTGGGCGATCAGCTCGCGATACCTGCTGTCCTGAAAGCCCTTGGCCAATCTTGCCACCTGCGTTGATCCGCAGGCTGTGTCGGGACTCTTTGTCGTTACACCAAAACCGTGTAAAACAGGAGCCGGAGGTTTTCATGGTTTCTACCCGTCTGATGTTCTTTTCAGCAGCAATTCTGATTGCCGGATGCTCGCAGGATCGTGGGCGGCAGAATATCACTGAACTTCGTGACTGGACCCACGAGATTGAGCTATTTGGGACTAGCGCTGGAATGCGACAGGTGATGTGGGCGAAAGACCAAACCTTCGAGGGACCAGCTGTGCCGGTTGTTGTAGCCATGCCGAGTTCACGATCAACATTTCTCGAGCATGTTTTCGATCCACAAAAGCGAGCGATCTATCGCCGGATCATTGAAGTAGATTGTGACAACCTCAGCGCCGAACGATTTACCGAAACCAACCCAAGTAGCTATGACGAGATACCGCAGGACTATGCAGGCGATCCAAGCTGGCAAAGTGATGGCGTTGTCGAGATGGGGCAGGCAGATACTATGAACTACTGCCTAACTGACTGGTCAGAGGTTCGGACCGAGGTGAACTCCGAACTGCTCGCACGATGACGGACGAAGATTTCGACGGCTTTTTCACCGCTCTTCCCGATATGGCGGTGATGGCGTGTAGCGAAGATATGCGCCGCAAGTTCGCTCACCAATATCGCTCGGAAATAGTCGCGCTTTTAGGCTGGCTCCAACGCTTGAATTTGGCCGGAGGACCGGGCTACCTGCATCCATCACCACCGCAACATTGCGACGAATTTGGTGGTGAGATTTCGGCCTCCAGTTTCTTCGTTGATTGACAGTGTAAAGATTCAACCTGAGCCAACTTGTGTGGTCGTTGATTCCACGATCATGGAGCTGGGATCGGCTGGGGTATCGGACAGTTATATTGGTCGCTCGGCGACGTTCGATGGCGGCTGGTTGCAGGCTTCAATCCTGCCAAGGACGGCGACTAAACCATTGCTCTCGCTCGCCGCTTTTCGAAACGAGAATGCTGGTCGCAACCCGTCGCTGACACATCCACTTTGGTCTATCTCTCCCTAGCTCGACGATGGGTGCGATGACGCATTACGTTCGCTTTCCTGCCGTTCGATAGGGCTGTGATACGGCCGGGATTCCCTATCAATAGGGCCGCTAGAGTTACGCCTCTGTTAGCGCGTCAGAACCATTGCGTCGTCGGGATACGGAACAGCCAGCTTCTTCACTTCTGATACGTCGCCGGTCAGCCACTGATCGTAGTTGTCGGGATCGAGGATCACGGGCATCGCTTTGGGATGCACTTCGCCGACAAGATCGTTGGGAGTGCAGGTCAGGAACGCCATGCACGGCCCATCGTCGGCTGGTCGCCACACGCCCGCAAAACAGAACAGGGGCTTCTGTTTGAGCGAGAACCACACCTCGCTCTTGCTTCCTTTCTCCCCTTCCCATTCGCTGAATGAGGTTACCGGCACGAGACAGCGCCGCTCGGGATTGCCCAGCATCGACCGCCAGAACGGGCTTTCGAGATTGCGAACATTCGTCACGGGTCGTTTCGCATTCGACGGCGGCGGCACGCCCCATTTTACAACGTCTAAGGTCAGCCTGTCGGCCTCGCGCCGCAGGATCGGCGATTCGCGGTTCGGATAGATGTCCTCGTAGCTGGGCAGGTTGCGATCCTGACCCTCAAAAACCCCATACAGCTCGCGCAGCTCCGCGATGGTGGCCTTCATTCTATAGTGATTACACATGCTTCCCGGCTGCGGCTCCGGCTGCTGAAAGTCAAGGCTGGCGCCGACTCAATGTTCCATATATGTTCCGTCGCCCTATCACCAAGGATGCGCCATGCGAAAGCCGGAACGAGTCGAATGCCTCTATCTCGATTTCGATGGATTCTTCGCCAGCGTCGAACAACAGGCTCGCCCGGAGCTGCGAGGCCGTCCGGTTGGTGTCGTTCCATTTTCCGGCGGAAAGGCAAGCTGCGTTATCGCCGTATCGAAAGAAGCGAAAGCACTGGGCCTGTCCAACGTCATGGGCATCCGCGAGGCGAAAGCAGCTTGCCCCGAGATGGTCCTCGTACCGCAATCGCCGCACCTGTATCGTCGCGCGCATAATGCCCTGCTGGCCGAAATCGAAAGCGTCGTGCCGGTCGATACCATCAAAAGCATCGACGAGTTGGCGTGCAGGGTTGACCTTGACCAGTCGCGCGATCCTGTGGGTCTTGCCGAGGATATCAAAGCCGCCATTGCCGAAAATGTCGGCCCCTACGTGACATGCTCGATAGGCTTCGCGGCCAATCGCCAACTCGCAAAGATGGCGTGCAAGCTCGACAAGCCCGATGGTGTTACGATTTGGCATCCCGACGACCTGCCGGAGCCGCTGTTCGCGCTACCCATCGAGGATGTCCCAGGCATCGGATCGAACATGCAAACAAGGCTCGCCCGCGCCGGTATCCTGACCACCAAGGATGTTTACGATTTAGCGCCGAAACAGATGCGGAAGCTGTGGCGAAATGTCACCGGCGAGCGTCTATGGTATGCGCTTCATGGGTACGCGATCCACGCGCCGGAGAGTAAGCGCGGTATGTTCGGTCATGGCCGCGTGTTGCCCCCCGACTGCCGTAATCTCGACAGCGCCATCGGCATAGCGCGGGTCTTGCTGGTGAAGGCCGCGCGAAGGCTTCGCCGCGAGCGGTATTTTTGCGCAGGCCTGTGGCTGTGGTTGCAGCATGTAGGAAGCACGTGGAGCAGGAATGTCAGCCTCCCGGTCGTCAACGACGATCAGATACTCCTGAAAGCCCTCAGCGGCCTGTGGGAGCAAGCTAGGGACGATTTGGGCCGGGCTGCTATCTTCCGCATCGGAGTAACGCTCTACGACCTTTCTCCGGCTGATACGCGGCAACTCGATTTCCTTCTTGACGACGACACCGAACGGCAGCGCTGGGAAGCGATCAACGCAGCGATCGATCACCTGAACCGGAAGTACGGACGGACAATGGCGAGCATCGGTTTCTGGCCCGCAAAGAACCACGAAAACATCGGTGGCAAGATCAGCTACACCCGGATTCCCTCGGCCGAGGATTTCTGGTGATGGCGAGGCGAAGCGGAGGCTGGAAAACGAAGCTGCGTGTTAGCGACCTTGACGACGACGCTAAGCTGGAAGCGGTATGCGTTAGGTGCGATCATGTCCGGTATCTCACGAAATCCGGCCTGACTGACGCTGGCAAATCGCAGAGCTATATCGACGAGATTGAGCAGGGTGAGATTTGCACTGTGCTGGGCTGTGGGGGCAAAGTCCGGCTAGCCATGATGCACAAGAACGCCACCAGCGGCTTCGTTGGTGGGTTAGCCTAGGAGGAGCAGCGCTTCGGGTTAGGCAACGATTGATTGCGGCTAATCTCGCGCAAAGCGGAAATGACGATTCCTGCGAGGCGAAAATGGCATTCTTGTGCGAAGGGCAGCGCGGAAATGACCGCAAGTGTTCGCACCCGTATATTCGACTGATATTTCACAAAATGAGCGACCGACAGGACAACTCATTGATTTTGTTGGTGACCCCTACGGGAATCGAACCCGTGTTTCAGCCGTGAGAGGGCCGCGTCCTGACCGCTAGACGAAGGGGCCATCCCGGTGCGCAAAGCGCCGCGAAAGCCGGTATGCCACCGTGGTGACCCCTACGGGAATCGAACCCGTGTTTCAGCCGTGAAAGGGCCGCGTCCTAACCGCTAGACGAAGGGGCCGGTCCCGCGAAGGGCGGTGGCGTGGCGGCGCACTTAGGGACGCGGGCGCGCGGGGTCAAGCCCGCTGTGGGAATGCAGGCTGCTCAATCGGCCCAGGCGGCGTCCTCGAGATGCAGCTCGGCCTTGGGGACATCGCCCCAGTCGTCGATCTTGACCCGCCCGGCGAGCCACAACCGGCGTCCACGTGCACCGTGCAGCAGTGCCTGGCCGAGATCAGTCTCGGCGATGCGGAAGGCGATTGCCTTGAACGACTTGCCGTCGTTCCCGCTCGCAATCAGCCGGACGTGATCGGCACCCACGATGTCGGCGCGCACCAGCCGTACCGGCCCCACCGCCACGCGCGGGCCGGGCCAGCCCACACCATAGGGTCCGGCGGCATCCAGCGAGGCTACCAGGTCCGGCGTCAGCCCGCCGGGCGCGAGCGACAGGTCGAGCTGCATCACTTGCTCGGCGGTCGCGCGGGCGACCTGCTTTGCCAGATGGGCATCGAGCCAATCTGCGAACTCGTCGAGACGTTCGGCTTCGACCGTCAGGCCTGCGGCCATTGCATGCCCGCCACCGGCCACCAGCAGCCCCTTTTCGCGTGCGGCAATGATCGCCGCGCCGAGGTCTACGCCGGAAATCGAGCGGCCGGATCCCTTGCCCTGGCCGCTTTCGTCGTCGAGCGCGATCACCAGCGAGGGTTTGCCCGTCTTCTCCTTGATCCGACCGGCGACGATGCCGATCACACCAGGATGCCAGCCGCGCCCTGCCAGCACATGAACCGCGCGGTTGTGCTGCCCGGCGAGTTGTCCCTCGGCGGCTTCCTGCACCGCTGCCTCGATCGCCCTGCGCTCCTCGTTGAGAGCCGAGAGTTGAGCCGCGATCTCGCCTGCCTCGTCGGGGTCGGTGGTGGTCAGCAGGCGAACGCCGAGCGTCGATTCGCCCACGCGTCCGCCAGCATTGATGCGCGGACCGAGCGCGAAGCCGAGATCGCTGCAGGCCGGCGCGCGTTTGAGTCGACTGGCGTCGATCAGCGCTGCCATGCCGGTGCCCTCGCGCCGCGCCATGATCTTGAGGCCCTGCGCCACGAAGGCGCGGTTGAGCCCGTGCAGCGCGGCGACGTCGGCGACCGTTCCGAGCGCGACCAGGTCAAGCAGTTCGAGCAGGTTCGGTTCGGCCCGGTCGGCAAAAAAGTCGCGCGCGCGCAGCGTCCGCACCACTGCGATCGCGAGCAGGAAGGCGACGCCGACCGCGGCGAGGTGGCCGTGCGCCGCGCCGGTCTCGCTCTCGTCGAGCCGGTTCGGATTGACCAATGCGACCGTCTTGGGAAGTTCGGCGGCGCATTTGTGATGGTCGACCACGATCACGTCGACCCCCGCCTCGTGTGCCATCTCCAGCGCTTCGTGCGCCATCGCGCCGCAATCGACCGTAACGATAAGGCTCGAACCGTCCTCGGCGATCCTTACCAGGGCTTCGCCGCTCGGCCCGTACCCTTCGAGCAGCCGATCCGGAATGTAGTAACGCGCATCGTGCCCGAGCATCCGCAGCAGACGGATCAGCAGCGCCGAACTGGTTGCTCCGTCGACGTCGTAGTCTCCGTAGACCGTGATCGTCTCGTTGCCGAGCACCGCCTGCGCAATGCGCTCGGCGGCGGCATCCATGTCCCGGAACTCGGACGGATCGGGAAGGAATTCGCGCAGGGTGGGGTTGCGGTGCCGGTCGAGATCGTCGGTGGCAACGCCGCGTGCAAGCAGCAATTGCGTGACCACGTCGTGCCCGAGATCGCCCGGATCGCCGTCCAGCGCCATATTGCCGCGCCGCCAGTGCCACGCCTTGCCGGTCAGCGAATGCGCAACGCCGAATATGGGAGAGAGCGAATGCGACGCCATGCGGCACTCCTACGCTGAGCGCCCGGCGAGGGGAAGTGCCCGCATTTGACTTTCGACAGCGCGGCGCGATGGTGCCCGCATGAGCGATCCCGAACCGCATCTCCTCGTTGCCTGGCACAGCCGCACGGGTGCTTCACGCGCAATGGCCGAGGCTGCTGCCCAGGGCGGCCGGGAAACGGCGCGTCTGCTCTATTGCGACGAGGTGCAGCCGGACGATCTGCTCTCCGCGGGAGCATATCTGTTCGTCTGCCCCGAAAATCTCGCCAGCATGTCGGGCGCGATGAAGGAGATGTTCGACCGCTGCTACTATCCGGTGCTCGGCCGGATCGAAGGGCGGGGCTACGCTACCGCCATAGCCGCGGGATCGGACGGGGAGGGGGCGCAGCGCCAGATCGACCGTATCTGCACCGGCTGGCGGCTGAAACGGGTCGCGGATCCGGTGATCGTGAACATGTCCGCGCAGACACCGGAAGAAATTCTTGCCGAAAAAACGCTAGAAAGCGAAGATATCCAACGATGCCGAGAGCTCGGCGCCGGATTGCTCGAAGGTCTCGTGCTGGGGATATTCTAGGCCGTTCGCTCCATTACGGATGCTTCACTGCTAGCGGTCGACTCGACCGTGGTTGCGATTCGAGTCAATAGTGCAGCGCGAGGGAATCGAGAGGGACGCAGGCCATCGCGATGCAGGGTCGACATTCGGACTCCGGCGATCCGGCGGGCCTGTTCGTACTGTTCGAACCGGGCGCCCGTCCGGAATCCGCCGATATACGTGCAGCGGCGGACCGAGCGCCGGGGCTGGCGATCGGCAATGAGGACTCGCAGAGAGCCGAGGCTATGCCATTGCCGCCCGGAAACGGAGTTTCGGACGCTATGCCCGCCTTCGAGCTGGTGGTGGACGGCCTGACTTTCGACCTCTGCTTCACGACACAGCCGCATTGGGGAAACGCCGGGGCGTGCCGCTATCGCTATGGCCTTGCCGACGATTTCAGGGACGCCGGGGATGGCGCGATTCTCGTCCGGCCCGGCTCGCACCTGACGGGTGCCGAGCGCGGGCTTCCGGTCGTGCGCACGCAGGCGAGCATAGCATTGTCGCTGATCGACGCATGCGAGGGCGCGACCGCGCTGAGCTGGACGCCGTCCTCGGCCTTGATGGGAGCGGATTATTTCCGGATCAGGGCGGGCGAATGGCTCGCGGGCGGTGCCTTTCCCGCGCCGGGATTCGTCGCGTTTCAAGAAGCCATGGGCGGAGCGATCCAGAGTTGCGGCCTCGGTTATTTTACCGGGCAGGAACTACGGCTGGAGCGGGATTCGGCTTCGGAAAAGGAGGATTCAATACGGCTCGCCGCCACGCTGGTCGATCAGCTGGTCCGTTGCGGGAAGATCGACAGTCCCGGGCAGATCGTCCCTCAGGGCGACACTGCCATCCGTGTCGAACCGTCGCGCAACGGGCGCTTCGTGCGCGCCTGGTCCCAGCGTTAATCCGGTACCTTTGCGCGCAGTTCCTCCAGCGCGGCGCGGTATTCGCGCTCGATCCGGTCGACCATGTCGCCAACGCTGCCGACCGATTTCACCGCGCCCACGCCCTGGCCCGAGCCCCAGATATCCTTCCATGCCTTGGCCTTGGTGTTGCCGCCGCTGCCGAAATTCATCTTGCTCGGATCGCTAACCGGCAGGTCGTCGGGGTCGAGGCCCGACGCCTCGATGCTCGAGCGCAGGTAATTGCCGTGCACCCCGGTGAACAGGTTGGTGTAGACGATCCCTTCTGCGCTCCCTTCGACGATACCTTCCTTGTAGCGGGCATCGGCGTTGGCTTCCCCGGTCGCGATGAAGGCGCTGCCGATATAGGCGAAGTCGGCGCGCATCGCCTGTGCGGCGAGCACCGAATATCCGTTGGCGATCGAGCCCGACAGCGCGACCAGCCCGTCGAACCACTCGCGGATTTCCTGCATCAGCGCGAAGGGCGACTGCACCCCGGCATGCCCGCCCGCGCCGGCAGCCACCGGAATGAGGCCTGTCGCGCCCTTCTCGATCGCCTTGTGCGCGAAGCGGTTGTTGATCACGTCGTGCATCGTGATTCCGCCCCAATTGCGCACTGCGTCGAAAATCTCGGGGCGCGCGCCGAGCGAGGTGATGACCATCGGCACCTGCCATTTCTCGCAGGTCGCCATGTCCGCTTCGAGCCGGTCGTTCGAGCGATGGACGATCTGGTTGACGGCGTAGGGTGCGGCGGGCCTGTCCGGATTGTCGCGATTGTGTGCGGCCAGTTCCTCGGTGATCCGGTGCAGCCATTCGTCGAGCAGCGATTGCGGGCGGGCGTTGAGCGCGGGGAAGCTGCCGACGATGCCCGCCTTGCACTGCGCTATCACCAGCTCGGGACCCGAGACGATGAACAGCGGCGAGCCGATCACCGGCAGGCGCAAGCGGTCGAACGGGGCGGGGAGGGTGGTCGGCATGGCGGCGCGAACTCCGTGGCAATTCGAAACCGGCCCTGCCTATGGTGCGGGCGGCGGACTGTCGAGACTGACGTAACGGAAGCTCGAATCAGGCAAGCAGGTGCTCGATCCGGTAGAACCGCGCGGCGTTGCCGGCGAACAGCGCGGCTTTCTCGTCGTCGGAATAGCCGGCGGCGAGCCGCTTGAACGCGTTCCACAGCACCGCGTAACTCGCGCCCCAGCGATCGACCGGGTAGTTGCTCTCGAACATCGCGCGGGTACTGCCGAAGGCCTCGATGCAGGTCTCGACATAGGGCTTCCACTGCGCCGCCAGTTCCTCCGAGCCGCAGCCTTTCGCCGGACCTTCTTCCGGCATGCCGCAGAAGGCCATCGCCAGACCGCCGAGCTTGACCGAGACGTTCTCGCATTCGCCGAGCGCCCGGATCGACTTGCGCCAGCGCTCGAAATTCTCGTCCAGCGTGCCGTGGTAGCTCGCGATGTTGAGCGGCGTGCCGCAATGGTCGAGGCAGATCGGCTGGTCGGGGAAAGCCTGCGCAAGATCGAGCACGTCGCCGAGCTGCGGTTCGAGCAGCCAGGCGTCGAAGGTGAGGTCGCGTGTGCCGAGTTCGGCGAAACCCTCGCGAAAGGTGGCGTCGCGATACAGGCCTTGGGGCGCGTGGAAGGGCGGTCCGAGCACCTCCGGATCGGTGTCCCAAGCCGCCGAATGGCGGATCCCCGCGAACCGGTCCGAAGCGGTCCGCAATGCATCGAGTACCTCGCCCGCAGCAGCCCCGCGCGTCAGATCGGCATGGCCGACGATCGCGGCGCACGGCCGGTAGTCGCCATAGAGCCCGCTCGCCCCCTGCGCCGCCACGCCGTTGACGAATTCGACCTCGCCGACGGGCTTGAGATGTTCCTCGGCCCCGGCGTGGTAGAAGGCGCTGCATTCCATGAAGACGGTGCCGACGACATTATGGCCCGACCGCGTGTCCGCGAGCAGTTCGTCGAAGGTATAGTAGGCGGCCCCGGCGATCGCCTCGAGGAAGTCGTGCCGTGGCTCGGGGAAGCTCGGGAGCAGCGGGCGCAGATCCCACAGGTGATGATGCGGGTCGATGATCGGCAGGTCGGGTTCGAGTATCGATTCGGTCATGGCCGCTACGTTTGCGCAGGAAGATCGAGAAACCCAAGCAGGTTTTGACGGAATAGCTTGTCGCGTCGCGTCTCCCAGAAGCTGCCGGCCCGGCCGGCAGCGTCGTACACCGCCTGGAAATAGCGACCTGCCGCCGCTTGCTGCCCCAGCATGATCCAGTCCGAACCGAACAGGATGTGTTCGTCCCCGTGCTCGAATTCGGCGCAAATCTCGCCGAGTTCGGACAGCAGGCGGTCGGCTTCCCCATTCAGGATGCGCGGATCGTAGCTGAGATCGAAATAGAAATTCGCGTCCCCGGCTTCGTTCATCGCCAGTGCCCTTCTCAGGACGCTGTCGTCGCCGTTGCGCATGTCGAAATGGCCGAGGCAGACTCGCAGCGGCCGATGTGCGCTGCCGTAGCCTCTCGTTTCCTCGGCGCGCGCGAGCCACAGGACAGGTGCAGCCAGAAAATCCGCCCCGGGCATGGATCCCTGGCTTTCCCTCGCATGCGTCATGATCGGCACGTCTTCGAGCGTGCAGAACCTGAAGAATTCGTCGAGCGAAGCGTCGATTTCGGCGCCGAGTTGTGCCGTCGGCCAGTTCCTCGCATCCCATCGGGTATTGACCCTCGCGCCGGCCCGCTCGTTCGGCAATTTGCGACCCGCATTGCGATGCGGTGAAAAGCCCATCGGCGGGTAGACCTTGAAGCCGGCGATCCGGTGTGTGGCGGTCGAACCCGGCTTTCGGCCCTCGCGCACCCAATCCTGCAGGCGTGCAAAGGTCCGGTTCGCGCCGTCTCCGCGGCGTTCCTCGACATCCTTCAAGGGATCGAAGCCGGCGAAGGTATGCACACGCAAGGCACCGATGGTGGTTTGCGCGACGGACTTGTACCGGGTCCAGAACCGAACCTGATCGGCGTGCGATGAGTTCGCCAGCGGCTCTTCGTCCAGCCATTTGTCGTAGTCGACCAGCAGGTTGATCGCATCGAGCGTCTGCCCGCTCGTGATCTTCACCGTGTCGAGGTACTGGCGGACATGGCGGCAGCGCGACTGCAGCATGTCGTAGATCCAGCGGAGCACCGCCTTGACCTCCTCCAAATCTACCGTGTCCGGCGCGTCGGCGAGGGCGGCCATATCTTCGTCGAGGCCGTGCGGAGGATGCCGGAGCGGTGGGCCACTGGCGGCGATCCGGCGATAGGGTTCGGGGTCGACCCGGGCAGGCAACGGTTCGCCCCTGTCGTTGGTTCGCATTTCGGCGACAGCACCGAGCAGGCGGGCGAGACGGTAGTGGCTTTCGGCGACATCGGTCTCGGGATCCAGCTGCGAAACAGCCGCCCTGCGATTGCGTGCATCGATTTGGCGCTCTTGGTAGTCCGCGGCCTCATCGGCGAATTTCGCCTCGTCCACCTTCGAGCCGAACAGTTCTCCGGCTCCGAGCCTCGCCAGTTCGGCGGACGCCGAAACGCTCAAGCGCTTCGCGAGGAAGCCCCCCAGATCCGCGAGCGCGAGCACAATGTCGGCCGGATTGCTGATATAATACGGAACGATGACGAATTTCAGGAAATTGCCGACCGGCAGATCGGAGGCATTGAAGAAGTGGACGTGCGAATCGGCCAGATGCCGTCCCGAAACATCGCGCTCGGGAATCTCGCAAGTGACGCAGCCGGCGAGGCCGAAGGCGCTGGCCGACGCGAGAAACGAGCGACGATCGATCATGGTGTGCTTCCCCCCTCTGCAAGTCGCGCAATTTGGCAGAAGGTCGGTATACGAACAAGCGGGCGAAGTGCGTCGATCTATTGGATTTCAGTTCTTTCGCAGGGCACTTTTCACCCGACCGCTGAATTTGTCGTGTTGAGGGCCTCGCTACGCCGGCGTTCGACAAAAGTACGCTTCAATACAGCGGCTCCGCCTCGTAGCGGCCGCGCAGCAGGGCCGAGGCGATCCGGCCGCCGAAGGTCCAGGCGTCGTTGTCGTCGGGCGTCAGGCCGAGCCGGTTGCGCAGATAGAGCGGACTTGTGCGGACCTGGTGGACAACGAACAGGTTCTCCGACGGCATCACCCACACGTAGATGCTGCCCGCCCCGCGCATCATGTAGCTCAGTTCGCCGACTCCCGCATAGGGGTCGATGACCCAGAACAGCCGCCCGTAATTGAACCGCGAATCGTCGATGAAATGGAAATCGGAGACCGCCTCGGTGCTCCAAGCGACCCATCCTTCCGGCAGCAGGTCGGGGGATTGCGCCTCCTGCATGAAAACGCGCGCGAGATCGGCCAGTTCGCGAGCGGACATCGTTATCGCATGCGCGGCGTGGATCGAGACGTCGTCGAGCTGGACCTCGCACCGCGTATCGGGAGCGGCGATCTCCAGCACCGGCGCTGCATAGCGTGCGAAGGTGTCGCAATAGTCCGCATCGCCGGCGGCCTGCGCGGCGATCGTCTCGAGCGCGTTGAAATCCCAGTTGTTGTAGTACCAGAACTCGCCCGGCGCGTGCGCGCCGCGTTCGGGCCGGTACATTGCCGCAGAGCGGGTTTCGCGCGCGGCGAGGTGGTAGACGCCCGAGCGCGCCTCCATCAGATCGCGCACGGAGGCCGAGCGTTCGACCGCGTCGAGCGCGAAATCGCGGTCGTCGATCCCCAGATCTTCCAGCGAGGCGTCCAGTTCCAGCCGGCCCTCTTTGACGAGCCTGCCGAGGACGAGATTCAGCACGCTCTTGCGGATCGAACGGATATCGAGCGGCTCGTCGGCATCGCCCCAGGCGAGCAGTTCGCTATCGCCCGTGCCGACGATCACCGCGGCCGTGTTGAGTGCGACCGCATCCTTGGCGATACGTTCGTTTATCGCTGCAGTGAGCGGCGCAACCGGTCCTGCGACGACCGTGGCATTGTCCCGCGGACGCAGCGCGTGCTTGCCCCAGATTGCGCCTACGCCGAGCGCGGCGAACAGCGAACAGGCGATGATCCAGCGTTTTCTCATGACGTTCCTCCATGCGTTGCAAGGAGGAATGGGCCGTCGCCGGTCAGGCGCCAGCGATTTGCTGTCCGTCCCGCTGGCCGCGGACAGCATTGCGCCGATACGCGCCCGGCGACATCGAGAAAGCTTCCTCGAACGCGGCGTAGAAGGCGGAGCGCGAACCGAAGCCCGCTTCCAGCCCGAGCGCATCGAGCGAAACGCGGGCATTCTCCGGTCGGAGCAGGAGCCGCTCGGCTTCGCGTACCCGCCAGTTCCGCAAATAGGCGGCGAAGCCTGCACCCGAGACGCGATTGATCGCTTCGCCGACGAGGCGAGGCTCCAGGTCGAGCTTGTGTGCCAGATCATCGCGCGAGAAATCGGGCGAGCGATAGGGCTTGTGCCGGTCCATCGCTGCTTCGATCCTCGCAAAGATCGCTTCGGCATCGGCGTGCGACAGTCCGCTATGGTCGTAGCGGGCCGGCTTGGGTGCCAGGATGCGCGACACGCCCCAGGCGACTGCCAGCGCGAGGGTCAGCAACGACGCGAGCGGCACCGCGGCCCGCAACTCGCCCTGGGCGACGATCTGGGCCGCCTGAGCCGTGTGCACGATCAGGAAGGACGAGGCGACCAGCAGCCCGGGCCGGGTGAATTTCGATCGCTCGTCGTCCGGCGACTCGCGTGTGGCGAACAGCGTCAGCGCCACGCAGGTCATGAAGGTCCAGCTCAGCGCGGCCGCCACGCTCGCATCGTGCCACGCGGAAAGCGCGACCGTCGATCCACTTGCCGCAAGCAGTGCGATCATGAAGATGGCGCGTGGCCGTGCGCTGGCGCGCGCGCGGCTCGCCGTGACGATGGCCGCACCGGCCGCGACCATTCCGCCCACCTCGATCGCTTCGAGCAGCGTAACCAGCCACGGATTGCGCGCCGGAATCCCGGCGATGAGCGCGCAAAGCCCGATCAGCGCGAACCACATCGCAAGACCGGCGTACAGGCTTTCGGGTCCGAACCTGCGCTTCGCGGCGAGAATCCCGGCGAAGGGCGCGGTCGCGAGCAGCAGGAGACCGGCGAAGACGAGCGATGCGATCATCGGTTGAGAATGAACGCGTGCGGGCCTCGGTTCAAGCCGGGGTGCGTGCCACCGCCGTATTTGCCGCGCTCAGTACCGCGCGTACGCTCGCGGTGGCGACGTCCTCGTCGATGCCGACGCCCCAGATCGTCTCGCCGTCGGGCGTCTCGCATTCGAGATAGGCTGCCGCGCGCGCGTCGCGGCCCGAGCCGAGCGCGTGTTCGGTATAATCGCGGATTTGCAGCTCGAGCCCGAAACTGTCCTCGATCGTCGTGAGCACAGACGAAATCAGCCCGTTGCCGCGACCGCTGACCGATTGCTCTTCGCCCCTGACGGCTATGGTGCCGGCGAAGATGCGGGTGCCGTCGGCAGCGCGGCTTTCCTCGTAATCGACCAGCCGGAAATGCTTGTCCGCATTCTGCACGTGGTAGGCGGCGCGGAAGGCGTCCCAGATGTCGGCGGCGCCCAGTTCGCGGCCGAGTTCGTCGGCCATGCGCTGGACGTGTTTCGAGAAATCGGCCTGCAGTTTCTTGGGCAGCTTGAGACCCTGGTCCTGCTCGAGCACCCAGGCGAAGCCGCCCTTGCCGCTTTGCGAATTGACCCGGATCACCGCCTCGTAATTGCGGCCCAGATCGGCGGGGTCGATCGGCAGATAGGGCACGCGCCACTGTTCGTCGTTCTGCGCATGGTGCGCTTCGAAGCCCTTCTTGATCGCATCCTGGTGGCTGCCCGAAAAGGCGGTGTAGACGAGTTCGCCGCCATAGGGGTGGCGCTGGTGGACGGGCAGTTCGTTGCAATATTCGACCGTCTCGATCACGCGGTCGATATCGGAGAAGTCGAGCCCCGGATCGACGCCCTGCGTGTAGAGGTTGAGCGCCATCGTCACCAGGCAGCAATTGCCGGTGCGCTCGCCGTTTCCGAACAGGCAGCCCTCGACCCGGTCGGCACCGGCCATCAGCCCGAGTTCGGCCGCCGCGACCCCGGTGCCGCGGTCGTTATGCGTGTGCAGGCTGATCACGGCGCTCTCGCGATCGGGCAGGTTGCGGCAGAAATACTCGATCTGGTCGGCGTAGATATTGGGCGTCGCCGCCTCGACCGTGGCGGGCAGGTTGAGGATGATCGGATGCTCGGGGGTGGGGGCGAGCACGTCCATCACCGCCTCGCACACCGAGATGCTGAAATCGAGCTCGGCGGTGGAGAAGGTTTCGGGGCTGTACTGGAAGTGCCACTCGGTGTCGAGGCGCTTGCCCGCCTCGTCGCGCATCACTTTCGCGCCCGCGACCGCGATCTGCCGCACTTCGTCCTGCGACATGCGGAAGACGATGTCGCGCCACGCGGGGCTCACCGCGTTGTAGAGATGGACGATCGCAGCGCGGGCGCCCGACAGGCTCTCGAAGCTGGTGCGGATCAGGTCCTCGCGCGACTGCGTGAGCACCTGCACGATCACGTTGTCCGGGACGCGGTCGGAGCGGACGAGGCCGGCGATGAAGTCGAATTCGGTCTGCCCCGCGCTGGGGAAGCCGACCTCGATCTCCTTGACCCCGATCTCGACCAGCAGGTCGAAGAAGCGGTTTTTCTTCACCGCGTCCATCGGGTCGACGATCGCCTGGTTGCCGTCGCGCAAATCGGTGCTGAGCCAGCGGGGCGGGGCGGCGATCGTGCGCGCCGGCCATTGCCGGTCGGGCAGCTCGACCTGCGGGAAGGGGCGGTATTTGCGTGCGGGGTCGCGCAGCATGTTGCGCTGTCTGTCTCTGGACGTCTGTTCGGGCAGGGGCATGGGGTGGTCTCGTAACGGTGGCTCTGCTTCAGGCGGGCGGTCCCTTGGGCGCGCCGCGCGCCACAAGGCCGCACGTCAGCTCACGCCCAAGGGCGGATAAGTCGTAGCAGCAGCGATCCGTTGCGGTTCATGGCGCCAGCCTATGCCGAAAATTGCGTGCGAAGCAAGCCCCGCGACACGATCAGTTCTTTTCCTTGTCGACCAGCTTGTTGGCGCCGATCCACGGCATCATCGCGCGCAGCCTGGTGCCGACTTCCTCGATCCGGTGCGCTTCCTGCAGCTTGCGCGCGGCCTTCATTTCCGGGTTGCCGGCGCGATTGTCGGCGATGAAGCGCTGGACGAATTTCCCGCGCTGGATATCGTCGAGCACGCGCTTCATCTCGGCCTTGGTCTCGTCGGTTATGACGCGCGGGCCGGTGTGGTAATCGCCGTATTCGGCGGTGTTCGAGATCGAATAGCGCATATTGGCGATCCCGCCCTCGTAGAGCAGGTCGACGATCAGCTTGGTTTCGTGGAGGCATTCGAAATAGGCCATTTCGGGCGCGTAGCCGGCCTCGACCAGCGTCTCGAACCCGGCCATGATCAGGTGGCTGATGCCGCCGCACAGCACCGCCTGCTCGCCGAACAGGTCGGTCTCGCATTCCTCCTTGAAATCGGTCTGGATGATCGCCGAGCGGCCCGCGCCCATGCCTGCGGCGTAGGACAGCGCGATGTCGTGCGCGTTGCCGCTGGTGTCCTGCGCGATGGCGATCAGCGCGGGCACGCCGCGGCCCTGCTCGTATTCGTTGCGGACGGTATGGCCGGGACCCTTGGGCGCGATCATGATGACGTCGATATCGGCGCGCGGCTCGATCAGCCCGAAATGGACGTTGAGCCCGTGCGCGAAGGCGAGCGCGGCGCCTTCCTTCATGTTGGCCTTGAGGTCGTTCTCCCAGATCGCCGCCTGGTGCTCGTCGGGGGCGAGCACCATCAGGATGTCGGCCCAGGCGGCGGCCTCGGCGTTGGACATCACGGTAAAGCCCGCGGCTTCCGCCTTCTTCGCGCTCGCCGAGCCCTCGCGCAGCGCCACGCGCACTTCGCCCGCGCCGCTGTCGCGCAGGTTCTGCGCGTGGGCGTGGCCCTGGCTGCCATAGCCGAGCACGGCGATCTTCTTGGTCTTGAGCAGGCCGAGATCGGCGTCGGCGTCGTAATAGACTTTCATTCTAACTCCCCGTCGCCCCTGCGGAGGCAGGGGCCCAGATAAGTCGCACATCGGCGAGAGGTTGGATAGGCTCCTGCCTGCGCAGGAGCGACGATGTATTTCTAATGGCGGATGCAGCGTCGGTTCAGGCCTCCTCCGCCCCGCGCATCATGCCTACGATGCCCGTGCGCCCGACCTCGACCAGCCCCAATTCGCGCATCAGTGCGATGAAGCTGTCGATCTTCTCCGGCGCGCCGGTGATTTCGAAGATGAAGCTCGACGTGGTCGTGTCGACCGGCTTGGCGCGGAAGATATCGGCGAGGCGGATCGCCTCGACGCGCTTGTCGCCGGTGCCCGCGACCTTGATCAGCGCCAGTTCGCGCGCCACGTGCGGGCCTTCCTCCGTCAGGTCGACGACCTTGTGCACCGGTACGAGCCGTTCGAGCTGCGCCTGGATCTGGTCGATCACCGCGGGCGGGCCGTTGGTAACGATGGTGATCCGGCTGACCGCGTGGTTCTCGGTGATGTCGGCCACGGTCAGGCTGTCGATATTGTAGCCGCGCGCGGTAAACAGCCCGGCGATCTTGGCGAGGATGCCCGCCTCGTTGTCGACGGTGATGGCGAGCACGTGGCGCTCGGATTCGGCTTGCTTGATATGCATCAGCCGTCTCCCTTCCGTTCGCCTCGAGCGAAGTCGAGAGGCAGGAGCGTGCTGTGTCTCGATTTCGCTCGACACGAACGGAGAAATTCGGGCTTCATCACACCAACGCCTTCGCTTCGTCGTCCATCCTGCCCTCGACCATGTCGCCGTAGAGCAGCATCTCGGTATGCGCCGCGCCGCTCGGGATCATCGGGAAGCAGTTGGCTTCCTTCGACACCTGGCAATCGACCATCACCGGCCCGTCATGCCCCAGCATCGCCTCGATTCCCGCGTCGAGCCCGGCCTCGTCCTCGATCCGGATACCCTTCCAGCCATAGGCCTCGGCGAGCTTCACGAAATCGGGCAGGCTGTCGCTGTACGAGTTCGAATAGCGGCTTTCATAGGTCAGCTCCTGCCACTGGCGGACCATGCCCATATATTCGTTGTTGAGGATGAAGACCTTGACCGGCAGGCGATACTGGCTCGCGGTGCCGAGTTCTTGGATGTTCATCTGGATCGAGGCCTCGCCGGCGATATCGATTACCAGCGCTTGCGGGTTGCCGAGCTGCGCACCGATCGCGGCGGGGAGGCCGTAGCCCATCGTGCCGAGCCCGCCGCTGGTGAGCCATTTGTTCGGCGCGCGGAAACCGAAATACTGCGCCGCCCACATCTGGTGCTGGCCGACTTCGGTGGTGATGATCGGGTTGCGCTCGCGGGTGAGGGCGAACAGCCGTTCGACCGCCTTTTGCGGCATGATCTGCTCGGACCTCTCGGGATAGGCGAGGCTTTCGCGCGCGCGCCAGCCGGCGATCCGCGCCGTCCACTCGCCGAGATCCTGCGGCTTGCGGTCTCCCCATGCCTCGATCAGCTGGCTCAGCACCGTGGCGCAATCCCCGATGATCGGCACGTCGACCGGCACCGTCTTGTTGATCGAGGACCGGTCGATATCGATATGGATTTTCTTCGAACCGGGCGAGAACGCGTCGAGCCGCCCGGTCACGCGGTCGTCGAAGCGTGCGCCGACGCACAGCATCACGTCGCAGCGGTTCATCGCCATGTTCGCTTCGTAAGTGCCGTGCATGCCGAGCATGCCGAGCCAGTCGGGATGATCCGCCGGAAAGGCACCGAGCCCCATCAGCGTCGAGGTCAGCGGGGCGCCGGTCAAGTCCTGCAATTCGCGCAGCAATTGAGAGGCTTGCGGACCTGAGTTGATAACGCCTCCGCCGCTATAGATGATCGGACGCTCGGCCCGGGCGAGCAGTTCGACCGCCTCGGCGATCTTGCCCTGCTTGCCCTCGGTCCGCGGCCGGTAACGCGCCGAGGCCGGGGCCGCTTCGTCCTGTTCGTCCCAGCTCGCGAGCGCGATCTGCACGTCCTTGGGGATGTCGACGATCACCGGACCCGGGCGGCCGGTGGTGGCGATACGGAACGCTTCCTCGAGCGTCGCGCGCAGCCGCGAAGGGTCTTTCACGAGGTAATTGTGCTTCGAGCAGTGCCGCGTGATGCCGATCGTATCGGCTTCCTGGAAGGCGTCGGTGCCGATCAGCGCGGTCGGCACCTGGCCGGTGATGACCACCAGCGGGATCGAATCCATGAAGGCGTCGGCGATGCCGGTAACAGCATTGGTCGCGCCGGGGCCCGAAGTGACGAGGACTACGCCCGGTTTGCCGGTCGAACGGGCATAGCCTTCTGCCGCATGCGCCGCACCCGCCTCGTGCCGGACAAGGATATGCCGCAACCGTTCATCGGCGAACAATTCGTCGTAGATCGGCAGTACCGCGCCGCCGGGATAGCCGAACACGAATTCGACTCCCTGTCGCACGAGGCACTCGACCAGGATGGCCGCTCCGCTCATTTCGCGCTGCTCGTCCGCAGCCGGCATAATTCCCTCCAAAACAAACGACCCGGCGCTAGGGGGATGCGCCGGGCCGATCCATTCTTCCTACGTGTCGCAAAATATCGTGTCAACGCTTAAAATTGAAATAATGATGCTAAATTTTCGCGCACTGAGTCATTATATGATTCTAGCCGCGGCCAATCCCCGGGTGGCTGGCGGCGGAACCAGGTGTATTGCCGCTTGGCATAGCGCCGGGTCGCCTGCCGGCCAGCCGCGATCGCTTCCTCGCGCGAAAGCTCGCCTTTCAGCATGGCGGCGATTTCGGGCACGCCGATCGCGCGCATGACGGGGAGGGCGGGGTCGAGCCGCCGCGCGATCAGTTCGGCGACTTCGTCCACGGCGCCATTCTCCATCATGACCTCGAAGCGCCGATCGCAGCGCTGGTAGAGCCATTCGCGCTCGGGCAGCAGGATGAGCGGGCGCAGCGATACGGCATCGCCGATCCCGCCGGTCGTGCGCTGCTGCCACCAGGCCAGCGGATGGCCGGTCGAGCGGACCACTTCGAGCGCGCGCATCGTGCGCGATGTGTCCGCCGGGGCGAGCCGGGCGGCGGCTTCGGCATCCTCGCGTTCGAGCGCGGCGCGCGCCTGTTCGGTGTCGAGCGCGCGCACCTGCTCGCGCACGGCAGGGTCGATGTCCGGGACAGGTGCGATTCCGTCGAGCAGCGTGCGCAGGTAGAGCCCGGTCCCGCCGACCAGGATCGGCACCGCGCCGCGCTCGTGCAAGGCGGCGATCTCGCGCTTGGCGGCGTCCGCCCAATCCACCGCCGAGCACGGTTCGGCCCCGTCCCACGCGCCGAACAGCAGGTGCGGCACGCCGCGCATCTCGTCTTCGCTCGGGCGCGCGCTGAGCACATGCAAATCGCGATAGACCTGTGCGCTGTCGGCATTGATCACCGCCGCTTCCAGCCCGCGCTCCGCCAGCGCCTGCGCCAGCCCGACCCCGAGATCGGTCTTGCCGGTGGCGGTCGGCCCTGCAATGAGCGCGACCGGATTGCCCGGTGCAGCCTCGCCGCCGGATTGAGGAGATTGCCGCTTGCTCATCGCCCGGCTGATAGCAGACCAGGACGGTCTCGAAACCCGCCTCGAAGGCGCGCGCGAGGCGCTGGCCGGGGCGGGCATGCCGGTGGCGCTCGCCGCAATGCTCGATTTCTGCGGCGACGTGCTCCAGCTGTCGCTGCCCGAGGGTGACCGCCAGCGGGTCACCGAAATTCTCGTCGAGCATTTCGGTGCCTGCAACCTGCTCGTCGCCGATCACGAGATCGCGGTGCCGCGCCTGTTCGTCTCGGACATGGATTCGACCATGATCGGGCAGGAATGCATCGACGAGCTGGCCGATTTCGCCGGCATCAAGGACCGGGTCGCCGCCATCACCGAGCGCGCGATGCGCGGCGAACTCGACTTCGCCGACGCGTTGACCGAGCGGGTGGCGCTGCTGGCGGGTTTGGAGGAGGCGGCGATCGACCGCTGTCTCGCCGAGCGTATCGAACCGGTCGACGGCGCGCGCACGCTTGTCGAGACGCTCAAGGCGAAGGGATGCCGTACGGTGCTGGTGACCGGCGGGTTTCATCATTTCGCCGATCGCGTGGCCGACGACCTCGGTTTCGAGCGCGTGGTCGGCAACCGCTTGGCGGTCGCGGATGGGCAGTTGACCGGCGCGCTCGCCGGGGCGATCAGCGACGCCTCGACCAAGCTGGCGACGCTCGAAGACGAGCGCGCCACGCTTGGAGAGGGCGCGCGCGTCCTCGCGACCGGCGACGGAGCCAACGATATCCCGATGCTGCAGGCGGCGGATTACGGCTTCGCCTACCGCGCCAAGCCCAAGGCGCGCGACGCCGCGAACGGCCGGATCGAACGCGGCAGCCTGACCGCGATCCTCGACTTGTTCGGCATTCCCGAGAGCGAATGGGTCGCGGGATAAAACGGTTTCAATCGGGGACCGAAACGGTATATTGACACTCGTGTCAGTAGAGATGGCCGCGATGACAGAGCACAACCCGATCGAATCCGGAGTCGCATGCGCGCGCGACGGCACGCCGCTGCGCCATCCCGACCGGCCGCAGCCGAAATACCGTCCACTTGCCGCGCTCGGGCATTTCCGCGAACTGCTCAAGGACAAGGAGAACACCGCCGAGGTGTTCAGGATCTACGAGGCGCTCCCCTCTAAGCATTTCATGCCGCGCGTGCGCGAATTGACGCTGAGCGAGCAGGGCGAGCGCCTGCGGGCCGACGAGCCGTTCCTGCCGCCGATCCTCGACGATCACGAGGCGCTACGGAAACTCCCCGAGGGCAGCGTCGCGCACGCCTATTGCGATTTCATGGAAAGCGAGGGGCTCACCGCTGCCGGGCTGGTCGAGGAATCGGAGAAGGCCGGGCGGCCGACCTGGCCCGATCTCGTCCAGTGGTACGGCTGGCGCCAGCGCGACACGCACGACCTGATGCACGTGCTGACCGGCTACGGCCGCGACGCGCTCGGCGAGCAATGCGTGCTGCTGTTCACGCACGGCCAGTCGCCGAGCCAGGGGCACCTGCTGCTCGGCTATGCCGGCTCGCTGCATATCAAGCGGCTGGTACGGAGCCGTGCGCCGGTGATGAAGGCGGTGCGCCAGGCGCATCGCACCGGCAAGGCGTGTCCCTCGCTGGTGGCGATGCCGATCCGTGAGTTGCTGGCGAAGGATTTGCAGGTCGCGCGCGCCGAACTGAACATTCCCGACCCGCACTGGTATCGCGAATGCCACAGGGTGTGGCGCGAGGAGGGGATCGATCCCTACGACCTGCTGGCGAAGCCGGAACGGGCGGAGATGGCGGCGGCCTAAATCCTCCCCGGGACGGGGAGGGGGACCGCTCGCGTAGCGAGGGGTGGAGGGGCACCCTCCGAAGGCTCAAGACATCGGTTGTCCGGAACTACCTGAGGGTGCCCCTCCACCATGCTTCGCATGGTCCCCCTCCCCCGTTGGGGGAGGAATTCACAGCCAGCTCGAAATCACTTCCAGCAGCTTCTTCTCCAGCGCGCGCTTCGGCACCGTCGCGCCTTCGGCCGGGTGGCCGACCACCACCACCATCAGCGGCTTTTCGACCTCGGGCCGCCCGCAGATTTCGCGCAGGAAACCCATCGGGGAGGGCGTGTGCGTCAGCGTCGCCAGCCCGGCCTCGTGCAGCGTCGCGATCAGCAGCCCGCAGGCGATGCCGACGCTTTCGGTGACATAATAGTTCTGCGTCTCGCCGTCCTCCTCGATCCCGCCCTTGCGCTGCGCGAAGACGACGATCAGCCACGGCGCGGTTTCGAGGAACGGCTTGTCCGCGTCGGTGCCGAGCGGGGCGAGTGCGTCGAGCCATTCGTCGCTCGCCTTGCCCGCATAGAACTTGCGTTCCTCCGCCTCGGCCGCCTCGCGGATGGCGCGTTTCTTGTCGGGCGAAGAGACAACCGCGAAGTGCCACGGCTGGTGATTGGCGCCGTTGGGCGCGGTGCCCGCGGCCTCGATCGCCGCCGCGACGACCTCGCGCGGGACGGGCCGGTCGGAGAAGTAGCGGCAGGTGCGTCGCTGCTTGAGCCGGTCGCGCATCGCCCCGGCGCGGGCGATGCTCTCGGCTCCGGAAATCTCGGGGAGCGAGTAGGGGACGGTTTCGTGGTCGCGCATGGTGCACCTATCGCGCTTCGGGCGGGTCAGCGCAATTCCTTGCGGATCACCAGCTTGAGCCCCGACCAGGTCTCGTCGACGGCGCATTTCTTGGTGTCGACGAAGCCGATCGCGAGGCCGGCGGCGCGCACGTCGTGCTCGTCGATTTCGGTCGCGACGCCCGAGGCTTTCTTGGGCCAGCTGACCCAGACCTGGCCGTCCTTCGCGATGGTTTCGCGCAAGGTGGCGAGCTTGCTTTCGAGCGCGGCGCGGGTGCTGACGAAGATATGCGCCGCGTGGGGGCTGTCCTCCGGGCCGGAGACGACGGTCAGCTCGAGCGCATATTCGCCGATCTCGTCCTGCACGCCGCCGGGCATGCCATCGAACCACACCCGCTGCCCGTCGCGCAGCGTCAGCTTCTTCGCGAGCGGGGTGCCGGAATAGCCTGCGGGCATGTCACATCCTCCATCGCTGCATGCCGCAGTCCATGGCATCGACGCCGAGATGCCACAAGCAGCCGAGCGCCAGCGCGCGCACCCACCAGCGCGGGACCGCGAGCAACGCGCAATAGACCAGTGCGGCCTCCCACCCATGCAGCGGGTGAAAGCCGATGCTGCAGCGGTCCGGATCGAACACCGGATCGGCGAGCAGGTGGTCGAGATCGATCAGGTTCGCCGCGAGGACGAGCAGCCCCGCCTGCTTCCATCGCTCGCGCCACAACAACCATGCGATCGCGAAGGGTGCGAGGAGGTGGCCGGCGTAGTGGAGGAAGGGTTGGAGAAAAGTCATCGCACGTTCCTCGCCCTCTCCCCGTTCGGGGAGAGGATAGCGCAGCTTGCTCCGGCAGGAGCTAGCGGAGCTTGGAGAGGGGGGGCGGCGCCGATGGCCGGCAGGCCCCTCTCCAACTGCGGCTAAGGCTCCTTCGTCGCCAAGCCTTCGTATCCTCTCCCCGCACGGGGAGAGGGCGCCTACCCCTCCATCCAGTCGCGGAAGAAGCTCTCGTGGGCTTCGCGGAGGTCGGCGAGAGACACAAACTTGTCGGTGGATTCGCAAAGGAAGCCGGGGCGGCCATGAAATTCGAAACCGGTTTCGCCGATCATCGTCGCCGCTACTCCCGCTTCATCGGCGAGCTGACGGAGGGGAACCGCTCCATCCGTTGTCACGAGATAGCGACCTTGGTCTTCGCCGAAATGAGCTGCCGCGCAGGTCCCGTCGGTAGGATCAGCATCCTCCAACATGATCTCCACGCCAATTCCGCTCGCAAGCATCATCTCGGCAGCGGCAACAGCCATTCCTCCGTCAGAAACGTCGTGGACTGCGGTCACCTTACCTGAGTTGATCATTTCCAAAATGAACTTGCCTGTTCGATACTCGGCTTCAAGATCTACAGCTGGCGGCTCACCGCCGCTCAAGTCGCGCACGGTGTCAAGCCACAACGACTGTCCGAGGCTCGTCGCGAGAGTGAAAGAACCGACGATCCAAAGCGGTTGCTTGCGGGCCTTGAACCCCATCGTCATCATCCTAGAGTAATCCTCGATGATCCCGACCCCGCCGATCGCCGGAGTCGGCAGAATGGCGCTACCGCCACCCGTCGCCTTGCTCTCGTTGTAGAGCGACACGTTCCCGCTCACGATCGGGAAGTCGAGCGCGCGGCACGCCTCGCCCATGCCTTCGAGCGCGTGGACGAACTGGCTCATGATCTCGGGCCGTTGCGGATTGGCGAAGTTGAGGCAATTGGTCACCGCGAGCGGGCGCGCGCCGACCGCGCATAGGTTGCGATAGGCCTCGGCGATCGCCTGCTTGCCGCCCTCGTAGGGGTCGGCATAGACGTAGCGCGGGGTGCAATCGGTGGTGATCGCGAGCGCCTTCTTCGTCCCGTGGACGCGCACCACGCCCGCGTTGCCGCCGGTCTGCAGCGTGTCGGCACCGACCTGGCTGTCATACTGCTCGGCGATCCAGCGGCGCGAGGCGAGCGCTGGGCTGGCCATCAGCTTGAGCAGGTCTGCGCCGATATCGGTGCTCTCGGGCACCTCCGTGAGCGGCTTGACCTGCGCCCAGGCCTTGTATTCTTCCTTGGAGAGATAGGGCCGGTCGTATTCGGGCGCGTCGGCTGCGAGCGGGCCGAGCGGGATGTCGCAAACCACCTCGCCGCCGAACTCGAGCACCATGTGCCGCGTGTCGGTCACCTCGCCGATCACCGCGAAATCGAGTTCCCACTTGCGGAAGATCGCCTCCGCCTCGGCCTCGCGGCCGGGCTTGAGGACCATCAGCATCCGTTCCTGCGATTCGGACAGCATCATCTCGTAGGGCGTCATGCCCTCTTCGCGGCACGGCACCTTGTCCATGTCGAGGCGGATGCCCGCCTTGCCGTTGGTCGCCATCTCGACGCTCGAACTTGTCAGCCCCGCCGCGCCCATGTCCTGGATCGCGACGATCGCGTCGGTCGCCATCAGTTCGAGGCACGCCTCGATCAGCAGCTTCTCGGTGAAGGGGTCGCCGACCTGCACCGTCGGGCGCTTGGCGTCGGCGTCCTCCTCGAAATCGGCGCTCGCCATGGTCGCGCCGTGGATGCCGTCGCGCCCGGTCTTGGAGCCGACATAGACGATCGGATTGCCGACGCCGGTCGCCGCGGAATAGAAGATCCTGTCCGCGTCGGCGACGCCGACGGTCATCGCGTTGACGAGGATGTTGCCGTCGTAGGCGGGGTGGAAATTGGTCTCGCCGCAGACGGTCGGCACGCCGACGCAATTGCCGTAGCCGCCGATCCCCGCGACCACGCCCTTGACGAGGTGCTGCATCTTGGGGTGCTCGGGCCGCCCGAAGCGCAGCGCGTTGGCGTTGGCGACCGGCCGCGCGCCCATCGTGAAGACGTCGCGCAATATGCCGCCGACGCCGGTCGCCGCGCCCTGGTAGGGCTCGATATAGCTTGGGTGGTTGTGGCTCTCCATCTTGAAGATCGCCGCCTGACCGTCGCCGATATCGATCACGCCGGCATTCTCGCCCGGGCCGCAGATCACCCACGGCGCTTCGGTCGGCAGCTTCTTCAGGTGCAGGCGCGAGGATTTGTACGAGCAGTGCTCGGACCACATCACCGAGAAGATGCCGAGTTCGACCAGGTTGGGCTCGCGGCCCAGCGCGTGCAGCACGCGCTCGTATTCCTCGGGGCTGAGGCCGTGCTGTTCGACGATCTCGCCAGTGATCGGGGGTGCGATTTCGGACTCGACTGTAGCCATGGCCGCGCCCTTAGCTTCGCTAGGTCCCGACCGCCAGCCCCACCTCGCGTTTATGCCACCGCGTCGAACCGACCCACGCGGCGAGCAGCGTCACCACCGCATAGGCGACCAGCGCGGTCAGCACGAGCGGCACGGTAACGCTCTCCGGATCGCTCCCGAGCCAGTTGAGCACCTGCAGCCCGAGCATCACCGCGATCAGGATCAGCGGCGGCATGACCGGCCCGCGCGTGCGCCGGACATAATACACGAACGCCCCCAGCGTTAGCGCCAGTTCGACGATGATCGCCGCGGTCGGGTAGTTCCACAACCCGAAGCCGAAGCGATTTTCTCCGCCGGCGAATGTCAAATCGGGCCCGTGCGAGATCAGGTCGAGGACCCAGTGCGAGGCGACCACCAGCCCGGCGAGGACCCCAGCAATGATGCTACGCCCGGCGATCCCGACGATCAGCCCGAAACCGACCGCCCAGGCGGCCGAGCCGACCAGGCTGTGGGTGAACGGGTAGTCGTCGAAGAAGAACGGCTTCATCACCGTGAAACCGGGTTCGACGTGGAAATTCTCGATCCCCACCAGCACGAAGACGTAGAACGCCCAGTCGACCAGCTGCGCGGCGAGAAACAGCGTTCCGAGCTTGGGTGCGCGCTTGCTGGCGGCGGCGGCGGCGAAGGCCGGAGCCCAGTGTCCTATGAACATGAAATCAACCCGTAACCTTGAGCGTTATCCATGCCGCCGCAGCGGCGGCGATGGCGGTGGCGAAGGCGCCCCAGGCGATGTCCATCACGCTGATCTGCGTCGACCACACCTTCATCACCGCCTGGCTGGTGAGGTCGAAGGTCGCGTAGCACAACGCGCCGAGCAGCGCCCCGTTGAGCAGCGCGGTTGCGACCTGTCCGTTGTCGAGCGCGGGGCGGATCGCGAACCACACGATTCCGGCGATGTAGATCAGGTAGAACGCGCCCGCTGCGCCGATGCGGACATTGTCCGCCATGATCTCCCCGATCACGGGGCGATAGAGATTCGGCGCCGCCCAGCGCAGCCAGATTGAATCGAGCACCCCGAACACGATTGCGGCTGCCACATATGCGACAATCCAGTGCATTCCCGTCTCCCCTGTCGCCGCGCAACTTGACCAAGAGGAGGGCTGCGGTCAATGCTCCGCAGCCATGACAGAGGGTTCTCCCGACATTTCGGAAATGAGTTTCGAGGACGCGCTCAAGGCGCTCGAAGAGGTGGTGCGCAAGCTCGAGACCGGCGAGGTGCCGCTCGACCGGTCGATCGATCTCTACGAGCGCGGCGAGAAGCTGCGCCGGCATTGCCAGGCGCGGCTAGACGCGGCGCAGGCACGGATCGAGAAGATCGTCGCCGGGCCCGACGGCAAGCCGAGCGGCACGGCGCCCTTCGATGCGGACGGCTGAAATGGAGCTGGTCGGATCGGATAGTAACGTCCTGTCCGACGGGCTGGCGCGGATACAGCGCGAAGTCGACGCCGCCTTCGACGCCATGCTGCCGCTCCCAGAAGACACGCGCGCGCGGCTGATCGAGGCGATGCGTTACGCAGTGATCGGCGGCGGCAAGCGCGTGCGGCCGCTGCTGGTGGCGGCGACCGCAGGCATGTTCGGGGTCGATCGCGACGCCGCGGTGCGGGTCGGCTGCGCAGTCGAGGCGATCCACGTCTATTCGCTGATCCACGACGATTTGCCGTGCATGGACGACGACGATCTGCGTCACGGCAAGCCGACTTTGCACCTCGCCTTCGACGAGGCGACGGCGGTGTTGGCGGGCGATTCGCTCCACGCGCTGGCGTTCGAGATCCTGTCGGAGACCGAAACCGGCGGCAGCCCCTCGGTCCGCGCCGAACTGATCGCCACGCTCGCTACGGCGAGCGGCAAGGACGGCATGGCGGGCGGGCAGATGATGGACATGGCCGCAGACGACGAGAACTACGATCTCCACGCGATCACTCGGCTGCAGCAATTGAAGACCGGCGCGCTGCTCGCCGCATCGGTCGAGATGGGGGCGATCCTGGGGCGTGTTCCGGTCGAGGGCCGGGCGAGCCTGCGCGCCTATGCGCGCGATATCGGCCTCGCCTTCCAGATCGCCGACGACCTGCTCGACGTCGAAGGCGACGAGGCAGCGGCGGGCAAGGCGCTGCGCAAGGACGAGGGGCAGGGCAAGCAGACCTTCGTCACGCTGATGGGCGCCGACAAGGCGCGCGGCCAGGCACGCGCGCTGGTCGATCAGGCGGTCGGGCACCTGTCGAGCTATGGCGAGGATGCCAAGCTGCTGACCGCGCTGGCGCGGTTTGTGGTGGAGAGGGACCGGTGAAGGTGTGGAGCCGGTTCACGATCCTGTCCGCCTTGTGCTTGCTGCCCTCGTGCAGCGACGGCCCCTCCACCGAAGAGATCAAGCCATACCTGGTATCCGATGCGGTGTTTCCCGAGGGATGCGCGGTCATCTATGTCGAACGATACGACATCGCGCAGGCGCCCAATCCCGACTACCGCGCGATTTACCAGGTAACCGCGTCGGACGAATGCGTAGGGCAGTGGCGCTTCGCGCTCGACCGGGACGCGGATTTCCAGTGTTCTCCCGACGTGATGGTCTGTGAAAGAATGGTAATGGATGTGGACAGCGGCTATCGCGAGGAGCGTGCCAGGGTACGCTTCCTGGGCGGCAAGCTGGTGCAACTGGAAGTCACGAAACTATGAGCGAACGCATCGGCATCTACCCCGGGACCTTCGACCCGATCACGCTCGGCCATGCCGACATCATCCGGCGCGGGAGCAAGCTGGTCGACCGGCTGATCGTCGGGGTGACCACCAACCCGTCGAAGAACCCGATGTTCACCACCGCAGAGCGGCTGGCGATGGTCGAGCGCGAAGTCGCGGCGCTCGACCTCGGCAATGTCGAAGTGGTCGGCTTCAACGCGCTGCTGGTGAAGTTCGCGCGCAAGCAGGGCGCGACCGTGCTGATCCGCGGGCTGCGCGCGGTGGCGGATTTCGAATACGAATACCAGATGGCGGGGATGAACCAGCAGCTCGACGACGATATCGAGACGGTGTTCCTGATGGCCGACGTCTCGCTCCAGCCGATCGCATCCAAGCTGGTCAAGGAAATCGCGCTGTTCGGCGGCGACATCGCGCCCTTCGTCAGCGACGCGGTGGGCCACGACGTGACCGCGCGGGTCGAGACGATCGGCCAGCTGGGCGATTACTGAGCCCCCGCGGAGGCGGGGGCCTCGTGCCGGTGGCGAAGCGCTGGCCGCCTGAGGTCCCCGCCTTCGCGGGGACTCGGTGATCGTTAATTGAAGTGTCAGCCCGACCCGGCTAGACCCCGCGCACGTTTTTCGATTTCTGACGGGAATTCCATGTTCAAACGCCTGATCGCCGCCGGCGCGCTTGCCTCGCTGGTCGCCGCTCCCACTATCGCCATCGCGCAGGACGAGCAGCCCGCCGGGCCGCGCCGCTACGAGCCGATCAACTACAACGCGCAGGAAGACCTCGAGAACATCCTGTTGCTCGACCTGTCGAACGGCAAAAGGGTCGCTGTCCGGCTGATGCCCGACTGGGCGCCGACGCATGTCGAACGGGTCAAGACGCTGGCCCGCCAGGGCTTCTACGACGGGGTGATCTTCCACCGGGTGATCGATGGCTTCATGGCGCAGACGGGCGATCCCACCGGCACCGGGCAGGGCGGCTCGACGCTCCCCGACCTCGAAGAGGAATTCAACACGATGCCGCACCTGCGCGGCACCGTCTCGATGGCGCGCGCGCAGGAAGAGAACAGCGCCAACAGCCAGTTCTTCATCGTGTTCTATCCGCGGTTCGGGCTCGACAAGCGCTACACCAATTTCGGACGCGTGATCTCGGGCATGGACGGGGTCGACGCGATCCGGCGCGGCGAGCCGCCGGCCGATCCGACGCGCATCCTGCAGGCCTCGATCGCCGCCGACGGCAAGCCGCAGGTCACCGCGCCCGCACCGGCGGCCGAACCCGCGCCGATCACCGCCGCCGATCTCAGCGCGCCGATCGAGGAATAGGCAGTATGTGCCCCCGCGAAGGCGGGGGCCCCAGGCAACTTGGCGGAGCGTCATTGGCACGAGGTCCCCGCCTCCGCGGGGACTCAGTCAAGTAAGATGCGCGTCGACCTGTTCGATTTCGAGCTCCCGCAAGAGCTGATCGCGTTGCGCCCGGCGGTGCCGCGCGATTCGGCACGGATGCTGGTGGCGCGGGGTGGGTCGGAGCTGCGCGACAGCCGCGTGCGCGACCTGCCCGACCTGCTCGAACCGGGCGACGTGCTGGTGTTCAACGATACCCGGGTCATTCCGGCACAGTTGGAGGGGCGCCGCGGTGAGGCGCGGATCGGCGCGACGTTGCACAAGCGGCTCGACCTGCGCCGGTGGCAGGCCTTCATCCGCAACGCCAAGCGGCTGCGCGAAGGCGACCGGATCGCGTTTCCCGCCGATGTCGCCGCGATCGCCGAGGCGCGCCACGCCGATGGCAGCTTCACCCTCGCTTTCGAGGGCGAGGAACCGGTCGAGGTGCTGCTCGAACACGCCGGACGGATGCCGCTGCCGCCGTATATCGCGGGCAAGCGCGAAACCGACGAGCGCGACCGCGATGATTATCAGACCATGTTCGCGCGCGAAGACGGCGCCGTCGCAGCTCCGACCGCCGCGCTGCATTTTACCCCCGATCTGATGCAAGACCTCGCAGAGCATGGCATCGCCACCGAGACGCTGACGCTGCATGTCGGCGCCGGCACCTTCCTGCCGGTCAAGGCGGACGATACCGAGGCTCACGTGATGCACTCGGAATGGGGGCGGATCGAGCAGATGACCGCCGACCGCCTGAACCGGGTGCGGGAGGGCGGCGGACGAGTCATCGCCGTCGGCACCACCAGCATGCGCCTGCTCGAAAGCGCTGCGGCAGAGGATCGGACCATCCACGCGTTCGAAGGCGATACAGACATCTTCATCACCCCCGGCTACGCCTTTCGCGCGGTCGACGGATTGATGACCAACTTTCACCTGCCGAAATCGACGCTGTTCATGCTGGTAAGCGCGCTGATGGGCCGCGAGCGGATGCAGGCGCTGTACGCCCACGCCATCGCCGAACGATATCGGTTTTACAGCTACGGCGATTCCTCGCTATTGATCCCCTAGTCAGGGTCGCCGCTTGATGTTAGGTTGCAATTAGCAACGGGAGCTGGGACATGGCGAGCGTAATCGAAAAAACCATCCGGGCCGCCGTCACACCTGCGATCAGGGCGGTGTCGGCGATCAACCGCGCGCGCCTGCCCGACGGCAGCGAAAATCCGTTCCTGCGCGGCGTCCACCGGCCGATGCGCGAGGAAAAGACGCTCACCGACCTCGAAGTGACGGGGGCGATTCCACCCGAACTCGATGGGCGCTACGTCCGCATCGGTCCGAACCCCTATGGCGATCTCGCCAAGGGCCACCACTGGTTCATCGGCGACGGGATGGTGCACGGCGTGCGGCTGAGAGGCGGCAAGGCCGAGTGGTACCGCAATCGCTACATCCGCTCGCGCCAACTCGAGGACAAGGGCGGCCCGCCCGCCGCGCCGGGTCCGCGCCGCGGCTTCGGCGATACGGTCAACACCAACGTGCTCGGCATGGGCGGGAAAATCATGGCGCTGGTCGAGGCGAGTTCCTTCCCGGTCGAGCTCGACGGCGAGCTCGAATCGCTCGGCTATTCGGATTTCGGCGGCGGGCTGACCGGCTCGTTCACCGCGCATCCGCACCGCTGCCCTAAGACGGGCGAGTTCCACGCCATCTGCTACGACGGCATGGCCGCCGACACGATCCGTCATGTCGTGCTCGATGGCGCGGGCAGGGTGCTGCGCGAAACGCCGATCGCGGTGCAGGACGGCCCGTCGATCCACGATTGCGCGCTGACCGAGAACCACGTCGTCATCCTCGACCTGCCGGTGACCTTCTCGATGAAGGCGCTGATCGCGGGCCACAGCTTCCCCTATCGCTGGAACAACGCTCATCGCGCCCGCGTGGGGCTGATGCCGCGCGGCGGGACGGGCGAGGATATCGCCTGGTGCGAGGTCGATCCGTGCTACGTCTTTCATGTCGGCAACAGCTTCGAGGACGGCGAGGGCCGGGTGATCGTCGACGTGTGCGCCTACGAGACGATCATGGACGGCGACATGCCCGGGCCGTACGGCAAGCCGCTCGGGCTCGAACGCTGGACCGTGGATCCCGAAGCAGGCCGCGTCGAGCGCACCACGCTCGACCCGCGCGGGCAGGAATTCCCGCGCCCCGACGAGCGCCGCTTCACCAAATCCTACCGCTATCTGTGGACGATGGGCCTGCCCGAAGACGGCGATCTCGATTTCTACGCAGCGATGCCGCTCTACCGCCACGATCTCGACAGCGGCGAGAGCGTCGTGCGCGAATTCGGCGAAGGGTGCATCCCGGGCGAATTCGTGTTCGTCCCGCGCAGCCACGACGCGCCCGAGGGCGACGGCTGGGTGATGGGTTACGTGATCGACCGCAACGAACGAACCAGCGCGCTCGAAATCCTCGACGCGACGACGCTCGACACCGTCGCTTCGGTGCATATCCCGCATCTCGTTCCGCCGGGCTTCCACGGCAACTGGATTGCGGCGCGCCCGTAGCGAGCAGTGCGTTCCGGCGCTCGTGCTATTTGTCGTAGTCCAGCTTGGCGATTTGATCTGAGAGCTTGTCGGGGACGATGATTACTCCGGGCCATCCACATGCGACGTCGGCCTCGTCCAGAACGTGCCGTGCCTTCCCATCGACCATCTTGTAGACAGCGACATTGCTTTCCGTCTTGAAGAATGTGCCTTCGGGTACGACCGGCGCAGCAAGCGGTATCGAATCGCTCAACGCTGCATCCAGCGTCGATATGCGCTGGTCGTCGTCCTCGACACGATCCAGCAGCAGCCGACGATAGCCTCGGTCGAGCAGGTAATAGAGCTTGTATGCACTCGAATCGTCGCGCTTGGCATTCTTGTCCAAGGCCCAGGTGTCGGTGGCGACGATCAATTGTCCGTCGTGGACTCCCGCCTCCTTCTCCTCCTCGGACCAGTAATAGGGCCGGAAGGGGGCCCAATCGACCTTGTGGTCGTTGACTTCGGCCACGAACAGCAGCGTGCTGCCTTCGTTTTCGCGTTCGATCTTCACATCGGTGATGATCCCCGAGGGATCGATATTGCCGTCAGCGTCCTGGCGACCGATCAGCGTTTCGTCGATCGCCCTGAGGTAATCGAAGGCCTGCTGGTTTCCGTCGTCGCTATCCACCAGGCAGAGGTAGTTCTTGCCGATCACATCCGTGCCCAGATCGGTTTGCACTCCGTCGATCGCCTGCACGGAGCCGGACTTGCCGTCTTCCGACAGCACCAGTTTGCGATAGCTGGACCCCAGGGTGAGTATCGCGGACGATCCGAACGGAATGGTGCCGAAGCGAATTTCCGTCAGCACCGGCTGTTCGCCCGGGCCGAGTTGCTGCTTGATCGCCTTCAGTTTCTCGGCCTCGAAACCGCCGACGCGGACATAGCCGGCACCGTTGATCGGCCCGTTGGGCAGGGGTTGCGTGTGCCAGCCGAGCGAGGTGAATTCTCCGTCGGCGTACTCGGAGAAATGCCCGGAAAACCGGATAAAATACCCTCCGTCGGGAGTGTACTCCCTGTGCATCTTCAAACCGGTCAGGAAGGAATTCGGCTTCGGTGCGACCAGAGGATTCGCGACCAGCCGCAAATATGGATCATAGCGGACGTCGTCGGTTGTATAATATCCTCCGTGTCCCGAGGAAAAGTAGTTTTGGTTACCCAAATTCGGGATATTGGCGCGAAGCGAATAACTGTTTTCACTGGAAAATTTATCGGAATAAGCCTTCTTGATTGCATCCGGAAAGTCAGACCAACCGATACCGTTTATATTTTTTTCATCCTGTATATTGTCCTCGAACTTAACGTCGAAGCGATTGTCTTGATAGAATTTGTCCCTGCTCGATTTCGCCAGAGTCTCCAGTTCAGTGCTGTGATTCGAAGCCGCGCGATACTCGGAATATCCCTGGTCGTGCAGGATCGTGCTGAAGCTCGCCAATGCGAGGTCGTGGAGATAGCGGGCGCGGTTGTAGAGGTGAATCAGGCTGAAGTAGACCGATTCGAGGTAATCGGCTTTCGAAAGACGCGATACCGGGTTTTTCTCGGCGATATTCGACGCCCGCGATTCTTGCGCCTTGTCCCACAACTCGGACAGGGTTGCCACGTAATTCTGGTGGTTGGACCCGTATTTGTCCTTCAACAATCGAGCCAGCGAACGATCCTGGTCATGGTCGAAGAGAATGTTCTCGATCAGCTGGTGTCCGTCGGCACTGGCTGGAGGATTGTCGGTCTCGACCCCGTTCAGGTACCAATTGATGAAAGACAGTGTCGTTTTCTTGTCTGCTATGCTATCCTTGGTGATAGACGACGTAAAGCGATCTATCTCATCTTCGTAATCGTCGAGAACGCCGATTATATGATTGTGCTTATCGTCGATATCCTTGAGCAGATCATTGACTTCGATAGTGTCTACGACAGATTTTATTTCGAGCAAGGATTTTTCGATTTTGTGAAGCTCGTCATACAATTTCTTTTCTTTTGCGTCTGCAACTTTCCAGTCGAGGACGAGGCCGACAACGCCGAGAGATGCGGCAAGCCCCCCTCCCCCTCCGCCCATCGCAGCCGACAATTTGGCCACGCGTTCGGAGAGATCGACGATTTTCTTGCTGGTTGAAAGAGTGTCGGCCACAGTTTGATCCCCCATCCGCTGAATTTCTTACGACATCCGCGTCCCCGATCAAACTACACGATAAATCTCGCATTGCCATCTTAACCTGTTCGCAAAACTAGCGATATCGGCCTCGAAACACTCGAGCCTGTGATCAGCGGATATTCCGATCTCGTCGCGACCGCCCTCCGTCTGGTACGAACTCCTTCGCGATCAGACGGCGACGCTCAGAAGAACGATGCGACTTGCATTCACCATCCAGCTTCAGCATCGCGGAACCATGGGCGAACCGATTCTGGAAATTGCCGGTCTGACCAAGGTCTATCCGGGAGGGCTGCGCGCGCTCGACGATGTCGATTTGAGCGTGCGCCGCGGCGAGATCTTCGCGCTGCTCGGTCCCAACGGCGCGGGCAAGACCACGCTGATCGGCGCGGTGTGCGGGCTGGTGCGCCCGACCGCGGGGACGATCCGCGCGTTCGGCCACGATCTCGCTACGGATTGGCGCAAGGCGCGCCGCCGTATCGGGCTGGTGCCGCAGGAACTGAGCACCGACATGTTCGAGCCGGTGCATCGCGCGGTATCCTATTCGCGCGGCCTGTTCGGCCTGCCGCCCGACGCAGGTCGGATCGAGGAGGTGCTTCGCTCGCTCAGCCTGTGGGACAAGCGCGACGAGCGGATCATGGCGCTGTCGGGCGGGATGAAGCGCCGCGTGCTGATCGCCAAGGCGCTGGCGCACGATCCCGACCTGCTGTTTCTCGACGAGCCGACCGCCGGGGTCGATGTCGAATTGCGCAAATCGATGTGGCACCAGATCGACGCGATGCGCGCGCGCGGCGTAACGGTGATCCTGACTACGCATTATATCGAGGAAGCCGAGGAAATGGCCGACCGGGTCGGCGTGATCGACCGCGGCCGGCTGCTGATGGTCGACGAAAAAGACGCGATGATGGCGCGGCTGGGGCGGACCGAGGCGCATATCACGCTCGCACAGCCCCTCACCGAACTGCCGCCCTCGATCGCCCGGCTGCCGGTCGAGATCGAGGAGGGCGGGCTCGGCCTGTGCTATCGCGGCGGCGACGGAACGGGCAGGGGCAAGGCCGAAGTGGCCGAACTGACCAAGGCGCTGATCGCGGCGGGAATCGATTTCACCGGCATCGACACGCGCGAGAGCAGCCTCGAGGACATCTTCGTCTCGCTGCTCGGCGAGGAGGCGCGCGCGATATGATCAACTGGCGCTCGACCTGGTCGATCTATGTTCGCGAGCTGACGCGCTTCCTGCGCACCGCGTTCCAGTCGGTGCTCGCACCGGTGCTGACGACGACGCTCTATTTCATCGTCTTCGGCGGCGCGATCGGCGGGCGCATGCCCGATATCTCCGGCATCCCCTACGAGGCGTTCATCATCCCCGGCCTGCTGATGCTCACCCTGCTCGGCGAGACGACCAGCAATTCGAGCTTCGGCATCTACATGCCGCGCTTTACCGGCACGATCTACGAGCTGCTGTCGGCGCCCGTCGGGGTCGCCGAAACGCTGATCGGCTTCGTCGGCGCGGCGGCGACCAAGAGCCTGATCCTCGCGACGATCATCCTCCTGACCGCCCGCGTGTTCGTCGATTATTCGATCGCGCATCCGCTGGTGGCGGTGGTGTACATCATGCTGGTAGCGGCGAGCTTCAGCCTGTTCGGCTTCATCCTCGGCATCTGGGCCGACAATTTCGAGAAGCTCGGGATCATCCCGATGCTGATCCTGACCCCGCTGACCTTCCTCGGCGGCACCTTCTACTCGCTCGACATGCTGCCCGAGCCGTGGGACACGATCGCGCTCGCCAACCCGATCGCCTTCCTCGTCAGCGGACTGCGCTGGACCTTCTACGGCCATGCCGATGTCTCGTTCGCGCTGTCGCTGGGCCTGACGCTCGGCTTCCTCGCCGTGTGCGTCGCGATCATCGCCTTCATCTTCAAGACCGGCTGGCGGCTGCGGAGTTGATTTGCCACCCCGCATCTGGCTAACAGCGCGCGCCATGGCCGGACCTCTCCTTCGCTTCGCTTCCGTACCGATCGCAACGGTGCTGCTGTTCGCGCCCGCAGTCGCACTGGCCGAAATGCCCGAGCCGGTGCGCGCGATGATCGATGCGGCGATCGCGACCGGCGACAAGGCCAAGGTTGCGACGGTGGTCGAGATCGCCCGCCAGACCAATCCCGACGATGCGGCGGAGATCGACGCGCTGCACGACGCCTTCCTCACGGACAGGAAAGAGGCCGAGGCGCTGGCCAGGGCCGAGGAAGAGGAAGAGCTGCGCCAGGCGAGCCTGCTCGACAACTGGTCGGGCAAGGGCGAGGTCGGCGCGTTCCGTTCGACCGGCAACAATTCCAATATCGGCCTGTCCGGCGCGGTCGAACTGGCGCGCGAGGGGATCGACTGGACTCACCAGTTGCGGCTGCGCGCCGACTATCAGCGCAGCAACGGTGCGACCACGCGCGAGCGCTATTTCGCAGCCTACGAACCGCGCTACCAGATCGACAAGGGCTTCTTCGCCTACGGGCTCGGGCAGTTCGAGAGCGACCGGTTCCAGGGCTACGATGCGCGCTATGCCGTGTCGGCGGGGATCGGCTACCGGATCATCGACGAATCCGACCTCACGCTGAGCGCCAAGCTGGGCCCGGCCTATCGCTTCACCGAGTTCACCAACGGCACCAGCGAAGGCCGCATCGCCGCTCTGGCCGGGCTCGACTTCGACTGGGCGATCACCGACCGGGTCAAGCTCACGCAGGACAGCAACGTGACCTCGGAAACGGGCGGGACGGCGACGGCGGTGGTCGATTCGAGCAATGTCTCGCTCAACCTGCTGACCGGGCTGCAGCTCAAGGTCAGCGACAAGGTCTCGACGCGGCTTTCGTACCAGGTCGATTACGAGAGCAATCCGCCCGCGGGGACCGAGAACACCGACACGCTGTCGCGCTTCACGCTGATCTACGGGTTCTGATGGACGCCGCGCACCCGCGCTTCGATTTCGCGATTTCCGCGACCGACGGCAAGGCGCGCACCGGCCGCATCGCGATGCGGCGCGGCGCAATCCGCACGCCCGCCTTCATGCCGGTAGGGACGGCGGCGACGGTCAAGGCGATGAAGCCCGAGGCGGTACGCGCTACGGGCGCCGACATCATCCTCGGCAACACCTACCACCTGATGCTGCGCCCCGGTGCCGAGCGGATCGCGAAGCTCGGCGGGCTGCACCGTTTCATGAACTGGCAGCATCCGATCCTGACCGACAGCGGCGGCTATCAGGTGATGAGCCTGTCCGAGCTGCGCAAGCTCACGGAGGAGGGGGTCGGGTTCCGCAGCCATATCGACGGGTCGAAACATATGCTTACGCCCGAGCGCAGCATGGAAATCCAGCGCCTGCTCGGTTCGGATATCGTGATGGCGTTCGACGAATGTCCGCGCGCCGACCAGGAGCGCGACGTCATCGCTTCGTCGATGGAGCTGTCGATGCGCTGGGCGAAACGCAGCCGCGACGGGTTCGACGCGGGCGGCGAGCATGCGGCAGGCGCGGCGCTGTTCGGAATCCAGCAGGGTGCGCTCGACGAGGACCTGCGCAAGATCAGCGCCGAGAAGCTGATCGAGATCGGTTTCGACGGCTACGCGGTCGGCGGGCTGGCGGTGGGCGAGGGGCAGGAAGCGATGTTCGCCACGCTCGATTTCGCACCCGATCAGCTGCCCGCAGACCGCCCGCGCTACCTGATGGGCGTCGGCAAACCCGACGACCTCGTCGGCGCGGTCGAGCGCGGTATCGACATGTTCGACTGCGTCCTGCCGACCCGCTCGGGCCGCACCGGGCAGGCCTTCACCCGGACCGGGCCGCTTAACCTGCGCAATGCCCGCCACGCCGAGGACACCGCGCCGCTCGACGAGGCTTGCAAGTGCGCCGCCTGCCGCGACTATTCGCGCGCCTATCTGCATCACCTGCACAAATCGGGCGAAATCCTCGGGGCCATGCTGCTGACCGAGCATAACCTCACCTTCTACCAGGACCTGATGGCCGCGATGCGCGGAGCGATCGAGGAAGGGCGCTTCGCCGCTTTCGCGAGCGATTTCCGGCGGGATTACCTGGCCGAACGCTAGCGGCGTTGTATCTCTACGTCGAAACGGTCGATCCACATCAGTCCGTCGCCGCGCATGATCTCCGCGCCGAGTTCGACATCGGCGATATAGGCGCGTTCGAACCCGAGCTGCGACAGTTCCTTGCTGCGCAACAACGCGACCGGGTCGAAGCTCGCCGCAGGACCGCCCGGACTGGCGACGAATGCGAGATAGATCCAGCGGTTCGCGTTTTCCCCCGAGACGTCGTGCCAGTCCCGGTTGAGCCATATGTCCCAGTCCCGCCCGCCATGCCGGACCGTGCCGACCTTCGATCCGGCGGGATCGATCAGTCCGTCGGTTGCATCGGTCCAGAACATTGCTTCGGCGACGATGCTGCCGGGTTGCGGTTCGTCGCCGATTTCGCCGGTATCGGTCAGCCACAGCGTTGTGACTATATTGTACTCGCCACGCGCTTCGACCGCGACTCCGGTGGCGACGGTCATGGTATCGAGGTCGGCGATGGCGACCGGAAACCGGTCGTCCAGCTTGGGAAGCGGCAGCCACGGCGAGACCCCGATCTTCACCTGCGGCTGCGAATAGATGTCGCTGCCGTAATCGGGCCAGTGCCAGGAGAAACCGAGCCTCTCGGGATCGGCCGGGTCGCGCTCGATACATTGCTTCCATGCGAAATCGCCTGCTGCCTGCACGTTCCAGACATTGTTGAAGTACACCGCACTACCGTGCCGGATTTCGGCCCACGCCTCGCAGGTCTCGGTCTCGGAAGGCGGCTTGACCCATGTGTCCGTATTTCCGGAGCCGGCCGAACAGGCCGAACAGAAAAGGGCGAAGGCGATCGACAGCCGCATGAAATCCGGCTTTCTACCGACCGGAACCCAATTCGAAAAGTCCTGCGCTCTTTCATGTATGGCGATTTCTGCTAGCAAGCGGGCAGGATTGAATTTCTTGGGGTCGCACCAATGCGTTGTATGCTGTCTTTCGCCGCGCTTGCCGCGGCAGCTTTCTCCATGCCGGTGGCTGCGGAGGAACTGGCCGAAACCGCCGCCAAGTTCGGCGCGCGACAGTCGGTACTGTCGCCGGCCTTGTCACCGTCGGGCGACAAGCTGCTCTACGTCCAGCCCGGAACGAGTTCGGAAGAGACGATCTACGTCGTCGATCTGGTGAACGGCGGCGAGCCGAAACCGATCATCACCACCAACGAGGCGCAGGCGCGTCTGAACGAGTGCACATGGGCGACCGAAGAGCGGATCGTGTGCCAGATCTTCGGCTTCCAGGAGACCGGGGGCATGCTGCTCGGGTTTACCAGGCTGATGGCATTGAAGGACGACGGCTCGGACGTCACCCAACTGACCCCGCCGACCGACTGGCGGGCGATGGGTATCGTTCAGAACGGCGGCGACTGGCTCGCGCTCGATATCGAGGGCGAGGAGAACAAGATCCTCATGACGCGCCAATACGTCAAGGAGCGGAGCAACAACACGCGCATCTTCAACGACAAGGAGGGGCTCGGGGTCGACTGGGTCGACGTCACCAACGGCCGCTTCCGCAATGTCGAGGAGCCCAACCGGATGGCGGCGGGCTATATCGCCGACGAGCACGGCAAGGTCCGCGTGATGGCCGCGCGCGACAGCGCGGCGAGCGGTTACGACGGTAGCGATGTGCGCTATCTCTACCGCCCAAAGGGTACGAACAAATGGGAAGCGCTGTCGACGGTCGACCAGACCGGCAATGTCGACCAGGGCTTCGTCCCGATCGCGGTCGATAGCGCGAAAGACGTGGTCTACGGTTTCGACACCGTCGACGGCTATCGCGCGCTGTTCTCGGTGGCGCTCGACGGGACCGGCAAGCGCGAACAGCTGATGGCGCGCGGCGATGTCGATGTCGACGGGCTGATCCGCATCGGGCGCAAGAATCGCGTGGTCGGCGGCAGCTACGCCACCGAGAAGCGTTATGTCGAATATTTCGACGCCGAGCTCGACAAGTTCGCCAGCGGGCTGTCCAGGGCACTGCCGGGCCAGCCGCTGATCTCCATCGTCGATGCGAGCGAGGACGAGAGCATGCTGCTGATCGCCGCCTCGAGCGATACCGACCCCGGCACGCTGTACCTGCTGGAAAAGGAGACGCGCCAGCTCAGCCCGCTGCTGCCGCTGCGCGACCCGCTCGCCGAGCGCGAAATGGGACCGGTCGAGCCGATCTCCTTCCCGGCTGCCGACGGCACGCAGATCCCCGGCTACCTGACGCTTCCGCCGGGCAGCGAAGGCAAGAACCTGCCCGCCATCGTCCTGCCGCATGGCGGCCCCGGCGCGCGCGACGAATGGGGCTTCGACTGGCTGCCGCAATTCTTCGTCGCGCGCGGCTATGCCGTGCTGCAACCGAATTATCGCGGTTCGGCGGGCTACGGCGAGGCGTGGTACGGGCGCAACGGCTTCCAGGCCTGGGAGACGGCGATCGGCGACGTCAACGACGCCGGGCGCTGGCTGGTGGCGCAGGGTATCGCAGATCCGGACAGGCTGGCGATCGTGGGCTGGTCCTATGGGGGTTATGCCGCGCTGCAGTCGCAGGTGCTCGATCCGGACCTCTACAAGGCGGTCGCGGCAATAGCCCCGGTGACCGATCTCGACCTGCTACGCGAGGAGAACCGCCGCTACACGAGCTATCTCGCCTACGACAAGTTCATCGGCAATGGCCCGCATGTCGCGGCCGGTTCGCCGGCGCGCCATACGGCGAAATTCAAGGCGCCGGTGCTGCTGGTGCATGGCACGATGGACATGAATGTCAGCGACGCGCACTCGAAGCTGATGGAGGACCGGCTCAAGGGCAACGGCAAGCAGATCGACTATCTGGAGTTCAAAGGGCTCGACCATGGCCTCCACCACAGCCAGGCGCGCGGCATCATGCTCAAGCGGATCGGCGAGTTCCTCGAAGGGGCGCTCGACTAGCCCGATACTTTCGCGCTGGCACTCGATGCCGATTCATGCAGCCTTGTCGATGTTCGTAGAGTCCATCTCCATGTCGGCAATGAAATAGGAAACAGACTCGGCATCGAGGGATTTGCTGAAAAGGTAGCCCTGCAAATGTGTACAGCCCAGCTCGATGAGCATGCGACGTTGGTGATTGGTTTCCACGCCTTCCGCCACGATTCCCATGGATAGCTGGTGGCCTAAGCCGGTCACGGCTTGGACGATTGCCTTGGCGGCTCGCGATGTCTCTATTTCGTCTATGAAGGATTTGTCTATTTTCACCTTGTCGAACGGCAGGCGCTGGAAATAGCTCAAAGAGGAGTGGCCGACACCGAAATCGTCGATCAGGATCTGTATTCCGAGCGCGCGCAATTCCTCCAACTGGGCGAAAGTTTCCTCGGTATTCTGGATGACGAGGCGCTCGGTCACTTCCAACTGCAACCTTCCCGGAGCAAGCCCGGTGCTAGTCAGGGTTTCGCGGACCGTGTCGACCAAGGTCCCACTCATGAATTGCAAGGGAGACAAGTTTACCGCCACGCGGATGCGTTCGGGCCAGGCGAGCGCGTCGGTACAGGCCTGCACGAGGAGTTGGCTGCCGAGTTGATCGATCAGACCGCATTCTTCCGCCAGCGAAATGAAATCGTCTGGCCGTACGGGACCTCGGCTATCGTGGGTCCATCGCGCAAGCGCCTCAAGGCTGGTAATCGCGCCGGTCGAGGTGGAAACGACCGGCTGGTATTCTAGCCTGATGTGTTTGCTTTCGACCGCATGCCGCAAATCGGATTCGAGCTTCCTGCGGTCGCGCAACGCTGCGTCCATCTCGTCGTCGAAGAAGCATGCCGTGCCGCGTCCCACGCTTTTGGCGCGATAAAGTGCCAAGTCGGCGTTTTCACGCAATTGCTCCGTCGTCCGGCCGTCATCGGGATGCAATACTGCTCCGACCGATGCTCCGATATGAGCTGTGGCGCGGCGCGCCACGATGGGCTTCGAAATGCACTCGATGATCCGGTCGGCGAAAATCGAGGCACGGCTGTGCAGCCGGTCCCCGAACAGCAGGGCGACGAATTCGTCCCCACCAACTCTTGCCACGAACGAATTCTCGTCCGTCAGGGCATTGAGCCGGTCACCTACTTCCTTGAGCACGGCATCGCCCGTGAGGTGGCCGAACTGGTCGTTGATGGCCTTGAAGCGATCGAGATCGATGCTGAGCATCGCGAATTTGGTGCGCTCCGACACTCTCGTATGCAGTATTTCGGCCAGCCTCGCCCGGTTCAGCAGGCCGGTCAGGGTATCGTAGCGTGCCAGCCGGTAGTTCTCCGCCTCGCTGCGGCGAAACTCCGTCATGTCCTCGGCCATTCCGAGAATGTACTGGCCTTTGCGGTCGGGCCCGTCCATCAGCACACGGGTGGTCCTGATATCGAACCGCTCTCCGTCTTCCCTGACAAATTCGCTCTCGTAGACATGCGGTTTCCCGCTCGCGACCGCCTCCCCATCGCGTTCTTCGTAGGCTGCGCCGATACCGGGAAACAGTTCCGAATCGCTCGATCCGATCAGGGTCTCGGCACGCCGACCCATCTTCTCCTCGGCTTTTTTGTTCACCAGCAGATATTTGCGGGTGCGGGCGTCCTTGACGAACAGCATCGCGGGTAGATTGGCGACGATCGTGTCTAGAAAAGCGCGAGAGTTCTGGCGGTCCTCCTCCAGCGCCTTGCGGTCGCTGATATCGCGGATGATCGCCGCGAAACCATCGCGCTTCCCGTCGTTGCCCCAAGGCGCAAGCGAGAGTTCTATGGGAAATTCGTGACCGTCCGCATGGCGCGCCGGCAATTCGACGAATGTGCCGAGCAATCGAGTCGGGCCTCCGGATGCGGCGTTGTCGATCGATCCTTGATGGCTGTCGCGGAAGCGCTCAGGCATAATGAGCGTTACATTCTCTCCAATCGCTTCCTGCCGCGAATATCCGAACATTCTTTCAACCGCGGCGTTCATGAAAACGATCGTACCGGTGCGATCCGCAGCCAGCACCGCGTCGGAAGTCGCATCGACGACTTTGGCAGCGATCTCTCCCATACGCTTGCCGCGGCGAGCCTCGATAAACTGCGCGGCGAGGTGTGCCAGGTTTTCCAGAACGGCGACATCATCGTCGCCGAAATCGGGCCGGGGTTCTTCGTCGATGACGCACAGGCTGCCGATGCAATGGCCGTTGCGCAGAAACAGGGGTGCGCCGGCGTAGAAACCGATCCCATGCTCGGCGGTGACGAGCGGATTGGCGCAAAAGCGACCGTCCCTGCGTGCATCGCGGACCAAGAAGGTTTCCCGGCTGGCAACCGTGTAATCGCAGAAAGCGATGTCGCGCGGGGTTTCCGCGAACGGAATTCCGACCCTCGACTTGAACCATTGTCGGTGTTCGTCGACGAGGCTGATGGCCGCGCTACTGGTTCGCAGCGCAACCGTTGCGAGCTTCGTCAGATTGTCGAGTTCCTCTTCCGGAGGCGTATCTAGTATGGCCAGATCGGCCAACGCGGCCAATCTTTCGCTCTCGCTCTGAAGCTGACCCGGCAGAGGGGGAGTATCCATACCCTGCCTATGAGCTACATTGGTTATCAAATAGTTGAGCAAAAACCGGGGCTTGGGTGGAAACGCGTAAAGGCGGGCGCCTGGTCGGCGCCCGCCTTCGTCGAACGGCAACTCCGAGTCGCGATCAGCGCGAGTAGAACTCGACGACCAGGTTCGGTTCCATGGTCACCGGGTAGGGCACTTCGTCGAGCGTCGGAACGCGGGTGAAGCTCACCTTGTCGGTGCCGTCGGGCGCGACGTAGTCGGGAATTTCGCGCTCGGGCAGGCTCTGCGCCTCGATCACCAGCGCCATGTCCTGAGCCTTCTTGCCCAGCGACACGACGTCGCCGACCTTGACCTGCGCGCTCGGGATGTTGGTCTTCACACCGTTCAGGTAGATGTGGCCGTGATTGACGATCTGGCGCGCGGCGAAGATCGTCGGCGCGAACTTGGCGCGATAGACCACCATGTCGAGCCGCTGTTCGAGCAGGCCGATGAGGTTCTGGCCGGTATCGCCCTTCATCGCAGCGGCCTTCTTGTAGGTCGCCTTGAACTGCTTCTCGGTGACGTCGCCGTAATAGCCCTTCAGCTTCTGCTTGGCGCGCAGCTGGAGGCCGAAGTCGGACATCTTGCCCTTGCGGCGCTGGCCGTGCTGACCGGGGCCGTAGGAGCGCTTGTTGACGGGAGAATTCGGGCGACCCCAGATGTTTTCGCCCATCCGGCGGTCGAGTTTGTACTTGGCGCTCTTGCGCTTCGACATGAGTCGTATCCTTCGATTTGCTGGACCACCCCAGCGGTGGCCATCCAACCCGGCATCGCACCGCCGGACCCTTATGTCCGACGCGGCATCCGCTTCACCGGGGTGCGGAGCCAATTCGCGAAGGCGCGCCTCTAGCAGGATTGCCGCTCCGGTCAAGGGTGGATCGAGGCTCGACAAGCGACCCGAGTGCGGGCAGAGGCGCGGGGCATGAGCGAGCCCCGGAACGACGATATCAAAGCCCCCGAAGCCTGCGAGACCATGGGCGATGTCCGCGCGGGTGTCGACGCTACCGATCAGGCGCTGTTGGACCTGCTCGAAACCCGCTTCGGCTACATGCGCGCAGCGGCGCGGATCAAGCAGGACCGCGAGACCGTGCGCGACGAGACGCGCAAGGCTGCGGTGATCGCCGCGGTGCGCGACCGGGCGGAACGGGCCGGCTTGCCCGCCGTCGAGGTTGCGGAAATCTGGGACCGGCTCGTCGAAATCTCGATCGCTTACGAACTTGTCGAGTGGGACCGGCTCAGGACGTAGATTCTGTTTCGGCAAAGCTGAAACGATTGCGGCACCGGCCCGCTCCCCCACCCGGCCACCCAACGATAGTAAACTATGGGTGGCCGGGTGGGGGAGCGGGCCGGTGCCGATCCAGCTAAGCTGAAAACCACTCTCAGGACCTAGGCTTGCGCCCAGGCTTGCGTTCAAGCGAGGACAGCACGCCGCGCAGCGTGCGGACTTCGAGATGGTTCCAGCCGGGCTTGGTCAGTACGCCGCGCAGCGTCCGGCGGGTCGCCTCGGCGCGCGTTTCCGGCAGGAAGTAGCCCTTCGGCTCGAGCATGGTGTCGAGATGCGCGATCAGGCCTTCGAGCTCGTCCTGCGGGGCGGGGGGAAGCAAGTCTTCGGCGGTCGGCTGCGCGAGTTCGGCGTGCTTCGACCACTCGTAGGCGCACAGGATCACCGCTTGCGCGAGGTTGAGCGATCCGAACTCCGGATTGATCGGAACGGTGAGTATCTTGCGGGCGAGCGCCACATCGTCGGTTTCCAGGCCCGACCGCTCGGGCCCGAACACGATCGCACAACCCCCTTCCGCCGTAGCAATTTCGCGCGCCGCCTCTTCGGGGGTCACGACCGGCTTGGTTACGCCGCGCTTGCGCACCGTGGTGGCGTAGACATGCGCGCAGTCGGCCACCGCATCGGCAAGGCTCTCGAACACTTGCGCCTGTTCGAGCACGACATCCGCCCCGGCAGCCGCGGGTCCGGCGCCCGGATTGGGCCATCCATCGCGCGGTGCGACCAGCCGCAGTTCGGTCAGTCCGAAATTGAGCATCGCCCGCGCCGCCTTGCCGATATTCTCGCCAAGCTGTGGGCGGACCAAGACGATGATGGGATTTTCGGCCACGTCAGTCGCGCGCAGCTTCCTGCACGGTGCTGGCGAATTCCTCGAAGTCCTTCGCTTCGGAGAAGTCGCGGTAGACGCTGGCGAAGCGGATATAGGCGACGCTGTCGATCTGACGCAGGCCGTCCATCACCATTTCGCCGATCCGCGAGGACGGGATTTCGCTCTCGCCCGCGGTTTCGACCTGCCGCTGGATGCCCGAGACGAGCTGGTCGATCCGCTCCTGCTCGACTCCGCGCTTGCGGCAGGCGAGGGCGACCGATTGCTCCAGCTTCGCGCGGTCGAAAGGCTGGCGGCGGTCTCCGCTCTTCACCACCGTGACTTCGCGCAACTGCACCCGCTCGAAGGTGGTGAAGCGCGCGCCGCAACTGCTGCATTGGCGCCGCCGCCGGATCGAGGTGTTGTCCTCGGTCGGGCGCGAATCCTTTACCTGGCTGTCATCGTGGGCGCAGAACGGGCAACGCATTCAGGCGGTTACTTCCTGACCCTGTCATAGAACATGACGCCTGCACCGGCCAGCGCACCGACCACGATGCTCAGACCGGGGAGCAGGAAGCCTGCCGCCGCGCCCACGGCCGCGCCGGTCAGCACCGGCTTGGTCGAAGGGTGGGCCAAGCCGCCCTTCGCCATGCCGGAGATTTCCTCCCTGGCGTCTTCGACCCAATCCTGCCCGCGCTGCGGTTCTCGTTCTTCCATCGCTTATCTCCCGGGATAGACCGGGAAGTTCTCGCACAATTCCTCGACGCGTGCACGCACACTTTGCTCGATCTGCGCATCGCCTTCGGGGCCGTTCTTCGACAGCCCGTCGACCACTTCGGAGATGAGCTTGCCGACCTTGCGGAATTCGGCCGGGCCGAAGCCGCGCGTGGTGCCCGCGGGCGTGCCGAGGCGGATGCCGCTGGTGACGAACGGGCTGCGCGTGTCGAACGGGATGCCGTTCTTGTTGCAGGTCAGCCAGGCGCGGTCGAGACCGGCTTCGGCCGCCTTGCCGGTCACGTCCTTCGCGGTAAGGTCCACAAGCATCGAATGGTTGTCGGTCCCGCCCGAGACGATCCGGAGACCGTTCTCCTCGAGGCTGGCGGCTAGCGCGCGGGCGTTTTCGACCACGCTCTTGGCGTAGGTCTTGAAATCGGGCCGCAGCGCTTCGCGGAAAGCGACCGCCTTGGCCGCGATCACGTGCATCAGCGGACCGCCCTGCAGCCCGGGGAACACCGCCATGTTGAGCGGCTTGGTCAGCGCCTCGTCGTTCCACAGGATCACGCCCGAGCGGGGCCCGCGCAGGCTCTTGTGCGTGGTGGTAGTGACGACATGCGCGTGCGGGAAGGGCGAGGGATGCGCGCCGCCCGCGACCAGCCCGGCGATATGGCTCATATCGACCAGCAGGTAGGCGCCGACTTCGTCCGCGACCCGGCGGAAACCTGCCCAGTCCCACACGCGCGAATAGGCGGTGCCGCCGGCGATGATCAGCTTGGGCTTGTGCTCCTTCGCGATCGCCATGACGTCGTCCATGTCGATCAGCTCGTCGTCCTCGCGAACGCCATAGGCGACGGGGTTGAACCACTTGCCGCTCATATTGACCGGCGAGCCGTGCGTCAGGTGCCCGCCCGAATTGAGGTCGAGCCCCATGAAGGTGTCGCCCGGCTCGAGCAGAGCGAGGAACGCCGCCTGGTTCATTTGCGAGCCCGAATTGGGCTGGACGTTGGCGAAGTCGCAGCCGAACAACTGCTTGGCGCGCTCGATCGCAAGCGTCTCGACCACGTCGGCATAGTCGCAGCCGCCGTAATAGCGCTTGCCGGGATAGCCCTCGGCATATTTGTTGGTGAACACGCTGCCGGTCGCTTCGAGCACCGCGGTCGAGGCGATGTTCTCGCTTGCGATCAGTTCGATCTTGTCGCGCTGGCGAGTGAGTTCGCTGCCGATCGCCTCGGCGATCTCGGGATCGGCTTCGGCGAGGCTGTCGTCCCAGAAGCGGTGCATGATGTCGGAGCTGGTGGCTTCGGCGGTGCTCATGGGTCAGGAATCGTCCGTTGCTGGCGGATTGGAAAGCTTGTCGACGCGGCGCTGATGGCGCCCGCCGCCGAATTCGGTCTCGAGAAAGGCGGTGACGCAAGCCTTGGCCATTTCGATCCCCGTCAGCCGCGCACCGAGCGCGAGGCAATTGGCATCGTTGTGCTCGCGTGCGAGCGCTGCGGAAAGCGGCTCGGAGACCAGCGCGCAGCGGACGGCGGGGTTGCGGTTGACGCTCATCGAGATGCCGATGCCCGAACCGCACAGCGCGATCCCGCGCTCGGCGGTCCCGTCGGCGACGGCGGCTGCGAGCTTGTAGCCGAAATCGGGATAATCGACGCTGTCGGCGGTGTCGGGGCCGAGATCGGCGACCTCGTGCCCCTCGTCGATCAGCCACTCGCGCAGCTCGGCCTTGAGGTCGAGCGCGGCGTGGTCGGAGGCGATGGCGATACGCATGGGGGGCGCATAGTGGAGGGCGGTGATTCGCGCGACCCCTACGCCGGAGAAAAGTTGGTGAGTTTTTAGCCTGACACAGCCAGTCCCGCGGTTAGCGCGATTGCGATGTTATTGATGGTCTTGAGACCAGCTTCCAAAGTCAATTCAGCCATGCGAACTTCCTTTCTGCTCGACTTGTGAGCCCATTCCAAAAGTTGAATGAGAAGGGCGGTGCCAAACGAGAGGCTAATTAGGCCAAAAATGCGCCAACGGAACCGACCATGCCAGCGCCGTAAAGCTGTGCCAGGCTAAAAACTCCCCTTTAGGTTTATTGATCCAAGAACGAGCGCATCTTCCTGCTCCGGCTCGGATGCTTGAGCTTCCTCAGCGCCTTGGCCTCGATCTGCCGGATACGCTCGCGCGTCACCGAGAACTGCTGGCCGACCTCCTCCAGCGTATGATCGGTGTTCATTCCGATTCCGAAGCGCATGCGCAGCACGCGTTCCTCGCGCGGGGTCAGCGAGGCGAGCACGCGGGTGACGGTCTCCTTGAGGTTCGCCTGGATCGCGGCGTCGACCGGGATGATCGCGTTCTTGTCCTCGATGAAATCGCCGAGATGCGAATCCTCCTCGTCGCCGATCGGCGTTTCGAGGCTGATCGGTTCCTTGGCGATCTTCATCACCTTGCGCACCTTTTCGAGCGGCATGGAGAGGCGCTCGGCCATTTCCTCGGGGGTCGGCTCGCGACCGAATTCGTGGAGGAACTGGCGGCTCGTGCGGACCAGCTTGTTGATCGTCTCGATCATGTGGACCGGGATGCGGATCGTGCGCGCCTGGTCGGCGATCGAGCGGGTGATCGCCTGCCGGATCCACCACGTTGCATAGGTGCTGAACTTGTAGCCGCGGCGGTATTCGAACTTGTCGACCGCCTTCATCAGCCCGATATTGCCTTCCTGGATCAGGTCGAGGAATTGCAGCCCGCGATTGGTGTATTTCTTGGCGATCGAGATCACGAGGCGCAGGTTGGCCTCGACCATTTCCTTCTTGGCGATGCGCGCCTCGCGTTCGCCCTTCTGCACCATGTTCACGATGCGGCGGAATTC
>CAJXJY010000005.1 GCA_913055875.1 uncultured Altererythrobacter sp.
GCCGCTGCCGTCGGCCTTGACCCGCGGCTTGACGTTGTAGTCGATCACCCGCTTGACGGGGACGAGGATTTTCATGGAGTTTCCTTCCTCTCGAACAGATGCGGCGCCCGGCTAGCTTGAGTTTACGTAAACGTCAAGTTGAGCGGGCACGACGTAATTTTTGCTTGCCTGTCGAATCGCGGTCTTGCGCTACGTCTTTGTTACGTCAACCCTCCGCCCACGGGGATGCGGACGGGCGAACGTCGTTTACGGGAGAAATGCAATGCTCACACGCGCAGCCCTGTCCGCGCTTACTCTATGCCTGACCGCGCTCGCCGTTCCGGGCGCTGCACAGGAAGAAGAGCGCCCGGCCCCGATCCGGCTCGCTCCGGCGGATTCGAGCCTCCCTCCAATGGAGCGGCAATACGAAACTCGGCTTGCCCCGGAGGATCACGTCCCACCGCCTGCTTCGCTCGAGCAAATGGACTGGCTGGTCGGCCAATGGACCGGCACCGGAATTGGCGGCGCGCCAGCGCACGAGAGTTGGCTACCGCCGGTCGGGACGACGATGGTCGGCACCTTTGTGCAGGAGGATGGCGAGAGCGGAATCCGCTTCACCGAGCATCTCTACCTGATGGAAGAGGAAGGCACGCTCGTGCTGCGGCTCAAGCATTTCGACGCCGACCTCACGGGCTGGGAGGAGAAGGACGAGATGCTGACCTTCCGCCTCGTCGCGATCGAGGAATGCGCGGCCTATTTCCACGCGCTGACGCTACGCTGCGCCGAGGGAGAGGACGGCGAGGCCGGCCTGCTGGCGGCGGTGCGGATGAAGTCGAGCGGGGAAGAGGTGCAGGAACTGGTCTTCCGCTTCACGCGCAGCCGAAGCTGACTGCGCGCGGCCGCCGATCACGCCGCCTGCTTCACCTCCGCCACAATCTTGCGCGCGGCATCACCGAGATCGTCCGCAGGCACGATCGGCAGGCCCGAATTGGCGAGGATTTCCTTGCCCTTGGCGACGTTGGTGCCTTCGAGCCGCACGACCAGCGGGACCGACAGGTTCACTTCTTTGGCCGCCGCAACGATACCGTCGGCGATGACGTCGCATTTCATGATCCCGCCGAAGATGTTGACGAGGATGCCCTCGACCGCCGGGTCCTTGAGGATGATCTTGAACGCCGCGGTCACCTTCTCGGTGGTCGCGCCGCCGCCGACGTCGAGGAAGTTGGCCGGAAAGGCGCCGTTCAATTTGATGATGTCCATCGTCGCCATGGCGAGGCCGGCGCCGTTGACCATGCAGCCGATATTGCCGTCGAGCTTGATATAGGCGAGGTCGTATTCGCTCGCTTCGACTTCGGCCGGGTCTTCCTCGGTCTCGTCGCGCATCGCCTCGACATCGGGATGGCGGTAGAGCGCGTTCGAATCGAAGCTCATCTTGGTGTCGAGCACCAGCAGCTTGCCGTCTTCCGTCTCGACCAGCGGGTTGATCTCGAGCATCGCGCAGTCGAGTTCGAGGAACGCGGTGTAGAGCTGCTTCGCCAGCTTCTGGCACTGCTTGTTGAGATCGCCCGTCAGCTTGAGCGCGAAGGCGACCGCACGGCCGTGATGCGGCATGAAGCCCTGCGCCGGGTCGATCGTGATGGTGGTGATCTTCTCGGGCGTTTCGTGCGCGACGGTCTCGATATCCATCCCGCCCTCGGTCGAAGCGATCATCGCCACCTGCCCGCTCGCGCGGTCGACCAGCATCGACAGGTAGTATTCCTTCGCGATATCGACCCCGTCGGTGACGTAGAGTCGGTTGACCTGCTTGCCCGCATCGCCGGTCTGGACCGTCACGAGCGTGTTGCCGAGCATCTCCTTCGCGTGCCGTTCGACGTCTTCGACCGAATCGGCCAGCCGCACGCCGCCCTTGGCGTCGGCGGGCAGCTCGGCGAACTTGCCCTTGCCGCGCCCGCCGGCGTGGATCTGCGCCTTCACGACGTAGAGCGGCCCGGGCAGCTGTTTTGCGCCCTCGACCGCCTCTTCGACCGTCAGCGCGGCGTGCCCGGCGGGGACGGCGATGCCGTGCTTCGCGAGCAGTTCCTTGGCCTGGTATTCGTGGATGTTCATGAAAGGCGTGTCCGTCTCGTTCGGGATGGGAAATGCGAGGCGCGCCTAAGCATGCTTTGGCGCGCTTGAAAAGTGTCCCTTCGGCTAGCATGGCAATGCGCGATGATCGACCGGCACCGTCTCGACGAAATCCTGCGCGAAGCGGGCCGCATCGCGCACGACGTCTGGCCCGGCGCCGGGCACGCGGTCGAGAGCTGGGAAAAGGAACCGGGCAGCCCGGTCTGCGCAGCGGATCTGGCGGTCGATGCCTTCCTGCGGCGCGAGCTGGGCCTGTTGCTGCCCGCGGCGGGATGGCTGTCGGAGGAAAGCGCCGACGCGCCCGCGCGGCTCGAACGCGGGCTGATCTGGCTGGTCGACCCGATCGACGGCACGCGCGATTTCATCCGCGGGCGCAGCGGCTGGGCGGTTTCGGTCGCCCTGATCAGCGAGGGGCGGCCGCTGATCGGGATGCTCCAGGCGCCCGCGCGCGGGGAGAGTTGGCTCGGGATTGCCGGCGAGGGTTCGTGGCGCAACGGCGAGCGTCTTGCGGCATCGCGGCGGCGCGAATTCGCGGGCGCCCGGGTTCCGGCCGATTCGCTGGCCAAGGTCGACCGGATCCTGTCTCCGGTGGAAAAGCCCAATTCGATCGCGCTGCGCGCCGCCATGGTCGCGAGCGACGAGGCCGACCTGCTCGCGACGCTGCGCTGGGGCTTCGAATGGGATATCGCCGCCGCCGCGCTGATCGCGCGCGAGGCAGGGGCTGCGGTCACCGACGCCTTCGGCAAGCCGCTCGACTACAACAAGCGCGACCCGCGCGCGTTCGGCTTGCTGGTGAGTTCGCCGCATATTCACGAGGCGGCGGTGGAGCACCTGGCGGAGCGGGCGGGGAAGCTGGCGTAAGAGTCCTTGGTTTTTCGCTCGCGCCTCCGCGCGAGCGTCCTCGGTGCTGTTCCCTCCGCTTCGCTGCGGGGCACCTGCGGCTCGCGCGCGTGCGCTCGCGGTCGGCTGGTCGCCGACCGAATCATTCCAGGTCTCTCGGTTGCGACCCGGTTCCTGGTCGCGGCAGCCATAGGCCCAAAGGGCCGCCCGCAGCGACCGAAGGGAGCGAGGAAAGCCGAGTGAGCGGACGCGAACGCCGGCGCCTGAGGCGCAACAAAAAAGAGACCGACCCGAAGGGCCGGCCTCTCTCTCCGCTCGCTGGGAGCTGGTGGGTCCTTACTGGCCCTGCGCGTTGGCCACGTCGTCCTGGCTGATCGGGATGATCTTGATTTCGACCCGCCGGTTGAGCGGCTCGTTGACGTTGTCGCCGGTCTTGACGCGCAGATATTCGTAGCGTTCGCCGAAGCCCTGCGTGGCAAGGCGGCTGCGCGAAACGCCCTGCGCCGCCAGATAGTCCGCCACCGCCTGCGCGCGCTGTTCGGACAGGCGCTGGTTGAGATCGGTCGAGCCCGTCGTGTCGGTGAAACCGTAGACGTCGACGAGGCTGTTGGGATATTTCTTCAGGCTCTCGGCAACGGCGTTGAGCGAGCTGTAGAAGCCCGGGTTGATCGACGCCGAACCGCTGGCGAAGGTGACCCCGTCGGGCAGGCGGACGAGGATCGCATCCTGGTCGCCGATTTCCTCGACGTCGACACCGGTGCCTTCGAGCTCCTCGTCGAGTTCGCGGATCTGGTCGTCGAACTGCTTGCCGATCACGGCACCGGCGGCGCCGCCGATGCCCGCGCCGATAATGCGCGCAGTCGAACCGCCGACCGCATCGCCGAGCAGGTAGCCGAGCGTGCCGCCGAGCACCGCGCCGGCGGCGGTGCGCGAGACCTTGCGCTCGCCGGTATTGGGGTCGGTCACGCAGGCCGAAACGCCGACCAGCGACAGCGCGGCTACGCCCGAAAGGAGAATTCGTGAAGTTTTCATGGGGACAGTCCCTCTCTCATGCTGTGGTTGCTTGGCCCGCACCGGGCGAGACGCGCCCACCTGCGTCTTGACCTTTTCAACACCGCAACGGCCTGCGCGTTCCCGCGCGTGCTCGGGCCGGCGCGTGTGCACGGGCTGGCGCGGGCGCGCAATTGTGCTAGCGACGCGGTGTGACACCCTTTCCCTGGACCGACCTGTTGATCATCGGCGGGCTGATCGTGCTCAACGGCGTCTTCGCGATGTCGGAACTGGCGATCGTTTCCGCCCGCACCGCCCGGCTGCGCGCGGCCGAATCGCGGGGCAGCGGCTCGGCCCGCGTGGCGATTGCGCTGGCGGCCGATCCGGGCAAGTTTCTTTCCACGGTACAGATAGGCATCACGCTGATCGGCATCGTCGCGGGCGCCTATTCGGGCTCGAGCCTGGGCGGACCGATCGGCGAGCGTCTCGCGCTGCTCGGCGTGCCCGCGGAATGGGCCGGGGAGGCCGGTTTCGTCGCCGCGATCATATTGACGACCTATCTCAGTCTGGTGGTCGGCGAGCTGGTGCCGAAACAGCTCGCGCTGCGCGCCGCGGTGCCGATCTCGCTGGTGATGGCACGACCGATGGCCGCGCTGGCGAAGGTCGCCGCGCCGCTGGTATGGGTGCTCGACACCTCCTCCGGCCTGCTGATCCGCCTGCTCGGCGTGCGCCCCGCGGGGCAATCGAGCGTCACGGCGGAGGAACTGCACATGATCTTCGCCGATGCGACGCGCTCCGGGGTGATCGAGGCCGACCAGCACCAGATCCTCGCCGGCGTGGTGCGGCTTGCCGAGCGCCCGGTGCGCGAATTGATGACCCCGCGCACCGATCTCGACTGGGTCGATGTCGATGCCGACGAGGCGACGATCCGCGCGCGGATCGAGGACAGCCCGCATTCGCTCCTGCCCGTCGCCGAAGGATCGCCCGACAGGATCCTCGGTGTGGTCAAGGTGCGCGAGGTGCTGGCGGAATGGGTCGCGGGCCGGCCGGTGCAGCTGCGCGAGCTGATGCGCAAGGCCGAGGTGGTGCCCGATCAGCTCGACGCGATGGATGCGCTGCGGGTCTTGCAGAATTCGGACATCGCGATGGCGATGGTGCACGACGAATACGGCCATCTCGACGGTATCGTCACGCCCGTGGACCTGCTGACCGCGATCGTCGGCAATTTCGCCAGCGACCAGGATCCGGGCGACGCGCCCGAAGTGATCGAGCGCAAGGATGGATCGCTGCTGGTATCGGGCGCGATGAGCGCCGATGCGCTCGCCGACCGGCTCGATATCGAATACGGCGAAGACCGCGAATTCGCGACCGTGGCGGGCTATGTGCTGTCGGTGCTCAAGAACCTGCCCGCGGAAGGCGAGAGCTTCATCGACCAGGGCTGGCGGTTCGAGGTGATCGACATGGACGGGCGGAAGATCGACAAGCTGCTCGTTTCGGAGAACCGCGAAACTTGATCCCGGTACCGATTCGGTTGACGGATGGTTGACGAAGGCGACACCGTGTCAACTTCGTTGACAGCTATCAAACCATTGAAACAAAACGGATAAATTAGGAAATTGCGATCTTGCCGTTGCAGGGGAGGGCCCCCGTCCATCCCGCAGGAGAGGGGATATCGGTACGCGCCCGATGCCGATGGGGGCGGGGTTGGCGTGGGAAACGGCGGTTGCCATGCGCTAAGACTGGCACATCGCCGCGCTTGTAGGACAGCGAAAAATGCGTTTCGACCGGCTGTCGGACGCGAGGTCGATAAATTGCTGGTGAGGGAGGAGAAGGGCGCGGGCCGAGGGCGCTGTGCGGGTGGAGAGGTCTTGAGTTTCTTGTGTTTCGCACCCGCCTCCGCGGGTGCGTCCTCGGCGCTATTCCCTCCGCTTCGCTGCGGGGCGCCTGCGGGCGGGCGGTCGCCCTTGCGGTCGGCTGGTCGCCGACCGGACCATTCCAGGCCTTTTGGCCCCGTCCCGGTTCCTGGTCGCGGCAGCCATAGGCCCAAGGGGCCGCCCGCAGCGACCGAAGGGAGCGAGGATAGCCTAAGGGCCCGGACGGGCCCGCCGGCGCCTGAGGCTAAACAAACAAAACGGTTATCCCGCAGGGATAACCGCTTGCGCGAACTGTCCGTCGCCCTCGGGTGCGGCGATGATATCGCGCGTCACGCTGCCCTTGGCGACGGTGTTGGTGGCCGGATCGCCGACCTTGGTGCGGATGCCGGGTTCGGCACTGCCGGCGCGGTCGAGCGCGCTGGTTTCCACCTCGCTGCGCGGGGCGGGGCCGCCGAACAGCGCTTCGAGCGCCTGCTCGGCCGCGGTGCCTTCGGCCGGACGCGGGGCGCCGGGAGCGGGCGGTTCGAGACTGAAATCGGGCGGGACGACCAGCGGCGCCTGCCGCTGGACCGCGAATTCGTCGGGCCGCTCGCGGCCGAGCAGGCCGCCGCCGCTGCCGCAGGCGGCCAGCATGGCGCTCGCGCCGGTCACAATGACGAGGGTGGAAATTCTACGCATGTCAACTCTCCGCGGCCTCTGCGGCCGGCTCTGTGGTCTGCTTATCCCCCTTGTCGCGCAGGAGGAAGGATCGGGCAAGGATTATCACCACGCCGATGGTGATCGCGGCGTCGGCGACGTTGAAGATCAGGAACGGCTTGAAGTCGCCGATATGGAAGTCGGCGAAATCGACCACGTAACCGAGCTGGTAGCGGTCCTTGATATTGCCGAGCGCACCGCCGAGGATCAGCGCGAGGCCCGAAATCTCGCCGAGCAGCTTCTCGCGCAGCATCCATACTGTGACGACCACCGCGATCGTCCCCGTCAACGCGATCAGGAGCCAGCGCATTTCCATCGATTTCGCCTGGAACATGCCGAGCGAGATGCCGTAATTGTGGACCAGCGTGAAATCGAAGAAGGGCAGCAGATCGTAGGTCTCGTAGAGCTGCAGGTCGAGCGTATCGACGACGTAGCTCTTGAGCCACTGATCGGCCGCGAAGATCGCGAAAGCGATCGCGAGGCCGATGAATCGGTTGCGCCAGATCGCACTCATGCCGCCGCATCCAGATCGGCGACCACGCCCTCGCACCGTCCGCACAGCGCGCCGTTTTCGGCGACGTCGGGCAGCAGGCGCCAGCAGCGGCCGCATTTGTGGTCGGCGGTGCGGGAAACGGTCACGCCGTCGCCCTGCCCGCGCGTCACTGACGCGGTGATGAACAGTTCGGCGAGATCGGCGTCGCCGAAGCCTTCTGGTACTGCATCGTCGGGCACTGCAACCTCGGCTTCGAGGCCCGAGCGTATGGCTTTCTCGCGCCGCAGCGGTTCGATCGCCTCCATCACGTCCTCGCGCAGTTCGCGCAGGGCCGCGAAGCGCTCCGCCAGCGCATCGTCGCGCCAGTCCTGCGGCAATTCGTGCAGTTCCTGCAGGTGGACGCTGCCCCGATCCGGGAAGCGCGCCGTCCACACCTCCTCGCTCGTGAACACCAGCACCGGCGCGGCGTAGCGGACCAGCGCCTGGAACAGGATGTCGAGCGTGGTACGATAGGCGCGGCGCTGGAGCCCTGCCGGATAGTCGCAATAGAGCCGGTCTTTGCGGACATCGAAGAAAAACGCCGACAGGTCCTCGTTGGCGAATTCAACCAGCGCGCGGGTGTATTCGTTGAAATCGTAAGCCTCGATCGCGGCGCGCAGCTTGGCGTCGAGCCGCACCAGCCGGTCGAGGATGTAGCGTTCGAGCTCGGGCATGTCCGAGGTCTCGACGCCTTCCTTCTCCCAATCGAACCCGTCGAGCGCCCCGAGGAGGTAGCGGAAGGTGTTGCGCAGCCGCCGGTACTGGTCTCCGACGCCCTTGAGGATCTCGTCGCCGATGCGGTGATCCTCGGTGAAATCGACCGACAGCGCCCACAGCCGGATGATATCGGCGCCGTACTGCTCCATCACCTTCAACGGATCGATCGAATTGCCGAGCGATTTCGACATCTTGCGCCCGTCGCTTGCCATGGTGAAGCCGTGCGTCAGCACAGCCTCGTAGGGCGCCCGCCCGCGCGTGGCGCAGCTTTCGAGCAGCGAGGACTGGAACCAGCCGCGATGCTGGTCGGAGCCTTCGAGATAGAGGTCGGCGGGCCAGCGCTGTTCGGGCCAGCGGTCCGATTCGAGCACGAAGGCGTGGGTGCAGCCCGAATCGAACCACACGTCGAGGATGTCGGTGACCATCTCGTAGTCGTCGGGATCGTGTTCGGTACCAAGGAATTCGGGTTTGCGCGCCTCGTCCCATGCATCGACGCCCTGTTCGCGCACCGCGGCGACGACGCGCGCGTTGACCTCGGGATCCTGCAGGTAGGAGCCGTCGGGGCGCACGAACAGGGTGATCGGCACGCCCCAGGCGCGCTGGCGGCTGAGCACCCAGTCGGGCCGCCCCTCGACCATCGAGCCGATCCGGTTGCGGCCCTTGGGCGGGTGGAATGCGACGCGGGCGATTTCGGCGAGGGCGCGCGACCTCAGCGTATCCTCACCCCGTTCGCCCTGAGCCTGTCGAAGGGCTGCACTTTCTTCTGCGCTGCCGTCCGAAGAAAAGGGCAGGGCTTCGACAGGCTCAGCCCGAACGGATTTGGGGTTGTCGCCCAAGTCCCTGTCCATCGGCACGAACCATTGCGGGGTGCAGCGATAGATGACCTTGGCCTTCGAGCGCCACGAATGCGGGTAGGAATGCTCGTAGTCGCGGCTCGCGGCGAGCAGCGCCCCCGCTTCGCGCAAATCCGAGCAGATCGGCCCGTCCGGGGCGTTGAAATTGGCGTTGATCACCGCGCGGCGGCGGTCGTCGTCCCCGCCGAGCCACGGCCAGTCGTCGCGATAGCGCCCGTCGTCCATCACCGCGAAGGCCGGCTCGAGCCCGGCCGACTTGCACAGCTCGAAATCGTCCTCGCCGTGGTCGGGCGACATATGGACGAGCCCGGTGCCGCTGTCGGTAGTGACGAACTCGCCCGCGAGGAAGGGGCGGGGTTTGGCGTAGAACCCGCCGAGATGGTGCATCGGGTGCCGCGCGACGGTGCCGGCGAGGTCGGAGCCATTTAGCGTTTGTTCGGACGGGACAAATCCATCATCCAACGCGATGGCTCCATATCCGAGCAGCAACGTGTCCGGCGGAAGATCGAGGTCGGTAAGATCTACACTATCGAGCGCCGCCTGGAGGCGATCTTCGAAAAACTGCTGGAGTTCTGCGGCAACGATAAAGCGCTTGCCGCGCTGGTCCAGCCCTACCGCTCGCAGCCTTTCGACGACTACTTCAAGTCTGTTTTGCGGAATTTCGTCCAGATTAGGCAACACAAGCGTGAAGTGGCGGTATTCTATTCCTTCCCCATACGCGATCGCCTGATTGACCGGGATCGTCCACGGTGTCGTCGTCCACGCCACCGCGTGCGCGCCGACCAGTTCCGGAATCGGACTCTCGACAATCTCGAACGCCACGTCGATCTGGGTCGAGACGATATCCTCGTATTCGACCTCCGCCTCGGCCAGTGCCGTCTCTTCCACCGGGCTCCACATCACCGGCTTGGCGCCGCGGTAGAGATTGCCCGCTTCGACGAATTTCATCAGCTCGGCGACGATGGTTGCCTCGGCGCGCGGATCCATCGTCAAGTAGGGATGGTCGAAATCGGCCATCAGCCCGAGCCGCTGGAGCTGGCCGCGCTGGGTGTCGACCCAGTGCTGCGCATAGGCGCGGCATTCGGCGCGGAATTCGGCCGGGGGGACGGCGTTCTTGTCGCGCTTCTTCTTGCGGTACTGCTCCTCGACCTTCCATTCGATCGGCAGGCCGTGGCAGTCCCAGCCGGGCACGAAGGGGGCGTTCTTGCCGAGCAGGGTCTGGCTGCGCACCACCATGTCCTTGAGGATGCGGTTGAGCGAATGGCCGATATGCATGTCGCCGTTCGCGTAAGGCGGACCGTCGTGGAGGATGAACTTTTCGCGCCCCGTGCGCGCCTCGCGCAGCTGTTGGTAGAGCCCCTCTTCCTGCCAGCGCGCGAGAATGCCCGGCTCCTTCTGCGGAAGGCCGGCCTTCATGGGGAAATCGGTCTTGGGCAGGAAGACCGTGTCCCGGTAGTCGCGCTGCGGAGTTTCGTGTTCGGACATAGCCGGTGGCCGTTAGGCGATTCGCCCGCGCGGATAAAGCCTATTGCCGCGCGCGGCGCGCTTCGAGCGCTTCCTGCCCGGCGATCTGCTCCTCCACGCTGCGCCGCTCGCGCGAGGGGAACAGCGCGGGGACCATGTTCCAGCTGTCATCGATCCAGATATGGCCGTTATAGCTGTCGGGAATCTCGCCATACTGCTCGGGCAGGGTGAGGCCTGTGTTCGGCCGGTCGCCCTCGAGCGGCCCGGTGACGACGATCCGCCCGCCATGCGCTTCCATCCGCGCGATCAGCCGGTTGGGCCAGCCCCAGAACAGCCATTGCCGGTTGAGCGGGATCACCATTGTCCCGCCGCGGCAGCTGTCGGGTAGGTAGCCGCTCCAGCCCAGCAGCAGGTAGTCGGTGGTGCAATCCCTCGCGCCCTCGACCGACCAGCTCCACGCTTCGGGATATATTTCGGCGATCGCGGCGACCGGGTCGGGATGGCCGTAGAAGGCATCGCCCGCCGCCGCCGGATCGCGCCCGGCCTCGCGCAGCGCCCGCGCCAGCAGCTCCGCCTCGCGCGCGTCGCCCGACTTGAAGTTGTACATCACGCCCGTCCGCTCGGGCAGCGCGGCGAGCAGCTCCTTCAACTCGGGCATCGCGCCCATACCGGGCCCGCCGCGCAGCGGGTAGGTTTCGCCTCCGTCGGCGGTGTAGCCGTAGCCGATATCGAGTTTCTTGAGTTCGGCCATGGTCTTCCCACGCACCGGGCCGGTGCCGTCGGTGCGGCAGTCGAGCGTCCAGTCGTGGAACACCGCGATGCGCCCGTCGGCGGTGGGCGCGATATCGACCTCGATCATGTGCGCGTTCATCAGCGCGATCTGGCGCGCACCGCGCACGGTGTTCTCGAGATGGTCGTGATAGGGCGGCTCGATCCGCGTCGCGGTGCAGGTGTCGCGCCCGACGCCAGCGCGGTCGAATTCCTGCGCAATGCCGCGATGCGCGATCAGCCTGGGTCCGCCCTTCGGCTCGGGCGCGAGCCAGCTGGCATTGATAACCGTGAACACGAGGAACGCGACCGCCAGCAGCATGGCGATCCGCTTGAGCCATTTGCTCATCCGAGCAGTTCCCGGGCCCGCGCGCAGTCGCGATCCATCTGTTCGACCAGCGCGTCCAGGCTGTCGAACTTCGCCTCCGGCCGGAGGAAGTGATGGAACGCGACCTCGATTTCCTGCCCGTAGAGATCGCCGGAGAAATCGAAGAAATAGGGCTCGAGCAATTCCCTGGGCGGCTCGAATTGCGGGCGGATGCCGATATTGGCCGCGCCCTTCAGCTCCTCGCCGGTCGCGAGGATGCGGCCGGTCACGGCGTAGATGCCGAATCGGGGCCTCAGGTAATGCTCGATCGAGAGGTTCGCGGTCGGATAGCCGATCTCGCGCCCGCGCTTGTCGCCGTGTTCGACGATGCCGCGAATGGCGAAGGGGCGGGTCAGCAGCCGCGCGGCCTCCTGCGGATCGCCTGCGCGCAGCGCCTCGCGGATGCGGCTCGACGAGACCGGTTCGCCGCCGTTATCCGAAACCGCCTCGACCACCCGCGAGTGCAGGCCGTGCTCGCCGCCCAGCGTGCGCAGCAGCGCGACGTCGCCCTTCGCCCCCCTGCCGAAGGTGAAATCGCCGCCGGTCACCACCCCATGCGCGCCGAACCGGCCGAGCAGGATTTCGGTGATGAAATCCTCCGCGCTCGTGCCCGCCAGCTCGGCGTCGAAATGGAACACCAGCATCGCGGTCGCCCCGGCGGCGAGGTAGAGTTCCTGCCGCTGCTCGAGCGTGGTCAGGCGGAAGGGCGGGACGTCGGGCTTGAAGAAGCGCACCGGGTGCGGATCGAAGGTCGCGACGATCGCCGGGCGACCCTCTTCGCGCGCCCAGCCGATCGCCTCGCCCGCAACCGCCTGGTGGCCGATATGGAAGCCGTCGAAATTGCCCAGCGCGATGACTGCACCGCGCAGGCTTTCGGGCATCGGCTCGCGATGGTCGAGCCACCTCACGCTGCCGGCCCTCGGGGTACTAGTCCGGCGCGCAGCACGCGCAGCGCATTGCCGCCCATCACCGCGCGGATCTCGTCCTTGGAAAAGCCCGCATCGATCAGCGCCTGCGTCACCTGCGCCAGCTGCGAGGTGTCGAAGCGCACGGTCGTCGCCCCGTCGTAGTCGCTGCCGAGCGCGACATGCTCGATCCCGACGAGGTCGCGGACATGCTTCATCGCTTCTGCGACCGCAGCGGGCGAGGTGTCGCACACCGCGCCTTCCCAATAGCCGATGCCGATTACGCCGCCGGTGGCGGCGACGCCGCGGATTTCGTCGTCGGTGAGGTTGCGGTTGACCTCGCAGGTCGCCTGCACCCCGCCATGGCTCGAGACCACCGGGCGCCGTGCCATGGCGAGGATGTCGGCGACGCATCGATGGCTGCAATGCGCGATATCGACCACTATGCCCATTCGCTCCATCCGCCGGATCGCCTCGCGGCCCATATCGGTCAATCCACCCTTGTCGATCCCGTGCATCGAGCCGGCCAGTTCGTTGTCGAAGAAATGCGTCAGCCCTGCCATACGCATGCCGGCGGCGTAGAGTTTGTCGAGATTGTCGAGATCGCCTTCGAGGTTTTGCAGCCCCTCCGCGCTGAACAGCGCGCCGGTCGCGCTTCCAGGCTCCGAACTCCGGGACATGATTGCATCCACATCCGATTGATTGCGGACTACGAACAGGTCTTTCGAGTTCTGAGCTGCGTCGTCGAGCTTTTCGGCGTGGTACAGCGAACGCTGGAGCAGCGAGTTCCACGTTCGCACCGGCTGCATCTGGCCGACCACCAGCGGCGTGATGTTGTCGGTGTCGGACCCGTTCGAATCGTAGTTTTGCCCGCGCGGGGTCTTGGTGACGCTCGAGAAGACCTGCAGCGCGACATTGCCTTCCCTGAGGCGCGGCAGGTCCATGTGTCCGCGTTCCGAACGCTCGAGCACGTCGCGCTTCCACATCAGCGTGTCCGAATGCAGATCGACGATGGTCAGCGTCGCATGCAGCGCCCTGGCCTTGTCCGAGACTTCGGGCAGCGGCTTGCCGTCGATCCGGTTCATGCTCTCCTCGGCCCAGCGCGGGCCGAAGCCGAAGAACGCCACCGCGGCGATGGTGAGCAGCGCCAGAAAGCCGATGGCGAATTTGCGTTTCATGTTTCCGGGCCCTCGCTCCTGCGGCGATAGGTGACGAAGGCATAGGCCGGCCTGCCGCCCTCCGCCGGGTGATCCTCGCGCGCCACCGCTTCCCATTCGTCCCCGAGCGGCTCGACGAACGTGTCGCCATCGTATTCGGCGTCGATTTCGGTGACCTCGATCCGGTCGGCGAGCGGGCGGAAGACATCGTAGATCGCCGCGCCGCCGATCACCGCGACCTCGCCCCCCTCGTCGTCCTCGCCCGCGAGCGCCAGCGCGTGTTCGACCGAATGCGCGATCTCGGCCCCGGCGGTATCCCGGTTTTCGCGACGCGTCAGCACGATATGGCGGCGTCCGGGGAGCAGGCCGGGCAGGCTCTCGAAAGTCTTGCGCCCCATGATCATCGGCTTGCCGTCGGTCAGCGCCTTGAAGCGCTTCAGGTCGGCCGGCAGGTGCCACGGGATTCCGCCATCCTTGCCGATCGTGCCGTTGGCGTCGCGGGCATAGATCAGGAACAGCCTCTGCGTCATGTGCGATGGACGCGAGTGACGTGACCCATCTTGCGGCCCTTGCGGGCGGCGCTCTTGCCGTAGAGATGCAGGTGCGCTGCGGAATCGGCGAGGCATTCATGCGCCGTCGCGGCGTCCTTGCCGATCACGTTCTCCATCGTCACCGATGCGCCGATCGTCGCGGTGTCGCCGAGCGGCAGGCCGCAGATCGCGCGGATGTGGTTTTCGAACTGGCTCGTCGCGGCACCCTCGATGGTCCAGTGCCCCGAATTGTGCACCCGCGGCGCCATCTCGTTGAACACCGGTCCGCTTGCCGTCGCGAAGAACTCGAGCGTCAGCACGCCGACATAGTCGAGCGCGTCGGCGACCTGTTTCGCCAGCGCGCGCGCCTCCTCCACCTGGCCCGCCACCGCGTCGGAGGCGGGAAGCGTCGAGGTCGCGAGAATGCCGTCCTGGTGGACGTTCTCGGCGCTGTCCCAGTAGCGCACCTCGCCGTCGCGTCCGCGCACGAGGACGACCGAGAACTCGGCGGCGAAGTCGACGAAGCCCTCGTAAACCAGTGGCTCGCCGGTGTGGCTGAAGCCCTCCGCGTCGCGCGCATTGCCGATCCGCCACTGGCCCTTGCCGTCGTAGCCGTCGCGCCTTGTCTTGAGGATGCCGGGCGTGCCGATCCGCTCGACCGCTGCGGCGAGATCGGACGGGGCATCGACCGGGGCATAGGGTGCCGGGCGACCGCCGAGCTGCTCGACGAAGCGCTTTTCGTTCAGCCGGTCCTGCGCGGTCTCGAGCGCACGCGGGTGCGGCGCGAGCCGCTCCGCGATCGGTTGCAGCGGCTCGACCGGCACGTTCTCGAATTCCCAGGTGATCACGTCGCATTGCTGCGCGAAAGCGGCCATCGCCCCGGCGTCGTTCCATTCCCGGTTGAAGAAATCGCCCGCAACTTCGGCCGCGACGCAATCCCTGCCCGGGGCGTAGACCACGCAGCGATAGCCCATCTGCGCCGCCGCCATGACGAGCATTCGGCCGAGCTGGCCGCCACCCAATATCCCTATCGTTCCCCGCGGTGCGATCATCGCAAACCCCACCCCGTTCGTGTCGAGCGAAGTCGAGACACTGTGCGCATATGCATCTCGACTACGCTCGATGCGAACGGATCGGGAGTGGGGCGCCTCATGTGTCGGACGGCCGCTCCGCCACCGCGTCGCGCCGCGCCGCGCGCCACTCGATCAGCCGCTGCCGCAGCGCGGCGTCGTTCAGCGCGAGGATCGCAGCGGCGTAGAGCCCGGCATTGGTCGCGCCCGCTTCGCCGATGGCGAAGGTCGCGGTCGGCACGCCGGCGGGCATCTGGACGATCGACAGCAGGCTGTCCTGCCCGCGCAATGCCTTCGACTGCACCGGCACGCCGAGCACCGGCAGGTGCGTGAGCGCCGAGATCATGCCGGGCAGATGCGCCGCCCCCCCGGCACCCGCGATGATCAGGCCGAAGCCTTCATCCTCCGCGCCGCGGGCGAAATCGACCATCCGGTCGGGCGTGCGGTGCGCGGACACGATCCGCGCCTCGTGCGCCACGCCGAGCTCCTCGAGGATGTCGGCGGCACAGCGCATGGTCGGCCAGTCCGACTGGCTGCCCATCACGATGGCGACCTTTGCTGCCCCTTGGGCCATCTCACATTTCCTTCAGATAGCGCCGCTCGCCGGGCTGCATGGCGCCGTCGAATTCATAGACGATCGGCTGGCCGGTGGGAATCTCGAGTCCGGTGATGTCCTCGTCGGAAATGCCCGACAGGTGCTTGACCAGCGCACGCAGCGAATTGCCGTGCGCCGAGACGATCACCATCTCGCCGCTTGCCAGCACGGGCAGGATGTCGCTTTGCCAATAGGGCAGCACGCGCTCGATGGTCAGCTTGAGGCTTTCGCTCGTCGGCACCGCGATCCCGGCATAGCGCGGATCCTGCGACAGATCGTATTCGCTGCCCGCTTCCATTTCGGGCGGCGGCGTGTCGAAGCTGCGGCGCCAGATATGGACCTGCTCGTCGCCGTGCCTGTCGCGCGTCTCCTGCTTGTCGAGCCCGGTCAGCCCGCCATAGTGCCGCTCGTTGAGCCGCCAGTCCTTGGTTTCCGGGATCCACAGCCGGTTGCAGCCCTCGAGCGCCAGATGCAGCGTCTTGATCGCGCGGGTCTGGAACGAGGTGAAGGCGCGCGTCGGCAGCATGTCCTTCTCGGCGAGCAGGACACCGGCCTCCCTGGCCTCGGTCACGCCCTTTTCGGTCAGGTCGACGTCCCACCAGCCGGTGAAGCGATTTTCGAGGTTCCACTGGCTCTGGCCGTGGCGGACTAGGATCAGGGTCGGCAAGGGAGCGCTCCATTTTCCCGAGGGAGCGCCACGCGTTAGCTTCCCCCGCGCGTCTTGGAAAGCCCGCTGTCGTCCGGTTCGCTCTCGCCGGCCTGCGACATCTCGCGGCTTTGCGCCTTCCTGCGGCGCAGGTTTTCGCGCAGCTTGGCGGCAAGGCGTTCTTCGCGCGACGGATTGTGGTCGGGCTTTTCACTCATGCGAAATTCCTTGCCGCTATTGACGCTCCGGCTCAAGCTTGGCTTGACAATGCGCGCCTGCGCCACGATAGGCGCGCCACCCTGACGGACGCTGCTGTAGCTCAGTGGTAGAGCGCACCCTTGGTAAGGGTGAGGTCGGGAGTTCAATCCTCCCCAGCAGCACCATTTTTCCGTAAGGAAAAATGGAGTCTTTAGTTTAGCCTCAAGCGCCGGCGGGCCCGTCCGGGCCCTTAGGCTATCCTCGCTCCCTTTGGTCGCTGCGGGCGGCCCCTTGGGCCTATGGCTGCCGCGACCAGGAACCGGGACGGATCCGAGAGGCTTGGACTAGGAACCTTGGAGTGACCTCGCCACCGCGCCGCGTCCAGCGGCGCCAGAGGGCGACCGCCCGACCGCAGGTGCCCGGAGCGAAGCGGAGGAATAGCACCGGAGGATGCACCCGCGGAGGCGGGTGCGAAAAACAAGGACTCGAAAAACAAGGACTCTCAAACCTCCCCGCTTGCACCGCAGCCGACCATCCGCCACCGGTCGCGACAAGAGGAGCGTCTCGATGAACTTCCAACTTACCGACCAGCAGCGCGAATTGCAGGAAGCGGCCAGAAAGTTCGCGCGCGCAGAATTGCCCGAACTCGCGCGCGAGCTGGAAGCGGAGGACGTTTCGGTCCCCGCCGAAATGGTGCGGCGCTACGGCGAGATGGGCTTTCTCGGCGTCAACCTGCCCGAGGCCCATGGCGGGCTCGGCCTCGGCCATCTCGAGGCGTTGCTGGTGCTGGAGGAATTTGCCCAGATATCCAACGCGGTCGCCTTCCCCGTGTTCGAGGCGCTGGTCGGTCCGGTGCGGGCGATCGAGCGATTCGGTTCGGACGAACTCAAGGCACGGATCATCCCGCAGGTGACGCGCGGCGAGGCGACCGTCGCGGTCTCGATGTCGGAACCCGACGCCGGCACCGCGTTGACCGACCTCGCGACCACCGCGCGCGAAGACGGCGATCACATCGTTCTTACCGGCACCAAGCGCTGGACCAGCGGCGCCGGGCACGCGCAGTATTACGTCACCTATTGCCGCCTCTCCGATGCGCCGGGCGCCAAGGGGATCGGCGCGGTGCTGGTGGCGAAGGACATGGACGGCGTGAGCTTCGGCAAGCGTGAGGAACTGATGGGTTTCCGCGGCATCGAGACGCGCGACATAGTGCTCGACGCGGTGCGCGTGCCGAAGGAAAACCTCGTCGTGCCTGCCGGCGGCTTCGGCAAGCTGATGAACGCGTTCGGGCTCGAACGGTGCGGCAATGCGACGATGAGCCTCGCCACCGCCGCGGGTGCGCTCGAACAGGCGGTCGCCTACACGCAGGAGCGGCACGCCTTCGGCAAGCCGATCGTCGATTTCCAAGCGGTCCAGCTCAAGCTGGCGGAGATGGCGATGAAGGTCGAGGCGGCGCGGCTGCTGATCCACCGCGCCGCGGCCGATGCCGCGCAGCAGGAGAACGGGCTGCCGGGCGTCTACGAATCGAGCATCGCGAAGTGCTTCGCCAACGAGATCGTGCGCGAGGTGACCGCGCTCGGGGTGCAGGTGATGGGCGGCTACGGCTATCACAAGGAGTACGGCATGGAGCAGCGCCTGCGCGACGGCTTCGCCTGGGGCATTGCGGGCGGCACCACCGATGTGCAGAAAACCAATATCGCCGCGGCGATGATCGGGCGGCGCTTCGACCAGCGGAGGTAGGGTTTGTTTCAGCGAAACTGAACGGTTTCGGCACCGGCCCACGCCCCCACCCGGCCACCCATAGGATACTATGGTCGGGGTGGCCGGGTGGGGGCGTGGGCCGGTGCCGCTTCAGCCAAGCTGAGAACATTGCCGCTTGCGCGTGCCAGCTGTATTGCCCATCTGGGGCACATGGACGAGAGCCTCCCGACTAGGAGCGATACCGCTCCGCCCGAGACCGTCGGCGACGATCCGCTGACGCCCCTGCACCCGGACCACGTCAGTGTGCTGCGCATCCAGGCGGCGCTGTTCGCACTGCCTTTCGTGATCGCCTCGCTGGTGCTCGAGGCGGTCGACATCCTGCCGATGGGTATTTTCGCGATTCCCGTGGTGCTGGTGGCGGCGTTCGTCGTCATCCGCGTCCCGCTGCGTCGTTATCAGGCGAAGGGCTACACGATCGGCGCGAACCGCCTGCGCGTGGTGCGCGGCCTGCTGTTCCGCTCGGACACGGTGGTGCCGTTCGGCCGGGTCCAGCATATCGATGTCGACCAGGGGCCGCTCGAACGGATGTACGGCCTCGCCACGCTGACGGTGCACACGGCGGGTTCGCACAACGCCTCGGTCCATCTGCCCGGCCTGGCGCATGACGACGCGGTCGCCATGCGCGAGGAAATCCGCGCGCATATCCGGCGCGAGACGGTGTGAGCGACGCAGGCATGCCCCCGACGGCGGAGCCGCGCCGCACCGCGCCGGTCGGACTGGTGGTCAAGGGTATCGCCGGGCTGCGCCAGTCGGTCCCGGCGCTGCTCGCGCTGATCTTCGTGATGCGCGACGAGGGGCCGATCCTGTGGATCGCGCTCGGTGCCGCCGTGCTGGTGCTGGCGATCAACTTCCTCGTCGCCTGGCTGCAATGGCACCGGCTGACCTTTCATGTCGGCGAGGAGGACATTCGCGTCGAGAGCGGCATCCTGTCGCGCGCCGCGCGCTCGGTTCCCTATGAACGGATCCAGGACGTCAGCCTCGAACAGGGGCCGCTGGCGCGCATTTTCGGGCTGGTGCAGGTCGGGTTCGATACCGGCGCGGGCGGCAAGGACGACCTCAAGCTCGCCTTCCTGACCGAGGACGAAGGCGAAGAGCTGCGCGAACTGGTGCGTGCGCGCAAGGACGGAACCGCGCCAGTCGGCGAGGATGGCGAGACGGCGCCGCAGGAGGCCGCACCGGTGCTGTTCGCGATGGGGCCGTCTCGCGTGCTGACCTACGGCGTATTCGAATTCTCGCTCGCCGTCATCGCGGTGCTGTTCGCTGCGACGCAACAGTTCGAGTTTCTGCTTCCGTTCGAAATCTGGGATTTCGATGCCTGGGAGGAACGCCTCGCGGGGCCGGGGGCGTGGCTTTCCGGATTGGGTCCGACTGCGCAGATAGTCGGCGGCACGATCGCCGCAACGTCGCTGATCGCGGTCGGTTTCGCCACGGGTATCGTCCGCACGGCGCTGCGCGAATGGGGTTTCCTGCTCGAAAAGACCGCCAAGGGCTTCCGCCGCCGCCGCGGGCTGCTGACGCGGACCGACGTGGTGATGCCGGTCCACCGCGTGCAGGCGATGCGGATCGGCACGCGGATGGTACGCCGCCGGTTCGGCTGGCACGGGCTCAAATTCGTCAGCCTGGCGCAGGATTCGGGGTCGTCGAGCCATGTCGTCGCACCGTTCGGCAAGCTCGACGAGATCTGGCCGGTGGCCGAAGTGGCCAGGTTCGAGCGGCCGGGCGAAAACGTGGCTTGGCAACGCGCCTCGTCCGCGTACCGTTTCGATTCGATGGCGCTCGCATTTGCGATCCCGGCGCTGATCGCCCTCGCGGCGCTGGCAGTGACGGTCGCTGCCCCGGTCGATGAGGTCGGCTATCCGGTTCTTGCGCTCATCCCGCTGGCGCTCGGTGCTTTTCTGGCGGCGGGGCAATGGATCGAGTGGAGGAACACGCTGCACGCGACCGATGCGCGGCAGATCCTCTCCCGGCGTGGCTGGCTTGCGCCGCGGATCGACATCGCGCCGCGGGTGAAGCTGCAATCGGTCGATTTCCGCCAAGGCCCGCTCGCCCGCTGGCACGGTTACGGGACGCTGCATCTCGGGGTCGCAGGCGGAAAGCTGGAAATTCCCGGCGTCCCGGAAGCGCGGGCGAAGGAGTTGCGCCGCGCCGTGCTCGACAGCATAGCGACGACCGATTTTTCGGAATTGAACGAGGGTTAGATTGTTTCAGCGTAGCTGAAGCGGCTACGGCACCGGCCCACGCCCCCACCCCGGAATTTATATTTCCGGCGGTGGCTTGGCTTGTCACCACTTTGGTAGTCGTCGGCCCGCCGGGGCTGTTCCATCCCACGCCCCCACCCGGCCACCCATAGGATACTATGGTCGGGGTGGCCGGGTGGGGGCGTGGGATGGAACAGCAAGGTCAGGACGGAGGTCCTGACCGCACGCAACAAGGACTCCGGGTGGGGGCGTGGGCCGGTGCCGCAAGCTCATGACGGAGGTCATGAGCGCATCCGACAAGGACTAGCCGGTGCCGCTCCAGCGAAGCGGAAAACGACTCTAGGCGCGCAGTTCGGCCCAGTCCGGGTTGCGGCGGAATTTCGCCTCGACATAGGAACATTGGGGCACGATCCGGAAACCCTGCTCGCGCGCATCGGCGACGAGCGCGTCCACCAGCGCCGCCGCCACCCCGCGCCCGCCGATCTCGGGCGGAACGAGCGTGTGATCGGCGACCCGCACATCGTCGCCGCGCGCCTTCCACGTCAGCCGGCCGGCGACATCGCTGTCCGGCACATGCGCGACATACTCGCCGCTGCTGCCCTTGTCGGTATGGGTGATTTCGAGGCCTTCGACAGTCATCGGATCGCGTCTCCTTCTTGCCTTCAACGCCGGTGCCGCTAGGGCCGTTCCGCAATGACTACCGGCCAGTTCCTCTCCGACAACGCCGCCGCCGTCCATCCGAAGGTGTGGGAGGCGATGCGCGCCGCGGATGTAGCCGATGCGCCCTACGACGGCGATGCCTTGTCGCAGGCGCTCGACGAGCGCTTTTCGGACCTCTTCGAGCGCGATTGCGCCGCGCTGTGGGTGGCGACGGGTACGGCGGCGAACTGCCTCGCGCTGGCGACCTTGTGCCAGCCGCATGGCGGGGTGGTGTGCCACCGCGAGGCGCATATCGAGATGGACGAGGCGGGCGCGCCGGGCTTCTACCTCCACGGCGCCAAGCTGATGCTGGCGGACGGGGAAGGAGCGAAGATCGATCCGCAAGCGATCCGCGCGGCGATCGATCCGATCCGCGACGACGTCCATCAGGTCCAGCCGCACGCGATCTCGATCACGCAGGCGAGCGAATACGGGCGGTGCTATCGCCCGGCGGAAATCGCGGCCATTGCCGAACTCGCACGCGAGCGCGGGCTCGGCCTGCACATGGACGGAGCGCGGTTCGGCAATGCGGTGGCGTTCCTCGGCTGTGCGCCGGGCGAGGCGGCGGGGCCGGTCGATGCGTTGAGCTTCGGCTGCGTCAAGAACGGGGCAATGAGCGCCGAGGCGATCGTCTTCTTCGATCCCGCGGCCGCCGATCTCGCGCGCTATCGCCGCAAGCGCGCCGGGCATTTGCAGAGCAAGGGGAGGTTCCTGGCGGCGCAAATCCTCGCCATGCTCGAAGAAGACCTGTGGCTCGACAATGCACGCGCGGCCAATGCCGCCGCGCAGGAGATCGCTTCGAGCTGCGGCGAGCGGCTGATGCACCCGGTCGAGGCGAACGAACTGTTCGTGCGCTGCACGCCCGAGGAACGCGACGCTCTTCGCGCGCAGGGCTTTGGCTTCTACGACTGGGGCGCAAATGCGGCGCGTTTCGTCACCGCGTGGAACAGCGATCCCGATGCGGCGTCGGCGCTGGCCGGGGCGATCGCCGCGCTATGAGCGGGACGCAGCCGGGTTCGGGCAATTTGCTCGAGCCGCGCAACCTGCTGCCGTTCCTGCTTGTCAGCCTGATCTGGGGCGGGACCTGGCTTGTCATCCGCGACCAGTTGGAGAGCGTTCCGGCGCAATGGTCGATCACCTATCGCTTCGCCATCGCCGCGCTCGGGATGTTCGCGCTCGCGGCGTGGCGGCGCGAGCCGCTGATGCCGCCGCGCTCGGGATGGAAATGGGTCGCGCTGATCGGCGTATTGCAATTCGTGCTCAATTTCAGCTTCGTCTACAATGCCGAGCGGTTCATCACTTCGGGGCTCGTCGCAGTGATGTTCGCGTTGCTGATGGTACCCAATGCGATCCTCGGCCGGTGGCTGCTCGGGCAGAGCATCACCCGCGCCTTCGTGATCGGCAGCTGCATCGCGGCGAGCGGGATCGCGCTGCTGTTCGTGCACGAATACCGCGCCTCGCCCGCGACGCTGTCGGACGTCCTGCTCGGGGTCGCGCTGACGGCGGGCGGGATCCTCGCCGCCTCGGGCGCGAATATCGTGCAGGCGATGGAGGGCGCCAAGAAGCTGCCGTTCCTGACGCTGCTGGCCTGGGCGATGGCGGCCGGCGTGGCGATCAACACCGTGCTGGCATGGTTGCAGAGCGGTCCGCCAGCCTTCGATCCGCGTCCGCAATATGCGCTCGGCGTGGTCTATCTCGGCCTGCTCGGCTCGGTCGTCACCTTCCCGCTCTATTACCGTCTGGTGCGCGAGGTGGGGGCGGGCACCGCGGCCTACTCCTCGGTGCTGGTGCCGGTTGTCGCGATGATCCTGTCGACCATGTTCGAGGGCTTCGTGTGGGACTGGCTGCCCGCATCGGGGGCCGTACTGGCGATGACGGGGCTGCTGGTGGCGATGCGCGGCAGACCGACGCCGCCGAAGCGCGCTACTCCCGAGCCGTAATTTGTTGCGTGCGGATCGGACCTCCGTCCGATCCTTGGCTGTTCCATCCCACGCCCCCATCCGGCCACCCCGACCATAGTATCCCATGGGTGGCCGCCGTCCGGGGGAAGCATTCCCCCGGAATCCTTCCTGATCCCGAACGCGGGGCGTGGGATGGAACAGCCCCGGCGGGCCGACGCTTGTCAAGTAGCGACAGGTCTCGTCACCCCCGGAAAACAAAACGCCTAGACCAGTGCCGCCAGTCCCTCACGATACGTCGGATAGCGCGGTCGCCAGCCCAGAACTCGTTTTGCCTTGCCGTTGGCGACGCGGCGGTTCTCCGAATAGAAGCCACGCGCCGCTTGGGAGAGGCCTGCTTCCTCCACAGTCTGCAAGGGCGGCAGCTTGACACCGAGCAGATGGCAGGCCTCTTCGATCACCGCATTCTGGCTGGTCGGCAGGTCGTCGGAAAGATTGTAGGCACCCGGCGCGGCGTCGCGTTCGACCGCTGCGACCACGCCCGCGACGATATCCTCCACATGCACCCGGCTGAAGACCTGGCCCGGCAGGTCGATCCGGTGCGCCTTGCCGTCGCGCACCCGGTCGAGCGCGCTGCGACCCGGGCCGTAAATTCCCGGCAGGCGGAACACGCGCGCGCCGCGATCCATCCAGCGTGCATCGCATTCGGCTCGTGCGGTGCGACGGCCCCGGCCGGTCGGGGCGCTCTCGTCGACCCACGCGCCACCTGCATCGCCGTAGACGCCGGTCGAGGAGAGATAGCCGAGCCAGCGCTGCCCCAGCGCATCGGCGTAACGGTCGAGCACGATGTCGTCGCCATCGGCTGGGGGGACAGAGGACAGGATGTGTGTCGCCCGCCCGATTGCTTCGCGAACCGCGCTCTCGTCGCCGAAATCGAGATTCCCTGCGCTCCCGGTCGCATCGACCTCCCAGCCTCGTCCGCGCAGCGGATCGGCGATGCGCGATGCCGTATAGCCCAGACCGAAGACGACCAGCCGGCTCATTCGCTGTCGAGATAGCCTTCCTCGGGCACGACCATTTGCGGGTCCTCGACGTTTGCCGCCTTCCATTCCATCGCCATCGTCACGCGCGTCCGGCCCGAGGGGTGGTCGAAGAACAGGAATTCCTCGACCGCGCCGGGCTCGATCTTGCGGTATTCGCTCAGCCGCATCGCGACCCTGGCGAAGCCGTCGGGTTCGCGCGCGGCCTCGAGCCCGAAGGCGTCGGCGGAACTCTCGTTGATCCGGATCAGCGAGTTGAACGCGGGCGTCATGAGCAGGAAATAGACCGACAGCAGGATGCCGAGCACCGGCAGCGAGGCGGGATCGGCCAGCTCGCGCACGCCCCAGCGCTCGCCGTAACGCGCGATCAGCCATGGCGCGATGCGGCTGGCGAGGAACAGACCGAGCGCGAATATCGCGAGCACGATCCCGACGATCCACCACACGTGGTTGAGCTTGTAGTGGCCCAGCTCGTGCCCCATCACCGCCAGCACTTCCTCGTCGCTGGTGCGCTCGAGGAGGTTGTCGTTGAGCGAGATGCGGATCGTCGGTCCGATGCCCGAGACATTGGCCGAGATCCGCTTGTGCTGCTTCGACTGGTCGAACACGTAGATATGTTCGGCGGGGACGTCGTAGCGCGCCGCCATCGCCTCGATCTTGCTGCGCAGCGGACCCGCTTCCATCTCGGTGTAGTCGTTGAACAAGGGTGCGATCCAGACCGGCGCGACCAGCAACCCGATGGCGAGGAAGATCCCGACCACCCCGCTGCCCCACAGCCACCAGGTCTTCGGCGCGCGCCGGATCACCGCGTAGATCGCCACCACGATCAGCGGCATCGTCACCAGCGAGATGGCAAGCCCGATCGCGAGTTCGCCGAACCAGGCGCCGAAGGACTGGCTCATCAGGTCGTACTGTTTCTCGCGGACGAAACCGGTGTAGATCGTCCATGGCAGCGTCAGCAGCCAGCCGGCCACCGAATACAGCAGTGCGGTGAGCCAGGTCACCAGCCAGCGGCGCTTGAACACACGCTCGCCGAAATTCCTGAACGCTGCGGTGATGCGAAACCGCAGCAGCAGCCCGTCGACCACGATCGCCACCAGCGCGCCCCACAGTGTCAGCCAATAGCCGCCTTCGAAATAGGCGTCGGACTGTTCGCGCGCCGCGCCCTGCAGCGTATCGAGATAGGCGCGCGTGGCGGTTTCGACGTCGAATGCGCCGCCGCTCGCGGCGAGCAGGTCGATGATCATGGCCTGGTTTCCTCCCTTGGCCCGTGGTGTTGCCGGGCGCGGGCAAAGTCAATCGGCGCCGCGCATGCGCTCGACCGATGAACGGAAGCGCTCGACGGACGTTGGAGGATGGAGTTTCGCGCCGCACAAGCTAGAGAGCCGCCCATGGATATCGCCCGCACCCCCTCGACCGCCGACGGAAACCCGCAACTGGCCGACGCGCCGCCCGAGCCGAAGGAGCCGCCGGTGATCCGGCGCGAGGATTACAAGCCGTTCCCGTGGCTGGTGCCGCACGTCGAGTTGTTCTTCGATCTCGAAATCGAGAAGACGCGGGTCACCGCCCAGCTGTTCGTCGAACCCAACCCCGCTGCAGAGCCTTCCCGTGAGATCCGGCTCAATGGTGAGGGACTGAGTCCTCCGGAAAATGTCCACGTTGGCGGCAAACGAGGAAAACCCCTCGATGCCGAATGGCGGATGGAAGGCGACGATTTGATTATCACGCTCCCCGACGGGGCGCACGATATCGGCATAACCACCCAAATTGATCCTTCGACCAATACACAGCTCATGGGCCTCTATGCTTCGAATGGCATGCTATGCACCCAGTGCGAGGCCGAGGGCTTTCGTCGGATCATGTTCTTTCCGGATCAGCCCGATGTGCTCTCGACCTATCGAGTGATGATGGAAGGACCCAAGGACCAGTTCCCGATCCTGCTGTGCAATGGCAATCTCGATTCGACTGGAGAACGCGAGGACGGCAGGCACTGGGCCGACTGGCACGATCCGTGGCCCAAGCCGAGCTACCTGTTCGCGCTGGTCGCGGGCGATCTCGTCGCCAATCGCGGCAGCTTCACCACCATGGGCGGGCGCGAGGTCGAGCTGAATATCTGGGTGCGGGAGGGCGATCTGGCGCGCACCGACCATGCGCTCGAATCGCTGAAGAAGGCGATGAAATGGGACGAGGAGACCTTCGGGCGCGAATACGATCTCGATCTCTACAACATCGTCGCCGTCTCCGATTTCAACATGGGCGCGATGGAGAACAAGGGGCTCAACGTCTTCAACACCAAATACGTCCTCGCCGACCGCGAGACCGCCACCGACGGGGATTTCGACGGCATCGAGGGGGTGATCGCGCACGAATATTTCCACAACTGGTCGGGCAACCGCGTGACCTGCCGCGACTGGTTCCAATTGAGCCTCAAGGAAGGCTTCACCGTGCTGCGCGACCAGCTGTTCAGCCAGGACATGGAGGGCGAGGCGGTCAAGCGGATCGAGGATGTCCGCGTGCTGCGGTCGGTCCAGTTCCCCGAGGATAGCGGTCCGCTGGCGCATCCGATCCGGCCCGACAGCTTCCGCGAGATCTCCAATTTCTACACTTCGACGGTTTACAACAAGGGCGCCGAAGTCATCCGCATGATGCGCACGCTGGCCGATTTCGCAGGCGAGGAGCGGTTCCGGCAGGGCACCGACCTCTATTTCGACCGGCATGACGGCGAAGCGGCAACCTGCGAGGATTTCGTGCGTGCCATCGAGGACGGGACGGGGCTCGATCTGGAGCAATTCCGGTTGTGGTATCGCCAGGCAGGCACGCCGAAGGTCGATGTGAAGCTCGACCATGCCGACGGCACCGCAACGCTCGCCCTCAGGCAAACCGTCCCGCCGACACCGGGCCAGCCGCTCAAGGAACCGATGCCGATCCCGCTGCGCATCGCGCTGTTCGACCGCGACAGCGGCGCGCATCGCGGCGAGGAGCTGGTGGTGCTCGACGAAGCCGAGAAGAGCTTCGCCTTCGAGGGATTCGAGACGCCGCCGGTGCTGTCGATCAATCGCGGCTTTTCCGCTCCCGTTTCGATCGAGCGCTCGCTCCCCGCGGAGGATCTCGTCTTCCTCGCCGCGAAGGACGACGATCCCTTCGCGCGCTACGAGGCGATGCAGGAACTGGTCGTCGCGCATCTGACCGCGGCGAGCGGCGACGGGCTCGACGACGCTGCGCGCACGCAGGGGCGCGAGGCCATCCGCACGGCGCTGGCGGCCATCCTCACCGACGGGGACCTCGACGATGCGATGCGCGGCGAGTTGATGATGCTGCCGAGCCAGACCTATCTCGCAGAGCAGCAACTGGTGTCCGATCCGGGCCGCATCCATGCCGAGCGCGAAGGGCTGAAGGCGTGGCTGGGCAAGGCGCTCTCGAGCGAATTCGCCGAGGTCCATAAGCGCGTATCGGGCGTGCCGTTCAGCCTCGACCGCACGGCGAAGGGCGCGCGCAAGGTCAAGACGCAGGCGCTGGTCTATCTCGCCGCGGGCGACCCCGGGCAGGGTGCGACGGTCGCCGCGCAGCAATACGACGCGGCGGACAACATGACCGACCGGCAGGGCGCGCTGATGGTGCTGGCCGGGCTGCAGGCGCCGGAACGGACCGCGCGGCTGCTCGACTTCTACAACCGCTACAAGGGCAACGAGCTGGTCGTCGACAAGTGGTTCAGCCTGCAGGCGATTTCGCTGCATCCCAACGCGATCGAGCATGTCAAGGCGCTCGCGGACCATCCCGACTTCACGCTGTGCAATCCCAATCGGGTGCGCTCGCTCTACATGGCGTTCGCGGGCAATCCGCATGCCTTCCACGCCGAGAGCGGCGAGGGCTACCGGATGATTGCCGACCTGATCCTCGCGCTCGACCCGATCAATGCGCAGACAGCTGCGCGGTTCGTTCCCTCGCTCGGGCGCTGGCGGCGGATCGAGCCCAATCGCGCGGCGCTGATGCGCGGCGAGCTCGAACGGCTCCTGGCCGCGCCAAAACTGTCGCGCGACACGCACGAGCAGGTCACCAGAAGCCTTGGCTGAAGCGCTCCGTTCGCCCGCCCTCGAGCCGGTGCCGCACGGCTTCCTGACTCGGCACGGCGGGGTCTCGACCGGTGCGGTTGCCGGGCTGCAATGCGGTTTCGGGGCTGGCGACGACGAAGCGGCGGTGGAGCGCAACCGGCGGCTCGCGGTCGAAACGGTCGCTCCCGGCGCAACGCTGGTCACACCGTATCAGGTGCATTCTCCGGAGGCGGTCGTGGTGACGGAGCCATGGTCGCGCGACGAGCGGCCCGAGGCCGACGCCGTGGTCACCGACCGGCCCGGCCTGGTGCTCGGCATCGTCACTGCGGACTGCTGCCCGGTGCTGCTGGCCGATCCGCACGCCGGGGTCGTCGGCGCGGCGCATGCCGGCTGGCGCGGGGCGAGGGGCGGCGTGATCGAGGCGACGATCGGGGCCATGCACTCGCTCGGCGCCCGCACGGATCGGATCGCCGCCGCGATCGGCCCGACCATCGCGCAAGCCAGCTACGAGGTCGACGCGGCCTTTCGCGCAAAGTTCGGCGGGGCGGACGACCGTTTCTTCGTTCCGGGCCGCGAGGCGCACTGGCAGTTCGACCTGCCCGCCTATGTCGCATCGCGGTTGCAAAAGGCGGGCGTCGAACGGATCGACGATCTCGCTCTCGACACCTATGCCGATCCCGACCGCTTCTATTCCTACCGCCGCGCGACGCATCGCGGCGAAGCCGATTACGGGCGCCAGCTGAGCCTGATCGCCATTGCGTAGAAGTGCACGCCCGGTGCCCAAAATGCGGTTGGCAAACGCGCCGCCGCCGTCTAGAGGCTCGCCCAAACCGGCGTCGGGCGGCCCTAGCGCAAGCCCGGCGAATGCCGCGGAACAGGGGCTGACAGCTTTTCGTCGCGCGGGACGGTCGACAAATTCCACTGCCCGCTTCCCAGGCGGGATGAAGGCTAGGCAAGGCAGGTCACATGACTGACACGACTGGCACCGCGACGCCCGAGATGCTCGCCGACGGCGAGGACGGGGTTCGGCGGCGCGATTTCCTCAATATCGCCGCGGTCAGCGCGACGGGAATCGGCGGCGTGGCCGTGGTCTATCCGCTGATCAGCCAGATGGCCCCCTCGGCCGACGTGCTCGCCGAGAGCAGCACGGAGGTCGACGTCTCGGCGATCCAGCCGGGCCAGGCGATCAAGGCGATCTTTCGCAAGCAGCCGCTGTTCGTTCGCCGGCTCACGCAGCGCGAGATCGACGAAGCCAACGCAGTCGATGCTGGCTCGTTGCGCGACCCGCAGACGCTGGCCGAGCGGACCAAGGAAGGGCACCGAGACATGCTCGTCACGATGGGCGTGTGCACCCATCTCGGCTGCGTCCCGCTGGGCGCGGCCGAAGGCGAGCCGCGCGGCGAGTTCGGCGGCTATTTCTGCCCCTGCCACGGCTCGCAATTCGATACCGCTGCGCGCATCCGCAAGGGTCCGGCGCCGACCAACCTCGAAGTGCCGGAATACGAATTTAATCCCGACGGCACCGTGATCACGGTCGGCTGAGGAGCGAGAGAGAACGATGAGCTTTCCCTGGGCCAAGCAATACGCGCCGACCAACCCCTTCATGCGCTGGATGGACGAGAAGCTGCCGCTTCCTCGCCTCGTCTACAATGCGGTCGGTGCCGGCTATCCGGTGCCGCGCAATCTCAGCTACATGTGGAATTTCGGCGTGCTCGCCGGGTTCTTCCTCGTGCTGCAGATCGTCACCGGCGTGGTGCTGGCGATGCATTACGCGTCCGATGCGACCGTGGCCTTCGGCAAGGTCGAGCACATCATGCGCGACGTCAACTGGGGCTGGCTGATGCGCTATGCGCACGCCAACGGCGCCAGCTTCTTCTTCATCGTCGTCTACCTGCATATCTTCCGCGGCTTCTATTACAGCTCGTACAAGGCGCCGCGCGAGATGATCTGGCTGCTGGGCGTGGTCATCTTCCTGCTGATGATGGCGACCGCCTTCATGGGCTATGTGCTGCCGTGGGGACAGATGAGCTTCTGGGGCGCCAAGGTCATTACCGGCCTGTTCGGCGCGATCCCGCTGATCGGCGAACCGCTGCAGGTGTGGCTGCTGGGCGGCTACGCGCCCGACGATGCGGCGCTCAACCGCTTCTTCTCGCTGCACTTCCTGCTGCCCTTCGTGATCGCGGGCGTGGTGATCCTGCATATCTGGGCGCTGCACATCCCGGGCTCGTCCAATCCGACCGGGGTCGAGGTGAAGAGCGAGAGCGACACCGTGCCGTTCCACCCCTATTACACCGCCAAGGACGGCTTCGGGCTCGGCGTGGTCCTGATCTTCTTCACGATCATGACCTTCTTCGCGCCCAACATGCTCGGCCATCCGGATAATTACATCGAGGCGAACCCGCTCTCGACCCCGGCGCTGATCGTGCCCGAATGGTATTTCTACCCGTTCTACGCGATCCTGCGCGCCTTCACCTTCGACTTCATCCTGCCGGCCAAGCTGTGGGGCGTGCTGGCGATGTTCGCCTCGATCCTGGTGTGGTTCTTCCTGCCGTGGCTCGACAAGTCGCCGGTGCGCAGTGGCCATTACCGTCCGCTGTTCCGCAAGTTCTTCTGGTTCGGCCTGATCCCGTGCATGGCGGCGCTGTTCTATCTCGGCGGCGCGCACGCGGAGGAACCTTACATAATGCTCAGCCAGATCGCGACGGCGTACTACTTCCTCCACTTCCTGGTGATCCTGCCGATCGTTTCGTCGATCGAGCGGCCCGATCCGCTGCCCTATTCGATCACCGAGGCGGTGCTCGGGTCGGACAGGAAGGCGGTGCTGGGCGAGAACGCCGAGCCGGCGGTTTGAGGACGAGAGAAAGAGACCTGCAATGATCCGCATTATCGCAATTCTCGTCGGCCTCGGCTTCACCGGTGTGGTGATGCTCGCCTTCGTCACCGGCGCCTGGACCGCGGCAACCGAAGGCATGGGCGAAGAGACCGCCGAACACGTGTTCCACGAAGAGGCGAAGGGTCCCGAAGGCGGCTTTTCCTTCGACGGGCCGCTCGGCAATTGGGACTACGCCCAGTTGCAGCGCGGCTACCAGGTCTATCGCGAAGTGTGCGCGGCCTGCCACAGCCTCAAATATGTCGCTTTCCGCGATCTCGCGCAGATCGGCTACACCGAAGGCCAGGTGAAGGCGCTTGCCGCCGAATGGGTCGTGCCGGGGATCGATCCCGATACCGGCGAGACGACCACCCGCCCGGGCCTGCCGACCGACTATTTTCCCTCGCCTTACGAGAACAATATCGCGGCGGCCGCGGCGAACAACAACGCGATCCCGCCTGACCTGTCGCTGATGACAAAGGCGCGGCACGGGGGAACGGACTACGTCTATTCGCTGCTGACGGGTTACGAACCGCTTCCGGCCGAGCTGCGGGAAGAATTCCCCGAATTCGAGACGCCGGAGGGGCTGCACTTCAACCCCTATTTCGCCAATCTCAACCTGGCGATGGCACCGCCGCTGACTGCGGATGGGCAAGTGACCTACGCCGAAGGCAATCCCGATCCGACGATCCGGCAGATGGCCGCCGACGTCTCCGCTTTCCTGTACTGGACCGCCGAGCCCAAGCTCGAGCAGCGCCGCCAGACCGGGCTGTGGTTCCTCGTCTTCATGCTGTTCGCGACGATCCTGGCCTGGTTCTCCAAGAAACAGATCTGGTCGGCGGTGAAGCCGAAGCGCGAAGACTGATCGCCCCGCAGCGCATGATCGAAACGCGCCCCTTCGTCCCCGCGACGCAAGGGGCGTTTTTCGTATGACGCCGGAGGACCTCAAGGCGCTGATCCGCACCGTGCCGGACTTTCCGGCCAAGGGCATCCGGTTCCGCGACATCACCACGCTGATCGGCGACGGAGCCGGGCTGGCGCGGTCGGTCGCCATGCTCGCCCAGCGCGCCGAGGCCGCCGGCGCGCAGATGATCGCGGGGATGGAGGCGCGCGGCTTCATCTTCGGTGCAGCGGTGGCGGTCGAGCTCGGCATCGGTTTCGTGCCGGTGCGCAAACCGGGCAAGCTGCCGATCGAAACGATCGGGATCGACTACGCGCTCGAATATGGCAGCGACCGGCTCGAGATTGACCCCGGCGCGGTCGCGGGTGGCAAGCACGTCGTGATCGTCGACGACCTGATCGCTACCGGCGGGACTGCACTCGCCGCGGTCGAACTGCTGCGCAAGGCCGGCGCGCGGGTCGATCATGCGCTGTTCGTGATCGACCTGCCCGATCTCGGCGGGGCCGACCGGCTGCGCGAGGCCGATCTCGCGGTCAATGCGATCATGCAGTTCGACGGCGAGTGAGAATCGCGCGCGGGATAGATTCGCTCGCTGACGCATTGCTTGACTGACCGGGACTGTCAATCGGATAAGCCACTACATGGAAGAACAGGCACTTGTGATCGCCCTCGTCGGCGTGCTGGGCATCGGCGCCCAGTGGGTCGCGTGGCGCACCAACTGGCCGGCGATCGTTCTGATGCTCGCGGCGGGCTTTCTCGCCGGGCCGGTGGCGGGAGAGTTCGGTTTCCGCCTGCTCGATCCCGAGCATGCCTTCGGCGACCTGCTCGAGCCGATGGTCGCGATCGGCGTCGCGCTGATCCTGTTCGAGGGCGGGCTGAGCCTCGATTTCCGCGAGCTGCGCCATGCCGGCTCGGGCGTGTTGCGGCTTGCCACGGTCGGTGTTGCGCTGGGCTGGTTCTTCGGCGCGGTCGCGGGCCGCTACATCGCCTTCCTCGAATGGCCCGTGGCGATCCTGTTCGGCGGCATCCTGATCGTGACGGGGCCGACCGTGGTCATCCCGCTGCTGCGGCAAAGCTCGGTCAAGACGCGCCCGGCCTCGATCCTGAAATGGGAAGCGATCGTCAACGACCCGACCGGTGCGCTGTGCGCAGTGATCGCCTACGAATATTTCCGCAAGACCGCGGAAACGCCCGATGCGTCGATGATCCAGATCCTGCCGCCGATGCTGCTCGCCATCCTGCTGGCCGGGGCACTCGGCTATCTCGCCGCACGCGCGATCGCCTGGGCCTTCCCGCGCGGTGTCATCCCGGAATTTCTCAAGGTCCCGGTGCTGCTGACCACGGTTATCGGCGTGTTCGTCGTCTCGAACCAGATCGAGCACGAGGCCGGGCTGCTCGCGGTGACGGTGATGGGCGTTGCACTGGCGAACATGAACGTCTCCAGCCTGCGCTCGATCCACCCGTTCAAGCAGAACATCGCGGTGCTGCTGGTGGCGGGGATCTTCATCCTGCTGTCGTCTTCGCTGAGGGTCGAGGATCTCGCCTATCTCAACTGGCAGTTCGGCCTGTTCCTGCTGGCGCTGCTGTTCCTCGTTCGCCCGGCGACGATCCTGCTCAGCCTGCTCGGATCGAGCGTGCCGTGGAACGAGCGCCTGTTTCTCGCCTGGATCGCCCCGCGCGGTATCGTGCTGGTGGCGATTTCGGGCCTGTTCGCGCTGCGCCTGTCCGAACTCGGCTATGCCGACGGCAATGCGCTGATCAGCCTCAGCTTCGCGGTGGTGGTCGCGACCATCGTCGCGCATGGCTTCACCATCGATATCGTTGCACGGAAACTGAAGGTAACCGGCAATACGCGGCCGGGCCTGCTGATCGTCGGCTCGACTCCGTGGACGATCGCGCTCGCGCAGGAGATGGAGGCACTCAAGACGCCAGTGCTGATCGCCGATTCGAGCTGGCAGCGGCTCGCCCCGGCGCGCCGCGCGGGCCTGCCGTTCTATCACGGCGAAATCCTCAACGAGGCGACCGAGCACACGCTCGACCTGACGCCGTTCCAGGTGCTCGTCGCGGCGACCGACAACGAGGCCTACAACGCGCTCGTATGCAATGAATTCGCGCACGAGATCGGGCGCGATTCGGTCTACCAGCTGGGCGAGGCCGGCGACGATGCCGACAAGAACGCTTTGCCCGAATCGCTGCGCGGCCGCGCCCTGTTCGAATCGGGCTTCGGCGTATCGGACGTCAACCTGCGCCAGGCGCAGGGCTGGGTGTTCCGCAAGACCAAGCTGTCGCCCGAATTCAATTTCGCCGACGCGCAGGAGAAGCTGCCCGAGTCGACCCATATGCTGCTGCTGCTGAGGGACGCCGGGCGGTTGCGCTTCTTCACTCACGCGGCGCGCCCCGAACCGCGCGCCGGCGATACGATCATATCGTTCACGCCGCCGCGCGCCGATGCGGCCGAGCAAGCCAAGGCGAAGCACGCGATAAAGGCCGAGAAGAAGGGCGGGCCCGACCCGCAACCGGCATGATGGAAGAGGGAACCATGAGACATTATCTGGCACGGACCGCCATGGGATGCGTCGCGTTGGGCTGCCTGGCGCTGTCCGGTTGCAACCGCGACCCTCAGCCTCCCGAGCCCGAGCCGCAAGAGACCGAAACGCCCTCCGTCGAGCCGACGCAGTCGATTTTCGCACCCGAAGCAGGGATCACCCCGGTGCCCGAAATGCTCGAACCGCTCAAGACCAGCGTGGGCTTCGAAGAGGGTGGCACTGAGCTGTCGGAGAAGGCGCGCGCCGAACTCGCAACGGTGCTGGCCTCGCCGCAAAACAAGGCGGGCGGGGCGATCGTGTTGCGCGGACACAGCGATTCGGGCGGCAGCGACGACGTCAATCTGCGTGCCTCGCAGGCGCGCGCCGAGGCTGTCCGCGAGTGGCTGGTCGAGCAGGGCATCGACGAGGATCGCATTGCGATCATCGTGTTCGGCGAACAGAACCCGATCGAACCCAACGCACTGCCCGACGGCACGCCCAACGAAGAGGGGCGCGCGGCCAATCGCCGCGTCGAAATCTCGATTGCCGGCGACGAGACCGAACCGGTGACTCCGGCGGGCGAAGAGGCCGAGGCCGAAGAGGCACGGTAGAAGCTGCAGCCGAAACCCGATATTGACGAAGCCGCGCCAATGGTGGCAAGCGGCTCGGCGAGCGGGCGGGTATAGCTTAGTGGTAAAGCCCCAGCCTTCCAAGCTGGTTATGCGGGTTCGATTCCCGCTACCCGCTCCAGACATCTGTCGCCGTTCTCGTCACCTCACGGCGAGGCTATCCGACTTATCTGTAGACGACGGGGGAATGGCTTTATATAGCCGCGCCCATCCTCTGGCCTCGTGCCGAAACCCTTCGGTCACTGCTGGATTTTCCGTGCAGACGGGCTTCGCCGATGTCCCGATTCTGCTGTGCTGCAATTACGATTGCCTTGGTGTTGGAGTTTCGCGTCCCAGAGGAATAAGGCCGGGCCATCCCAGTCAACGGCGCATCACTGAAAATAGAAAACGAAAGTTCGTTGCTGCAGTCGGCATTTAGCGCAGCAGGGGATGCTAACAGTAAAGATCGAATCTGGAATAGTTGGACATGCTCTTTACCGATCCGGTATATCTGTTCCTGTTTTTTCCTATCGTCGTCATAGGGGTCGGTTTGCTCAGGCGCTATCTCGGCGTCGAGGCGGTGCTGACCTTCCTGTTCGTTGCGTCGTGCATCTTCTATGTCGGGTGGGGCGTCGACTATCTGCTGATGATGTTGACGAGCATCGTCGTCAACTGGGTGCTGTCGCAGATCCTGCTCGCGCTGCCGGATTCGAGGCGGGGATCGCGCAAATGGATCTTCTGGCTCGGCATAGCCTTCAATATTTCCGCGCTGGTCTGGTTCAAGTATTCGTTCTTCATATTCAATTTCAGCACCGGTGCTGCCGCCCTGAGCGCGGGAACGGTGGCGATCCCGGTGGGGATATCGTTCTACACGTTCCAGCAGGCCGTTTTCCTTCAGGATGCGTACAACCGCGACACGCACGTCGTCGGCTATCTCGGCAATGCCAACGGGGCTGCGGGGATATCGCGCGGATTCGTCCGGTACGCCGCCTTCATCGCCTTCTTCCCGCAGCTGGTCATCGGACCGATCGTCTACCTCAAGGAATTCGCGCCGCAGGTGAGGGATGCGACCTTCGGCAGGATTCGCCGCGACAATCTCGAAATCGGATTGTTCCTGCTGGTCGTCGGCCTGTTCAAGAAGGTCGTCATCGCCGACAACCTCGCCCGGATCGTCGATCCCGGCTTCCAGAGCGCCTCGGCCGGGGCGGACCTGAACGTGATCGAGGCCTGGACGTCCGCTTTCGGGTATTACGGACAGCTGTATTTCGACTTCTCCGGCTATAGCGACATGGCGCTGGGGGCGGCGCGCATACTGGGCATCACCTTGCCGATCAATTTTGCCTCGCCGCTGAAGGCGAACAGCATCGCGGACTTCTACAAGCGGTGGCATATCACGCTGACCCGCGTGATCGCGCGGTTCATGTATACGCCGATTTCGATCTGGGGCGCGCGGTTCGCCAGCACCAGGATTTCATGGCGCCCGCTTCGCCGCTTTCCCCTCATATGGCTCCCGCTGCTGGTCAATTTCGAAGTCATTGCGCTGTGGCACGGTGCGGCCTCGACGTTCCTGCTGTTCGGCATCATTCACGGGTTGTGGTATATCGCCGAGACCGAAACCAGGCAGACTTCGGCGTGGCGCAGATGGAAGTCGCGCACCAGCGAGCGGACCCGCAACGTGCTGGGCCGCATCCTCTTCACCGTCCCCATGGTGTTGTGTTTCGCTCTCTTCCGCTCCGACGGGTTGTCGACCATGGGCACGTTGATGCAGTCGATGTTCCTCTTGCAGGAAAACCCGCTTGCCGGGATCGGCATGCAAGCGATCCTGGACGCGGGGCTGGTGTTCGGGGCCATGGCGATCTGCTGGTTCCTGCCCAACGTCTATGAACTCACCAGGAACTTCAAACCCGGCATCTTCACCTGGACCTATGCGGACGGCAATACGGGCCTGGCACGGCTCAGGTGGTCGCCGAACCTGCTGTGGGGCGTGGTGACGGCCGGCGCTGCGATGGCTACACTGTATTATATCGGTCGGCTTCCGCCGTTTCTCTACCTGGGCTTCTGAGTTTCATGAACGACGTTCCCGACACTCCCGCGACCGAGCAGCATGTCGACACCGGACTGTCCGTGTTGCGCTCGATGTTCGTCGCTCCGCTGATCGCGGTGTTCGGCTTTTTCTGGATCGCTACCGTCGCGGCGATCGCGGTGGATCCGCTCGACCTGTACGAATGGGGTACGCCGCCCAAGCTGTTGCCCGACTACAGCGTGCACAAGGGGCGTTCGATGTTCTCCGCCGCGGCGCGAACCGATGTCGATATCCTGCTGATCGGCTCGTCGACGGTCGCAGCGATCACCAGCGGGCAGTTGGAAGAGGAGTTCGGGGTCGACAAGGCATTCAATTTCAGCATCACCGGCCCCCGGCCGGCCGATCGCCGGATGATCCTGGCGCAGGTTGCCGAACATTCGCCTGCCGAACGGGTCATAGTCAGCTTCGACTGGTCGTTTGCGCTTCCCGCCGACTATGCGCATCCGGCAGTGCCGACTTTCATGTTCGACGACAATATATTCAACGATCTGCGGCTGGCGTCGCCGATGGTTATCGGACTCACATGGCAGAAGATGCTCGGTCGCCCCGTTGGGTTGTCGGGGTGGGATTACGCATCGACCATGCCCGGCGATCGGCGAAGGTATCGCCGGTTCCAGGAAAGAATGGCGCGGGAAGCGCACCGCCCCCTGCCCGAAATCGAATATCCCGCCCCCGGCGCGACGGACGTGTCGTGTTCGGATTATCCGCTGGTATCCGAAATCCTGCCCGAACTGGTCGACGGACTGACCAGCAGGGGCAAGGCGGTCGATTTCATCATTCCACCCTATTCGCTGCGGTTGTATCGCACGTGGCGGTCGCGTACGGACGAAGCGGCCCTGAAGGTTCGTCCCTTTCTCGCCCGGCAATTGGCGATCCGCCGATGCCTTGTCGAGGCGCTCGGCTCTCACGACAAGGTCCGGATCTTCGCATTCGACAACGAAACCTGGATCACGGGCGATCTGGCCAATTATCGCGACGAGGCCCATCTCCACGAGCCCGAGGTATACAGCTTCATGGTGAGCAGCATGGCGGAGGGACGCAACCGGCTCACCGCGGATAATTTCGACGAATATGCGGCGACTCTCATTGCGAATGTCGCAGGCAGCACCCAGAACCCGGCGCATGACGAGGATTCAGAACGATGAACAAGCTTGAAGCGTATCCGACCCTATCCAGACTTTACGATCTCCAGCTGGAAGTATTCCCGGCGCACGAGGACTTCCTCAAGCGCCGCTTCGAAAACTCCTCCGACGAACACATCGGCGAAGTCGCGCAGCTCGCGGAGATCGTGGAGCGCATAGCCGGCTACAATCTGCGGGTCATTGCGGAGGATTACGCCTGGCTCACGGACAGGATGCTCGAGGAGGAGTATCACTTCCGCCGGACCGGCAAGTATCGCCTGTCGACCTTCGAAGAGGCCGAGCGAACCGTCTATGCCGATCCGGTCTTCATGCAGAAATACATGAACGGTGTCCTGCTCTCCCACCTGTGGTGGGGCAATCACTCGCGCGTGATCGTCTATTTCCGCCGCCAGTTCCTGCCCCTCATCCGCGAGGGCGGGAGCCATCTCGAAGTCGGTCCGGGCCACGGCCTCCTGCTCTATCTCGCCGCCCAGTCGCAGGCCGGTTCGGTGACCGGATGGGACGTCAGCGAAACCAGCCTCAAGAACACCCGCAACGCCCTGCAGGCCATGGGTGTCGAGAAGCCGATCGCGCTCGAAGCCCACAATATCGTCAACGCGCCGTCGCAGAAATTCGACAGCCTCACCTTCTCCGAGGTTCTCGAGCATCTGGAAGAGCCGCTCGAGGCGCTCAAGATTCTGCGCTCGCTGCTGAACGAAGGGGGCAAGATTTTCGTCCACGCCCCGGTCAACTCGCCCGCGCCCGACCACATCTACCTGTTCGAGGACCCCGAGGCGATCATCGACATGGTCGAGCAGGCGGGCTTCAAGATCGAGAAGACGGAATGCTTCCCCGGCATGGACGCACCGATCGACCGCGCCCGGAAGCTCAAGCTCACCATTTCGACGATCGTCGTCGGCACCGCAATCTAGAAGGATCAAGCATGACAAACGAAGCAATCTACGCGGAAATCGAACCTGTCTTCCGGGAGTTGTTCGACGACTACGAAGGCCCGGTCAACGCAGAGCTGACGGGCAACGACGTCGACCAGTGGGACAGCCTCGGCCATGTCCAGCTGGTCGTGTCGATCGAGCAGATTTTCGGCGTCCGGTTCGACCCGCAAGAGGTGACCGACCTGCCCAATCTGGGCGCGCTGGTAGACCTGATTGCCGCCAAGAAATCCGGCTGAAGGAGGCGGGCGGGAGTGCCTTGACTCCCGGACGATAGATCGCAAGTCCGAAAAAATGCGCCATTTGCGCCGGCGATTTCATGACTGCGACCGTCGTGTGTAGCAGCGGAGCGGAAAAATGATCGAGCAGTTGCTCGAATGGAAGCCGGCGGGTTCGCCATCCTGGAAAAGTTGGAAGCAGGAGGCCGACCGCCTCGTCGCCGCGCTGGAGGCGGGGGAAGGCGATCCTGAGGCCACCGGCGCCCGGCTGGCCGAGCTGGCGCATCGCCTCGCCGGCGAACGGCTCGATCCGATGCAGCAGCTCCAGCTCGAGCGTCTCGCGCGGCGGATGGTCCGGTTCCACCGCTTTCTCGCGCCGCTGCGCCATATCCGGCTTGGCGTCGTGTCGGGCCGGACGCTCGATTTCCTGCTTCCGGCCCTGCAGGCCGCGGGCCTCGGCCGGCTGCTGCTGATCGAGCCGCAGCTCGCGCCGCTCGGCAGTGCGGCCGCCATCGGGCACGGCGCCGCGGCACCCTTCGAAGGCGATCTCGATGCGGCGCTCTACTGGCACGATGCGACGGAGAGTTTTTCCGCCACTACGCTGCTCGACGAACAGCAGGAACAGGCCGCCTTCTCGGCCAGCATATCGCAGCTGCGGCAGACCATCGCGGGATTGCGCAGCGCTTGCGGGACCGAGGTCATGGTCACCACCTCGGTGACCCCGCGCGACCGGCGTATCTCGTCGATCGACGGGGCCATGCCCGGCACCATGGCGCGGTTCGTCCAGCGGACCAATTCCGCCCTGCTCGATGCTGCCGCCGAAGGCCACTGCATGGTCGCCGATATCGCAGCGCTCGCTGCCGATATCGGCCATGCGGCCTGGTTCGACCCGATGCGCCATTTCGAGCTCAAGGCGCCGTTCTCGATGGATCTCAATCCGGTCGTGGCGGACTTCATCGCCCGCAATCTGGCATCGCGGTTCGGGAAGGCCCGCCGCGCGCTCGTGATGGATCTCGACAACACCGTCTGGAACGGCGTGATCGGCGACGACGGAGTCGAAGGGATCGAGATCGGGCAGGGTTCGCCGCGCGGAGAGGCGCATCTGGCGCTCCAGAGCCTGGCGCTCGAACTGAAACGCCGCGGCGTGGCGCTGTGCGTCTGTTCCAAGAACAACGACGAGACCGCGCGGCTGCCTTTCACCCAGCACCCCGACATGGCCCTTCGCGAAAACGATATCGCCGTTTTTCATGCCAGCTGGGACGACAAGGCCACCGGCATCCGCGCGATCGCAGAGACGATGCGGCTCGGCGTCGAATCGCTCGCCTTCATCGACGACAATCCGGCCGAACGCGCGCGCGTGCGCGAAGAGCTTCCGTTCGTGTTCGTGCCCGAAGTGCCCGCCGACCCGTTCCGCTACGCGACGATCGTCGCGGCAAGCGGCGCGTTCGAACACCAGCCGCTGAACAGCGACGACGTGTTGCGGGCGGAATCCTACGCCGCCGATGCCAAGCGCGCCGAAATCAGCGCGACGGTCGGCAATTACGACGAATATCTGCAGCGGCTCGAAATGGAGATGACGATCTCGCCCTTCGACGAGATCGGTCTGCCCCGCATCGCGCAGCTGATCAGCAAGTCGAACCAGTTCAACGTGACGACCAGGCGGCACGGCAGGGAGACGCTGGAGGAATTCCGGGAATCGGGCGACTATCTGTGCTGGCAGGTGCGCCTCAGGGACGCCTTCTCCGACCACGGCATGATTGCGGTTGTCATCGTCCGCAAGGCGGGGGACGACTGGATCGTCGACACCTGGCTGCAATCCTGCCGCGTCCTCGAGCGCGGGGTCGAGCAGGAGATCATGGACAATCTCGCCGAACGCGCCCGCGCCGCGGGCGCGAAGCGGCTGTTCGCGGAATATATCGCAACGCCGAAGAACGCGATGGTATCCGACCTGTTCGTACGGCTCGGCTTCGACGAGAGCGCGACATTCCCGCTCGAACAGGATTACGAGGCTGCGAATTTCGTCTGCGACCTGCGGGAATATTCGAGCGCCGGGACCAAGATTTCCACCTCGGTCGACCCCGAGGTCTGACGCCCGACGGCAACTCCGACCCCAGGCTTCTCCGCCCGGTAATGGAGCAGGGCGGCGCGCATCGGCGCAGCCGCCCTGTCCGGGTTTTCGCAAGGGAGGAGGTTTGCGAAGGCCGGGCATACCGGCCCTGGCGGGCCGGCATACCCGACCCGTTGCGACCCGAGGGCACGAAGCGTGCTCCCCGAGGGCGCCCACATAGTGACGGCTTCGTGCCGCGTCTGTCCCCCAATCGGGGGACAGCGGCGGAGCCTGTCTCACTCCACGGGCATATTGTCGATCAATCGCGTGCCGCCGATCCGCGCTGCGACGAGCAGGCGGGCGGGGGTTTGCCCCAATGTGTTCAGCTTCGCCAGCGAAGCGGCGTCGGCGAGATCGGCGTAGTCGACCCGTTCGAACCCCGCGCCGAGCAGTTCGTCCTCGAGCGCGGCGAGCGTGCGCCCGACATCCTGCCCGTCCTCGATCCGCGCGATCGCCTCCTTCATCGCGCGCGGCAGCGTGCCCGCCGCCTCGCGCTGTTCGGGCGAGAGGTAACGGTTGCGGCTCGACATCGCGAGCCCGTCGGCCTCGCGCACCGTCGGCACGCCGACAATGGAATCGACATGCGGCCGGGTCAGGTCGAGATCGCGTGCCATCCGGCGGATCACGGCGAGCTGCTGCCAGTCCTTCTCGCCGAACAGTGCGACATCGGGCCGCACCTGGTGGAACAGCTTGCACACCACGGTCGCGACGCCGTCGAAATGGCCCGGCCTGTCCGCCCCGCAAAAGCCCGCGCTGACGCCTTCGACCGTGATCGAGGTCGCAAACCCGTCGGGATACATTGCTTCGACCGGAGGCGCCCACAGCAGGTCGACGCCTTCGGCCTCGAGCAGGGCCGCATCCGCCTCCAGCTGGCGCGGATAGGCGTCGAGGTCCTCGCCCGGCCCGAATTGCGTCGGGTTGACGAAGATCGACACCGCCACCCGGTCGGCTTGCCGTGCGGCCTCGCGCACCAGCGTCAGGTGCCCTTCGTGCAGCGCGCCCATGGTCGGCACCAGCGCCAGCGTCTCGCCGCCTTGGCGCAGGGCGGCGACCGCGTTTCTCAACATGTCGAGACGTTTGACCGTTTGCACCGTTTCGACCCCTTGGATAGGAAGCAACGGGGCGCTGTTACACACCGGCACGCCCGCGTAGCAAGCAGCAGGAAAGGCGCACCCCTTGTCGACCAGGCCCCCGCACCGGATCACCTTCGCCAACGAGAAGGGCGGAACCGGCAAGTCGACCACAGCAGTCCATATCGCCGTCGCGCTGGCCTATCGCGGCGCGCGCGTCGCGGCGCTCGACCTCGACCCGCGCCAGCGCACCATGCACCGCTATTTCGAGAACCGCGCCGAGACGGCGGCACGGCGCGGGATCGACCTGCCGACGGCGCAATGCGAGGTCTTCGACGGCGACGGCATCGACGACCTCGACGAGGCGCTTGCGCGTCTCGGGGCCAATGCCGATTTCCTGATTGTCGACACGCCGGGGCGCGACGATCCGTACGCGCGCCACGCGGCGGTCGAGGCGGACACGCTGGTCACGCCGCTCAACGACAGCTTCGTCGATTTCGACCTCATCGGCCAGGTCGATGCCGAAAGTTTCAAGGTCCGCCGCCTCAGCTTCTACGCCGAGCTGATCTGGGAGACGCGCAAGCGTCGCGCGCTGCAGCGGCGGCAGGAGATCGACTGGGTGGTGGTGCGCAACCGCACCGGTCATGTCGAGGCGCGCAACATGCTGCGGATCGAGAAGGCGCTCAAGGAGCTGAGCCAGCGCGCCGGTTTCCGCGTCGCGCAGGGCTTGTCCGAACGCGTCATCTATCGCGAACTGTTCCCGTCCGGGCTGACGCTGCTCGACAAGGGCCATCTGGGCGAACTCGGCACCAGCCATCTCGTCGCGCGGGTCGAGTTGAACGGGCTGCTCTCGGGGCTCCATCTGCCCGAGGTGGCGAGCCCGGCCCCCGAACTGGAGCTCGCCTGAGCGATGCTCAAGCTGCTGCTCCTCGCGGTGGGGATTTCGGTGCTGTGCCGCTGGGCGCTGGGAAAGTGGCCGTGGGATTATCTGCGCCCTCCTCCGACCCGCAGCCAGGCGGTGTTCAAGGCGCGCAAGCTGCTTTCGGTGAGTGCGAGGGCGGACCGGGCCGAGATCCTCGAAGCGCACAAGCGGCTGGTTGCGATGGTGCACCCCGACCGCGGCGGCACCAATGCACAGGTGCACGAGGCCAATGCCGCGCGCGACCTGCTGCTCGACGAATTGCCCTACGAATCCTGAAAGAGCCGTCATGAGCCACCAATTCGACCCGACCGTGCTGCGCGAATACGACATTCGCGGGATCATCGGCGAGACGCTCGGTCCCGACGACGCGCGCGCGATCGGGCGCAGCTTCGCCACGCTCCTGCGGCGAGCGGGGGGGAAGACTGTTGCGGTTGGCTATGACGGGCGCGTCAGCTCGCCGATGCTCGAACATGCGCTGGTCGAGGGGCTGACCGCGAGCGGCTGCGACGTGGTGCGGATCGGCATGGGGCCGACGCCGATGCTGTATTACGCCGAAGCCTCATCCGAGCAGGTGGACGGCGGCATTCAGATAACCGGCAGCCACAACCCCGCCAATTACAACGGCTTCAAGATGGTATTTCAGGGGCGTCCGTTTTTCGGCGAGGACATCCAGACCGTCGGCCGGCTCGCCGCCGCGGGCGATTGGGACGACGGGACCGGCGAGGTTTCCGACCGCGCAGTGCTCGACGATTACGTCGCCCGGCTGCTCGCTCCGCTCGCCGGACTCGAGGGCGACGTCTCCGGCCTCAAGGTCGGCTGGGATGCGGGCAACGGGGCCGCGGGTCCCGCGCTCGAAGCGCTTGCCGCGCGCCTGCCGGGCGAGCACCATCTGCTCTTCACCGAGGTCGATGGCGATTTTCCCAATCATCATCCCGATCCCACCGTCGAAGCCAATCTCGAGGACCTGCGCGCGCTGGTTGCGGCGGAGGATCTCGATTTCGGCGTGGCGTTCGACGGCGACGGCGACCGCATCGGCGCGATCGACGGCGAAGGCCGCGTCATCTGGGGGGATCAGTTACTGATGATCTACGCCGAAGACCTCCTCGCAAGACTACCTAATGCGACGGTGATCGCCGACGTGAAGGCGAGCCGCGCGCTGTTCGACCATGTCGCGGCGCATGGCGGCAAGCCGGTGATGTGGAAGACCGGACATTCGCTGATCAAGGCGAAGATGAAGGAAACGCGCAGCCCGCTGGCAGGCGAAATGAGCGGGCACGTGTTTTTCGCCGACGACTATTACGGCTACGACGACGCACTCTATGCCGGGGTGCGGCTGATGGCCGCGTCGGCGCGGCTGGGCAAATCGGTGACCGAATTGCGTGGTGCGATGCCGGCGATGGTCAACACGCCCGAAATGCGCTTCCAGGTCGACGAGAGCCGCAAGTTCGCCGCGATCGACGAGGTCAGGGCGCGGCTCGCCGACAGTCCGGCGCAAGTCGACGGCACCGATGGCGTGCGGGTGACCACCGACGACGGCTGGTGGCTGCTGCGCGCTTCGAACACGCAGGACGTCCTCGTCGCGCGTGCCGAAAGCGACAGCGAGGAGGGGCTCGAACGCCTGATCGCGCAGATCGACGAACAACTCGCAGCAAGCGGTCTCGAACGCGGGCTGCAGGCGGGGCATTGAAAGGGAGTAAGACGATGAAACGGGTTGCCATTATTGCCGGTATTGCGGCGCTTGCGCTGGGACAGCCGCTCGCGGCACAGGACGCCGAAACCGGCGACGACATGGCCGAAATATCGGCCATGGCCGATATTTTCGGGGACATGTTCAAGGCGGAGCCGCTTACGGCCGAGCAGGAAGCGCGCTTGCCGCAGGCGGAAACGGTCGTCGACAAGATATTCCCCCCGGGAAGCTTCGCCAAGATGATGGAGGACACGCTCGAGCCGATGATGGATGCGATCACGGCGTCGGTCGGCGAGCTTCCGCTCGGGCAGATCGCCGCACTCGCCGGACGCGATCCCGCGGACGTGGCGGAAATGGGCGATGCCACGCTCGGCGAGGTCATGGCGATCCTCGATCCGGCGCATGAGGAACGCAACCGGATCGTAACGGAGATCACCGTCGACATGACGCTCGAGCTGATGGAACGGCTCGAGCCGTCCTATCGCGCGGGCCTCATGCGCGCTTATGCCGTGCGGTTCACCGAAGAGGAAATGGCCGAACTCAACCGCTTCTTCGAAACGCCGGTGGGCAGCCATTATGCCGCCGAATCGATGCTGATCTATGCCGATCCGCAGGTGATGTCCGCGATGAACGAAATGATGCCGATGATGATGGAAATGATGCCCGGCATGATGGAGCGTATGCAGGAAAGCATGGCATCGCTTCCCGCGCCGAAAAGCTATGAAGACCTTGGCGCGGAAGAGCGCGGGCAACTGGCTGCGGCGCTCGGCGTTTCGAAAGAGGACCTGCGCGAAAACGCGGCGGCTGCCAGGGCAGCCGAAGATGTATCCGACGCCGCCGACGAGGGGGACGGTTCGGAATACTGACCGGGATGGCGCCGTTACAGCGCGCTTGACAGCGCATCTTTCCTTTCGTAAATTTCTGTCATGACAGAAACAACGGTTAAGTCGCAAACATTGCCGGCGGCGGTCGAAACCTTCGTCCTGCGCTGGGGCGATCTGGGCGGACAGTGGGGCGTCAACCGCTCGGTCGCGCAGATTCACGCGCTGCTCTACCTGTCCGACCGGCCACGCACCGCCGACTATATCGCCGATACGCTCGGCATGGCGCGCTCGAACGTATCGAACAGCCTCAAGGAGCTGCAGAACTGGCAGCTGGTCCGGCGCGTCCCCGTGCTCGGCGACCGGCGCGACCATTTCGAGGCCGAGACCGATCTGTGGCTGATGGCGACGCGAATCGCGCAGGGACGCAAGGCGCGCGAGGTCGATCCGATGGTCGCCGCGATCCATGCCGCCATGGCGGAGGCCGACGATCCCGCGATCGGACCGGTCGTCCGCAAGCGGCTGGCGGCGATGGACGAGTTCGTCGGCACCGTCGAGCGCTGGTACGAGCAGATGCTCAAGGTGCCGCCGAGCCAGATCATGGCGCTGATCCGCATGGGAACCAGGGTGGTGAATCTGCTCAAGCCGGGCCGCGGCAAGCGGGCAAGTCCCGAATAGACGGCAAGCCGAAGTCGAAAGGGAAGGCGATGCGAGAAACGCTGCGCGATCTTCACGAGGATTTCCTTCCCCGCTCGCGACCTCGCGTAAAGCACGGTGAGTTGCCGCTCGGCGATTTGCGGTTCCGCCGGGTGCTGGGTGCCGAAGCGTGGGACGGCCTGCCCCAGGCGGTTCGTGCGCGCTTTTCGAAACGGCTGCGCGCCGGAGCCTCGGCAAGCTATGACGGCGTCATCCTCGAACACCGCATGAGCCGCAGCGGCTGGCTGCTCGCGCAGCTATGCCGCGTGATCGGCGCGCCGCTGCCGCTCGAGCGTCTCGCCGGCACCGCTGCGGTGGTTACCGTGACCGAGGATGGCGACAGTGGCGGGCAGGTATGGACCCGAGTCTATGCGCGGCGCAGCGGCTTTCCGCAGACCATCCACAGCGCCAAGCGGTTCGCGGGCCCGACCGGTCTCGAGGAATATCTCGGCGCCGGGTTCGGCATCGCACTCGATGCCGAGCCGGTCGCGCAGGGCATCCGCTTCTCCAGCGCGCATTATTTCCTCGCCGTTGCCGGGCGCAAGCTGCGGCTCCCCGCCTGGCTGGCGCCGGGGCGGCTTCGCATCGAACATCGCGACATCGGCTGCGGCCAGTTCCTCTTCACGTTGCGGCTCGATCACCCCTTGCTCGGCGAGCTGATGCACCAGACGGGCCTGTTCCGCGATCGCGCCTCGGGATCCGGGCCGTAAACCTCTGGAATCCCCCGCCCGCCTTGCTAAGGCTGAACACGACGATGAGGGGTTCAACGACGAAATGCTGATCGGGATCGATCTCGGCACGACCAACAGTGCCGTTGCAATCTGGCGCGACGAGCGGTCGGAACTGGTTCCCAATGCGCTCGGCGACCTGCTGACCCCTTCCGCAGTCTCGATAGACCGGAGCGGGCAGGTCTGGACCGGCGCCGCAGCACTCGACCGCCTGGCGACGCATCCGGAGGAGACCGTTACCAGCTTCAAGCGGATGATGGGCACCGAGGCGAGCGTGCGTATCGGCAAGCGCGACTACCGGGCGGAGGAATTGTCTGCGCTGATCCTGTCCTCGCTGGTCGACGATGCCGAGCAGGCGCTTGGCGAGCGCCCGACCGCCGCCGTCATCACCGTGCCCGCCTATTTCAACGAGAAACAGCGCCGCGCCACACGCCGCGCAGGCGAAATCGCCGGGCTCGAAGTGCGCCGGCTGATCAACGAGCCGACCGCCGCCGCGCTCGCCTACGGATTGCAGGACCGTGACGACCGAGAGCCGTTCCTGGTGTTCGACCTCGGTGGCGGCACGTTCGACGTGTCGATCGTCGAGATGTTCGAAGGCATTGTCGAAGTCCGTGCCTCGGCGGGCGACAACCGGCTCGGGGGCGACGATTTCAATGCGGCGATGGTGCAGCTGGTCGAGGAGCGGCTCGGCGAGGACGCCGAGGCTGCGCTCGAGGCGCTGCCGTCCGAGCGGCGCAATGCGCTGATGACCCTGGCCGCCGAGAAAGCCCGCCGAACCTTGTCGGACAAGGCGGAGGCCGAATTCGCCGTGACCATCGGCGACCGGCGCTTTTCCGCGGCAGTCGCCGGCGAGAAATTCGAGGAAGCGGCCAAGTGGCTGATCAAGCGGCTGCGCGATCCGGTGATCCGCTCGTTGCGCGATACCGGCATCAACGTGAAGGAATTGAGCGAAGTCGTGCTGGTCGGTGGCGCGACCCGAATGCCGGTGGTGCGCAAGGCGCTGACGCGGATGTTCGGACGCTTTCCCAACCATTCGGTCCATCCCGATCACGCGGTCGCGCTCGGTGCGGCGGTTCAGGCCGGATTGCTGGCCCGGGACGGCGGTCTCGACGAGATTCGCATTACCGACGTGGCCCCCTTCACGCTCGGGGTGGATACCGCCGATCGCGACAATTTCGGCGTGATCCATTCGGGCATCTTTTCGCCCATAATCGAGCGCAACACACCCGTGCCGGTCAGCCGGATGCAATATTATTCGACCATGCAGGACAACCAGCGCGAGGTCGAATTCAACGTCTTCCAGGGCGAGGCGCGCGACGTGAAAAACAACGTCAAACTGGGCACGGTGCGCATCGGGGTACCGCCCAAGCCCGCCGGCCATATCGCGATCGAGATCCGGTTCACTTACGACACCAACGGGTTGCTCGAAATCGATGTCGAGGTGCCCGAGACCGGGCTCAAGAAGAACCTGGTCATCGTCGACGAGGAAGACGGGCGCAGCGCGAAGGATATCGAGCAAAGCCGCAAGGCGATCGAGAAGCTCAAGGTCCACCCGCGCGACGAGGCCGAAAACGTCGCCGCGATGACGCGCGCAGAGCGCTGCTACGAGGGGTTCACCGGCCCTGCGCGGCACATGATCGGCGAATGGATCACCGAGTTCCAAGGGGCGCTCGAAAAACAGGATCCGCGCGTCATTGCCGATGCGCGCGGGCGATTGCTTTCCGCGCTCGACGAGCTCGAAGCGAACCCGCCGCTGTGAGGGGGTGGCCCTGGCGCGCGCTCGGCATTGCGCAGACCGGCGACAGGGCGGCGATCCGCCGCGCCTATGCCGACAAGCTGCGCGAGATGGATCTCGATCGCGAAATCGACGCCTATGCGGAGCTGCGCGCGGCGCGCGACGTCGCGTTGCGGCAGGCGAGCGAAACCGTTTCGCCGCTCGCCGACGATGAGGCCTTCGACGACGCCGACCTGCTCGCACGCGATCCGGCGGCCGACCCCGAAAGCGATCGCCATGGCGGCGAATTGGGCCTCGACTGGCCGGTCGAGGAACGCGATTTCGATTTCGACTGGGACGATGTCGGTCTGCACGACGTGCCGAGGCGCGAATACGGCCCGGGTGCCGACCCGGATCCGCCGGAGGTCGCCGCGACGCAACAGGTCGAGGAGCAGATGCGCCGCCTCGGCACCCTGTTTTTTCCGAATGGCGAATATTCCGCCGAGCCGCTGACCTGGGCCGAGTTCGGGCAGGCCGAGGAGAGCGTCGGGGCGATCCTGGACCATGCGCTCGAGGGCGATATCGGCACGCACAGCGCGATCGACGAATATCTCGCCGAGATGTTGGCACAGGCCTGGCCGCGCTCGGCCCCGTTGCTCGAACGGGTGTCGGTGGCATTCGGTTGGCTCGACCAATCGGGGGTGATCGTCGAGCGGCCCGCGCTGCAATTCCTCAACCCGCGGCTGCGCGGCATGCGCTTCACTGACAACGTCGAACAGTCCGACCACCCGCTGCACAAGGCCTGGGAGGAGCTGAAACGGCCCGGCAAGCGTAGTTTCTTCGACGGTCTTAGGATCAAGCGCGAGGAGATCCACACGCTGCTGGGCGGGATTCGCGAGCGCTACCCGGAACTCGAATCGCATCTGGACCCCGAACGCGTCGAATCCTGGGAAAAGCCCGGACCGGAATGGGTCGGGTGGATCATCCGGCGCTTGTTCGTGCTGTTCCTCGTCGTCCAGGCGTTACGATTCTGCGGCGATGCGCTGCCCGATCCGCCTCAGCAGCCCGTAGTGCCTGAAGTCGAGGTGACGCAGTCCGAAGAGACGATTCCTCCCGCCGACTTCCTCCGCGAGATGTTCGGCACCAATGCTACCTCGGCGGAACTGGTAACGGCTGCACCCGCGCTCGCGGGGCAGGTCGGCAACATTCGGTACGGCAGCAGATACGACGGCCGGGAATCGGCCGTTCGCGAGGGGGCGTACCTGATTCGCCATCTCACCCATCGCGCGATCGAGAAGGCCCCCTTCGATGACCTGCTGGTGATCCACGCCTTGCGCCGCGATGCCGCCATGGCGGTCCGGGCGGAGGAGGGCGACGAAGCCTGCACCGAATTCCTGCGCAGCGCACGCTTGCCCGAAGGCTTCGAGCTCCCCGGACACATCCGGGCGCGCGAACGCAGGCTCGGCTGGAAGATGGTCGAGGCGGGCCTGATGGATCCCAACGAGGACCTGGGCGGCCCGGAGACCGCGCCTGTCCCGGCTTGGGTGTTCGATCGCGTTGCGAGAGCGACGGGCGCGACCGATGCGCAGATCGAGGCCGAATTCTCCGGCAAGGATCGTTCGCGCAGCTGCGCAATCCGGATTGCCCTGGTCGACGCCCTGTTGTCCCGACCCGGCGATGTCCCCGCCGACTTGCTCCGGCTGCGCTGAGCCGGGCACGGAACGCGTCGTGCGATCGAGCGCTTGGAAACCGAGCGCTTTACCGGGATAGATGCACGCCAGTATGACCGAGGCGGAACTCCCCTCAGAAATAGCCGACTGGTTCGACGCGCGCGGTTGGTGCGTACGGCGCCACCAGGCCGACATGCTCGTTGCGAGCGATGCCGGGCGGCACGCGCTGCTGGTCGCCGATACGGGGGCGGGCAAGACGCTGGCGGGATTCCTGCCGACGCTTGCCGACTTCACCCTGTCGCGGCTCGGCGAGGCGAAGCCACCGGACGGCCTCCACACTCTGTACGTCTCGCCGCTCAAGGCGCTGGCGCACGACGTACAGCGCAATCTCGTGACCCCGGTCGAGGAGATGGGCCTGCCGATCCGGATCGAGACGCGCAGCGGCGATACCCCGTCCGACCGCAAGCGCCGCCAGCGCAGCAAGCCGCCGCACATCCTGCTGACCACACCGGAGAGCCTCTCGCTATTGCTCAGCTATCCCGACAGTTTCGAGTTGTTCGCCGGGTTGAAGCGCGTGGTCATCGACGAGGTCCACGCCTTTGCCACGGGCAAACGCGGCGACCTGCTCGCGCTGGCGCTCGGTAGACTGCAGGCGATCGCGCCTGACATGCAGCGCGTCGCCTTGTCGGCGACTGTCGCCGATCCGGAGGCGTTTGTCGAATGGCTCGCGCCGTGGGGTGAAATCGATAGCGTTGAACTGGTCGAGGGCGAGCAGGGTGCCGATCCGCAAGTCGAGATCCTGTTGCCCGAGAAAGAGCGTGTGCCGTGGGGCGGGCATGCAGGCCGCTGGGCGATCCCGCAGCTCTACGAGGAGATCCTTCGCAACAAGACGACGCTGGTATTCACCAACACCCGCTTCCTCGCCGAGTTCGTCTTCCAGCTGCTGTGGGACGCCAATGAGGACAATCTGCCTATCGGCATCCACCACGGATCGCTCGCGAAGGAAGCGCGGCGCAAGGTCGAAGGTGCCATGGCGCGCGGCGAACTGCGCGCCCTGATATGTACCGCCAGCCTCGATCTCGGCATAGATTGGGGCGATATCGACTGCGTCGTGCAGATGGGCGCGCCGAAGGGATCGAGCCGCCTGCTCCAGCGGATCGGCCGCGCCAATCACCGGCTCGACCGGCCCAGCCGCGCGATCCTGGTGCCGGGCAACCGCTTCGAGTTTCTCGAAGCGACCGCGGCCAAGGATGCAGTGGACGAGGGCCGGCGCGATGGCGAGGGCTTTCGTCCGGGCGGGCTCGACGTGCTCGCCCAGCATGTCATGGCCTGCGCCTGCGCGGCACCGTTCGACGAGCGCGAATTGCTGGCCGAAATCCGATCGAGCTTGGCGTATGCCTGGGTCGACGAGGAGGTGTGGCAGCGTGTGCTCGGCTTCGTCGAGAACGGCGGCTACGCGCTGCGCGCCTACGACCGGTTCAAGCGGATCGTGCGGGACAGGAGCGGGGTCTGGAGGCTGACTCACCCCGAACACGCGCAGCGGCACCGGATGAATGCCGGGATCATCGTCGATTCGGAAATGCTCACCGTGCGCTTCCGGAACGGCCGCCAGCTCGGCAAGGTCGAAGAGCGCTTCGCCGCGACGCTGTCGCCCGGAGACACCTTCTTCTTCGCCGGCATGTCGCTCGAGGTCGAGCAGCTCAAGGACATGGACGTCGTCGTTCGCGCGGCGAAGAAATCGGCCACCATCCCGTCCTATGGCGGTCAGCGCCTGCCGTTGACCACGCACCTCGCCGAGCGGGTCCGTGCAATGCTCGTCGATCGCGCGGGCTGGGCGCGCTTTCCCGACGATGTGCGCGAATGGCTCGAAGTGCAGGACTGGCGCAGCCGCATGCCGGGGCCGGGCGAGCTGCTGGTCGAGAGCTTCCCCCATCAGAAGAAGCATTACAGCGTCTATTACACGTTCGAGGGCTGGAACGCGAACCAGAGTCTCGGCATGCTGATCATGCGGCGGATGGAGGATCGCGGGCTTTTGCCCGGCGGTTTCGTCGCCAACGACTACTCGCTCGCGGTCTGGGGGTTGAAGCCGGTGAGCGATCCCGGTGTGCTGCTGTCGCCCGATATCCTCGCGCACGAATTCGTCGACTGGGTGCAGGAATCGCACCTGCTGCGACGCGCCTTCCGCGAAGTCGCGGTGATCGCGGGGCTGGTCGAACGCCAGCATCCCGGCAAGCGCAAGACCGGCAAGCAGGTCACCTTCTCGACCGATTTGATCTACGACGTGCTGCGCAAATACGAACCCGAACACGTGCTGCTCGAAGCTGCCTGGGCCGATGCGCGCGCGCGGCTGACCGATGTCGGGCGGCTCGCGGATCTGCTCGAGCGCTCGGCCGAGCAGCTCGTCCATGTCGAGCTCGATCGTGTAAGCCCGCTCGCGGTGCCGGTGATGACCATGCTCGGCCGCGAGGCGATGCCGCAGGGCTCGGTCGACGAGGAATTGCTGCTCGAAGCCGAGACGCTGGCGGGAGAGGCGATGCGCGTGGACCTCCCGGGAGAGCGATAGACTCTGTTTCGGCGAAGGTGAAATCGCTCCAGCAGGGAGCGGGCCGGTGCCGCTACCGTTTCAGCATTGCTGAAACAGGGTCTAGTCGAGGCGATGGACGATCCGGCCAGGATCGCACTCGGGAAGCGATTGACGGGGCGGGACGGTCGCGCGCGACCTTTCCGGTTCACGTATTTCAAGGACTGGGATCGAGAAATACATCGGTTCCCCGGACCAGTCCGCGCCGAAATCGCGATGTTCGGACAGGCCTCCGAAACAGAATTGCTCTTCGGCAAGGCCTGCCGAGGCGATGATTGCAAGTGTATGGAGCGCATCATCGTAGCCGGCATCGCTCGATGGCTCGAACACCAGGCCGGGGGCCGGCGTCGCGAGAGCGAGCCTCTGCAGCGTCTCCGACAACCCGGCCCGATCGGTAGGAGTGCCATCGAGCGTCACCGTGCCGTCCGGCTTGACCGCAACCCGGTGGACCGGGACGATACCGTCATTTGCCATCGTCGGATCGATGACGGGGAAACCGATGGTGAGTGCATGGTCGGGAACCTTCCAGGTCGCGAGGAACATGCACGCCAGACACATACACAAGATCAGGATCGGGAGCGTATCGATCCGGCCGATCGGTTGCCCGTGATCGAAGCTCCTGCAAACCCGCCGTCGCGGCCTGTGGCCGGTCATTCGGTGCTTGCGAACTGCCGGTAGCGCTCGTTGCCGACAAAGCCGAACTTGGTGACGCCCGAGAGCTTGATCGTGTTGAGGGTCTGCGCGGATATGGCATAGCGCGCATTGGCGACCGGTTCGAATTGCAGTTCGGGCTCGACCGGCAACAGCTTGGTATTATGCAGCAAAATGGCCAACTGCCGTTGGGTCACCGGTTTCCCGTTCCACAGCACCCTGTCGGCCGCATCGATCACGATCTTGTTCTTGAGTCGGTCGGGTGTGGGGCAACCCGGGCAGTCGCGCGGCAGGTCGATATCGACCGAATGGGTGGCGACCGGGATGGTGATGATGAACATGATCAGCAGCACCAGCATCACGTCGATCAAAGGCGTGGTGTTGATTTCCGCCATCGGACCGGTCTCGGCTGCGAGTTGCATCGGCGCTCTCCCAGTTATGTGTAATAACATAACATAACGGAGCGATCAGTCAAGCCGGTGATGGCTGGAGGGTCCGGCACACGGAAAGGGGGCGGATCGCTCCGCCCCCCGTCTCGGGCCTGTCGGCCCGCTGGTATCGGTGTGCCCTGTCGGGCGGTTACTCGCCGCCGGCGAATACCCGGTACTTTTCGTTTCCGACGAAACCGAATTTGGTCACGCCCGAAACCTTGATGATATTCAGCACGCGCGCCGAGAGATCGTAGCTCGCGAGCGCTTCGGGTTCGAACTGCAGTTCGGGTTCGGGATCGATGGTCTTGGTGATCTCGAGATTGCGGACGAGTTCGCTGTCGTCGATCGAGTCGCCGTTCCACAGGATTTCGCCGGCCTGGGTCAGCACGATCTTGTTCTTGATCGGATCGATCATGTCTTCCGGCGGCGGATCCGGGTTCGGAACCGGCAGGTCGATATCGACCGAGTGGGTGGCAACGGGAATGGTGATGATGAACATGATGAGAAGCACGAGCATGACGTCGATCAACGGCGTCGTGTTCATCTCCATCATCGGGCTGCCATCGTCCTTGCCGCCTGTCATCGCCATGGTGAATTACTCCTGTTGTCGTCCGGTCGCGGCGATCAGCCGTTCGGGTCGACCGGGTTCGAAATGAAGCCGACGGTCGGATATCCGGCCGCCTGGATATTGTAGATCGTGCCCGCGACGCAGCGCCACGGCGCATCGACGTCGCCGCGGATGTGGACCTGCGGAATCAACTCGGGCTCGGCCATGATCGCTTCCGGCCCCCCGGCGCGACTGACGATATCGTCGAGCCGCTTGAAGGCCTGATCGTACAGTTCCTCGGACGACACCAGCGTGGTGTTGTTGATGTAGACGCGGCATTCGCCCTCGCGCGTGGCGCCGGTATAGCCGGTCTTGATCACGTTGCCCGTACGGCCCTCTGCATCGGTCGTGGTGACGGTGATCAGCAGGTTCTCGACCTTGTTCTTCGATTCGACCGATTCCATGATCGGGATTTCGAGGTTCTCGATCTGCTGGATCGCCACCGGAATCGCGATCAGGAAGATGATCAGCAGCACCAGCATCACGTCCACGAGCGGCGTGGTATTGATGTCCGACATCGGCGTTTCGCCGGTTCCGCCTATCTCAATCGACATAGTATCGTCCTATCCCTTGCCTTCTCGATCCGGCGGGCTCCCTTCCGGAAAACCCGCCGGGGTGCGGTTCGAGTTCAGGGTTTCCTGGGCGGCGTGGTGGCCGACGCCGGCTTGGCCGCGGCCGCCGGGGCAGTCCTGGCGGCTTTCGATGCCTGCTGCGTCGAGGCCTTGGTCATGATTGCCGGCTTCACCGCACCCTGCGAATTGATGTTCGCGAGGATGTCGGTCGAAAAGCCCGACAGCATTTCCGCAATCCGCTTGTTGCGGCTCTGCAGCCAGTTGTAGGCGAGCACCGCCGGCACCGCGACGAGCAGGCCGATGGCGGTCATGATCAGCGCCTCGCCGACCGGACCGGCGACCTTGTCGATCGATGCCGAACCTTCGATGCCGATATTGATCAGCGCGCGATAGATGCCGATCACGGTGCCGAGCAGGCCGACGAACGGCGCGGTCGCGCCGACCGTGGCGAGGAACGGCAGGCCGCCGGCAAGCTTCGAATTGATCGAGGCTTCCGAACGCGCGAGCGAACCGTGCAGCCAGTCATGCGCTTCGAGACTGTCGGTCATCTTGCCGTGCGATTCCTGCGCCTTGAGACCGTCGTCGACGACCTGGCGCCAGGCGCTGTTCTTGTCGAGCTTGTTGCGGCCTTCGGCGAGCGAGTTGGCGCGCCAGAAATCGGTCCGCACCTTCTTGTACTGGTTCATGATCTTCTGCTGTTCGAGCAGTTTGGTGATCAGGATGTAGAACGATCCGACCGACATGATCACCAGCACGCCGAAGATCGACCATGCGATCACGCCGCCCTGGTTCATGGCATGCAGGAAGCTGAAGTCGGTGCGCGGCGCCGCGTCGGAGCCCGTAGCCACTGTAAGAAGTTCGATAATCATAGCGAGTTTCCTCTCAGGTAATTCGAAAAAATGATCCTAAACCCCGGCGCTCGCCACAGCGGGCGCCTCTACTCTCGTCATTCGGGAATTTCCCAGCGGACGGCGTTGGACCATGTGCCGGTGACTTCGTCGCCATTGCCGTCGGTTGCGGGATTGAAGCGTGCGCGGCGCTCGATCAGGCGACAAGTCGTCTGGTCGAGATCGGAGTGCCCGCTCGATCCGGTGATGCGGCAATTGGTTACGCGGCCATTGGTGCCAACGGTCACGGTGAAACGCGTCACACCCTCGCGCTCCTCGCGCAGTGCGCGCGAGGGATAGTCGTTGGTGTTGGCCCAGCGACCGGGGCTTCCGCGCGGCGTCGGATCCTTGGGCTGGAACCGAGGAGGCGGCGGGGGCGGCGGGGCGACTGGAGCCGGCGGCGGCACCACCAGCACCGGCGGCGCGGGCGGCGGGAATGTGGGCTGGGTCCGGACCGTCGGCGGAGTCGTGTTGAGCTGCACCGGCGGCGGCGGCGCCACGATCGGCGGCGGAGAGGTATCCGGCTGCGGCTCGGGCGGCGGCGGCGGCTCCTCTTCGGGGGGCGGCGGCTCTTCGATGTCGACCGTCGTCACGCGCTCGACCACCTTCTTCACCGCGCTGTAGGCGAGGCCGGTAATCAGGGCGTAGCCGAGGACGATATGAATCAGCGCCACGATGATGATCGCGACAATCCTGTTGCCGCTCATCTGTTGGTCAGCGTAGGCCATTCAGCTCCATCACTCCATCGTCACGTGCCGGATCGGGGGATCCGGCGGTTTGCTCTTCGACAAGGCCTGCGACCCTGCCAAAAAGAATCGCTCGCTGTCCACCCTTCTTGCATTGCCGGTGCCGGCAATGGCGGGTTTTGCCGCGTTTTGCTCAACGCGGTGCAAGCGTCCCTGGGGTTGTTCTGTTATAGCCTCCCCAGACCGGCGGCCCCTTTAGCTGCGATGCCAACCCCGCGCAAACGCTTTATCGGTTAACACGGGATTCACGGGCCAGTGTCGAAACGCACGGTCGCTCGATTCGTTCACGCGGCGTCCGAATTGTTCAGTAACGGGACGGATATGTTGAGAAATTTCTTGTACATGGCAGCGATCGCCTGCCTTTTCACAGCGGGATGCGGCCTGCCGCAAGTCGTGCTGGCTCAGCCGTACCCGGCCGGCCCCGCGCAAACCTATGCCGACCTTGCCGATCTCGCGGCGAAGGCCGATTCCGTCATCCGCGCACAGATCCGCAAGCAGGCGGAGGTCGAGCCGGAGCGCTCGCCCGGGCTGCGTCCCGGCGAGGTCCGTCTCTATATCGAGGCGGAGACGACAGCGCTGCTGAGCGGCTCGCGTCCGGTCGGCGAATCGCTGCGCTATCTCGTCGACGTGCCGCTCGACATGGACGGGAAGGCGCCCAAGCTGAAGAAGCGCGAAGTGCTGCTGTTCACCCGCCGGGTCGACGGTCGCCCCGGCGAGATCGCGCTGGCGGGGCCGCATGCGCAACTCGACTGGAGCCCGGACCTCGAGGCGCGGCTGCGCCCGGTACTGGCCGGGTTTGCCGCGCCCGATGCGCCTCCCGCAATCACCGGCGTGCGCGAGGCGTTGTCGGTCGAAGGCAATCTTGCAGACGAATCGGAGACGCAGCTGTTCCTCGATACCGCGAGCGGCGCGCCGGTTTCGGTCACAGTGGTCCGCCGGCCCGGCATGCGCCCGGTCTGGGGCGTGTCGTGGAGCGAGATCGTCGACCAGGCGGCGCGTCCGCCGCAACCGCAGACGCTGGCCTGGTATCGTCTCGCCTGCTTCCTGCCGCCGCGTCTGCCGCGCGGTGCGAACCTGTCGAGCGACGGCGCCTCGCAAGCGCAGGCCGAGGCCGACTATCGCTTCGTTCTCGACCAGTTGGGACCGTGCCAGCGCAATCGCAGTTAGTGGTGCTTCGTTTTCCGGCGGGGACGAGGCCTGTCGCTGCCTGGCAAGTATCTGACCGCCGGGGCTGTCCCATCCCACGCCCCCACCCGGCCACCCATAGGTCACTATGGTCGGGATGGCCGGGTGAGGGCGTGGGATGGGACAGCCAAGGATCGGACGGAGGTCCGATCCGCACGCAACGAAAGACTCGGGCCGGTGCCGCTCCCGGCGGCCCAACGACGGCCAAGCAGCGACAGGCCGCGCCCCCGCCGGAAGCGACAAACCCCATCTCCGCCGCAACCACTCCGCTCTGCTGAAACCGGGCTTAGCCCTGCACCAAGACAAACTGGTTCCCATCCGTCCCCGCCCCGGTCTAGGGCGGGCACGATGACAGACGCCTTCACCCACCGCTTTCGCGTGCGCTATTCCGAGGTCGATCCGCAATCGGTCGTCTTCAATTCGCGCTATCTCGAATATGCCGATCTCCTCGTCACCGAGTTCTATCGCGACCGCCGCGCGCACGGCATGCCCGCGGATATCGAATTCCATGTCCGCCGGGCCGAGGTCGACTATCTCGCCCCGATCCGCTGCGACGAAATGATCGAGGGACGGCTGACGGTCGAGCGGATCGGCAATTCGAGCATCGAAAAGCGGATCGGGTTCTACGGCGCCGACGACGGCACGCACCGGGCAGACATCCGGCTGGTCGCGGTACATGTCCACCTGCCCGAAGGGCGGCCCGAGCGTGTCCCCGACAGCGTGCGCACCGCGTTCGGCTTTCCGGCCGGAGAGGCGATTGCCGATGGCTGAGCCGCTACGCATCGCACTGGCCGGCGTCGGCACCGTGGGCGCGGGGGTCATCCGCCTGCTCGAAACCAACGCTGCGCTGGTCGCCGCGCGTGCGGGGCGACCGCTCGAGATCGTCGCGGTCAGCGCGCGCAGCCGGACCAAGGATCGCGGCGTCGACCTGTCCGCGTTCGACTGGGTCGACGACATGGCGAGGCTGCCCGAGCGCGACGACGTCGATGCGGTGGTCGAACTCGTCGGCGGTGCCGACGGTGCGGCGCTGACGCTGGCGCGCAACGCGATTCGCGCAGGCAAGGGCTTCGTCACCGCCAACAAGGCGATGATCGCGCATCACGGGCTCGAGCTGGCCGAGGCGGCCGAAGCAGGCGGGACGCCGCTCAAGTTCGAAGCCGCGGTGGCTGGCGGAATCCCGGTGGTGAAGGGCTTGCGCGAAGGCACCGCGGCCAATTCGATCGAGCACATTTACGGCATTCTCAACGGCACTTCGAACTACATCCTCTCGACCATGGAAAAGAGCGGCGCCGATTTCGCCGATACGCTCTCCGAGGCGCAGCGGCTGGGCTACGCCGAGGCCGATCCGACATTCGACATCGAGGGCGTGGACGCCGCGCACAAGCTTGCCATCCTCGCCGCGATCGCGTTCGGGGCGCGGATGGATTTCGACGCGGTCGAAACCGAGGGCATTGCCCGCGTGCGCGCCGCCGATATCGCGCAGGCCGACCGGCTCGGTTACGTCGTGCGGCTGGTCGGCACGGCCGATTGCGAAGCGAGCGACGGCGAGACGCTGCGCCTGCTCCAGCGGGTCAAGCCGTGCCTCGTGCCCAAGCAGCACCCGCTCGCCAGCGTTACCGGGGCGACCAATGCGGTCGTTGCCGAAGGCAATTTCTCCGGCCGCCTGCTGTTCCAGGGCGCGGGAGCAGGTGACGGACCGACCGCGAGCGCGGTGGTCGCCGACCTGATCGATATCGCCCGTGGCGAGGCAGGGCCGGCCTTCTCGGTCCCGGTCGCGCAGCTTGCCCCGATGGAGAAGGCCGAGGGCGGCGACCGCACCGGCCGCACCTATCTGCGCTTTACGGTCAACGACCGGCCCGGCGTGCTCGCCGAGATGACCGCGGCGATGCGCGATGCCGACGTCTCGATCGAGAGCCTGATCCAGGAAGGCCGGGTCGAGGAGGGCGGCGAGGTGCTGGTCGCGATGGTCGCGCATGAGGGGCCGGAACGCAACGTCGCCCGCGCGCTCGACCTGCTGCGCGATTCGGACAGCCTCACCGCGCCGCCGCTGACGATGCAGATCATCGCGTGAGGTTTCGTGTTGCGGCGGTGACGAGACCTGTCACTGCCTGGCAGTCGTCGGATCGCCAGGTGCGGCACCAGCCCACTCCCCACCCAGGTTTGTTCGCTGGCGGTGACGGAACCTGTCGCATTGCGGCAAGCATCGGACCGCCAGAAGCGGGCTGTTGCCGGGCGCAGGGCAGCGCGAAGCGATGCCCGAACAGACGCCACAAAAACACGCCGGGCAGGGGCGTGGGACGGAACAGCCAAAGGATCGCACGGATGTGCGATCCGCACGCAACCAGGGACTCGTCTGCTGCCCGTTGAGCGCTTTCGAAACCGTCCCTATTGCGGCGGTTGTGCCTCGCCGGCCGCGGCTTCGTTCCCGCTGCCGTCCGGCGTATCTTCGGACTGGGTCCCGGTCTCGTTCCCCGTCGGGGCCAGCCCGCGCCCGACCCGGTCGGCATCGGACCCCGGCGGCGCTTCGGGCAATTCGGAAAAGTCGACGAAGATTGCGGGCGGTGGCGGGCATTTCTGCAGTCCGGGGATGCACATCCCGCCGATCGTCGCCTTGCCCCGGAAGATGCCCGGGCCGCCCACGTCGGGCGCCCTGGGATCGCCCCTGTTCATGGTCTCGCGCGCATAGTCGTTTTCCGCGTCGTCGTCGGAGCGGATGCGGAATTGCGACTGCTCCTGCTCGCGCGCGCAGACCACGATCTCGTCGCCCTGCTGCGGCTCGCACTCGGGTTCGGGCGCAGGCGGACCGTAGGCCTCGCCGGCCGTCTCGAGCGCCTCTTCCGCGGTAACGTTGTCCGCATCCTGCGCGCTCAGCGGCACAGCGCACAGCACCAATGCCGCAGCCACCGACCGGACAATTCTCGACATTCGCGCCTTCCCTGCTACAGCGCCGCCCAAGCTGGCAAGAGGGACTGAATTCGCCATGAACACGAGTGCAAAACCGTCGAAATCCAACGTGCTCGACCGGGTGCTGGTGCTCGAAATGGTGCGTGTGACCGAAGCGGCGGCGGTGGCCGCCTCGGCGCTGATCGGGCGCGGCGACGAAAAGGCGGCCGATGCCGCCGCGGTCGAGGCGATGCGCAAGGCGTTCGACGAGCTCGATATCGACGGCACGGTGGTGATCGGCGAGGGCGAGCGCGACGAGGCGCCGATGCTCTATATCGGCGAGAAGGTCGGCGGCGCGCCCGACGGCGGCCCGAAGATCGATATCGCGCTCGACCCGCTCGAAGGCACCACCATCACCGCCAAGGCCGGGCCCAACGCGCTGGCGGTGCTGGCGGCGGCGGAGCAGGGCTGCCTGCTCAACGCACCCGACACCTATATGGACAAGCTCGCGGTTGGCCCGGGCTACCCCGAAGGCGTCATCAGCCTCGAGAAGAGCGTGAGCGAGAACGTCGCCGCGGTCGCGGAAGCCAAGGGCGTCGCGCCGAAGGACATCATCGTCTGCGTGCTCGACCGCCCGCGCCATGCCGACATCATCGCCGAATTGCGTTCGCTCGGCTGCGGCGTGGTGCTGATTGGCGACGGCGACGTCGCCGGGGTGATCGCGACCACCGATCCGGATACCACGATCGACATGTATATGGGCCAGGGCGGCGCGCCCGAGGGCGTGCTTGCGGCGGCCGCGCTGCGCTGCGTCGGCGGGCAGTTCAACGGAAGGCTGGTGTTCCGCAACGAGGACGAGAAGGCGCGCGCGCGCAAATGGGGGATCGAGGATCTCGACCGCATCTACAAGCTCGAGGACCTGGCGAGCGGCGATTGCATCTTCGCCGCCACCGGCGTGACCAGCGGCTCGCTGCTCGACGGGGTCAAGCGGCTGCGCGGCGGGGTGATGACGACGGACAGCGTGGTGATGCGCGCCAGCTCGGGCACCGTGCGCTGGATCAAAGGCGAGCATCGGGTCTGACGCGCGCGGAGAAGAACTGCCTTCTCCCCCAGCGCAAGGGTCCTGCGCACATCGAGGAAAGACGCGCGCTGGATCAAGGGCGAGCATCGCATCTGAGCGTGATCGTGCCCGCCCGGACGGGTTTGCGTGGACCGCCGAACCGGGGTCGATAAAAAACTTTGCCGCCACCGCCTCAGTCGCCCTCGTACGGGTCGACGGGCCAGTGTGCCGTCCGCCGCATGACTCGCAAGAGCGTTGAAATGTCGGGCTTTGTCCGGATGCCGGGCATCGCCCCGCGATAGACCACCGGCTGCACCAGCTCGCGTTCGAGCCGCGCCAGCAGCGTCGCAGTCGTCACCTTCCGGAAATCCTCGCGCGGCGCCTCGGCGCGTTCCCACCCGGGCAGCGACAGCACCCGGTCCCAGGTATGCGCGAAGCTCTCCGCCTCCTCGCGCTCGCGCAGGCGATAGGCGCTCGCCCGGCTCATCCCGACCGCCTTGGCCGCGGCGGTGACCGAGCCGGTGACGTAGAGCTGGACCAGAAACGCGCATTGCCGCGCCTCGCTCCACCCGTCGCGCCGCGAGCGCAGCGGGACGGGACGGAACCAGCCGGGACGGCGGCGGAGGGTATGCGCGGGGGCGCGGGTGGTGTTTGTGGCCATCGCAAGGGTAGGCCACAACACGGGGCGTGTAGGAAAGTGTTTTTTGGCGGGCCGCTATGGGGCGGCTACTGCCGGTCCATATGCATGTCTGGAATTGAGTGGAAAGCGGACTGTCTGCTTTTAGGACGGGATTGTCGCAACCCGACCGTGACAACCGTTCAGATTACGGGTTTGCTGGCGCATTTCGGACTTTCCAGTCTTCGTGAAGAAAGGCAGCAACGCGGAAACACACCGGATTGCCTTTATTGCTTAGTGTGATGATGGTCTCTCCTGTTGCCGCATACGTTCGAACATCGGTGCACTGCTCGTAAAGTTGCCCGCCATGGCCCCACCGAAGATCGCGAGGGAGATATTCCTTTCCATAATCCGTTGCGAAGAAACCGAGTCCAAAGCCGCCTGATGCGGGCGTAGTCGCCTCGTCGAAAATCGCCTTCGGAACGCCAAGTTCTCCTCGCTCAAGCGCTATCACGAAGCGCAGGATATCATCCGCTGAAAATAGCTGTCCGCCTGCCGGCCAGCCCCCGTCGAGTACGGTGAAACAGTTTGGCACCCGTTCATTGGCTACCGCAACATAGCTGATGGCTTGGCGGGAGTCGTCGATACGGCAGGGGTCGTTCGCGTGCGCGGCGTCCATCCCAGCGGGACGGAATATGTGGTTTTGCACGTAAGAACGGTAATCTTCACCAGAAAGGACTTCTACTACTCGGCCAAGCAGCATCAGGCCGTGGTTGCTGTATTCCTGTTTCGTGCCGGGCGGATGTGTCGGATCGCGGTCTGCGTAAAGTGCAACGATGTCGGATACGCTCGGCTCGCTGCCACGCCAATAAAGACAATCCGGGTAAAAAAGAGCGTTGGTTTCTCCGGCACCTGCGGTGTGCGTTAAAAGCTGATAGATCGTCGCATTTCGCATCGCTGCGTTTGGATAGTCTGTGAGGATGTCTCCGATTCTATTCTGTAACGACAGCTTGCCTTGCGCGATCTGTTGCAAGATTGCCGTCGCCGTGAACATCTTCCCCGCGGAGGCCAGGTCAAACCGTGTATCCAGCGTAAGCGGGTCACCCGTCTTTTCGTCTCGATCACCGTATGCGCGTGCGAAAATCACTTCGCCGTCTCTGGCGACCAGAATCACTCCAGAAAATTGCGAAGTGGCAGCGACACCCCGTACGTATGCATCTAGTCGCGACAAGGCTTCGGGTGTTGCGGGAATTTCAACGTCTGGCACTTGAGCTCCCGAGGTCGTTGCGCCTGCTGTAGCGATCAACGCGAAACCGGCTAAGCCATGCTTCAAAGAATCAACGAGACCCATAATATTCGTCCTCTATAGCGCCTTCATCACAATCACATATCGTGGTTGGTAAAGACATCCCGAATTTCTTGTGAATGGGATTCAGCGCTGCGAGGGTCCGCTTTCGGCAGCGATCAGTTGGAGTTCCGATGCCTTAAAAGGGTTCGCTAGCGGCCGATAGTCGCTCGGCCCGAACCCAAAGCGCCGCCCCCTATCCGCCCGCTCTGAGCCGTTAGCAGCACGCCCCGCACCACCACATCGGGGACATCGCCCGCCCGCAATGTTGCATCCCGCGTCCCCTGCGCTAAGCCCGCGGCAACCGATTCCCGCCAGCGAGGACCGCCTGCGATGAAGATCATGTCCGGCAATTCGAACCTGCCGCTCGCGCGGGCGATCGCGGCCTATCTCGAAATGCCGCTGGTCGATGCCGGGGTGCGGCGCTTCGCCGACGAGGAAATCTTCGTCGAGATCCACGAGAACGTGCGCGGCGAGGATGTCTTCCTGATCCAGCCGACCAGCTTCCCCGCCAACGACAACCTGATGGAACTGCTGATCGGGATCGACGCGCTGCGGCGCGCTTCGGCCAGCCGGATCACCGCAGTGGTGCCCTATTTCGGCTATGCGCGGCAGGACCGCAAGCCCGGCCCGCGCACGCCGATCTCGGCCAAGCTGGTCGCCAATCTGATCACCGAGGCGGGCGCCGACCGGGTGCTCGCGGTCGACCTGCATGCCGGTCAGATCCAGGGCTTCTTCGATATCCCGACCGACAACCTCTACGCCGCTCCGGTGATGGCGGCCGATATCCAGGCGCGCTACGGCGACCGCGACCTGATGGTCGTCAGCCCCGATGTCGGCGGCGTGGTCCGCGCCCGCGCGCTCGCCAAGCGGCTCGACAACGCGCCGCTGGCGATCGTCGACAAGCGCCGCGACCGCCCCGGCGAGAGCGAGGTCATGAACATCATCGGCGACGTGAAGGGCCGGCATTGCATCCTGATCGACGACATCGTCGATTCGGGCGGCACGCTATGCAACGCCGCCGAGGCGCTGCTCGAACAGGGCGCTTCCTCGGTTGCCGCCTACATCACCCACGGCGTGCTGTCGGGCGGCGCGGTCGCGCGGGTCGACGGCTCGAAGCTGACCGAGCTGGTCATCACCGACACCATCCGCCCGACCGATGCGGCGAACGATTCGGAGCGCATCCGCATCCTCACCATTGCCCCGCTGATCGGCGAGGCGGTGCGCCGCATCGCCGACGAGAGTTCGGTCTCCAGCCTGTTCGACTGAGGCATAGCGCCGCATCCGGCGGCTTCGGACAAAATCAGCTCAGCCGCCACGGCCGTTTCGCGTCGGGCCCGAGCCGTTCGAGTTCCTCCAGCCGCCGCGCCTGGCGCTGTTCGAGCGTGATCGTCAGCAGCGGGCGCGGGCGCTTGCGGAATTCCTGCGGGGTGACGCCGAAAAAGGCGGCGAATTCGCGGATCAGGTGCGACTGGTCGAAATAGCGCAGCATCATCGCCTCCTCCTCGCCGTCGTCGGCCACGCCGCACAATTGCGCCGCCAGGTCGAGCGCGCGGGCGCGGCGCAGCACGCATTTGGGGGTGAGGCCGAAATCGCGCTTCACCACGCGCTCGAGCTTGCGCAGGCTGATATTCCGGCTGTCGGCGAAATCGGCCGGCGAAAGGCCCGGATCGGCGAAGGCGGCGAGTTCGAAGGCGGTCGAGATCGGGTCCGGCGGGCCGGGCTGCGTCCGCTCGACGAAGCGGCGCATGGCCTCCTCCAGCGCGTGGTTCCATTCCTCGGGCGAATGCGCGGCGGCGAAGATTTCGCGCGATTCGCCCTCGAGCAATCCGAACGGATCGGCGCGTTCGATCCGGTCGACGATCGCGTCCGCCCGGCGCCCGGTCAGCGCATGGAACGCGCCTGCGCGCAGGCCGAACCCTGCCGACATGATGTTGCCGGTGCATGTGAGCGGCATGAACTTGGAATGCTGTCCGAACAGCAGCGGTTCGTCGGCATAGGCACTCTGGCTGTCGGCGCTGCGGGCGGTCCAGCGTCCGTCGAACACCACGCGGACATAGACGAGATCGTTGCACATCCCGCACGCGATCGTCGTCTCGGGTCCGTTGGCGATTTTGGCCGATACCACCCGCGCCACCCACGGCGCGAGATCGGGAGCCGGGGCGCGATTCTCGGACAAGGGAGCCCCGTCGACCGAAACGCCCGAAAGCGGCGCCGGCCCGTCGCTCCAACTGTCCGAATCGCCTTCCGCTCCCACCCGTTCCTGCAACCCTATCCCGCTGTTTGCACTGTATAATCGCTCGCGATACGGCCGGGCAAGCGGTTCTGCGCTTGACCGGCGCGCGGCCAGTCCACATGGCACGGCCATGCCGACCGATGCAGACGTCCAGCTCGCCAACCGCCTCGCCGATGCCGCGGGGCAGGCTATCAGGGTGCTGTTCCGCGCCGAATACGAAGAAGAACGTAAGCCCGACATGACCTGGGTCACGCAGGCCGACCGCGCGGCCGAGGCGGCGATGCGCGCGATCCTCGAGAGCGAGCGCGGCGGGGACGGGATCGTCGGCGAGGAATACGGCGATTCCAATCCCGGCGCGGCGCGGCAATGGGTGCTCGACCCGATCGACGGCACCACCAGCTTCATCGCCGGGCGGCCGATCTTCGGCACGCTGATCGCGCTGATGCAGGATGGCTGGCCGGTGCTGGGCGTGATCGACCAGCCGATCCTGAAGGAGCGCTGGGTCGGCGTGATCGGCCAGGGCACGATGTTCAACGGCAGGCCGACGCAGGTGGCGCCGTGCAAGGAGCTTTCCGACGCGGTGCTCGCCACCACCTCGCCGCACCAGTTCGCAGGCGACGATGTCGACGCCTTCATGGGCGTCGCCAAGGCCGTCGCCGAGCGCAAGATCGTCTATGGCGGCGACTGCTACAATTACGGCCTCGTTGCGAGCGGCCATGTCGATCTCGTGATCGAGGCGGGCCTCAAGCTCCACGATTATGCCTCGCTGGTGCCGGTGGTAGAAGGGGCGGGCGGGACGATGTCCGACTGGCAGGGCAATCCGCTCGATGCCGAGAGCGACGGCAGGGTCATCGCGCTCGGCGATCCGGCTCGTTTGGAAGATGTGCTGGAGGCGATGGGGTAGTTTCCGGCAGCGGTGGCCGCTCGAGGATTGCAGCTTGCAAAAGCGGGTCGGTCGAAGCACCAGTTCGGGATGATGCTGAAACGTCTGCATTCGCGCGCGATCGCGCTTATCTTGCTTGCGGCTCTGGGATTGGGGGCCTGCGATCGGTTGGCTGCGCAATTGGGACCCACGCATCAATACGTCCTGCGGGTGGATGGCGAGGCTGTCGCGAAGGAGCCGGGCGACCGGCCCGCGACGGCGGCGCTCGTCGAGGAGAGCATTCCCGTGCTGAACGCCCGTCTCGAAGCGATGGGCTTCACGGTCCTCGGAACCAGCAGGGTCGGTTCGGATCGGCTCGTAATCGATGTCGCCGGGACCGGCAGCCGGGAGGCAATCGAGCTGGCTGTCGGGCGGACCGGAAAACTCGAGTTCAAGCTGCTCGATATGAGCGCTCTGCCGAGGGACGTGATGGAGGGCTTCTCACCCCCCGGCAGCGTGATTCTTCGGATGACGGACGGATCGGGACCCGTTGCCGTACGGAAGCTTGGCGGCATCGACGGCGAGCACATCGTCGATGCGCGGTCGATATTCGATCCGAACACCAACCAACCCGCAATCGCCATTGGTTTCGACCGGGAGGGTGCGGAGAAGCTTGCGGCCCTGACGCGGGCAAATGTCGGGAGTCCGATGGCGATCATCGTCGACGACGAGGTTGTTTCCGCACCTATGATCCACGAACCGATCGTCGGCGGATCCTTGCAGCTGGCCGGAGGCTTCACGGTCGAAAGCGCAGACCAATTCGCGATTATGCTGCGCTCGGGCGTACTGCCGGCGCGCTTCGAGATCATCGAGGAGCGCAGTCTCGATTAGCCGGGCCGCGGGCTGTCGGCAGGGCCCGCAAGGGCGCTCAGAAGATGCCGAGGAATTTCTTCCTCTGCTTCTCCTCCTTCTCCTCGCTGTCCTTGCCGTCCTCCGATTTCGCGGTGGTGCCGCGGCCGACATCGTCGCGCGGTTCGCCGTCCTCGGTTCGCTGCGCCTTGGCGCTCGCGCCGGCCAGCACCGGTCCGCAAGCGGCGGCCTTGGCATCGCCGGGATCGATGAAGGTGAGCAATCCAGCGACCGGCGTGGCGACCACGGCCAGGCCGATCCCGGCGCCGGCACGTCCCAGCAGCTCGCCGCTGATCGGGTCGACCGCGGGCTCGGCGAGATAGCCCCCGAGTCCGATCGGCGACTGGCCCGAGAACAGGCTGAAATCCTTGCCGTCGGCGCGCACGGCGAGATCGAGCACTTCGTTCCTGAAGCTGAACCCGCCGCGCCCGAGGATCACGTTCTTCTTGGTGTCGATCAGGATCGGGTCGGCCGCCGCCACGCCTCCGCGCACGGTGAAGGCGACGAGCCCGCAATTGACCTCGATCGGCTCCTTCTCCTCGTCTTCGAACATCAGCTGGACGAACGTGCCGAGGTCGAGTTCGGCGAGCTGTGCGTTCTGCGCCCACAAGGTACCCTGCGGAATGATCACCGCGATCCGTCCGCGCCCGTTGCCGAGCATTTCGCGGATGCTGTCGCCGACGCCGCGCATCTGGGCGCGCGCCGACATCGTTCCGGTGGTGCCGCTCTCCTGCACCCCGAAACGAGTCAGCAGGCGGCCCATATTGGTCGGTGACAGGCGGATGTCGAAATTGCTCTTCACCGGCGCGCCGGTCGCGTCGATGGTGGCGTTGCCGCTGAAGCCGCCGCCGGCGAGGTTCATCCTGACCGGGTTCAACTGCAGCACGCCCTGCTTGAGATCGGCCACCAGCGACACGTCGGACACGGGGAAATGGCGGTTCTTCACCGTCCCGATGGCGTATTCGATATGCGCGTCGAATTGCCGGATCGCGTCGACCCGCAACTCGCCGTCGGGGAGCAGACGCGGGCGGCCGTTGACGCTGCGCGTCAGCCCCTGCGCGGCGACGCGGTCGGGGTCGTAACCGAAGGCCGGGCCGAGATCGACCGCGTCGACCGAATTGCTGCGCAGATCGGCGCGGATATCGATCCGCCCATCGGGCATGCCGACCGTCACCGACCCGGCGAGGTCGCTGTTGCCGACCGTTCCCTCGAGATCGGTAATACGCCATTCCGCGTCGGCATAGGTCACGTTCGAGCGCAGATCGTAGGTGCGGCTGGCCGGCACGGCGACGCCGATGAAATCGAACAGCAGCGCCATGTTCGGGCCGCGCGTGCGCGCCGCAAGATCCGCGCCTTCGATCTCGGTTGCGCCCGGCAGCGTGCCATAGACATCGACCCTGGTCGCCCCGGCCTGCAGGTTGAGCGCCAGCTTGTTGCGTCCGCCCGCCACGGTCTCGTTCGGCGACATCAGGCTCCCCGAAAGGGTGAACGGGCGCCCCTGCGTCGAACCCGAGCCGGAAAAGCGGATGTCGTCGGCGAATGCGGTATCCTCCGCAGCGACCGTGTCGATCCCGATCTCGGCCAGCAGCTCCATCACCGGGTCGCGATAGGCGATTTGGGTCCCTTCGACGCGCGCCCGCTTGATCCGCGGGAGCGTGAATTCGGCGTCGGGGTCTTCCTCGCCGAAGGTCCAGTTGTTGAGCGTGCGGTCGTCGTTCCAGCGCAGGTCGGCGCTGGCACCTTCGAGCGTGAGCCGGTGCACCCGAACCGGGCCCCAGACCAGCGAGAAGGGTGAAATTCGCGTGTCGATCAGCTTCGCATCGAACATCGCCGGCGCGTCCTCGCCTGCCCATTCGGTGTTGGCCAGGGTCAGGTCCTCGGCGACGAACTTGAGCGAGAAGGGCGCGAAATAGAGCTGGAAATCGCCGCCGACCTCGACTTCGCGCTCGAGCGAGGAAGAGGCGATGCTCTCGAACGGCCGCTCGAGAAACCGCCCCTTGGTGACGAACAGCACCAGCCAGATCGCAAACAGCACCAGCAGGACGATGGCGACGGCGCGAAGCGCAATGCGCGCCGGGCGCGGGCGAGCGGCAAGCCAGTGCGGCGTCCACACCCGGCGCGCCGTGTCTCGCGTAAACGCCCGGCGCATGTATCCGCGCGAGCGCGCCCAGGTTGCCGACATGTCCATGGGACTGGAAACACTCGGTTATGCCGCGCAGTTCCCCGGCGCGCGCCACCAAGCCCTTTCCCCGCTTGCATTTTCGCCGAAAAGCGCTAGATGCGCGCCCTTCACTGACACGTGATTATCTGCCTGCCTGGCCGAAAGGGCTGCCAGGGCCGGTTCGGACGTGTCTCTGCAAAGGAGATGAAAATGCCCAAGCTGAAGACCAAGAGCGGTGTGAAGAAACGCTTCAAGATCACCGCCAACGGCAAGGTCAAGCACGGTGTCGCGGGCAAGCGCCACCGCCTGATCAGCCACAATGCGAAGTATATCCGCCAGAACCGCGGCACCACCGTGCTGTCCGAAGCCGACAGCAAGACGGTGAAGAAGTGGGCGCCCTACGGGCTTGATTGATTTCGCTTAGAGCCATGGCCACCCGCTCCCTCCGCCCTTCCACCCGGATTGTATCCCGGTAGGCTCCGGGTGGAAGGGCGGAGGGAGCGGGTGGCCCGGTTCCTTCAAGACAAGGATATACAAAATGCCTCGCATCAAACGCGGCGTGACCACGCGCCAGAAGCACAAGCGGCTGCTCGACCAGGCCAAGGGCTATCGCGGTCGCCGCAAGAACACCATTCGCATCGCCCGCCAGGCGGTCGAGAAGGCCGGCCAGTACGCCTATCGCGACCGCAAGGTGAAGAAGCGCAATTTCCGCGCGCTGTGGATTCAGCGGATCAACGCCGCGGTGCGCGCCGAAGGGCTCACCTATTCGCAGTTCATGCACGGCGTGAAGCTTGCCGGGATCGAACTCGACCGCAAGGTCATGGCCGACCTCGCCATGAACGAGGAAGGGGCGTTCAAGACCATTATTGCGCAGGCCAAAGAAGCGCTTCCGGCGTAATTTCGGCCAATATGCAACACCATGAGGGCGGTCTGCAAAGGCCGCCCTTTTCTTTTACCGCAAAGGCGTTAGACCCGTGAAGGGATTGTAAAAAAGCGACACGCTCTGGGGAGGGCGGCAATGGGTTGCGACATCGCGGTGCGGTTCCACGAACCGCCGCAAGATTTGGTGCGCTATTTCACCACCTTCTATCGCGTCGAATTCGACTGCCCGGAAGGGCCGGTGCGCGATGCGCTGCATCCCGAATGGGCCGGCCTGCGGTTCTTTTCGGGCAAGTATCCGGTCAGCCGGATCGACGGCGGCGGCGAGGTGCGCGAGGCGGATTTCGCCACCATGGGGCCGAGCAGCAAGCCGGTGTCGTTCGAACTCGACACGTGCCGGATGTGGGGCATCGGCCTGCTGCCGCTCGGCTGGGCGACGTTCATGAACGTACCGGCCGATACCATGGCCAACCGGATATTCGATGGCCGCGCCGAGCCGGCTTTCGCAAATTTCCTGCCTCTGGCCGATGCGCTGACCGGCGAGCCCGAGCAGGAGAGCCGCGAGCTCGAACGGCTGGTGGCGTTCTTCCGCGAGGAGGCCCCGCGCAACGAACCCGAGGATCCGCGTATCCTCGCCATCCACCAGGTCCTGCTCGACCCGACGCTGCCCAATGTCGCGGGCATGGCCGAGCGCACCGGTCTCAATCCGCGCACGATGGAGCGGCTCTGCCGCAAGGCGTTCGGCTTCGGGCCCAAGAAGCTGCTGCGCCGCCAGCGATTCATGCGCAGCCTCGCCCAGTTCATGCTCGACCCCTCGCTCGGCTGGATCGATGCGATCGATTCGCTCTATTTCGACCAGAGCCATTTCGTGCGCGACTGCCATGAGTTCCTCGGCATGGCGCCGAGCGAGTATGCCGCGCTCGATCATCCGGTGCTGGCGGCGTTCATGCGCGAACGGATGGCGGCGCACGGCTCAGCGGTGCAGACGCTCGATACGCCGGGCTGAGCGCGCGCCGACAGGCTTTGCCTTGCGCGGCATTTGCCGCTAGCGGGCCTCCCTATGGACGATACGGGCATGAACGAGTGGAATTCCCGCAAGGACGAGGCGCTTGCCGCGATCGCCGCCGCCGGCACAGCCGATGCGGTCGAGGCGCTGCGCGTCGAGGCGTTGGGCAAGCAGGGCTGGGTCAGCCAGCTGCTCAAGACGCTCGGCAGGATGACGCCCGAGGAACGGCAGGAGAAGGCGCCCGCGATCCAGGCCGTGCGCGCCGAAATCGCCGATGCCATCGCCGCGCGCAAGCAGGCGCTCGATGATGCCGAGCTCGAACGCCGCCTCGCCACCGAGACGCTCGACCTCTCGCTCCCGGCGCCCGAGACCTCGCGCGGCAGCATCCACCCGGTCAGCCAGGTGATGGACGAGCTGGCGGAGATTTTCGCCGATCTCGGCTTCTCGGTCGCGACCGGGCCCGAAATCGAAGACGACTGGCACAATTTCACCGCGCTCAACATGGCCGAGACGCACCCCGCGCGGGCGATGCACGACACGTTCTATTTTCCGGACAAGGATGCCGAGGGACGTTCGGCCTCAAGTAGTGAAGCGGTAAGCCGAAAAGAACGCATGTTGCTGCGGACTCATACCTCGCCGGTGCAGATTCGCAGCATGGTCGAGCAGGGCGCGCCGATCCGGATCATTGCGCCGGGCCGGGTCTATCGCTCCGACAGCGATGCGACGCACACGCCGATGTTCCACCAGATCGAAGGCCTGGTGGTCGACCGCGACATCCATCTCGGGCACCTGAAATGGACGCTCGAAACCTTCCTCAAGGCATTCTTCGAACGCGACGATATCGTGCTGCGGCTGCGCCCGAGCTATTTCCCCTTTACCGAGCCGAGCGTGGAGGTCGATGTCGGCTTCGAAGTCGTCGACGGCCGTCGCGTGCTCGGCGGATCGGGCGACGCGCCGGGTCATGGCTGGATGGAACTGCTCGGTTCGGGCGTGGTCAATCGCCGCGTGCTCGAATTCGCCGGCCTCGATCCGGACGAATGGCAGGGCTTCGCCTTCGGCGTCGGCGTCGACCGGCTGGCGATGCTCAAATACGCGATGGACGATCTGCGCGCCTTCTTCGACGGCGACGGGCGCTGGCTGGCGCATTACGGGTTTTCCGCCTTCGACCAGCCGACCCTTTCGGGCGGGGTGGGAGCACGCGCATGAAGTTCTCGCTCGAATGGCTGAAATATTTCCTCGAGATCGAGGCGGGCGCGGGCGACATCGCCGATGCGCTCAACGCGATCGGGCACGAGGTCGAGGGGATCGAGGATCCGGCCGAGCGGCTGGCGGGCTTCCGCATCGCCAGGGTGCTGACCGCCGACAAGCATCCCGATGCCGACAAGCTGCAGGTGCTGACCGTCGACGCCGGAGAGGGCGATCCGCTGCAGGTGGTGTGCGGCGCGCCCAATGCGCGTGCAGGCATGAAGGGCGTGCTCGGCCTGGCCGGCGCGGTGGTCCCCGCGAACGGGGTGGAGCTGCGCAAGAGCGCGATCCGCGGGGTCGAATCGAACGGCATGATGTGCTCGGTGCGCGAGCTCGAACTCGGCGACGAGCATGACGGGATCATCGAACTGCCCGAGGATGCTCCGGTGGGCGAGGCCTTTGCCGATTACCAGGGTTCTTCGCCCGTGTTCGACATCGCGATCACCCCCAACCGGCCCGACTGCATGGGGGTGATGGGCATTGCGCGCGATCTCGCTGCGGCGGGGCTGGGAACGTTCAAGCCGGTCGAAGTGCAGCAGATCGACGGCGAAGGGCCGTGCCCGGTCGACATCCGCATCGACGATCCGGAGGGCTGCCCGGCCTTTTACGGCCGCGTCATTCGCGGGGTGACCAACGGCAGCAGCCCCGAATGGATGCAGCGCCGGCTGATCGCGGCGGGGCAGCGGCCGATCTCGGCGCTGGTCGATTGCACCAATTACCTGATGCTCGCCTTCGGCCGCCCGGCGCATGTCTACGACCTTGCAAAACTGCAGGGCGCGGTCGTCGCGCGGCGGGCGAAGGACGGCGAGCGGGTCGAGGCGCTCAACGAAAAGACCTACACGCTCGACGCGAGCATGACGGTGATCGCTGACGACAATGGCGTGCACGATATCGGCGGCATCATGGGCGGCGAGCATTCGGGCGCGAGCGAGGGCACCACCGATGTGCTGCTCGAGATCGCCTTTTTCGATCCGGAGCGGATCGGCGTAACCGGGCGCAGGCTCGGCCTCGCCAGCGATGCACGCACGCGCTTCGAGCGCGGGGTCGATCCGGCCTTTCTCGACGACGGGCTCGCCTTGCTGACCGAGCTGATCGTGCGCTTTTGCGGCGGGACGCCGAGCGAGGTGGTCAGCGCCGGTTCGCCTCCGGCAGAGCCGAAGGTCGTGCAGTTCGATCCTGCGCTGACCGCGCGGCTGGGCGGGGTGGCGGTGCCCGACGAGGAGCAGCGCCGCATCCTGGAAAACCTCGATTTCGCGGTCGGCAAGGATTGGCAGGTCACCTGTCCGCCACGCCGCCACGATATCGAAGGCGCAGCCGACCTCGTCGAGGAGGTCGTGCGTATCCACGGGCTCGACAAGGTGGAAAGCACGCCGCTGCCGCGCGTCGAAGGCGTGGCGAAACCGACCGCGACGCCAGCCCAGCAACTCGAACGCAAGCTGCGCCGCGCCGCCGCCGCGCGCGGGCTGGACGAGGCCGTGACCTGGTCCTTCCTGCCGACCGCCGATGCGGAGCATTTCGCCGACGGGGCCGAGCTGTGGGTGCTCGAAAACCCGATCAGCGAGGACATGAAGGCGATGCGTCCCTCGCTCATCCCCGGCCTGCTCGCCGCGGCCAAGCGCAATGCGGATCGTGGCGCAGCGAGCTCGCGGCTGTTCGAGATCGGGCGGCGTTACTTCCGCGGCAAGGACGGAGCAAGCGACGAGAAGCCGACGCTCGGCATGGTCCTGGCGGGCGAGAAGACTTCGCGTGGCTGGGCCAATGGCAAGGCGGTCATGTACGATGCCTTCGATGCCAAGGCCGAAGCGATGGCTTTGCTGGAAGCCGCCGGCGCGCCAGTGGCCAACCTGATGGTGATGGGAGAAGCGGGCGAACAGTTCCATCCCGGCCAGTCGGCCACCTTGCGGCTCGGACCCAAGAATGTGCTGGCCCGCTTCGGCGCGCTGCATCCGAAAACGCTCGAAGCGTTCGATGTCGACGGGCCGGTGATGGCGGTCGAACTGTTCCTCGACGCCATTCCGGCTAAAAAGGGCGGGGGCGGGTTCGCCCGCGCCGCCTATGCGCCGCCCGCCTTGCAGTCGATCACACGCGATTTCGCTTTCCTCGTCCCCGCCGACCTGCCTGCCGCCGATCTCGTCCGCGCGGTCAGGGGTGCGGACAAGCAGGCGATCGTCGACGCGCGCGTGTTCGATGTCTTTGCAGGGCAGGGCGTGCCCGAAGGACGCAAATCGGTCGCGGTGGAAGTGACGCTTCAGCCGGGCGAAACGAGCTTCAAGGAAGCGGACATCAAGGCGGTCGCCGAGCGCATCGTCGCAGCCGCGGGGAAACAGGGCGCGGAGTTGCGGGCATGAGCAGGATTGCATTCGTTACCGGGGCCACCGCCGGGATCGGCGAGGCCACCGTCCGCGCACTGGTAGCCAGCGGCTGGCGTTGCGTCGCGACCGGCCGCCGCGCCGAACGGCTTGAGGCGCTGGTTGCGGAACTGGGCGCGGACAAGGTTCATCCGGCGGTGTTCGACGTGCGCGACGAGGCGGCGATGGACGGTGCGATCGCGGCGCTGCCGGAGGGTTTCGCCGCGATCGATCTGCTGGTCAACAATGCCGGCCTCGCGCAGGGGTTGACGCCCGCGCAGGAGGCCGACCTCGACGACTGGCAGACCATGATCGACACCAACGTCACTGCCATGGTGCGGCTGACGAGAAAGCTGCTGCCGGGACTGATCGAGCGCAAGGGCGCCATCGTCACGCTCGGCTCGGTCGCGGGCAGCTACGTCTATCCGGGCGGCAACGTCTATGCCGGCAGCAAGGCCTTCGCCAATCACTTCACACTGGCACTGCGCGCCGACCTCCACGGCACCGGCGTGCGTGTGACGAGCATCGAGCCGGGCATGGTCGAGACCGAATTCACGCTGGTGCGCACCGGCAGCCAGCAGGCCTCCGACGACCTTTATGCCGGGGTCGATCCGATGACCGGCGAGGATATTGCCGAGACGATCCGCTGGATCGCCGAACTGCCGCCGCATCTCAATATCAACCGGCTCGAGCTGATGCCGGTGAACCAGGACTTCGCGGGCTTCCGCGTGGCGCGAAAGTCCTGAGGGCAAGGCCCGACGACTATTCTCTTCCGTTCGTGTCGAGCGAAGTCGAGACACCTTCGCGCGGCGTGTCTCGACTTCGCTCGACACGAACGGAGAGGTAAGGAATAATTTTATGACCTCCAACCGCCGCACCTTCGCGATCATCTCGCACCCCGACGCGGGCAAGACCACGCTGACCGAGAAGCTGCTGCTGCAAGGTGGCGCGATCCATCTCGCGGGCGAGGTCAAGGCGCGGGGTCAGGCGCGCCGCGCACGCTCGGACTGGATGAAGATCGAGCAGCAGCGCGGGATTTCGGTCACGTCCTCGGTCATGACCTTCGAAAAGGACGGCATCACTTTCAACCTGCTCGACACGCCTGGGCACGAGGATTTCTCGGAAGACACCTACCGCACGCTGACCGCGGTCGATTCGGCGATCATGGTGATCGACGCGGCCAAGGGCATCGAGCCGCAGACGCGCAAGCTGTTCGAAGTGTGCCGGCTGCGCAACGTGCCGATCATCACCTTCGTCAACAAGGTCGACCGCGAGGGGCGCCCGATCTTCGAGATTCTCGACGAGGTCGCCGACGCGCTCGCGCTCGATGTCAGCCCGCAGAGCGCGCCGGTCGGCATGGGCGGGCTGTTCACCGGCGTACTCGATTTCGCCACCGACACGGTCGCCAGGCCCGAGGGCGGCAGCAAGGAATATCTCGGCAAGCGCGAACCGCTTGGAGAGCTGCCCGAGGACCTCGCCGAGGAAATCGAGCTGACCCGGATCGGCTATCCCGAATTCGATCTGGAGGCCTATCGCAGCGGCGACCTCACCCCGGTCTTCTTCGGCTCGGCGCTCAAGAATTTCGGGGTCGAGGAGCTGATCGACGCGATCGCCAGATGGGCCCCGCCGCCGCGCCCGCAACCCGCGGGCGAGGAGCAGATCGCGCCGACGCGCGACGAGGTGACCGGCTTCATCTTCAAGGTCCAGGCGAACATGGACCCCAATCACCGCGACCGGATCGCCTTCATGCGGCAGGTCTCGGGTACCTTCAAGCGGGGCATGAAGCTGACCCCGAGCGGACTCGGAAAGCCGATCGCGGTGCATTCGCCGATCCTGTTCTTCGCGCAGGACCGCGAGATCGCCGATACTGCCGAAGCGGGCGACATCATCGGCATCCCCAATCACGGCACGCTGCGCGTCGGCGACACGCTGAGCGAGAAGAACGCTATCCGCTTCACCGGCCTGCCCAATTTCGCGCCCGAAATCCTGCGCCGGGTGCAGTTGAAGGACCCGACCAAGACGAAGCAGCTCAGGAAAGCGCTCGACGATCTGTCCGAGGAAGGCGTGATCCAGGTATTCTATCCCGAGATCGGTGCGCAGCACATCGTCGGGGTGGTCGGCCAGCTCCAGCTCGATGTGCTTGTCTCGCGGCTGGCGGCGGAATACAAGGTCGATGCGGGTCTCGAAGCGTCGCCTTTCGCCACCGCCCGCTGGGTCAAGGGTGATGGGGAGGCGCTGCGGCAATTCGAGGAGTTCAACCGGCCCAACCTGGCGAAGGATCGCGATGGCGATCTCGTTTTCATGGCCAAATCGCCGTGGGACGTAGGATATCAGGAAGAGAAAAATCCCGAACTGACTTTTTCCGCGACCAAGGAGCGGTGACAATCGCGCGCGGCTGACGTAGCCTTCGGGCCATGGCCGATTTCTTCGACACGCTCGGCGACGATCACGTCGCGATGATCGCTAAGCAACCCGTGTTCTTCGTCGCCACCGCGGCGGAAGGCGCACGGATCAATCTCAGCCCCAAGGGCTACGACGCCTTCCGCGTGCTTGCCCCCGATCGCGTGGCTTGGCTCGACCTCGGAGGCTCGGGTAACGAAACCAATGCGCACCTGCTGGCGGATGGGCGCATCACCGTGATGTTCTGCAATTTCGAGCAGCCTGCGCTGATACTGCGGATTTACGGGCGAGGGCGTGCGGTGCTGCCGCAGGACCCCGAATGGGAGCAGTTCGCGGCGCATTTCACCCTGATGCCGGGGACGCGCCAGATTTTCGATATCGCAGTCGAGAGCGTGCAGACCAGTTGCGGTTACGGTGTGCCGTTCATGGATTTCGAGCGCGAGCGGGACACGCTCAGAAAGTACCATGCGAAGGCCAACCCCGACGAGTGGGCTGCCAAGATGTCGACCCGCATCGCCAGCATCGACGGCCTCCCCGCGCGCCCGACCGATCGCTATATCGCCGGCGAGGAAGCGGATCCGGCCTGACTTGCGCCTGCGTTTCGCCAGCTACAACATCCACAAGGGCGTCGGGCTCGACCGCCGCCGCGATCCCGAGCGGATCATCGCCGTGCTGCGCGAGCTCGACGCCGATATCGTCGCGCTGCAGGAGGCGGACCGGCGGCTCGGCGACCGCGCGAGCGTGCTCGAACGCGCGATGCTCGACGATACGCCGTGGAAGCCGGTCGAGATCGCCAAGCGGCCGCGCAGCCTCGGCTGGCACGGCAACGCGCTGCTGGTGCGGCGCAAATACCCGATCGCCGATGCCGAACCGCTCGACTTGCCGACGCTCGAACCGCGCGGCGCGGCTTGCGCGGACATATTGGTCGGCAAGGTGCGGATCCGCGTGATCGGAACGCATCTCGACCTGTCGGGACTGCGCCGGCGCGACCAGATCCGTTCCATCCTGCGCCATTGCGAGCGGTGCGCGCCGCGCTGCCCGACGGTGCTGATGGGCGATTTCAACCAATGGGGCACGCGCAGCGGGGCGATGCGCGAATTCCGCGAGCACTGGCACGTACTCGATACGGGGCAGAGCTTCCCCAGCCGCCGGCCGATCGCCCGGCTAGACCGGATCGTCCACTCGCCCGAATGGGGCTGTATCGAACAGAAAGTCCACCACAGCGCCACCGCAACGGTGGCCTCGGACCATCTCCCGGTCTTTGCCGAGCTGGAATTGCCTAATTATTAGTCTTTGATTAATAAATAGGCAAACATACCCGCTTCCACGACGCTTTGTTGCGCCGGGACTCGCTGGAATCGCGCATAAATTTCCAACTGGCACGGCTTTTGCTACGCTTGCGAACGCCGGTGACGTTTCCGGTGATCAGCCAGGGGGGAGCGATGAAGTTCATCGTCGCCATCATCAAACCGTTCAAACTCGACGAGGTGCGCGAAGCCCTCGGCTCCATCGGCGTCGCCGGCATGACCGTTTCCGAAGTGAAGGGGTTCGGGCGCCAGAAGGGGCAGACCGAAATCTACCGCGGCGCGGAATATTCGACCAACATGCTGCCCAAGGTGAAGGTCGAGATCGCCGCGAGCGACGATATCGCCGCGCAGGTGGTCGAGACGATCACCAAGACCGCCAGCACCGAAAGCATCGGCGACGGGAAGATCTTCGTCTTCGATCTCGCCGAGGTCACCCGCATCCGCACCGGCGAAACCGGCGATACCGCGCTGTGATGCGCGCGTCTGACATGAGGGACACATCCATGATCCGCAAACTCTCCATGGCGGGCGCGGCGCTGGGCACAGCGCTGCTTGCCGCCACACCCGCTTTCGCGCAGGAGGCGGCCGAGGCCGCGCCTGCGGTGGCCAATCCGGGCAACAATGCCTGGATGATGACCGCCACCATCCTCGTCCTGCTGATGATCCTGCCGGGTCTCGCGCTGTTCTACGGCGGCTTGACCCGCTCGAAGAACATGCTCTCGACCATGACCCAGGTCGGCGGCGCGGCGTGCCTCGCCATGCTGATCTGGGTGATGTGGGGCTATTCGCTCGCCTTCGGCGCGACCAGCTATGACGGCCCGCTCGGCCTGTTCATCAGCGGGGGGAGTTACTTCCTCTCTTCGGTGACGGTCGACAGCACCGCTGCGACCTTCTCCGACGAGGTGATCAGCGAATACGTCTTCGTCAGCTTTCAGATGACCTTCGCCGCGATCACCGCCGCGCTGGTGCTCGGCGCGACGGTCGAGCGGCTCAAGTTCTCGGCCGCGATGCTGTTCACCGCGATCTGGCTGACGATCGTCTATTTCCCGATCGCGCACATGGTGTGGGCGGGCGGCGGCCTGATCTTCGACTGGGGCGCGCTCGACTTCGCCGGCGGCACGGTGGTGCACATCAATGCCGGCGTCTCGGCGCTGGTGCTGGCCTATTTCCTCGGCGGCCGGAAGGGCTACCCGACCGAGCCGATGCCGCCGCACTCGATGACGCTGACGCTGGTCGGCGCGGGGCTGCTGTGGGTCGGCTGGTTCGGCTTCAACGCCGGCTCCGAGCTCGAGGCCGACGGCACCGCCGGGCTCGCCATGATCAACACCTTCGTCGCCACCGCCGCCGGTGCGCTGGCGTGGATGGTGATGGAGCGGCTCGCCGGCCACAAGGGCTCGGCGCTCGGCTTCGCTTCGGGCATCATCGCCGGTCTCGTCGCGGTGACGCCCGCGGCGGGCAATAGCGGGCCGTTCGGCGCGATCGTGCTCGGCATCCTCGCCTCGGTCGCGGCCTATCTCGCGGTCGCCAAGCTCAAGGCCAAGCTCGGCTACGACGACGCGCTCGACGTGTTCGGCATCCACGGCGTCGCCGGCATCGTCGGCGCGATCGGCACCGGCATCGTCTACTCGCCCGCGCTGGGCGGGCCGGGCGACGCCGCCGAATACGTGATGGGCGCGCAGGTCTGGATCCAGGTCAAGGCGGTCGTCGTCGCGATCCTCTGGGCCGCGATCGGATCGGCCATTGCCGCGCTCGTCACCAAGCTCGTCATCGGCCTGAGGGTCGACGCCGAGACCGAAAGCGACGGTCTCGACATCGGCGAGCACGGCGAACGGGCCTACAACTGACACCCAGGTACGGCGGGGCCGGGGGATCCTCTCCCCCTCCGGTCCCGCCGCACGACGTTCCTCCTGCGAACATCGCCTTTACGGGCCGGAGCTAACGCTCCGGCCCTCTTTTTTTGCATTTCGCTCGCACCTCCGTGCGAGCGTCCTCGCGGCTGTTCCTCCCTTCGGTCGGGCCGCTGCGGGCGGCCGGTCGGCCTTGCGGACCCTCGCGGGTCCGTGCTCCGCCACCAAGCCAGTCAGCTTGGTCCAGGTTCCGGGTGAGACCTGCGAAGCTTGGACCAAGAACTTGGCGCACCCTCGCAACCGCGCCGCGACCAGCGGCGCCAGAGCGCGACTGCGCGACCGCAGGTGCCCGGAGCGTAGCGAAGGAATAGCACCGGAGGATGCACCCGCGGAGGCGGGTGCGAAAAACAAGGACTCCAACGTGGCCGTCAACGCCAGCGGAAGCTACTCTTCCCGCTTAACAAAATCCGCGCACCGCTCGCCGATCATGATGCTCGGCGCGTTGGTGTTGCCCGAGACGATCCTGGGCATGATCGAGGCGTCGGCGATCCACAGACCGTCGATGCCGCGCGCCTTCAGCTTCGGGTCGACGACGCTGCCCTCATCCGCACCCATTCGGCAGGTGCCGACCGGGTGATAGACCGTGTCGGCGCGGCTGCGGATCAGTTCGTCGAGCGCGGCGTCGTCGTGCAGGTCGACCTTGTGTCGATCCTGCGGCGCATAATCGGCCAGCGGCGAGGCTTCGGCGATCCGGTGCGACAACCGCACGCCCGCGCGCATCACCGCCATGTCGCGCTCGTCGTCGAGGAAATTGGGATCGATCAGCGGCGCGTCGCGGGCGTCGGCGGAGTTGAGCCGCACCGTGCCGCGGCTTTCGGGGCGCAACACGCAAGCGTGCAGCGAAAAGCCGTGGCCCTTCACCTTTTCGCGCCCGTGATCCTCGAGCATCGCGGGGACGAAGTGCCATTGCACGTCGGGGGCGGGAGCATCGTCCATCACCGTCCAGAAGCCGCCGCTCTCGGCGTAGGGCGTGGTCATGATCCCGGTCCGCTTGCGGCGATGTTCGACGATCGCGGCGAGCATGCGCTTCGTCCCCTCGAAGCTATCGCCGATCGGCTCTTTCGATTCGGTTTCCCAACTCGACACGTAGTCGACATGATCCTGCAGGTCCGATCCGACCGCGGGCCTGTCGAGAACCACCTCGATCCCGCGGCTGTTCAGATCCCACGCCGGACCGATCCCCGACAGCATCAGGATTTGCGGACTGTTGAAGGCGCCGGCGCTCAGGATCACCCCGCCGCGCGCCCTGACCGTTTCGCGCTTGCGCCCGCGCCTGATCGCGACGCCCGTCACGCGGCCGTCCTCGATCACCAGCTTCTCGACCAGCGTCTTCGTCATCACAAGCAGGCTGTCCGAATCGCGCAGCGGCTCGACATAGGCGCGCGCGGCGGACCAGCGCTCGCCCTTGCGCTGGGTGACCTGATAGAGGCCGAAGCCATCCTGCCGCTGGCCATTGAAATCCCCGTTGCGCCGCAGTTGCAGCGCGGCGCAGCTTTCGACGAAGGCCTTGCTGGTCGGATTGGCCCATTTCTGGTCGGACACGAACAGCGGTCCGCCTTCGCCGTGATAGTCGTCGGCACCGCGCTCGTTGGCCTCGGCTTTCTTGAACCAGGGCAGCACATCGTCATAGGCCCAGCCGGCGCAGCCCAGCGCGGCCCAATTGTCGTAATCCCACCGGTTGCCGCGGATATAGACCATCGCGTTGATCGCCGAGGACCCGCCAAGCCCCTTGCCGCGCGGCTGGTAGCCGACGCGGCCGTTCAGCCCCTTCTGCGGCACCGTCTCGTAGCGGTAATTGGTGCTCTTGAGCAGGAACGGCATGAAGCCGGGCGTCTTGACGAGGAAATTGTCGTTGCGCCCGCCCGCTTCGAGCAGACACACCGTGCGCGTGCCGTCCTCGGCGAGCCTGCCGGCGACCGCGCTGCCCGCGCTGCCGCCGCCGATCACGACGTAGTCGAATTCCATCCCAACCTCTCCTTTACGGAAACGTTAGGCGGCGTGCTCCTCGCCTGCAATCGGGTTTTCATTCGCTACCGGCTCGGCGGCGCCCTGCCGGTCTAGCCAGCGCGCGCGGATCATGTCGGATGTCTCGCGGCTGCCGTCATGCGTCCAGCCGGGTTCGCGCAGCAGGTAGGAGAGCTTGTGCCGCCAGGGCGCGCGCCACATGTCCTGCGCGATCCCGATCCATTCGTGGAACACCGCCCACAGCAGGTTGAAGCTGCCGAGCTGCTTGACGATGCCGTAGCGGATCTTCTCCTCTTCGGGCCGCTCCTCCTCGAAGGTGCCGAACATCCGGTCCCACACGATGAAAACACCGGCATAGTTGCGGTCGAGATAGCGCGGATTGGTCGCGTGGTGGACGCGGTGGTGGCTAGGCGTGTTCATCACCGCCTCGAACCAGCGCGGCAGTTTCCCGATCGCCTCGGTGTGGATCCAGAACTGGTAGATCAGGTTGAACCCGCCGCAGATCGCGATCATCAGCGGGTGGAAGCCGAGCAGCACCAGCGGCAGCGCGAAGGCGAAACCGAGCGTCAGCGCGCCGGTCCAGGTCTGCCGCAGCGCGGTCGAGAGATTGTAATGCTGGCTCGAATGGTGATTGACGTGGCTCGCCCAGAACCAGCGCACCCGGTGCCCGAAGCGGTGGACCCAGTAATATTTGAGGTCGTCAAGCACGAAGCACAGCGGCCACGCCCACCACACCGCCCACCATTCGGGCCCGAAATCGATCAGCCGGTACTGCCACACCCACAGGAACAGCGCGAAGAACAACCCGCCGGTGATCAGGCCGGCCACGGTGCTGCCCAGGCCGAAGGCGAGGCTGGTGAGCGTATCGCGCGGCTCGTAGGCGTCGGGGCGCTTCTTCCACGCCCACAGCATCTCGATCAGCACCAGCGCCACGAAGCCGGGCACGGCGTAGTCGACCGGGGAGAAATCAGGCATTGGCGCGCTGCTCCAGCCGCCGCAGGCTCGCCGCCCATTCGCCGGCCTGCTGGCCCAGATCGAACGTCACGCTGCCGAAGGTGCGGTCGGATGTCGCCAGCGTCAGGAAGCCCTGGTCGAGCCGCGTGTGCGCATGACCGTCGAGGAGGCGCGAGGCAAAATGCGTGCCGTGACGCCGCAGCAGCAGCACGCGACCATCGCGCGCGCGCAGCAGCGCACCCATGCCCGCGCGGTCGATCGCAACGTCGACGGCATCGAAGCCGCAGATCGCCTCTTCGGCCAGTTCGCGCGCCTGCTCCTCGCTGCGGATACGCGCATCGCCGCCCAGCCCGAGCTTGTATGCAAGCCAGGCGAGCACGAGGATGGCGACTAGCGAGCCTCCGAGTTGCAGCAGTTGCTCCATGCGCAGGCCGCTTACACGCATGTCGGTTTTGCGTCGAGACTTGCCGAACCGGCGCGATACGATAGGAGGTGCGCGCAAGGGAGGACTTGATGAGGCTTGGAATACTCGCTCCGCTGGCGCTGCTTGCCGCAATGCCCGTTGCAGCTCACGCGCAGGAGCCCGCGCCCGACCCGGTTGCGCTGGTCGACGCGCAATACGACCGCACCGCGCGGCTGGCGCGGCAGATCTGGGACTGGGCCGAACTCGGCTACCTCGAAAATCGCTCGAGCGGATTGCTGCAGGCCGAACTCGCCAGGGAAGGGTTTGCGATCGAGCAGGGCGTCGCCGAAATCCCGACCGCCTTCGTCGCCGAATACGGTTCGGGCGGCCCGGTGATCGCCGTGCTGGCCGAATTCGATGCGTTGCCGGGGCTGAGTCAGTCGGATGCGCCGGTGCGAGAGACCGACGACAAGAGCGCCGCGCATGCCTGCGGACACAACCTGTTCGGCGCTGGATCGGTCACCGCAGCGATCGCGATCAAGCAATGGCTCGAAGCGACCGGCACGCCGGGGCGCGTGCGGCTCTACGGCACGCCCGCCGAAGAGGGCGGCTCGGGCAAAGTCTACATGGTCCGCGGCGGACTGTTCGATGATGTCGACTTCACCATCCACTGGCACGCCGACGACGAGAACAGCGCGGCGGCGCGCACCAGCCTCGCCAACCGGTCGGCCAAGTTCCGCTTCCACGGCCGGTCCGCCCATGCCGCGGGCGCGCCCGAGCAGGGCCGCTCGGCGCTCGACGGGGTCGAGGCGATGAACATGATGGTCAACATGATGCGCGAGCACACGACGATGGATTCGCGCATTCATTACGTCATCACCGAAGGCGGCGCCGCGCCCAACGTGATCCCCGATTTCGCCGAGGTGTTCTACTACGTCCGCCATTCGCGCACCGACGAGGTCGAGGCGATGTGGGAGCGGATCGAGGCGATCGCGCGCGGCGCCGCGATGGGCACAGGCACCGAGGTCGAGTGGGAGATCATCCACGGCAACAACCCGCTGCTGGTCAACGAATCGCTCGCGCGGATGATGGATGCGAAGCTGCGGCAGGTCGGGGGGATCACCTACACCGCTGAAGAACGCGCCTATGCGCAGCAGCTCGCCGAATCGCTCGGCGACGCGGCCAAGCCGCTGGCGAGCGCGGGCGAGATCCAGCCCTACGACAAATCGCTCGGCTACGGCTCGACCGATGTCGGCGACGTCTCCTGGGCCACGCCCACGGTGGGCGTGCGCACCGCCACCTGGATCCCGGGCACCTCGGCGCATAGCTGGCAGAGCGCTTCGGCGAGCGGCACATCGATCGGGTTCAAGGGTGCGCAGGTGGCGGCGAAATCGATGGCGCTCGCCGCGGTCGAGCTGTTCACCAACCCGCAACTGCGCGAGGCGGCCACCGCCGAGTTCGACGCCTCGCGCGGGCCGGACTACGAGTACCGCTCGTTGCTCGGTGATCGCGATCCGCCGCTCGATTTCCGCAAATAGCTATCCGGTCGCTCGGGCCGCGAGCATTTCGACCGCCGGGCGGACGGGGGTGATATCGTAGCCCGCACGCAAGGCCGCCTCGACGATTTCGGCCGGATCGCGTCCCATGCTCGCCTGCGCGAGCGACCATAGCAGGGTCGAACGTGTGCCCGAACGGCAATAGGCGAGCACCGGCCCCTCGGCTCCGGCAAGCGCGTCGACCATTGCGTCGACCTGAGGTGCGGCAAAGCCACCGCCCGTGACGGGGATCGACCTGAACTCCATACCGGCCGCCCTGGCCGCGGCTTCGATCTCGGCACAGGGAGGCTGGCCGGCTTCTTCGTCGTCTGGCCGGTTGCAGATGACCAGCTTCACACCGAGACGTGTCGCTTCCGCGATATCGCTCGCGACCAGCTGCGGGCTGGCGAACATGCCGTCCTCGATTTGGCGAAAATCGCTCATCCCGCCACCTCACTGCGCGCCCTAGCGCGGCGGTTCCGCTGGATCATGTTGAGCAGCTCGACCCCGACCGAGAACGCCATCGCGGCGTAGATATACCCCTTGGGCACATGAAATCCGAACCCGTCGGCGATCAGCACCAGTCCGATCATGACGAGGAAAGCGAGCGCGAGCATCACCAGCGTCGGGTTCTTCTCGATGAAACGCGCGAGCGGATCGGCGGCGACCATCATGATCCCGACCGTGATCACCACCGCGGCGATCATGATCGGGATATCGTCGGTCATCCCGACCGCGGTGAGGATCGAATCGACCGAAAAGACGATGTCGATCGCCACGATCTGCGCGATCACCGCGCCGAAGGTTGCGGTGGCCGCGGCGGCAACACCCCCCGGTCCATCGGGCGTCTTGTCGAGCAGGTCGCCCGAATTGTCCTCGGGCTCCATCGAGTGGTGAATCTCCTTGGTCGCCTTCCACAGCAGGAACAGCCCGCCCGCGAGCAGGATCAGGTCGCGGCCCGAAAAGGCGGTCTCGAAGCTCGGATGGCCATAGGCATCGGGCGCGCCGGCAAGACCGAGATCGAACAGCGGGGTCTGCAGCGTCACGATCCAGCCGATCAGCATCAGCAGGCCGATTCGCATGATCAGCGCGAGCGCGAGGCCGATGCGGCGCGCGCGCTGCTGCTGGTGCTCGGGCAGCTTGTTCGAGAGAATCGCGATGAAGATGAGGTTGTCGACGCCGAGCACCACTTCGAGCGCGATGAGCGTGAGCAGCGCGAGCCACGCCGCCGGATCGGACAATAGAGCGAGAATATCCATGCCGTGCATTAGGCACTGCTGCTCTCGTCATGCAAGACGCCGCCCATGCGAAAATGTCACATTCTTTCGCTAGCCCGGCGCCCGCCGTTAAATCATTCGCGTAGAGGGCCATTCTGCGCTATGACGGCGAAGATTGTCGGGGGGCGGGGCGTTGTGCCTTCCCTCTGCATGTCCGGCGCGAAATCCCGCCCGCGCTGCCGGCATGAAGCTAATCCGGGCGGGACGACGAAGGTACGAATAGGTTTATGGGTTACGATAGAGGGCGCCGCGGCAAGGGCCGCGACAAGCGCGACGGGTTCGGAGAAGACGGTTACGATCCGTTCGGAGGCGCGCCCGGAAATTTCGGCGGCGACAATTTCGGCGGCGGTGGCGACCGGTTCGGTGGCGGTGACCGCGGCGGCTTCGGCGGCGGCGATCGCGGCCCGGGCGGCGGCGGACGCGGCGGCCCCGGTGGCGGAGGCGGCGGGTTCAACCGCATGCCCGCGCAGGTCGTCGGCACCGGCAAGGGCACGGTCAAGTTCTTCAACTCGCAGAAAGGCTTCGGCTTCATCGCGCAGGAAGGCGGCGGCGAGGACGTGTTCGTCCATATCAGCGCCGTCGAGCGCGCCGGTCTCGAAGGGCTGGCCGAGGGTCAGGAGCTCGAATTCAACTTGGTCGACCGCGGCGGCAAAACCTCGGCGCAGGACCTGCAGGTCGTCGGCGACGTCATCCCCGTCAGCTCCGGTGGCGGCGGCCGCGGCGGACCGCCGCAGCGCGAGCTGACCGGAGAGAAGGCGACCGGTACGGTCAAATTCTTCAACACCATGAAGGGCTTCGGCTTCCTCGTCCGCGACGACGGCCAGCCCGATGCCTTCGTGCATATCAGCGCGGTCGAGCGCTCGGGCCTGTCGGGCATCGACGAGGGCGAGCGTTACGAATTCGACATCGAGGTCGACCGACGAGGAAAATACTCGGCGGTCAATCTGGTGCCCGTTTCGGAATGACCGGCCCCGCAATTCCCGGCGTTTGACCGGGTAGAGCGGACAATCTAAACGCGGCGAATGGCGGCTCTCTGGGGCCGCCATTCGTCGTTTCGCAGTTTGAAAATTCGAGGAAGCCCCGCATGTCGATCACCCCGCTGATGCCCGTCTATCCGCGTTGCGGCGTGCGCCCGGTCCGCGGCGAGCACTGCCACCTGATCGACGAGGACGGTTCGCGCTATCTCGATTTTGCCAGCGGCATCGCGGTCAACCTGCTCGGCCACAGCCACAAGGGGCTGATCGGCGCGATCCAGCGCCAGGCCGAAACGCTGATGCACGTCTCCAACCTCTATGGCAGCCCGCAGGGCGAGGAACTCGCGCAGAAGCTGGTCGATGCAAGTTTCGCCGATACGGTGTTCTTCACCAATTCGGGCGCCGAGGCGGTCGAATGCGCGATCAAGACCGCGCGCGCCTATCACCAGTACGAGGATGGCGATTCGCAGCGAACCGAGCTCATCACGTTCAAGAACGCCTTTCACGGCCGCACGATGGCGACGATCAGCGCCTCGAACCAGGAGAAGATGCACAAGGGCTTCATGCCGCTGCTCGCCGGGTTCAGATATGTCGAGTTCGACGATCTCGAAGGCGCCAAGGCGGCGGTCGGGCCGACGACCGCGGGTTTCCTCGTCGAACCGATCCAGGGCGAGGGCGGTATCCGCCCGGCCTCGCAGGAATTCATGAGCGGGCTGCGCGCGCTCGCCGACGAACACGATTTGATGCTGGTGCTCGACGAGGTCCAGTGCGGCGTCGCGCGCACCGGCAAGTTCTACGCGCACGAGCATTACGGCATCGAGCCCGATATCCTCGCTACTGCCAAGGGTATCGGCGGCGGCTTCCCGCTGGGCGCCTGCCTCGCGACCGAGAAGGCTGCGCGCGGGATGGGTTTCGGGACGCACGGCTCGACCTATGGCGGCAACCCGCTCGCCATGGCCGCGGGCGGTGCGGTGATGGACGCGGTCGCGAACGAGGAATTCCTCGCGGAAGTCACCGAAAAGGGCGAGCGCATCCGCGCGCGGCTAGAGCAGTTCATCGGCAATTATCCCGAGCTGTTCGAACTGGTCCGCGGCAAGGGGTTGATGCTGGGGATCAGGATGAAGGTCGAGAGCCGGCCCTTCTTCGTCCACTTGCGCGACAACCACCAGCTGCTCACGGTGGCAGCGGGCGACAACACGCTGCGTGTCCTGCCGCCACTGGTGATCGGCGATGCCGAGATCGACGAGTTCTTCGACAAGCTTTCCGCAGGTGCGGCGAGCTACGAAATCCCGGAAAGCTGACGATGGCGATCCGGCATTTCCTCGACCTGTCCGATGCCGGCCCCGACGCGCTGTCGGCGATCCTGAGCGACGCACAGGAGCGCAAGTCGGCGCGTGCGGGCTGGGCGAAGGGCCAACCCGATGCCGATGCCCCGCTCGCCGGCCATGTGCTCGCGATGATCTTCGAGAAGAACTCGACCCGCACGCGCGTCAGCTTCGATATCGGCATGCGCCAGCTCGGCGGCTCCGCGCTGGTGCTCGATTCGTCCACCAGCCAGCTCGGCCGCGGCGAGAGCATTGCCGATACCGCGCGCGTGCTCAGCCGGATGGTCGATGCGATCATGATTCGCACCGACGACCATGCCAAGATCGAGGAAATGGCGCGCCATGCGACGGTGCCGGTGATCAACGGGCTGACCGACCGTTCGCATCCGTGCCAGATCGTCGCCGACCTTCAGACCGTGCTCGAACAGGGCAAAGCGCTGCCCGGGCTCGAACTCGCCTGGTTCGGCGACGGCAACAACGTGCTGCACTCGGTTCTCGAGGCGGCGGCGCTGTTCAAGTTCAACGTCCGTATCGCGACCCCGGCGGGCTTCGAGCCGGACCCGGAATTCGTGACAATGGCGCGCGAGAGCGGGGCGACGGTAACGCTGACGCAGGACCCGGCGGCGGCGGCGGACGGTGCCGATATCGTCGTCACCGACACCTGGGTGTCGATGGGGCAGGAAAACGTCGCCAACAAGCTCGGTGCGATGGAACCCTATCGCGTCGACGAGGCGCTGATGGCGAAGGCGAAGCCCGAAGCGCGCTTCCTTCATTGCCTCCCGGCGCATGTCGGCGACGAAGTGAGCGAGGCAGTGTTCGAAAGCGGGCAATCGGTGGTGTTCGACGAAGCAGAGAACCGCATCCATGCGCAGAAATCGATCCTGCTGTGGTGCCTGGGTAAATTGTAGCGGCGACAACCGGGCGGGCTTAACTTGCGCGCGCACGGTTCCCATATCCGCTCCATGCCCGAATCCGAACAAAACCAGACGGAAACCTACTCCGACCGCATCCTGAAATTCACCGTCCCGGCGCGCAATACGCGCGGACGGGTCGTGCGGCTCGATTCGGTCGTGGAAGAGATTCTCTCCGCGCATACCTATCCCCCGGCGATCACCCATCTGCTGGCCGAGGCGCTGGTGCTTGCGGCGCTACTCGGGAGCCTGCTCAAGCAGGAAGACGGCCAGCTGACGATGCAGGCGCAGACCGAGAGCGGGGCGGTGCGGCTGCTGGTGTGCGACTATCGCGGCGGCGAACTGCGCGGCTATGCCGATTTCGACCAAGGGCGAATCGCCGAGCTCGGCGCGAACCCCTCGCTGTTCGCGCTGTTCGGGCAGGGCTTTCTCGCGATCACCTTCGATCTCGCCGAGCGCAACGAGCGCTATCAGGGCGTGGTCCCGCTCGAAGGCGAGACGCTGTCGCAGGCCTGCGAGACCTATTTTGCCCAGTCCGAACAAGTTCCGACGTTGATCAGGCTGGCGGTGAAAGCGGACATGGGCGGCTGTCTCGCAGCGGGATTGCTGGTCCAGCACCTGCCCGATGGCGAGGAGGGGCGCGAGCGGCTGCATGTCCGGATGGACCATCCCGAATGGGAGCATGTCGCGGTGCTCGCGGGCAGCACGCGGCACGACGAACTGGTTGATCGCACGCTGTCGATGGAAGCGCTTGTGTGGCGCCTGTTTCACGAGGAAGACGAAATTCGGATAGAGGCGGGCTCGGAGCTGAGGCGCGGCTGCCGCTGCTCAATCGATCACTACCGGGCCTTCATCGCGCGCTTTCCGGAGGTCGAGCGCGAAGAAATGCGCAACGAAGCCGGGGACATAATCGTCGATTGCGCGTTCTGTTCGCGCGAATTCAACGTTCAGGCGTGATCAATTCGTCGATGCTATTGCACGGTTGAACGTTTGTCAGAATTATCGCGCCGCGGCGCACGCCATACTCGCCGAAGGAGGCAGGAAATGGGTTCGAAGCTGGGAAGGATGGGTACGACTGCCTGTGCGCTCGCGCTCGCGCTCGGCGCCACGTTCGCCTTCGCGCCCGCCGTCGCACAGGCCCCGGCTCTGGCGATGCTCGACGGGCTCGAGCGCGGCGAGTGGCAATTGCGGTTCCGCGACGGGGGCGAATCGCGCAGGATCTGCCTGCGTTCCGGGCGCGAGCTGATCCAGCTGCGGCATAGCGAGTCGGGATGCAACCGCTACGTCGTCGAGGATGGCGCGAACCAGGTTACCGTACAGTATTCCTGCCAGGGCAACGGTTACGGGCGCACCAGCATAAGGCGCGAAAGTGCATCGCTGGTGCAGGTCGAAAGCCAGGGCATTGCCGGCGGCAAGCCGTTCCAGTTCACGGCAGAGGCGCGCCGTACCGGCCCCTGCCGATAACTCCTGCAGCAGCCCGTGACTGCACGGCGCGTCCCGCGGGCATTGTGCCCGCGGCGAAAACGCCCTAGCCGCTGAGTATGGCGCCGCCCCCCGACACGAACGGCCGGATCGCAGTGGTGTTGCTGTCGGGCGGCCTCGATTCGATGGTTTCCGCAGCGATCGCGCGCGAACGCGGATTCGAGCTTTGCGCGCTGACGATCGATTACGGGCAACGGCACCGGATCGAGATCGAGGCCGCGCGCGAAATCGCCAAGCGCCTCGGCTGCATCAGGCACGAGATACTGCAGCTCGACCTGCGCGCATTCGGCGGCTCGGCGCTGACCGACGAGATCGACGTGCCGCTGGAGGGCGTCGGGGAGGATATCCCGGTGACTTATGTGCCGGCGCGCAACATCGTCTTCCTGTCGCTGACGCTGGCCTGGGCCGAGGCGGTCGGCGCGCGCGACATCTTCATCGGGGTCAATGCGCTCGATTATTCGGGCTATCCCGATTGCCGGCCCGAATTCATCGCCGCTTTCGAGGAAATGGCCCGGCTTGGTACCAGGGCCGGCGTCGAGAGCGACCCGTTCCGGATCGTCGCTCCGCTGCAACATATGACCAAGGCCGACATTGCGCGCGAGGCCCATCGGCTCGGTCTCGATCCGGCGATGAGCTGGTCGTGCTACGCACCGACTGTCGATGGGCGTGCATGCGGGCTATGCGACAGCTGCCGCTTGCGGCAGAAGGGTTTTTCCGAAGCGGGATTGCAAGACGGGACAGACTATGAACGACGCGCCAGCTGATTCCGGGGCCAAGCCCGCTGCCGACAAGGTACCCGCCTATAGCTGGTACGCGCTCGGCGTGCTGGTCGTCGTCTACATCCTGAATTTCATCGACCGGCAGATCCTCTCGATTCTCGCCAACGACATCAAGGCCGATCTGGGCGTCGGCGACGACTATCTCGGCTTCCTTTACGGCACCGCCTTCGCGGTGTTCTACGCGTTGTTCGGGATCCCGCTCGGCAGGCTCGCCGACAGCTGGAAGCGCGTGCGGCTGATGAGCCTCGGGCTCGCGCTATGGTCGACCATGACCGCGCTGTCGGGTTTCGCCAAGAACGCCACCACGCTCACCGTTGCACGGATCGGCGTCGGCGTCGGCGAAGCGACCGCCAGCCCCTCGGCCTATTCGCTCATTTCGGACTGGTTTCCCGCCCGGCTGCGCGCGACGGCGCTCGCGGTCTATTCGTCGGGCCTGTATATCGGCGGGGGGATATCGCTCTATATCGGTGCGATAGTGGTCGAGAACTGGAACGCGGTCTATCCCGGCGGCGGGCCGCTCGGCCTGGTCGGCTGGCAGGCGGCATTCCTTGCTGTGGGCCTGCCCGGACTGCTGCTGGCGCTGTGGGTGCTGACGCTGCGCGAGCCGGTGCGCGGCGCGATCGACGGATTGCCGACGCCCGAAGACCCGCAGCCTTTCCGCGGCTTCGTGCGCGAACTGTTCCAGGTCATCCCGCCATTCACTTTCTTCGGCGCGTTTGCCCGCGGTCCGGTCGCACTCGGGATCAATCTCGCCGGTGCCGCGCTGTTTGCACTGATCGCCTACGGGCTGTCGGTGCTGGTTCCGGCCAATTCCTCGCTGGTTGCGGGTTTTTCGGATCAGTGGCTGTTTCTTGCGGTGGGATATTACGCGGTGTTCAGCTGGGTCATGGGGCTGAGGGCACGCGACCTGCCGACCTTTCGGCTGACCTGGGGCTCGCCGGCTTTCCTGTGCGTCATCCTGGGTTACGGCATGGTCGCTTTCATGGCCTATGCTTCGTCCTATTGGGGGGCGCCCTATGCCGAGCGTGCGCTGGGGGCGGACAAGTCCGATCTCGGCTTGTTGCTCGGGGCACCGGCAGCGGTGGCGGGTTTCCTCGGCGTGATCGGCGGCGGACGCATCGCCGACTATCTGCTCGAACGCCGTCCGGACGGGCGCGTTTGGGTGATTCTGTTCGGTCTGATCGCCCCGTTGCCGGCGATAATCGTCGCGTTCACGACGGACACTTTGGCGGTCTTCTACATCGCCAGCTTTTTCGGCCAGCTATTCGCCTCTTCGGCGCTCGGCGCGGCGGCTGCGTCGAGCCAGGGGCTGGTCCTGCCGCGGATGCGCGGATTGGCGACCGCGACGTTTTTCCTGTCGACGACTCTGATCGGCCTCGGGCTGGGACCGTTCATGGCCGGTTACGTCTCGGCAACCAATGGCGACAACCTGTCGCTCGGTGTCCTAAGCACGCTTGCGGCAATGCCGGTTGGTCTGCTGTTGCTGCTCGCGGCCGTGAAGCTCGTTCCCGCCGCTAATGCCAGCGTACTCGAGCGCGCAAGGGCTGCAGGGGAAACGATAGGCAGCGGCGAAACGCAGCCCTAGATTCTGTTTCGGCTAAGGTGCCGATTCGGCGAAGCCGAAACAACTCTAGCCGGCGCGCTTCAATACCCCGCAAGCCACGCGCGGCCCGGCATCGCCGGCCGGATCGCTGCGGTAGTCGTCGGCGCCGGCATGGACCACGATCGCCGTACCGTCGGCGTCGAACAGCCAGCGCTCCAGCGCCTCACGGCTTCCTTCGAGGTCGACCGTAGCCGAACCGGTTCCGCCGGCACTCACCTGCAGGTTGGGAAGATCGCCGATATGCTTCCCGTCGGGATTGAGCGAGCCGTGTTCCTTGTCGAGCGGGTTGAGATGCCCCCCGGCGGAGGTGAAATCGGGCCGCTTGCATTCGCCCGTCGTGTGCAGATGGAAACCGTGCTCGCCTTCTGCCAGCCCGGTGACGGCCACCGCCAGCGAAACCCGGTCGCCGCTGGCGAGCAATTGTGCGTTGCCCGCCGGAATACCGTTGCCGAGCGTCAGCGTCGCGGACGCGATGCGCTCGGTCGGCAGGTTGGCGACTGTGGAGCAGGATATCAGGAGGGCCGAGGCGAACAGGGGTACTATGCTGCGTAGGCTCGATGCGGTCATGCGATGCTCCTCGATGGGCTGTTCGGGGGACTGTATCGCATAAACGAAAAAGGGGCCGGATCGCTCCGGCCCCTTTCCGATTTTGTCGCTGTCGCGAAGCTTACATGCCCGAACCCGGACCGTAAGTGATCTCCACGCGGCGGTTCTGCAGTTCGCGAACGCCGTCGGCGGTCGGAACGCGCAGTTGCGTCTCGCCGAAGCCTTCGGCCGAAATCCGCCCGTCCGGGATACCCCGACCAGAGAGATATTCGCGCACCGAAGCGTTACGACGATCGGCCAGGCCTTCGTTGTAGCGCATCGACCCCGAGGTGTCGGTGTGACCCGCCAGCATGACCGAAGCCGTGCCGCAATTGCGATATGCCGAAACCGCATTGTCGAGAATGGTCGCAGCTTCGGGCGTGATGTCCGACTGATCCCATTCGAAGAAGACGATGTACGGCCCCTTGTTGCACGCAGGCGGCGGCGGAGGCGGCGGCGGCGGCGGGGGAGGCGGCGGGGGAGGCGGAGGCGGCGGCGGCGGCGGGGGAGGCGGCGGCGGCGGCTCCGCACCACCGAAGTTGTAGGTGAACGTGCCGAGGATCGAGTGAGAACGGAATCTCGTCTCGAAATCGCGCCCGATCGTGTCGACGAGGCCGACATCTTCCGCCGTGAACATGCGATAGCGCAGACCCGCGTCGATATTCGACGTCAGCGGCGCGCGAACGCCGGCAAGCAGCTGCCATGCGAGGCCGCTGTCCGAATCGTCGACGATGCCGGGGCCGGAAATGTCGATCGTGGCGTCGATCGAAGTGCGGGCGACGCCCACACCGCCACCGACGAAGCCCTGCAGGCCGTCGTCGGGGCCGAAATCGAACATGCCGTTCAGCATGAAGCTGAGGACGTTGACTTCGCCGCGCGAGTCGAACGGACCGCCGGCTGCCAGCGTGTTGATGCCGCCCGAAACGGTGAAGTCCGCGGGGACGCCGACCGGCGATGTCGCAACGGTGTCGATATCGGCGGCGCGATAGCTGGCCTCGGCTTCGAGCCGGAAGGCACCGAAATCGTGACCGACGGTGCCGCCAAAGTCGTAACCGTATTCGGTTCCCATGTTGACGTCGTCGGCGTCCGAGGAATTGACCTCGAAATCCATGTCCTCGACGATCATCGGACCGCCACCGAGCTCGACGTACCATTGGCCGTCGCGCGCCAGGGCAGGCGATGCAAGGGCCGTCGAGGCCATCGCCATTCCTATCACGAGTTTGCGCATTATGTATTTCCCCTTTTAGCGAAATATTGCCACCGAGTGGGTGGTTTTCTAACTTTTCCCCAAGGTCGAAGCAAGCAGGCAATGTCGCCAAACTGTTGCACGAAAGCCTCGGTTTGGGTGGTCGATTTGAAAATTTTCCGGAATCTTCCCCTCTTGCTTTGTGCCAAACGCACCGTGCGCGTTTGGGTTCCGTTCAGCTCGCGGAAAAAATTCCTGCATTCCTAAGGGTTTCAATTAGGTTGACGATGGCCGCCCTGGCTTCCGCGTCGATCGTGCCGCCGCCGCTTGGATCGGCGGGTGCGGAGATGCGCTGCCAGGTGCCGATATGGACGATCCACTGCGCCGTATCCCTGTCCCAGATTCGCATGCCGTCGGCCGGATCGGCGAAGGCCCAATCGCCTGCCACGTGCCCAGCCAGCCTGCCGTCCATTCCCGACCATGCTCCGGTTGCATTTTCGCCGACCAGCCAGGCCTCGCCGTCCTGCGGCGAGGACGGAGGATCAGCCCGTTCGGCCTCGATCGCAGGGTGGAGCAGGAGGTCGATCCGCGCGAGGGCCTCGTTGACGAAGAATTCCTTCTGCGCCTGGGCGGCGAACAGGAAAGGCAGCCGGAAGCGTGGCGATTGCGACTGGAAGGTGATCGGATCGGTCATGTGGGTCTCCTAAATGGGATCGGCAATCAGGGAAGGACGCAAAGCAGGACGGCATCGGACGGGGCGAAACTGCCGACCTGCCGGACCCACAGCGGCGTGCCGGAAGGCAGCGGATCGAGGTCGTCGCTGTCCAGCAGCAGCGCGGGAGACGCCGCCTCCCATTGCCGCAACGGGTCGTCGACGTCGCCGGCGCCGACCAGATAGCGTTCCGTTTCCTCGTTGAGCGGCGTTTCGACGCCGTCGTTCCAGAACCACGCGCCACGCGCGCGGCGAGTCCAGCGCAGTGCGATTCCGCCAGCTTCGTCGGCAGCAGATCGCGGGTGGACCGGGCACAGCGGCTTGCGCGTCGCACCGGCGTTTTCGATCGCCGCGAGCACCGGCTGCTCGTCGGCGAGACCGATCGCGGCGATCGCCGCATTCCCGCTTCCGGCGGCGAAGTCGGGGGCGATCTCGATCAGCCGGTCGTCGAGCAGAGTGACCTGTGCGCCTGCCGGGTGTCCGGCCTGCGCCACGGCTTCGGTTCCGCCGCGCCCGCGCAGCAGCCCGTAGACCAGCCAGTGGGTGCCGCCGAGCGGTTCGGCGCCGGCGAATTGCAAGATTTCGCCGCCGGCCAGCAGCCGGTTGGCGCCGAACGCCAGCGCTTGCGGCGAAGCGGGGGCCAGCGCCATGTCGGGCGCGAGCAGGTCGATCTCGACCGCGGAAAAATCCTCCAGCATCAGCGAAGCCGACGGGCCGAGCGGCGTTGCCAGCGTCCCCGCGACGGCGCGCGCACGTCCGGTCTCGCCGATCGGTTCGAGCGCGTCATCGCGGTCGAGGTAAAGCGAAGCGCCGCGCCAGTTCTGCCCGACCGCACTCGCAGCGACGAGGATCGCGGGGGTCTCGCCGCCGGCGAAGCCGTCCCACGGCAGTTCGAAGGCGCGTAGCCAGCTGGGCGAAAGCGGCTCGTCGAGCGGCAGCGCGGGTCTGCCCGCATCGCCAAGCGATACCTCGGCGGCCACGGGCGGGACCCGTTCGAGCTCCAGCTCGATCGCGCCATCGCGCCATTCCCAGGTCAGGATTCGCCAGGTGCCGGTGCGGCCGGGCAGTGCGACGGCTTGTCCGATTGCGAGCGCGGGATCGACTTCGGCCATCCGCCACAGCATCCGGTCGCGCGTCCAGGTCGCCCGCAGCGAGGCAAGGCCCGCGAGCCGGCGTGCTTCGCCGGCTTCCAGCGCTCCCGGGAACTCGATCGGCGCGACCGAGCCGTTCGCGTGTCGACTTTCGCTGCGCTGGATGCCCGGCTGGTAATCGCGCGCGACATCGTAATAGCGCACGGCGGCGGGCCCGGTGTGCTGTCCGGCGGCGCGGCGCAATTCGAAACCCGCCCGCCCGCCGGGCTCGTCATCCTCTCTGCCGGCAACCGGTTCGGGCAGTTCGGCGGGGACGGACGGATCGGCATCGCGCGCGAAGAGCGCCAGCGCGTCGCCCGTGCTGTGGCAGGCGAGCGGATAGAGCGCACCGATTGCGGCGAGACTGTCGCGCAATTCGCCACCGGCATATTCGAATCCCTGCAGCCCGGTCAGCGAGACGTCGGTCGAGACACTTCCCGCCAGCGGTTCGGTCAGGGCGTCGAGGCCGAACCCGGCCGGGTCGGCGAACACCTCGAAGGTCAGCGCGGGGATGCGGTTGCCGAAATCGGCCAGCTGCAGATCCTCGAACACGGCGTAGGCGCAGTTGCGGAAGGCAGGACAGTCGGCGCCTTCGGCGGCTGCGATCAGCGGGTCGGGGGGCTGGTCGCCATGGCCGTGATGGACGCGCAGCGTGCCGCCGGCCTTGAGATCGCCGGCCGCGCCGCGCAGCAGATTGCCGTCGGCCCAGATTCGCCCGACGCTCTCGATCGGGCGGCTCGACAGCGCGACGGCGAAGGAGGTGGAATAGCTGTAGCTGGTGGTCTTGGGCTTGCCCTTGCCGCCGCTGGTCTCGCGGCTTTCGACCAGATCGGTCGCCCACACGATCGAGCCCGCCACCCGCATCCGGCCATGCTGCCGCGCGATCGGGCGGCCGTAGCTCGAGGTGGTAATCGACAGCTCATTGAGCCGCGGCCCTTCGCGGCGCGCGCCGCCGCCCAGGATCGCGCCATCGAGCTGTCGCCCGGCGAGCGCGCCGATCGCCCCGCCGAGCGGGCCGCCGAAGATCGTGCCGATGGTGCTGAGGACGATTGTCGCCATGATAGGTCAGTCCTTCTTGCCTGGGCGCCACAGACGCAGGATCGGCCACGGGAGCGGTCCCGACAGGACGACGACCCTGCGCAGGCCCGCATGCGCGTGGACGAAACGGCCGGCTCCGGTAGCCACCAGCAGGTGATGCTGTGCCGGACCGGGAGCGACCAGTACGATGTCACCCGCGTGCGCGGGCGGAGCGGCAGGAGCGAGATCGCAGCCGGCAAGCGCGCCGAGCGCCCGTTCGATCGAGCTGTTCCGCAGTGCATATCCGTGCGGCGCGACGGCGCGCAGCCCGGCGCGGGCCAGAGCCACCGCCGCGAGCCCGATGCAGTCGAGCCCGGTGGCCGGATTGCGGCCATGGAGGCGGAAGCGCGCGCCGACCAGTCCGGCGGCAGCCTGCGCCACGCGCTCGCCGTCGGTCGTGCCGCTGTTCACGGTGCGGCCGGATAGCGTGTCAGCAGGTCGTTGCCCGGCAGGAACGGCTCGCCCTGAAAGTTGATCGCATTGCCGAACCGCGCGCTGCAGGTCGCAAGCGTATGGTCGCAGCCCTCGCGCAGGCGCGCGCGCGTACCTGATACGAGAGAGGGGTGGAGCGGCGGGTCGACCGTCACCCCGGCCGCATCGGCGGCGACAATGCGCGCAACCTCGCCCGTCCGGTCCCCGTCGAGCCAGCGCAGTTCGCCATGGAGGTAGCGCGTGTGATCGATGGCGGCGAAACTGGCGCGGCTGGCATCGATATCGGCAGCGGAGAGTGTCGCGGTGGCGGAAAAGCGCGCCACCGACAGTGTGCAGCCCGGCCCGCAGAAGCGCGCGCGGCACAGCGGGCTGGTGCGCGGGACATAGTCCTGTTCGAGCAGCGTCTTGGCCGAGCGCAATTCGGCGGCGAAGCGCCCCGCATGCGCCGACACCGTGCCGAGCGAACCGTGATAGAGCGGCGCGTGGTCGAGGTTTTCCCAGTCGACCGCACCGAGCCGGATCTGCGCTCCGTCGTAGCGGCCTGCGAGCAGGTCGTCCTCGGCGATGGCATCGTGCGCGAGCACGCCCTCGACCTCGGCGCTGTCGTCGTCGAGTGCGGCGCTCTTGCGAATCGCGCTCGGGACCATGCCCGGCGCGGCGCGATGGAGGATGCCGCCGAACCACAGGTAGCGGTCGTGGCCGACGAAGCCGAGCGTCACGCCGTCGCGGCGGTAAATTCGCCACCACGTCGCGACGCCTTCGAGTTCGGTGGCGAGGAAGACGCGGCTCATGCCGATTCCCGGATTTCGATCAGTGGCACCGAGGGTGCTTCCCCGGCGGCGAAGGCGGCGGCGGCGATATCGAGCCGGTCCTCGGCGAACCGCACCGGCACGTCGAACAGGAACCCCGCGCGGATCTCCGCGCCTTCGGCTGGAGCGGCGTCGAACACGATCAGCCCGCCCGGTTCGAGCGTCCAGCCGCTCGCGGCGACGCCGTCGACGCTGACCGACACCGTTTCGCCGCGCGGGCGGGTGATCGGGCGGCGTTGCGGTTCGTCGCCGTCTCCGTAGAGCTTTACCAGGGGGAACGAAGCGGCCAGCCCGTCGCCGGCGCCGATCGGCTGGTCGGTCATCGAGGGATTGCCGGTCAGCCCGTTCGAGCTGAAATCGAACGGATCGGCAAGGCGGAACCCGCGCGCCGCGCCGCGTCGGGCGCGGAAGAATTGCAGCAGCACGCCGAGCTCGGCCTCCGAGCGGATGCCCGGCCCCGCATCGTAGCTCGTGCGCGCATCGGACCACAGCGAATTGCGCCGCTCGTGGCCCGACGCGGTCACCGCGACCGTGGTCGAGAATTCGGGGCTGACCGAGGTGTCGCGCCCGAGCGCGAGCGGGTAGAGCACGTCGTCGAATGCTTGCAATGCGTCCTCCTGTGGCGGGGGCAGGCGGGTGTATCCGTCGCGCGCGACCTGCGGCAGCGCCCAGACGTAGCGGCGCGTGACGCCGCGCTTCGCGGCTTCGTCGAGCGCGGCGTCGATGCGCGGCCAGTAGGTCTGTGCGTCTTCAGGCATCAGCACGAAGCCGGAGAAATAGTCCTGCGCCTCGACCGGGTAGCCCAGCCGCGCATCGACTTCCGTCCAGGCTTGCCGCCGCCGCGCCTCCGCGCCCATCGTCAGCCAGTCGTAATCTTCCAGCTGCAAGCGGTCGAAAGCGGGCCAGGCCCAGCCGGGCGGCAGGTTGGCGCGCTTCAGTTCGGGCATTTCCGGATCGAGGATGGTTGGGGTGAAGGCGAGCAGCAGCACTTCGGCCTGCCCGCCCGCCGCATCGCGGACCGCCTGCGCGAGGTCGGCGGTCGAGGCGGTGAGCAGCGTGCCGGCAGCGTCGAGCAGGTCGGTCTGCGCGGTATCGAGCGCGGCGCGCATATCGGCGATCACCGGCGGATCGCCGCCGAAGGCCGCTTTCGCCGCATCGTCGTAGAGGCACGGCGCGCGGCTGGCGGGGATCACCCACCACCACGGTTCGCCGATCTGGAAGCGGACCGGCAGGTTCTCCGCCTGCATCGCGCCCACGAACAGCGTCGCCGCCTGCCGCAGCCATTGCATCGCATCCGCGTTGGCGGGCGACAGCAGCGAGGAGGGTGGGACCCAGCCGGTCTCCGCCGGCGTGCCGTCATGCGCGCGCTGGCGCCAGGCCTCGGGGCAATGCTCGGCGAACAGTTCGTAGGACAGCGAGGCGATCGCCTCGAAGCCATGCTCCTTGCACTCCCGGAAGAACTGCCGGTGCCATCGGAACGCCGGGGTGCACATCGCCGCCGGCTGCGCGACGCGCAGATCGCCCGCCGTGTCGGAAGCGAGCCGGAAGAAATGGCTCATCCCGACATAGTGGACGAGGTCGCCGCGATAGCCGAGGCCTTCGATATTGCGCAGCAGCCGCGACGGCGTCTGGTTGTAGGCGTCGTCGTAGGCGGTGGCGATACGCTCGCCGTGCGGCGGCAGGACGACGTCGCCGGTTTCGAGCACCGCGCGGCTGCCTTCGCAGGCGATATCCTGCAGATAGGCGTAGCCGTTGACGCGCGCGGACAGGCGCTCCTCGCTCCCCGCGACATAGCCGGCGGGGACGAGCGAAATGAACATGCGGTCGATATCGTGCGGGTGGACCGGCTCGCCCGGCAGCGCCCAGCCGCTTTCGAGCGTGGAGAAGGGGAGTTCGACCTGCGCGTCGGTCGGCGAGCCGGTGGCGTAGTTCCACAGCCGGACATACCAGCTGCGCGGGCTTCCCGCGGCGTCGCGGCCCTCGATCGTCAGCGTCGGCCCGTCGGGCTGGTCGAGCGCGACGATGCCGCCCGACTGCCAGTGGAACCGCAGCACGCAATGGGCATAGTCGCGCTGCGTTTCGTAGGCGAGCAGCGGGTGGTCGAAGCGGTCCTCGCTTTCCCAGATCAGCCCGGCGAGCTCGCCCTTGTGATGGAATTCGCAATCCACCCGCAGTTTGTCCGGCGCAGGCACGATCGCCGAGGCCATCGCCGGACGCGGGAAATCGACCGTCCAGAAGCGCGGATCGAAGCGCTGGATGAAATCGCTTTCCTGACCGGTGCGTTTGGCGGCGAGCCAGAAGGGCATTGTCGTTCTCCCGAAAATCCTCCCCGTTTTCCCGACCTGGACAAATGGGGAGGTGGCAGTCGCCATCAGGCGGCTGACGGAGGGGCTATGGCGCGCGAGGCCCCTCCACCACGAGGCGCTTCGCGTCTCGCGGTCCCCCTCCCCATTTTCGCCATTCGGCGAAAGCGGGGAGGATCAGTTGTCGGTCAGCGCGCGCCGGACCGCGCTGGCGATTTGGCGCGAGGAGCGGCGCAGCGCCGTCGGGGCCGAGGCGCCGCGCGGCTGGTTGAGTGCAATCGCTACGCGCACGTCGCGCGGCCGGCGGGCGACAGGCGCTTCGACCCGGCCCGCACTGGTCGGGACGAACAGTTCGGGTCCGCGCTCGCCGACGAGATAGCCGCGGCCCGGCGAAACCGGGCCGCCCGTAGCCCGACCCGGCAGGCCCAGAACGCCGCCGAGCACGCTACCGAGCAGCCCGCCGAGGCCGTCCGACCGGTCCTGCGCTGCTCCTCCGAACAGCTTGTCGAGGCCGAGCCGCAGTGCGTGCGCGGCGATCTCGTCGAGGACTTGCAGCGCGATACGCTTCAGGTCCTCAAATCCGAGGCTGCCGCGGCGGATCGCCGACAGCAGCCCGCGTTCGAGCACGTTCCCGGCCCTGGCGAAGCCGTCGGCCAGGGACGTGTCCACGCTTGTGCGCATCTGCTCGATATCGGCGGCGAAGCCCTGCGTGCTCGCGCGCACCTCGACCAGCAATTCGTCGATGTCGTCATCCATGGCGGTCTTGCTCCAGCAGGCGGTCGAGATCGGTGCGGGTCATGTCTTGCGCATCGGGTGCAGTGGGATCGGCAAGCGCTGCCACGAGGTCGGCGGGGGTGGCCGACCAGAACGTATCGGGCGTCCAGCCGAGCGCTCGCGCAGCGCAAGCGAGCAGGCGCAGGGCGTTGTCGGAAAAGCGATCGCTCATCCGCTGCCCTGCAAGATCGCGCCGAGCAGGCTGCGCAGCGGCTTGGCGCTCGCAGCAAGCCCTTGCGCGATCACCGCCTCGCCAACCTGGTTGCGGGTGAGTTCGCCGCGTCCGGCAAGGCAGTGCCAGAACAGCGTCGCCACCTCGGCCAGGGCCAGCCGCCCCTCGCCGGCTCGTTCGACCAGCGCGAACAGCGGGCCCAGTTCCTCCTCGGCCGCGACCAGCGCCGCGAAACTGGGGCGCAGGACATGTTCTTTGCCGCAGACGACGAGCGCGGCTTCTCCCCGGGCATGGTTTGCCATCAGGCGGGCACCACCGCGCCCGAGCTTTCGAGCTGCAGCGTGTAATTGCGCTCGCCGTTGAAATCGCCGGCATAGTCGAGCCGCTGGACGAGAAAACGCCCGCGCAGTTTCTCGCCGTCCTCGAACGACAATTCGTAATCGTCGATCGTTCCGGCAAGCGCGTGCGCGCGCATCGCCTGTTCGGCCTGGCTGCCGAGGAAAATGCCGCTCGCCGAAACCGACACCGAGCGTGTTCCCGCACCCGACAGAAGCTCGCGCCAGCCACCCGATTCCTTGTGCGTGACGACGACGGTATCGCCGTTGATCGACAACTGCGTCGTCCGAAGGCCGGCGACGGTATCGTAGGCGACGGGTTGCGCGCCGTCGCCGATTTTCAAGAGGAAGGCGGAGCCTTTCTGGGCGGTCATGGGTCGGTTCTCCTGAGGTTGAGCGGGGCTGATGTGAATGAGTCTTTTCTCTCGCGGCGATGTTCGCTTCGCTCACCGCCTCCGAGGGGGCGCCCTACCGGGCGTCACGCGGTCGCGCTCTGGCTACCGCGGCCAGGAACCGGATCGATCTCGCGAGGCTTGGAATGGTCCGGTCCGCGACCAGCGGACCGCAAGGGCGACCGCCCGTCGGCGCTGATGCGCCGCCCCCTCGGAGGCCGCCCGAAGGGCGAATAGCCGCGAGAGAAAATCAAACCTCCAAAACCCGAAACCGATACTCGATCAGCGTCGAGCGCGTGTTCCGCTCGCGGCGTTCGGCGCGGGCGCGCAGGAAGCGAATCGAGGCGATGTGGAAGCCGTCCTGCAGCCGCGGCAGATCTTCGATCCGCGCATGGATCGCGCGCACCAGGGTGGCATCGCCGTCGGCCTCGCCGCCGCGCGTGTGCAGTTCGAGAGCAAGGCGGATTTCGCGGCCCGCCTGCGTCTTGGTGCTCCAGTCGACCGACGCGCCGGCGACCAGGCCGAGCCAGGGCGGGGCGGTGCGCAGCGGCGCTTCCTCCTCGACCGCATTGAGCGCATCGAGCGGGGCGGGGCCGCTGCGCAGCCAGTCGATCAGCGCGGCGCGCAAGGTGTGTTCCATGGGTCAGAACCTCTACGAGAAAAGCGGCCACAGCAGATGCGCCGTGCGCCAGCGCCACGGGTCGCGACGGCGGGCGCGCAGCGCGGATTCGGCATGCGCTTCGACCAGCGTGCGCGCCCTGGCGGCGAGACCGGCGGCGAAGCCTTGCGGCGAGCCCGCGACTTTCGCGTCGATCATGCCACTTGCACCCTGCGCCATGGCCGCCACAGCGCGGTGACCGCGGCGGGCGGGGCGGTGCCGTCCGCTGCATCGCGCGTGCGATGGAGATGCGCGGCGAGCCGCAGCACACCGTGGCGAAGGCCCTCGGGCAGCGCGGGCCAGTCCGGCGCGAGCCCGGCAAGGAACCGCACCCGGATCCGTCCCGCCGCGCCCTGCTGGAGAATGCGCACCGTTCCGGCTCCGTCGGGATCGATATCGATCTCGTAGGCTTCGGGCACGAAGGGGAAGATCGCGCCTTCGGCGGGGATACCTTCGACCGACAGGATCGCCGACACCGGGCGCGCGGCGAGCCTGGTCCACTCGCGCCGCGCGGGATGGATCTCCTCGCATTGCTGGGCGAGCGGCATGATGCCGGTGAAGCCTTCGCAGGCCTCGCACGCCGCGCCGAGCAGCGCGGACAACTGCGTATCCTCGGCATCGGATCGGATCGCGAGCCAGTCCTTCAGCTCGTCGAGAGCGGTCCCGGCGAGATCGGCCGGCGCGATAATGGTTCGGCGCATGATGTGCTCCGGTCAAATAGGGGTGCGCCCATGCCGGCAGGGGAGGACCGGCATGGGCGCGTGGATCCTCCCCATCGTCTTGCGATGGGGAGGTGGGGGCGGGGGCGAAGCGGCGAAGGTGGCGCCAGAGCCCCTCCACCACCTTCGGTGGTCCCCCTCCCCATCGCGAGACGATGGGGAGGATTCTCTACGCTTCGATCTTCAGCAGCTTGATCGCGTTCGAATCGAGCACTTGCCCGCCCACGCGCCTGGTCGCGTAGAAATGGACGAACGGCTTGTTGGTGAAAGGATCGCGCAGGATCTGCGTCGCCGAGCGTTCGGCGATCAGATAGCCGTGGCGGAAATTGCCGAACGCGATCGGGTATTCGCCCGCACCGATATCGGGCATGTCTTCTGCCTCGACCACCGGGTAGCCGAGCAGCCGGTCGGGCTGGCCGTCGACCAGGCCGGGCTGCCACAGGAACGCGCCGTCGTCGGTCCTGAGCTTGCGGATTTCGGCCAGCGTCGCCGAATTCATCACGAAGTTCGCGCCCTGCCGGTGGCCGGCCTTGAGCGTGTGGACGAGGTCGATCAGCGTGATTTCCGCCGTGGTGCCGAGCCCCGCGGCATCGCCGCTGCCGAGATATTGCAGCGTGCCGAAAGCGCGCGCACCGTCCTCGGCGGTCGAATTGGCTGCGGCGAGGAAGCCTTCGGGCCGGTTGGTTCCGTTGCCGGAAACGAACGCGGCGCCTTCCGCGCGGGCGAATTCCATCGCGATTTCGCTCGCGAGCCACGCTTCGAGATCGAACGCCGCATCGTCGAGCATCGCCTGCGACGCGGCCGGGTTGGCGTAGAGCTCGCCGGTGGGCGGGGCGATCTCGGAGAAATCGGGCGTGGCGGTCTCGGGTCGCCCGGCGGTTTCGGCGACCCAGCCCGAAGCAACTCCGCCGGTCGCGACCAGCTTGCGATAGCCCGCGCTGCCGGTCTGCACGACCTGCGCGATGGCGCGGATCGGGCTGATCTCGACGAGTTCGCGCGCGATCGCCGCGTCGATCTCCTGCGGCACGGCATAGCCGCCGTCGGACGGGGTCGCGCCGCTGATCGACTTGACTTCCGCCGTGCTGCCCCGGCGCAAATAGCCGTCGACGAAACCTTTCACTTCCGGGCTGTCCGAGCCGCCCGAAAGAGCGGGCCGCGCGGCCTTGCCGATCCTGTCGACGCGGGCCTTCACTTCGTCGACGTCGGAGCGGAGTGCGGCGACATCGGCCTCGGTCCGGTCCTGGCGGGCGACGATATCGAAGCTTTCCTCGAGCCGGTCGGTCTCGGGAGCGGTTGTGGTGTCGGTATCCATGGAGTTTGCCTTTCTTGGGGGGTGAGTCCCCGCGAAGGCGGGGACCTCGGGAGATTTGGCGGAGCGCTCGCGGCACGAGGTCCCCGCCTTCGCGGGGACTCAGGGCATGACCAAATGCACCCGCGCAGCGTGCTGCAACGGGTGTGTGACGAGGCTGACTTCAAGCAGCTCGATCTCTTCGAGCACGCGGCCGTCGGGCGTGTGGCGATAGCCATGCGCGCGGAAGCCGAAGCTGAGGCCGCTCACCGCGCCTCGGCGGAGCAGCGCGGCGGCGCGGCCGTGCGGATTGTCGAGCGCGGCAATCACGCGCAGCCCGCGCTCGTCCTCGCCGATGCGGTCGATCCGGCCGATGCGCTGCTCGGGCCGGTGCTGCCAGAACAGCGGCAGCGGTTCGGAGCATTCGGCCAGCGTGCGCGCAAAGGCGCCGGGGCGGATCGTGTCGCGGGCGGCGTCGGCGCGGTCGAACAGCGCCGCGTAGCCGGCGAACCTCACGCCCCACCTCCGTTCGTGTCGAGCGAAGTCGAGACACAGGGCAGTGCGGCCTCCGCTCGATACGAACGGAAAGAGCCGAGCGCGCTCACCCGAGCATCTCGCCGAAGCCGAGCCGCACCGCGATGCCGATCAGCAGCAGCGCGAGCACGCCGCGCACCGCCCATTCGATCGCCGCTTTCCATGCGCTCGCCTTCGCATCGCGCCACGCGCCGAGCAGTTCGCGCAATTCGTCGATATCGCCCTGCGCGCCGTCGTCGCCGAGGCCGAGCTTGGCGAGCGCGCGCGCGGCGCCGACTTCCGAGCTCTCCTCGACGATGGCGCGCAGCGTCACCAGCTCGCCGCCTTCGTGGCCCGCCTGCGCGATCAGCCGCGCGAGCATTTCCTCGCGGTTCATTCCTTGTCTCCTTGGGGTTCCAGGCCGAGCAGCGCGCGCTTCTCGTCGCCGCTGAGGAAATCCGCCCCGCTCACCTGCGTCCACAGCCGCTCGCGGTCTTCGCTGAGCGCGGGAATGCGGTCGGGATCGACACTCAGTTCGGCATCGGCGAACCACGGCGCCAGCCCCTCGGCGAGCCCGGCGAGGATCTTGCCTGCCAGCGGCAGCAGCGTCAGCCGCCACAGAGCGCGGTTGGCTTCGCGGTAGTTCGAATAGGTGTTGTCGCCCGGCAGGCCGAGCAGCATCGGCGGGACCCCGAACGCGAGCGCGATATCGCGCGCGGCCGAGGCCTTGAGCGCGGCGAAATCCATTTCCGCCGGGGTCAGCGCCATGCTCTGCCAGCTCAGCCCGCCCTCGAGCAGCATCGGCCGCCCGGCATTGCCCGCGCCCTGGTAGGCGGAGAGCAGCTCGGACTTGAGCCGTTCGTACTGGTCGGCACCGAGCTCCGCACCGTCGCCGGCCTGGTAGACCAGCGCCCCGCTCGGCCGCGCGGCGTTTTCGAGCAGCGAGCGGTTCCATTCCGAGGCCGCGTTGTGGATCGCGATTGCCGCTTCGGCGGCGGCGAGGCTGCCCGCGCCGTAATGGTCGTCGCCCGGGTGAAAGCTGCGGATATGGATCAGCTCGGGCCAGCCCGCTTCGTCCTCGAGCGCGATCTCGAGCGTCTTGTCCGACAGCCGATAGCGGTAGGCACGCGGCCATCCATCCTCGCCCGGCACCACCGAAACACGTTCGGGCCGCAAGGCGAACAGTTCGACGGGCTGCCCGGCGCCGTCCTTGAGAATTTGCACATAGGCGTTGCCGTGGAGCAGCAGATGCGCCGCCACGGTCTCGACCAGCGCCTGCCCCGCGCTGGTGGCGGAAACGAGCGCCGCGAGCGCCGGATCGGCCGGAGCGAGCGGCGCACTGCCGACTCCCTCGGCCACGATCCGCACCGCGCGCTGCGCGACCGGATTGGCGACGAAACCCTCGCGGATCGCGCGGGGATAGTCGAACGGGCGGCGCGCGCTTTCGAAGGCAACCGCCCAAGGCGAAACGAACCCGCGCGCGAGCGGCACGCGCGGTTCGCCCCCGCCCTTGAAGGCGGAAGCGAGCGTGGTGAAGAAGGACATGGCAATATCTCCGTCATCCCGGACTTGATCCGGGATCTGGTGGTTCCGGGTCGTACGAATTGGCGAGAGATCCCGGATCAAGTTCGGGATGAGGTTAGAGGGCGGATATTCGAGGGCGGATTTGCCGCCCCAGCATCAGTTCGGTCAGCGCCCAGACCAGCGCATCGGCCTGGTCCGGACTTCGGCCTGGTCCTTCGTAGCCGCCGCCCGCCATCAGCCCGCACAGCTGGTCCTCGAGCTGCGCGAACATCCCGCAATGCCGCACCCGCCCCGCTTCGTAGAGCGCAGCGACGGGTTCGGCGCGTGCCACCTTGCCGCGGCTCGCGTGCACCAGCTTGAGCGGCAACGAAATATCCGCTGCGCGCAGCACGCTGGCGACCATCGCGCCGCCCTGGTTGGCCTCGGCGACCACGCGGTCGGCCTGCCACACGGCAGCGGTTTCGGCGACCGCGCGGGCCCAGCGTTCGGGCGTCGGTTTCTCGATCGAAGCATCCGCGAGCACGCGCCCGATCCCGTCCTTGCCAAGCGCCGCGACGACGATCCCGCAGGCATCGCCATCGGACGAGGCGGGCGGGTCGACGCCGATCACCACGCGGCTGTGTTCGCTGTCGTTGCCACGTTCACGGCACCGTTCGAGCAGCGCGCGGCTCCACAGCGCGCCTTCGACCTCGTCGAGCAGTTCGCCGCCCAGTTCCTGCCGCCCGAGCAGCGACTGGCCGTATTCGCGCTCCATCGCGACGAGGAAGCTCGGCGGCAGGTTCGCCGCATTGTCCCTGCTCGGCCCGCCGGTCACGACGGTGCCGTCGCTCTCGACCAGCCGCCGCACCAGCGCGGTGCTCCGCGGGGTGGTGGTCGCCACGATCCGCTGGTCCTTGCCGAGACGGAGCCCGAGCGTCAGATTGTCCCAGCAGCGCGTCGCGCGCTGGTGCGCCGCCGGCCATTTGCCGATTTCGTCGCACCAGGCGTGGCTGTGCTGCGGCCCGCGCAGGCTTTCGGGCTCGGCGGCCGAATAGAGATACGCCTGCGCGCCGTTGGGCCAGCGCAGCCGGTGCAGCGAGGGCTCGAAATGCGGCACGCGATCGGGCGGGGAACAGGCGATCAGCCCGCTCTCGCCTTCGACCATCACGCTGCGCGCCTCGCCCAGCGAAGCGCCGACCAAAGCGATCCGCGCGAAGCCGTCGCCCTCGGCGATCGAGCGAACCCATTCCGCCCCCGCGCGCGTCTTGCCGAAGCCGCGCCCGCCCATGACGAGCCATACGCGCCAGTCGCCCTCGGGCTCGGATTGGCCGAGATGGACCGAATTCTTGAAGTCGAACTGCCACTCGTTTTTTTCGCGCTGGTCGAGCCCGGCGACGAAGGTCTTGCGTCGTGCCTGTGTGAGCGAGGCGAACAACTGCGTTCGCGTTTGCCTGCCGGTCATCGCGCGTCGCGCGCCCGTTCGGCGGCTACCTGCTCGCGCAGCGCCTGGACCTTGCGCTCGATCGAGGCACGCACTTCGGCCGCGCTGACATTGCGGCGTACGGCCTGTTCCTTGGCGAAGCTTTCCCTGTGCGCGGTGAGCAGGCGCAGCGCGTTGGCGACATCCATCTTCCGCCCGGGCTTCGGATCGCGCAGATAGCCGAGCACTTCCATTTCCAGATTGGCGTAGCCTTCGCACAGCGCGGCCTGCCACTTCGCGGCAAAATCGGTATCGGCGCGGCGCGTCTGGTAGACTTGCCCCGGCGAGATATTGGCCTGCTCCGCCGATGCAGAAACGTTCGAGGTTTCGGCCAGCGCTTCCAGAAACACGCGCTTCCACTGCGAAGGTGCGGGGGCGCGCTTCGATGTGCCGGTCTCGCGCAGGATACGCCGGCATTCGCGCTCGAACTTCTCGTTTCGCTCGCGCAGGCCGTAGACCGCGCCGGTCGTCACGCCGGCTTCCTGCGCGGCGCGGGTGAATATCTTCAGCCTGGCGAAGGCTTCGAGAAATGCCGGCTCCCAAGCGAGGCGCGGCTGGTAATGTCCGCTCATGATGCGATCCCGTTGTAATGGCGTGTCCTGCGCGTTGCCGAAACGCGAACGGGCGGAGCGCCCTGCCGGCGTCCGCCCGTTTCGAATCGGTCCATCGCGATGTTCCGCTTCTCTAACCGGATAGCGTCACGATGTCAAGAAAAAAGTGCCAAATAGGTTATTCATCCGATCATTGCGCGTTCGAACCGAGTGCCGTAAGCGCCGCAGAACCGTCGGACTCAGCCGCACAGGACCGCTCGCCGCCATGATCATGAAACCGCTGCGCGGCCTGTACGAATGGACCATGGACAAGGCTGCGCACCCGCACGCCATCTGGTGGCTGGCGTTCTTCAGCTTCGTCGAATCCTCGTTCTTCCCGATCCCGCCGCACCCGCTGCTCGGGCTGATGTGTCTCGCAGAGCCGACCAGGGCGATCCGCTTCGCCGCGGTGTGCACGCTCGCCTCGGTCGCGGGTGCGCTGCTCGGCTATGCGATCGGCTGGGGGCTGTACGATACGGTGGGGGTATGGATGCTCGGGGTGCTCGGCCTGGCCGAGAGCTTCCCCGTCGCGCAGTGCACCTTCAACGAATACGGTATCTCGGCGGTGATCATCGCCGCGGCGACCCCGGTGCCGTTCAAGCTGCTCACGATCACCGCCGGCTTCATGGAAATGCCGCTGCTCCCGTTCGTGCTCGCCAGCCTCGCCGGCCGAGCACTGATGTTCATGACGGTGGGCGTACTGTTCCGCCTGTTCGGCGCACCGATCAAGCGCGTGATCGACAAGTATCTCGGCACCGTCACCACCGTGTTCGTGCTGCTGGTCGTCGGCGGAATCGTCGCGATCACGCAGTTCGCGAGCGACGAAGAGACAACCGGCAGGTGCGAAACGGCGGCCGCGGTTCGCGCCGGCTGAGTACGACCCGGCTCAGGCCGGATCGACGCGGAACAGTTCGCCATCGGCGTCGAGGATATGGACGCGCCCCCCCTGATCGAGGACGATCTTGAGAATTTCGTCTATCGTCCCGGCGTCGGGAGCGAAGTCCGCGGTCCGGTTCTCGAAACCGCCGCTCGGCAGGTTGAAGCGGATCGACCAGATCTTCCCGCTGCTGTCGGCGAAGACGATATGCTGGTTCAGGCTCGCTATGACCCCCTGATAGAGCGCGCCCATCACCACGCCGGTCCCGCTCAACGGGCCGTCGCCGAACGCGTAGGTGAAGTCGGGTGCCTCGAGCCCGGCCGGGGCACCTGCCCGGAGTTCCACGGTCCCCTCGAAGAACGGCCATCCGAGATTGGCCGAAGCGGTCGAGCTGTCGAAGAAAAAATCGAGTTCGTGCTCGCGGCTTCCGCCCCGGTCCGCGAAAACAAGGTCGTTCCCGAGCAGCGCCCACCCGCCGGGCTGGCGGATACCCTTGCCCGCCTGGTTGACCGAACCGCCCGCTCCGAGAACCACTTCGAACAGCTTGCCGTATCCGGTCGAACCCTGCGCCCGGTCGCCACCCGGATCGCCGACCGCGGCATGAACCAGCCCCGGTACCTGGCGTGAAAGGACCAGCTTGCCCTTCGCATCGCCCGGGGGCCCGGATGCAAGCTCTATCCTCGTGGGCGTACCCGAGGTGATGCCCGAGCGCAGCGAAATGGCGTTCGGCTCGCGCACCATTACCACCGGCGGCAAGGGCACGCCGCCGATCGAATCGCTCGCAATGTCGAGCACGCTGCTGCCGGCCGGCAGCGCGAGATCGACAAAGGGGGTCCGCACGCCGGTGTTCGCATCGAGATACGACACCGTCCCGTCGCTCTCGGCGACGGCGAACACGCTCCCGAACAGCAGCGAGAAGGAGACCGCGTCGCCGAGGCCGGTCGCGACGCGGGTGACCGCAATCCCTTCGCGGTCGTTGGTGACCGTGACGTTGACCGTGCGCGTCGCGGTACCTCCGCGGCCGTCCGCAACGCGCAGCGTCACCTCGTAGACGTTGTTCCGGCCGGCATCGGCAAAGCGATCGTAATTGGGCGATGATACGAAGGAAAGCGCGCCGCCGGCGAGCGTAAAGGCGGTCGCGTCAGCCCCGCCGGAAATCGTAAAGCTCAGCGCATCGCCGTCGGCATCGGTGCCGGTCGCGGTGTAGACCGTGCCGGTCGAATTCTCGGCTACCGTGGCGGTCGTTCCCGAGGTGAATTGCGGCGCCGTATTGGCAGGCTGGCTCGGCGTCGGCGTCGGCGATCCGCCACCCCCGCCGCAGGATGCCAGCAGTCCGGCCAGGACCGCGGCGGCGACCGGCTGGACACGAAATGGAATATGCGAAACCGAAGACATGGTGCGACCCTTCCCCTCTTTATCTGTTCGATGCGGCAAAATACTGCGCCAGTAAACAGCAATAGTTCCGCAAGGATAGCCTGCGCGAGCTTGTCCCCCGTATTCGCGTCGCCCGGAGCGTTCGCTGCCCGTTAGGCGTGCGCGGCGAGCGCCAGCCGCGCGGGGTCGGGGACCGCGATACGGCCGTAGCTACGGCTGAGCAGTCCGCCCTGCTCGAGTTCGCGCAGGGCGGCGTTGACCGTCGCCCGCGTCAGCCCGAGCAGCTCGCCGAGTTCCTGCTGCGTGATCGCGATTCTCGCCGGCGCGTTGCGTTCGCCGGCGAGGTTGGCGAGCATGCCCGCGACGCGCGCGGTCGCCGTTCCGCGGCGGATCCCCGCGATCACGTCGAGCAGTTCCTGCACCTGCGCCGACATCGCGCCGAGCAGCTTGCGCATCTGGCCGGGGTCGTCCGCCAGCGCCGCTTCGAACGCGGTGCTGCGGATGAGCCGCAGCCTGCTGCTTCCGCGCGCGATCACGTCGACCACGCGCGGGCGCCCGGCGAACAGCGCCAGCTCGCCGAGCGAATCGCCCGGGCCGAGCAGCGCCAGCGCGCGGAACTCGCCGTCGGGCAGGAACTGACCCGCGGCGACCGAACCCTCCTCGACCAGCCAGAACCCGTCCGCCGGATCGCCGCGATGCTGGACCAGCTGGCCGTCGGAATAGCGGAGCAGCGGCGAGGCTGTGCGCAGCCGTTCCTGCACCGGCGTGTCGAGTGCGGAGAACAGCATCGGCACGCCGAAGGACCGTGTCGGTAAATGTAAAATGTCAGACATTTCGCACTCGTCCTATCGGCTATCCGGTCGCTCGACAAGGAGAGGACCCATGCCGCCATCGACCATTGCCATCCTGGCCGTCTATTTCGGTTTCGCCGCGCTCGAACTGTGGCGCTCGAACCTGTTGCGCAAACCCGAGCAGACCCGCGACGACGGGATTGTCGAGGGCGTCAGCATGATCGTGCTGCTCGCGGTGACACAGCCGGCGATCGTGTTCGCTTCGGCCGCGATCATGGGCGCGCTCGCGCCCGGCCTGGAAGGCGCGCTGGCCGGCCTCAACGTATTCGCCGCGATCGCGCTGTTCCTGGTGCTCGACGACATGACCCAATATTGGTGGCACCGCGCCAGCCATTCCTTCGCCTGGCTCTACAACCTCCACCGGGCGCATCACAATGCGCACTATATGAGCGTGCGGCTCGTATACAGGAATAACGTGATATATTATGCACTTATGCCCGGCCTCTGGTTTGCCGGGGTCCTGCTGTTCATGGGGCTCGGGTGGGTCTACGCCTTCTACCTCGTGGTGAAGATGGCGGTTATCATCGGCGCGCATTCCGACGTCGCGTGGGACCGTCCGCTGTACCGGATCGGCTGGCTCTCGCCGGTCATGTGGGTGGTCGAACGGACCATCTCGACGCCGGCCACGCACCATGCGCATCACGGCCGCCACGCCGACGATCCGGGCACGCACTACAAGGGCAATTACGGCAACCTGCTGTTCCTGTGGGACGTACTGTTCGGCACCGCGCGCATCACGCGCACCTACCCGCGCAGCTACGGGGTGGAGAACCTCGCCCCGGCTTCGCTCGGCCAGCAATTGCTGTGGCCGATCTTCCCCGAAAAAGACGAGACGCGCGCCGATCCGGTAGTCGGGGAGGCCGCAACGATGGCCGAGACCGTCTGACTCACAGCCCCTGCAGCGCGACCCAGCCGCCGATCGCCACGACGAGCGCGCCGAAGCCGCGCTGCAGCAGGTCCCTGCACGCGCCGAGCCGGCGGTGGAGCCTGCGGCCGAGGATCGAGCCGAGCACGCCGCCGGCGGCAAGCCACGGGATCAGCGGCCAGTCGATCAGCCCCGACAGCGAATAGGATGCGGCGGTGGTCGCCCCGAGCGCGAAGACCGCGACCAGCGAACTGCCGATCGCGGTGGTGATCGGCAGGCCGACCGCGAGGATCAGGCCGGGCACGATCAGGAACCCGCCGCCGATGCCGAAAAAGCCCGCCAGCAGGCCGACCCCGAAACCGATCGGCCCCAGCCGGACGAGCATTGCCGGGGCATTCGCCCGCGTCATGCGGACATCGTCTTGCGCCCGGTCGGCGCGGCGGCGGATCATCGCGATCCCGACGACGATCATCAGCACGCCGAACAGCGCGAGCAGCCGCTCGCCGTCGAACGCCTTGCCCGCCTCCGCTCCGATCGCCGCGCCGGCGACCCCGGCAACCGAGAAGACGAGCGCGCACGGCCAGCGCACATTGCCCGCGCGCGCGTGACCGGCAAGCCCCGCAGCGGCGTTGAGCGCGACCGCCATCGCGCCGGTCCCGATCGCCATATGCGGCGAATCCACGCCGACGAGATAGGCGAGCAGCGGCACGGCGAGGATCGACCCGCCGCCGCCGACCAGCCCCAGCGCGAAGCCGACCAGCATGCCGGCGAGGATCGCGAGCAGCGCCGTCGTCCCGGGATCCATGGCATGCGCTCCGCCGCCGCGCCTCAGGCGGCCGCCGGCCTGTTCCACGGCATCAGCGCGAGCAGCTGCGCCATACCGCACCAGCCGCTGATCCCGGCGAAGGCCAGCCCCGCGCCGACGAAGGCGGACAGGCCGAACCACGCGGGCGAGACGGCGAAGCCGAGCAGCACTCCGAGCAGCACCAGCGACCCGGCGGCGATCTGCACCTGCCGCATGAGCTCGAGCGGCTGCGAGCGGTCCTCCTCGACCGGATAACCGGCCTTGCGCCACGCCTCGAGCCCGCCCTCGAGGCAATAGGCCTCGCCGTCATGGCATTGCGCCAGCCTGGCCTGGTTGGCGCCGGTGCGCATGCCCGAGCGGCACAGGAACACGACCGGCCCTTCGCCTCCGATCGCGGAGAGCGTGTCGAGCGGATGGTTTTCGGAGTCGGCCGCGTGCGCGCGCGCGAATTCGTCGCGGCCGCGGATGTCGATCAGCCGTGCGCCGCGCGACACGAGTTCGCGGACCTCGCCGGGAGGAAGCGTGGGGAGCGTCATGCGTCAGTCCTTGCAATAGAGTTGGTAGAGCGTCGCCATCAGCGTTTCGACGCGCGGGTCGGCGATCCGGTACCACAGCGCCTGCGACTCGCGGCGGAAGGTCGCGAGCCCCGCCGCGCGCAGCTTGGCGAGATGCTGCGACAGTGCCGATTGCGACAGGCCGACCTCGAGCGCGAGATCGGACACGCGCATCTCGCCATGCTCGGCGAGCTTGCACATCACCATCAGCCGACGCTGGTTGCCGAGCGCGGACAGCAGGTCGGCGACCTCGGCGGCATGCCGCTCGAACGTCGCCATATCCATCGGAGGAGCGATCTTGTGTTTCATAATTAGCACTTGCTAATATAGTACTCGCTAATATATGTCAAGCGCAAGGAGACCCGTTATGACCCAGCCCGAAATCCGCGCCTTCTTCGACGAGCCGACCAATACGGTCAGCTATCTGGTGTCGGATCCCGCCACGCGCGCGGCGGCGGTGATCGATCCGGTGCTCGATTTCGACCTTGCCTCGGGAGAGGCCGATATCCGCTCGGCCGAGGCGATCCTCGCCGCCGCGCGCGAGGAAGGGCTCGCCGTCGAATGGGTGCTCGAAACGCATGCGCATGCCGACCACCTGACCGGCGCGCCCTTCATCAAGGCCGAAACCGGCGCGCGGATCGGTATCGGCGAGCACATCCGCGACGTGCAGAAGATTTTCCGCCCGGTCTTCGACGCCGGCGACCTCGCGGTCGACGGTTCGGATTTCGACCGGCTGTTCGCAGACGGCGAGGAATTCGCGCTCGGCGCGCTGACCGTGCGCGTGATGCACGTGCCCGGACACACCCCGGCCGATATCGCCTATCTGATCGGCGATGCGGCCTTCGTCGGCGACACGCTGTTTATGCCCGATTACGGCACCGCGCGCGCCGATTTCCCGGGCGGCGACGCGCGCCAGCTCTACCGCTCGATCCGCCGCCTGCTCGAACTGCCGCCCGACACGCGGCTGTTCCTGTGCCACGACTACAAGGCGCCCGGACGCGACAGCTACGCGTGGGAGACCACCGTCGCCGAGCAGCGCGCGAACAGCGTCCATGTCCACGACGGGGTGACCGAGGACGCGTTCGTCGCCATGCGCGAGGCGCGCGACGCGGGCCTCGCCGTGCCGCGGCTGCTGCTGCCTTCGATCCAGGTCAATATCCGCGCGGGGCGCTTTCCCCCCGCCGAGGCCAACGGCGTCTCCTACCTGCGCCTGCCGATCAAGCCGGTGCGGCGCGAGGTCGGCTGAGGTCAGATAATCCCGACCGCCTTGCCCGCGCGCTCGAACATGCCGAGGATGTCGCGCACCTCTTCCTCGCTGTGCTCCGCACACAGCGAGCAGCGCAGCAGCGTCATGTTGGCGGGCGTCGCCGGCGGGCGGGCGAGGTTGACGTATAGGCCTTCCTTCAACAGCGCCTCCCACATCGCGGCGCCCTTTTCGAGGTCGGGCATGATCACCGCGATGATCGCACTTTGCGGCTCCTCGGTGCCGAGTTCGAAGCCGAGCTCCCTGAGCCCCTTGTGCAGGTTCTTCGAATTCTCCCACAAATGCGCGCGCTTGTTCGAGCCGTGCATCAGTTTGCGGATCGAGGTCGCCGCGGTGGCGACCACGCTCGGCGGCAGGCTGGCGGTGAAGACGTAGGGGCGGCATACCAGCCGCATCACTTCGAACTTGGGATGGTTCGAAACGCAAAAGCCCCCGACCGTGCCGACGCTCTTGGAGAAGGTGCCGATGATGAAATCGACCTCGTCGATCACCCCGGCCTCCTCGACCACGCCGCGGCCGTGCTCGCCGATGAAGCCCATCGAATGCGCCTCGTCGACCAGCACCATCGCGCCGTTCTCCTTGGCGATCCGGACCATCTCCTTGAGCGGCGCGACATCGCCCAGCATCGAATAGACGCCCTCGAGCACGACCAGTCTGCCCGCGCCTTCCGGAATGCGCTTGAGGCGCTTTTCCATCGCGTCGATATCGTTGTGGCGGAACGGCACGATCTCGGCCTTGCCCATCGCGCAGCCGTCGTAGATCGAGGCGTGCGAATCGATATCGAGCACGACGTAGTCGCCCTTGCCCGCGATGGTGGAGATGATCCCGAGATTGGCCTGGTAGCCGGTCGAGAACACCATCGCGTGGTCCATCCCGTAGAACTCGCGCAGCGCGTCCTCGCACTCCTTGTGGCCCTGGTACGTTCCGTTGAGCACGCGGCTGCCGGTGGTGCCGCTGCCGAAATCGGCCAGCGCCTGCTGGCCCGCCTCGACCACTTCGGGATCGAAGGTCATGCCCATGTAATTGTAGGTGCCGAGCAGGATCGTGTCGCGCCCGTTGCAGATCGCGCGGGTGGGAGAGAGCACCTTCTCCATCACCAGGTTGAACGGATCCTCCTGCCCGCTCGCGAGCAGGCCTTCGCGGATCGCGATGATATCGTCGAACTTGGAGAACAGGTCCTTGTCCCCGCCCTCGACCGGATCGGGCCGGTCGGGCTGGCTGATGCCTTCGCTCATGCCGGTCAGTTCCCCGCGGCCTGTTTGTGGACCGCATCGACCAACTGGCCGTACTTTTCGATCTCGGCCTGCTGGTTCATGCTGATGATGATGTCGAACTCGTCCTCGATCGCGGCGACGAAATCCATCACCGTCAGGCTGTCGAATTCGAGGTCGCCGGCGAAGGTGGTGTCCTCCCTGATCGCGACGCCCTTCTTGTTGAAGGGATCGATCAGCGAACGGATCTTGGCGTCGGTTTCGGCACGGTCCATGGAAAATCCAGTCTGTCTCTTGCGGCGGGCGATGCCTGCCATGGCAATGCGGCGGCAAAGCGGCTCGCGGCCCTTCTTGTCAAGCATTGCCACAGGTGGCAGTCACGCATTTCGATGCGCGCAGGCAAGAGGAGCCATGCGATGTCCGACACTGAAACACCGGCCGACGAGCCCACCACGACCTATTCGCCGCACGCGATCCACCTGATGCGCACCGCGCAGGTCAACACGCTCACGCTGTCGCAGATGGCCGACCAGAAGGCTTCGATCCTGATGGGGACGACCTTCCTCGTCTTCTCGCTTTCGGTAAGCCGCGCGCTGATCGGCGAGTTGCCGGTATCGCTCGCACTGCTGGCGCTGTTCTCGTTCCTCAGCTCGCTCTGCGCGGTGATCGCGGTGCTTCCTTCGTCGGGTGCTGCCCCGGCGGCCAGGCCGAACAAGCTGTTCTTCGGCCATTTCGCGCGGCGCGACGAGGAGGAGTGGACGGTGGACCTGCTGCGCGAGCTCGAGCAGGACGAGACCGTGTTCCGCACCATGGCGCGCGACATCTACCAGAACGGCACGGTGCTCCAGAAACGCAAATACCGCTTCCTCGGCTACGCCTACCGGATCTTCATTTTCGGGCTTTCGGTGACGCTGGTGGTGTTCGCGCTCGAGTGGCTGAAGAGTTAGGTGAAGGGCGCTTCTGTTTTCCGGCGGTAAGAGGCCTTGTTGCGTGCGGTCAGGACCTCCGTCCTGACCTTGCTGTTCCATCCCACGCCCCCACCCGGGTTTGTTTGCTGGCGGTGACGCGGCCTGTCGCAACTTGGCAAGCATCGGACCGCCAGGAGCGGGCTGGTGCCGGGCGCAGGGCAGCGCGAAGCGATGCCCGAATAGACGCCATAAAACGTGCCGGGTGGGGGAGTAGGCCGGTGCCGCTCCCGGTTGTCCGACGACTGCCAGACAGCGACAGGTAGCCAGACCGCCGGAAAGCTAAAGCAACCCCTTCACCGCCGCCATGAACGGCCCGATCGAGACCGGTTTCGCCAGATAATCCGCCGCGCCCGCCGCTCGGATGCGGTCCTCGTCGCCCTTGCCGGCATAGGCGGTCACCGCGAGCACCGGCGTATCGCGCAAGGCGGCGTCGCGCTTGATCGCCGCGATCAGGTCGAGGCCGGAGACGTTGGGCAGCTGGATATCCATGATCACCAGGTCGGGCGCGAAGGCGCGCGCGGCGTTGAGCACCAGTTCGCCGTCGGCGGCGGGCTCGACCTCGAAGCCGTTCGCGCGCAGCACGTCGCAGAACAATTTCCGGTTCAGATCGTTGTCCTCGACAACCAGTATTTTGCTTGCCACTGCCATTTCCCGAGCTTCGAGCGGTTCACATTCGCACCGCCCGCTCTATGTTCCGCGAAGGATGCTGACAATTCCGCACGACACCAAATCCCCTGAACACCGGGCAGGCGAACACCATTCGGGCGATCCCGACACGCTGGCGCTCAACGCGCTCGGCTGGGTGCTGGCGGACGAGCAGCGCGGCGAGCGGCTGCTCTCGCTGACCGGACTCGACGCCGCAACGCTGCGCGACCATTTGACCGAACCGGCGACGCTCGCCGCGGTGCTCGAATTCCTCGTCAATCACGAGCCCGACCTCGTGCTCGCCGCCGATGCGCTCGGCTGTACGCCCGAGCAGCTGGTCGAAGCCCATCGGAAGCTGTCGTCGTGAGTCGCCCTCTGGTGGTCTCCGATTGCGACGAGGTGCTGCTGCACATGGTCGCGCCGTTTCGCGACTGGCTCGGCGAAAGCCAGGGCGTCACCTTCCGCATGGAAGGCAACAATTTCGCCAAGGCGATGCGCTGGACCGAGAACGGCGAGCCGGTCTGCGAGAAGGACATCTGGCGGCTGCTCGGAGGGTTCTTCGACAGCGAGATGCACCGCCAGCTCCCGATCGAGGGCGCGGTGCGGGGTATCAATACGCTCGCCGAGCACGCCGACGTGGTAATCCTGACCAATCTCAACGACGAACGGCAGCAGAACCGCGCCAGGCAGCTCGCCGAACACGGCATCCATGCGCGCGTCTACACCAACCAGGGCCCGAAAGGGCCGGCGCTGGCGGGCATTCTCGACGAATATGCGCCCAGCCGCGCGATCTTCATCGACGACCTGCCGCAGCATCACCTGTCGGCGGCCGAGACGGTGCCGCATGTCCGCCGCCTGCACCTGTGCGGCGAACCGATGATCGCCCCGCATATCGACTGTGCGCACGCCCAGGGGCATGCGCATGCGCGGATCGACATGTGGAGCGAGGCGCTGCCGTGGCTGCTCGGCGAATTGCAGCACGAGGAGGAACAGGCATGACCATCGAAGCGAGACTGAAGAAGCTGGGCATCGTGCTGCCCGAAGCCGCAGCCCCGGTAGCGAGCTACGTGCCCGTGGTGGTGCAGGGCGGCTTCGCGCATGTCTCGGGCCAGCTACCGTTCGTCGATGGCGAGCTGGTGACCGGGCGGCTGGGCGAAGACGTGTCGCTCGAAGACGGCATCGCTGCGGCGCGCGCTTGCGGGCTGATGATCCTCGCGCAATTGAAGGCCGCGCTGATCCCGCTCGAGCGGGTCGAGCGCGTGGTCAAGCTTGGCGCCTTCGTCAATTCGACGGCGGATTTCACCGACCAGCCCAAGGTCGCCAACGGCGCTTCGGAGCTGATGTTCGACGTGTTCGGCGAAGTCGGCCGCCATGCCCGCGCCGCGGTCGGTGTATCGGCGCTGCCGCTGGGTGCCGCGGTCGAAGTGGATGCGATCATTGCTGTCGGGACTGATTGACGGCTGGCTTTCGGCGCCTCCGCCGCGCGAACGCGTCGCGTGGCTCGGCCAGTGGCGCTACGCGCATCGCGGATTGCATGGCGCGGACGCGGTGGAGAATTCGCCCGCCGCTTTCGCGCTGGCGATCGAGGCCGGGCTCGGGATCGAATGCGATATCCAGCGCAGCGCGGACAAGCGTGCGATGGTGTTCCACGACTGGGAGCTCGACCGGCTGACCGGCGAGAAAGGCGCGGTCGGCGCGCGCAGCGCCGCTGAACTCGAAACTATCGCGCTGACCGATAGCGAGGATCGGATCGCGACGCTTGATGCCGTACTCGAGCAGGTCGCGGGCCGAGTGCCGCTGCTGATCGAGATCAAGTCGAAGCGCGAGAAACGCGTCGGGCCGGTCTGCCTCGCGGTGCGGCGCGCGCTCGAAGGCTATACCGGGCTCCACGCGGTGATGAGCTTCGATCCGCGGATCCCGCGCTGGTTCGCGCGCCAGTCGCCGCGCACATTGCGCGGGCTGGTGGTGAGCGAAGAGGGCAAAAAGGGCTTCAAGGGTGCGTGGGAGCGCCACGCGGCGCTGCGCCATGCGCGGCCCGATTTCCTCGCCTGCGATATCCGCGACCTGCCGAGCCGCTTCGCCGCCGCGCAGCGCAGGCGCGGCCTGCCGGTGCTGAGCTGGACCGTGCGCAGCCCCGAATTGCGCGAGCGCGCCGCCGAACACGCCGACGCGCCGATCGCCGAGGGGGAGGGGCTATCCTGATCGTACCCACCTCCGTTCGTGTCGAGCGCAGTCGAGACACCGGGGGCCGCGTGTCTCGACTGCGCTCGACATGAACGGGACGGATGAGAGCGGTTCTCTGACGGCCCGGCTCGCCGGCTCGGTCGGCGAAATCGACGCCGCGGAATGGGATCGGCTGGCGGGCAGCGACAACCCGTTCGTGTCGCACGCCTTCCTCACCGCGCTGGAGGATTCGGGCAGTGTAGGCCCCGGCACCGGCTGGCAGCCCGCGCCGATCGTGATCGAGGATGCGGACGGCGCGTTGCTCGCCGCGATGCCTGCCTATGCCAAGGGTCACAGCCAGGGCGAATACGTGTTCGACCATGCCTGGGCCGACGCCTACGAGCGTGCGGGCGGGCGCTACTATCCCAAGCTGCAGGTCTCGGTGCCGTTCACCCCGGCAACCGGCCCGCGGCTGCTGCTGTCGGACGAGCGCTACGCCGCCGGGCTACTGCACGCCGCCGAGCAGGTGTGCCACGGCAACGGGTTTTCCTCCGCCCATGCCACTTTCATCGCCGACGGGCAGTTGCCGCTGTTCGAGCAGGCCGGCTGGCTGCCGCGCAGCGATATCCAGTTCCACTGGAGCAATCGCGGATACGGCGATTTCGACGACTTCCTCGCCTCGCTCGCCTCGCGCAAGCGCAGGGCGATCCGCAAGGAGCGCGCCGCGGCGCAGGGTGCGGTCGAGATCCGCCGGTTGCGCGGCGCGGAGATCGCGCCCGAGCACTGGGATGCGTTCTGGCTGTTCTACCAGGATACCGGCGCGCGCAAATGGGGCACGCCCTATCTGACCCGCGCGGCGTTCGACCTGTTCGCGGAGCGGATGGGGGAGAAACTGCTGCTGGTGCTCGCCTTCGCCGAGGGCGAGCCGATCGCGGGGGCGCTCAATTTCATCGGCACCGAAGCGCTCTACGGACGCTATTGGGGCTGCACGCGCGACGTGCGCTTCCTGCATTTCGAGCTGTGCTATTACCAGGCGATCGACGCGGCGACCGAACTCGGCCTGCAGCGGGTCGAGGCCGGGGCGCAGGGCGGGCACAAGCTCGCGCGCGGCTACGAGCCGGTCCGGACATGGTCGGCGCACTGGATCGCCGATCCGGGCTTCCGCGCGGCGGTGTCCGAGTTCCTCGAACGCGAGCGCGCCGGCGTGTCGGTCGACCAAGGTTATCTGGCCGAACGGATGCCGTTCAAAAAATCGTCATCCTGACGAAAGTCAGGACCTTTCTCAGCCTAGAAATGGATTTGCCTGAGATTCCCGCTTGCCCGAATGGCAGTTTATCCAGAGCGGCTGGCTTGCCAGCCAGCCGAAGGGGGGAATGACGGGTTACGCCACCTTGCGCTCGTCGCGCGCCAGCCATTCGCGCGCGCGGCGTTGCGCTTCGGCGATTTCGCGCGCGGTCATCTCGTCGGAGATGTCGGCGCGGCACCAGGCGGCTTCCTCGTGACCCGCGACCGCGGCGAGATTGAACCATTTGTGCGCCTCGATCAGGTCGCACGGCGCGCCGTGGCTGCCGGTCGAAAAGGCGATGCCGAGATCGTAATAGGCGCTCGTCTCGCCCTGGGCGGCGGCGGCGAGGCAATTCGCCACCAGCATGTCGGCTTCGCCGGTATCGGCCGGTGTGGCGGTGGCGCCTTCGATAGGAGTGAGCTTCATTTCCATGTCCCCCGATGTCGCGGCGGTTCCCTTCCGCCGATGAGAGGGAGTTCAGCGGCTTATGGTCAACAAATGGTTAATGCGGCGCCGAAAAATTTCGTTCGCCCATGTTTTCAGTCGCGGTGGACGGCAAATCGGGACCGGTGCCGGATTGCGCCTTGTGCCTGTTCCTAGTGCCGACTATAGGCGCGCCCAGCGGGTCGCCGGAGCTGTCGGAAAAGTCCGAAGCTGCAGGATCGGGGCGCCTGCCGTATCGCATTCGGGCTGAGAGGACTGTATGACCGCCGCTGCCAGCAAGGACCAGAAGGTCCTTGAAAAAGCGAAGAAATCCTTCGAGCCGGACTACGTCCCCGGCGACGACGAAGAGTATATGAGCGCCAAGCAGCTCGATTATTTCCGGATGCTGCTGCTCGAATGGAAGAAGTCGATCCACGACGCCGCCGACCTCACGCTGCAGTCGCTGCAGGACGGGCCGATCCGCGAACCCGACCTGACCGACCGCGCTTCGAGCGAAACCGACTGGGGCATCGAACTCAGGACGCGCGACCGGCAGCGCAAGCTGATCGCCAAGATCGATTCCGCGCTGCGCCGCATCGATGCGGGCGAATACGGCTATTGCGAGGTGACCGGCGATCCGATTGGCCTCAGGCGCCTGATCGCCCGCCCGGTCGCGACGATGACGGTCGAAGCGCAGGAAGCGCACGAGAGGCGCGAGAAAATCTCGCGCGACGACTGACGTCCCGATGCGATCGGGCACGCATACTTAAACTTTCTTTAGCCATTATCGGGTTAAACGGAACGCGGCTGCGGCGCACAAGCGTCGTGCCGTGCGTAGGATCTGTAGCTTTCGAAGGGGATCATCACCGGCATGTCTGCGGTCGACACCAGGAACATCGCGCGCGACAGCCTGTTTCTTCTCGCCGCCATCCGCGTGGATGACGGCATGGACGAGCACAGGGTCAAGGTGCGCAACCTGTCGGCGGGCGGCATGATGGCCGAGGGCGATCTCAAGGTCGAACGCGGGACGCGGGTGGAAGTCGACCTGCGCAATATAGGCTGGGTCCGCGGGACGGTCGCCTGGGTGCAGGACAATCGCTGCGGCATCGCCTTCGTCGAGGAAATCGATCCCAAACTGCCGCGCGCCAGCGTCAACGCTTCGGGCGATTTGAGCACGCCGCGCTTCGTGCGCTCGGCTTCGCTCGTGCGCGGCCAGACCGATCCCTCGCGCCTGCGCAAGATCTGACGGCGGCATACCCGCCACACCATACAATCGAAGCTGACCGCCGCCGCTTGTGCTGGTGGAGTCGTTTTCGGCTTCGCCGAAGCGGCACCGGCCCGCTCCTCCTCTCGGAATCTTTGTTGCGTGCGGGCCAGACCTCCGTCTGGCCCTTGCTGTTCCATCCCACGCCCCCACCCGGCCACCCCGACGATAGTAACCTATGGGTGGCCGGGTGGGGGCGTGGGATGGAACAGCCCCGGCGGACCGACACTTGCCACGACACGACAGGTCGCCTCACCGCCGGATAACATAAAATCCGAGTGGAGGAGCGGGCCGGTGCCGTTATCGTTTCAGCTTTGCCGAAACAGAGTCTAGGGATCGCGCGATGAGATTCCGCCCGCTCACCGCACTATTGCTTGCCGCCGCGCTGGCTCCGGCCGCTTGCGGCGCGTCGGAGGACGATGCGGTGTTCGACATCGCCTTCATCGGCGAGCCGGGCGAATTGCAGGAGGGCGGCCTGCGCCTCTCGCCTGCCGGGCAGCATCTGCGCGCCGCGACGCGCGAGGGCCTGGTCGCGCTGAGCGAGGACGGCGAAATCGTTCCCGCCATCGCCGAGCGCTGGATCGTCGCCGACGAGGGGTCGAGCTATATCTTCCGCTTGCGCAATAGCGAGTGGCGCGACGGCGGGCCGATCACCGGGCCGCAGGTACGCGACCGGTTGCGCCGGACCATAGAGCGCCTCGCAGACACCTCGCTCGGGCTCGACCTGGCGCAGGTCGCGCAGGTGCGGGCGATGACCGGACGCGTGGTCGAAATCCGCCTCAAGAGCCCGATGCCCGATTTTCTCCATCTGCTCGCGCAGCCGGAAATGGGGCTGGAGCGCGACGGCGAAGGCACCGGACCGCTGTCCGCGGCGGCCGATCGCGAAACGCTCGTGCTTACCGCCGAGCCACCCTCGCGCCGCGGCCTGCCCGAGAGCGAAAACTGGCGCGAGGGATTCCGCGAGCTGCATGCCCGCGCGCTGCCGCCGGCCGAAGCGGTCGAGGCTTTCGAAACCGGCCGCGCCGACCTGGTGCTGAACGGCACGATCGCCGACCTCCCGCTCGCGGATATCGGGGCGCTCTCGCGCGGAACGGTGCGGCTCGACGCCGCGCTCGGACTGTTCGGGCTCGAAGTGCGCAACGAGGACGGCTTCCTTGCCAGCGTCGCCAATCGCGAGGCGGTGGCGATGGCTATCGACCGCTCGACGCTGATGCAGCCGTTCAATGTCGGCGGGTGGGCGCAGACCACGCGCATCGTCGCGCCCGGCCTGCCCGACGATGCCGGCGCGGTCGGCGAACGCTGGCAGGACATGACGATCGAGCAGCGTCAGGCGATCGCCGCGGGCCGGGTCGCCGATTGGGAGCGTGCGACGGGCGAGGACCTGGTGCTGAATATCCACCTGCCGCCGGGACCGGGATCCGACCGGCTGTTCTCGCGCATCGCGCTCGGGCTTGCCGCAGCGGGCATCGCTGCCCGGCGCAGCGACCGGCTGCGCACGTCCGATCTCGCGCTCAAGGACCGGCTCGCGCGCTATGCCGGCGCGCGCTGGTATCTCAACCAGTTCCATTGCCTGCTGGCGCAGGGGCCCTGTTCGGAGGAGGCGGACGAACTGGTGCGGCAATCGCTGTCGGTGGCCGATCCCGCGCGCAAGGCAGCGCTGCTGGCCGAAGCCGAGCGCGCGCTGACCGATGCCAATGTCTACATCCCGCTCGGCGCGCCGATCCGCTGGTCGCTGGTGCGCGGCGGGGTGACCGGCTTCGAGGAGAACCGCTGGAGCGTGCATCCCTTGTTCCCGCTGGCGCAGCGCGGGATTTAAGATTTCCGGCGGTGGGAGTCCTTGTTGCGTGCGGGCCAGACCTCCGTCTGGCCCTTGCGGCACCGGCCCACTCCGACTCTATTTTCCGGCGGCTGGAAACCTGTCGCTATTTGGCAGTCATCTGACCGCCGGGGCTGTTCCGTCCCACTCCCCCACCCGGCCACCCATAGGTTACTATGGTCGGGGTGGCCGGGTGGGGGAGTGGGACGGAACAGCCAAGGGAAGCACGGAGGTGCTTCCCGCACGCAACAAAAGACTCTCGTATTCGTTTCGACTTTGCCCGAACCGGGTCTAGCATGGCCCATTCGATCGATACGGAGAACCGCCATGACCCAGCCCGAGCGCCCGCAGCCGATGGGCTTCGAACTGCCGACCGGGACCGATCCGGTCTCGATCCGCAAGCGGATCGAGGCGATGGAGCAGCTGCTCGAGCGCAGCTTCACCATTCCCGGCGTGAACTATCCCGTCGGGCTCGATTCGATCGTCGGACTGGTGCCGGTGCTGGGCGATATCGTCACCACCGCGATGGGCGCGTATATCGTGTGGGAAGCGAAGAATCTCGGTCTGCCGAAATGGAAGATCTGGCGCATGGCGGGCAATGTCGGCTTCGACGCGTTGCTCGGCGCGGTCCCGGTGGTGGGCGACGCGGCGGACTTCCTGTTCCGCTCGAACACGCGCAACCTGCGGATCGTCAAGAAGCATCTCGACAAGCACCATCCCTCGTCGCGGGTGATCGAGGGGTAGTTCGGGGAGTGAGGGATTTGATTTTCCGGCGGTGACTTGACTTGTCGCTCGGTGGCAATCGTCGGACCGCCGGGTGCGGCACCAGCCCACTCCCCCACCCTTCCACCCTTAGGATACTAAAGTCGGGGTGGAAGGGTGGGGGAGTGGGCTGGTGCCGCAAGCTCATGACGGACGTCATGAGCGCACCCAACAAAAATTCGCCGCAAGGGACGCACGGACGTGCGGCCCGCACGCAACAAATACCAATTAGTTTCAATCGAGACCGTCGCGCGCTAAGGCTCCGGCCCATGACGCAGGACGTTACCTACTCCTCCTATCTAGACCTCGAGCGGATCCTGTCGGCGCAGCATCCGGTCTCGGGCGCGCATGACGAGATGCTGTTCATCGTCGTCCACCAGGCGAGCGAGCTGTGGCTCAAGCTGTGCCTGCACGAATTGGGCGAAGCGCGCGAACGGATCGTCGCCGACGATCTGCGCCCCGCCTTCAAGATGCTCGCCCGCGTCGCGCGCGCGCAGGGCCAGCTGATCCAGAGCTGGGACGTGCTCAGCACGATGACCCCGCACGACTATTCGACCGTGCGTCCGCATCTGGGCAATTCGAGCGGGTTCCAGAGCGCGCAGTACCGGATGATGGAATTCCTCCTCGGCGGGCGCAATCCGGACATGATCACCATGCACGAGGCGGTGCCCGACGTGGCCGAAGAGTTGCGCGAGGAAATGGCGCGCAGGAGCATCTATGCCGAGACGATCCACCTGCTGTCGCGGCGCGGCTTCGATATTCCGGCGGATGTGCTCGAACGCGATCACGGCAGCCCGTGGGAACATTCCGAAGCGGTCGAGGCGGCATGGGCGGAAATCTATCGCCATCCGAACAAGCACTGGGACCTCTACGAACTGGCTGAAAAGCTGGTCGATCTCGAATACCATTTCCAGCGCTGGCGGTTCGGGCATCTCAAGACCGTCGAACGCATCATCGGCTTCAAGAAGGGCACCGGCGGGACCCCCGGCGTGCCCTATCTCGCGGGGGTGCTGAAACAGGCCTTCTTCCCCGAACTGCTGAGCGTGCGGACGGCGTTGTGAGCCTGCTCGACGAGGCGCGCGAACTCGATGCCGCCGATCCGCTGGCGGAATATCGCGCGCGTTTCGAGCTGCCCGAAGGCATCATTTATCTCGACGGCAATTCGCTCGGCTGCCTGCCGAAATCGACGCCCGCGCGGCTCGAGCGGGTCGTGCGCGACGAGTGGGGCGGGGACCTGATCCGCAGCTGGAATAGCAACGACTGGATATCGCTGCCGCAGCGCGTCGGTGCGAAGATCGCCCCGCTGATCGGGGCCGAACCGGACGAGGTGATCGCCTGCGACAGCACCAGCGTGAACCTGTTCAAGCTGATCGCTGCGGCGCTGCAGATGCGGCCGGGCAGGAAGACGATCCTCAGCGAGCCGGGCAATTTCCCGACCGATCTCTACATGATCGAAGGGCTCGAACGGCAGGGGCTGGCCGAGCGCCGGCTGGCGGAGCGCGAGCAGCTGGCCGAGGCGCTCGGCGAGGATGTCGCGCTGCTGATGCTGACGCATGTCCACTACAAGACCGGCGCGACCCACGACATGGCGGCGCTGACCCGCGCTGCGCATGGGGCGGGCGCGCTGGTGCTGTGGGACCTGTCGCATTCGGGTGGCGCACTGCCGGTGTACCTGAACGATTGTGAAGCGGATTTCGCGGTCGGCTGCGGCTACAAGTATTTGAACGGCGGCCCCGGCGCGCCGGCCTGGGCCTTCGTCGCGAAGCGGCATCACGACGCCGTGCGGCAGCCGCTGACCGGCTGGATGGGCCACGCCGCCCCGTTCGCCTTCGCCGACGATTACGAGGCCGCTGCGGGCATCGACCGGCTGCTCTGCGGCACCCCGCCGATCCTCGGCCTCGCCGCGCTGGAGGTGGGCGTCGAACTGCTGGCCGAGATCGGCGTCGACCGCCTCTACGCCAAGTCGCAGGCGCTGTCCGAATTCTTCCTCAAGTGCCTCGCCGGATGCGGGATCGATCTCGACCTCGTCAGCCCGCCGCGCTCGGACGAGCGCGGCAGCCAGCTCTCCTTCCGCCACCCGGAAGCCTACGCCATCTGCCAGGCCCTGATCGCGCGCGGCGTGATCGGCGATTTCCGCGACCCCGATATCCTGCGCCTCGGCTTCGCGCCCGCCTATCTGCGCTTCGCCGACATGGCCGAGGCGGCGCGGCACCTGGCCGAGGTGTTCGAAAGCGGCGAGTGGCAGCGGGAAGAATTCCGCGAACGAGCGGCGGTGACGTAGCTTTCGTCACCCTGAACTTGTTTCAGGGTCCATCTCGCCTTTTTGGGCGAAGGACGCAGACTGAAGGATGGATGCTGAAACAAGTTCAGCATGACGGTGAGGAGGCGCTCACTCCTCCAGTTCGATATCCCAGTAGAGCCAGTCGCGCCACGTCTCGTGGAGGTAGTTCGGCGGGAACTGCTTGCCGTGCTGCTGCAACTGCCAGTGGGTCGGGCGGATCGGTTCGCAATGCAGCTGCATATGCGCCTGCTTCGGCGTGCGCCCGCCCTTCTTCATGTTGCACGGGGCGCAGGCGGTGGCGATGTTCTCCCACGTCGTCTTGCCGCCGAGCCGGCGCGGCACGACGTGGTCGAAGGTCAGGTGCTGCTCGCTGCCGCAATACTGGCACGCGAAACGGTCGCGCAGGAACAGGTTGAAGCGGGTGAAGGCGGGAAATTCGCTCGGCTTCACATATTGCTTCAACGCGATCACGCTCGGGATCTTCATATCGAGCGAGGGCGAGTGGACGTGCTTGTCGTAGCTTTCGATCACGTCCACGCGGTCGAGGAAGATCGCCTTGATCGCGGTCTGCCACGGCCACAGGCTGAGCGGGTAGTAGGATAGCGGGGTGTAATCCGCGTTGAGCACCAGCGAGGGACAGGACGACAGATTGCGTGTCGGATCCTCCTCGGCGCTCCTGAACCGCGCCGCACGTTCGATCAGTTCCGCCCTGAACACTTCGCGGCTCCTCCCTGATGCGCTGAAAATGCACTTGCGCATCAAAGCGTCAAGACTGTTACAGACAGGCTTTCCACAAGGATTTCCCCAAGGGGCATTCGAGCAACATCGTGATCGTCACCCGTTTCGCCCCCAGCCCCAACGGCTCGCTGCATCTCGGCCACGCCTTTTCGGCGATTGTCGCGCACGACCTGGCGCGCGAGGCGGGCGGCAAATTCGTGCTGCGGATCGAGGACATCGACGGCGCGCGCTCGCGGCCGGAACTGGCGGACGAGTTCCGCGAGGACCTGGCATGGCTCGGGCTCGAATGGGACGAGGTGGCGCCGCAATCGGCGCGGATCGAGCACTATCGCGAGGCGGCCGGGCGGTTGCAGGCGATGGACCTGCTCTACCCCTGCACCTGCACCCGCAGCGAGATCGCCGCCGCCGCGACCGAGACCGGGCCCGAGGGGCCGCTCTATCCCGGCACGTGCAAGCGCCGGGAGATCGACACCTCGCAGCCCGTCGCGTGGCGGCTCGACGTGGAGCGGGCGCTGGCACGGGCGGGGCCGCTCGAATGGGCGGACGCGCTGCAGGGCGTGCAACGCGCCGATCCGCTGGCGCTCGGCGACGTGGTGCTGGTGCGCAAGGATGCCGCGACGCCGGCCAGCTACCACCTCGCGGCCACGCTCGACGATGCTGCGGACGGGGTGACGCTGGTCACGCGCGGGCGCGACCTGTTCGCCGCGACGCATGTCCACCGGCTGCTGCAGGCGCTGCTCGGCCTGCCGGTGCCGCGCTGGCACCACCATCCGCTGTTGCTCGATGCGGATGGGAGAAAGCTCGCCAAGCGCCGCGGCTCGGCGTCCCAGGGCTTTGGGCTGGCCGACCGGCGTAGAGCAGGGGAGGACGGCGTGTTGCTTGCGGAGCAATTGCGATTGCACCGTTTTCCGGCTGACATTTCGCTGGGCGATGCCTAGATTGGCGCCATGCAGACAGTCCTCATCATTGCCCTCGTCGCGATCATGGCCATGGTCGTCTACTCGCTGGTGCGCGGCATCGTCGCGTTCCTGCAAAGCACCAAGCTCGACCTCGAAAACGAGGACACCGGCAAGGCGACCGAGATGCAGCTGATGCAGAACAAGATGATGTTCGCGCGCATCAAGTGGCAGGCGCTGGCGGTGCTCGTGGTGGTGGTGCTGCTCGCCGCGACGAGCTGAGCGCGGAGCGGGCGGCGGACGACCCATGGTCAAGCTCAACAAGATCTACACCCGCACCGGCGACGACGGTTCGACCGGGCTGGTCGACGGTTCGCGCGCGCCCAAGCACGCCGCGCGGATCGAAGCGATCGGTGCGGTCGACGAGGCCAACAGCGCGATCGGCTTCGCCGCGGTCGAGCTGCGCGGGACCGATCGCGGCGAGGCGCTGACGCGGATCCAGAACGACCTGTTCGACCTCGGCGCCGACCTGGCTACTCCCCTTGGAAAAGTGGGAGGCGAGGATTTCGAGCCGTCCGAGATGGTCCTGCGGATCGTCCAGGCGCAGGTCGACTGGCTCGAACAGGCGATCGACCGCGCCAACGAAAATCTCGAACCGCTGACCAGCTTCGTTCTGCCCGGCGGCAGCGAGGGCGCGGCGCGGGTCCATCTCGCGCGCGCATCGGTCCGGCGCGCCGAGCGCAGCACGACCGCGCTGGCTGAAAGCGAGCCGGTCAACCCGGCAGCGAGCGCCTATCTCAACCGGTTGTCGGACTATCTGTTCGTGCTCGCGCGCGTGCTCAACGACAACGGCGCGGCAGACGTGACCTGGACCCCGGGCGAGAATCGCTGATCAGGCGTGAAGTTTTGTTTTCCGGCGGTGAGGCGACCTGTCACGGCGTGGCAATCGTCGGACCGCCAGAAGCGGCACCGGCCCGCTCCCCCACCCTTCCACCCTTAGGATACTATTGTCGGGGTGGAAGGGTGGGGGAGCGGGCCGGTGCCGCAAGCTCATGACGGAGGTCATGAGCGCACCCAGCAAAGACTCCGGGAGGGGGAGCGGGCCGGTGCCGCTACTGGCGGTCCGACACTTGCCGCCAAGCGACAGGCTGCATCACCGCCAGCAAACAAACCCCGGCGGGGGGGGTGGGCCGGTACCGCAAGCTCATGACGGAGGTCATGAGCGCACCCAACAAGGACTCGATGTGGGAGCGCGACCGGTCCCCTAGCCAGATCGCCATTCCCGCGCTAACAGGCGCACTTTGCTGCAAGTGCGAAGGGTTTGTGCAATGCAAAAAGTCGCGGTAATCGGTGCCGGCCAGATGGGTTCGGGCATCGCCCAGGTGGTCGCCCAGCACGGGATCGATGTGGTGCTGTCCGATGTCGAACTGAGCGTGGCCGAGCAGGCGCGCGCCGGGATCGACGCGTCGCTCGGCCGGCTGGTCGGCAAGGGCAAGCTCGAAATCGCCGACGCCGAGGCGGCGCTCGCGCGGATCGCGCCGGTCGCCGACTACGCGCCGATGGTCGAGGCCGACCTGATCATCGAGGCCGCTACCGAGCGGGAAGAGATCAAGCAGGCGATCTTCGAAAAGGCGGGCAAGGTCCTGTCGCAGGGCGCGGTGATGGCGTCGAACACCAGCTCGATCCCGATCACGCGGATGGCGAACTACTCGCCCGATCCCGAACGCTTCATCGGGCTGCATTTCTTCAATCCCGTCCCGGTGATGAAGCTGATCGAGGTGATCCCCGGCCTCGCCACGTCCGACGAGACCACCCAGCGAACGGTCGCCTTCGCCGAGGCCTTGGGCAAGGAAGTGGTGCTGAGCCAGGACGAGCCGGGCTTCGTCGTCAACCGCATCCTGCTGCCGATGATCAACGAGGCGGTGTTCGTGCTCGGGCAGGGCACCGCGGGCATCGAGGATATCGACAAGGGCGCGCGGCTGGGGCTCAACCACCCGATGGGGCCGCTCGAACTGGCCGATTTCGTCGGGCTCGACACCTGCCTCGACATCATCCGCGTGCTCTACAAGACCACCCGCGACACCAAGTACCGGCCCGCGCCGCTGCTGGTGAAATATGTCGAGGCCGGCTGGCTCGGGCGCAAGACGGGCAAGGGTTTCTACGACTATTCGGGCGAGGTGCCGGTGGCGACGCGTTGATTCTCCGGCGGTGACGACGCTTGTCACTCCTTGGCAAGTGTCTGACCGCCGGGGGCTGTTCCATCCCGCGCCCCCACCCGGAGTTGTTTGTTACGTGCGGGCCGGACCTCCGTCCGGCCCTTGCGGCACCGGCCCACTCCCCCACCCGGCCACCCCGACCATAGTATCCTATGGGTGGCCGGGTGGGGGAGTGGGCCGGTGCCGCTTCTGGCGGGCCGATGTCTGCCGCCAAGCGACAGGCCTCGTCACCGCCGGAAAACAACCTTCACCGGAACACTCCCCCTCTCCCCGCCGTTATTCCGGCAAAGGAGAACCCCGATGAGCAAGCCCGACAACACCCTCGCCCCCGAAACGCATAACGACGAGCAGGACGACGAGCGCAGTCAGGCGCAGCAGGTCGCCGAACAGGCGCAGAAGCCGGATTCGGCAACGACCAGTCCGACCGAGAGCAAGAAGGTAGGCGATTCGGGCCTGCCGGGCGATTCGACCCAGGATACCGTCGACCATATGCGCGACATGGAAAGCTCGGGCCGGGTCGATATGGATGCCTATCGCGGCGAGCCCAATCACGACGATAACACCGGCAAATACGGCAAGGGCCACAAGCCGCAGGACGACGCGCGCTAGCGCCGGCCCGGGTCGGTAACCCCGGGCTCCGGGCTCAGCCTGCCAGCTCGCCCTCGGCGAGCACCCACAACCCGACGATCAGCACCGCCGCGCCGGCCGCCACCGACCAGGCGATCCAGCGGATTTTCGGCGTGTCGGGCGTGTCCACCTTGTGCGCATGCAGGCGCGCGAACGCCCGGCAGGCGCGCTGTTCGGCCCCGATCGCGAAAATCGCGCCGAAGGCGATGAACATCGTGGCGATCGCCTTGGCGAGCCAGGGTGGGTCGAACGCGCCGAACAGCGCCTTGAAACCCAGCCCGATGCCGATCGCCGCGAACGCGGTTCGCATCCAGCCGGCGAAGGTGCGCTCGACCGCGAGCACCGTGCGATCCTCGGCCCAATCGGTCCGGTTTTCGGCCCAGACCGTGTTCTTGTCGTCCTCGTCCGATTCCGGATCGTCCTGCGCCATCGCGCCAGAATAGCCGGTTTGCACGAAGCTACAAGCATGTGCCGATGTTTCAGGCACTTGCGGATTGCGGCACCGGCTTCAGCGAAGCTATTCGACGACGCCCTCGTCGGGAATCGCGCCCGGGGGCGGGGGAAGGTCGATATCGGCCGGCCCGAAGATCACCGGATCGCCGCTGTCGTTCATAGTCGGGGCGGGGTCGTGGTCGGGCTGCGGGTCCATGATGTTGCCCGGATCGGGCGTAGGATCGAAGCCAGACACGTCGAGGCCCTCGGCATCGTCGACCAGGTCCGAATCGTCGAGGAAACCCTTCGGCTCCTGCTCTACCCGGCGTGAGGGTTCGTCCGGCGTGGCCAGATCCTCCGCAACCCGCTCGAAATCGTCGCGCTGCTGGGTGATCTGCTGGGTCGCCTGGTCGATCACGCCCTCGCTGTCTTCGGTGCCGACGAGGCTCGCCGCCCCGGCCGCCATGACGGCGACGAACAGCAGCGCGATCCAGCGATTGGCGAACACGTAGCGATACATGCGCACCACAGTAACGGCAGAGGGTTAAGGTTCGGTAGACCCGGCCTCGCGCTTGAGTTCGTACAGCCTGTCGAGCGCCTCGCGCGGGCTGAGCGCGTCGACGTCGAGTTCTTCGAGCTTCTGCCGCAAGGTGTCGCACTGCTCGTCCTCGGCCTCGCTCGCCGCGGCGAACAGTGGCAGATCGCCGAGCCCGGCGGCTAGGCCACCGGTTTCCCGCCGCCCCTTCTCGAGGCGGTCGAGCACCGATTTGGCGCGTGCGACGACCTGTTTCGGAACCCCCGCGAGCCGCGCCACGGCGAGCCCGTAGCTGCGGTCGGCGGGCCCTTCGGCGAGCTCGTGGAGCAGGACGAGATCGCCCTTCCATTCGCGCGCGCGGACATGGTGCAGCGACAGCGCGTCGCAGCTCTCGGCGAGATGCGCGAGCTCGTGGTAATGCGTCGCGAACAGGCAGCGGCAGCGATTGCTCCCGTGCACCGCCTCGACCACCGCCCAGGCGAGCGCCAGCCCGTCATAGGTCGAGGTGCCGCGCCCGACCTCGTCGAGAATCACGAAGCTCCGCTCGGTGGCCTGCGACAGGATCGCAGCGGTCTCGACCATCTCGACCATGAAGGTCGAGCGCCCGCGCGCGAGATTGTCTGACGCCCCGACGCGGCTGAACAGGCGGTCGACGAGGCCAATCTTCGCGCGCTTCGCGGGCACATAGCCGCCCGCTTGGGCGAGCAGCACGACCAGCGCGTTCTGCCTGAGGAAGGTCGATTTGCCGCCCATGTTGGGCCCGCCGATCAGCCACAATCGGTCGTCCGGGCCAAGCGTGCAGTCGTTGGCGACGAAGCGTTCGTCCTGCCTGGCCAGCGCCTGTTCGACCACCGGGTGCCGCCCGGATTCGATCTCCAGACAGGCCTCGTCGACCAGTTCGGGGCGGCACCAGTCGCCCTCGGCCGCCCGCTCGGCCTGACCCGCGGCGACATCGAGCCGCGCCAGCGCATCGGCGGTCGCGGCGATCGGCTGGCGCTGGTCGACGACCGCGCCGACCAGTTCCTCGAAATGCGCCTCTTCCGCCGCCAGTGCGCGCCCGCCCGCTTCGGCGATCCGGGTCGCTTCCTCGTGCAGGCTGAGCGAATTGAACCGCACTGCGCTCGCCATGGTCTGGCGGTGGGTGAAGCCGCTCTCCGCCGCCATCAGCGCGTCGGCATGCTTGCTCGGCACTTCGATGAAATAGCCGAGCACGCCGTTATGCCGGATCTTGAGCGAGGCAATGCCGGTCTCTTGGCGATAGCGCGCTTCCATCGCCGCGATCGCCCGGCGGGCATTGCCCGAGACTTCGCGCAATTCGTCGAGCGCCGCGTCGTAGCCTTCGGCGATATAGCCGCCGTTCTGCCGCTCGGTCGGCGGGGCGGGGACCAGCGCGCGCTCGAGATGATCGACCAGCGCGCCGTGCCCGCCCATCGCGGAAAGAAGCGTATCGAGCAGTGCGGGCCGGTCGGCGCGGCCCTGCAGCGAATCCCGGATTCGCCGTGCCTCGGCCAGCCCGTCGCGTACTTGGCCGAGATCGCGCGGGCTCCCGCGCCCGGCGACGACCCGCCCGAGCGCGCGCCCGATATCGGGCAGGCCGCGCATCACGTCGCGCAAATCCGCGCGCAGGATCGGATCGGCATGGAAGAAGCCGGCCAGCGCCAGCCGCGCCTCGATCGCGCCGCGTTCGAGCAGCGGGGCGGACAGGTCGCTCGCCAATTGCCGCGCGCCCGCGCCGGTCACGCAGCGATCGACCGAAGCGATCAGGCTGCCGGCGCGCCCGCCCTGCTGGCTCTCGAGGATCTCGAGGCTCGCCCGCGTCGCCTCGTCCATCGCCAGCAGCGCATCGCCCGCGCGCAGCGAAGGCGGCAGCAGCAGCGGCAGCGCGCCGCGCCCGACATGGTCGAGATAGGCCAGCAGCCCGCCCGCCGCGGCCAGCATCGGGCGCGAGAAGGCGCCGAACCCGTCGAGCGTGGCGACGCCGTGGACCTTCTTCAGCGCCGCCTCGCCCTCGTCGCTGGCGAAGTCCGAGCGCGGGCGTTCGATCGCATCGGCGAGCGCGGTCGCCCATTCGTCCGGCGCGACGACCTCGCTCGGCCCGAGCCGCGCGAGCGCGGCGCCGACCCGTTCGGGCTCGCATTCCTCGAGTTCCATCCGCCCGGTCGAGATATCGACCGAGGCGATCCCCGCCGTCCCGCGCACGTCGCACACGGCCGCCAGCACGTTCGCGCGGCGCGGTTCGAGCAGCGTTTCCTCGGTCAGCGTCCCGGCGGTGACGAAGCGCACGATATCGCGCTTCACCAGTGCCTTCGACACGGCCGAACCTTCCTTCCGCGCGCGCTCCTTCGCTTGCTCGGGCGTCTCGACCTGTTCGGCGATCGCCACCCGGCAACCCGCCTTGATCAGCCGCGCGAGATAGCTCTCCGCCGAATGCACCGGCACGCCGCACATCGGCACCGCCTCGCCGCCATGCTCTCCGCGCGTGGTCAGCGCGATATCGAGGATCGCCGCAGCCTCTTTCGCGTCGTCGAAGAACAGTTCGAAGAAGTCGCCCATGCGGTAGAACAGCAGGCAGCCGTCCGCCTCGCGCTTGAGCGCGTGATACTGCTCCATCATCGGGGTCGGTTTGGCGGCCATCGAACCCGCGACCTAAGCGGTGCTCTGCCGATTCGGGAAGGGAAAGAGTACCGCCTTTCCCCTATGACTTGCCGCCAAGTGACGTTAGGGCATGGCGCGACAGGCAAAGGGAACCCAATGGCCGAAGACGACAAGCCCGCCAGCTTCACCACGCGCGAGGCGCTGTTCTATCACGAGACGATCCGCCCCGGTAAGATCGAGATCATCGCCTCGAAGCCGATGGCGAGCCAGCGCGATCTCAGCCTCGCCTATTCGCCCGGGGTCGCCGCGCCGGTCGAGGCGATCGCCGAGGATCCGGCCTGCGCCGCGCGCTATACCGGGCGCTCGAACCTTGTTGCGGTGATCTCGAACGGTACCGCGATCCTCGGGCTCGGCAATCTCGGCGCGCTCGCCTCGAAGCCGGTGATGGAAGGCAAGGCGGTGCTGTTCAAGCGCTTCGCCGATGTCGATTCGATCGACCTCGAACTCGATACCGAGGACCCGGAGAAGTTCATCGAGGCGGTCGCGCTGATGGGGCCGAGCTTCGGCGGGATCAACCTCGAGGACATCGCCGCACCCGAATGCTTCATCATCGAGCAGGCCCTTCGCGAGCGGATGAACATTCCGGTCATGCACGACGACCAGCATGGGACGGCGATCATCTCGGCGGCGGGGCTGATCAACGCCTGCCACCTGACCGGGCGCGAGCTGAAGGACTGCAGGATGGTGGTCAACGGCGCCGGCGCCTCGGCGCTCGCCTGCACCGCGCTGATCAAGTCGGTCGGCGTACCGCATGACAACGTGATCGTGTGCGACCGCAAGGGGCCGATCTATCCGGGCCGCGAAGACGTCGACCAGTGGAAGAGCGCGCATGCGGTCGAAACCGAGGCGCGCACGCTGGAAGAGGCGCTGGAAGGGGCGGATATCTTTCTCGGCCTGTCGGCGGCAGGGGCGCTCAAGCCCGAATGGGTCGAGAAGATGGCCGACCAGCCGATCATCTTCGCGATGGCCAATCCGGTGCCCGAAATCATGCCCGACGAGGCCAAGAAGGTGCGCCCGGACGCGATCATCGCCACCGGGCGCAGCGATTTCCCCAACCAGGTCAACAACGTCCTCGGCTTCCCCTTCATCTTCCGCGGCGCGCTCGACGTGCAGGCGACGACGATCAACGAGGAGATGAAGGTCGCCGCCGCGCGCGCCATCGCCGAACTGGCGCGCGAACGCGTGCCCGAGGAAGTCGCGGCGGCCTACGGCAAGAGCCACAAGTTCGGTACCGACTACATTATCCCCGCGCCGTTCGATCCGCGGCTGATCGAGGTCGTTTCCTCCGCGGTCGCCAAGGCGGCGATGGATTCGGGCGTGGCGCTCGCGCCGATCGAGGATTTCGACGATTACCGCCTGTCGCTCAAGGCGCGGCTCAACCCGACCACCTCGGTGCTGACCGGGGTCTACGAACAGGCCAAGGCCGCTCCCAAGCGGATGGTGTTCGCCGAGGCGGAAGAGGAAGTCGTGCTCCGCGCGGCGATCCAGTACCGCGATTTCGGCTACGGCACCCCGATCCTGGTCGGGCGGACCAAGGCAGTGGTCGACAAGCTCCACACGCTCGGCGTGTCCGATCCGGGCAGTTTCGAGATCGAGAATTCGGCCGTGTCGGACAAGGTGCCGGGCATGGTCGACTATCTCTACCAGCGGCTGCAGCGCAAGGGCTACACCGAGCGCGATGTCGGCCGCATGGTCAATCAGGAACGCAACGTGTTCGCCGCGCTGCTGGTCGCGCTCGGGCATGGCGACGGCATGATCTCGGGATTGACCCGCACCTTCGCGCAGACAGCACGCGAGGTGAACCGGGTGCTCGATCCCAAGCCCGGCGCGGTGCCGTTCGGCATCCACATGATGATCGGCAAGAACCACACCACCTTTCTTGCCGACACCACGATCAACGAACGCCCGAGTTCGGAAGAGCTGGCGCATATCGCGAAGGAAACCGCCGCGGTCGCGCGCCGGATGGGGCACGAGCCGCGCGTCGCCTTCCTCTCCTATTCGACCTTCGGCAACCCGTCGGGGCGCTGGCTGGAAAACATCCGCGAGGCGGTCGCGATCCTCGATGCGGAAGATCCCGGCTTCGAATACGAAGGCGAGATGGCGCCCGATGCCGCGCTCAACGCCAAGGTGATGGAACTCTACCCGTTCAGCCGCCTGTCGGGTCCGGCCAACGTGCTGATCATGCCTGGCCTGCAATCGGCCAACCTGTCGGCCAAGCTGCTGCGCGAGCTGGCCGGCAACGCCACGATCGGCCCGATGCTGATCGGGATGGAAAAACCGGTCCAGATCGCCCCGATGACCGCCATCGCGCCCGACGTGCTGACGCTGGCGGTGCTGGCGGCGGCGGGGGTGGTGGGGTAGGTGCTGCGCTACGTTCCGCTGCTGTTCGTGCTGATCTGCGTGCCGCTTGCCGCCGGGCTCGTCCCACCCAATTCGTTCTACGGATTTCGTGTCGGGGTTGCGCTCGCTTCGGAACCGGACTGGTATCGAATCAACGCGATCGGCGGCATCGTCGGGATACTCGCAGGCGGGGTGGGTTTCCTGGTCAATCGCCTGATCGCCAGGAGCGCCATCCCCGAACCCGAAAAGCCGCGGCGCTACCTCGTCGTACTCGTGGTCGTGGCGATGATTATCGTCGTTCCGATATCCCTACTGGCCTGACGGTCGATGGCTTCGATAGCTTGCCAGCGTCATCGCTTCGCGATCCCGGACGATGTCCATTACCTCAATTGCGCCTATATGGCGCCGTTGGCGAACAGCGTTGTTGCGGCGATGGAGCAGGGCGCGCGAAGCAAGTCCGCGCCCTGGAATTTTCGTCCGGAGGACTTCTTTGCGGTCTGCGAGCATTTTCGCACCCGCGCGGCGAGGCTCGCAGGCGTTTCGGCGGATAGCCTCGCGATCGTCCCTTCGGTGAGTTACGCACTGGCGATCGCCGCGCGCAACCTGCCGCTGGCGAAGGGGCAGACGATCGTGACGCTGGCGGACCAGTTTCCCTCCAACGTCTATGTCTGGCGCGAGCTGGCAGCGGAGACCGGGGCGGAGCTGGTCATAGCCCGTCGCGATCCCGATGCCGCCTGGACCGAAGCGGTACTCGAGAGCATCGGGCCCGATACCGGCCTCGTCGCGGTGCCGCATTGCCACTGGGCCGACGGGCGGATGGTCGATCTCGAAGCGGTCGGCGAGAAGTGCCGCAGCGTGGGCGCGGCGCTGGTGCTCGACCTGACCCAGTCGCTCGGCGCGATGCCGCTCGATTTCGCCAAGGTGCGGCCCGATTTCGCGGTCGCGGCGTGCTACAAATGGCTGATGGGGCCGTACGGCATCGGCATGCTCTATATCGATCCGCGCCACCACGACGGTGCGGCCATCGAGCACAACTGGATCAATCGCGGGGGGTCGGAGGATTTCGCCCGGCTGGTCGACTATCGCGACGATTTCCAGCCCGGCGCGCGCCGCTTCGACATGGGCGAGAAATCCAACCCGCCGCTGCTCATGGGCGCGAGCGCGGCGTTCGACCTGCTGCTCGAATGGGGCGTCGAGGCGATCGCCGAAACGCTGGCAGGCCAGACCGAGGCTATTGCGGCACCGGCGCGGGAGTTGAGTCTGGATTGCGCCGAGATCGGCACTCGCGCGCCGCATCTCCTTTCGATCGGCTTCCCCGGCGGCATACCGCCCAATCTGCTCGACCACCTCGCCACGGAAAATGTATTCGTTTCGGCGCGCGGCACCTCGCTGCGCGTGACGCCGCATCTCTACAACGACGCAGCGGATCGCGAGGCGCTGCTGGACAATCTGCGCGGGGCGTTCGCCTGAACCCTCACTCCGACGCGGCGACCTCGGTCAGCCAGCGCGTCGCGGGTTCGAGGAACAGGTCGGGCCGCTGCTCGCCGTCGCGCCACGCATAGGCCGAAACCGCGTCCGGGTAGATGCGCAGGCCATGCCCGGCCTGCGGAATTTCGAGCCAGGTCGCACTCCCGGGGCGCAGGCGGTTGACGGTATCGACGATCAGCCGGTGCCCGTGCCGCGGCTCGAACTGGTCGTATTCGCCATAGACGACCATCACCGGCACCCGCAGCCGCGCCCAGGCCGCGAGCCAGTTCTTCTGCGCCGCCTGCCAGTGCCACGCATAGGGCCTGCCGTAATGCGGCTGTTCGCTCGTGCCGAACAGCGAATCCCACACGCCCGCCAGATGCGGATGCGCCGTCTCGATCTGGGCGGGGGTCATCCTGTCGAGCAGGTAGCGACGCTGGAACTCCATCCGCCGCAGCATTTCCGCATGGATCTTTCCGGGCGCGAATTCGGCCTGCCGTTCGAGCTGCTGCCGGTCGAAATGCAGCATCCGCTCGAGATAGGTCAGCGCGCCGCCGCCCTGCACCAGCACTCCCGCCACCGGCTTGTCGAGCGCCACGAGCGGCGCGGTCGTCGCGCCGAGGCTGCTGCCGTAGATCACGATCCGGGCGGGATCGACCCAGGGATGCGCTGCGAGCTGGTCGAATGCCTCGCGATAATGGCGCACTTCGGTGTCGTAATCGAGCGCTGAACAGCCCGGCCCCTCGCTGTCGCCTTCGCCGGCCCGGTCGACCCGGATCAGCGCATATCCCGCCGCCAGCGCCAGTCGTTCCGCCATGCTGGGCCGATCCGCGCGCGGGGCGATCGAACCGCAGGCGACCCATTGGGTCAGGAACAGCGCCGGCAGCCGCGCATCGGACCCGGCCGGCCTGCTCACGAAAGCGGACAGCCGCAGCCCCTCGCCGGTGACCACGGCGACCCGGTCGTGCTCGAGGCCGGGTCCGTCCTGCCCGGCGGCGCGCATGGGAAGGAAGAGGGCCGAGAGAACGGCCAGCGCCGCGATGAATATCCGTGTGTTCATGCCGCGGTCTTTTCGGGTGGCGGCCTGCTCGCGCAATCGCGGCGTGACGAAGGGACGAAATTCAGCCCGTTTCGAGCCCGCCGCGATAGGCGTCGCCGACCGGCAACCGCTTTCCGCCTGCCAGCAACACGCCCTGCCGGTCGATCCGCGCGATGGCGCCGCGCCGGATCACATAGGAGCGATGGATGCGGCACACCCGCTCGCCATGCCGCTCGATCAGCGATGCGAGCGTTGCGCGTGCGAGCACCGGCCTTGCGCCATTACGGTGGAACTCGACGTAATTGCCCGCAGCCTTGGCCCAGTCGAACTCGGCCGCACTCGCCGCCGGTGTCTCGGCAGGCTCGGAAGACGCGCGGAGCAGGCCGAACGCAGCCAATACCATTGCCGACGCCGCGAGTCCGGGAAGCCGCCGCACGAGATCGAAACCGGTCGGGGCCTGTCCGCCGAACACCGTTTCGAGCACCAGCGAAAGCGCCAACGCCGCCGCAAGTATCGCGCAGACCGCTGCCACGCGCCGTATATGCCGGGCGATTTCGATCGCGGCGATCCACGGCGCGATCTGGACGATGCCCCAGGCGAAGGCCTGCCCCAGCGTTTCGGGATGACCCGCAAACGAGGTGTAGAGCAGGCAATAGACTGCATTGACCGCGACCGCGAAAACGCAGGCGCACAGGACGCGCGCGGCGAGCGACAGGTTCTCGTAGGCGACCAGCATGGTGCGATCATATCCGCCGGTAGCGGAAATACCACACCTCGTGGCCCTGCTTGCGGGCCTTGGCTTCGTAGCGTGTCGCGCTCCAGCCGCCGGGTCGCGTCTCCCAGCTTCGGCGCCCTTCGACCAGCCATTCGAAGCTGTCCGAATGCCGCCGCATCACCGCCAGCGCGTGGCGGAGGTAGACCGGATGGTCGGTGCCGAAGCGGAATTCGCCGCCCGGCTTGAGCTTGGCCGCGATCAGTTCGACCGGGCCGTCGTTCATCATCCGCCGCTTGGCATGCCGCGCCTTGGGCCACGGGTCGGGGTGGAGCAGGTAGACGAAGCTCAGCGCGCCGTCGGGGATGCGCGCCAGCACCTCCAGCGCGTCGCCGTGATGGAGGCGGATATTGGCCAGCTGCCGGTCGCGGACATGCACCAGCGCGCCGGCGACTCCGTTGAGGAACGGCTCGGCGCCGACGAAGCCGTGATCGGGCAGCATGTCGGCCCGGTCGGCCATATGCTCGCCCGAGCCGAAGCCGATCTCGAAATGCAGCGGGCGCCCCTCTTCCTTGGCGTGGCCGAACAGCCGCTCCGCCGTGACCTCGCCATCTTCCGGCACGGCGATCTGCGGCAGCAGCTTGTCGACCAGTTCCTGCTGCGCGGCGCGCAGCGGCTTGCCGACGCTGCGGCCGTAGAGCCGGTTGAGCGTGGTCGGATCGCCTTCCTTGAATGCAGTCATGCGGCGCGCCCTAGCGCCGTCAGCCCCACGCCGTCCAGATACCGTAGCCGCTGGTCAGGGTAAGCGCGACGCCGACCATGATCAGCATGAATTTGGGGCTGAAATGCCGCGCCGCCACCGCACCGAACGGGGCCGCGGCGATCCCGCCGATGATCAGCCCGAGCGTCGCCCCGGCGATATGCGAGATGCCGAGGTGATAGATGAAGGCCGCCGAAATGCTCAGCGTGAGGAAGAATTCGACCGAGTTCACGGTGCCCACCACCTTGCGCGGCTCGGCGCCCTGGACGAGCAGGTTGGAGGTCACCACCGGCCCCCAGCCGCCACCGCCCGCCGCATCGAGGAACCCGCCGACCAGGCCGAGCGGCGCGACATGCTTCGCCTCGCGCAGCCTGGGCGGGTAGAGCAGGCCGCGCACCAGCAGCCACAGCCCGATCCCGGCGAGGTAGAGCAGCACGAACGGCTTGATCAGTTCGCCGTCGATCGAGGTCAGCAGGTAGGTGCCGGCCATGCCGCCCGCGACCCCGGGGATCAGCAGGCGTACGAACAGGCCCTTGTCGATATTGCCGGCGATCAAATGGCTGATGCCCGAGGTCGCAGTGGTGAAGCATTCGACCAGGTGCACCCGCTGCGAGGCGAGCGCGGGAGGCACCCCGAGCAGCCCGACCATCAGCGTGTTGGTGATGACCCCGAACGCCATGCCGAGCGCGCCGTCGACCAATTGCGCGGCGAACCCGATCGCGATGAACGGCAGAATCGCCGCGAGATCGATACCAAGCCAATCCATCTCGCGTGATTCCTTCGCCTGTTGCAGCGCGCGATTTACCTGCAATCGGTTGGGGGAGCGATAGAAATTCGCATTCTACCCGCAAAAGAAAAACGCCCGGAGCCGTGGCCCCGGGCGCATCCCCCATCCCCCAGAAGAGACTGAATTTCGTTACGCGGCTTCCGCGGCGCTTTCGGGATCGCGCAGCACGTAGCCGCGGCCCCAGACGGTTTCGATGTAGTTCTCGCCGCCGCAGGCATGGCTGAGTTTCTTGCGCAGCTTGCAGATGAACACGTCGATGATCTTGAGTTCGGGCTCGTCCATCCCGCCGTAGAGATGGTTGAGGAACATTTCCTTGGTCAGCGTGGTGCCCTTGCGCAGCGACAGCAGCTCGAGCATCGCATATTCCTTGCCGGTCAGGTGAACGCGCGCGCCGTCGACTTCGACCGTCTTGGCGTCGAGGTTCACGGCGAGCTTGCCGGTGCGGATGATCGACTGGCTGTGGCCCTTCGAGCGGCGCACCACGGCGTGGATGCGCGCGACCAGTTCCTCGCGGTGGAACGGCTTGGTCACGTAATCGTCGGCACCGAAGCCGAAGCTGCGGATCTTGGAGTCCATCTCGGCGATGCCGGAGAGGATCAGCACCGGCGTCTGCACCTTGGCGACGCGCAGCTTCTTGAGCACGTCGTAACCGTGCATGTCGGGCAGGTTGAGGTCGAGCAGGATGATGTCGTAATCATACAGCTTGCCCAGATCGAGACCCTCCTCGCCGAGATCGGTCGAGTAGACATTGAAGCCCTCGGTAGTGAGCATCAGCTCGATGGCCTTGGCCGTCGTCGGCTCGTCTTCGATCAGTAGTACACGCATGGGTAGGTTCCCCCTTTGCCCGTCAATCCGTGCGGTAACGCCCCGCTAACAGGTGTTGCCCTTCATTAACCACACAAGGTGTGAAGGGAAAAGGTTAATTTCCCGTAAACCGAGGGAATCCGGCGAGTCGCGGGTGTCAGTGAAGCACGCGGCAGAGAAGTTGTGCAGGTGGAAAGGTAGATGAGTCTCCTGTTTTTCGCACCCGCCTCCGCGGGTGCGTCCTCGCGGCTGTTCCTCCCTTCGGTCGGGCCGCTGCGGGCGGCCGGTCGGCCTTGCGGACCCTCTCGGGTCCGTGCTCCGCGACCAAGCCGTTTGGCTCGGTCCGGGTCCCCGGTCAGACCTGCGAGGCTTGCGCCAGGAACTTGGCGCAAGCCTCGCCACCGCGCCGCGACCAGCGGCGCCAGAGCGCGACTGCGCGACCGTAGGTGCCCGGAGCGTAGCGAAGGAATAGCACCGGAGGATGCACCCGCGGAGGCGGGTGCGAAACACAGGGACTCAAACCGCGCCACCCATCCCGACGCCAGCCATCACATCCCCGCCAGCTTTTTCTGCCGCCGCCGCTGCACGCTGCTGCCGATCCCCATCGCCTCGCGGTACTTGGCCACGGTCCGCCGCGCGATATCGAAGCCCTCTGCCTTGAGCAGTTCGACCAGCTTGTCGTCGGACAGGATCTTCTTCGCATCCTCGGCGTCGGTCAGCGCCTTGATCCGCGCCTTGACCGCTTCGCTCGACGCGCCTTCGCCGTCGGCGCTGCCCCCGGTTCTGGCGACCCCGCTGGTGAAGAAGTATTTGAGTTCGAACGTACCGCGTTCGCAATGCAGGTACTTGTTGCTGGTCACGCGGCTGACGGTGCTTTCGTGCATCTCGATTTCTTCCGCCACCTCGCGCAGCGTCAGCGGCTTCAGTTCGGACACGCCGCGGCGGAAGAACCCGTCCTGCCGCTTGACGATCTCGGCGGCGGTCTTGAGGATCGTCTTCTGCCGCTGGTCGAGCGCCTTGATCAGCCAGTTGGCATCGGCGAGCTTCTCGCCCAGCCAGGCGCGGCTCGCCCTGTCCGCGCAGCCGTCCTGCAATTCGACGTAATATTCGCGGTTCACCACCAGACGCGGCAGCGTGTCCTCGTTGAGGCGGATATCCCATCCGTCGTCCTTGCCGGCAGATAGCAGGATATCGGGCACGATCGCGCTTTCCGCGCTCCCGCCGTAGCGGCAGCCGGGTTTGGGGTCGTAGTCGCGCAATTCGGCTAGCATGTCGGCGAAATCCTCGTCGTCGACGTCGCACATGCGTTTCAGGCGGACGAACTCGCCGCGCGCGACGAGGTCGAGATTGTCGATCAGCCGCGCCATGCACGGATCGTAGCGGTCGGCTTCGCGCGCCTGCAGCGCGAGGCATTCGCCGAGCGTGCGCGCGCCGACCCCGGTCGGATCGAGCGACTGCACCGCTTCGAGCGCGCGCTCGGCCTCGGCCAGCGGGATGCCGAGATCGGCGGCGACGCTCTCGAGATCCGCGGTCAAATAGCCCGCCTCGTCGAGCAGACCTATCAGGTGGCGCGCGACGAATTCCTCACGCGCATCGCCCGCCGCCGCGCCGACCTGCGCCTCGAGATGCTCGGCCAGCGTCGGCCCGTCGTCGCCGCGCTCGTCGATGCCGGGGAGGTCGGCGGACGGACCTGCGGACAGCGACGAGCCCCATTCACCGTCGCCGGTGTCGCGATCGCGGTCGAGCGCGGCGGGATCGATATCGAGCGCCTGCTCGCCCTCGCCGGGGGTCGCATCGTGGATTTCGGCGGGATCGCTGGCGGGTGCGTCCGCGGGATCGTTCTCGCGCCGGACCTCGCCCGCTTCGAGCAGCGGATTGGCTTCGAGCGCCTCGCCGATGAAGGTCTCGATTTCGAGATTGGACAGCGCCAGCAGCTTGATCGCCTGCTGCAGCTGCGGCGTCATCACCAGCGATTGCGTCTGGCGAAGGTCGAGGCGCGGCCCGAGAGCCACTATGCGGCTCCGCAATCGTTGGATGGGGTGGCGTGGGATGGAACAGCCCCGGCGGGCCGGCGCTTGCCACCAAGCAACAGGCTTCGTCCCCGCCGGAAAACCACTCACTGGTGGCCGGGTGGGGGAGTGGGCCGGTGCCGCTTCCGGCCGACCGAGAATTGCCTCAAGCGACACGTTTCCAGACGGTCGGAAAAAGAAATCGCCGGCAAATCACAACGTAAAACTCTCACCCAGATACAGCCGGCGCACGTTCTCGTCGGCGACCAGGTCCTGCGGGGTGCCGGCGAACAGCACCTGCCCGCCGTAGATGATGCAGGCGCGGTCGACGATGTCGAGCGTTTCGCGGACGTTGTGATCGGTGATCAGCACGCCGATGCCGCGCTGCTTCAGATCCTTCACCAAGTCGCGGATATCGCTGATCGAGAGCGGGTCGATCCCGGCGAAGGGTTCGTCGAGCAGCATGATCGAGGGCTTGGCCGCGAGCGCGCGGGCGATCTCGCAGCGCCGCCGCTCGCCGCCCGACAGCGCCATCGCGGGGCTCTCGCGCAATTTCGTCAGGCCGAATTCCTCGAGCAGCCGTTCGAGTTCGGCGGCGCGCGTCTCGCCATCGGGCTCGACCATCTCGAGCACGCAATTGATGTTCTGCTCGACCGTCATCGCGCGGAAGATGCTGGTTTCCTGCGGCAGGTAGCCGAGGCCGAGGATCGCGCGGCGGTACATCGGCAGGTGCGTCACGTCCTCGCCGTCCATCATGATGCGGCCCGCATCGGGCTTCACCAGACCCATGATCGAATAGAAACAGGTCGTCTTGCCCGCGCCGTTGGGGCCCAGCAGCCCGAGCACCTCGCCCTTGTCCACGGTCAGCGAGATGTCGGTCAGTACCGCGCGCTTGTCGTAGCTCTTGGCGATCGAGACGACTTCCAGCCCGCCGTGCGGGAGCGGGGCGGTGGCGTCGACGGGCTGCGCTTCGGAGGCGTCTGGGGCGGTCGCAACGGTGCTCATGCGGCCCATGTAGCATCGCAAACCGCCCGGAAAACCCCTTTTCCTCGAAACTGGCAGGGTTCCTGCATGCCCGCGCGATGGTTACCGCTCTTGCGTCCCGTTCATGGAAGTGAAATACTCCGACTCGGGCAGAGGATATGGGAGAGAGGCCAGTGAACAAGGCTCTCGGATCGCACGAGCATACTACCGAACGCGCCGCCGAACGCAGGCGCGACTGGCGCAAGGGGATGAGCGACAACGTCGCTTCCGCGCTGATCGTCTATACCGGGCTGCAGATATTCGTGACCGTGCACGCAATGAAGGATGCGGTGAGCGGCTCGGTGTCGCTCCTGCCCTATCTCGCCCTGGCGGTGCTGGTCGTCGCGATCATCCCCGCCTGCCGCAAGTTCGAACGGCGCTGGGTCAACCTGTCCGACGAAGAGAGTGCCGACCCGTCGCTGGCCGGAGCCTATCGCCGCGATCAGATCCTGTTGTGGCTGCTCGCGATCGGGCTGCCTTTCGTGCTCACCGGCCTGTTCAGGGCGATCGCCAGCCTGACCTGACCCGGCGCATGCTGTTGCGCAGCGCAGGGACGCCGCCTAGAGTCGTTTGCAGCTTTGCTGAATCGGCACCGGCCCTCTCCCCCACCCGGCCACCCAACGATAGTAAACTATGGGTGGCCGGGTGGGGGAGAGGGCCGGTGCCGAAACCGTTTCAGCTTGACTGAAACACAATCTAGGCCGCCCCGATGATCGAACTCGCCGACGCGCAGTCCATCTGTGCCCAGCTTATCGACCGTGCCCGTGAGCGCGGTGCGGATCATGCCGACGCGATCTGCCTGGCATCCGCCTCCGACAGCATTTCGGTGCGGCTGGGTACGCTCGAGGACGTCGACCGCAGCGAAAGCGAAAATGCCGGACTGCGCGTGTTCGTCGGGCGCCGTTCGGCCTCGATCAGCACGAGCGATTTCGGCTCCGCCGCGCTCGACGAGCTGGCCGGGCGGGCAGTCGCGATGGCCCGCGCGGTTCCCGAAGACCGCTTCGCTGGCCTCGCTCCTCCCGAACTGCTCGCCGGTTCGGTGCCCCACGGTCTCGATCTCGAAGACCCGGCCGAGTCGACACCCGAGCAATTGCGCGAACGGGCACTGGAGGCGGAAGACGCCGCGCGCGCCATAGAAGGTATCACAAACAGCGACGGTGCGAGTGCCGGCTTCGGGCGCAGCTGCGTCGCGCTGGCGACGAGCGAGGGTTTCGCGGGCGGATATTGCGGATCGCACCATTCGCTGTCCGCCAGCGTGATCGCGGGCGAGGGGAGCGACAAGCAGCGCGATTATGCCGCTCGCTCCGCGCGCCACGGCGAAGACCTGCCCGCGCCCGGAGCGATCGGCCGCGAGGCGGGCGAGCGGACGGTCGCGAGGATGAACCCCGCCAAGCTGCCGAGCGGGCCGCTGCCGGTGGTGTTCGATCCGCGCGTCGGCGGCAGCCTGATCGGCCATCTCGCCGGCGCGATGTCGGGCGCGGCAATCGCGCGCGGCGGAAGTTTCCTGGTCGGCAGGGACGGCGAGTTGCTGTTCCCCGAAACGATCCGGATCGTCGAGGATCCGCATCGGCCGCGCGGCTTGCGCTCGCGCCCGTTCGACGGCGAGGGCCTGCCGACCCACCCGCGCGCGCTGGTCGAGGATGGCCGGATCACCGGCTGGCTGCTCAACATGGCCGCCGCGCGCCAGCTCGAACTCGAGCCGACCGGGCATGCCTCGCGCGGCGCGAGCGGCGCGCCGGGGATTTCGGCGGGCAATATCCATTGCGAGCCGGGCGAGGTTTCCCCACGCGAACTGATGTCCGATATCGCCGACGGCGTCTATGTGACCGAGCTGATGGGGCAGGGGGTCGATGCGGTGACCGGCGATTACAGCCGCGGCGCGGCCGGCTTTCGCATCGAGGGCGGCGAGCTGGCCGGGCCGGTGTCCGAATTCACCATCGCCGGGAACCTCCTCGCCATGTTCGCCGCTTTATCCGCAGCCGACGACCTCGAACGGCATCGCGCGATCGACGTGCCGACGCTGCGGGTCGACGGCATGACGATTGCAGGGGAGTGAGGCGATGACGGCACTGCGGCACTGGCTGGCTTTGTTCGCGCTGTGCATCGCCGCGCCGGCCCTCGCGATCCTGCCGCAGGCTCCTGCGGACGACTCCGCGGCGGAAACCGCATCGCCGCGCCCGCAGATCGACGCGGCGCAGGACGCGGGGGCGGACGAGCGCATCGCGCGGCGCATACGCGGCTTCTTCGGCGCGCTCGATGCGATGGCGGCGGTCGAGGTCGAGGTCGAGGAGGGCGTGGTAACGCTGACCGGCACCGTGCCGGGCGAGCAGGATATCGCCGAGGCCGAGGAACTGGCGCGCAACGTCGCCGGGGTGGTCACGGTGCAAAACCAGCTCGAACGCGACGTGTCGGTCGGGGAGAACCTCGAAACCTTCGGCGGGCTGCAGGACCGCTTCGCCGGCTTCGTCAGGATGTTGCCGCTGATCGGCGTCGCGCTGCTGGTGGCGATCGCCATCGGGGCGTTCGGATACCTGCTGGCGGGCCTCGGCGCGTTCTGGCGCCGGGTGACGCCCAACCCCTTCCTCGCCGAACTGGTCGCGAGCGCGATCCGCTTCGTGTTCGTGGTGCTCGGGCTCGTCATCGCGCTCGACATGCTCGGGGCGGGCGCGCTGCTCGGCGCGGTGCTGGGCGGGGCGGGGGTGATCGGCATCGCGCTCGGTTTCGCGATGCGCGACACGATCGAGAACTACGTTGCCTCGCTGATGCTCAGCCTGCGCCAGCCGTTCCGCGCCAACGACCATGTCGTGATCGACGATCTCGAAGGCCGCGTGATCCGCCTGACCAGCCGCGCGACGGTGCTGATGACATTGGACGGCAACCATCTGCGCATCCCCAACGGGCAGGTCTTCAAGGCGGTGATCCTCAATTACACGCGCAACCCGCAGCGGCGGTTCGATTTCGAGCTCGGGGTCGATGCCGACGACGATCCCAACGCCGCGCGGCGGATGGGGCGCGAGGTGCTCGCCGGGCTCGATTTCGTGCTCGCCGAGCCGGGGCCGGAGGCGCGGGTGGTCGAGGTCGGCGATTCGAATATCGTCGTGCGCTTCCTCGGCTGGATCGACCAGCGCGAGACCGACTGGCACAAGGCGCGCAGCCGCGCGATCGCGGCAGTCAAGGGCGCGCTCGAGGAAGCGGGCTTCGCGCTGCCCGAGCCGATCTACCGCCTGCGCTTCGACCCGCGCACCCAGCCGCTGCCGTTCGAGAATATCGCCGAAAGGAAGGACGGCATCGAGCCGTCGCCGCCGCCTCCCGCGCCCGCGAAGGCGGATGCCGCCGACGAGGAGGAAGACGTGTCGCCGCAGAACGAGATCGCCGACATGGTCGAGAAAGAGCGTGTGGCAGGCAGCGAGCAGGAAAAGGACCTGCTCGATCCCGGCCGTCCGGTGGAATGAGGGCGGGTGCGGGGCAGTGCCGTATCCGCTTCGACAACGCTGAAAAGTCTAATCGACCCGGTCGGCTTCGTTCTCGAGCCGGTCGGCGCGATCTTCGAGATCGTCGGCATGGTCTTCGAGGCGCTCCCGCTCCGCCGGGCTATCGGCATTGGCGGCGCGGTCCTCCGCCAGATCGGCGTGGTCCTCGGTCGCCTCGATTTCGTCCTCGATGATATCTTCCGAAGCGTCGGCCCCGGTCTCGTTGCAGCCTGCCAGGCACAGTGCCACGGCCACACTTGCGATCGCGAAATTGCTTTTCATGATGTTTCCCCGTTGATGAGACGACATTACCTGGCATTGTAACAAGCCGGCGGGGCCGATCGTTCCGGATCGCGCGGGCGTCAATAGTTGCGTCCCAGTCCCGGGTTCGGGGATTCCTTCGCCCGCTCGATACTTTCCATCACGATCTTGCGCGCCTCCGTCGCATCGCCCCATTCGCCGACGCGGACCCATTTTTCGTCTTCCAAATCCTTGTAGTGTTTGAAGAAATGCTCGATCTGCTGGAAGATAATCGAGGGCAGGTCCTTGGTCTCGCCGACATCGGAATAATAGGGGAAGGTGGTGTCGACCGGCACGCAGACGATCTTCTCGTCGCCGCCGTGTTCGTCCTCCAGCATCAGCACGCCGATCGGGCGCGCGCGCACGACGCTGCCGGCGATGAACGGCGAGCGCGCGATCACCAGCGCGTCGAGCGGGTCGCCGTCGGGGCTGAGCGTGTGCGGCACGAAGCCGTAATTCGCCGGATAGCGCATCGGCGTGTGCAGGATGCGGTCGACGAACAGCGCGCCCGAATCCTTGTCGAATTCGTACTTCACCGGCTCGCCGCCGGTGGGGACCTCGATGATGACGTTGAGGCTTTCGGGCGGATTGTCGCCGGTGGGGATCTTGTCGATGCGCATTGAGGGCTTTCTCGTTGGTGTGCGGCCCCTCTCCCAGAAGCATGCGCGGATAGCGGGCGAGCGTGGTGGCGGCAAGGCGGGAGTCTGTGTTGCGTGCGGATCGGACCTCCGTCCGATCCTTGCGGCACCGGCCCACTCCCCCGCCCTTCCACCCCGACTTTGGTAACCTAAGGGTGGAAGGGCGGGGGAGTGGGCCGGTGCCGCCCCGGCGGTCCGATGTCTGCTACGCAGTGACGAGCCCCGTCACCGCCGGAAAACAAACTTCGGGTGGGGGCGCGGGACGGAACAGCCAAGGATCGGACGGAGGTCCGATCTGCACGCAACAAGGACTCACTCATTGCGGCAACCCGCCCACTCCCCTAATCGCGCACCCCATGAGCAAGAATACCCCTCACGCGATCCGCGGCACGCAGGACATCTTCGGCGCCGATGCCGAAGCGTTCGCCTTCGTCGTCGAGACCTTCGAGCGCGTGCGCAGGCTGTATCGCTTTCGCCGGGTCGAGATGCCGGTGTTCGAGAAGACCGAGGTGTTCGCGCGCTCGATCGGCGAGACCACCGATATCGTCTCGAAGGAAATGTACTCGTTCGAGGATCGCGGCGGGGATTCGCTGACGCTGCGCCCCGAATTCACCGCCGGGATCGCGCGCGCCTTCCTCACCAATGGCTGGCAGCAATACGTGCCGTTGAAGCTCGCGACGCACGGGCCGCTGTTCCGCTACGAGCGCCCGCAGAAGGGGCGCTACCGCCAGTTCCACCAGCTCGACGCCGAGATCGTCGGTGCGGCCGAACCGCAGGCGGATGTGGAATTGCTGGCGATGGCGGATCAGTTGCTGCGCGAGCTGGGCATCGAGGGGGTGACGCTGCATCTGAATACGCTGGGGGATGCCGACAGCCGCGAGGCGTGGCGCGCGGCGCTGGTCGAGCACTTCCGTGCGGTGGAAGGCCAATTGAGCGAGGAGTCGCAGGAGCGGCTGGAAAAGAACCCGCTGCGCATTCTCGATTCGAAGGACCGGCGCGACCGGCCTTTCGTCGCCGATGCGCCGAAGATCGATCAATTCCTGTCCGACGAGGCGCTGGCGTTTTTCGAGGCCGTGACGAGCGGATTGGACGCGGCGGGGGTGAAATGGACGCGCGCCGAGAGCCTCGTGCGCGGGCTCGACTACTACCGCCACACCGCGTTCGAGTTCATCCCCGACGAGGGCTCGGAGGCCGCGGGCAAGCTCGGCAGCCAGAGCACCATCCTCGGCGGCGGGCGCTACGACGGGCTGATGGAAAGCCTCGGCGGCGCACCGACGCCCGCAGTCGGCTGGGCCGCGGGGATCGAACGGCTGGCGATGCTGGTGGGGGAGAAGGAAGTCGCTCCTGTTGAGGCAATGCTTGTAGTCGAGGACGATCGGTATCTTGCAGGTGCCATAAGATTGCTGAGAGAAATCAGGGACGAGGGTTTTACGGCTGAGATGTTCGCGTCGGGGTCGCCGAAGAAGCGATTTAGCAAGGCCGTGAAGCAAAACCCGCAAGCGCTTCTGGTCGTTAAACCGGACGGATTTTGGGGAGCAACCGACGAAGGGGCATTAAACCCGCAAATCGGCAAGCTCCTACGCAGTTTCAACACATCGTCACCCTGAACTTGTTTCAGGGTCCATTTCTCCACCTGCACCCGCCGCCCGAATAGGCGCGATGGATGCTGAAACGAGTTCAGCATGACGGGATGGGTAGAGATTGCTCTATCCTCTCGCGTCATCCCCGCGCAGGCGGGGATCCAGCTTACTTTTCGAGGCCGCGCGCCCATCTCCGACTCACCGCCTGTGCGGGAATGACGAGGGCGGCGGCAAATGTCTTTCCTACAACCCCCTCCCTTCGCTATGCCGCCGACCGTTCGCTCGCCGCAGAAGAAAAACGATCCCTAGATGCCGCTCCTGTCGCCCTGTCCCGATTTTCTCCCGATCGACCAGATACTTACCTGGCGTGACACCCGGGTGACACCTGTCACCCATTCGCCGCGGCAGGCGCCCGCCGCATGACCATCCCTGCCGAACGCCTGCAGCAGATCGTCAACCGCTTCGCCGAGCTCGAGGCGCGGATGGCGTCGGGGACGCTGGAGGGCGAGGAATTCGTCCAGGCGTCGCGCGACTATGCCGAACTCGAGCCCGTTGCGAAGCTGGCGCGCGAAGTGAGCGAGGCGCGGGACGAAATCGACAGCCTCACCGAAATGCTCGCTGATCCCGAGATGAAGGCGATGGCCGAGGAGGAACTCGCCAACCTGCGCGAGAGCCTGCCCGAAAAGGAACGCGCGCTCGCCATCGCCATGCTGCCGCGCGATTCGGCCGACGCCAAGCCGGCGATGCTCGAAATCCGCGCCGGCACCGGCGGCGACGAGGCGGGGCTGTTCGCAGGCGATCTCTACCGCATGTACGAGAAATTCGCCGCCGAACAGGGCTGGAAAGTCGAACCGGTCAGCATGAGCGCGTCCGAAGTCGGCGGCTTCAAGGAAGTGGTCGCCGAGATCGCCGGCACCGGCGTGTTCGCGAAGCTGAAGTTCGAGAGCGGCGTCCACCGCGTCCAGCGCGTGCCCGTGACCGAGAGCGGCGGGCGCATCCACACCTCGGCGGCGACGGTCGCGGTGCTGCCCGAGCCCGACGAGGTCGATGTCGATATCGACCACAACGACCTCAAGATCGACACCTATCGCGCCAGCGGTGCGGGCGGGCAGCACGTCAACACCACCGATTCCGCGATCCGGATCACCCACCTGCCCACCGGACTGGTCGTAACCTGCCAGGACGGGCGCAGCCAGCACAAGAACCGCGAAAAGGCGATGCAGGTGCTGCGCGCACGGCTGTACGAGCGGCAACGCGACGAGGCCGAGGGCGAGGAGGCCGCGGCGAGGAAGGCGATGGTCGGCTCGGGCGACCGGTCGGAGCGCATCCGGACTTACAATTTCCCGCAGGGGCGCGTCACCGATCACCGCATCGGGCTGACGCTGCACAAGCTCGACGAGGTGCTCGCCGGGCCGGGCCTGGGCGAACTCGTCGACGCGCTGATCGCCGAGGACGAGGCCAAGCGGCTGGCGGCGCTCGATGGGTGAAGCGTTCCCTCATCCAGGCTTCGCTAGCGCGTTGCACGCGCAAGCTGCGCCATCCTTCTCCCTGGGGGAGAAGGATACGGAGACTTGGCAGCTTGCCTGCCTAGTCGCAGTTGGATGAGGGGGCCGGGAGTGGGAGTGAGCGTAGCCTTGCGCCAGGCTGCCGCGAAGCTTGCAGCGGCCAGCGATACCGCCCGTCTCGACGCCGAACTGCTGATGGCGCATGCATTGGGCGTGTCCCGCTCGGACATGCTGTTGCGGTCGATGGGCGATCCGGTGCCGGAAGGATTCGATGCGCTCGTGCAGCGCCGCGCTAAGCAGGAGCCGGTGGCTTACATCATCGGGCGACAGGAATTTTGCGGCCTCGATCTCGCGGTGACGCACGACGTGCTGATTCCACGAGGCGACAGCGAGACGCTGATCGATGCTGCCGGCGATCGTTTCGACGCAGCGGGGCCGCAGCGGATACTCGATCTGGGCACGGGGTCGGGAGCGCTGCTGTTGGCGGCGCTTGTGCGCTGGCCCGGCGCGGTGGGAGTGGGCATCGACCGTTCCTTCGCTGCCGTCCTGGTGGCGCTCGAGAACAGCCTGCGCCTCGGTATCAACCAACGGCCAGAGGCAAGCGACCTCGCTCAGGCGCCGCCAGGCATATCGGCCGTGGGACGCCTTGGACGCGCGCAATTCAGGCAAGTGAGTTGGAGAGAAAGGGGTTGGGCGACCAATTACGAGCCGTTCGACCTGATCCTGTGCAACCCACCCTATGTCGAGGACGACGCCGAACTCGATCCCGACGTGCGCGACTACGAACCTGCCTCCGCCCTGTTCGCCGGGCCCGAGGGACTCGACGACTACCGTATCCTGATCCCGCAATTGCGCGCGCTGATGCGCGAAAACGGCGTCGCGATCTTCGAAATCGGGCACCGGCAGGCCGAATCCGTCGAGGCGATCGCCCGCGAGAACGGCTTCGCCGTCGAATTGCGCCGCGACCTGGCGGATCGCCCCCGCGCGCTCGTTTTGCGCTAGGGGGTTGGCAAGCCGTTATCGAGTCGCTAAATCTGGCCACAGGCCAGCGGTTTGCGGCGTGTTCGCCTCCCGCACGGCCTAGCTCCAACATTTGCGGACTGGTTCGGGTCGGATCGCCCGTTCGGACAGGCAGATGGGGCTCCGCGGCCTGCGATGATGCAGACGCGGCATGGGGTCATGCAGACCGCCACGGCAATGGTGCCGGGACGCGGTCGGACGAAGAGGAAGATTATTCCTTGAATAACAATCGCAACAATCGGCGTCGCGGCCGCGGCAATCGCAATCAGGGCGGCGGCGGCAACCAGAACAACCGGATCGACAGCCGCGCACGCGGCAACGCGCCGCAGCTGCTCGACAAGTACAAGAAGCTGGCCCAGGACGCGCAGCACAATGGCGACCGGGTGCAGGCGGAATACTACCTGCAGTTCGCCGACCACTACTTTCGCGTTATCGCCGACAACAAGGCGCGCCAGGACGAGGCGCGCGCCAAGCGGGACGCCGAGCGCGGCCAGTCGGACGACGACGACAGCGACGACGACGGCGACGACAACCGCCGTTCCAATCGCCGGGCTCGCGGACGCGGCGACGACAACGATCGCCAGGGCGGCGACCAGCCGAAACTGCGCCAGCCCAAGCCCAGGCGGGGCCAGGAGGGCGAGGAAGCCGATCCGGGCGACAACCCGTTCGCGAAGAAGGCAGGTGCGAAGAAATCCGCACCGAAGGACGCTTCCAAGGAAGCTGGCGACGAAAAGCCCAAGCGCCGCACCCGCCAGAAGGCGAACGGCAAGGACGAGGGCAGCGATTCGCACGGCAAGGAAGCCGGCGGCGATTTCGACGCCTCGGTCCTGCCGCCCTCGATCAGCGGCGACGACGCCAGCCCCAAGTCCGGGCTCAAGCCGCGCCGCCGGGCCAAGGCCGACGATGCCGACGGGTCTGCAAAAGCCGTCAATTCCTAGAGTCGTTTTCAGCTTCGCTGAAGCGGCACCGGCCCGCTCCCCCACCCGGCCACCCATAGGATACTATGGTCGGGGTGGCCGGGTGGGGGAGCGGGCCGGTGCCGCAATCGTTTCAGCTCTGCTGAAACAGAGTCTCAGTCAGCATAAGCAGGGCTTGACCGCCGCCGGGCGGCGGGACACTGCGCGCCCATGAACCGGTTGAACGCCGTCGCCGCCTGGATTGCAGGACACCCGCGCTTGGCCACGGTGGCGTTCGGGCTGCTCGCCGCGACCGGGTTTCCCCCGCTCCACCTGTGGCCGCTGACGCTGGTGGCGATGGGCGGCTTTGCGTGGCTCGCGGCCTCGGCTCCGACCGTGCGCAGCGCGTTCCTGCGCGGCTGGCTGTTCGGGGTCGCGCATTTCACACTCGCCAACAACTGGATCGCTACCGCCTTCACCTATCAGGCGGAGATGCCCGCCTGGCTCGGCTGGCTCGCCGTACCGCTGCTGTCGCTTTATCTCGCGGTGTATCCGGCCCTCGCTGCGGCGCTGGCAAACCGGCTCGGGCGTGGCATGGGGAGGGCGGGTTTCGCGGTGCTGGCCGCGGGCTGCTGGGCAGTGACCGAATGGCTCCGCAGCTGGGTTTTCACCGGCTACGCCTGGGACCCGCTCGGGCTGGCCCTGCTCGGACCGTGGGACCGCCCCGGGCTCGCCGCCGTGCTGCCGTGGTTCGGGACCTATGCCTTGTCGGGGATCGCCGTGCTGCTGGGGGCGAGCCTGTGGCTGCTTGCCGCCGAGCGCCGCTGGCTGCCCGCAGGTGCCATGGTCGTCCTGCTCACGGCAGGCATGTACCTGCCCGCACCCAAGGCGCGCGAGGGCACGCTCGCCTTCACACTGGTTCAGCCCGACCTTCGGCAGGAAGAGCTCGACGACGCGAGCCGGTTCGAAGAGCAGTTCCTGCGTATCGCCCGGCTCACCGCGCGCCGAGACGCGAGCGAACGCCGCCTCGTGCTGTGGCCCGAATCGGGCGTCCCCGACTATCTGCGCGACGGCTATCCGCAGCGCTATTACAACCAGACCACCGCCGCCGGCGACCCGGCCTTCGCGCGCTTCCGCATCGGTCGCACGATCGGCGAGGACAGCCTGCTGCTGACCGGCGCGGTCGATCTCGAAATCGGCGAGGTCGACGGGGTCGAGCGTGCGGTCGGCGCGCGCAATGCGGTGACGGCGATCGATGCGGAGGGGCGGATTGTCGGCGGTTACGACAAGGCGCATCTGGTGCCCTACGGCGAGTATCTCGCGCTGCGCTGGCTGTTCGAACCGCTCGGGCTGCGACGCCTCGTGGCGGGATCGATCGACTTCTGGCCCGGTCCCGGGGCGCGCACGCTCGACCTCGGCGAATGGGGCGGAGCGGGCATCCAGATCTGCTACGAAATCGTCTTCTCCGGACAGGTCGCCGACCGGTCGGATCGACCCGACTACATCTTCAACCCTTCCAATGACGGCTGGTTCGGCAGCTGGGGTCCGCCGCAGCATCTCGCGCAGGCGCGGCTGCGCGCGATCGAGGAAGGCCTGCCCGTCCTGCGCGCCACCACCACCGGCATCAGCGCGGTGATCGACGCGCGCGGCGTGGTGCGCCGGCACATTCCGATGCACCGCGCCGACCGGCTCGAGGGAACCGTGCCACCGGCATTCGCCCCGACGCTGTTTGCGCGGCTCGGCAACTGGCTGGCGATGGGCTGGGCTTTGCTCGCCATCCTCGGATCGCTGGTTGCCACGCGCTTGCGACGCGGCTAACACGCGGCGCCACACATAAAGCTTTCTTTATATCGGGAATTCCATGCGCACCAATTACCTGTTCACCTCGGAAAGCGTTTCCGAGGGCCATCCCGACAAGGTCTCCGACCAGATCTCCGACGCCGTCGTCGACCTGTTCCTGTCGAAGGATCCGGAGGCGCGCGTCGCCTGCGAAACCCTGACCGCGACCCAGCGCGTCGTGCTGGCGGGCGAGATTCGCTGCAAGGGCGTGTACGAAAACGGCGAATGGGCCGACGGTGCGCTCGACGAGATCGAGCGCACGGTGCGCAATACGGTGCGCGAAATCGGCTACGAGCAGGATGGTTTCCACTGGGAAACGCTGACTTTCGAGAACCATCTCCACGGCCAGAGCGCGCATATCGCCCAGGGTGTCGATGCCAGCGGCAACAAGGACGAGGGCGCGGGCGACCAGGGGATCATGTTCGGCTTCGCCTGCGACGAAACGCCCGACCTGATGCCCGCGACGCTCGATTACAGCCACAAGATCCTCGAGCGCATGGCTGCCGACCGCAAGAGCGGTGCCGCGCCCTTCCTCGAGCCGGATAGCAAGAGCCAGGTCACGCTGCGCTACGAGAGCGGCAAGCCGGTTGCCGCCACTGCAGTGGTCGTCTCGACCCAGCACGCGGAAGGCTACGACCAGGGCGAGCGCGAAGCCGAACTGCATGCCTATGTGAAGGGCGTGGTCGGCGATATCCTGCCTGACGGTTTCGTTACCGGCGACACCGCATGGCACATCAATCCGACCGGCAGCTTCGTCATCGGCGGACCCGACGGGGATGCCGGGCTTACGGGGCGCAAGATCATCGTCGACACCTATGGCGGTGCGGCGCCGCATGGCGGCGGGGCGTTCAGCGGCAAGGATCCGACCAAGGTCGACCGCTCGGCCGCCTATATCACCCGCTACCTCGCCAAGAACGTCGTTGCCGCAGGGCTGGCGCGGCGCTGCACCATCCAGCTCGCCTATGCGATCGGCGTGTCGAAGCCGCTGTCGCTCTATGTCGACACGCACGGCACCGCGCCCGATGGCGTCAACGGTGCGAAGCTGGAAAAGGCGATCCAGAGCATCGACAAGCTCGGCGGCCTCACCCCGCGTGCGATCCGCACGCATCTCGGCCTCAACAAGCCGATCTATCGCAAGAGCGCAGCCTACGGCCATTTCGGACGCACGCCCGACGGCGACCATTTCCCGTGGGAGCGGACCGACCTGGTCGACGACCTGAAGGCCGTGCTCGGCTGATCCGCCGGGGGCGTCGGCCATGGTGACGCCGCCAGCCTCGTCCGGACGCATCGTCGAACTCGACGCGCTGCGCGGCGTCGCCGTGCTCGGCATCGCGCTGATGAACGTATACGTCTTCGCGCTTCCCGCGCAGGCCTATTACAATCCGCTCGCATGGGGTCACGAGGGTCCCGCCGACATGGCCGCGTGGTGGTTCGGTTTCGTGTTCGTCGAGGACAAGTTCCGCACGCTGTTCGCGATGCTGTTCGGTGCCGGCGTAGCGATGCTGTGGGAGCGCGACAACAGTGGCGGCTGGCGCGGGCACCTGGCGCGGATGGCGGTGCTGTTCGCGCTCGGGATCGTCCATGCCGTGCTGCTCGCGAGCAACGACGTGCTGCGCGCCTATGCGCTGGCCGGGCTCGCGCTGCCGTTCCTGATCCGCGCGGGCATCGGCCGGATGCTCGGCGTGGCGGCCGGTTTGCTGCTGCTGCACATCCTTGCGGGGTTGGTCTGGCTCGAGTCGCAATCGCCGCTGTTCTGGGAGATGAACTTCGGCAGCGATCCGCGAGGCCTGACGGTCGCACTCGAACGCGGGAGCGAACCCCTCGATGCGCGCATTGCGCGCCGTATCGTCACTCTTCCGGCCTCGCTCGGCGTGGTCGTGGCGAGCGTTCCGCTCAATCTCGCGACCATGCTGGTGGGCGTGGCGGCGTGGAAATCGGGCCTGCTGGCGGCACGACGCGAGCCGCGCCGGCTGGTGCTGTTCGGGGTCGCCGGGTCGGTGCTGATGGTACCCTGCCTCGCCGCTTTCGCCGCATGGGCCTGGGCGATGGAATTCTACGGTGGGCTCGTCGCGGCCAATGCGCTGGTGCTGTCCGCTCCGTTCGACCTGCTGCTGGGGCTCGCCTACGCCGCGCTGTTCATGGCGCTGTTCCAGCTGCACAGGAACAACGGTTTCGTGAAGCGGCTCGCCGCCGTCGGCCGGCTGTCATTGACCAACTACCTGCTGACGAGCCTCGTCCTTGCCGCGCTGTTCGCCGATTGGGGGCTCGGCTGGTTCGCGGAAGTCTCGCGCAGCGAAGCGCTCGCGCTGGCGCTGGTACCGATCGCGGCGATGGTGCTGTGGTCGCCCGCTTGGCTGGCGCGGTTCGGGCAGGGGCCGTTCGAACGGCTGTGGCGCCGTGCGGCGGCTGCGATCGGTCAGCCGGGAAGGGCCATTTCGTAAGCCGCGGTGGTTTTGTCGGCGACTTCGTCGGCGCTCACGCCCGGCGCGAGTTCGATCAGACGGAACGGGCTGTCGTGATCGACCCGGTGGAAGACGCAGAGGTTGGTGACGATCATGTCGATCACGTTCTGCCCGGTCAGCGGCAGCGTGCATTCGGGAATGAATTTGGGGCTGCCGTCCTTGGCGGTGTGGTCCATCACCACGATGATCTTCTTGACCCCGGCGACGAGGTCCATCGCGCCGCCCATGCCCTTGATCATCTTGCCCGGGATCATCCAGTTGGCGATGTCGCCGTTCTCGGCCACTTCCATCGCCCCGAGCACGGTCAGGTCGATATGGCCCCCGCGGATCATCGCGAAGCTCGCCGCGCTGTCGAAATAGGCCGAATGCGGCAGCTCGCTGATGGTCTGCTTGCCGGCATTGATCAGGTCCGCGTCGACCTCGTCGTCATAGGGGAACGGACCGATCCCGAGCATGCCGTTCTCGCTCTGCAGCGTGACGTGCATCCCTTCGGGGATATGGTTGGCAACCAGCGTCGGGATGCCGATGCCGAGATTGACGTAATAGCCGTCCTCCAGCTCCTGCGCCGCGCGGGCGGCCATCTGGTCGCGGGTCCAGCCTGGTGTGTCGGACATGAAGTCAGTCTTCCTCGGAAGCGAAGGGAGTGGGGGTGAGGAACCAGCCTTCGCCGATCAGCGCATCGAGGCCTTCGGCGGCGGCGGGGTTCTTGAGGTAGTCGAACAATTCGTCGAAATCGCTTTTGCTGTCGCCGGCGATCGCCACGACGCAGTGCATTTCGGACAGCTCGCGGCGGCGGATCTGCTTGCGGTCGTCGGCGCGGCGCATCAGCAGCAACCCGTCGCGGCCCCACGGATCGAGCCCGCTGATCAGCAGCCGTTCGCGCAGCTTGCCGGCCTCGGCGGCCGAAGCGCCCGAGATCCAGAACACCGCCACGTCGCGCACGCGCAGCGCGCCGAGCGCGTCGGCGAGGCCGGGGTTGGACGCGACCGGACGGTCGAGATCGAGCGTCCCGCCTGCGGGGTCGAGATCGATCAACACCGCGGGCGGGCGAATGGCGCAGTCGCTCATCACCGGATCGAGCGAGCCCGGGGTCGCGAGGATCGCCGAGGCGCGCGGATCGTCGACCGGATCGAGCCGCGCCTGCGCCAGCGCATGGCTGGAGAACGCCTGGTAGGGATCGGCCGCCGGGGCGACGTCGGCCGCGGCCGACGTTGCGGCGGTCGCCGGCGCGGTCGCAGCCGGAGCGAGTCCCGCGGAAGCGTCTTCGGGGTCCGTCGCAGCGCCGGTGGCGGTATCGGCGATCCCCGTGCCGAGCCCTGCCGGGGATTCGTCGAGGGGTGCCGGCGCAATATTGGGCGCTTCGTCCGCAGGTTGCGGTAGGGGTGTTTCGCGCGCGAACGGCGGCGGCGGCAGCGTCGCACCGGTGTCGATCGGCGCCTCGGGCTCTTTCGGCTCCCCCGGGCCGCCGACCGCCACGCCGCCCCCGGCCAGAACCGGAATGGCGGCGACCGCGGCGACGCACCCGCCGAGCGTGGCGGGCAAGGCGAGCAATCCACAGGCGAGCAGGGCGCGGCGCATCGTCATGCCGCTTCCCGCTCGCGAGTGGTGCGGAATTCGATCTTCTTGTCGTAGGGCGCGCCGAGGATCATCCGCTGGACGTAGACGCCGGGCAGGTGGATGCTGTCGGGATCGAGCTCGCCGACAGGTACCACCTCCTCGACCTCGACCACGCAGACCCTGCCGCAGGTCGCGGCGGGCAGGTTGAAATTGCGCGCGGTCTTGCGGAACACGAGATTGCCCGTCTCGTCCGCCTTCCACGCCTTGACGATGGCGAGGTCGGCGAAAATGCCGCGTTCGAGGATGTAGTCCTCCATCTGCCCGTCGCGATTGGCGAACTGCTTCACTTCCTTGCCCTCGGCGACCTGCGTGCCGACCCCGGTTTTGGTGTAGAAGCCCGGAATGCCCGCGCCCCCGGCGCGCATGCGCTCGGCGAGCGTACCCTGCGGGCAGAATTCGACCTCGAGTTCGCCGGAGAGGAATTGCCGCTCGAATTCCTTGTTCTCGCCGACATAGGAGGAGATCATCTTGCCGACCTGCTGCGTGCGCAGCAGCATGCCGATGCCTTCGTTGTCGATCCCGGCATTGTTGCTGGCGAAGGTGAGGCCCTTGACGCCCGAGTCGCGGATCGCGGTCAGCAGCCGCTCGGGAATGCCGCACAGGCCGAAGCCTCCGCTGGCGATCAGCATGTCGTCCTCGAGCAATCCGTCGAGGGCGCTCGTCGCATCGGGGTAGAGCTTGTTCATGCGCCGTCCTTACCGCCCGGGACCCGCGCTGTCACCCGCCGAGAAGGATGTCCAAGTCGGCCGCAGGATCGCTGCTTGGCTGTGCCAGCAGGCGCCGCATGAGCGCAATGCGCCGCTCGCCCACTCCGAAACCGCGTGCGGCAGCGAGCCATTCCTCGCCGTCGATCTCGCCGTCGGGCTGGCTCGCTATCAGGCCGGCGACGAAATCGAAAAAGTCTTCACCCCGCGGCGCGCCCGCCCGTTCGACCGCCAGCGCGAACAGGCTGCCGCAGGCATAATACGGACGCTGCGCATTGCGCCTGCGTGCGTCTTCGATACCGCCTTCCGCCAGTGCGGCGGAACAATCCGTTTTCGCTTGGGCGATCATCGGCTCGGCGGAGAAACCGGGAAACAGTGCTTCGGTCGCCCGCATGGCCATCAGATCGGCTCCCCCTTCGACGATCCATGCCCGGTCGCGATTGTCGTGCCGGAGCGTCTCGCCGAGCCAGAAGTGCGCCGCCTCGTGGGCGATGAACCAGATCGTGCCTCCGGTGACGCCGCCATCCGGTTCGGCGAGCCCGCTGCCTTCGAAGCGCATGGTGATCATCCCCGGGAGCACGCTGCCGCCGCGGCTGATGCCCTGCATGTCCGACGGGACCCAGCTTGCCAGCACGATCGGCCGGTCGCCGGCATGCGGTCCCATGCGCTCGGCGTAATACTCGAATATCCGGGGCGTCGCGGTATCGAGCTGCTGGCTCAGCCATTCCGGCAGGGCGGGATCGAAAATGCGCGCAACCGAGGCAGAGGGAGCGACGGCGATATCGCCATAGATTGCATAGCTGCCTTTTTCGGCGACGGCGCTTGCGGCCCGGCGGCCGCGATGGAAGACTTCGCCGTCGCCGTTCGTGAACACGACCGTGGTCGCATGATCGCCAGGTTCGCGCATGGCGGCCAGGGCCTCGCGCGAGGCGACCGGAAATGCGGTGAACACGCCCGAAAAAAGCGCCGTCGTGCCGTCCGTGAGCACCACCGCCGGATCGTAATCGGCGATCAGGTCGACCGCGGCCGGAGTGAATTCGACCACGACTTCGCCGGGAACCGTTTCGCCGTCCTGGCCGACCAGCGCATCGAAGTCGCCGATCCTGCGCAATGTCACGCCGTCGGTCTTCACCGTCCAGCTGTCCGGTCGCCACGGCCGGCTTTCCCTGCGGGTCAGTGCAGAGCGGTGGAAGGCCCAGATCGGCGCCGGCTCGGAGAAGCGGAAGATCGCGCGATACAGGTTGCCCGTCGGCTCTACATCGACCTGCGTCATACGTTCGGCTCGCGGCGCAGAGACCGGAGGATCGTCGCCGCTCGGACCCGCCATGCATCCGCAGGTCAGCAATACCGCGAACAGCAGAAAATGACGAACCAATTCGATTACATTTGTCATCGAAGCGATGGATATCGCCCTGAAGACGAATTTCAAGTGCCGAAACGAGCGAGTCGAGGCGATAGTGCACATTTTGCAATAAACCTTGATCTTTTCGCACTTGCACAAAAGCTTGCTGCACTGCACATAGGGCGTGCCTTTCAGGCATCCTCTCCCAAGACTTTCACGCCCCGGTCGTTTCGGCCGGGGCTTTTTTCTTGCCTGGGCCTTTCTTTCCGAGCCGAGGCTCACCGGACCCTATTCGCGGCTCGCTCATTTGCTTCCCGACGGCTGCGTTCCTAGCTAGCGTGGCGAACAAGACAGCAAATCGCACGACAGCAGGATGGGAGCGAGCGCCACATGGCCGATGCCGACGCAGCGCCGAAAGATACCGAATCAGACGAGAAGACGATCCGCCTCCAGGTCGCGGCAGCGCGGCAGGAGGAAAGCGGCCGCGGCGTGGCCCGGATGCCGCGCTCGACCTTCCAAGCGCTCGGTATCACCGAAGGCGACGTCGTCGAGATCACCGGCAAGCGTTCGACCGTCGCCATCGCCATGGCTGCCTATGACGAGGACCAGGCGCTCGACGTGGTGCGGCTCGACGGGCTGCAGCGCGGCAATGCCGAAGCCGGTTCGGGCGAGCATGTGACCATTTCCGCTGCCGAAACGCGTCCCGCCACGCGCGTCGTCTTCGCCCCCGCGCAGCGCGAGATGCGGCTGCAGGGTCCGACCCAGGCGCTGCAGCGCAATTTCTTCAAGAAGCCGCTGGTCGCGGGCGACCTCGTCGCCACCACCGGCCAGCAGCCGGTCCAGAACATGCCGCCGCAGGTGCAGCGCATGTTCAACGCGCCTGCTTACGCGCTGACGCAGATCCGCCTGAGAGTCGTATCGACCAGCCCCAAGGGCATCGTCCATATCGACGAGAACACCGAGGTCGAACTGCGTGCCGAATTCGAGGAGCAGAAGAGCGGCCGCGCGGTGGTCAATTACGACGATGTCGGCGGCATCGGCGACACGATCCAGCAATTGCGCGAAATGGTCGAGCTGCCGCTGCGCTATCCCGAGCTTTTCACCCGGCTCGGGGTCGATCCGCCCAAGGGCGTGCTGCTCCACGGCCCGCCCGGCACGGGCAAGACGCGGCTGGCGCAGGCGGTCGCGAACGAGAGCGATGCCGAATTCTTCACCATCAACGGGCCGGAGATCATGGGCTCGGGCTACGGCGACAGCGAAAAGGCGCTGCGCGAAGTCTTCGACAAGGCGGCCAAGGCTGCGCCCGCGATCGTCTTCATCGACGAGATCGATTCGATCGCCCCTAAGCGCGACCGCGTCCCGGGCGAGGCGGAGAAGCGCCTCGTTGCGCAATTGCTGACGCTGATGGACGGGCTCGAGGCGCGTTCCAACCTCGTCGTCATCGCCGCGACCAATCGGCCCGACGCGGTCGACGAGGCGCTGCGCCGCCCGGGCCGCTTCGACCGCGAGATCGTGATCGGCGTGCCCGACGAAAACGGGCGGCGCGAGATCCTCGCCATCCATACGCGCGGCATGCCGCTCGGCGACAAGGTCGACTTGAAGGAGCTGGCCAAGGGCACGCACGGCTTCGTCGGCGCGGATATCGCCGCGCTGGCGCGCGAGGCGGCGATCGAGGCGGTGCGGCGGATCATGCCGAAGCTCGATCTCGACGAGCGCACCATCCCGCCCGACGTGCTCGACGAACTCTATGTCAGCCGCGAGGATTTCCTCTCCGCGCTCAAGCGCATCCAGCCCTCGGCGATGCGCGAGGTGATGGTGCAGGTGCCCAATACCGGGTGGAGCGATATCGGCGGGGTCGACGATGCGATCGACATGCTCAAGGAGGGTATCGAACTGCCCTTGAAGAACCCCGATGCGTTCGAACGGCTCGGAATCCGCCCGGCCAAGGGCTTCCTGCTCTACGGTCCGCCCGGCACCGGCAAGACGCTGCTCGCCAAGGCGGTGGCGAAGGAGGCCGAGGCCAATTTCATCTCGATGAAGAGCTCGGATCTGCTCAGCAAATGGTACGGCGAGAGCGAGCAACAGATCGCGCGCATGTTCCGCCGCGCGCGCGCGGTGGCGCCCTGCGTGGTGTTTATCGACGAGATCGACAGCCTCGTGCCAGCGCGCGGGAGCGGGCAGGCCGAGCCGCAGGTTACCGGGCGCGTGGTGAATACGATACTCGCCGAGATGGACGGGCTGGAGGAATTGCAGTCGGTCGTCGTGATCGGCGCGACCAACCGTCCGACGTTGGTAGACCCCGCGCTGCTGCGGCCGGGCCGGTTCGACGAGCTGGTCTATGTCGGCACGCCCGACAAGAAGGGCCGCGAGCAGATTCTCGGCATCCACACTTCGGAAATGCCCTTGGCGGAGGATGTCTCGCTGGGCGATGTCGCGAGCAAGACAGACCGCTTCACCGGCGCCGACCTCGAAGACGTAGTGCGGCGGGCGGGCCTCAACGCCCTGCGCCGCGCCGGCGGCGAGGTGAAGGAAGTGACCGCCGCCGATTTTACCGAGGCGCTCGCCGATTCGCGCGCCACCGTCACGTCCAAGATGGAGGCGGAGTACAAGAAGATGCGCGGCGAGCTGAAGAAACGCGCGGCGGAAGCCCGCCCGATCGGGTTTATCAGCGAGGGCATGCTCGAGCCCACGCGCGAGAAGAAGCACGGCGGGGACGAGGCAACGCCGATCGAATAGCGTGTGCTCCCGCGGAGGCGGGAGCCTCGGGCCGGTGGCGTTTCGCTTGCAGCATGAGGTCCCCGCCTGCTGCAAAGCAGCGGTTTATCCTGAGCGACGCCGCAGGCGGCGTCGAAGGGCGGGGACTCGCCCTATCCCTTCACCCGCTCGTTCGCCGCTTCGACCTCGAGCCGGTGGCGGATCAGCGCGTCGGGCATTTCCGTGCGCAGCCAGGCGAGCATGTGCTCGCGTACGGTGCAGCGCAGCACCCACAGATCGCCGATCGTCTTGGCGCTGACCGACAGGCGCAGTTCGATGCTCTCGGGATAGGCCTCGGTCATGAGCATTTGCACGGTGCGACCGTCCCACAGCTCCTGTTCCCCGACGAAGCGTTCGAACTCGGCGCGGATCGGGGCGATGTCGGTGGCGGGGTCGAGATGCAGCATCACCGGGCCGGTCAACTGCTCGTTGGTGCGCGACCAGTTCTCGAAGCTGTGATCGAGGAATTCGCTGGTTGGCACGACGATCGCGCGTTCGTCCCAAGTGCGCACGATGACGAAGCTCATGCGGATTTCCTCGACCCGGCCGGTGTGTCCGTCGACCTTGACCATGTCGCCGATACGGATCGGTTCGGTCAGCGCCATCTGCAAGCCGGCGATGAGCGATTTGAGCGCGGGCTGCGCCGCCGCGCCCACAGCCAGCGCAACGATACCGGCCGAGGCCATCATGGTGACGCCGATCTCGCGCACGCCGGGGATGCCGATCAGGATCAGTCCCAGGGTGATGACGACGATCGCGACCGAAGCGGTGCGGCTGAAGATCGCGATCTTGGTCCGGCGGCTGCGCACGGCGACCGGATCGTCGATCTCCTCCATCCGCTGTTCCATCGCGCCCGCCAGCCCGCGCACCACCGACAGCGCGAGCCAGCCGATGATCCCCGGCACGAGGAACCGCGCGAGCGCGTCCCACGGCTCCGCCACCAGCGCGTTCTGCCGTGCGACCATGCCGATCGCGATCGCCACGGCGAGCCAGCGCAGCGGCCGGTAGATGGTGTCGATCAGGACGTCGTCCGCCTCGGTTTCCGAATTCCTCGCGATCTTGCGAAACACGAAGAAGGCGACGCGGTGGATGACCAGCGCCACCGCGATGGTGATCGCAAGCGCCAGCGCGGCGACGCCGAGATCGTCCCAGGCGATGGCGTAGTTGCGGGGGTCGAGGCGGTCTAGCATGGCGGCCACCTATGAGGCGGGGCGGCTGCTTTCAAGCCCGGGCGTCGATGATTCAGGTTTCCAGCGGGAAGGCGATCGCCACCCGCACTCCGTCGGCGGCGATCGACCGCTCGATCGAGCCGCGCAATTGCCGTGCGGCGGCTTCCATCAGCCGGGTCCCGAATCCGGCCTGCGTGCCGCCGGGCTTGTCCAGCTCGCAATGCTCGCGCCAGTCGAGCCGGACCCCGCCGTCTTCGACCGTCCATTTCACTTCGAGCAATCCGCCCTCGCGCCAGCAACCGTACTTGACCGCATTGGTGGTCAATTCGTGCAACACCAGCCCGAGCGGGGTGGCGCGCTTGGCCGGGATCATCACTTCCGGGCCGCCCGTATCGGCGCGCATCTCGCCCGAGCGGTAGGGGCGCAGCGTGGTATCGACCAGCGCCTCGAGCGAAGCGACCGGCTCGTCCAGCGCGCCCTGCGTTACTTCGTGCGCGGTCAGCAGCGCGCCGATCCGTTGCGCCATCCGCTCGCTGGCGGGCGCTGCCGCCGGATCGTCCTTGCCGCCCATGCGGACGATGGCGAGAATCACCGCGAACAGGTTCTTGACCCGGTGGTTGAGTTCGCGTGCGAGCAGGTCCGCGCGGTCGCGCGCTTCGGCCAGTGCGACCGCGTGCGCCGCCTCGGCTTCGGCCGCGGCGGCGCGCGTCACCAGCCGGTAGCCGAGGCCGAGTGCGACCAGCAGCATCGCGACCACCCCGCCGAGCAGCGGCAGCACGCGCGCTTCGGCGCGCGCGGTCTTCTCGATCGCCTCGTCGAGCAACCGGTCTTCGATCTCCTCCATTTCCCGGATCGACCGTCGCAGCCGGTCCATCGCCTCCTGTCCCTCGTCGGTCAGCACGCGGCGCCTTGCGTCGAGCAGGCGGCCTTCCTCGATCAGGCCGACCGTTTCGTCCATCTCGGAGAACTTGATGCGGGCGAGCGTGTCGATCTCTTCGAGCAATTGCGCCTGCCGCTCGGTCGGATCGGCGAGCGAATGGCGCAGGCGGCGCATTGCCGGCCCGATCTCGTCGCGCCCGGCGCGGTAGGGATCGAGATAGCGCCGGTCGAGCGTGATCAGATAGCCGCGCTGTCCGGTCTCGGCATTGAGCGCCGCCCGGTTCACATTGCGCAGTTCGAGCAGCACGTCGCTGGTGCGCTCGACCTGCTCTCGCTCGACGCGCTCGGCCTCGATCGTCTGGTAGATCAGGTAAAGTCCGGCGAGCAGGACGAGCGCGATGACGCCGAGCAACGCAAAATTGATCCACGGCGCCTTGCGCAGCCGGCCGGTCAGCCGGGCGACCGGGGGCAGGATGGCGTTCAGTGCGCCGCTCCCCAGCTCGGTCCGGTGCCGATATCGATGCCCAGCGGAACGTCGAGCTTCACTGCGGGTTCGGCCGCCCCGGCCATGACCTTTTCGATGACTTCGCTCGCGGCCGCAACGTCGGTTTCGGGCAGTTCGAACACCAGCTCGTCATGCACCTGCAGCAGCATGCGGACCTGTCCCAGGCCCGCTTCCTCCAGCGCGGGCATCATCCGCGCCATCGCGCGCTTGATGATATCGGCGCTGGTGCCCTGGATCGGCGCGTTGATCGCCGCGCGCTCGCTGCCCTGCCGTTCGGCCTGGTTCTTCGACGAGATGCGCGGGAACCATGTCTTGCGCCCGAACAGCGTCTCCGAATAGCCGCGCTCGCGCACTTCCTCGAGCGTACGGACGATGTATTTCTGGATGCCCGGAAAGCGCTTGAAATAGGTGTCGATCATTTCCTGCGCCTCGTCCGGCTCGACCCCGAGCCGCCCGGCGAGACCCCAGCGCGAAATGCCGTAGAGGATGGCGAAATTGATCGTCTTGGCCCGCGCGCGCGTGTCGCGCGTCACCTCGCCGTACATCTCCTGCGCGGTGCGGGCGTGGATGTCCTCGCCGTTGGCGAAAGCCTCCTTCAGCGTGTCGACATCGGCCATATGCGCGGCCAGCCGCAGCTCGATCTGCGAATAGTCGGCGGCGAGCAGGACGTTGCCCTCCTCGGGCACGAAGGCCTCGCGGATCTGGCGCCCGATCGCGGTCCGGATCGGGATGTTCTGCAGGTTGGGCTCGGTCGAGCTCAGCCGCCCGGTCTGCGCGCCGACCAGGCTGTAGCTGGTGTGCACGCGCCCGGTATCGGGGTTGATCGCCGCCTGCAGCGCGTCGGTATAGGTCGATTTCAATTTGGTCAGCTGGCGCCATTCGAGCACCTTGTCGGCGATCCCGGCGCCTTCGCCCGACAGCTTTTCGAGCACCGACTGGTCGGTCGAATACTGCCCGCTCTTGCCCTTGCGCCCGCCCTTGTAGCCGAGCTTGTCGAACAGCACCTCGCCGAGCTGCTTGGGGCTGCCAACCGTGAACTCGGTTCCGGCAAGTTCGTGAATTTCCGCTTCGAGCGTGCCGGTCGTCTCGGCGAATTCCTCCGACAGTTTCGCCAGCCGCACGCGGTCCACCTTGATGCCGTGCCGCTCCATCTGCGCCACAACCGGAATCAGCGGGCGGTCGACACGTTGGTAGATCTTCGTCCCGCCCTCGATCGCCAGCCGCGGCTTGAGATGCGCGTGCAGCCGCCAGGTCACATCGGCATCCTCGGCGGCGTATTCGGTCGCCTTGTCGAGCGGTACTTCGCCGAAGGGGATCGCCTTCTTGCCCGTGCCGCAGACGTCCTTGAACGCGATCGGCGTGTGGCCGAGATGGCGCTCGGACAGCTCGTCCATCCCGTGCCCGCCGCCGATCCCCTCGAGCTGGCGCCCGGCGTCGAGCGCGAAGCTGACGATCATCGTATCGTCGATTGGCGATACTTCGATACCGTGGCGCGCGAGCACGTTGAGGTCGTATTTGCCGTTCTGGAATACCTTGAGCACCGCGTCGCTTTCGAGCAGCGGCCTCAGCGCGGCGAGCGCTTCGTCGCGATCGATCTGCTCGGGCCTTTCCGCGAACATGTCGCTACCGCCATGCGCCAGCGGGATATAGCACGCCTCGTTCGGCCCGGTCGCCAGGCTGACGCCGACCAGTTCGGCCCGCATCGCGTCGAGGCTGCTGGTTTCGGTATCGACCGCCACCAGCCGCGCGGCGGAAGCGCGCGCGATCCACGCATCGAGCGCTTCGCGCGTCTGCACGGTCTCGTAGCCCGAGCGGTCGATCGCGGGGAATTCGGGCGGGGGTTGGCGATTGCCTTCCGGCGCGCTTTCGGCGCCCTTGTTCTCGGCCTTGGCGGGGCTGAGATTGTTGGGGCGATCGGGGCTGCCGCTGCCGGCGTCGAGCCGCCGCAGCAGGCTGGAGAAGCCGTGCCTTTCGAGGAAGGCGGCGAGCGGGTCGGGCGGCACGCCTTCGAGCTTCATGTCCTCGAGCGCGACCGGCAGCGCGCAATCTTCCTTCAGCGTCACCAGCACCCGGCTCAATTCGGCGTCGGCGCGGTGTTCGAGCAGCCGCTCCTTGAGCTTGCTCTTCTTCATGTCGGCGGCCGCATCGAGCGCAGCGGTCAGGTCGCCATGCTCGTCGATCAGCTTGCTCGCGGTCTTGGGGCCGACCCCGAAAATGCCGGGGATGTTGTCGACCGAGTCGCCCATCAGTGCGAGCACGTCGCCGACCTTTTCGGGCGGCACGCCGAACTTTTCGATCACCTCGTCGCGCCCGATCCGCTGGCTTTTCATCGTATCGAGCATGTCGATGCAGCCGCCCTGCTCGACACCGGGTTCGAGATCCTCGGTCGCGCATTCGCCGATCAGCTGCATCAGGTCCTTGTCGGAGGAGACGATGGTCACATCCCAGCCCTTGCGGGTCGCCGCCCGCGCGTAGGAGGCGATCATGTCGTCGGCCTCGACGTCGGGCTCCTCGATGCAGGGCAGCGAGAAGGCGCGCGTGGCGTCGCGGATCAGCGGGAATTGCGGGACGAGGTCCTCGGGCGGGTCGGGCCGGTTGGCCTTGTACTGGTCGTAGATCTCGTTGCGGAAGGAGTGGCTCGATTTGTCGAGCACCACCGCCAGATGCGTCGGTCCGTCGGCCTTGTCGAGATCGTCGGCCAGTTTCCACAGCATGGTGGTGTAGCCGTAGACCGCGCCGACCGGCGTGCCCTCGGGATCGGTCAGCGGGGGCAGCCTGTGATAGGCGCGGAAGATGTAGGCGGACCCGTCGACGAGGTAGAGATGCTGCTTTTCGGCCATGCGATTCGCATAGACCCAGTTTCGGCAAAGCTGAACCGGTTAGAGTATGTTCTCCGGCGGGGACGTAACCTGTCACTACGTGGCAGACATCTGACCGCCGGAGCGCAGGATGGAACAGCCAAGGTAGGGACGGACGTCCCTACCGCTCGCAACAAGGATTCTTCCCACATTTTATCAACAGCGCGACTCGCCGGAAAACCGCCAATCTTGACCGAAATAAGGCGAAAAAAGGGCAAAATGTGGCGAAATCGCTTGCACAGCCATAATGCGGCCATTATTCAGGAGTCACGAATTCCGCTCCGGCGGGGTTCGCGCCGGGCCAAAAGGTCAGGCGAATCCACTCGCTGTTTAAGGATTGACCATTATGCGTAAGATCGTTCTTGCCGCCGCAATCGCCGGCTCCGCTCTCGGCCTCGCCGCTTGCTCGGAAGCCACCGAAGACGCCGCCGACGAAACCGTTGACGGCGCGATGGCCGACACCGAAGCCAACGCCGAAGCGATGGGCGACGCCGTCGAAGGCGCTGCCGAAGACGCCGGTGCGGCCGTCGAAGAAGCGACCGCCGAAGCGGAAGCCGAAGTTCAGGACGAGAGCGAAGCCGAAGCCGCTACCGACTGATCGGTCGCTTCGTCTCGTACGAAACGAAGAAGGGCGGTGCCGCGAGGCGCCGCCCTTTTTTCTTGTGCTCCCGATGTAGGATGGCCGGGGAAGGTGGCCGGGCCTATTCGCCGCCGTAGTCGGCATCGGCCCAGACGCGGGTGTCGTTCGCGCGGTTGCCGAAGCCCTGGTAGAGCGCACCCGTGATGGTGGCGATGCGCCAATCGCGTTGGCGCCTGGCCTCGAGCTTGTGCCGGCGGCTGCCGTTCTCGAACTCCATCGAGGGGCTCTGCCCCGTAACATAGATCGCCGCGGCAATCGGACGGCCGTCGGACGTATGGAAGATGCCGATATCGCTCGCGGTCCGGCTCAGCGTGCCGGTCTTGTGCGCGAGATTGGCGCTCGACGGCAGCGCGGACCGCATCCGGCGCTTGCCGGTGGTGGTCTCGGCCATCGCGTTCATCAGCACCCGGCGCGAATTCGCGCTCAGCCAGCGGCCCTGATAGATGCCGGCCAGCAGCTGACCCATCGCACGCGGGGTCGCGCTGTCCTTGATATCGACGATCGATGCCGGATCGACGCGACCGTCTTCGCGGATCAGCGTGGCAATGTCGCGGCTGAGCTGGAAATCGGCAATGCCGGCCTGCCGCATCCATGCATTGACCGCGCCGGGCCCGCCGACCGCGGCGAGCAGCGCGTCGGTGCAGTCGTTGCAGCTCTTGCTGATCATCAGGTCGAGATGTTCCTGCGCGGTGAGCCAAGCGCCACCGCGGCGCGGCAGCCGGAATTCGCTCGTCAGGCTCCAGCGGCCCGCGTCAACACCGGCGAGGTAGGTTGCGGCGATCGCGACCTTGCTGGTGCTCGCCATCGGGAACCGCTGATCGGCGAGGATCCCGATTTCCCGGCCGGTCGAAAGATCGATCGCATAGACGCCGATGCGTCCGTCGGCACCATCGGCGAGCTGCGCGATCCGCGTTTCCAGACCGGGTTCGTAGACTGCGTCGAAACTTCGCGGCGCGCGGTTGTCGGTGCCGAACGTGCTGTCGAACGCGGCCTCGAAATCGACCCCGTCGGCGAGCGCCGGCGTTGCGCCGGCGAAAGCCAGCGCGACGGCTGCGGTAAATGTGGCGAATGCGCGCGAATACGAACCCATGGACCCTGCCATACCCCTCTCATGGTTGGCATTAGCTTAACGGGGAGGGAATTGCTTGCGCAATAGGTTGCGCGACGAAAAGTGTCCGTCGCGCGACAGATTCGCGATGTCGAGCGAAGATTCAGGCTTCGGCGATTGCCTTTTCGATCCTTTCGGTCGGTTCCTGCGTCATCGTCTTGCCGATTTCGCCGACCAGCCGCTTTTCGAGTTCGGAATGATAATGCCGCCGCATTTCGCCGAGCGTCTTGGGGTCGGCAACCACCACCAGCTGTTCGATATCGTTGGCGATACACTTTGCATTGAGCCATTCGGCAGCCGCGGCGCCGTGCGCCAGCTCGTTCAGATCGGTGTTGCCGTGGCGTTGCCCGATATCGTCCTGGTGCTTGACCCCGGCGCTGAAATTGGTCGCGGTCAGATCGGGCTTTTCGGCCTTGGCCAGTTTCGGCTCGAAGATCTGCCCCTCGTTGCGCATCAGCACGAAATGCTCTCCGTCGACGATCGCGACATGGGCCTTGTGCGGCAGTTTCATTCCATTCTCCTGTTGCTTCCGATCATCCAACGTGCGGCGTGCGCATTCGTTGCCGCTTGCCACGCCATCGGGCGGCTGCAATTCTGCCGCGATGGGCGGGGAATCGGATATGACGGAGACGCTTGCCGCCGGGCTGGCCCGGGCGCTGAAGCGTGCCGGACTGGAGCCGCCAAAGGGCCTGTCGCGGCTGACCGGCGGTGCGACGATGGAAAGCTGGCGCTTCGAAAGCGGCGGCGAAGGTTTCGTCCTGCGCCGCGCGCCGAGCCTCGAATTCATGGCGGAGCGACCGTTCGGGCACGATGTCGAGGCCGCGATCATCCGTGCGGCGCATACCGCCAGAGTGACCGCGCCCGAGGTCGTCGCCGAGCTCCGGCCGGAAGACGGGATCGGCAGCGGTTTCGTGATGCGCGCGCTGCCCGGCACGCCCGATCCCAAGGCGATCCTCGCGATGGACGATCCGGATAAGCTGCTGCGCGAAGCGGCGCGCGACCTGGCGCAAATCCATGCGCTCGACCGAACCGCGCTGCCCGTCGAAGTGTCGGCGATGGACTATCGCGAGGCGGTGGACGACTTGCGCGCCCGGTTCGAGGAAGCCGGCGGCGACCGGCCGGTGATCGCGCTGGGCCTCAAATGGCTCGCCGACAATCTGCTCGAACCGGTCGAGCCGGTGCTCAATCACGGCGATTTCCGGCTCGGCAATCTGCTTGCCGAGGACGGCCGGCTGACCGGTGTGCTCGATTGGGAACTGGCGCATTTCGGCGACCCGCACGAGGATCTCGCCTTCGGCTGCATGCCGGTCTGGCGCTTCGCGCGCTACGATCGGCCCGCGCTCGGGCTCGGCTCGCTGGAGGACTATTTCGCCGCCTACGAGGAAGCAGGCGGACGCCCGGTCGATCGCGCGCGGTTCCGTTTCTGGCTGGTCTATCGCACCGTGTGGTGGGCGCTCGGCTGCCTGCGCAACGCCAGGATATGGCGCAGCGGCGAAGACCGGATGCTCGAACGCGTGGTGATTTCGCGCCGCGCGTCCGAACAGGAACTCGACCTGCTGCTGCTGCTCGAGGAGGAAGCGCCCGAAGAAAGGCTGGCCAAACAGAAATGGTGGCCGATCGCGACACCCGACGACGACACCGGCGATGCCAGCCGGGAGGAACTGTTGACCGCGATCGCCGAATGGCTGGCCACGATCAAGGACCAGGTCCGCGGGCACGACCGATTCCAGCTGGCGGTCGCCCGCAACGCGATCGCGATCGCGACGCGGGACGAAATCCATCTCCCCGATCTGCACTGCAATCGCAGGCTGGCGCAGGACATATTGCGCGGCGAGACAACGCTCGAAACGCCGGGGCTCGTCGGCAGGCTCAGACAGGGCGCGCTCGAGAAGATTACCGTCGATTCGCCGAAATATCCGGCTCTCGCTCACGCGCTCGAGAAATGGACGCTGCCCAAAGAGGAAACCGATTAATGGATTTCACCGTCCCGCAGAAACTCGAAGACTATTACGCCGAACTCGAGCGCTTCATCGAGGCGGAAATCGAACCGCTGGTCGCCGAGGGCGACAATATCCGGTTCTTCGACCACCGGCGCGAGGATGCGCGGACCGACTGGGAGCGCGGCGGGCTGCCCGCGCGCGAATGGGAGGAATTGCTGCGCGAGGCCACGCGGCGCGCGGACGAAGCGGGGCACTGGCGCTTCTCCGCGCCGGAGAAATACGGCGGGCGGGACGGGTCGAACCTGTGGATGGCGGTGATCCGCGACCGCTTTGCGCAGCGTGGCCTCGGCCTCCACAACGACTTGCAAAACGAGCATTCGATCATCGGAAACTTCCCCTTCGTGGCGATGTTCGAGACGTTCGGGACCGAGGCGCAAAGGCAGGAATTCATCCTCGGCGGGTTCGAGCGGCAGCGCCGCGTGGCTTTCGGGCTGACCGAACCCGAACACGGCTCGGACGCGACCTGGATGGAGACTCGTGCGGTGCGCGAGACGCGCGACGGGGTCGAGGGCTGGCGCATCGACGGCGAGAAGATGTGGATCACCGGCATGCATGTCGCGACGCATTGCGCGCTGTTCGCGCGGTCGAGCGGTGCGGACGGCGATGCACGCGGGATCACCTGCTTCCTCGTTCCCAACCCGACCGAGGGCCTGGAGATCGAGGAGTGGATGTGGACCTTCAACATGCCGACCGATCATCCGCGGCTGTCGCTGACCAATGTGTGGGTGCCCGACGAGGCGATCCTCGGCGAGGAGGGCAGGGGCCTCGCGCTGGCGCAGAGCTTCGTCCACCAGAACCGCATCAGGCAGGCGGCGTCGAGCCTCGGCGCGGCGCAGTTCTGCGTCGAGGAGAGCGTGCGCTATGCGCGCCAGCGCAAGCCGTTCGGCGAGGAGCTGGCGAAGAACCAGGCGATCCAGTTCCCGCTGGTCGAACTGGCGACGCAATGCGAGATGCTGCGGCTGCTGATCTACAAGACCGCGTGGGAGATGGACCGCCTCCCCCATGCCGAAATCGAGCAGCGGCTCTCCGACAAGGTCAGCATGTGCAATTACTGGGCGAACCGGCTGGTGTGCGAGGCGGCCGACCGCGCGATGCAGGTCCATGGCGGGATCGGCTATTCGCGCCATAAGCCGTTCGAGCACATCTACCGCCACCACCGCCGCTATCGCATCACCGAGGGGGCGGAGGAGATCCAGATGCGCAAGGTCGCCGCCTATCTGTTCGGCTATCTCGGGCAGCGGAAGGGCAAATTCGGGTGACGCGCGGGGTCGCGGGCGGTAGCACCCTCCCATGACCCATTGGACCATCGGCATCATCGGAGGCTCGGGCCTCTACGACATCGACGCGCTCGAGGACCGGCAATGGATCCGCGTCAACTCGCCCTTCGGCGAGGTATCGGACGAGATCCTGTGCGGGCGGATCGGGGAGGTGAAACTGCGTTTCCTCCCGCGTCACGGGCGGGGGCACCGGATACCTCCGAGCGAAGTCAACACCCGCGCCAATATCGATGCGCTCAAGCGCGCGGGCTGCACCGACATCCTCGCGATCAGCGCAGTCGGGAGCCTGCGCGAAGAGCTGGAGCCAGGCCGTTTCGTGGTGGTCGACCAGTTCATCGACCGGACGAAAGGCAGGCCGAGCAGCTTCTTCGGGACCGGCATGGTCGCGCATGTCAGCATGGCGCAGCCGGTGTGCGAGCGGCTGTCGGGCTTCGCCGCCGCGGCGGTCGGGGCGGCGGGCGGCAAGGTGGCGCATGGCGGCACCTATCTCGCGATGGAAGGCCCGCAATTCTCGACCCGCGCCGAAAGCCATCTCTACCGCCAATGGGGCGCCGACGTGATCGGCATGACCGCCATGCCCGAGGCCAGGCTGTGTCGCGAAGCGGAGATACCCTACGCGCTGGTCGGCATGGTCACCGACTACGATTGCTGGCGCGAGGAGGAGGCCTTCGTCGAGGTCGGCCAGATCATCGAGCAGATGAACGCCAATGGCGAACTGGCGAGGAAAGCGGTGGAGCGGTTCGTTGCCGCGCTGCCCGCGGAACGCGAAGCCTCACCGCTCGACACGGTGCTCGACCACGCGCTGATCACCGCCCCCGATGCGCGCGATCCGGCGATGCTGGCGATGCTCGACGCGGTGGCGGGGCGGGTGTTGTGAGAACGCGTCGCCTTCTTGTCGAGGAGCTTGTGAAGTTGGCCCTATTCGCGCCAGCCCTGGCTCTCGGTTATCATCTCTGGGCGCTGCCTATCAGCGAGGATCCGAGCACGGCGTTCTTGGCTTCGGTGCTGATCGTCTTTGGCGTATGGTATATTCTCGAATGGTTGGCGGAGAGAGTGCTCGAGAAGATTGGACGGGATTCACGCCGGGCATGATCCGCTGCCGCACTTGCTTTACGTTCACCTCGAACAACTCGCCCCGCCAAGCACGCAGAACCGCGCGCAGTGCGGGTGGTTAAGCGCAATCTCCCCGCTGGCCTCCTCCAGTGTCGCACCCATGTTGAAGCCTTGATCGTAGGGGATCAGTGTACAGGCTGCGACGCGCGGAGCATCCTCGCCCTTGCGGTGGACGACCATGCGGCTGGTGGCGCACATGATCTCCGCCGCTGATTTGCCGAGGATGTCCCAGCACTCGGTGGTGATCTCGGCGATGTCCTTGCTCTCGTCCATTTCGGGGAACAGCACCAGACGCATCGGGTCATGCGCGTCGATGCGGACAGTCTCGGCGGCGAACAGGCGGGCGTAGCCCTCGCGCGCTTCCTCCATGCCTTCGCCTGGAAGCAGGCGACCCGCCACCGCGATCGAGAAACCGTTGTCCGAAAGCCATTTCAGCCCATTCAGGCCCGGTTCCCAGCTACGCGGCCCGCGCTCGCCCTCGTGGCCTTCCTTCGTATGGTGGTCGAGGCTGACGCGGATGGTCAGCCGGTCGCCGAAGCGCTCGCGCAGATCGAGCAGTGCCGCTTCGTGCCGCCGCATCGGCTTCATCGCGTTCGACAGCACCAACGCCTCGAAGCCGCGTTCCAGCGAATCCTCCAGCATTGCGAGGAAGTCCGGGTTCATGAACGGCTCGCCGCCGGTGAAGCCGATCTCCTCCGTGCCCAGCGTCTCTGCTTCGTCGAGGAAGCGCGCGACATCGTCGGCCGAAATATAGACCAGCGCGTCGTTGGTCGGGCTGCTCTCGATATAGCAGGTCGCGCAGGCGAGATTGCACAGCGTGCCGGTGTTGAACCATAGCGTTTCGAGCCTGGTCAGCGGTACCGAGGCACGCCGTTCGCCCTGCGCGGTCCAATCGGGATCGGAAAACTTCTCCGCCGGCAGCGCCTCGGCCTCCACGCAGAAGGGCGACGGGCCCTGCGGCGCGTTGCGGCTTTTCGTGCGGGCTTCGGTCAATTGAGCATCCTGCGCAGCCTGGCGACGAATGCCGCGTACCTCTTCGGAAGCGATCCGAACACCGTCGGTTCCCACGCACTGAAGGCGGCCGCCTTGGAAATCTCGCTCCGCGTTGGATAGGCGACGATCGCCGAGCCGAGTGCGAAGGTGCTGCTCTTCCCGGTGATCGATTGCGTGAACGGCAACAGCAATTCGCCCGCATGCCTGCCGACGATCGAGACACCGAGCACCTTCTTGCCCCTGAGCACCATCTTCATGTGTCCGAGGCTCGATCCCTCGGCGACGGCGCGCTCGTTTTCGGAAAATTCCTCGCGTATCACTGTTATACGGTCGCCATGCCGCTCGCGCGCTTCGGCTTCGGTGAGGCCGATCTGCGCGACTTCGGGATCGGTATAGGTGCACCAGGGCAGCGCGCGGTAGTCGACCCTGGTCGGCAGCCCGGTGACGATCTCGAGCGCGACGTTCGAGCCCTCGTAACCCGACACATGCGTCAGCCGCGGCCCGTCGCGGCAATCGCCGATGGCGTAGATCGAGCGGACCGACGTGCGGCGGCGCTTATCGGTGGCGATGCCGTTGCGGTTCATGGCGACGCCGAGTTCCTCCAGTCCGAAGCCGGTGGAGTTCGCTACCCGTCCGACCGCGACTAACAGGTGCGAGCCGTCGACGACCTCACCGCCGCCGTCTGCGAGTTCGACATGCGCCCGCACCGCGCCCGCTTCGCCCTCGACCCGTGTCGCCTTGCCGTCGAGGAAGCGCACGCCCTCTTCTTCCATCACGCCGCGCACCACCGCGACCGAATCGGGATCGTCTCGGCTCATCAGCGGCCCGGGATTGACCACCGTCACCGCGCTGCCGAGACGGCGGAAGGCCTGCGCCATCTCCATCCCGATCACCCCTCCGCCGACGATGACGAGATGGCGCGGTTGTTCGGCCAGTTCGAACAGGGTCTCGTTGGTGAGATAGGGCACGTCATCGAGTCCCGCGATTGGCGGGACGGCGGGTTTCGAACCGGTCGCGATCACGATCCGCGGCGCTGTCAGCACGCGGCCCTCGGCTTCGACCGAATGCCTGTCCGTCACCCGCGCCCGGCCGAGGATCACCTCGACCCCCATTGCCTCGAAGGTCTCCTTCGAATCGTGATGCTCGATATCGGCGATGGCGCGGCGGACATGCGCCATGACGCCCGCCCAGTCGACCTCCGGCTCGGCCAGCGTCACCCCGTGCCGCGTAGCGACCCGCGCTTCCGCCGCCCGCTTTGCCGCTGCGATCAGCGCCTTCGACGGCACGCAACCGTTGTTGAGGCACTCGCCGCCCATCAGGTAGCCCTCGATCAGCGCCACCTTCAACCCGAACAGCGCGCAGCCGCCCGCCGCGGTCAGCCCCGCAGCCCCGCCGCCGATCACGATCGCGTCGTGGGAAAATTTCATCGGCACCCCATAGCCTTTCGGGCGTAACCATATAAGGGACCAGAGCGAATTGCTTTGATCCTGCAGGCCTGCCGACCCGCGGCGGGCCTTTCGCGCATTCGGGACTGGACGTTACATGAATATCGAAAACAGCCGCGACTATTACGGCAAGGTGCTGACCGGCTCGAGCGACCTCAAGACCGATGCCTGCTGCACGATCGAGGCGCCGCCGCCCGCGGTGATCGACGCGCTCGCCAATGTCCATGAGGAGGTCCGCGCGCGCTATTTCGGCTGCGGCTTCGTCGCGCCGCAGGCGATCGAGGGGTGCCACGTGCTCGATCTCGGCTCGGGCAGCGGGCAGGATGCCTATGTCCTCGCGCAGCTGGTCGGCGAGACGGGCAGCGTGACCGGGGTCGACACCACGCCCGAACAGCTCGAAGTCGCCAACCGCCATCTCGACTGGCATCGCGAGCGGTTCGGATATGCCAAGTCCAACGTCTCGTTCGTCGAAGGCGATATCGAAAAGCTGGGCGAGCTGGGCCTGCCGGAGGGGCATTTCGACGTCATCGTCTCTAACTGCGTGATCAACCTCGTCGCCGACAAGCAGGCCGTGTTCGAGGCCGCCTGCAAGCTGCTCAAGCCGGGCGGCGAGCTGTATTTCTCCGACGTCTATGCCGACCGCCGCGTACCCGCGCACCTGCTCGACGACCCGGTGCTGCACGGCGAATGCCTCGCCGGCGCGCTCTACTGGTTCGATTTCGTCGACCAGGCCAGGCGCGCAGGCTTCCGCGATCCGCGCCTCGTCACCAGCCGCCCGCTCGGCATCGACGATGCGGAGATCGCGGCGAAGCTCGACGGAATCGCGTTCCACTCCGCCACCGCGCGGCTGTTCAAGCTCGCCGATCTCGAGCCGCTGTGCGAGGATTACGGGCAGGCGGTGCGCTACAGGGGCACCGTGCCGGGCGAGGAGCGCGTGTTCGCGCTCGACGACCATCACCATATCGAGCAGGGCCGGATGTTCGCCGTGTGCGGCAATACGTGGAAGATGCTCGCAGACACGCGCTTTGCCGATCACTTCGACTTCTTCGGCGATTTCTCAACCCATTACGGCATCTTCCCCGATTGCGGCACGCTGTTCCCGCTGCAATCGCCGGCAAGCGAACCCGCGCCGGTCGGGGGCGGCTGCTGCTGAACGTCCTTGTCACCGGGGCCGCCGGCCTGGTCGGCGGCGAAGTCTGCGCGCGGCTGGTCGCTGCGGGGCACGAGGTGACGGCGCTCGTCCACACCAACCCCGAAATCCGCGCAAACGACGGGTCGCTCGTTCCGGTTGCGGGGGTCTTGAAGGGCGACATCACCGAGAAGCATTTCGGCCTGCCTCAGGGCGATTTCCACGGCCAGTCGCTGATCACCGACGTGATCGTTCACTGTGCCGCGACGGTTCGTTTCGATCTGCCCGAGGAAGACTATGCGCTGACCAATATTCGCGGCGTCGCGCATGCGCTCGACCTCGCGCGCGAGGGCGGGCCGGCCTTCCTGCAGGTGAGCACCGCCTATGTCTGCGGGACGCGCGACGGGCCGATCCGCGAGGCCGATCCGCTCCCCGCGGCGGGCTTCGCCAACGCCTACGAAGCGAGCAAGCGCGCGGGCGAGATGCTGGTGCGCGAGAGCGGCGTCGATTGGGCCATCGCGCGTCCGTCGATCGTTGTCGGCGAGCACGAAAGCGGCGCCATCCGCCAGTTCGACACCACCTACGCCGCCTTCAAACTGATCGCCGAAGGCCGCGTCGGGCACATGCCCGCGCGCGCCGGGGCGACGCTCGACTTCGTCCCGCTCGACCACGTTGCCGCGGGCATCGTCGCGATTGCCGAGAACATGAAGCGGGCGAGGGGCGGAACCTATCACCTGGTGTCGGGCCAGCCGCTGCCGGTCGAGCGCTTCACTGCCTGCATCGGCGCCTGGCCGCAATTCCACGAACCCGAACTCGTATCGCCCGAGGCGTTCGATCCGGCGCAATTGCCTGCGCTCGAGCGGCGGCTGTTCCGGCGCGTGGCGGGCCTCTATGCGAGCTATTTCCAGCGCGATCCGCATTTCGACGATAGCGCGTTTCATGCGCTGACGGGATTCCGCTGCCCCGAGACCGGAGAGGCCTATATCCGGCGGCTGATCGACTATTGTATCGAAGTTGGCTTTTTATCCTCTCCATCGACTTGCGATGGGAAGGTGGCAGTCGCTGCAAGCGACTGACGGAGGGGCAGCGGCGCTCGAAATTTCGCTCGCTGCCAGGGCCCCTCCACCGCCACACTTGCGGTGTGGCGGTCCCCCTCCCATCGCAAGTCGACGGGGAGGGTTCAGCGGACATGCGGATAGTGCCGCGATAGCCTCGACCGCGCACCCACTGCCCACATGATCCCGACCTTGAAGTAGATCCAGTTCGCCTTGAGCGGCCCCCAGGCGGCGATGCGGCGGTCCGACGTTTCGATCCAGCGCGGCACCATCCGGATGCGGCCGAGCCGGGCGAATTTCACGCACAGATCGGCTTCCTCCATCACCGCGTCGCTCGGCGTGCAGCCGCCGATCTCGAGGAACTGCGCGCGGCGGAAGAACATGCCGTGGTCGCCGAACAGCAGCCGCACACCGCGCGCGAACAGGTGCGGACGGGTGATCAGCGGCGCGTACCAGGTCTTGATCCAGTTGTGGAAGGTGGTGCCCCAGCGGGTCTTGTCGGGCCCCCTGATCAGCGGGGTGAAGCTGGCCAGCGCGATCCGCTCGTCGGCCAGCGTGTCGCGCACCACCTGCACCATGTCGCGCGGCGGCACGCTGTCGGCATGAAGCACGCAGACCAGCGGCGCTCTCGCCGCCTCGACGCCGGTGTTGATCTGGTGCCCACGACCGGCCGTCGTCTCGATGCAGGTCCAGTTCGCGCCGCGTACGAGGGTGCAACTCGCGTCGGAACTCCCGCCATCGACCACGATCACTTGGGCGGGCTGCGGATCGAGCGCCGCGAGCGTTTCGACCAGCGCGGGCAGCGCCTTCTCCTCGTCCAGCACCGGGATCACGATTGCGACACCCGCCTCCGTCACGGCAGGAAATCCGGCCAGTCCTCGAGATCGGCGGCGCTGTCGATATCGGACAGTTCGGGCAGCACTGCGGGCCTGATCCCGCGCGCGATGAAGCGGCGTAGCGTCTCCTCGAATACTTGCGGCGTGCTCCACGCCATGTCCTCGAAGGCGAAGCGTGCGTCGTCGTTGAAACCGAGCAAATAGTAACCGCCGTCGCTGGCGGGGCCGATCACCATCGGTTCGGTCGCGAGTGTGTCGTGCGCCGCCCACAGGTGTTGGGGGGTGAGGCCGGGGCAGTCGCTGCCGATCACCATGGCGGGCGGCGCGACGCGCGAGAGCTTGTCTGTCAGGCCGCCGTCGCCCTGGTCGACCACTGCAAGGTCCTCCCCGAGCCCGGCCCGGAACGCTTCGGGTTCGGCTCCGGTCACGCGCAGCTCGAACGGAATGCCGCTCGCGCGCACGACTTCGACCGTATGCGCAAGCAGCTTGGTATAGATTGCCGCCGCGCCTTCGGCCCCGAAGCCGGGAATGAGCCTGGTCTTGGCCTTGCCCGGCTCGGGCCAGCGCGCGAAGATCGAAATCGTGATTTCGGACATGCTCGCGCGCCCCTAGCGGTTTGCAGCCCGCTCGGCCATGGCCTTGCCGGGAGCGGCGGCACGGGTTGACAGCGCCGCGCGATTGGGGACGATTGCGGTGCACATAAAACCGGGAAGCAAACTCCATGAAAAATCACGCCATTGTTCGCCTGTCGCTGTCCGCGGCCTTGCTCGCTACCACTAGTTCGCTCGCCGCTCAGGACGCGCCGATCGTCCTGCCGGGCGCCCCGGGGCACGGCAGCCGGGTGATCGACGAGGCCGAGGCGACGCGCCTGTCGGACACGCGCTATTCGCCCGCCGACGTCAAGTTCATGCAGGACATGATCGTTCACCACCGGCAGGCGGTCGAGATGGCGGCGCTGGTGGAGAAGCGGACCAGCAACGAAAGCGTGCGCAAGGTCGCCGGCCGCATCGATGGATCGCAGGCGGACGAGATCGCCTTCATGCGCGGCTGGCTCGAAGACCGCGGCGAAAGCACCGGCATGACGGACCAGCCCGGCATGCAGCACCATGCAGGGATGGATCACGGCACCATGGACCAGGCGGCGCATCACGCGATGATGGGCATGGCGACGCCCGCCCAGATGGCGGCGCTGGCCGAGGCGGAAGGCGCGGAATTCGATCGCCAGTTCCTGACGCTGATGATCCGCCACCACCAGGGTGCGATCGATATGGTGGAGGAGCTGCATCGTCAGCCCGGCAGCGCCTACGATCCGGTGATGTTCGAATTCACCAACGACATCGTCAACGATCAGGAAACCGAGATCGAACGGATGAACGTGCTGCTGGCGACACTGTCGCCCGATCCGCGCGTCGGGCTGGCGGCGGGCTTCCGCGATGCGGGCGAGGCGATCAGCAATCTGCGGCTGGTGGCCGCTTTGCCCAAGCCGACCGGCTTCTTCGACCCGCAGAATCCCGCGCAGCTGCAGCCCGAGATCGAGAAGGACGATGAGGACGGCGGCGAGGAGGACGGGGATACCCCCGATCCCGAAGGCTCGACCGATCCGGACGAGGACGAGGATGACGAGGACCGGTTCGGCCAGCGTTCCTCGCTGCTCAGCTTCGCCAACACCGACATGGCGTTCTCCGGCGATATTCTCGTCGCGGGCAGCTATCACGGCTTCAACGCCTATCGCCTGGGCGGGGACGGGATGCCGAAGCTGGTCAGCTCGACCGTCTGCCCTGGCGGGCAGGGCGATGTCTCGATCGTCGGCGACCTTCTGTTCATGAGCGTGCAGGACAGCCGCGCGCGTGTGGATTGCGGCCTCGGCGGCGTGGCCGAGCGGGTCAGCGAGGAACGCTTCCGCGGCCTGCGCATCTTCGACATTTCGGATATCACCCGCCCGGTCCAGGTCGGCCAGGTGCAGACCTGCCGCGGCAGCCACACGCACTCGGTCGTCAGCGCGGACGAGCGCCGTATCGTGGTCTACAATTCGGGCACCTCCTATATCCGGCCGAACGAGGAACTGGCGGGCTGTTTCGAGACCAGCGGGGACAACACCGCGCTGTTCAGCATCGACGTGATCGAGGTGCCGGTGGCCGATCCGGCGGCTGCGCGGATCACCTCGTCGGCACGCGTCTTCGCCGAGGACGACCGCATCGCCGGGCTGTGGCTCGGCGGCGATCACGGCCTGACCGAAACGGGAGGACCGACGCAGGAAACCCGCATCACCGATCACTGCCACGACATCACCGTCTTCCCGTCGAAGCAGATCGCCGCGGGCGCGTGTTCGGGCAACGGTATCGTGCTCGACATCTCCGATCCGCTCAATCCGAAGCGCATCGACGACGTGACCGAGACGGGCTTCGCCTATTGGCATTCGGCGACCTTCAACAATGACGGGACCAAGGTGCTGTTCACAGACGAATGGGGCGGCGGCGGGCGACCGCGCTGCCAGGCGGGCGATCCGATGAACTGGGGTGCGAACGCGATCTACGAAATCGAGGACGGAAAACTCGAATTCCGCAGCCTCTACAAGCTGCCCGCGCCGCAGACCGACAAGGAGAACTGCGTCGCGCACAACGGTTCGATCGTGCCCGTGCCGGGGCGCGATATTTTCGTCCAGGCGTGGTACCAGGGCGGGATCAGCGTGATCGATTTCACCGATGCGGCGAACCCGGTCGAGATCGCCTATTTCGACCGCGGCCCGGTCGACGAGGACCAGCTGATTACCGGTGGATACTGGTCCGCCTACTGGTACAAGGGCCGCATCTACGCGACCGAGATCGCCCGCGGGCTCGACGTGTTCGCGCTGGAGCCGAGCGAATTCCTGACCGCGGAGGAGATCGCCGCAGCCGAGGCGGCGGAGTATCCCGGAGACGTATTCAACCCGCAGACGCAGACGCAGGTGATCTGGCCGGAGGAAATTGCGCAATCGGTCGGGTCGAGCCGCACGGGCGGGTGATGACGCGAGTTGTCTTCGCGCTCTTTCCGGGCGTCACCCAGCTCGACTTCACGGCGCCGGCGCAGGCGCTCGCGAGAATGCCGAAAGCCGAGATCGTCTGCGCGGCGGCGACTTGCGAGCCGCTGACAACGGATGCCGGCTTCGCGATCGTTCCGTCGCAGGGCTTTGCCGATTGCCCGCGGGCCGACATTCTCTGCGTTCCCGGCGGCTTCGGAGTGACCGATGCGGTGCGTGATTCGCAGACGGTCGAATTCGTCGCGCGGCAGGCGGAGGGCGCGCGCTGGGTGACGAGCGTGTGCACCGGCGCGTTTGTGCTCGGCGCCGCGGGCCTGCTCGAAGGCAAGCGCGCGACGACACATTGGGCCTATACGCACCTGCTGGACCGGGTCGGCGCCACATTCGCGCCCGGACGCGTGGTCGAGGACGGCAATACCGTTACCTGCGGCGGGGTCACCGCCGGGCTCGATTTTGCGCTGACGCTGATCGCGCGCGAGGCGGGGGAGGAGACGGCGCAGGCGATCCAGCTCGCGCTCGAATACGATCCCGCGCCGCCCTTCGCCACGGGCGACCCGTCGCGCGCACCCGGGGCGCTGACCGACGCGCTGAAGTCGCGGGTCTATGCCGGGGCCGCAGCGCGGATGGAGGCTGCGCTGTCCGGGCGGCACGACGCGTCGTCCTGATTCGCCGATGTCGGGCTATTCGCTTGCCGGGAGGGTCTCGGGCACGATCCCCTCGAGCAGGGGGACGAACCGTACCGGGGCGATATCGCGGCTCTCCCATGCGTCTTCGCCGGTGCGTTCGATGCAGCGCAATTGCTGGATCGCTTCGCCGCCGACCGGGATCACCAGTCGACCACCTATCGCGAGTTGGTGTTTCAGTGCGTCGGGGACCGTGTCGATCCTGGCCGCCACGAGGATCGCGTCGAACGGAGCCTCGCCCGGCAATCCCTCCATCCCGTCGCCGGCGATGATCGTGCAATTGCCGTAGCCGAGCTTCTCCACCCGCTGCCGCGCCGCGTTGGCGAGCGTCTCGTATCGCTCGATGGCGTAGACTTCACCCGCAATGCGCGAGAGAAGCGCGGCGGCGTAGCCCGAGCCCGCGCCTACTTCGAGCACGCGGACGCCCGATGCGATCTGCGCCGCATCGATCATGCGGGCGACGATATAGGGTTGCGAGATGGTCTGCCCCGATCCGATCGGGAGCGGTCCGTCCTCATAGGCGAGTTCGCGCGTGCCCTCGGGCACGAAATTCGCGCGCGGGACGGTACGGAAGGCGGTGAGGACGGGTGCGCTGTCGATCCCGCGGCGGCAGATCTGCCGCTCGACCATGGCTTTGCGCTTCTCGGATTCGGTCATCGCACCCTCGCCCGTGCAATGCTTCGGCGAGCGATCGGTGCCCGATCCGGGCGAATGGGCCCGGAGCGCCCGGGATCTGGGGGGAAGAGGCGCTCCGGGCCGGCTCGGGTCGCGGGGCCGGCGGTGGTCGCTTGACGCGACTCTTATGTCTGTCGAGCCGCTGCGCTCAGGTGAGCGGCAGGCCGCCGACCGGCACAGGTCCGGCGAGCGACAGCAGGAAAGCGATTTCGAGAAGTACCCAGGCGCATACGGCCGAGGCGAAAGTGCGATTGGTCATGGCGATTACTCCGTCTGTTCGATGATCGCCTTATGCCCCTCCTACGGTGAACCGCGCGAGGTAATCGCAGTGGTATTCCACGCCGCAAACCGTGGTATTGCCGTTGTAATGGCGTGGGAGCGTTCGCTCGGGGCATGAAAAAGGCCCGGCGGATCGCTCCGCCGGGCCTTTTGTTCGGCTCGGATGGGTGCCGGGCTCAGAAGCCCATGCCGCCCATGCCGCCGCCCATGCCGCCCATGTCGGGCATGCCGCCCCCGCCGGACGACTTGTCTTCCGGCTTCTCGGCGATCGCGGCTTCGGTGGTGATCAGCAGGCCGGCCACCGAGGCGGCGTCCTGCAGCGCGGTGCGCACGACCTTGGTCGGGTCGATCACGCCGGCCTTGACCAGATCCTCGTAGGTGTCGGTCTGCGCGTTGAAGCCCATCGATTCGTCGCCGCCGTCGGCGAGCTTGCCCGCGACCACCGCGCCGTCATGGCCGGCGTTCTCGGCGATCTGGCGGACCGGCGCCTGCAGCGCCTTGCGCACGATGTCGATCCCGCGGGTCTGGTCGTCATTGTCGCCTTCGAGACCGGCGAGGGCCTTGGTGGCGTAGAGCAGCGCGGTACCGCCGCCCGGGACGATGCCTTCCTCGACCGCGGCGCGGGTCGCATGCAGCGCGTCGTCGACGCGGTCCTTGCGCTCCTTCACCTCGACTTCGGTCGCGCCGCCGACCTTGATCACCGCAACGCCGCCGGCGAGCTTGGCGAGACGCTCCTGCAGCTTCTCGCGGTCGTAGTCGCTCGACGTGTTGTCGATCTGGGTGCGGATTTCGGCAACGCGGGCCTTGATATCGGCCTCGTCGCCGGCGCCGTCGACGATGGTGGTGTTGTCCTTGTCGATGGTGACGCGCTTGGCTTCGCCGAGCATGCCGAGAGTGACGTTCTCGAGCTTGATGCCGAGATCCTCGGAGATCATCTCGCCCTTGGTCAGGATCGCGATGTCCTGCAGCATCGCCTTGCGGCGATCGCCGAAGCCCGGCGCCTTGACCGCCGCGACCTTGAGGCCGCCGCGCAGCTTGTTGACCACCAAAGTGGCGAGCGCCTCGCCTTCGATGTCCTCGGCGATGATCAGCAGCGGACGGCCGGACTGGACGGCCGCTTCGAGGATCGGCAGCATCGCCTGCAGGTTCGACAGCTTCTTCTCGTGGATCAGGATGTAGGGGTTATCCAGTTCCACCGTCATCTTGTCGGGGTTGGTAATGAAATAGGGGCTGAGATAGCCGCGGTCGAACTGCATCCCCTCGACGGTTTCGAGGTCGAATTCGAGGCCCTTCGATTCGTCGACGGTGATGACGCCTTCCTTGCCGACGGTCTCCATCGCCTCGGCGATCTTCTCGCCGACTTCCTTGTCGCCATTGGCCGAGATGATGCCGACCTGGGCGATCTCGGAGGAGCCGGAAACGTCCTTCGAACGGTTCTTGAGATCCTCGACGACCTTGGCGACGGCGAGATCGATGCCGCGCTTGAGGTCCATCGGGTTCATGCCGGCCGAAACCGACTTCATGCCCTCGGTCACGATCGACTGCGCGAGCACGGTCGCGGTGGTGGTGCCGTCACCGGCGGCGTCGTTGGCCTTCGATGCGACTTCCTTGATCATCTGCGCGCCCATGTTCTCGAACTTGTCCTTGAGTTCGATTTCCTTGGCGACGGTGACGCCGTCCTTGGTGATGCGCGGGGCGCCGAAGCTCTTGTCGAGCACGACGTTGCGGCCCTTGGGGCCGAGCGTGACCTTGACGGCATTGGCGAGCGTGTCGACGCCCTTGAGGATGCCTTCGCGCGCGTCGCGCGAGAATTTCACGTCCTTGGCAGCCATGTGTGTTTCTCCTGGAATTCGTGTGTTGCGTGGAATGCGGTGCGATCAGGCGATCAGTCGATGATCCCCATGATGTCGCTTTCCTTCATGATCAGCAGGTCTTCGCCGTCGAGCTTGACCTCAGTGCCCGACCACTTGCCGAACAGGATGCGGTCGCCGGCCTTGACGTCGAGCGCGGTGACCGTGCCGTCTTCGGCCCTGGCGCCCGAACCGACGGAGACGACTTCGCCCTCGCTCGGCTTTTCCTTGGCGCTGTCGGGAATGATGATGCCGCCTGCGGTCTTCTCATCGGCTTCGATGCGACGGACCAGAACGCGGTCGTGCAGCGGACGAAATGCCATTGTCTGTGACCTCTCTCAAAAGGTGAAAACGTAACTTGGCACTCTCACGGCGAGAGTGCCAGCAGGGCGCATATGTGAACGCGCGATTGCCGAGTCAACGGGGCGCGGAGGAAAAAATTTCCATGCTTTTCGGCGAGACGTGCATGGGGCTGGGCGGTGAGTTCTTTTTGCTTTCCGGCGGTGAGGCGACCTGTTGCTGCGTTGCAGGCCTCTGACCACGGGGAGCGACACCGGCCCACGCCCGGAGTCTTTGTTGCGTGCGGAAAGCACGTCCGTGCTTTCCTTGCGGCACCAGCCCACTCCCCCACCCTTCCACCCCGACTTTAGTATCCTAAGGGTGGAAGGGTGGGGGAGTGGGCTGGTGCCGCACCCGGCGGTCTGATGCTTGCCGCGCAGTGACAGGTATCGCCACCGCCGGAAAACCAGACTCCGGGTGGGGGCGTGGGGTGGAACAGCCCCGGTGGTCAGACGACTGCAACGAAGCAACAGGTATCGCCACCGCCGGAAAACAACGACCTCCTACCCGCCACGAACGTGCCGCTGCACCAGCCCGAGCCTTTCGCGCGCATGCCAGCGCCACAGCAGCAGCACCGCCGCGGTTACCAGGCCGGTGGCGAGCCCGATCCACACGCCGACCCCGCCGAGCGGCGTCGCGAAGCCGAGCGTCAGCGCGGTGCCCATGCCCGGCACCCAGTAGCTGAAGATCGCGATCCACATCGGCACGCGCGTGTCCTGCAGGCCGCGCAGCGCCCCGGCGGCGACCGCCTGCACGCCGTCGAACAGCTGGAAGGCGGCGGCGATGAGGAGATAGCGCAGCGCGAACCCTACCAGCACGGCGTTGGCGGGTGCCCAGGGATCGATATAGATCGCCAGCAGGGGTTTCGGCATCAGGATCATCGCCAGCGCGGTCAGCATCATGAAACCGGTGCCCATTGTCACCGCGGTCCAGCCCGCGCGGCGCATGCCCCCGCGATCCCCGGAGCCGAAGAAATAGCCGACCCGGATCGTCGCCGCCTGCCCGATCCCGAACGGAATCTGGAAAGCAAGCGCGGCGACTTGCAGCGCGATCGTGTGCGCCGCGAGTTGCGAGGTGCCGATATTGCCCATCAGAAAGGCGGCCCCGCCGAAGATGCCGGCCTCGGCGGTGATGGTCAGCGCGATCGGCGTGCCGATCCGCACCAGCTGCCACATCCGCGCCCAGTCCGGGCGCCACCAGAAGCCGAAGATGCGGTAGCGGTGGAGGCGCGGATCGAGCCGTATCGCGACGGCATAGGCCGCCATCGTCGCGACCGAGGTGATGATCGTCGCCACCGCCGCGCCGCGCAGGCCGAGTTCGGGGGCGCCGAAATGGCCGAAGATGAAGGCGTAGTTGGCCGCCGCGTTGACGAAGATGCCGCCCGCCGTGATCGCGGTCGCGAAGATCGGCCGCCCGAGCGCGGAGACGTAGTTGCGCAGCACGTTGTTGATCACCATCGGCACCAGCGACCAGACGATGATCAGATTGTAGGCGACGGCGAGGTCGACGATCTCCGCCTGCTGGCCGGTGATCCGCATCGCCGGTTCGAGCAGCAGGCACAGGCCCATCCCGCCGATCCCGCTCAGCACTGCCAGCCACAGCGCCATCCGGGTCGCGCGCCGGACCGGGCGCAGCGCCGGCGCGCGCGCACCGATCTCTTCCGCGATCAGCGGGGCGACCGCTCCGGTCAGCCCCGACAGCGCCCACAGCACCAGTCCGAACAGCGCCACCGCAATCGCCGAAGCGGCGAGCGGCGCCTCGCCCAGCCGCGCGACGAAGATCACATCCACCGCATAGGTCAGCATCTGCAGCAGGTTGGCGAGCGCCAGCGGCCAGGCGAGCCGGTAGGTGGCGGCGATCTCGTCGCGCCAGCCGTCGCCGCCGGTCGGCGGGGGCTCGTAGGTGCGCTCGTGCGTCATGCAGCCGGCCCGGATAGGATCGGGGGCCAGCGCCTCCAAGCGCGAAGCGCTGGCAGTCCGGGTTTTCGGAGGTGTGCGCGACTATTGCGTCACAGCTTGCTTCGCGTCGCCACCGGCGCCATGAAACGCGCGTCTGGAGGGACAGATGACGATCCGTACGGTTTTGGGGATACTCGTGCCCGCCTGCCTGCTCGGTGCGTGCAGCAGCGGCCCGGAGTCGGCGATACCCGGCAAGGCCGCCGAACGCCCTGCCGCCTTCGCCCAATGCGCGATCTGCCATTCGGTCGAGCCGGGCAGGAACGGCATCGGCCCCTCGCTTGCCGGCGTATACGGGGCGCAGGCGGGGCACGTGGCGGACTATGCCTACAGCACCGCCATGCGCGAGAGCGGCCTGACCTGGGACGAAGCCACGCTCGATTCCTATCTGCAGAACCCGCGCGCTGCGGTTCCGAATACCAAGATGAGCTATGCCGGCCTGCGCGACGATGCGCAGCGCGCCGAACTTATCGCGTGGTTGAAAGCCCTGTAACCGGGCGGGAGCGATATGGCTCGGTGCCCTTGTCCCGCCGATACAGCCGCTGACCCGACATGGCTTCGAATATGTGCGCGAGCCAGGGAATCCTATCGGGAAGAAACTGCAACAGTGCGCGTCCGAAGCCGGTCAGGGCGAGAAGCGGAAACAGCATGGTCAAGACCAATTGCTTGCGAATGGCCCGGCCGATCCAGCTGCGCGGCCAGCCGCGGACGTAGAGCGCGGAACAGATAAAGCAGAGCAGCACATAGGACAGCACGATTGCAGCAAGGGCCGGATACGTCATCGGGATCCTCGATTTCGTCGCGAGAGCGTCGGTAATCGATACCATCGATCGGCCCGCGTTTCAGCAGGTGGAATCGGGATTAATTCTGGATTTTGGCCGTATTGGCCCACGCACTCGTCGAGCCGGGCCGGAACCATGACGCGTCGCCGGGCTTGCCTCAGCCTTCCTTGCGGAAAACGAAGACCTTTTCTCCGCGGATCAGGCCGTATTCGATGACATCGTATCCTTCCGCCGTGATCTCGGAGATAAGCTCGAGCCCACCGTTGCCGATCCGTTCGCGGAAGTCGCGGCCGTAATACCGGATATGGTTGTACTGCCCGTAATATTTCGCTCTTGCCTCGTAAGTGTCGATCTTCTCGTCTTCGAAAGTCTTGTCCCAGCCCTCGATGATCGGAACCATGCACACCAGCAATCCGCCGGGCTCGAGAATGCGGGCAAGTTCCTGCGAAGCCTTCCGGTCGTCGACGTGCTCCAGCACATGATTGGCGATGACCAGTTTGTGGGAATCGCTCGGCAGGTCGATGTTTTCCAGATCGAGCTTCAGATCGGCCCCGATATACAGATCGGCGGTCTTGTAGTCGGAAAACTTCTCTCGCAGCATCGGCTGGAGGCATGTTTCGGCAGCGAAATGCAGCACCTTGTCCTCGGGTCCGATTTCGACCGGGATCCGGCCCCTCTGGAAGGCCAGCGCCAATAGGCGATGCCTTTCCAGACTGGAACATTGGGGGCATCGCGAATCGATCCTGCCAAAGCGGCCGAAGCGCTTGAAATATCCCTCGTAGCCGCAGACATTGCATTTGCGCTCATACATCGGCCGCACGGATTTTATGAATTTGCGGAGAGCAAATACTTTTTTCGGTGTAACGGCTACTGCCAATTTCTTGATCATGCTTGTTCCATCAACGCATTGTCTGAAGGTTTGAAATCGAGCCGGGGCGCAGGGCTGGTCAACTCGGTTGCGTGGCCGCGAGTGTCGCGGTGTCCGGTCGGAGCCTTCCGAAAACCATGGGCGCGGCAATGTCAAACGAAATGCGCGGCGTGCAGCGAATGCTCGATTTCGCAATCGGGCGTCCCGAAAAGCGAGTCGCAAAAAAGGGCGGCGCCTCGCGGCACCGCCCTTCCTGTATCTCGCGAACGAGAACGAAGCTTACTTGAGCTCGACGGTACCGCCGGCAGCTTCGATCTTGCCCTTGATCTCTTCTGCTTCGGCCTTGTTGACGCCTTCCTTGACCGGCTTGGGCGCGCCTTCGACCAGACCCTTGGCTTCGGTGAGGCCCAGGCCGGTGATGGCACGGACTTCCTTGATCACCTGGATCTTCTTGCCGCCGTCGCCGGTGAGGATGACGTCGAATTCGTCCTTCTCCTCGGCGGGCGCAGCGGCGTCGCCGCCGCCACCGGGGCCGGCGACCGCAACCGCGGCAGCGGCGCTCACGCCCCACTCTTCTTCCAGTGCCGTGGCAAGCTCGGCGGCTTCCAGCACGGTCAGCTTCGACAGTTCTTCAACGAGAGCCTTGATATCGGCCATTGTTCATACTCCAAATTGGTGGGGCGCACCGCCCCGGATGTTTCGTATCGAATGGGAAAAACCGCTTACGCCGCTTGCGCCGTGTCTCCTTGGGCACCATAGGCACCGAAGACGCGGGCGAGCTTGTTGGCGGGGGCGTTGACGACCTGGGCGATCTTCGTCGCCGGGGCGTTGACGAGGCCCACCAGTTTTGCGCGCAGCTCGTCGAGGCTGGGCATCGAGGCGAGCGCCTTGATCCCGGCTTCGTCGAGCATCTGCCCGCCCATCGAACCGCCGACGATTTCCAGCCGGTCGTTCGATTTGGCGAAGTCGACCGCGGCCTTGGCCGCCGCCACCGGATCCTCGGAATAACCGAGCGCGGTGGGGCCCGTCAGCAGGTCGTCGAGACCGGCATAGGGGGTGTCCTTCAGGGCGAGCCTGGCAAGGCGGTTCTTCGCAACCTTGTAGGACGCACCGGCTTCGCGCATCTTCGAGCGCAGTTCGGTGGATTGCGCCACCGAGAGGCCGAGGTTGCGGGTGACGACCACCACGCCCGCCTCGTTGAAGACCGCATTGAGCTGGGCGACCGCATCGGCTTTCTGCGAACGATCCATGCCATACTCCTTCTCTGTCCGCCGCATGGACAAGCCATGCGGTGGCACTGTGACCACGCCCGGATGGCTCCGCGCATGGCCGGCTCATGTTGCCACACGGCTCATGCCGCATGGACGGGGTCCGTTGATGGGGAAGGAGGTGCGCTTGTGTGCGCGGTGCGGAGATGCGTGGCATCGCCGTGAAATCTCTGTCCCCGTCTAGGCTGGAAATTAAGACCGGCAGATTCCGGTCACCAACTGTCTCGGACGGATGACCGCGGAGCGAACCCCGCAATCGGAGCGCGCAAATAGCGCACTAGCCGCCCGAGTCAAGCGCGGCGTGCCGCCGGTCGGGCCGTGGGCGCCGCCGGTGGAGCGGGTTTGGCGCTTGGCCCCAGGGTCTGTCATGAGGGTCTGTCATGACGCTGCCTGCGATGATCCCGACCCCCGCCAGCACCGAACCGACCGAGCGCTGCGGCTTCTATCGCGCGTGGGATGTCGCCGATGCTGGCGCGATAGACCGCTTGTGGCACTGCAGCGTCGGGTTCGCGCCTGCGGCTCCGCACTGGCTGATGCCCTTTGCCGAGCCCTCGCTCTTGCTGCGGCGGCGGTTCGATCCGGCGGGGGCGACGCTGTCGTTCGGGCTCGAGATCGCACCGGCGTCGCTCGACGGCGAGTGCTACCGGCCCGCTGCAGGGGAGGCGCTCTACGCGGTGCGGCTGGCGCCCGAAACGATGGAGCCGCTGCTCGGCCTCAAGGCGAGCGAATACACCTCGACCCACCGCGCGGTGCCCGACGCGCTGAGGCGGCGGCTCGATCCGGTCTTGGCGCTCGCGTCGCGCGACCGCTTCGCCGAGGCGTGGGCGGAAATGGCGCGCATCCTGGCAGGCATGGAGCGCGGCGGTGGACCCGCGCCGGTCGAATTCGCCGCCCGGCACCTGCGGCTGGCGTCGGGACGGCTCGCACCCGGCGAGCTGGCGCGGCTGGCGGATATCAGTCCGCGGCAGCTGCGCCGCGGCTTTGCCGAGCGGTTCGGCCGCTCGCCGCGAGCCATTGCGAGGCGCCTGCGGCTGGCCGGGGCGCTGTTCGAGGCCGAGGTGGCGGCAAGGCCGTGCTGGGCCGGGATCGCTGCGGGCCACCGGTTCTCCGACCAGGCGCACCTGGTGCGCGAATGCCGCGCCATCCTCGGCGCGACGCCGACCGCGGTCCATGCCGCGCGCCGGGCGATGGCCGTTTCGTTCAATAGCTGAGCGCGCGCTTGCGCCATTGCCCGCACCGGTCTCCACCCGGTTCGAGGAATTCGCCATGCATGGTCTTGCCCGATACGCCGCCGCAGCTTTGCTGCTCGCTGCCTGCAACCCCGCCGCCGCGCAGGAGCAAGAGCCGATGCGCTTTGCCGGCTACGCGCTTACACCGGTCGACGCGGAGCGCGTCACGCTCGAAGAGGGCGGGCAGGTGCTCGTCGTCGATCGCTCGGGCGTGGCTCTCGAGGGCGTGCAATTCTCCGAAGGGGTGATCGAATTCGACGTCGCGTTCGAGGACCGGTTCGGTTTCGGCGGCGTGCAATGGCACCTGTCCGACGACGGCGGCACGGGCGAATATCTCTACCTGCGCCAGCACAAGTCGGGCGAGCCCGACGCGGTGCAATACACTCCGGTCCGCGACGGCCTGACCTCGTGGCAGATCTTCGCCGACGCCAATGCGATCGCGCCCTTCGCCTACACCCACGAGGGCTGGAACAGGCTCAGGCTGGTGGTCGCCGGCGACCGGGCGGAGGTCTATTTCAACGGCAGCGCCGAACCGCAATTGCATGTGCCCGACCTCGCGACCGATCGCGGCAGCGGCGGCGTCGCGTTCCGCACGAGCGGGCCGAACGGCAGGCTGCGCATCCGCAACCTCGCGATCCGCCCGCTTGCGCCCGGCGAAGCGATCGTGGGCAATCCGGCCGACATCGCTCCGCCGCCCGACGGTGTTATCGCCCGCTGGAGCGTGTCGGAGGCGTTCGCGGAAGCCGAAATCGCCGATGCGCTTGCACTGCCCGACGCGATCGCGGCGCTGCCGAGCCGTGCCATCGTCGAAGTCGAGCCGACCGGAATCGCCGATCTTTCGCGGGCCGGCGTTCCCGGCAGGCCTGCCGATACGAGGCTGGTCTCCACCGTGATCGACACGGACTCCGACCGGCGTGTCCGCCTCCGTTTCGGCTATTCCGACCGGGTCCGCCTGTTCCTCAACGGCGAGCTGGTGTTCGACGGCGCGGCGGGCTGGCGCAGCCGCGATCACTTCTTTCTCGGCACAATCGGCTTCGCCGACGCGGTCGTGCTGCCGCTGCGCGCGGGCGAGAATGTGCTGACGGCTGCGGTATCGGAGACCTTCGGCGGCTGGGGCTTCGCCGGGGCGATAGAGGAACGGGAAGGGTTGAGAATCGCTCCGACCCGATAGGCGGCTCGGCGGACGGAGCGCCCCGGACTTGCCAATGTCGGCTCCTGTGCCGGCCCGCCCCTGCAATCCGCGGTTCAGGCTGCGTCGGCGAAAGGGCTATTCATGCGCCATGTCCCGTTTGCCCTTCTGCCCCTCCTTGCCCTGGCCGTTCCCGCCCATGCCACCGGGGGAATGTCCTGCCGGACCGCCGGTGACGAACGGATCGAGATAGATTTGGGAATGGGCCGCACCATCGGCGGCAGCATCTTCCAGGTCTCCATGCGCGTCGACGGCCGCGAGGTTCCGGTGCGCGTGGCGCAATCGTGGCTTCACGACGGGCAGTTCCTGCTCATGCTGAGCGATCCCGGCGGCAACCGGATCGAAGCCGTCATGGCCACTTCGGTGAACGGCGACACATTCGACGGTTCGATCCGGCGCGGAAACCGGCGGCACTGGATCCGGTGCTACGAATCCTGACCTGCTTCGTCGTAACCGAGCAGGTCGCCCGGCTGGCACTCCAGTTCGCGGCAGATCGCCTCAAGCGTGGAGAAGCGGATCGCCCGGGCCTTGCCGGTCTTGAGGATCGACAGATTGGCGAGAGTCAGGCCGACCCGCTCGGCCAGTCCGGTCAGCGTCATGCGCCGCTCGTGAAGCAGGTCGTCGAGCTTGACGGAGATCGGCATCAGACGGTCCCCTCGAGGTCTTCGCGCATCGCCGCGCCGTGGCGGAACACGCGGGCGAGGATGAACAGGGTGACGACCAGGACGACCCCGCTGAGATCGAAACTCGCATCGATCGTGCCCGCTTTCTCGCCGAGCGACTTGGCGAAATAGAGCGCCAGCCCCGCAGCAGGCAGGCTCAGCAGCTGGATCCCCAGCATCAGCCACGCCATCGCGGTCAGACGTTTTGCGTTGGCGGGTACGAAGGGATCTCCGGCGCCGACCGTATCGATGATCTGGCGCAGCTTCCGCAGGAACAGCCAGAACATGGCGACGAGAGCGATCACGCACAGCAGCAGCGCGCCGACCGTCGCCGTGGGGTAGGTCAGCGCGTAGTTCGGGAACTCGCTCCGGAGCTCGGAAAGAAACACGTCGCGGAAGATCATCGTCGCCGGGATGGCGAGCACGGCGAGGGCGCCGATAACGATCATCAGGATCTGCCCCAGCACGACGATGACGGTGGCGATCGCGAGCAGCGGGTCGCTCATGTTCTTGGACATGGAATGTCTCCCGGACAGCGGCGGATCAGGCGAGTGCCGGTGCGGCGAGCGCAAGCCCGGCGGTGGGCGGAGCGGTCACGACCGGGACGAGCGAAACCAGTACGATCGCAAACGCAGCCATGGCGGCAGCGGTATGTTGTCGGAAGCGTGTCATATCGACCTCCTTGATGTTCGATATCGATATTCGATAAGGCTGGATTGCCTTATTGTCAATCGATAATATCGAAAATCGATATGCCGCCGATCTGGGGCATAAAATCGGAGGGGTCTGTCACATGTGTCAACACCCCGCCCGCCGCTTGCGGGGAGGCGGCGCGCGGTTTGCGCTCACTCCCGCGCCGCGACGCTCGCCATCAGCCCGATCGGGCGGCCGTCATTGTCCTCGACGAAGGCCATCCATTCCTCGGTGCCGTCCTCGTGCGTGTGGATGCGATGCGGGGCGGAAGCGAGTTTCGCGCCGGCCAGTTCGAGCCGTTCGAACTCGCCGTGCAGATCGTCGACCCTGAAATAGACGATCGATTCGGGCCCGGGCTCGCCCTGCGACAGCATCAGGCGCACGCCGTTGCAAGCGAAGAAGGCGAGATTGCCGGCGTCGAACAGCGGTTCGAGCCCGAGCACGTCGCGGTACCAGCGCCGCGCCTCGTCGATGTCGCCCACCGTCCGGGCGATCTGCCCGATCGTGCCGATCCGTTTGTGATCGTTCATTGCGGTATTCCTTTCCATCGCGCTACCCGCCTCGATTCCGGGCCAGCGCTGCAATTCGGCGCGCGAGGCCATGCCGAGCTTGCCGAGGATGTTCGAAACGTGGAACTTGACCGCATCGGCGCTGACCCCCTGCCGCGCCGCGATGCGCGGGTTGCTCAGCCCGTGCCGGACACCCTCCGCCACCTTCCATTCGGCCGGGGTCAGAATGTCCGGATGCGGCGGCCTGCCGCGTTCGCTGCGTTTCGTCATGCGGCAGGTCTAGCGCGGCGCGGCGCGAATTTCCCTACCCGACAGCCGCTCCCCCCTCTGCCACGTTGACATCGGCGGGGGCCGACCCTACATGGCTGCCCGACCGCTCGCTTCGAGCAAGGCTGGTTCTGCGCGGGGACCTGGCCAGGGATGGAAGCGGCGTTTCCATATCGCGACGCAGCATCGACCGCTTGCGGCACCGGCGAGGTGCGCGCCAAGCGGTCGTTTTCGCGTCTCGTATGGGCCACATCCCGCGCGTGGCACAATGCATTCACGCCGGGCGCCATCCCAACGGCCCCGGCTCGATCGAAGAGGCGAATCACCTCCATGGCGAAGACGAAGACCGCAGCCCGCAAGGCGTCGGGCACCGCGAAGAAGCGCATCCGCAAGATTTTCGGCGACATCCACGAAGCCGTGCAGATGCCGAACCTGATCGAGGTCCAGCGCGAGAGCTACGAACAGTTCCTCCGCTCCAATCCCGCGATCGACTATGTTTCGGGGCTCGAAAAGACGCTCCGCTCGGTCTTCCCGATCCGCGATTTCGCCGGCACCGCCGAACTCGATTTCGTCCATTACGAGCTCGAGCCGCCCAAGCACGACACCACCGAATGCAAGCAGCGCGGCATCACCTATGCCGCGCCGATGAAGGTCACGCTGCGGCTGATCGTGTTCGAAGTCGACCAGGAAACCGAAACCCGCTCGGTGCTCGATATCAAGGAGCAGGACGTCTATATGGGCGACATGCCGCTCATGACGGGGAACGGCACCTTCATCATCAACGGCACCGAGCGCGTCATCGTGTCGCAGATGCACCGTTCGCCCGGCGTGCTGTTCGATCACGACCGCGGCAAGACGCACTCCTCGGGCAAGCTGCTGTTCGCCGCGCGCGTCATTCCCTATCGCGGCTCGTGGCTCGATTTCGAATTCGACGCCAAGGACATCGTCAACGTCCGCATCGACAGGAAGCGCAAGCTGCCGGTCACCGCGCTGCTCTACGCGCTCGGTCTCGACAGCGAGGAAATCCTGCACTTCTTCTACGACACCGTCACCTGGGAGCGCGTCTCGGGCAAGAAGGGCGCCGAGGGTTCGGGCGGCTGGAAGATGCCGTTCAACCCCGAACAGTGGCGCGGCCAGAAGCCCGCCTTCGCGCTGGTCGACGCCAAGACCGGCGAGGAAATGTTCCCCGCCAACCAGAAGATCAGCCCCCGCGCCGCCAACAAGGCGGCCAAGGACGGGCTCAAGGACCTGCTGATCCCGACCGAGGAAATCTTCGGCCGCTACGCCGCGCGCGACCTGATCGACGAGAAGACCGGCCGCATCTGGATCGAGGCGGGCGACGAGGTGTCGCCCGACAATCTCGAAGTGCTCGACAATGCCGGCGTCGACCGGCTCGAACTGCTCGACATCGATCACGTCAGCACCGGCCCGTGGATCCGCAACACGCTGCAGGCCGACAAGGCCGAGAACCGCGACGAGGGTCTCGAGGCGATCTACAAGGTGATGCGCCCGGGCGAACCGCCGACGAAGGAAACCGCCGAAGCGCTGTTCGAGGGCCTGTTCTTCGACGGCGAGCGCTACGACCTCAGCGCGGTCGGCCGCGTCAAGCTCAACATGCGGCTCGAACTCGACGCCGAGGACACCGTCACCACCCTGCGCAAGGAAGACATCCTCGCGGTGGTCAAGGAACTGGTCGACCTCAAGGACGGCAAGGGCGAAGTCGACGACATCGACAATCTCGGCAACCGCCGCGTGCGTTCGGTCGGCGAACTGCTCGAGAACCAGTACCGCGTCGGCCTGCTGCGCATGGAACGTGCGGTCAAGGAGCGGATGAGTTCGGTCGACGTGTCGACAGTGATGCCGAACGACCTGATCAACGCCAAGCCCGCGGTCGCCGCGGTGCGCGAGTTCTTCGGATCCTCGCAGCTGTCGCAGTTCATGGACCAGACCAACCCGCTCAGCGAAGTCACGCACAAGCGCCGAGTCTCGGCGCTCGGCCCGGGCGGTCTCACCCGCGAGCGCGCCGGCTTCGAGGTCCGCGACGTGCACCCGACCCATTACGGCCGCATCTGCCCGATCGAGACGCCCGAGGGTCCGAATATCGGCCTGATCAACTCGCTCGCCTCGTTCAGCCGGGTCAACAAGTACGGCTTCATCGAAACGCCGTACCGCAAGGTCGTCGACGGCAAGGTCACCGGCGACGTGATCTACCTCTCGGCGATGGAAGAGCAGAAGAACGCCGTCGCGCAGGCTTCGGCCGAAACCGACAAGAACGGCAAGTTCGTCGAGGAAATGGTCTCGGCGCGGCAGAACGGCGAGTTCGTGATGCTCCCGAGCGACCAGATCACGCTGATGGACGTGTCGCCGAAACAGCTCGTTTCGGTCGCCGCCTCGCTGATCCCGTTCCTCGAGAACGACGACGCCAACCGCGCGCTGATGGGCTCGAACATGCAGCGCCAGGCGGTGCCGCTGGTGCGCGCCGAGGCACCCTTCGTCGGCACCGGCATGGAAGAGACCGTGGCGCGTGACAGCGGTGCGGCGATCACCGCGACCCGCGGCGGCATCGTCGACCAGGTCGACGCGACCCGCATCGTGATCCGCGCGATCGGCGATGTCGAACCCGGCCAGTCGGGCGTCGACATCTACACGCTGCAGAAGTTCCAGCGTTCGAACCAGAACACCTGCATCAACCAGCGTCCGCTGGTGAAGGTCGGCGACACGATCGAGGAAGGCGACATCATCGCCGACGGTCCCTCGACCGATCTCGGCGAGCTGGCGCTGGGCAAGAACAGCCTCGTCGCGTTCATGCCGTGGAACGGCTACAATTACGAGGACTCGATCCTGATCTCCGAACGCATCGTCAAGGACGACGTGTTCACCTCGATCCATATCGAGGAATTCGAGGTCATGGCGCGCGACACCAAGCTCGGGCCGGAAGACATCACCCGCGACATCCCCAATGTCGGCGAGGAGGCGCTGCGCAACCTCGACGAGGCGGGGATCGTCTATATCGGCGCCGAAGTGCATCCGGGCGACATCCTGTGCGGCAAGATCACGCCCAAGGGCGAATCGCCGATGACGCCTGAGGAAAAGCTCCTGCGCGCGATCTTCGGCGAGAAGGCTTCGGACGTGCGCGACACCTCGTTGCGGCTGCCCCCGGGCGTCGCCGGCACGGTGGTCGAAGTGCGCGTGTTCAACCGCCACGGCATCGAGATCGACGACCGTACCCGCGCGATCCAGCACGAGGAGATCGAACGCCTCAAGAAGGACAGCCAGGACGAACGCGCGATCCTCAACCGCGCGACCTACAACCGCCTGCGCGACATGCTCGTCGGCCAGACCGCTTCGGCCGCGCCGAAGGGCGTCAAGAAGGGGACCAAGGTCACCGAGGATGTGCTCGAAGGCGTCGACAGGCACGAATGGTTCAAGTTCGCGGTCGCCGACGACAAGCGCCAGGCGCAGCTCGAGGCGGTCAAGAGCCAGTACGACGAGGCCGTCAAGGGCATCGAGGACAAGTTCGAGGACCGCAAGGAGAAGCTCGAACGCGGCGACGAACTCGCTCCGGGCGTGCTCAAGATGGTCAAGGTGTTCGTCGCGGTGAAGCGCAAGTTGCAGCCGGGCGACAAGATGGCCGGCCGCCACGGAAACAAGGGCGTCATCAGCCGCATCCTGCCGCAGGAAGACATGCCGTTCCTCGAGGATGGCACCCCCGTCGATATCGTGCTCAACCCGCTCGGCGTGCCGAGCCGCATGAACGTGGGCCAGATCTTCGAGACGCATCTCGGCATGGCCGCGCGCGGGCTCGGCCAGCAGGTCACCGCGGCGTTGGAGGAATGGCGCGACGCCAATCCGAACGCGGCGGAAGACTACGCCAAGGCGAAGAAGCCGAAGGAACTCGTCGATACGCTCAAGTCGGTTTACGGCGAGCAGTATCACGACGAGATCGAGGCGCGTTCGACCGGCGAGATCGTCGAACTGGCGGGGCATCTCTCGGGCGGCGTCCCGATGGGCACCCCGGTGTTCGACGGTGCGCGCGAGGGCGACGTCACCACCATGCTCGAACAGGCCGGGCTCGATGGTTCGGGCCAGGTGGTGCTCTATGACGGGCGCACCGGCGAGGCGTTCGACCGCAAGGTGACGGTGGGCTACATCTACATGCTCAAGCTGCACCATCTGGTCGACGACAAGATCCACGCGCGTTCGATCGGTCCGTACTCGCTCGTCACCCAGCAGCCGCTGGGCGGCAAGGCGCAGTTCGGCGGCCAGCGCTTCGGCGAGATGGAGGTGTGGGCGCTGCAGGCCTACGGCGCCGCCTACACGCTGCAGGAAATGCTCACCGTCAAGTCGGACGACGTGATCGGCCGGACCAAGGTCTACGAAGCGATCGTCAAGGGCGACGACACCTTCGAGGCCGGCATTCCGGAGAGCTTCAACGTGCTCGTCAAGGAAATGCGCAGCCTCGGCCTCAATGTCGAACTGTCCTCGCTCAGCGATGGCGAGGACGAGGACGAGGACGAATGGCCGGAGGCGGCGGAATGATACTGACCATCACTGTGGCCCTATCGATGGCCCAATTCGGCCCGCCTCCAGAACCTCAGCTGCCTTTCACTTATGGTGAGGCGCTCCAATGTTACGGCGTGGCGTCTGCGGCTGACTCTGCGAAGTTGGACTTGGACATTGCGTTGACGGGTAATTTCTGGGCTTCGGCCGCCATCACGACCGGGACCAGCGGAGTGCGCAGCGAGCAGATAGTCAGAATGGAACTCAACGCAGAGTTTGTCAGGGCCTCCAGAAAATATCTGCTGCCCACTGGCGAGGTAAATCGCGAAGCCGCTGACGAGATGAACCGTATTGCCGAAAAATGCGGGCACCTTTTGGATAAATACCTTGGCTCTGAAGGAGCAGGAAATTGAACGAACTGACCAAATTCACCAACCAGCTCGCCAAGCCGGAAACCTTCGACCAGATCCAGATCGGGATCGCTTCCCCCGAGCGCATCCGCTCGTGGTCGTTCGGCGAGATCAAGAAGCCCGAGACGATCAACTACCGCACGTTCAAGCCCGAGCGCGACGGGCTGTTCTGCGCGCGCATCTTCGGTCCGGTGAAGGACTACGAGTGCCTGTGCGGCAAGTACAAGCGGATGAAGTACAAGGGCGTCGTGTGCGAGAAGTGCGGCGTCGAGGTGACCGTCACGAAAGTCCGCCGCGAGCGCATGGGCCATATCGAGCTCGCCGCGCCGGTCGCGCATATCTGGTTCCTCAAGTCGCTGCCGAGCCGCATCGGCCTGCTGCTCGATATGCAGCTGAAGCAGCTCGAACGGGTTCTGTACTTCGAGAGCTACATCGTCACCGAACCCGGCCTGACCCCGCTCGAGAAGTTCCAGCTCCTGACCGAGGACGAGCTGCTCGAGGCACAGGACGAATACGGCGAGGACGCCTTCACCGCGGGGATCGGCGCCGAAGCGGTCAAGATCATGCTGATGGATCTCGACCTCGAGCAGGAGCGCGACGACCTGATGGAAGAGCTTGCGACCACCAAGTCGAAGCTCAAGCCGGCCAAGATCATCAAGCGGCTCAAGGTCGTCGAGAGCTTCATCGAATCGGGCAACCGCCCCGAGTGGATGATCCTTGAAGTCGTCCCCGTGATCCCGCCCGAGCTGCGCCCGCTGGTGCCGCTCGACGGCGGCCGCTTCGCGACCTCGGATCTCAACGATCTCTACCGCCGCGTCATCAACCGCAACAACCGGCTGAAGCGCCTGATCGAGCTGCGCGCGCCCGACATCATCGTGCGCAACGAGAAGCGCATGCTGCAGGAATCGGTCGATGCGCTGTTCGACAACGGCCGCCGCGGCCGCGTCATCACCGGTGCCAACAAGCGTCCGCTCAAGTCGCTCAGCGACATGCTTAAGGGCAAGCAGGGCCGCTTCCGCCAGAACCTGCTCGGCAAGCGCGTCGACTATTCGGGCCGCTCGGTGATCGTGACCGGTCCCGAGCTCAAGCTGCACCAGTGCGGCCTGCCCAAGAAGATGGCGCTCGAGCTGTTCAAGCCGTTCATCTACGCCCGGCTCGACGCCAAGGGCCTGTCGATGACGCTCAAGCAGGCCAAGAAGTGGGTCGAGAAGGAGCGCAAGGAAGTCTGGGACATCCTCGACGAAGTCATTCGCGAGCACCCGGTCCTCCTCAACCGCGCGCCGACGCTTCACCGCCTCGGCATCCAGGCGTTCGAGCCGGTGCTGATCGAGGGCAAGGCGATCCAGCTTCACCCGCTGGTCTGCGCCGCGTTCAACGCCGACTTCGACGGCGACCAGATGGCCGTCCACGTCCCGCTGAGCCTCGAGGCGCAGCTGGAAGCGCGCGTGCTGATGATGAGCACCAACAACATCCTCAGCCCCGCCAACGGCAAGCCGATCATCGTGCCCTCGCAGGACATGGTGCTGGGCCTCTATTACCTGTCGATGGAACGGCAGGAAGCGACGCCCGAATTCATCGAGGAAAAGGGCGGCGAGAAGATCGAGAAGCTGCCGCGGTTCGCCGACATGGCCGAGGTGCACCAGGCGCTCGAGACCAAGTCGGTCACGCTCCACACCAAGGTCATCGCGCGCGTGCCGCAGGCGGACGAGGACGGCAACGTCGTGCTCCAGCGCTTCGTCACCACGCCGGGCCGGATGCTGATCGGCGAGTGCCTGCCGAAGAACCACAAGGTTCCCTACGACATCGTCAACCGCCTCCTGACCAAGAAGGAAATCGGCGACGTCATCGACCAGGTCTATCGCCACACCGGGCAGAAGGACACGGTGCTGTTCGCCGACGCGATCATGGCGCTGGGCTTCCGCCACGCCTTCCGCGCGGGCATCTCGTTCGGCAAGGACGACATGATCATCCCCGACAGCAAGGACGGGATGGTCGAGGAAACCAAGAAGCTGGTCGCCGATTACGAGCAGCAGTACCAGGACGGCCTGATCACCCAGCAGGAAAAATACAACAAGGTGATCGACGCCTGGAGCCGCTGCGGCGACCAGGTCGCCGACGCGATGATGGACGAGATCAAGTCGCAGCCGATCGACGACGAAGGCAAGGAAGCGCAGATCAACTCGATCTACATGATGAGCCACTCGGGCGCGCGCGGTAGCCCCGCGCAGATGAAGCAGCTCGCGGGCATGCGCGGCCTGATGGCCAAGCCCTCGGGCGAGATCATCGAACAGCCGATCATCTCGAACTTCAAGGAAGGCCTGACCGTCCTCGAATACTTCAACTCGACCCACGGCGCGCGCAAGGGCCTCGCGGACACCGCGTTGAAGACCGCGAACTCGGGCTACCTGACCCGGCGCCTGGTCGACGTGTCGCAGGACTGCGTCATCGTCGAGGAGGACTGCAAGACCAAGAACGCGCTCGAAATGCGTGCGATCGTGCAGGGCGGCAGCGTCATCGCCTCGCTCGGCGAGCGCATCCTCGGTCGCACCACGGCCGAGGACATCGTCAACGCGGCGACCGACGAGGTCATCGTCAAGGCCGGCACGCTGATCGACGAGCCGATGGTCAAGGAAATCGAGGCCGCCGAAACGCAGGTCGCCAAGATTCGTTCGCCGCTGGTCTGCGAAGCCGAACAGGGCGTGTGCGCGACCTGCTACGGGCGCGACCTCGCGCGCGGCACGCCGGTCAATATCGGCGAGGCCGTGGGCGTCATCGCGGCGCAGTCGATCGGTGAGCCCGGCACCCAGCTGACGATGCGGACCTTCCACATCGGCGGCGCGGCGCAGCTCAACGAAACCTCGCACCTCGAGGCGGTGTCGGACGGCAAGGTCGAGTACCGCGACATGCCGACCATCACCGACAAGAAGGGCCGCATCCTGTCGCTCGCGCGCAATGGCGAGCTGGCGGTGATCGACAAGGAAGGCCGCGAGCGCGAGATCCACAAGGTCCCCTACGGCACCGTGCTGATGCACAAGGACGGGGTGAAGGTGAAGGAAGGCGACCGGCTCGCCGAATGGGATCCGTTCACTCTGCCGATCATCACCGAAACCTCGGGCACGGTCCGCTATCAGGACCTGATCGACGGCACGACGATGGAGGAACGCGTCGACGACGCGACCGGCATCGCGCAGCGCGTCGTGACCGAGACCAAGACCACCGGCCGCAAGAAGAAGGAAGACTTGCGTCCGCGCCTGACGCTGCTCTCGGAGGAAGATGCCAAGGGCAAGGGCAAGACCAAGAAGGACGAGGAAACCGAGGCGGCGCGCTACATGCTCGCCCCGGGCACCACGCTCTCGGTCGAGGACGGCCAGGAAGTCCAGGCCGGCGACATCCTCGCGCGCGCCAGCCGCGAGGCGGCCAAGACGCGCGACATCACCGGCGGCCTGCCGCGGGTGGCGGAGCTGTTCGAGGCGCGCATGCCGAAGGACGTGTCGATCATCGCCAAGATTTCGGGCAAGATCGAATTCGTCCGCGAATACAAGGCCAAGCGCAAGATCGCGATCGTGCCGGAAGAAGGCGAGGCAGTCGACTACCTGATCCCCAAGACCAAGGTGATCGACGTCCAGGAAGGCGACTTCGTCAAGAAGGGCGACACGCTCATCTCGGGCTCGCCCAACCCGCACGACATCCTCGAAGTGCTCGGGGTCGAGGCGCTCGCCGAGTACCTCGTCAACGAGATTCAGGAAGTCTACCGGCTCCAGGGCGTGAAGATCAACGACAAGCACATCGAGGTGATCGTTCGCCAGATGCTGCAGAAGGTCGAGATCACCGATGGCGGCGACACCACCTTGCTGGTCGGCGAACAGGTCGATCGCGAGGAGATGGACGAGGCCAATGCCAGGCTCGCCCCGCGCAAGAAGAAGGCGCAGGGCAAGCCGGTGCTGCTCGGCATCACCAAGGCCTCGCTCCAGACGCGCTCCTTCATCTCGGCGGCCTCCTTCCAGGAAACCACCCGCGTGCTCACGCAGGCGGCGGTCGAAGGCAAGCAGGACACGCTGATCGGCCTCAAGGAGAACGTGATCGTCGGCCGCCTCATCCCCGCGGGCACCGGCGCGGGCATGAACCGCCTGCGCGTCACCGCCTCGAGCCGCGATGCCACGCTGCGCGCTGCGTGGAAGAAGCAGCAGGAGAAGCTGCTCGCCGCGCAGACCGCCGAGGAAGAGCGCAAGGCCGAACTCGCCCAGGGCGAGGAAGCTGCGACCGGCGACGCCCCGCTGGCCGAGGTCGAGGCCGATACGCCCGATACGGGTGGCGACACCGATGCCGGCCCCGATACCGATGCCGGCGAAGTGCTGAGCGAAGAGGCGATGAAGGCCGCCATGGGCGGTGGTTCGGACGACGAGTAACCCGCCCGGTCGCTCTTCAGACAAGGCCCCGCCGGAGCGATCCGGCGGGGCCTTTTTCGTACCTCGTTCGTTCGCAAGCAAAAGGGAGAAAGACATGCGATCCTTGATTGCCGCCTTGGTTCTGCCGCTCGCCGCCTGTGCGGCACCGGACGAACCCCCGCCCAATTCCAACCGGATCGATCCGGCGAATTCGGCCGCACATGCCGGCGCTTCGGGCGAAACCTTCCCGGCTCCATCTTCCGGCGGCGAACCGATGGCGGCTGTCGAGACGCTGGAGGGCCATTGGCGGCTCGGCGGGCTGGACGGCGGAGACCTGACCGGCATCGCGCTCACGGGCACCGGCAGCACGCTGTATTGGGAGCCCACCTGTGCGGGTTTCTCACTCGATTACCGTATCGAGGGGAACACGATCGCGTTTACCGGCGAAAGGCCCGGAATCGTCTGCCGGATCGGCTATCCGAGAGAACTTGAGGCGATCTTCGCGGCATTACGGGCGGCGAAGACGATCGAGCGCACCGCGTCGAACGGCATCCGCCTCGCGGGGGGCGGGCACAGCGTCACACTGTATTCGCAATAGCGGCGGCGGCCTAGCGCCGTCTCCTGCGCGCCTTCAGCTCGTCGGGAGAGGGGATGATCGGCGATAGCTCCGCGATGACCGCGTCGGCATCGATGAACAGGTCGTTCGGCGCGCCGAGTTCGCCGCGATCCATGAAGCGCACGACGCCCTGCCCGTCGGCGAGCGGCGCGAAGGTCAGGATCATGAAGCCCTGCTTGCCCTTCGCCTTCGCCTGCAAAGCCGCGTGCAGCATCATCGCCTCGTTACGAACCGGCTCCATCGTATTCGAATGGATGAAATAGAACTCGGTGTCCTTGAGATAGGGTTCATCCTCCAGCATCCGGCTCTTCCTGGTCCGCCAGACCTCCTTGCTCTGGCTTTCGAAGGCCTTGATGTCGGCATAGGAGGGGATCATCCTGAACAGGCTGGCATTGTCCTTGTCGGCCTCGAGATCGATCGCCTGCTGGTTATCCTTGCGCTCCTGCCACAGCGTCTCGGGAGATTTTTCGAGCGAGCCGAACAATTCGTCCTCGCTTGCGCTTTCGCGCAGCTTGCCGTTCACCTCGGCGACGACGCCGAAGCTGGGAGCCAGCCAGCGCGACCGCGCGGCGAAATTGCGCCGCGCCTCGGGCAGGCTGCCCGAACGCACCAGTTCGAGGATATTGTAGAAATCGATCAGCTCGACCGTGGGGCTGGAATCCTTTTCCGGCTTCCCCTTCCTCATGCGGCTTTCCATCAGCCTTTCGGCGGTCCGGATATTTTCCGCCGCCGCGTCCCATTCGCCGGCCAGCGCCTCTGAAACGGCGGTTCGCGCGTAATGCGTGGAATGGACGGTTTCGGGGACGACCGCTTCGAAAAAGCGCAGCAGGTCGCGCCGCGTCCGCGCCGCGTCGGCGAAGCGCCCGACATCCTCGAGACGCTGCGAGTAGTTCATCGAGTATGTCGGCACGAGCCGCGCGAGCGCGGCCATCTGCCGCTCCTCCTCGGGCGTGACGTCGGTGAGGTATTTTTCGACCGTGTAGATCATCAACATCGCGTAGGTCGCGAAATCCTGGTCGCGGCCCGACCGCAGGACCGCGTCGCGGGCGGCTTCGGCATTGCCGAGCCGGAGGTGCGCGACCGATTCGAGGCGGTTGAAGGCGAGGCCCATCGACCGTTCGAAATACGGATTGCCGATCAACCCGGCCTGGGAGGCTTCGTTACGCGCCTTTGCGATGTCGACCAGCGCGCCCTCGTAATCGAGTGCCTCTATCCGGTGTGCCGCCCGGGCAAGGATCAGCGGGATGCGCCGCACCACATTGCCCTCTGCCTTGTCCCCGTCGATGATCCCATCGCACGCAGCCACGCCTTCCGCGCCGAACAACCGCTTTTTCGGGTCCGGAGCCTCCGGTGCCGGGGCGAACAGGCCCAGCAGCGTAACCGCCCCGAGGAAGCGCGCGAAGTTCTCGCCGTCGGTGGTGTTGTTCGGCTTGCCGTCGCAGCGCAAATAGAGCGAGCCTTCGTCCTTCGAAGATTCCGCCTGCGCAGCGGGCGTGGCGAACAGGATGGCGGTCAGCGCGGCGGCCGAAACGATGCGTTTCATGTGAATACGACCCCTGTCATTCCATTCCGCGCGCGATCTTGCCGCTTCGCGCCGTCTTTGCAATCGCTAATGCGCTGGCGCTTGTGAGAATCCGCCCCGGCGGCTAACCGCACGCGCCATGACCACCACCCGCTTCGCCCCGTCGCCGACGGGCCGGCTGCATGTCGGCAATATACGTACCGCACTGCACAACTGGATGCTGGCGCGCAAAAGCGGCGGGCGCTTCCTGCTGCGGATCGACGATACCGATGCCGAGCGCAGCCGCGAGGACTATGTCGAGGCGATCCGCGCCGACCTCGCTTGGCTCGGACTGGAGCCCGATGGCGAGGAACGGCAATCGGAACGCCTGACCCTGTATGACGCCGCGTTCGAGGCTTTGCGCGAAGCGGGCCGTGTCTATCCCGCCTATGAGAGCGCGCAGGAACTCGAGCTCAAGCGCAAGATCGCGCTGGGCCGGGGCAAGCCGCCGATCTACGACCGCGCCGCACTGGCGCTGGGCGATGCCGAGCGCGCGGCGAAAGAAGCGGAAGGCGTGGCGCCGCACTGGCGCTTCAAGCTCGATCACGACGAGCCGATCGCGTGGCAGGACGGCATCAGGGGCGCGCAGAAATTCGATCCCGCGCAACTCTCCGATCCCGTCATCCGCCGCGCCGACGGCAGCTGGCTTTACACGCTGCCGAGCACGGTGGACGATCGCGAAATGGGCGTCACCAGCGTGCTGCGCGGAGAGGATCATGTCTCGAATACAGCGGTGCAAATACAGATGTTTACCGCACTCGATGCTGCGCAGCATTCCGCGCAGCATGGCGTGCCCGATTTCGCGCATGAAGCGCTGCTGATCGGCAAGGAAGGCAAGCTGTCGAAACGGATCGGCTCACTCGGCTGCGACGCTTTCCGCGAACGCGGGATCGAGCCCGAGGCGGTCGTTGCGCTGCTGGCGCGGATCGGCACCTCGCTGCCGGTCGAACCGATCGCGGATCGGCAGCTGTTGCTCGACGGCTTCGACCTCGCCACCTTCAGCCGCGCGCCCGCGAAATTCGATGAGGCCGAGCTCGAACGCCTCAACGCCGCGATCGTGCACGCGATGGATTTTGCCGCCGTGGCCGACCGGCTGCCCGAAGGCATGGACGAGGCGGGCTGGCATGCGATCCGCCCCAATCTTGCGCATGTCGGCGAGGCCGCCGAATGGTGGCGCCTCGTCACCGGTCCGATCGAGAATCCTGCCTTCTCCCCCGACGACAGGGCGTTTCTTGCCGAGGCGGCGCGGCTGCTGAACTGGGGCGACGATCCGTGGCATGCCCTGGCCGAGTCGCTGAAGCAGGCGACCGGACGCAAGGGCAAGCCGCTGTTCCTGCCACTGCGGCAGGCGCTGACCGGAATGGATCACGGCCCCGACATGCGCGAGCTTCTGCCGCTGATCGGCGAAGCCGAAGCGCGCACGCGGCTCGAACGGGCGAGCGCCGGGTGAAGGCCGGGCGGGCGCTTGTGCCGCGGCCGGCCTGGCTCCGGTCGTACGGATTGGGCGCCGCGGCCAGGGACGGTATCGCCGGACTGATCCTCGCCATTTTGCTGGTCCCGCAGGCGATGGCCTATGCGCAGCTCGCAGGCCTGCCTCCCGAAACGGGCCTGTTCGCCGCGCTCCTGCCGCCGCTGCTCTATGCCGTCTTCGGCACCAGCAATTTCGTCTCGATGGGGCCGGTCGCGCTGGTCTCGCTGGTGGTCGCGGAGGCGGCCACGGTCGGTGGCGCGGACCCGGCTACGGCCGCCGCGGTAATCGCGATCGAAGCCGGGGTGCTGCTGTGCCTGCTCGGCGGGCTGGGGCTGGGGCGGCTGGTCAATTTCGTCAGCGAGCCGGTGCTGCTTGGATTCACCGCGGCCGCGGCGATCCTGATCGCGGCGAGCCAGCTGCCGGCGCTGCTCGGGATCGACATGGCGCGCTCGGGAGACCTGCTCTCGGGCCTGCCCGCCTTGTGGCGCAACCTGCCCGGGACCAACTGGCCGACGACGATGATCGGCGCCACCGCGCTCGTCCTGCTGCTGTTCGCCAACCGGTATTTCGCGGCGACTCTGTGGAAGCTCGGCGTCCATCCGCCCTTCCGGCAGGCGATCGCGAAATCGGTCCCGCTCGCGATCGTGATCGGCGCGGCTTTCGCGGCGAGTGCCTATCGCGGTGAGATCGGCACGGTCAGCACTGTGTCCGCCGGCGTCCCGAGCATGCCCTGGCCGCTCGGCTCGCCACAGCTGTGGCTCGACCTGCTCGCCAGCAGCGTCGCTGTCGCGGTGATCGTGTTCGTGACCGCCACCGCGGTGGCGAAGTCGCTCGCCGGGACCGATCGCCGCCACCTCGACACCAGCCGCGAGGCGGTGGCGCTGGGGGCGGGCAATATCGCCGCCGCGCTGACCGGCGGCTACGCGGTCGGCGCGAGCCTGAGCCGCTCGGCGCTGGTCGAGGACAGCGGTGCGCGCTCCCCGCTCGCCTCCGGTTTCGCCTCGCTCGCCGTGCTCGCGGTGCTGCTGTTCCTCGCGCCGCTGCTGTCTTACCTGCCGCAGACCGCGCTCGCCGCGCTCGTGATCAGCGCGGTGTTCGGGCTGGTCAAGTGGCGCGACATCATGGCGGTGTGGCACCACGACCGGGTCGAGGGCGGGATCATCGCGCTGTCGTTTCTGGCCACGCTGCTGCTCGGCGTGCGCCTCGGCCTCGCGGTCGGGGCGGGGCTGGGGATCGCGCACTTCCTGTGGTTCTCCTCGCTCCCGCGCGTCACGCGAGTCGGCTCCGACGATGGCGGCGCGACGTTCCGCTCGGTCCGGCGCGATGCGGTCGAGATCGACACGCTGCCGGTGCTGGTGGTGCGGATCGACCGCTCGCTCTATTTCGGCAATGCCGCGCATTGCGAGGACGAGATCTACGCCCGGCTGGCGGCGCATGAGGGGGTCGAGCAGCTGGTGCTGGACATGCGCGCGGTTAACGCCGTCGACGCGAGCGGCGCGGCGATGCTGCTGCGGCTGGTCCACCGGCTGCGCGAGGACGGCGTGATCGTCCATTTCGCCGAAACGCACGCGCCGGTCGCCGAGCGGCTCAAGCCCTATGGCGGAGAAGTGAGCGAGTTTCACCGCACCGTGGGCGAGGCGGTCGAAAGCTGCGGCGTCGTGCTCGACGACAGGATCGCCTATACGTGAGGCGGGGGACGACCCATAACGCGGCTCCGAAAAAAGAGCTTTGCAAACCCGCACTATTTGCTAATGCGAATTTGTAGCAAAAAGGATATTCCCACCATGCATAAATTTGCCATCTCCGCCGCTTTCGCCGGCTCCGTCCTCGCCCTGTCCGCCTGTTCCTCGGGCACCGAGGATGCGGCCGACACCGCCGAACAGGACGCGGCGAGCGATGTGGAAACCGCCGACGCCGAGACCGCCGCTGCGGTGCTCGACGCCAACACCGCGACCGCCGAGCAGCTCGCCGCCGCCGAAGGCGTGACTCCGGAACTCGCCGAGGCGATCGTCGCCGGGCAGCCCTATGCGAGCGTTACCGATCTCAATGCCAAGCTGCTCGAAACGCTCTCGCCGGAAGAGACTGCGAACGTGCTGACGGGCGTGTTCGTGCCGGTCAACCTCAACACCGGGACCGAAGAGGAAATCCGCCTGATCCCCGGCATGACCGACAAGATGGTCCACGAATTCGAGGAATACCGCCCCTATGCCGACATGGGCGTGTTCGACCGCGAAATCGGCAAATATGTCGACGAGGCCGAAGTCGCGCGGTTCCGCAATTACGTCACTCTCTGACGCCACTGGAGCCACACCCTGAGACCCTCGATCGCGGCCAGGATCCCGACATGGATCCAGGCCACGGTCGGGTCGAAGGCGGACAGCACCCAGTGCAGGAAGGTCAGGATCGCGGCCGGGTAGACCAGCCGGTGCAGCCTCTTCCACGTGCGTTTTAGCGCGCGCACCGCGATATCGCTCGAGGTCGCGGCAAGTGGCACGAACAGCGCCAGCGCGATCCAGCCGATCAGGATGTAGGGCGTCGAAAGCTCCGCCAGCACGATGTCCGGCGAGCCCTTGCGAACGAGGTAGATGACGGTGTGCCCCGCGGCATAGGCGAAGCTGGCCACGCCGAGATCGCGCCTGCGCCGCATCAGCCATGCCGTCCAGCCGTGCCGCCGGAACAGCAGGCGGAGCGGGGTCACGGCGAGCGTCGCCATCAGCAGCCATGCGGCCCAGTCGCCGCTGTCGCCGATGGCGTGGCCGTAGCCGTAGAGGTCGGGCGTCGCCGCCCAGCGATAGAGAATCCACGCCCCCGGCATGGCCAGGACCAGCCACAGCAGCGGGCGAGAGGCGAGTGCGGCTTTCATCGATAGAGGCGGCGTTCGCCCACGGTCATTCCGGCCTATCCGCCATGCCGCTCCAGCTCGTCGCCCGCCAGCGTCACCACGTGCAGCAGATTGGTGCTCCCCGGCGTCCCGAACGGCACGCCCGCGAGCGCGATCAGCTTGCTGCCCGCACGCCCGAAGCCATGGCGCAGCACCATCCGCTTGCCCTTGGCGATCATCTCCTCGAAACTGCCGATGTCCTTGGTCGCCACCGCATGCGCGCCCCACAGCAGTGCGACCCGGCGCGCGGTCTTCATCGACGGGGTCAGCACCAGCATCGGCACGCTCGGTCGCTCGCGCGCGACCCGCCGCGCGGTCGAGCCCGAGCCGGTGAAGACGGTGATTGCGCCGATCTCGACTGTGTCGGCGATGGTCATGCAGGCATGCGCGAGCGCGTCGGCGGTGGTGCGGTCGGGCGGGGTATCGAGCATCCGTACGCGCTCGAGATAGCCTTCGTCGTCTTCCACCTGCCTGGCGATGCGGTGCATGATCGTGACCGCTTCCTCTGGCCATTCGCCTGCCGCGGTCTCGGCCGAGAGCATCACCGCATCGGCCCCGTCATAGACCGCATTGGCGACGTCGGAGACTTCGGCGCGGGTCGGCGCGGGGCTCTCGATCATCGATTCGAGCATCTGCGTCGCGACGATCACCGGCTTGCCCATCAGCCGCGTCTGGTTGACGATCCGCTTTTGCAGCGGCGGCACTTCCTGCGGTTCGAGCTCGACCCCGAGATCGCCGCGCGCGACCATGATCCCGTCGGACAGCTCGATCAGCTCGTCGAGCCGGCGTACCGCCATCGGCTTCTCGATCTTGGCGCAGAGCGAGCCGCTTCCGCCCATCAGCTTGCGCGCCTCGGCGAGGTCCTCGGGCCGCTGGACGAAACTGAGGCCGATCCAGTCGGCGCCGTGATCCATTGCGAAAGCGAGATCCCTGCGGTCCTTGTCGGTCAGCGCGGGGATCGGCACCTCGGCATCGGGCACGTTGACGCCCTTGCGGTCCGAGATCACCCCGCCGACTTCGGCCGAGCACAGGATCTCGTCGGTGCCGGCGCGGATCACCCTGAGGCGGATCTTGCCGTCGTCGATCAGCAGCCGCTGCCCCTTTTCGAGCAGGCCGAACAGCTCGGGATGCGGCAGTTCGACGCGCGTCTCGTCGCCCGGCTCGGGATTGCGGTCGAGCGTGAAATGCCCCGAGTGGCGGATCACCGCCTTGCCGCCGGCGAACTTGCCGACGCGCAGCTTGGGGCCCTGCAGGTCGCAGAAGATCGCGATCGGGCGGCCGAACTCCTTTTCGAGCGCGCGGATCGCCTTGATCGTTTCGGCATGAACCGCGTGCTCGCCATGGCTCATATTGACGCGGAAGGCGTCGGCGCCGGCGCGGAACAGCTTGCGCAGCATTTCCGGCTCGCGGCTGGCGGGGCCGGTGGTGGCGAGGATCTTGACCTTGCGGCCTCTCGGGTCGAGCTTTTTCATGCGGGCCCCGCTATGGCACGCCTGCGTTGCAACTCAAGGGATAGTGACGATGGACAGCAATACCCCCGACGAACTCGATGCGCTGGACGATACGGTTGCGGCTGCCGCGTTCCGGCGGCTGGTTCGCCACCTGCGCTACCGCCACGATGCGCAGAATATCGAGCTGATGGGGCTGGCGGACTTCTGCCGCAACTGCCTCGCCGACTGGATCCGCGAGGCGGGCTATGACGGCGACAAATCCGCCGCGCGCGAACTGATCCACGGCATGCCGATGGAGGAGTGGAAGGCGACCCGGCAGAAACCGGCGACCGAAGAACAGATCGCGGCGATGGAAGCGAGCGTGGCGAGAAACAAGGCCGGCCCGGGTTAGCTCTCGGGCCTATCCATCCAGCCCGCAGCGGCGGATGAGATCGTTTTCGAACATGGCCCGCACAGCGGGATCGGGGATCAGCTGTGCTCTCGCCGCCTTCCAGGCGTCGACATTGGCATCGCCATAGGCCGCCCGCACGCTGGCTGCGTTGTAACCGTTGGTCTTCCCCCAGTGCTGGGTAAAGGCGATCCCCTTCTGCGCCATCTTGGCCGGGATCGCGTCGAAGAAAGCCCTGGTCTTGTCGTTTTCGACGCCGTCTATGCTGACGACGAAAGTGCTGTCCCATTTGTTGAAGCCGAGCAAGGCCTGCGTTTTCGCCACATAGCGACAGCCGAAAACCACGGGAACATTCCGCACTTCGTCGCTCAGTTCGAGCAACGCGTCGATGGCGGCTTCGGCATCGGGCAAGTCGACCGCGACCGTGCCGCTCGCGACCTTTGTCCGGACCGACTTGAAGCTGAACAACTCGCCCCACGAGCCGACCTGTCGGCCGACCTTGAAGAAATCGTTCGCTACGAGCTTGGACACCAGCGGGACGAGAAAACCGAAAACGTCGAGGAACCTGCCGACGACGCTGATCACGTCGTAGCCGGGCCCTCCTTTCGGATCGTCGGGGTCGAGCAGGTCGCGCGCAGCGGGATCCCATGTCCGCTCGTATATCTGGGTGATCAGGACTTCGTGCGGAGCGGGAGAATTCGGATCGATGATCGGCTGAAAGAAGTATGGCTTGCCGCTCCTGCCCGGCGGGTCGAGGCGCGGGGCCGAGGTAAAATCGAGCGAGGTGACGCGCTTGCGCATATCGGCGTCGTAGACCAGCGTCTGCGTCGCCGAATCCTGCTTGTAGTTGAACGCTTCGAGCATAAGACGATCACGCGCCTCGAACACGATGTTGGCGATCACACCGAAGGCGCCGATCCCCATGACCGCGGCGTTGAACAATGTGTCGTCGCGGATGAGCGTTGCGCCATAGCCGCCGATCGTCGCCGGCAGGAGGACCGGATAGCTCGCGCGCTCCAGCCAAACCTGATCGTCCGGATCGGGGCCGGTGATCAGGTGGAGACTGACGACCTGATCGTGCATCGCGCCCATGCCGAGCACCGAGCCGTGCGTCCCGGTCGACGTCGCACCGGCGATTGTCTGGCCGTTGGCAGCCCCGGTGGTGCGCACGGAAAGCTTTCGCGAATCCGCTTCCAGCCACGGATTGAGGTCGGAAACCTGCGTGCCTCCCTGAGTCATGCACAGGACGTGACCGCTTCCCCGGGTTCCCGGATAGTCGGGATCGATCTGTCGATGGTTGATACGCTTGACCGCGCTCAACCTGAACAGGTCGATCATCGCGCCGCTGGTGTAGGGCGCATCGGAAAGCGACCAGGTTCGTCCCACCGCCCGGCATTCCATATTCGCGTCCAGTGCGTCGCGGATCGCCCGCTGTATTTGCGCGGTATGGGTCTTGATATCGTCGGACGAGTAGCCAAGCCTGCCACCGGGCGGCGTTATGACATCGACCCATCGGATCGGTAGCGGCCCGATAGTCTGGTGCCAGTTCGTCCATTGTTCGTTGATCCGCGTTCTGATCGCCCTGTTCATCGGCTCAGGCTTTCCGCGCGAGCTTGCCGCCGGGAGCGAAGGGAGGCGCTGTTGCCGCCCCCAGGATCTCGCAGGCGAACACGATCTTGCCTGGCTCGTTGCCGGAATCCCGCTGCTCCTCGCAATCGTAGTTCGAGGGCTCGCCGGGTTCCGGACTGGTCTTGGTGCATTGGAGTACGCGGGGCTGGTCCCCGCCCAGTTCGACAAAATCGCAGGCGAGATCGGACACTTGTCTTGAACCGACACACGAGTACTCGATCGTCGCCTGGTTCACCGTTCCGAGGGTGAGAACATTCAGCAAGCCTTGTCCGAAATCGCGCCTTACTTCGACGCGGGTGAAGCCGCCTTCGGAGTCGGTTCGGCCGTCGCCATCGGTATCGATGCCGCAAGCGTGGCGGTCGTACCCATTCGCCCCGTCGGAATTGTAGACCTGGGCGCCCAGGATCGATGTCTGCCCATGTGTACAGGACCCCGCTGAACAGTCTGCACCCGCTCCTTCGAGCCCGATCAGATGGCTCGAACAACTGCCTAGCAACAGGCTAATTCCAGCCAACTTTACAAGTATCGTGGCGTTATAGATCCGCATGTTCGGCTCCACGGCAAGATTTCCGGGCGCGACCATGAATATTTTACTCAAAGTTACATTAGATTTGAGGATTTGACAAATTGGACTGGAAACTCGTCCGGACGGGGTGGCAATCCCCCGTGGCGAACTCTATTCGCCAGCCGATCCGATTCTCCAACACACAGGAAAATTTATGGCCGAAGCCACCGACGACCGCCTGCGCCTGCTGATCGAGCGCATCGAACGCCTCGAGGAGGAGAAGAAGGGCATCGCCGACGATATCCGCGATGTCTATGCCGAGGCCAAGGCGGTCGGCTACGATACCAAGATCATGCGCCAGATCGTGCGCCTGAGGAAGATGAAGCCCGACGACCGCAGCGAACAGGAAACGCTGCTCGATACCTACAAGGCGGCGCTCGGCATGGGCTGAAGCCCGCTTGCGGTCGGCGCGCGGAACGCGTTGCGAAACAGGCGGTTGGAATCGGTGAAAGGAATTCACCGATGAGCGATACCGAAACAGTCGAGAAGGCCTTCGTCGAGGAAACCGGCGAAGAGCCGAAAATGCCCGGTCACGAAACCGCGCTCGACCGCAAGCCGAAGTGGGAGCCGCGCTATCCCGGCTCGGAACGGCTGAAGGGCAAGGTCGCTCTGGTCACCGGCGGCGACAGCGGGATCGGCCGCGCCACCGCGGTGCTGTTCGCGCGCGAGGGCGCGAAGGTCGCGATCGCCTATCTCGAGGAGCACGACGACGCCGGCATCACCCGCGAGGCGTGCGAGGCGGAGGGCGCCGAAGTGCTGCTCTCGGCGGGCGACCTCGGCGATCCGAAGCATTGCGAGGGACTGGTCGAGGCGGTGATCGAGCGCTGGGGCCGGCTCGACGTGCTGGTCAACAATGCCGGGGAACAGCATCCCGACGACGACATCACCGATATCACCGCCGAGCAGCTGCAGCGCACCTTCCAGACCAACATCTTTGCGATGTTCTACCTCGTCCAGGCTGCGCGCCCGCACCTGAAGGAAGGCGCGGCGATCGTCAATTGCACCAGCGTGACGATGTACCAGGGCTCGTCGGGCCTGCTCGACTACTCCGCCACCAAGGGTGCCATCACCGCCTTCACCCGTTCGCTGAGCGAGAACCTCGTCGGCGAGGGCATCCGCGTCAATGCGGTCGCGCCGGGGCCGATCTGGACCCCGCTCAATCCGTGCGGCGGCGCGCCGCCCGAAAAGGTCGCGCATTTCGGCGAGGGCACGCCGATGGGCCGCCCGGGCGAACCGAACGAGGTCGCGCCCGCCTTCCTGTTCCTCGCCTGCGAGGATTCGTCCTACATGTCGGGGCAGGTGCTGCATCCCAATGGCGGGACGATCGTCAACGGGTAGCGACCTGCAATCAGCCGCCCAGCGCAACCGCCAGCGAAACCAGCGCCACGATGATCCCGTTATGCGCCACGTGCAGCAGGATGCTGGCCCACAGCCCGTATAGTACGCGCACGTAACCGAGGATCGATCCGAGCACGAATTGCGGGATTACCAGCGGCAGCAGGACCGCCAGCGCGCCTTCTTCGAAATTGTAGAGGTGCAGCAGCGCGAAGCCGACGGTGCTGGCCCAGTAGAACAGCGGAAATGCGCGCGCGAACCATGACATCGCCGCGCGCTTGCGCAGCACGAACAGCGCGGCGAGGGCGGCCAGCAGGGCAGCGAGGGATGCCAGCGCGACTGCCAGCGAGGGTTCGGCCTGTCCGGCCGTCAGCATCACGGGCGTCGCCAGCAGCAGGACGGCCAGGACATGGCCCGGGCGTCCCGACAGCCACGAGCGCAAGGCGATTTCCTCGAACAGCGGCGCTCCGACCACGATCATGAACACGATCAGCGGCGTCCATTCGAGCTTCGCCAGCGCCGTCTCGGGCAGGTCGACGCCGATCGCCACGACCGTGCCGGCGAGCACGATCAGGCCGAGCATCGCGAGCTGGTCGAGGGCGAGCATGCGCAGCACCGCCACGAAGTTCGCCGCGCCGAATCCACCGGCGGTGGCGGGAAGTTCCGGTCGGCGAACGAAGGCGAAGAAGCGCCTCCATTCGGCGCGCGCCGAATTGGCTGCCGCAAGGCTTGTCGACCGGTCCGTCATGCGTCTATTGCGCCCCCCGTAAATCCCAGCGCATTCCAACCACGATCGGCAAAAGCGACACCATGGCAGGCCATTCCAAATTCAAGAACATCATGCACCGCAAGGGTGCGCAGGACAAGAAGCGGTCCAACCTGTTTTCCAAGCTCAGCCGCGAGATCACCGTCGCGGCCAAGATGGGCGCCGACGATCCCGACATGAACCCGCGCCTGCGGCTGGCGGTCAACAACGCCAAGGCGCAGTCGATGCCGAAGGACAATATCCAGCGCGCGATCGACAAGGCGAGTGGCGGTGACGAGGAGAATTACGAGGAGGTCCGCTACGAGGGCTACGGCCCGGGCGGCAGCGCGATCATCGTCGAAGCGCTGACCGACAACCGCAACCGCACCGCCACCGCGGTGCGCACCGCGTTCAGCAAGAACGGCGGCAATCTCGGCACCGAGGGCTCGGTGGTACACGGCTTCGAGCGGCTCGGCTTCATCCTCTATCCCGCCGATGCGGGGAGCGAGGACAAGGTGCTCGAAGCGGCGCTCGAAGCGGGGGCGGAGGACATCGCCAGCAGCGAGGACGGGCATGAGATCTGGACCGCGGCGGACGATCTCCACCAGGTCGCGGCCGACCTCGAGAAGGCGCTGGGCGAGGCGGAGACGGTCAAGCTGGCATGGAAGCCCAACCTCACCGTCGACCTGGCCGAAAAGGATGCGGGCGTGCTGCTCAAGCTGATCGACGCGCTCGACGACGACGACGACGTCCAGACCGTATGGGGCAATTACGACATCTCCGACGAGGTGATGGACAGGATCGAAGGCTAGGATGCGCTTACCCCGTTCGTGTCGAGCGAAGTCGAGACACCTGCGCGCAAGGGTTCTCGACTTCGCTCGAACCGAACGGATTTCGTCCTCTTGACCATCATCCTCGGCCTCGATCCCTCGCTCAGCTGCACCGGCTGGGGCGTGATCCGCGCCGAAGGATCGCGCATTGCGCATGTCGCGAACGGGCAGGTGCCGACCGATGTCAAGGCGCCGATGGCGGAGCGGTTGGCCGTGCTCCAGGCGGCGATGGCCGAAGTGATTGCGCGCCACCGTCCCGATCGCGCCGCGGCGGAGGAGGTATTCGCCAACAAGAACCCGCAATCGACGCTCAAGCTGGCGCAGGCGCGCGGTGCGGTGCTGGCGGCGTGCGGCGCGGCCGGGCTCGATGTGCGCGAGCACGCCGCGCGGCTGGTCAAGAAGGCGGTCGTCGGCACGGGTGGGGCTGACAAGCGCCAGGTCCAGGCGATGCTGAAAGTGCTGCTGCCGGGCGCCGAGATCGCCGGGCCCGATGCGGCCGATGCACTGGCGGTCGCGATCGCCGATGCGCACCTCTCGCCGCGCTGACCGGTGTGTTTCGGCGAAGCCGAAACGGATGCGGCACCAACCCGCGCCCCCACCCGAGTCATTTGCTGCGTGCGGGCCAGACCTCCGTCTGGCCCTTGGCTGTTCCATCCCACGCCCCCACCCGGCCACCCCGACGATAGTAGCCTATGGGTGGCCGGGTGAGGGCGTGGGATGGAACAGCCCCGGCGGTCCGACGACTGCCACCAAGCGACAGGTCTCGTCACCGCCGGAAAATGAAATTCCGCGCGGGCGCGCGGGCCGGTGCCTATTCGGCAACGCCAGAACGACTCCAGCGGCTATTCGAAAGCGGCGGTGTCTTCCGCCTCGGGAGCATTGCGCTTGCGCAGCGCCAACGCGCCGCGAATGCCGCGCACGATGACGACCATCAGCACGCTCCAGACCAGCAGCCAGACCACGTTGAATTCGATAACGATATTGGCGATCATCGTCGCGGCCAGCAGGCCGGCGGTGGCGATCGCCCAATAGGCGCCCTTGCCCCGCAGCATGCGCAATCCGGCGGTGAAGCAGACGGCCGCCCACACCACGACCAGCCCGACGCCGATCCGTCCTTCGAGCGTCGCAAGGTCGAACAGGTCGGACGAGACATAGGCGCCGAACACGGTCAGACCGCCGAGCACGAAGCAGCCGAGCGCGCCCTGCTGCGCTGCGTTTTCCGCACCCATGCGAGTGGAGAGGTCGGCGTTCCGGATTGCCATGCGATTCCCCTTGCGATCCGCCCCGCTAGCTTCCACGAAGTGCGGCGCCGGTCAAGCGTATGCGGATTTCGCTAGAGCGTATGTCCGGCGAATACAACGGAGTAACAATGACAATCCATCTCTACGGCATTCCCAATTGCGACACGGTGAAAAAGGCGCGCAAATGGCTCGAAGCGCGCGAGATCGAATACGCATTCCACGATTACAAGAAGGAAGGCGCCGATCCGGCGAAACTCGCAGCGTGGATCGAGGCAGAAGGTGTCGACGTGGTGCTCAACCGCCGCGGCACGACCTATCGCAAGCTGGGCGATGCCGAGAAGGCCGATATCGACGCCGCGAAAGCCGTCACATTGCTGCAAGAACACCCCAGCATGATCAAGCGGCCGGTGGCCGAGCATGCCGGCGGATTGCTGGTCGGTTTCAAGGAGGACGAATGGGACGCAGCCTTTTCCTGAGCCTGCTCGCCGCGCTGGGCGCTCTTGGCCCGCAACCGGCGTTGGCGGACGAGCCCGACGCCATGCTGGTGATCGCGCATCGCGGTGCGAGCGGCGAGCGGCCCGAGCATACGCTCGCCGCCTACGAGCGCGCGATCGATCAGGGGGCGGATTATATCGAGCCCGACCTGGTGCCGACCAGGGACGGCGTGCTCGTCGCACGGCACGAGACCGAGATTTCGGGCACGACCGACGTCGCCGCCCACGAGGAATTCGAGAGCCGCCGCCGGTCGAAGACCGTCGACGGCACGCTGGTCAGCGGTTGGTTCGCGGAGGATTTCACGCTCGAGGAGCTGCGCACGCTGCGCGCCAAGGAACGCCTGCCGCTGTTGCGCCCCGGCAATGCGCGCTTCGACGGACTCTACCCGGTGCCGACGCTGGCCGAGATCGTCGCGCTGGTGCGCGCCAAGGAGGCCGAGACCGGGCGCCGGATCGGGCTCTATCCCGAGCTCAAGCATCCGACCTACCTGCTCCAGCACGAGGGGATCGACACGGTCGACCTGCTGCTGCTCGAACTGCGCAAGCTCGGGGTGACGGCGGAGGATCCGGTGTTCCTCCAGAGCTTCGATATCGCGCCGCTGAAGAGGCTAGACAAGCGCAGCGATTTCAAACTGGTGCAGCTGGTCGCGGCGAGTGGCGGCCCCGCGGACGAGCCCGAAACCGGCTATGCGGCCATGATCTCTCCCGCCGGGTTGGCGGAAACCGCCAAATATGCCGATGCGGTGGGGGCGGATGTCCGGCTCGTGCTGAACGCGGATGGCAGCCCGACAACGCTGGTTGCCGATGCGAAGGCGGCGGGGCTGGAGGTGCACGCATGGACCTTGCGGAAGGAGAATGCGTTCCTGCCGCCGCCCTTGCGAAGCGGCGAGGGAGAAGCGTCGCGCGGCTGTCCGGAGATGCTGTGGCAAATGCTCGCGCGCGCGGGCGTTGCTGGCGTGTTCGCCGACGATCCGGCCATCGCGGTGGCGGCGCGCGCGGGACAGCCCTGCGCGATACCGTGAGAATGCGCCGGGCATGAGCGAGCCGCACCCCATTATCGTGTTCGACGGGATGTGCGTGCTGTGCTCGGCCAATGCGCGCTTCATCCTGCGTCACGACGAGGCGGGGCGGTTCCGTCTCGCGACCATGCAAAGCGAGGCAGGCAGCGCGCTGATGGCGCGGTTCGGTATCGATCCGCTCGATCCGGAGACTTTCATCCTCGTCGACGGCGACCGCGTGCGGCGCAACAGCGATGCGGCGCTTGCGATCGTGGCGGGGCTGGGCTGGCCGTTAAAGGCGCTGGCGGCGCTGCGGATCGTGCCGCGTCCGTTGCGCGACACCGTGTACCGGATCGTCGCGCGCAACCGCTACCGCTGGTTCGGCAGGCGCGAACAGTGCTTCGTCCCGACCTCCGAGCAGGCGAGCCGCATCTTGTGAACCGGGTGCTGATCCTCGGCGGCTATGGCGGCTTCGGTGCGCGGCTGTCGCGGCGGCTGGCGGCGGATGGGTGGACGGTGATCGTGGCGGGGCGCAGCCTCGCCGAGGCCCGCCGCTTCGCCGCGATGCTCGACCGCGCGGAGGCGGTTCGCGCCGACCGCGAGGGCGACCTCGCGCCGGTCCTGGCCGAGGCGAAACCGGAGCTGCTGGTCGATTGCGCCGGACCGTTCCAGGGCAATTCCTACCGCGTGCCCGAGGCCTGCATCGCGGCGGGGGTACACTACACCGACCTCGCCGATGCGCGCGATTTCGTGTGTGGGATCGGCGCGCTCGACGAGGCGGCGCGCGCGGGCGGGGTGGCGGTGCTGGCGGGGGGCTCGACCGTGCCCGCGCTGACCGGCGCGGTGCTGCGCGAACTGACGCGCGGCATGGAGCGCGTCGATGCGGTCGACATGGCGCTCGGCGCGTCGAGCGCGGCGACCGGCAGCGGTTCGATCGCGCGCGCGGTGCTGAGCTATGCGGGCAAGCCGATCGCAGTGTGGCGCGCGCGTCGCCGGGAGCAGGTGCACGGCATGTACGGGCTCGAACGGCGGGTATTTCTCGTGCCGGGGTGCAAGCCGGTCGCCCGCTGGGTCGCGCTCGGCGAAGTGCCCGATCTCGACCGCGTGCCCGGCAACCTGCCGGGCCGCCCGGCGACGATCTTCCGCGCTGGCAACGAGCGTGTGCTGCACATGTTCGGCGCGCGCGTGCTGTCGGTGGCGGTGCGGAACGGCTGGCTGAGTTCGCTGCTGCGGCTCGACGGGCTGCTGTTGCCGATCCAGCGCGCCATGGGCCGGTTCGGCAGCGCGCGCTCGGCGATGAGCATCGAGGCGAAGGGTTGGCTTGGCGGAGAGGCGCTGCTGCGCCGCTGGACGGTGATCGCCGAGGCGGGCGACGGCCCCGAGATCCCGGTGCTGGCGGCGCAACAGGTGGCGCGCAGGCTGCGCGACGGGACGCTGGAACCCGGAGCGCGCGATACGTCGCGCCTGTTCGATCTCGCGGAATTCGAGCCGCTGCTGGGCGGTCTGAACGCGGCCGAGCAGATCGACGAGGAGCCGCTCACGCCGCTCTACGCGCGCGTGATGGGCGAGGCCTACGACCGTCTGCCCGCGCCCGTTCGCGACATGCACGCGATTGCAGGTGATGGCGGTGCCGAGGGGGAGGGGACGGTCGTGCGCGGCTCCGGGTTGCTCGCGCGCCTCGCCGGAGGTTTTGCCGGATTTCCGCCCGCGGGCACCTATCCGGTGCATGTCGGTTTCTCCGAGCGCGACGGGGTCGAGACGTGGACGCGCAGCTTCGGCCCGTACCGCTTCGTCAGCCATCTGAGCCGGGCCGGGGCGCATATCCAGGAGCGTTTCGGCCCGTTGCGTTTCCGCTTCTCGCTACCTGCCGACGAGACCGGCCTCGCCATGGTCTTCAAGGGCTGGAGCGCGTTCCGCATCCCGCTACCACGGTTCCTCGCTCCGCGCATCGCCGCGAGCGAACGCGCCGAGGGCGAGGATTTCCTGTTCGATGTCGAAGTCGCCCTGCTTCTGGCCGGGCCGATGGTGCACTATCGCGGGCGGCTCAGGCGGGTTTGGCGCTGAGGATATAGTTGAGCGACAGATCGTCCGACAGGTGCAGCCCCTTCATCGGCGAGAAACCGATTCCCTTCATCGCCAGCGGTTCCAGCCCCGCCTCGCGCAGCAGCTCGCACAATTCCTCCGGCGTGACGAAATCGCTCCAATGGTGCGTGCCTTTCGGGATCATGCCCACCGCCTCCGCGCCCTCGACCAGCAGCAGTTTGGATTGCGGCGTACGGTTTGGCGTTGAGAGGATCGCCAGTCCGCCCGGCACGAGCCGCTCCGCCAGCGAGCGCAGCAGCACCGCCTTGTCGGCGACATGTTCGATCACTTCGAGGCAGGTGACGAGGTCGAACCGCCCGAGGTCGAGTTCGGCCAGCTCGCCCGGCAGATAGCGGATATCGAGCCTGGCCCCGTCCGCATGTGCGGTTGCCGCCGCGACATTCTCCGGCGCCGCATCGACACCGGTTACCGCAGCGCCGAGCCGCGCGAGCGGTTCGCACAGCAGCCCGGCGCCGCAGCCGACATCGAGCGCGGTCTTCCCTGCGAGCGGTTTCGCGCTCTCCGCATCGCCGCCCCAATGCTCGTCCACCGCCTCACGGATGAAGCCCAGCCGCACCGGGTTGAGCCGGTGCAGCATTGCGCTCGAGCCCTGCGGGTCCCACCACTCGCGCGCCAGCCGGCCGAAATGCTCCGCCTCTTCGGGACGGATCGTCGCCCCCCCGGTTGACGGCGGCGTAGAATTGCTACGCGGCGAGGTTGTTGCATCGCTCATGCGCCCCCCCTAACAGCACCGCATTGTCGGCACCAGCGATCGGGAGTGTCCCAGCCTTGGCGCGTATCGTGATGAAATTCGGCGGCACTTCGATGGCCGGGACCGAGCGCATCCGCCGCGTCGCCAATATCGTGCGCCGCCAGCAGGCCGCGAGGGACGGCAAGCTGCAGGAGGTTGCGGTGGTCGTGTCCGCGATGGCGGGCGAGACCGACCGGCTGGTCAATTTCTGCCGCGAAGCCAATGCGCTGTACGATCCGGCCGAATACGACGTGGTCGTGGCGAGCGGCGAGCAGGTGACTTCCGGCCTGCTCGCTCTGACGCTGCAGTCATTGGGCTGCAAGGCGCGCAGCTGGCTCGGCTGGCAGATGCCCGTCCGAACCGTCGAGGCGCATGCCAAGGCACGGATCGACTCCATCGACACGCCGGCGATGGTCGCCTCGATGGAGGCGGGCGAAATCGCAGTAGTGCCGGGTTTCCAGGGCATTTCGGACAATGGCCGGGTGACCACGCTCGGCCGCGGCGGGTCGGACACTTCGGCGGTGGCGGTGGCGGCGGCGGTCAAGGCCGACCGGTGCGACATCTACACCGATGTCGACGGGGTCTACACCACCGATCCGCGCATCGTCGCCAAGGCGCGCAAGCTGAAGGCGGTGACCTACGAGGAAATGCTCGAACTGGCCTCGGTCGGCGCCAAGGTGCTGCAGACCCGCTCGGTCGGGCTGGCGATGAAGGAGGGGGTGCGCGTACAGGTGCTTTCCAGCTTCATCGACGACGACGCGACCCCGGCGGACGAACTGCCCGGCACGCTGATCGTGTCGGAAGCGGAAATGAACGAATTGGTGGAGAAGGGCGAAATGGAACGCCAGCTGGTAACCGGCATCGCGCACGACAAGAACGAGGCCAAGGTGATCCTCACCCGCGTCCCCGACAAGCCGGGCGCGGTGGCGCATATCTTCGAGCCGCTCGCCGCGGCGAGCATCAATGTCGACATGATCATCCAGAACGTCGGACGCGACAAGGGCGAGACCGACGTCACCTTCACCGTCCCGCAGGCCGACCTCGCACGTGCGCAGGCGCTGCTCAAGGACAAGCGCGGCGATATCGGCTTCAACCGCATCATCACCGACAGCCGGATCGCCAAGATCAGCGTGGTCGGGGTCGGCATGAAGAGCCATGCGGGCGTCGCCAGCACCATGTTCCGCGCCTTGAGCGACCGCGGCATCAATATCCAGGCGATCTCGACCAGCGAGATCAAGATCAGCGTGATGATCGACGAGGACGAGACCGAACTGGCGGTGCGCGTGCTGCACACCGCCTACGGGCTGGATGCCGAGGACGAAGCGGCCTAGTCTCGCCCCATGAGCCACACCGCCAAAATCCTCTTGCTCGGCTCGGGCGAGTTGGGGCGCGAATTCGTCGTCTCGGCCAAGCGGCTCGGTGCATACGTGATCGCCTGCGACGCCTACGACCACGCGCCCGCGATGCAGCTGGCCGATGCGCGCGAGGTGTTTTCGATGCTCGACGGCGCGCGGCTTCGCGAGGTGGTCCAAAAGCACCGCCCCGATTTCGTCGTGCCCGAGATCGAGGCGATCCGCACCGAGGTGCTGGGCGAAGTCGAAGCCGAGGGCGTCAACATCGTGCCCTCGGCGCGCGCGACCCAGCTGACCATGAACCGCGACGCGATCCGCGACCTTGCCGCGCACGAACTCGGCCTCAATGTCGCGGTCTTCGAATATGCCGAGAGCCTCGATGAATTGCGGCAGGCGAGCGAAACCACCGGCTTCCCGTGCATCGTCAAGCCGGTGATGTCGTCTTCGGGCAAGGGGCAGAGCCGGGTCGAGGATCATGCGGGCCTCGATGCCGCGTGGGACTACGCCGTCGCGGGCATGCGCGGCGACCGCCGGCGGGTGATCGTCGAGGAAGTGATCCCGTTCGACTATGAGATCACGCTGCTGACCGTGCGGCATGCGGGCGGGGTGTCCTTCTGCCCGCCGATCGGCCACCGGCAGGAACGCGGCGACTACCAGGAAAGCTGGCAGCCGATGGCGATGTCCGATGCCGCCGTGACCACGGCGCAGGACATGGCGCGGCGGGTCGTCGAAGCCCTGGCGGGCGATGGCAGGGGTTACGGGTTGTTCGGGGTCGAATTCTTCGTGGTCGACGACGAGGTGATCTTTTCCGAACTCAGCCCGCGCCCGCACGATACCGGGATGGTGACGCTGGTGAGCCAGAACTTGAGCGAATTCGACCTCCATGCGCGCGCGATCATGGGGCTGCCGGTGCCTGCCGAGATCCGCGCGCGGCCGTCGGCCAGCGCAGTGATCCTCGCCGACCGCGACAGCGAAACGCTGTCCTATGCCGGGCTCGCCGAGGCGATGGCGGAGAGCGCCGATGTCCGCATTTTCGGCAAGCCCACTTCGCGGCCCTGGCGCAGGATGGGCGTGGCGCTGGCGACGGGAAGCTCGACCGGCGAGGCCCGCCGCCTCGCGAGCGAAGCGGCGGGCCGGGTACGGATCGAATACGGGGCCTGACTGCCCCGCTGCGCGGTGTTGCGCCCCGCTCTTATCCGCCCCCGATCGATTTTGCCGAGGCCATGCCCGGAGCGGTCGATTTGCCGCCGATCTTGTCGCGCACCGCCTTTTCGATGCGCCCGCCGATATCGGTATCGACATTGCGCCAGTATTCGAACGCGCGCACCAGCACCTTTTCGCTGACGCCGTCGGCGAGGTGGCCGGCGACGTTCGATACGAAGCGTTCGCGCTGGGCGTCGTCCATCACGTCATTGACCAGCGCGCGGGCCTGGCTCCAGTCGTCGTCGTCCTTGCGCAGCGTATAGGCCTGGCGCACCATGTCGCCATCGGCGTGCCACAGCCCCGCTTCGCCGCCGGGGTAGGCCTGCGCCGCCGGTCCACCGTACGAATTGGGCGCGTAGACCGGATCGAGTGCGTTCTCGGTCCGCATATGGCCCGCGCGGCTGTAGGAATGGACCGGACAGCGCGGCTTGTTGACCGGGATCTGCTTGTAGTTGACCCCCAGCCGCGCGCGGTGCGCATCGGCATAGGAGAAGCCGCGGGCCAGCAACATCTTGTCGGGCGACAGGCCGATGCCGGGCACCATGTTGTTCGGCTCGAAGGCGAGCTGTTCGATCTGCGTGTCCCAGTCGACCGGATTTTCGTCCAGCGTCAGCGTGCCGACCTCAATCAGCGGATAGTCCTCGTGCGGCCAGACCTTGGTGAGATCGAACGGGTTGATGCGATAGGTCCTGGCGTCTTCATACGGCATCACCTGCCATTTGAGCGTCCAGCTGGGGTGATCGCCCGCGTGGATCGCATCGAACAGGTCGCGGCGGTGGTAGTCGCTGTCCTCGCCGGCTTTCTTGACCGCCTCGTCCTGCGTCAGGTGGGCGTTGCCGCTTTCGTCGCCGACCTCGGTATGGAAGTGGAACTTGACCCAGAACTTCTCGCCATCTTCGTTCGTCAGCATGTAGGTGTGGCTCGAATAGCCGTTCATTTCGCGCCAGTTCTTAGGCACGCCGCGATCGCCCATAAGATAGGTGACCTGGTGCGCGCTTTCCGGGCTCAGCGTCCAGAAATCCCACATCATGTCGTGATCGCGCAGGCCGTTGTCGGCACGGCGCTTCTGGCTGCGGATGAAGTTCTGGAATTTGATCGGGTCGCGGATGAAGAAGATCGGCGTGTTGTTGCCGACCATGTCGAAATTGCCGTCTTCGGTGTAGAACTTGACCGAGAAACCACGCGGGTCGCGCCAGGTGTCGGGGCTGCCGCGCTCGCCGGCCACGGTCGAGAAGCGCACGGCGACGTCGGTCTTGGCGCCGGGCTGGAACAGCTTCGCCTTGGTGTATCGGGAGACGTCGCCGGTGGTCTCGAAATGGCCGAACGCGCCCGAGCCCTTGGCATGCGGCTGGCGTTCGGGAATCCGCTCGCGGTTAAAGTTCGCCATCTGCTCGAGCAGATAGTGATCGTGCAGCACGATCGGGCCGTCGCGGCCGATGGTCAGCGAGTGCTCGTCGCTCTGCACGCGGATACCCGCATCCGTGGTGGTGGGGGGTACGGTCTTGTCGGCCATGGCGGCGCCCTTTCCTGTTGGATATGAAGGAAATACGGGCGCCGTGCCGCTGCGTTCCGCGCGCAAACCGCGGAAAACCCGTTCAGCACAATCGGAAAAACAAAAAGCCCCCGGCGTTTGCGCCGGGGGCTTCGTTTTCACGTGTCGGAAGCGCGATCAGTTCAGGTCGAACCGGTCGGCGTCCATCACCTTGGTCCAAGCCGCGACGAAGTCGTCGACGAACTTCGCTTCGTGGCCGTTCTCGGCATAGACCTCGGCGACGGCGCGGAGCTGCGAATTGGAGCCGAACACCAGGTCGGTGCGCGTGGCGTGCCACAGTTCCTCGCCGGTCTTGCGGCATTTGCCGACGAATTCCTCGTCGCCGCTCTCGTCGACGACCTTCCACTCCACGCCCATCGTGAGCAGGTTGGTGAAGAAGTCGTTCGACAGCACGCCGGGCTTGTCCGTCAACACGCCGATCCGGTTGCCGTGCGCGGCATGTTTCGACACCGCGCCGAGTGCGCGCATCCCGCCGACCAGCACGGTCATCTCCGGCACCGACAGGCCGAGCAGGTTCGCCCGGTCGATCAGCAGGTCCTCGGTCTTCACCGTGGCCTTGGTCTTGAGATAGTTGCGGAACCCGTCGGCGAGCGGCTCGAGCGGCTCCCAGCTCTCGGCATCGAAATCCTCGCGCTTCGCATCGCCGCGGCCGGTGGTGACGTCGACGCTGACATCGAAACCGCCGTCCCCGGCCGCCTTTTCGACCGCCGCGGCACCGCCGAGCACGATCGCATCGGCCATGGAGATATCGCCGCGGATTTCGTCGAGCCTGGCAAGCACCTTGCCCAGTTCCTCGGGATCGTTGACCGCCCAGTTCTTCAGTTCGTCGAAGCGGATATGCGCGCCGTTGGCGCCGCCGCGATGGTCCGAATTGCGGTAGGTCGAGGCCGAGGCCCACGCCGCCTTGACCAGTTCGCTGACTGAGAGCCCGCTATCGAGCACCTTGGCCTTGAACGCCGCAGCATCGCTGTCGGACACGGGCGTTCCGGCGGGGATCGGATCCTGCCAGATCAGGTCCTCGCCCGGCACTTCCGGGCCGAGATAGCGGACCTTGGGGCCCATGTCGCGGTGGGTGAGCTTGAACCATGCGCGGGCGAAGGCGTCCTTGAACGCTTCGTGATCGGTGCGGAATTTCTCGGCGATCTTGCGGTATTCCGGATCGCGCTTGAGCTGCATGTCCGCCGTGGTCATGATCGTCGGCACCTTTTTGGAAGGATCGCGCGCGTCGGGCGCCATGTCTTCTTCCTTCGGGTCGATCGGGGTCCACTGGTTTGCACCGGCCGGACTCTGGGTGAGCTCGTAATCGTAATCGAGCAGCAGGCGGAAATAGTTTTCCGACCAGCTGTCGGGCGTGTTGGTCCACGCACCCTCGATGCCCGAGGTGGTGATGTGCCCCTTGCCGATCTCTTCCGGATCGGTGAGCCAGCCGAAGCCCATGTGCTGCATCGCTTCGCTCTCGGGCGAGCCGCTGAAGCTGTCCGCCGGAGCGGCGCCGTGGCACTTGCCGAAGGTGTGACCGCCGGCGGTGAGCGCGACGGTTTCCTCGTCGTTCATCGCCATCCGGGCGAAGGTTTCGCGCATGTCGCGCGCCATGCCTTCGTCGTCGTGCGGGTTGCCCTGCGGGCCTTCGGGGTTGACGTAGATCAGACCCATCTGGATCGCCGCGAGCGGGGTTTCGAGCGCCTTGCCTTCGTCCGGATTGATACGCGTGGGGGCGTCTTCGTTGACCCACTGATCCTCGGTGCCCCAATAGACCGTTTCCGGCTCGAACACGTCCTTGCGGCCGCCGCCGAAGCCGAAGGTCGGGCCGCCCATGCTTTCGATGGCGACGTTGCCGGTCAGCACGAACAGGTCGGCCCAGCTGATGTGTTTGCCGTATTTCTGCTTGATCGGCCACAGCAGGCGGCGCGCCTTGTCGAGATTGCCGTTGTCGGGCCAGCTGTTGAGCGGGGCGAAGCGTTGCTGCCCGCTCGACGCACCGCCGCGGCCGTCGCTGGTACGATAGGTGCCCGCGGCGTGCCACGCCATGCGGATGAAGAACGGGCCGTAATGCCCGTAATCGGCCGGCCACCATTCCTGGCTGTCGGTCATCAGCGCGGTCAGGTCCGCCTTGAGCGCCTTGTAATCGATCGCGTTGAACGCCTCGGCATAATCGAAATCGTCGCCCATCGGATCGGGGTTCTTGCCGCCCTGCGTCAGGATCGAGAGATCGAGCGCGTCGGGCCACCAGTCGCGGTTGGTCCGCCCGAACAGCGCGCGCGTGTCGCCGTCGCCGCCGAAGGGGCAGCCACTGATTTCACCTGTCTTGGCATCCATTGTCTGTGTTCTCCTGCTCAATATGTTCGAGTCGAAATTTCGTGGGTACGATTTACGCGTCCGCGCCAATCGAGTGAAGCAATTAACTCCTGTCAGGCTTATCGGGAAAAGCGATCACACTAACGGTTGGGACCGCATCGCCTGCCTCACCGGATTCAATGGCAGGCGGACCACTTCGTTCCGTCGCTTGCCGCAATGCGCCGCGCCGCGGCCACTTGCCGCCGCCACATGCCGCCGCCACTTGCCGCCAATAGCCGTGCCGCCTAAGCGCTTCTACCCATGAGCAACTATCCCAAGACCAGCCGCCTGATGCAGCGCGGCAGCGATTTTCTCGGCTGCGACCATGCGATCCTGTGCGGGGCGATGAGCTGGGTTTCGGAGCGCAATCTCGTCTCGGCGATCAGCAATGCCGGCGGGTTCGGCGTGATCGCCTGCGGCGCGATGACGCCCGACCTGCTCGACACCGAAATCGCCGAAACCAGGGCGCGCACCGATCGGCCGTTCGGGGTCAATCTGATCACCATGCACCCCGATCTGTTCGACCTGATCGCGGTGTGCGAGAAACACGCGGTGAGCCACGTCGTGCTCGCCGGAGGTATCCCGCCCAAGGGCAGCGTCGAGGCGATCAAGGCCTATAAACCAAAAAACAGCGCCAATCCCGCGAAAGTAATCTGCTTCGCGCCGACGCTGGCGCTGGCGAAGAAGCTGCTGCGTTCCGGCGCCGATGCGCTGGTGATCGAGGGGATGGAGGCGGGCGGCCACATCGGCCCGGTCTCGACCAGCGTGCTGGCGCAGGAAATGCTGCCCGAGCTGAGCGAGGAGCACCTGATCTTCGTCGCCGGCGGGATCGGGCGCGGTTCGGCGATCGCCGGCTATCTCGAAATGGGTGCGGCGGGCGTGCAGCTCGGCACGCGCTTCGCCTGCGCCACCGAGAGTATCGCGCATCCCGATTTCAAGAGGGCGTTCTTCCGCGCCAGCGCGCGCGACGCGGTCGCCAGCGTGCAGGTCGACCCTCGCCTGCCGGTGATCCCGGTGCGCGCGCTCAAGAACAAGGGCACCGAGGAATTCACCGCCAAGCAGCGCGAGGTCGCCGCCGTGCTCGACCGCGAGGAGATCGCGATGGCCGAGGCGCAGCTGCAGATCGAGCACTACTGGGCCGGCGCGCTGCGCCGCGCGGTGATCGACGGCGATGTCGAGGGCGGCAGCCTGATGGCGGGGCAATCCGTGGGCATGCTCAAGGAGGAAGAGCCGGTCGCGAGCATCATCGCCAAGCTGATGGCGCAGAGCGAGGAAGCGCTGACGCGGCGCTAGCGAAACGGCCCGCTCGTCCAGCGAGCATGTCGTTGGTAGAGTGCCGCTTCAAACGATGCGGCTGCCATGCTTGCCTTGCCGTCAAGTATGGGGAGGGACGCACATGACCTATGACCGCCGCACCGTTCTGCGCGGCAGCGCAGCCACCTTTATGGCCTTTTCCGCGCTCGCCTGCGGCAGCACGGCCAACAGCCGCAGCGCCAATGCCGGGCTCGACCTGATCGAGGATCCGCAAGGAATGCTCGATCTGCCGGAGGGCTTTTCCTACCGCTTGCTGACGCGAACCGGCAAGCCGATGAGCGACGGGCTGATGACGCCGGGGCGGCCCGACGGCATGGCCTGTTTCGCGCACGACAGCGATCCGGGCAAGATCGTGCTGGTGCGCAATCACGAGAATTTCGCCGACATGTCGCACGGCATGCCGTTCGGCGAGGGCAATGCGCTGCTGTCGCGCGTTCCCGACGGCAAGCTCTACGATGCGCGCCGCTACGACGGCAGCAAAGGCGTACCGTTCTATGGGGGGACCTCGACCCTGGTGGTGGACATGGCGAGCGGCGAAGTGGTGCGCGATCACCTCTCCTTGATCGGCACCGTCGGCAATTGCGCGGGCGGGGCGACGCCGTGGGGCAGCTGGCTCTCCTGCGAAGAGCAGATGCTCAAGCCCGGCGAAGAGGATGCGCAGCAGTTGCACGGCTTCGTGTTCGAAGTGCCTGCGACCGCGACCGGGCTGGTCGACCCGGTACCGCTGAAGGCGATGGGCCGCTTCGCGCACGAGGCGACCGCGACCGATCCCGCGAGCGGTATCGTCTACCAGACCGAGGACAGCCACACCGGCCTGTTCTACCGTTTCATCCCCGACGTGCCCGGCGAACTGGCGCGCGGCGGGCGGCTGCAGGCGCTCGCGATCGCCGGCGACGACAGCGCCGACCTGCGCAACTGGCCGCTCGACTGGAGCCGGCCCAACGCGCGCAAGGTCGCGGTCGGCGAGACGCTGCCGGTCCGCTGGATCGACATGGACGACGTCGAATCGCCCGATGCCGATCTCGCCGCGCGCGGTTTCGCCGCCGGTGCGGCGATGTTCAGCCGCGGTGAAGGCATGGGCTTCGGCACGCAGGCCGACGGGCGCGCGGCAGTGTTCTTCAACTCGACGCAGGGCGGTTATTTCGGCACCGGCCAGGTGTGGCGCCACGATCCCGCCCCGGACGGCAGCGAGGGCGGCGGCACGCTGACGCTGCTCTACGAGAGCCCCGGTCCGGACACGCTCGACCTGTGCGACAATCTCGCGGTCTCGCCTTGGGGCGACCTGATCCTGTGCGAGGACGGACGCGGCGACAATTTCCTTCGTGGGCTGACGCCCGAAGGCACGATCTACGATCTGGCGCGCAACGCGCACGAGGACCGCGCCGAATTCTGCGGCGCCTGCTTTTCGCCCGACGGCTCGACCCTGTTCGTCAACGTGCAGGAGCCGGGCTTCACCTACGCGATCACCGGGCCTTGGGAGCGTTTGCGGACATCGTGACGGAGAAGCGCATACTGGCTGCGAGCGCCGCCTGCCTGGCGCTGTCCCAGCCGCTGGCAGCACAGGACCTGCCGCAGGTCGAGGCGCTCGATCCGTCGAGCAGGACCTATCCCAACCTCTCGCCGGACGGCCGCTATCTGCTCTATTCCGAAGGCGAGGGTTTCGCGCTCGACATCTATCGCCGCGACCTCGAGACCGGCGCGGTGTTGCGGCTCACCGCGTCCCCGCACGAGGATAGCGCCGCGAGCTGGTCGCCCGACGGGCAGTGGATCGCGTTCCAGCGCGAGACCGCAGACGGCAATCGCGATATCTGGCTGATCCGCGCCGACGGGTCGGAGCCGCGCAACTTCAGCGCCACCCCCGGTATCGGCGAGCAGCATCCGCGCTTCACGCCCGACGGGACTGCGATCCTGCACGACGGCAATCGCCACGACGACGGGGTCGAGGGCGGACTGGAGAATTACGAAATCTATCGCGTTCCGCTGGCCGGGGGCGCACCCGAGCGGCTGACGGGCAATCCGCACTGGGATCTCTATCCCGCCCCGGCTCCGGACGGACGCGCGATGGCCTGGGTCCGCGCGCTTCCGGTGACCGACAAGGATCGGCCCGATTTCGATGTCTTCATGACCGATTTCGACAGCGGCGAAACGCGCAATCTGTCGGACAGCCCCGGCTACGATACCACTCCGGACTGGTCGCCGACCGGAGAGTGGATCGTGTTCGCCTCCGATCGCGGCGCCGAGCGCTACGGTCGCACCGACCTCTACCTGATCCGCCCCGACGGCACCGACCTGCGCCGGGTGACCGACAACGGCGGAACGTCGATGGCCTTCACGCGGCCACGCTTCGCACCCGACGGCCGCTCGCTCCTCGCCAGCCGCAGCGTAGCCGGAGTGACCGATATCGTGCGGATCGAACTCGGCGAGTTGCTCGACTAGCGCCGCGCGCCCGGGGTGCAATCCGCCGACGGCCCTGTCAGGCCGCGCTGTTCCAGCCAAGATTTCAGCCCGCCGAAGAACTGCGGTGAGAGGACCGGTTTTCCCTCCTCTCCTTCGACGATGAAGGAATGCGGCGCGTCGGCGATGACCTGCACCGTCTGGTCGCGCCCGGGCGACTCGGCAAACGCCCGCAGCAGCGCCTCGCGCGTCGCCACGAACGGTACCGCCTCGTCGCGCTCGCCGAGCTGCCACAGGATCGGGAGCGCGGATCGGCGCAGTTCGGGCAGGGGTGTCTCGGCAAGGTTGCGACCGGCCCAGCTCCACCAGCGATCCGACCACGCTGCGCTGATCGGCTCGTCGCCGAACACGCTGCGGTACCAGCCAAAGTCGCGATAGGGGCCGGTCAGCAGGTCGGCCTCCGACTTGGGCCGCCCGGCCTGCGCCAGCCGGTAGAGTTCGCGATAGAGCATCATCGCATTGTTCGCTCCGGCCCGGTCGAGTTCGTCGTGGGGGAGCTCCATGCGGATTTCGTGCATGACGGTATCCAGCTGCGTCAGCGCCGCGCCCGCGCGCAGGAGCAGGAAATCGGTGGCGGGCGCGAGCGCGGCGGCTTCGGGCGCCACCCAGCCACCCTGGCTCGATCCGAACAGCCCGATCCGGTCGCCGTCGATGTCGCGGCGCGCGGCCCCGAATTCCACCGCTGCGGCGGCATCCTGGGCCATTTCGTCGATGTCGGGCTCGCGCCATGCCGAATCGTCGGCAGTGTAGCCGCGCTTGTCGTAGGCGAGCACCGCCATGCCGAGCCGGACGAAGAACAGATGGTAGGTGCCGCCATAGCGGTTGACGGGCCCGGACCCGTGGACGGAGACGACCAGCGGATGCGGTCCCGGACAGGGGGGCAGCAACAGCCGGCCCTCCAGTTCGGTGCCGTCGGCGGACGCGAAGCCGACCGTTTCGCTCCGATGAGGAAGGATGCGCGCGCCGCGGCGCACCGGCTCGCCCTCCGCGCGCCATTCGAGGCGGTCGTAACCATCGGCATCGCGATAGAACTCGATTTCGAGCGCAGGCGCCGTTTCGGCACCCGGTCCCAGCGGCAGCGCCTCGAAGCGATCGCTCGACCCGATCCGGCGAAACACGCCCCCGAAATCGGGGCGGTCGGTATCGATGTAGAGAAACATCGTAAACCCGCCTTCGACGAAGCGTCCCCCGGTGACGACGTGGCCGTCGTCGAGCCGGAAGGTCCCGTCGTATCGTTCGGCATCGGGCAGGGTCTCGGCTGCAAGCGGGGCGGCAAGCAGTGCGAGCAATGCGAGGAGGATTGGCAGCGATGCTTTGATGATGAGCGATTTCCGTCTTCGGCGTAGCAAAATTGGTAACACACCAGCCCCGACGGGTCACCCGCAGCCGGAAGCGGCGAGCGGATCGCGGTCGCGCTGATTCATCTCCTCATCCCTATTTCACCCCGCCATCCTTGTCCTGGTTGGCGCGGAAGATCACGTATTCGCGGATCGCGTCCATCTCCTCCTTCGTCAGCGAGCCGGCGAAGCTCGCCATGCCGTTGGCCGAGAGAATCCCGTCATGGACCACCGCGAGCCACGCGTCGCGGTTCTGCAGCGCGCCGCTGCGCCTGAGGTCGGGCAGCACGGTCGAGCCGACCGCCGCCGGGGCGTGGCACACCGCGCAATAGCGTGCATAGTGGCGCCCGCCCGCCGCGATCGTCTCCGCACTCGCGCGCGAGGGGGGCGGGTCGAGCGGAATCTCGGCGAGTTCGGGCGCGGCGGGCAATTCGCCGGTCGCGCCGAGCTTGAACACGAGCAGGCGGCTGACATTGCGCACCGGCTCGAGCCGGTCGATGATCTCGCCGTCGACCGAGAGCGCATAGGCGCCGCCCCAGCCGGCCAGCACCGCGACATATTGCTCGCCGTCGACCGTATAGGTGATCGGCGGCGCGACCACGCCCGTCTGCGCCGCGAAGCTCCACAGCTTGCGTCCGTCCTTGGCGGCATAGGCGTTGAACTCGCTCCCCGCGGTCCCCTGGAACACCAGCCCGCCGCCGGTGGCCAGCAATCCGCCGTTCCACGGTCCGGGATGCTGCACCGTCCAGCGCGGTTCCTGCGCCACCGGGTCCCACGCCACCAGCATGCCCTTGAGCGTACCCGCGACCTCGCGCCGCATGCCGAGATCGGGCGGCAGGTCGCCCGCGCCGAGATCGAAGCCGACATTGAAGCCGCGCTTGCGGTCGGGCTTCCAGTTCGCCTCGGGCGCGTACATCATCGCCGCCTCGAAGGCCGGGATGTAGACGAGGTTCTCGACCGGGCTGTAGGCCATCGGGTGCCAGTTGTGCCCGCCGAGCGCGCCGGGCGTGACGAGGGCGGGCTGGCCGGTCTTGTCGATTCGCGTTTCGGGATTCTCGATCGGGCGGCCGTCCTCGTCGATCCCGGTCGCCCAGTTGACCGTCACGTAGGGCTTGGCGCTGATGAATTCGCCCGTCGCGCGGTCGAGTACGTAGAAGAAGCCGTTCTTGGGTGCCTGCATCAGCACCTGCCGCTTCTCGCCGTCGATCTCCATGTCGGCGAGCACGATGTGCTGGGTGGCGGTATAGTCCCACGTCTCGCCCGGCGTGGTCTGGTAGTGCCAGACATATTCGCCGGTCTCGGCGCGGATTGCGACGATGCTGGAGAGGTAGAGATTGTCGCCCTCGCCGGTGCCGTCCTCGCCGGGCGAGCGATAGGCGCGGTTCCACGGGGACCCGTTGCCGACCCCGATATAGAGCAGGCCGAGTTCGGGATCGTAGGCCATCGAATCCCACACCGTGCCGCCGCCACCGATACCGCTCTCGCTGCCGAGCACGTCGCCGAACCAGGTTTCGGAGGCCTGCTGCAAATATTCGGGATCGTCGGAGGAATCGCCGTCGGGCACGGTGTAGAAGCGCCAGATCTCCTCGCCGTCCTCCGCGTCGTAGGCGGCGACATAGCCGCGCACGCCGAACTCGGCGCCGCCATTGCCGATGATCACCATCCCGTCGATCACGCGCGGCGCGCCGGTGACGGTGTAGCTCTGCTCGGGATCGGTGGTGCGCACTTCCCACTCGACCGCACCGGTCTCGCGATTCAGCGCGACCAGCCGCCCGTCGAGCGTGCCGAGATAGAGCCGGTCGCCCCACGCGGCGAGCCCGCGATTGACGACGTCGCAGCACGCCTTGACCGCGGTTTCGCCGGGCACTTCGGGGTCGTATTCCCACAGCGGTTCGCCACTCGCGGCGTCGAAGGCGCGGACCTTGCTCCACGCGGTAGTGAGGTAGAGCCTGCCGTCCATCACCAGCGGGGTCGCTTCCTGCCCGCGCGCGGTGTCCATGTCGGCGAACCAGGCGAGGCCGAGCTCGCCGACATTGTCGGTGTTCACCTGGTCGAGCGGGGAGAAGCGCTGTTCGGAATAGGTCCTGCCGTGGGTGATCCAGTTGGCCCAGTCCTCGTCCGCCCCGACCAGCCGCGCGGCGTCGATGCCGCTGCCGTCCATCTGTCCCACGGCCATGTCGCAGGAGCCCAGCGCGAGGGCTGCCGCCGCGACGAATGCGAAGCGCGTGATCATGTCCGTCCTCTCCCGGGCTCGTGAGTGGCCCCTTGCAACCTATCCTGCCGCGTGCGCGGATGCTTGTCCATAAGCCGCGGGCAGCATAGGCTGGCGCGCGAGAGGAGACACGGACCATGTGCGACGAAGCGAAACTGGCCAGATGGGCGAAGGAGGGGCTGAGCCGCCGCCAGTTCGGCGCGATGACCGGGATGGCCGCGCTCGCCGCCTGCGCGCCGATGGAAGAGGGCGAGGGCGGCGACATCGCGCTCCCGGCGATGGCCGAGAACACGATCGCCTTCGAGACGCCCGACGGGCGGATGGACGGGTTCTTCGTCCATCCGGTCTCGGGCCCCTCGCCGGCGGTGCTGCTGTGGCCCGATATCGCGGGCCTGCGCGAAACCAAGCGCGACATGGCGCGGCGCCTCGCCGGGCGCGGCTATGCGGTGCTGGTAGCGAACCAGTATTACCGCGATGCGCCCGCGCCGATCTGGCAGGACTTCGCCGATTTCGCCGATGGCGGCTGGCCGCGCGCGCGCGAAATGCGCGGCAAGCTCGATGCCGAGGCGATCATGCGCGATGCCAAGGCCGCGATCGGCTGGCTCGATGCGCAGGCGCCGGTCGACACCGAGCGCGGTGTCGGCACGCAGGGCTATTGCATGGGCGGCCCGTTCGCGATGTGGACCGCCGCCGCGGCGCCCTCGCGCGTCAAGGCTGCGGCGAGCTTCCATGGCGGCGGTCTCGTGCGCGACGACAACCCGCTAAGCCCGCACAGGCTGATGGAGCGGATGAAGGCCGCGCTGCTGATCGCGATTGCGCAGGACGACGATGCGGAAGCCCCGACGCACAAGACCGTCCTGCGCGAAGCCGCCGATGCCGCCGGGCGCCCGGCTGAAATCGAGGTCTACGCCGGCGATCACGGCTGGACCGTGCCCGGCAGCCCGTCCTACGCCGAAGCTCCGGCGGAGCGGGCATGGGCCAACCTGCTGGCGCTCTACCAAAGTGCGCTACAGGGCTGACCGCGTGCGTGTGCGAGACGCAGCGCTGTCGTTCTGTGCTGCGGCGTTGCTTGGCGGCTGCGCGCACACCGCACAGCCCTCCGAGCCGTCGTTCCCGGTCGCGCCGATTCTGTTCACCGACCGCTTCGAGGCGTCCGAGGGACTGACCTTCAACGGACGCGGCGAACTCTACGTCGGCGCCAACCGCGCGGTTTGGCGGATGACGCCCGACGGCGGCGCTGAGAAGATCGCCGAAGTGAGCACCCATCTCGGTCAGGCCGGGATCGGCGAGACCGATATCCTCGCCGCCGATTTCGGGCCGACCAACGTCTTCAGCGACGGCGAGGGCGGGGCGGCGATCGACGGCGCGGTGTGGCGCATCGCGCCCGACGGCTCGAAACGCGTCGCCGCGACCGGCATTCGCGATCCCAACGCCATCGTCGTGATGCCCGGCGGGCAGGTGCTGGTGTCCAACGACGGCACCAATGCGATCTACCGCCTCGCCGGTAACGGCAAGGCCGAGCTGTGGACCGATGCGGTGCCGTTTCCCAACGGCATGGTCGTCTCGCAGGACGGGCGAACGGTCTACGCCGCGCAGATATTCTCCGCCATCGGACCGGTGGTGTTCGACGGCGGGCTGTGGGCGATCGAGGTGCTGGCGAACGGCGATGCCGGAGCGGCGCGCCGCGTTGCGGATACCGGTGCGAGCGGGGCGGACGGACTCGCGATCGACCGGCTCGGCCGGGTCTATATCGCCGACAACCAGAACGGCCGCATCCTGCGCTACGATCCGGAGAGCGGCGCGGTGGCAGTGATCGCCGAGGGCATGCCAAACGTCGCCAGCCTCGTCTTCGGCGAAGGCGATTTCGACCATCGCTCGCTCTATGCGACGACGACCTTCCGCGGCGGGGGGAAGCTGTGGCGTATACCCGTCGGTATCGAAGGCGCGGAAGTCGGCCGCGCGGATATTCTCGCAGGCGCGCAGTCCGCACAATTCGAACTCGATTGCGGGCGGATCGACCGGATGCTCGAGGGCGCGGTCGCCGAAGGCCGCACCGTCGGCGCCTCGGCGCTGGTGTGGAAGGACGGCGCCGAGGCCTGCTTCGAGCAAGCCGGCGCGGCCGACCGCGAGGCGGGCAGGCCGTTCGCGCGCGACACGCTGGTGCAGATCTTCTCGATGACCAAGCCGGTCACCGGTGTCGCGCTGATGCAATTGTGGGAGCAGGGCAAGTTCGGGCTCGACGATCCGCTCGAACGGCACCTGCCGCAATTCGCCGGAACGCAGGTGTTCGACCATGTCGGCGAGGACGGCGAAATCGTCACAAGGCCGCCCGGCCGCAAGATCACCGTCCGCGACGTGCTGCGGCACACGGCGGGCTTCACCTACGGCAATGCCGGCCACCCGAGCGATCCGGTGTGGGACGAGCTGGAGCCGCTGTCGGCGGACCACACGCTGGCCGAATTCGCCGACCGCATGGCGCAGGTGCCGCTGCTCTACGATCCGGGCACGCACTGGCACTACAGCGCCGGGGTCGACGTCCAGGCGCGGCTGGTCGAGGTGCTCTCGGGGCAGGACTTCGCCGACTATGTGCGCGAACATATCTTCGCGCCGCTCGGGATGGCGGACAGCGGCTGGAAGCGCGGCGAGGCCGACTTGCCGCGGCTCGCGCGGATCTACGTCGCCGGGGGCGAGGGCGCGCTCAAACCGATGCCGCGCGAGAGCTGGCTCGAGCCCAATTTCAAGGGCAAGCCGATGACGATGGGCGGCTCGGGCATCGTCACCACGGTCGACGACTATATGCGCTTCGCGCGCATGCTGCTCGGCGAGGGAACGCTCGACGGGGTGCGGATCCTGAAGCCTTCGACGGTGCGCCTGATGGCGACCGACCATCTCGACCCGCGCATTCCGGCGGCGAACCGGTTGTGGTTGCCGGGCAAGGGCAGCGGCGGGTTCGGGTTCGATGTCTTCGTCCGTACCGCGCAACCGCAAACACCGCAGGAAAACCGCGGCGCGGTCGGCGAATTCTTCTGGGACGGCTATCCCTCGATGCTGTTCTGGGTCGATCCGGTGAACGATATGGCGGTGGTGTTCGCGACGCAGAAGGTGCCGTTCGACAACGCGCTCCATCACGATTTCCGCGATGCGGTGTATGGCGCGGACTATCTCGGGCCGGAGGGGGACTGAGCGCACCGCCAACCCCCGAGCATCCATCGAACGAGATTTTCCTGTCCTACAGGCGCCCGAATCGCCTAGGCTGCCGGCGCTCTTTCGCACCGTGAATCGCCTTCGCACCAAGCCCCGCCATCCCGGCGGGGCTTTGCGGTTTGACGCGCTCCTTTGGGATTCAATTTATGCCGTGCAGCGGATGTATTTCATCAACTTGCACGCGGCGCAATCGACTTACACGAAGCCGAGCACCTCCAGCTTGCGCCGCAGGCCGAGCTCGTCGAACGGCTTGACGACATATTCGTCCGCCCCCGCCGCGATGCCGTCATGAATATCGTGCACGCTCGATTTCGAAGTGCAGAAGACGACCTTGGCATTCCCGCCACCGGGTAGCGCGCGCAGGGTCGCGACGAAATCGAGGCCGCTCATCACCGGCATGTCCCAATCGGTCAGCACGAGGTCGGGCATCGCCTTGCGGCAATGGGCGAGCGCTTCCTCGCCGTTCTCGGCTTCGAGCACGGTGAACCCGATCCCGCTCACGATCCGCCGCGCCACCTTCCGGATCATCCGCGAATCGTCGACCACCAGGCAGAGACGCTGCCCGGCTTGTGCCGGAGACGCGGCGGCGGCCGCCTTGGCCGCCGCGACGATCGCCTCGGTATCGTCGACCGGGGGTTCGGCAGGCTCGGAATGAGCGGCCGGTGGCGGCGCGGGCGCCGCCCGCGACTCGCTTGGCGGGCGCGCTTCGCCCGGCTCGTTGGCGGGCCGGCCCGAGCGCAGGTCGCGTTTGATCAGATGCTTCATCGGCCGATGTCCTGCCGCGGGAGAAGACTGCCGAACTGCGCCAGCGCATCGGCGCGGTCCGCGTGCCGGTGCTGCGCGAGCGGGGAATCGCGGGCCACATCGTCCTGCGGTTCCGGCATTCCCTGCTCTTCCGGTGTCATGCAGATATGCAGATAGGGCACCCAGACATCGCCGTATTCGGCTTTTTGGTACCACACGTCGAGCACGTCGTAGCTCGCCCAGCGCCCGTCGGGTTCGCGCATACGCACCCCTTCGCCGATCCGCGGCACCGCGGAAAAGCGCAACTTGTGCTGGCTCTGGTGAGTCTCGTTCTGGACTTCGATTTCGATCACTGGCGACGCCCCGTTCCTGCCGGGGCGATTCGTAGGATCAAATCCTTGCCGAATTGCAAAGCCCGCGCGGGGCGCTACGATGCGATCGGAGTGGATGAGAGGTAGGCGATATGGGCAATTTGCTGTTCGTGGCGTTTCTGGTGGCGATCATCGTACTGGTGCTGTTCACCACCGTGCGCGTGGTCAAGCAGGGTTACGTCTACACGATCGAGCGACTCGGCAAGTTCACCAAGGCGGCCGATCCGGGCCTGCATATCCTCGTCCCCTTCATCGATCGCGTCGGTCACAAGATCAACGTGATGGAGCAGGTGCTCGACATTCCCGGGCAGGAAATCATCACCAAGGACAACGCCATGGTCGGGGTCGACGCGGTGGTCTTCTTCCAGGTGCTCGAGGCGGGCAAGGCGGCCTACGAGGTCTCCGGCCTGCACAACGCCATCCTCGCGCTCACCACCACCAATCTGCGCACCGTGATGGGCAGCATGGACCTCGACGAGACGCTGTCGAAGCGCGACGAGATCAATGCGCGGCTGCTCAGCGTGGTCGATCACGCGACCTCGCCCTGGGGGGTCAAGATCACCCGCGTCGAGATCAAGGATATCCGCCCGCCGCTCGACATTTCCGAGGCGATGGCGCGGCAGATGAAGGCCGAACGCCTGAAGCGCGCCGAGATCCTCGAGGCCGAAGGCGACAAGACCAGCTCGATCCTGCGCGCCGAGGGGCGCAAGCAGTCGGCGATCCTCGAGGCCGAGGGCAAGCGCGAGGCCGCCTTCCGCGACGCCGAAGCGCGCGAGCGCGCCGCCGAGGCCGAGGCCAAGGCGACCGAAATGGTGTCCGATGCGATCGCGCAGAGCGGCAATGCGGCGATCAACTATTTCGTCGCGCAGGAATACACCAAGGCGGTCGGCAAGTTCGCCGACAGCCCCAACGCCAAGACCATCCTGTTCCCGGTCGAGACGACCCAGCTGATCGGCTCGCTCGGCGGGATCGGCGAGCTGGTGCGCGACATGGTCGAACCGCGCGAGGGCGACGTGACGACAGGTGATCGAGGCACCCAACTGCCGACGCAGCGCCCGCGCACGGGCGTGCCGCGTACGAGAGGCGACAGCTGATGGACGGGCTCGACAATCTCGATCCGCACTGGGTGTGGGTCGCGATCGGGCTGGCGCTCGCCGCGCTCGAGCTGATCGTTCCGGGCGTCTACCTGATCTGGCTCGCTGTCGCGGCGCTGATCGTCGGCCTGCTGACCTTCGTGATCGATCTCGGGGTGGTCGCGCAGGTGGTCAATTTCGTGTTCCTGGCGCTGATCATCGCCTATTCTGCCAAGCGCTTCCTGCGCGACCGGCCGATCGTCAGCTCCGATCCGCTGATGAACAAGCGCGGCGGGCGGCTGGTCGGCGATACCGCGGTGGTGACCACGCCGCTCGACGGCGGCACCGGCCGCGTGCGCCACGGCGACAGCGAATGGCTCGCGCGCGGCCCCGATCTCGAAGCGGGCGCAAGGGTGCGGATCACCGGCAGCGACGGCGCGATCCTGCTGGTCGAACCGCTCACGCTGCTGGCCGACGAGGGGACGCAGCCTCCGGTAGTGAAGGACTGAGTTCCTGCGGAGGCAGGAACCTCGTGCCACTGGCATTCCGCTTGCTGCCCGAGGTCCCCGCCTGCCTGCACGGCAGGCAGTTTATCCTGAGCGCCTGCCCTGCAGGCAGTCGAAGGGCGGGGACTCATGCATACTGTTATGCCGCCACCCGCCCGGCAAACCGCCCGTGCTTGCGGTAGCGCTCCATCCACCGGTCGAGGAACAGGCCGAGCGGCTTGGGTTCGATTCCGAACGGCTTGAAGCCAGGATGCTCGCCCGACGGCCGGTTGCCCTGCTTCAGCATCAGCCACTGGTCGCTGCCCATCGGCGTGCCGGGCAGCATGGCGAAGGCGGCGGAGGCGAAGTCGGGCATCGGCACGAAGCTCCGCTTGCGCCGCTGCGCTTCGGCGATCCGCCGGTTGAGTTCCATCACGGTAAGTGTTTCGGGGCCGCCCAGCTCGTAGGTCCTGCCGCCATGCGCCGCCGCATCGGCCGCCGCCGTCGCGATCGCTTCGGCGACGTCGTCGACATATACCGGCTGCAGCTTCGCCTCGGGTGCGAACACCGGCAGCACCGGGAACGAGCGGATCAGCCCGGCGAACAGCGCGATCAGCCCGTCCTCCTCGCCGAACACGAGCGAGGGGCGGACGATCGTTGCCTCGGGGAATGCCTCTTGCACGAGCAGTTCGCCGCGCGCCTTGGCCGCGGCGTAGCCCGATTCGCTCTCCGCATCGGCGCCGATCGCGCTCACCTGCACCAGCGCCGAGGCGCCCGCATCTCTCGCGGCGCGCGCGATACGCCCGGCGGCGTCGCCCATCAGTTTCTTGAGATTGCCGTCGAACGAACCGACCAGGTTGACCACCGCATCGGCCCCCGCGGCGCAGGCGCGCACGCTGTCCTCGCGCAGCACGTCGCAGCGCGCGAACTGGATCTGGCCCAGATTGGCGAGCGGTTTGAGGCGCCACGCATCCTCCGGGTGACGGCTGGCGATGCGCAGCCGCGCGCCGCGATCGAGCAGCGCCTGCGCGACATGGATGCCGATGAAACCGCTGCCGCCGAAAAGGACGACGAGCTTGTCCTGCAGGGGGCCTGTCTGAGCCATGAGAGTGCCTTGGTCGAAATGTCCGCGATTGCGCGTGCGCCATGCCCCAACGCGCCGCCGCCTGCAAGGTTGCGCCGCGCTGCGAACGGCATTGACAGCATGCCTCCGCCTTCGCTAGTGGCGCGCCCCTACCCGCGAGACGGAAAGCTCTTTGGGCTTCGATGACCGGCTCGCCTGTGTGCCCAGATGGCGGAATTGGTAGACGCACCGTCTTCAGGTGGCGGCGGGGGCAACCCCGTGGAGGTTCGAGTCCTCTTCTGGGCACCAACCACTTTCAAACGATTGAAAGTGTGGAAAAACCTTGAAAACAAACGGTGTTTCTACGGCTGGCTGTTACAGACGTAATAGGAGATTGCCGTGTGTACCTACCTTCAGCTTCATCAAGGAACCTACTATTTTCGCCGGGCGGTGCCCGACGAGCTTCGACACCTTTTTCTGACTAGAACTGGGAATCCTAGATCAGAATGGCGTTGGTCGCTCAGAGTCAAAGATCGAGCCGAGGCCAAACGCCTCATTCCGGCGAGCGTGATGAAGACTGACGCTTGGATTGAGCAAGCAAGACAGGCAGTCGAATGGGCAGAGCGTGAAGCGCTTTCGCAGCCGACGGAGCAACAGCGCTCCGTCTCTCATGGAATCGCAAATGGGATGGAGCGGATGTCGCTGGAGGCGGCTGATTTCTTTGCACAACTCGATCGTGATAACGAACGCAGGGCGGAGGTGGACCCAGACTTTGCACAAGAGCTGGAGCTTCGCGCTGAGAAGGCGCTGGAGCTGCGACGGCTGAAGGAGGCTCGCGAGGGCAGGGAGCTTTCAGAAGCCGAGCGAAGCAATCGAGCGCTCAGCTTGATTGGGCTGTTCGAAAAGTATGCGGCGGTGCCTGGCAGAAATCCGAAGACCATCGCGCAATGGCGTCCCTACGTGGCAAACCTTGTCGAGCATGTGGGTTCGGACAACGCGCACGCGTTGACGAGCAAGCACTTAATCGCGTGGCGCAACTACCTGCGCGATGAAGCGAAGTTTCGCGGCAAGCCCCTTAGCGCGAAAACAATCAACGGCAGCTATTTGGGTGCGGTCAGCACCCTTTTGGCATGGGCGGCTGGGGACGGGCTGATAGATGCCAACCCGATGCTCACCGTGGCCAAGGTTACCGCTCCGAAAGCTCAGCGACTCCGGCCAAAAGAGTTCACTACGGATGAAGCTACGACCATCCTGACTGCCACGCTTGAGCCTATCGAAGGTAAGGCGGGGGATGACTGGCGCAATTCCGTGCGGTGGGTGCCTTGGCTCATGGCATACTCAGGCGCCCGGGTGAATGAGGTGACCCAGCTTCGGAAAGCCGACATTGTGGAGTTGGACGGCATATGGGTGATGCGCTTCACCCCTGAAGCGGGGCCGATAAAGACAAGGGAAGCTCGCACCGTTCCGCTGCACAGCCACTTGATCGAGACACGATTTCTGGACTTCGTTCAGGAACGACCGGCGGGTCCGTTATTCTACAATCCGATTAATCGGCGAAGTGACAATGCGCTCAATAGACAAGCGAGCAGGCTTGGTTCTCGCCTTGCTGAGTGGGTGCGGAATCTAGGTATTGAGGGGGTTAAGCCCAACCATGCTTGGCGGCACCTCTTCAACACCCTCGCTGCCGAGCACGGGTTGGATCATCGCGCCACCCTTGCCATCCTGGGTCACTCGGCTGGAAACGTGAACCAGCAATACGGCTCAGTGCCAATTTCGAGATTGGCGACCGAGCTTGAGAAGCTGCCTCGCTTTAGCGTTGCCGTCTAAAGCCCGGCAGAGGCCATTAGGGACGCTACGGTGGTCCCGAGAGCCTCCGCCACCCGTGCGACGTTCAAGACGCTCACATTGCGCTCGCCGCGCTCGATCTTGCCCATGTGCGATCGATCGATGCCAGCGGCGTCCGCAAGCGCTTCCTGAGACAGGCCGCAATCGTGGCGGGCCGCGCGAATCGCGGCACCGAGCTTGCCCAGCTTCCCATCCGTATCGGTCTTGATCGATTGACGCGGCACCCATTTTCAGTTGCGCCCTATGCACTGATAGGCCACGGTATTTACGACCCTTTCGTTAGGAGCGTTTGATGCTGACGGCTGTGTTTTTTGCCCCATTTATCATTGGAGCCGGGTGGTGGGGGAGATATGACCTACCCGTGATCGTCGGACTGCTCGCATCGGGGATCATAAGCTTCGGCTTTGACGGGAGATTTCATTTTCTCCCGTTGATCGGATTGGGCCTGGTTCTGGCATATCTGAGGCGGCCAGTGGTGCATCCGGATTGGCCAATGGAGCCCTTTTGATCGGTCGAAAAATGAGACAGATTGGCCGAGCGAAAGTGCACCCTTCTAGACGGTATCAATTCGTCCATCCGAGATGCGGAGATAGGGTTTGTGTACGGATTGCTGCTCTTTACTAAAGTAAAGTAGGGGCTCTCATTCCGGCAGGAGCAGGACTCGCAGCCCATCTACATTGACCATGGCTCGACCTGCATGGATGCGGCGGTACTTGCCGGTCTGTTGGATGGGGTGCTTGCGCCCGTCGATCACGACTGCGTTGGCGGTAAACGCTACGGAAATTGTGACCGCATCCTCTGCTTCCTTTCCTGAATAATGCCCCTTCAAAGCCTTCTTGATCTTGGACAGGGAGTTATACCGAGTGAGGTCAAGCTCGATCCCCTTCATCGCAAGTAGCTCCTGCAATTCCCTGCATTGGGAAGAGCGCAGCTTCTCCGTGAACACATTGGAAGGTGCCCTGAACGGCATCCCTTCACTCAATCGCGCCGCGAGCCTGGCATTGCTCAACTCAACCGTTTGCCGTTCCGATAAAAGTAGGGCCACGGCGCGCCGATGGAAGTCTTTGAACTCTCTTGGCCGCCTTCGGAAGGCTGCGATGTCAGCCTTGAGGCTCAGTCCAGCGGCGTCCGGGTTGGCATTGCGGTAGGTTTGGGCAGCGGCTTTCGCAGCGTCACGTGCTGCCTTGGCCATCGCAGCCCTGTGGTCAGTCATGTACGGTCTTCCGGTCTTCGATACGGGCGGCGTAGTTGCAGCGCCCGACTAACAGTGCAAGCCGTGAAACATTGCGTTTTCAGTGTGGAAGGGCATTGTCTCCCCATGTCCACACCCGAGGGGAAAGCACGAGCGGTTATCGATGCGCAACTGAGCGCAGCCGGTTGGGCTATACAGGATCGTGAGGAAATGAGCTTGGGCACGGGGCTGGGGGTTGCCGTCCGCGAATATCCTCTTGCCACCGGCCCTTGCGACTATCTGCTGTTCGTCGATCGCAAGGCTTGCGGGGTCGTCGAGGCGAAGGCTGAGGGCAACACGCTTTCCGGCGTGGCGGATCAGGCCAGCCGCTATCAACACAAATTGCCGGATCACCTTGCCGCCTGGAGCGACCCGCTGCGCTTCGATTACGAAGCCAGCGCCTCGGAGATTCTGTTCAGCGACCGCGCCGACCCTAACCAACGCTCTCGCTATCTCTTCGGTTTCCACAAGCCGGAGACGCTTCTTGACTGGCTGAAGTCGGGCAGCTCGCTCCGCGCACGGCTGGGAACCATGCCGGCACTGGTGACCGAAGGTCTGCGTGATTGTCAGGAAGAGGCGATCACGGAACTTGAGAAGTCACTTGCTGCCGGAAAGCCCCGCGCCTTGGTCCAGATGACGATGGGCGCGGGCAAGACCTTCACCGCCGCGACACAGGCTTATCGCTTGCTGGCACACGCCGGAGCCAAGCGCATTCTCTTCTTGGTGGACCGCAACAATCTCGGGCGGCAGGCGCTCAAAGAGTTTCAAGCTTACCGACCGCCTGGCACGGGTAGGCTGTTCACTGAGTTGTACAACGTCCAGCGCCTTGGTCCTGCTGGCATCGATCCCAGCGCTTCGGTCGTCATCTCCACGATTCAGCGCGTCTATGCTCAGTTGGCCGAAGAGGAGTTGTCGGAGGAAGACGAGGAAGTCAGCGACTATGAGGCGGATACCGCCCCGACGAAACAAGTCACTTACAACCCGGCGCTCCCTCCCGAGACGTTTGATTTCGTGGTGGTCGATGAGTGCCACCGCTCGATCTACGGTAGCTGGCGTCAGGTTCTTGAGTACTTTGACGCCTTCACCATCGGGCTCACTGCCACGCCCTCGGTGCATACCATGGGATATTTCCAGAAGAACCTGGTGGCGCAGTATCCCTACGAGCGATCCGTGATCGACGGGGTAAATGTCCCCTTCGAAATCTTCCGCATTCGCACTGAAATTGGCGAGCGTGGGAGCACCATTAAGAAGGGTTTTACCGTCCCCCGCCGCGACCGTCACACGCGCCGCCAGCGGTATGAGGAGCTGACCGACGATTACGTGTATGCGCCCACCGACCTCGACAAGTCGGTGATTGCCCCCAACCAGATCAGGACGGTGCTGGAGACCTATCGGGATACGCTGCCGACCCAGCTTTTCCCGGACCGGACGGAGGTGCCGAAGACGCTGATCTTTGCCAAGGACGATCACCACGCGGAGGAGATCGTCCACATCGTCCGCGAGGTGTTCGGCAAGGGCAACGAGTTCGCCAAGAAAATCACCTACACCGCCGACGATCCTGAAGGGCTGATCGCCGCCTTCCGCAACAGCTACAATCCGCGCGTGGCCGTCACCGTGGACATGATCGCCACCGGCACCGACATCAAACCCGTAGAGGTGTTGGTCTTCCTGCGCGACGTGCGATCCTCGCTCTATTTCGAGCAGATGAAAGGCCGAGGCGTTCGCAGCATCAACGATGCCGACCTGCACATGGTCACACCCGATGCTGTGAAGAAAGAGCGCTTCTATCTGATCGATGCGGTTGGCGTGACCGAGACGGTCAAACAGGTGGCCAAGCCGCTTGAGCGCAAGCGCAATGTCAGTTTCGAGAAGTTGCTGGAGCACGTCGCTAGCGGACGGAACGATTCAGCTCTGATTTCGACGCTTGCAGGACGGCTTGCCTCGCTCGATCGCAAGCTCGCCTCTGAGGATCATACGGCCATTGCCGAGACGTCTGGCGGAAGCACTCTGCGGGACATTGCAGGGAAGCTGCTAGACAGCATCGACAATGACAAGATTGAGCAAGCCACTCCGCCGCCTATTACCGGCAAAGCGCGTGAGGAGACAGGGAAGCGAATGCGCGACGAGGCGCTACGGTTGCTTGCCGATGCTCCGAAGCTTCGCCGCCTGTTGATTGACCTTAAGAAGGCGAGCGAGCTGTATATCGACGAGTTTAGCCCAGATGCCGTGGTTGCAACCGGCTTCGATGAAAACACAGCTCAAGATACCGTCACTCGGTTCGAACAGTTTCTCGAGCATCATCAGGACGAGCTGACCGCGCTAAGCATCATCTACGGCAAACCCCAACGGATGCAGCACCTGACCTATGCCAGCATCGAAGACCTGCGGCGCGAGCTGGCGAAGCCACCTTGGCTGCTGGAACCGATTGCCGTCTGGACGGCCTACAAGCGCCTCTCAAAGGGAAAAATCACGGCCGACCCCGCAAGGGTGCTGACCGACATTGTCGCGCTTGTACGCTACGCGCTAGGACAGCGGGACACGCTCCAGCCGTTGTCAGCGGACATGGCCGGTCGCTTCAACCTGTGGCTGGGCCGGGAGAAGACGGCGGGGCGCGAGTACGACGCGGAACAGCTCGGCTGGCTGGAGGCTATTCGCGATCATCTTGCAGCGAACATTGACCTATCGCTCAGCGACCTTCAGGAGCAGCCCGGCTTCGTAGAACGCGGAGGCGTGATTGCCGCCCGCCGCGCTTTCGGCGACCGCCTGAACACGATGATCGAGGAATTGCCGGACGCTCTGGTTGCGTGAGGCCGTTTGCGAATGGGGGATAGCTTGGCGCGAGGCGGGAAGAAGGCGGCGGTCGATCGGGGACCGGTGGAGGGGCCGTGGGATTTACCGGTCGGTTGGCGATGGGAGCGATTAGGCGCGCTGGGGGAGTGGTTCGGCGGAGGCACCCCCTCAAAAGCCGTTCCAGACTTCTGGACTAATGGTGAAATCCCTTGGGTGTCACCGAAAGACATGAAACGATTCGACCTGTCCGATACCGAGGATCATATCACGGAAGCTGCCATCGCCGCCTCTGCGACGAAGCTGGTGCCCGCTCAGTCGGTCTTGTGTGTCATGCGTTCGGGCATATTGAAGCACAGCTTTCCCGTAGCTTTAACCTCCCGCCCAGTGACGCTCAATCAGGACTTGCGAGCCGTTCATCCTCGCGCCGACATCGCTCCTCGGTATCTGGCCTATTTTCTTCGTTGTTCGGCTCAAGCCATACTGCATGAGTGCTCGAAAGACGGCACGACGGTGGACAGTATTGAGGCTGGACGTCTTATGCAGGTTCCCGTCCCGTTGCCTGAAAAGCGAGAAGAGCAAGAAGCGATCGTTGCCCGCATCGACACCCTATTTGCCGAGATTGATGAGGGTCTCGGTTTATTGAGCTCTGTCGGCATGGCCTCAAGCTATTCGGGGTTGATAGCCACCCTCCGCCAATCGGTCCTTGCTGCGGCCTACCGTGGAGAGTTGGCGTGAGAAATCAGGCGCACATGTTTGTGGACAATTCCAACCTTATCGGGGGGGCGCAAAAGGTTGCGCGAGACCGGGAAGCAGCTCCGTGGCCCGCCGTGCGCATCTACTGGCGCAACTTCTTCCAGTTGATTGAGTCTGATTATCTGCCTGTCAGCCGGGTACTGGCTGGATCGCTTCCACCTGGGAATGAGAAGCTGTGGCAGTATGCGCGAAAGTATGGCTATGACACCTCTCTGCTAAAGCGCGTGCGCAACGACGATGGTCGCCTAGCCGAGCAGGCGGTCGATGAAGTCATGCACGCCAAAATCGCTGGGGCTTTGCTAGACTATGAGCCACCCCAAACCCTCGTGCTTGTCACGGGCGATGGCGCAGAGGCTGAGTTCGGAACCAGCTTCCTCCAACAGGTCCATCGAGCTCTCAAACGGGGCTGGTTTGTTGATGTAATCTCTTGGCGCCTGCTTCTAAGTCGCAACTTTCTCCGGCTCGCTGCGCAGCATAAGGACCAGATCACAGTGATTGAGCTGGAAAACTACTACGAATCAATCACGTTTCTGTGCGGCGGCGACTACACCGACAGGCGGGGTCACACCGTGCAAGTAAATGAGCGCATCGTTTCACCGCTGCGGACAGGGACAAGGGAATGAACGAGCAGACCCTTATCTCCAAGGTCTGGAACTATGCCCACGTCTTGCGCGACGAGGGCATTGGATATGGCGACTATGTAGGCCAGATCAGCTTCCTGCTGTTCCTCAAGATGGACGAGGAGCGCTCGACGAACCTTGATGAGCCCTCGCTGATCCCCGCGAAGTACCAGTGGGCTACCTTCAAGGACAAGACGGGCGAAGCGCTCGATGCACATTACAAGGATGCCCTCGCGACGCTCTCCAAGCGGACTGACTTCGTCGGAACGCTCTTTCTCAAGGCCGAGAGCAAAATCAACGATCCGGCTAAGCTGCAACGGCTGGTAACCCTGATCGGCGGCGAGACTTGGTTGAGCCAAACCATCGACGTGAAAGGCGCAATCTACGAAGGCTTGCTGGAGCGTAATGCAGGTGAGGTGAAGAGCGGGGCAGGGCAGTACTTCACCCCGCGCACGTTGATCGACGCCATTGTAGAGGTGGTCGATCCAGCGCCGGGGGAAACAGTGTGTGACCCTGCCTGTGGCACGGGCGGCTTCTTGCTCGCCGCATACGAGCACATGAAGGACAAGCCCGCTGCAAAAGATCGTGCCATGTCTCGCAGGCTGCGTGAACAGAGCCTGCAAGGTCACGATATTGTCGCTGAGGTCGTCCGTATGTGCGCGATGAATCTCTACCTGCACGGGCTCGGAGGCGACAAGTCACCTGTCGATCAACGGGACGCCCTGCTCTCTGATGACGGCAAGCGGTACGACATTGTGCTGGCCAACCCCCCCTTTGGGAAACGCCAGTCGTACCGCATCGTCAATCAGGAAGGAGAAATCGAGAGCGAACGGCAGGACTACGTACGCGAGGATTTCACCGTCACCACGTCGAACAAGCAGCTCAATTTCCTCCAGCACATCATGACGATCCTCAAGCCTGGCGGGACTGCTGCGGTGGTGCTGCCCGACAATGTGCTGTTCGAAGGTGGGGCGGGCGAGGCGATCCGCAAGCGGCTGCTGAAGGACTTCAACTTCCACACGCTGCTGCGCCTGCCGACCGGGATCTTCTACAAACAGGGCGTCAAGGCCAACGTCCTCTTCTTCGAAAAAGTGGCGGCTGGCGAACGTATCGCGACGGAAGAACTCTGGGTCTATGACTTCCGCACCAACAAGAGCTTCACGCTCCGCACGCGCCCGCTAACACGCGCCGCCTTGGACGATTTTGTCGAGGCCTACCGGTCGAACCATCAGCGCCACACGCGCGAGGACAGTGAACGCTTCCGGTGCTTTACCTACGAGGAGCTTGCTGCGCGCGACAAGCTGAACCTCGACATCTTCTGGTTGAAGGATGACGGGCACATCGATCCCGACAGCCTGCCCCCGCCCGATGAGGTGGCAGCGGAGATCGTCGAAAATCTGGAGGCGGCGCTGGAGCGGTTCAGGAAGGTGGCGGTGGAGTTGGGGGCGGACCCCGCCGAATGACAGCACCGCGCTTCGAAGACGTCGTTCCTTCACCCGATGCCTTGATGGGAGTGAAGGCGGTTTTTGGTCCGCTGAGAGGTCGAGCTGTCTGCTTCAGCTCGCGCGGCAACGCGGCGGCCAAGGATCGATCGCACTTTCGCTCCGCCCGTATTGCAGCGGAATATGCAGTCGAGCAGCCCTTCCTCATCGCGATCGGGGGCGGCGCTCATGTGCGCGACGATCTTGGTGGCCACGTCCTCAACGTCGCGAGGGTCAGCAAGGTCTATGGCGAAACACCCGTCTTCTATACCGACCCTGACGAGGTTCGCCGCTTGGCTCAGTGGCCGGTCGCTACCGCCTTGCTCGACGTGTATCAGGTTGATGGCCTTCCCCACCTTGTCGATGATCTAGGGCTTCCGGACAGAACTATTCTAGCCAATGCCTTCGACATAGTGGTCAGACCGCCAGACAAGGTTGCGGCTTTGTGGGAGGCCTTGCGTGGGCGAACGCTCAGCTTGCCGGACGTTCCACCGCTGCCCAACTTTCGCGAGCCGGAAGGGGTCACATTGGTAGGATCGCTCTTACCGAAGAAACATACCGGCGAAGAGGGGAGGAGGATCGCAAGGGAAGTGCAGCTTTTCGAGCGGCGGAGTGACCTCGCGCGGGAAGCTCGGCGTCTCAATCGGGAAGCCAACGGAGGGTCGTTGGTCTGCGAATGCTGCACATATTCAGACAATGTCGATGGCATGTTTGACGTGCATCACCTTGTCCCTCTCATGCTTGGCGTCAGAGAAACCACGCTCAGCGACCTCGCGGTATTGTGTCCGCTTTGCCATCGGTGGGCGCACAAGAAGGGTGGCGGTCAGACCGACCCACTGCCCCTAGCAGCGGTGCGCGCGGCAAGGAGAGTGGCAGGGGGCAGCCCTCCTACGCATTGAGGCGATGGAGTGCCCTATGCAGGCTCGTTGTGTGCCACTTGCCTCCGCCAGGAGAGGGGATGCCATCCTCATTGAGTTCGGCGACCATTTGGCGGATGCTCTTGCCATCGTCTCGCATGGCCGTGAGGCGCCCAGCGATCGGCTTGAGCCGCGCTCTTGCTTCCGTCTTGTTTTTCTTCGCAAGCTTTCGTCCGTTTCGGCCTAGAACCGTCCCTCTCGCCTTCGCAGCGGCAAGCGCTGCCTTGGTCCGTTGGGAAATGACTTCAGCTTCCTTCTCGGCGAGGGCGGCGAACAGGTGAAGCTGGAAGCGATCGGCGTTGGGCATGTCGGCGACTGCGAAGTCCACACCGGTTTCCATAAGGCCGGAAATGAAGTGGACGTTGCGGGCCAAGCGGTCGAGCTTCGCCAAGACAAGCCGGGCCTTGCTGCGCTTGGCCTCGGTAAGGGCAGCGAGCAGCTGAGGCCGCTTGGCAAGTGCATTGGAGCCCTTGCCCGTCTCGACCTCGACGAACTCGCCGACAAGCTCAAGTCGCGCATCGCGAGCGTAACGAGCCACCGCCTCGCGCTGTGCCTCCAACCCTAGTCCACTGCGCCCCTGCCGGTCTGTCGATACGCGGAGATAAGCGATTGCCTTGCCTTCAAAGTCCATGCGGTTGCGCCTCATCGTTCACAGGTAAACCAGCGTTTATGCGTGAACGGCCATGAAGGCAATGGTGAACACGGGCATGAATCGCCATGTTAAGGATGTGGGAACACAAATGAGTTAATATTTCGTTATTGAGTTGCTTTTACCTTGCGCAACTCGACATTCAGGTGAGGAGGTGGACGTGGATCGTCATACCGCTGAGACAAAACAGTTTGAGATTCTCGTTAAGGCTGGCTATCCTCGGCTCGCCTTTTTCCTCGCTTTCATTCGTTCTCGGCCGGTGCTGAGCCTAGTAGTCGCAGCCGGTGGGCTCGCAGGCGTTAATCAGCTCTTGTCACATGCGATGCTCGGGGGGTGAGGGGGTACTCCGCTTGTTAATCTGGAGTGCCTGCGCTCACGTCACCGCGCAAATTTCAGGCCGTGAAGTGCGCAGGATGAGTTGCCTTTAAGCGCGGGAAGGGATGCTCTTAGCGGCTTCTTTGGCGCGCCGGTCCTTGAAGTAGATATCGTCGATGAGAGGTTCGATGATATCTAGCAGAGTCTCGATCGTTGATGGGCTAGGATCAAAGCCCCGGTGCATTGCGGCGTGGCCTGCTTCAATGAGAGTGTCCTGGAAAGTTCCTTTCTGAACGGGCGCAACGAAGCCCGCATTGAAGAATGCTTCAATGTTCTTCTGAAAGTTGCCTTGGTCGCCAACTTTGTCGATCATGATTTGCTCGACAAGCGCGCGAATCCCCATCGCCGCTAAACGACAACCCTGTGAAGCCAACGCCTTGTAGATTTCATCATGCAAGCTAACGAGGTCTTCAAGTTTTTTATCAAAGTAGAGAAACTCTTTGGTCCACTGCGGCTTGTGTCGGGTCAGTCTTGGCGGCGAAAACCTATAATCAATGATCGGCTCCCCGCGAGGTCCGGAGTTCTCGGAAAAGAACGTTGCCTCTCTCAGATGCACTGTGTCGCATCCGAGACAACGCAGCGTATCCCATTGCTCCCATCCGTAAATGGTAATCCCAGGATCGTCGTCAAACACCTCGTCCCAATTGCGTCGAAAACTGTGTTCAACTGAGTGATTTGTAGTTGATCCGCAGGTGTTGCAGTGGACTTTTTGAGGCTCGTTCTCTTTTTTCATGATGGAGAATCCGGGTGGAGGGGGCAGCATTAGTAGCGAGGGTATCACCCTGCAAGGTCCGCGTCCTTCAGGCAGCGGATGCAGCAGAAGCGCTGCGCATCTACTAGTCAATGTTACAGGTGCGTGTTACATCCGGTACAGCAGCCTTCGTCAGAAAGCCCGGTTTTCTGCAGTTTTCAGGTGCCCCGTATCGAGTCCTCTTCTGGCGCCAACATTTCCGACGATTTGCGACCCGGAATCCCGGCGGCGGGTAAGCCCCCTGCTACGGCCTAGCCGGCCTTCGCCTTGGCGGGCACGATAAACCCGGAAAGCAGGGTAAAGCCGGCCAGCAACAGCCCGGAAACCGACGGAACCAGGTCGATGTCGAAAACCTCCAGCACCTTGGCATCGATGGCATAGATCCAGATCAGAAAGGCGATCGACCAGAGCAGGGCCTGCAGCTTCCACGCCGGATTGCCGTCTTTCGCGGAGACGGCTTTCGAATAGACCCAGCAGCCGACCAGGCCGATCACCAGCGCAGCGATTCCGACCCAGTTGTCGGGGCTCAATTGCGTCGCGGCGGATCCTGCACCCGCTTCGGGACTTTCCGGATCTCCCGCTATCAGGCTGTTTACGAAAATGAAGAAGGCGACGATTTCGGCCGGGATGTAATTCTGCACCCGGTCGAGATAATGCTGCGTGGTGGGCGGTGGAGTCGGAGTCCCGTCGTCTCCCTGCAACCCGTCCCCGATCTGCGCCGCAGTCGGCGCGGGCACTGCTTGCGAGGATATGGTTACACCGGCACCGCTGGCCCGTTCTACTGGATAAACGCTGCGTGGCATGGCAAAATCCCCCCTGTAGTAGACCGGCCATAAAGCAAATTTCCGCCGAATGCCAGTAAGACCAGAGCTGGCAAGTGATCTGCGGATGAACTGTTGAAATTGCCGGGCGAACAAAAGTTGTCGTTTGAGTTCTTTTCACACCATATCGAGGAGCAGGTCATGAATGGTTCCGGACGGATCGTGCATGCGGTGCTCGATTTGCCGGAAGAGCGCACGCAGGACGGCAGGCTGCTGGTCAGGATCGACGACGTGTCGCTGGCGGATTCGTCTGCAGTCGAGATTTGCCGGATGGAGTTGCCGATCGGCAAGGGCGATGCACGCAACCTGGCCATCAGTATGATCTGCCCGAAGCTCGACCCGCCCCCTCGCACGCCGGTCATTTCGGCGCGTTTGTTGTTTCATTCGGGGGATTCACCCGAACGGGGCGACTGGATTACAAAGATACGATACAACCTGCCTTCGCATGACAATAAATTTGAGTTGAAACTCGAGCCTGTTGGCTGATTTCGTCGTTTGTGTTACTTTCGCGGTTCAAGACGGGGAGGGAAAAACAATGGAAGGGCACAGTGAGGATCGTGTCGACGACGGTTTTTTGCAATCGGGTGAAGTGAAAACCGGCTATGTAAGGGGTATTCCCGACGTCGACGACTTCGTCATTAAGGAAGTGCAGTATGTCGAGGTCGAAGGGCAAGCAGTCTTCGAGGGCTGCATCTTGCTAGGCAAGGTCGAGCAAATGGAGGCTCTTCGCGCAGAAGTCGATCAGAGCCCCGGCCTGCAATTCCTCAGGAACAACGAAGCCTTCGGGCTCACCGTGCTGCCTCGCAAGCTATGGCCCAAAGGAATCATGCATTACCGGATCGACCCGGCCCTGCCGGAGCAGCAGCGGGTGCGCGATGCCATGAAGCACTGGACCGACAAGACCGACATCGAATTCGTCGAGCGCACCAGTCAGTCCAACTACGTGACGTTCAAGCCGTCCACCGGCTGTGCCGCGCATACCGGGCGCCAGGGCGGCGAGCAGCTGGTGCTGCTCGGCCCGGGTTGCTCGACGGGGAACACCATCCATGAAATCGGGCATGCGCTTGGGCTGTGGCACGAACAGGGGCGATCGGATCGCGACAGGTATGTCACGGTTCGCACCGAAAACGTCGCGGACGGCAAGCTGCACAATTTCGACCAGCACATCCATGACGGAATCGATCGGGGCGGCTACGATTACGGGTCGATCATGCATTACGGCACGCATTTCTTCAGCAAGAACGGCAAGCCCACGATCGAGACCAAGAACGGCCAGGCCATCGGCCAACGCAACGCGCTGAGTGCCGGGGATATCGCGGCCATCGCCAAAGCCTACAGCGCGGAATTCGCAAAGCGCTGATCCGGTGAGCGATCCGGCGCTGATATTTTCCGATGGCGGAGCGCCCGAAGCACCGGGCGTCCACGCGATCGTGATCGGCGTCGGCCACTATCGCCATTTGTACGGCGGGCTGGACGACGAGACCACCATGGCCGGAGTGCCGCCGGTCGGCCAGCTCAGTTCGCCACCGCATTCGGCGCGGGCAATGGCCGATTTCCTGTTCGCCACCTACCACGAGGACGAAACGAGGCCCCTGCGTACGCTGAGCATGCTGATCTCCGAGAAGCAGCCCCGGCCATACCAGCATATCCTCGCTCCCGACAAAACCATCGTGGAAGCGACGATCGCGAACATCCGGGCGGCTGTCCGGGCATGGAAAGCGCGCGGGGATTCGAACGAGGACAACCTGCTGCTGTTCTACATCTGCGCGCATGGCGTTTCCGCCGGCCTGCAGCATACCGTGCTGGCCAGCGATTTCGCGCGCGATGGCGGCGAACTGTTTGCCGCCGCGATCGACATGACCGAGATGCGTCGCGCCATGGCGGGATGCGCGGCGCAGCAGCAAGTCTATTTCGTCGATGCCTGCCGGGTGATGGCGCAAGAGCTGCTCATGCGCGAATACCGTGGCGATCCGATCATTGCGGGAGACGGCTCGGTCGCGCCGCGCACCTCGCCAATGTACCGGCCGGCGCTGGCGGGCGACGCGGTCTGGGCCAGCCGCGACGCGGCTTCGCCCTTTTGCGTTTCGATTTCCAATGCGTTCAACGGCGGCGCCTGGAAGGAGGCGCGGGAAGGGTGGCATGTCTCCACCGACCTGCTGACGGGTGCGATCAGGGACCAGTTCAAGCGGCTTATGTGGAAATATCCAAGCCTGGGCAGCGATATCGACGCCGACAATTGCGTGCCGATGCCGCTCAAGATCATTGATGCGTCCGCCAGGCCCCTGGTTCCGGTCGACATCGAATGCCTGCCGGGGGCCGCCAACATGACCGTCTCGCTGCAACTCCTGCCCGAAGGTACCGACGAACCGCGCGCGGTGCAGGCCCGCGATCCGGCGCGTGACACGCCCTGGCTGCTGGACGTGCCGATGGGCCGCTACCGGTTGACCTGCAGTTTCGACGGGAACGACTTCGCAACCACTACCGTCGACCCACTCGATGTCAGCCCGCCGAGCAAATACAAGCTGGTGGAAGTCGGCTGATGGCGCGCCTGAAGATCACGGTCGAGCTCGCCGACGATATTGCGCCGCTCGGCTATTCGCACGCCGTTGCCGACATACATCCACGCGACCGGAAAGCCGGGAGCCTCGCCGGCCGCTCCGATGTCCCGGTCGGCGTGGGATCGTCCGCCGGGACCGTGATCGACGGCTTGGCCGCCAGCGAGTATCTGGTGCAATTGCGCTTTCCGTCGGGACAGCGGGAAACGCGCATGGTCAGCGTCGAGGACGGCCAGGACAACACGCTGGCTTTCGCCATCGGACCCGAGCCATCGCGCAGGGCAGTCCCGAAGCGAGAGGCCGGGCAACGCGATCCATCCGCCGATCCTGCCCCCGTCCGCGAAGAGATCGCCGTTTCGGAGGATCCTGCCATCGATCTCCAGCAGATTCGCGGGATCGGCCCGGCCGTAGCCAAGGCGCTTGTCGAGCGAGGCGTCGACAGCGTCTGGAAAGTGGCGAGGATGTCGCGGCGGGAAATGGGCTGGCTGGGACAATCGGCGAAATCGGTCAACGGCACGATCCGGCGGTTCGATATCGCCAAGGGCGCAGCAGGCGTCATCCTGGACGAGGGGCTCGATACGGGTGGCTTCCTCACCAATTTCACGTCGGGCACCGATGGTGTCGCAACCGGCCCGTCCGACGATTTCGTTGCGTTCGGCCCCTCCGACGCGATTGTACCTTCGACGGACTACGAGCCGGTCGAAGCCGATTCCGGTTCCGATCGGCCGGTGGAACCCGCAGTGGATGCAGTTCGCGAAGCTTCGCTGCATCCGTTCGAGCTGGCGCTCGGCGATGATGGTTCATCGATCTGGTCGTGGATCGAGAATGTCGTCAAGGCGTCTCTTCCGCCGCAGGAGATCGGCCATCCGGGTCCGGCAATTGCTCTCGTCGACGGAATGCGGTGGCAAAGCCGCGACGGGTATTCGACGATCGCGATTCCGACCGGATTTGCTGCGCCGCAGGAAGCAGACGAAGCGTCACGGATCTATGGCGTTATCGACGATGGATACGCCGCCTGGCTCGCGCCGCTGCCGCTACCCTGGCGCCGCTCGGACGATCATGAGTTGTGCGAAGTCGCCGTCGTCGCCGATCGCCGCAATCCGATGGCCAGTGCCGTCAGCATCGTGCCTCGCGATCCGCTTGCCGCAGGGCTCATCGAATTCCTTCAGAGCGGCGACATGTTGGCCAGCGTGGCGCTGATCGAACAGGCCCGCACCCGCCTGTTCGAAAAGCTCAACAATCCGCTGGCGGCGGCAGCGGGCGCGCTCGTACTCGTCCAGTTCCGGCGCTGGGCTCCGCACCTGCTCGAACAAAAGGCCGAATTTGCCGCGGACGAGCGCTGGCAGCAATGGATCAGCAACCTGCGCGAGTGGAATCCGCGCTTGCCCGACGGCTTCATCCTCCATGCCTGGCTCGATCTTTTGCAAGAGGAAACGGACGACACAATCGTACGCGAACGCCTGCTCGCCGCGAACGCGCGCGGAGTACCCGTCTATTCGGGCTGCTTTACCTTGCTGGTCGACGGCCTGCGCGCCCTGCAGGCGCGCGCCGATGAGCGCGACCCGGCAATCGATGCGGCGCTGCGCCAACTGGATATCGCCTCGCTGCGCATCGACTTGCGCCAAGCGTTCACCACCATTCGCCTGTCGCCATCGGCACCCTAGCCGAGTAAATCGAAACCGCTGAAGCGGATAGATACCCACCGTCATCTTCTGCTCCCGTGTCGATATCGCCGCCAACGGTGCCCCGATCGCAGCTTTCAATGACGGCAATAATCGGAGCGGCCGGTGATATCGGCTGCTCTTCCGGCACCATCTCCCGAGATCCCGGCGGCGGTTTCGCGCGGTGTACGCGGTGCCCTGGCGCAATCGCGCAGACGGTTCGAGGCCTTGCCCGATGCGGTTTTTTGCAAGTAGTATGGTCGCATTGGGGCGTGCAATGCGTGCCCGAACGCGGCGACTGGTACGGCCGCCAGATGTATATCCAGGGCAACCA
>CAJXJY010000006.1 GCA_913055875.1 uncultured Altererythrobacter sp.
CCCGCCAGAACCCCGTCCGGCCATATGGGCGAGGGTGAGGCAGACGCCTTCACCGGACGCGACATTCGTTTCACCACGGGAGGCGGTGCGCTGTATGCGATCTTCCTCGAATGGCCCGAGGGGGAGGGCCGGATCGAGGCGCTGGGCGCGCAGGCGATGCCCGATGCCCGTATCGAGCGCGTGACGATGCCGGACGGCCGGCTGCTCGACTTTCAGCGGACGGACGATGCGCTCGCAGTTGCTTTGCCGCGACCCGAACGCGGTGCCTTCGTTCCCGCGATCCGGATCGAAGGCGCGGGGCTGGTCTAGAGCCTGATCGACTCACCCCGCCCCGTTCGTCCTGAGCCTGTCGAAGGACGCTGGCGCAGCGCTGGTGTGGTTCGCCCTTCGGCAAGCTCAGGAGGCTCACCACGAACGGGTGTGGTTGCATGCAGCGCTTCGATCACCGGCCAGACGTCGGGCAGCATTGCCGGGTAATTGCTCGAATTGCTGGCCTGCGCGCCGAGCATCAGGAAAGGCTCGCCGTCGACGATTAGCGCGTGGCGGCCCTCGCGCGTTTCGGTCCGCGGCAGTTCCGCATCCGATGGCGGGCCGGCGATGGCAGGGCCGGCGAGGTGGAACAGAGCCAGCGCGGCGACCCACCGGAACAATCTCGGCATGCGTCCTTCCTGTCGTTTCGCGACGGATCTCGCTTCCCCGTACGGATACTGGACTGTATGCAACCTATCGTTCAACCGAAATTTGCCGGATCATTCGCGTAAACCGGGGTCTTGAAGCCATGACGCCGAGTAGCGGACACTGTCCGGCTCGATAGGAAGAGCGACAGATGAGGTCATTCGCACTCCTCGCCCTGACCGTGCCGCTTTCGGCCTGTGCTGCCGGATCCGCCGAGCCTCCCCCGGGGACGGCCCCGCCGATGGTCGTCGTGTCCGAAAGCGAGGTCATGATGCGCGAGGCGCCGCCGCACGGCGCGATCGGCATGTCGACCGCCTACCGCATCAGCGACGCCGCACCGCAGCCGCGCGGCATGGAATTCCGCCGCCGGGTGCTCGATGTTGGCGCCGCGGTCGGCGAGCACCGAATCGGCCACGACGAGGTCTACTACGTCACTTCGGGGCACGGGGTTGTGATATCGGACGGAGTGGAGGCTCCGATCGGCCCTGGCATGGCCGCCTATCTCTACGGCTGGGCGGTGGTCGGGATACGACAGACGGGCGACGAGCCGCTGTCGATCATCATCGCCTATCCGGTTCCGAAGGACGACTGACCCGAGGGAGTGAGCCGGTACCGCAACCGCTCCAGCTTGGCCGAAACCGGGTCTAGCGCCTCACGTCGCTTCCGGAGTGGAAATCGTCGAGTTCGGCACGCGTCGCCAAGATCGTATCGCCGGGCACGCCATGCTTCATCACCGCCAGCGCGAGCGCGGACTCTGCCATCTCCCGCACCTCCGCGCCTTCGATCCGGCGCAGCAACAAGCCCGCGGCGAAGGCGTCGCCCGCACCGATCCGGTCGACGATGCCTTCCATGCGGATCTCCTCGGTCTGCCAGTGGTCGTCGCGCCGGTCGACGCGTGCTGCCAGCCGGTGGGTCTGCCCCGTCTCGACCTGCCGCACGGACGAACCGATCAGCTCCAGATTCGGGAAGGCCGCGAACGCGGCCTCGGCCGCTTCGCGCCGCCGGGCGGGGCCGTCGCCCGAAAAGCTCCTGTCGAGCAGCAGCGCGATGTCGCGATGGTTGCCGATCAGGACCTGCGTCTCACCGACCAGTTCGCGCAGGATTTCGCCGGGGCTCGAATCCCACGCACCCCACAGCCCGGCGCGGTAATTGCCGTCGAAGCAGATCGGCACGCCCGCCGCTTTCGCAGCGGCCTGCGCTGCGCGCGCGAGCGCGACGCCGCCCGGCCCCAGCGCGGGCGTGATGCCCGACATGTGGAGCAGGGCCGCGCCATCGAGCGCCGCCGCGAAATCGAAACCGCCCGGTGCCGCTTCGGCGAATGCGCTCCCCGTACGATCGTAGGTAACCCGCCCGGCGATCGGCCCTGCGGGCGGCTCGTGGAAATAGAGGCCCATGCGACCGGGACCGCAGGCGACGGACCCGGTGTCCACGCCCGCCGCGGCAAGCGCCATCCGCGCCATCCGCCCGAGCGGATTGTCGGGCAGCAGCGAGAGCATCCGGCTCGGCTGCCCGAGGCTGGCGAGCGCTGCCGCGACGTTGGCCTCGGCACCGCCGACCGCGATCCGCAGGTCGTGCGCACGGGCAAGCGGGGCGCCGTCCGGGGGCGACAGCCGCAGCAATATCTCGCCGAAGCAGACGACCGGGCCCGGCCCTGCGCTCATCGTTTCGGTGCCCGGCATCGCGACATCCCCGGTGTGCGCATGATGTTCATCTTGGCGCTCCCATCTACTGCGGAAAGGTACAACCTATCTGCCTGCGCCGGTTCGATCGTCGTCGGTCAGGTCGATAATACGACGCAGTACGCCCTTGGCTGCTGCGAGTTCGGCTTCGCTGAAATGATCGGCGAGATCGGCTTCGAAAGCCTTGCCGACCGCCAGCGCTTCGAGGAACCGGCTGCGACCCTCGTCGCCGAGATCGTAGCCGTCGTCCCGCCGCACCAGCAGGCCGGCCTCGACCATGTCCGCCAAGGCGCTCGCGTCCGGTGCGCGTCCGGTATGCGAGAGCCGCGCCGCGATCGCCTCGCCGCCGAGCGGCGCGTCCATGCTGAGGACGGCGAGCACCATGTAGTCGCTCATCGTCAGGTCCAGCTCGGCGAGCTTGCGCCGAGTCGGGCGCGAAGTCCGATAGTGCGCGCGCGAGATCAGCTGGAACAGGAAATCGTCGCTGAAACGGCCGTGTTCGAGGTCGACCGAGGCGCGCGCCTCGCCGCCGGGCCGCGGGCGGTGCTCGGCATAGCGCCCGCCATGGAACAGCAGCGGCGCCTCGTCGCGCGCTTCGAAATCGACTACTTCACCGACCATGATGATATGGTCGCCGCCTTCGTACTGGTGCCGCGTGCGGCATTCGAACAGAGCGGCGTAGCGCGCCAGCACGGGCGAGCCGAGCCGGCCTTCGCTCCATTCGACCCCGGCGAACTTGTCCTCGCCCGAGCGCGCGAAGCGGTTCGACAGGTCCTCCTGGCTGGCCGCGAGCACGTGGACGGCGAAATGACCGCTTTGAGCGAAAGCGGGGCGCGAGAAGCTGTCCTTGGCCAGCGACCACAGCACCAGCGGCGGGTCGAGGCTGACCGAATTGAAACTGCTCGCGGTAACCCCGACCGGCTCGCCGGCCTTGTCGAGCGTCGTCGCGATCGTCACGCCGGTGGCGAACGAGCCGAGCGCTGCGCGAAAGGCGCGCTGCGCTTGCGTATTGTCGTCCATCGGCCCGGTCATCGCCCGGCGTGATTCCAGATAGTTCCGACCGGCACAACTCCAATCGGGGTAGTTACCCGGCTTTTCGTGCGGCTCGTCAGACCTCCGCGTTGCGCTTGACCGTGATCACCTGCGGATAGGTGAACTCCTTCAGCCCGTCGACGCCGTATTCGGCGCCGAAGCCCGACTGCTTGTGCCCGCCGAACGGGGCGAGCGGGTTGATGTGGAGGAATTCGTTGACCCACACGGTGCCCGTTTCGAGCTGCTCGGCGATGGCGACGCCCTTGTCGGTGTCCTTGGTCCAGACCGCGCCGGCGAGGCCGTATTCGGAAGCGTTGGCGCGCTCGATCACTTCCTCGTCGGTGGAGAATTTCATCAGCGGCATGACCGGGCCGAACTGCTCCTCGGCCACGATCCGCGCGGTTTCGGGCGGATTGTCGAGGATGGTGATCGGCACGTAATAGCCGCTGCCGGACGGGTCCACGTCGCCGCCGACCAGGAACTGGTAGCCGTTGTCCCTGGCGTCCTGGATCAGCTCGCACACGCGGTCGAACTGCTTCTTGTTCTGGATCGGCCCGACCCCGGTGCCCTGCTGCGCGCCGTCGCCCACCACCACGTTCTTCGCGTACTCGGCGATCGCCTTCGACAGATCGTCGTAGATATCCTCGTGGATATAGATCCGCTTGGCGGCGACGCAGATCTGCCCGGCATTGGAGAAGCTCGACCAGAACAGCTGTTCGGCGACCTTCTCGACATCGGCGTCGGGCAGCACGATCGAGGCGTCGTTGCCGCCGAGTTCGAGCGTGATCCGCTTCAAGTCGCCGCTTGCGCCCGCCATGATCTTCTTGCCGGTGGCGGTGCTGCCGGTGAAAGTGATCTTGTCGATATCGGGATGCTCGGTGATGAGCGGGCCGAGCGAATCCTCGCCGGTGATGATATTGACCGTGCCCGCCGGAACCACGTCCTTTATCAGTTCGGCAATCCGCAAGGTCGTGAGCGGAGTGAAGGGCGAGGGTTTGAGCACGATGGTGCAGCCCGAGATCAGCGCGGGGACGATCTTCTGGATCGCCATCATCACCGGGAAGTTCCACGGCACGATCCCGCCGACCACGCCCACCGGCACGCGGCGGGTGCGGCTGAGGCGCTCGTCGTCGTCCTGGTTGACGACGTCGTCGAGCGTCAGCGTCGACTGCGCGGCGGCGAGTCCGGCGGCGCCGTAGATCTCCTGCTGCGCCTGGTGGTGCGGCTTGCCCTGCTCGGTGGTGAGCAGGCGGAACAGTTCGTCGGCATTGTCCTTGATCGCGGCGGCGATGCCCTGGACGACCTTCTGACGTTCCTCGGGCGAGGTCTTGCGCCAGGTCTTGAACGCGCGGCGCGCGGCGGCGACGGCGCGGTCGAGCTCGTCCTTGCCGCAGGCGGGCACGCGGCCGACGACGTCCTCGTTGGCCGGGTTGACCACGTCGAGCCATTGGCCGTTATCGGTCATCTCGCCGTCGATCAGATTACGGTAGTCGGTCATCGTGCTCTCCCGGATTGCATGTGCTGCCCGCCGCCTGAGTCGGCGGCTTCTCGATTTGGATAGCACATCGCAACCCGATTGCGAGCGATAGCGTGCCGGGGCGAGCCTGCTACGCGGAGAGCTGCGCGATCCGTTCCAGCACCATATCCGAGTGGTCGGCGCGGCAGATCAGCAGGTCGGGCATATAGGTGTCGGCCCGGTTGTAGACCAGCGGCGAACCGTCGATGCGCGAACAGTGCAGACCGTGCGCCTTGGCGACGGCGACCGGCGCGCAGCTGTCCCATTCGTACTGCCCGCCCGAATGGAGATAGATGTCGGCCTCGCCGCGCACAACCGCCATCGCCTTCGCCCCCGCGCTACCCATCGGCACCAGCTCGGCGCCGATCGCCTCGGCGACCGCCACGGCCTCCTTCGCCGGTCGGGTGCGGCTGACGACCATGCGCAGCGTTTCGGGTGCCGTGGGAACTTCGTTTGGGCGGTCTGTACGCAGCACCAGGCCGAGACCCGGCAGCGCCACTGCGCCTATCTGCGCCTCTCCGCCGATCGCGAGCCCGACATGCACCGCCCAGTCGGTCCGCTCCTCGCCATATTCGCGCGTGCCGTCGACCGGGTCGACGATCCACACGCGCTCCCGGTCGAGCCGCGCCGGGTTGTCTTTCTCTTCCTCCGACAGCAGCCCGTCCCCGGGCCGTTGCGAACGCAGGGCGTGGCACAGGAACTGGTTGGCGGTCTCGTCGCCCGCATTGCCGAGCGCCTTGCCCTCGAACATGGCGGAGGCGCGCACTTCGAGCAGGATCTTTCCAGCAATTCCGGCGAGATGCGCGGCGAGTTCGGCGTCGGTCATACAATCCATCCCTATCCCGTTCGTGTCGAGCGAAGTCGAGACACCTTCGCACCCGGGTGTCTCGACTTCGCTCGACACGAACGGCTGTTGGTGGGCAATTCTATTTCAGCGGCAGGATCCGGTCGACGATGTAGTTCGCCGCTTCCTCGGGCGTCATCTCCACCGTATTTACCCGGATTTCCGGGCTCTCCGGCGCTTCATAGGGGCTGTCGATCCCGGTGAAGTTCTTCAGCTTGCCCTCGCGTGCCTTCTTGTAGAGCCCCTTCACGTCGCGTTCCTCGGCCACTTCGAGCGGGGTGTCGACGAAGATTTCGACGAATTCGTGATCTTCCAGCATGTCGCGCACCATCTGCCGCTCGGCGCGGAACGGGCTGATGAAGGCGGTCAGCACGATCAGCCCGGCATCGGTCATCAGCCTGGCAACTTCGCCGATGCGCCGGATATTCTCGATCCTATCGGCCTCGGTGAAGCCGAGATCCTTGTTGAGCCCGTGCCGCACATTGTCGCCGTCGAGCAGGAAGGTGTGGCGGTTCATCAGCGCCAGCTTCTTCTCCACCTCGTTGGCGATAGTCGACTTGCCGGAGCCCGAGAGGCCGGTGAACCACAGCACGCGCGGGGTCTGGTTCTTCATCGCCGCGTGGTGCTCGCGCGATATGTCGGTCGCCTGCCAGTGGACGTTCTGGCTGCGGCGGAGGCTGAAATTGAGCATGCCCGCGGCGACGGTGGCGTTGGTGACCTTGTCGATCAGGATGAACCCGCCGAGCTGGCGACTGTCGGCATAGGGCTCGAACACGATCGGCTTGTCGGCGAGCACTTCGGCGACGCCGATCTCGTTCAGCGACAGCGTCTTGGTGGCGAGCTGGTCGAAGGTGTTGACGTCGACCTTGTATTTGGGCGGCTGGACGCTGGCGGAGACGGTCTGCGTGCCGAGCTTGAGCCAGTAGCCGCGCCCGACATGGAGGTCGTCGTCGGCGAGCCAGACGAGCGTCGCCTCGAACTGGTCGGCGACCTGCGGCGGATCGTCGGCCGTGGCGACGACGTTGCCGCGCGAACAGTCGATTTCGTCGGCGAGTGTCAGCGTGACCGACTGGCCGGCGACGCCTTCATCCAATTCGCCATCCATTGTGACGATGGATTTGACGGCGCTGGTCTTGCCCGAGGGCAGCACGCGCACCCTGTCGCCGGGTTTTACCGCGCCGGTCGCGATCAGCCCGGCGAAGCCGCGGAAGTCGAGATCGGGGCGATTGACCCATTGCACCGGCATGCGAAACGGCTTGTCGCGATCGACCGAGGAGCGGACCTCGACGCTTTCGAGATGGTCCACCAAGCTCGGGCCCTCGTACCATGGCGTGTTGTCCGACGGTGCGGCGGTGACATTGTCTCCCTTGAATCCCGAAATCGGCATCGCGGTGAAGCTCTCGATGCCGATTTCCCGCGCGAATTCGGCGTAGTCGGCGACAATGCTGTCGAAGGCCTCCCGGCTGTAGTCGACCAGGTCCATCTTGTTCACCGCCAGCACGATATTGCGGATGCCGAGCAGGTGGCACAGGTAGGAATGCCGCCGCGTCTGCACGAGCACGCCCTTGCGCGCATCGACCAGGATCACCGCGAGGTCGGCGGTCGAGGCGCCGGTGACCATGTTGCGCGTGTACTGCTCGTGGCCGGGGCAGTCGGCGACGATGAATTTGCGCGTCTCGGTGTTGAAGAAGCGGTAGGCGACGTCGATCGTGATGCCCTGCTCGCGCTCGGCGGCGAGCCCGTCGACCAGCAGCGCGAAATCGATCTCCTGACCCTGCGTGCCGACCTTCCTGCTGTCGCTTTCGAGCGCGGCGAGCTGATCTTCGAAGATCATCTTGCTGTCATAGAGCAGCCGCCCGATCAGCGTCGACTTGCCGTCGTCGACACTGCCGCAGGTGATGAAGCGCAGCATCGTCTTGTGCTGGTGCTGGTCGAGATAGGCGTCGATGTCCTCGGCGATCAGGGCGTCGGTCTGGTAGGCGGAGTCGGTCAAATTGCATCATCCCGGGCTTGACCCGGGATCTCCCTCGGATTCGTCGGAGCGTGCGGCATAAGACCCCGGCTCGGAGGCCGGGGTTGACCCTTCGGAAAGCTGCGCATTCCGTGGCGGGTCAAAAATACCCCTCCTGCTTCTTCTTCTCCATCCCGGCGCCGCCCGCGTCCTTGTCGATCACGCGGCCCTGCCGTTCGGAGGTGGTGGTCAGCAGCGTTTCCTGAATCACGTCGGAGAGCGTCGCGGCCTCGCTTTCCACCGCGCCGGTCAGCGGAAAGCAGCCCAGCGTACGGAAGCGGATCGAGCGTTCGACGATCTCGGGCCGTTTGCCCATCACCTTTTCGAGCCGATCGATATCGTCGGCCATGAACAGCCCGCCTTCGTATTCGAAGGTCGGCCTCTTGGCGGCGAAATAGAGCGGGACGATCTCGATGTTTTCGAGCTGGATATATTGCCAGATATCGAGTTCGGTCCAGTTGGAGAGCGGGAAAACGCGGATGCTCTCGCCCTTGTTCTTGCGGGCGTTGTAGAGGTTCCACAGTTCGGGGCGCTGGTTCTTCGGGTCCCAGCCGTGGCTGGCGGTACGGAAGGAAAACACACGCTCCTTGGCGCGGCTCTTCTCCTCGTCGCGCCGAGCACCGCCGAAAGCGGCGTCGAAGCCGTATTTGTCGAGCGCCTGCTTGAGCCCCTCGGTCTTCCACATGTCGGTGTGAAGCGGTCCGTGGTCGAACGGGTTGATTCCGCGCTCGGCCGCCTCGGGGTTCCGGTAAACGAGCAGCTCCATGCCCGCCTCGCGCGCCATCCTGTCGCGCAGTTCGTACATCGCCCGGAACTTCCAGGTCGTGTCGACATGCAGCAGCGGGAAGGGCGGGGGCGAGGGGTGGAACGCCTTGCGCGCGAGATGCAGCATCACCGCGCTGTCCTTGCCGACCGAATACATCATCACCGGCAGCTCCGCCTCGGCGACGACTTCGCGCATGATATGGATCGCTTCGGCTTCGAGCCGCTGGAGATGGGTCAGGCTGTGAGGGGCGCTCATGGCGCGTTCGACTAGGGTGAGCGGTGCAACGCTGGACCTCCCATATGGGAGGTGGTATCCCGGGCCATGCGTGTCCCCAATCTCGGCGAAACGGACCTGCTCGTGCCGCTGCACGAGGGGGTGTTCGAACAGCCGATGTGGCACACTTTCCTGACGCGATTGCGCTCCGTAGCCGGTGCAGGCGGCGCGGCGCTGCTGCTGCGCTCGCCCGCCGGACGCGAAACCGTCCGGCTGGCCGAAGGCGACATTCCCGCCGGATACGAAGCTCTGACCGCGCAGGCCGGAATGCGCGAGGGGCGAGTGTACTCGCGTGACGAACTTGCGGACGAAAGCGGCGCCTCGGAGCGACCGTCGCTGCTCGCCATGCGCCTGAGCGAGCGCGACGAAATCGATGCCCGGCTGCTGCTGTGTTCGCCCGATCCGCTCGGCCCCGATATCGCCAATCTGATGACCGCGCTCGCGCCGCACCTGCGCGTAGCCTTGCGCGTGCTGCTGTCGCTCGAGCGCGAGCGGGCACGGTCCGAGGTCAGCGCGGCGGCAGTGGCGCGGATGAATTTCGGCTGGATCACGCTCGATGCGCGCTGCCGGATCGTCGACTGCGATCCGCAGGCGGAGCGGCTGCTGCAAAGCTCGGGCGTGTTGCGCCGCGGCCATTACGACCGGCTGACCCCCGCCGCGCCGCAAGTGGATCGCCAACTCACCGCACTGGTGCGGACTTTCGCCGACGACCCGCGCGCGCGTCCGCGGGCGATCAATCTCAGCCACGATCCGTGGATCGACATTCTCGTCGCACCGGTGCGGCTCGACGCGCTCGCTGGCGGGACCGAGGCGGTCGCGGTGCTGTACCTGCGCGGCGACCGCACATCGAGCGCCGACCGCTGCGAGCAATTATGCGACGTGTTCGACCTCACCCCGAGCGAGGCGCGGCTCGCCTGGTCGATGGCGCAGGGCCTGTCGATCGCCGAGGCGGCCGAGGAGCACGGCCTGACCATCGAGACGGCGCGCAATTACTCGAAGAAGATCTATGCCAAGACGGGCGCGCGCGGGCAGGTCGATCTCGTCCGGCACATCCTCACAGGGGTGCTCGCGCTAGCCTGACCGCCACAGGCGCAGGTCTTCGCCGGGCACGATGGTGCCGCTTGTGCCGACCGGCTCGGCGCGACCCTCGGTTAGGAAGGCGATCATGGCCTCGTCGTCCGGCAACACTGCGGCCAGCGTGCGTTTCCCTTGCGGCGTTTGGGCGACGACGGTGCCGAGCCTGGGCGATCCGTCGCGCGCGTAGTGGACGGTATAGGTCTCGATCGTCGCCGGTCCGGCATAGTCCTCGTCCAGTTCCGGCACCGGGCCGCGCGCGGCATCGGCCTCGGCCTGGAATTCGAACTCCTGCGGGAAGGAAAGCGCCGGGTTGCGCTCACCCGTCAGCACTATGCTGTGATTGTGCGTAGCGTAGCCGCCATTGGCAAACAGCAGCCCCTTGCCGTCGGTTTCGCGGAGCCGCTCGACCATGCAGGCGACCGCGTGGCTCATGTAATTGCCGATCGGCCCGCCGCCGAAAGTCAGCCCGCCAAACACCGTCGCGGGCCGGTCGAGTGGCCAGCCGATCACCCGACGCGCCATCTTGGGCACGCAGGGAAAGCAGCTGTAGAGTTCGCAATGGTCGATATCGTCCGCGGTAACGCCGTTGAGCTCCAATGTTCGCGTGAGCGACACCGCCATGCTCGGCGAGGCCGCGAATGTATCGCGAGCAAGAAAATCCTCGCTCTCATGCGCCGCCGCGCCATGGCCGACGAACACCAGCCGCTCCTCCGCCACCCCGCGCCGCCGCGCTTCGGCGAGGCTGGTGACGATGAAGCCGGCGCCTTGGTTCACGCTCGCATTGGCGACTTGCAGCTTGGTGTAGGGAAACGCGATAGGCCGGTTGTCGGCGGATGGCTCGACGATGTCCTCGGCCTCGACCGCCTGTCGAATCCATGCTGCAGGATTGGCTGCGGCGACCTGCGAGAAGCACTCCCAGATCGCCCCGCTCTCCGCCTGCGCCTCCACAAGCGATTGCCCCCATGCGGTCCGGCAGGCGTTCTCGTACAGCGGATAGACGTCGACCGGCACGGTCAGTCCGTAGCTCTGCCGGTAGCCGGTGCGCCGCCGGTGTGCGGCATCGCGCAGCGCATCTGGCTTGCGATCCGAACCCTCCTGCGCGGCTCTGGAGCGGGCGAGATGCGCGGCGGTGCGCAAAGCCTCGCCGCCCGCGACCGCGCTGATCTTCGCTTCCCCCGCGCCGATTCGGTTGGCTGCCTCGTGGAGCAGCAGGATCGGACTGTCGCCATTCGGCAATGCGGTCTGGAACAGGTGCGTCGGCGACGCGCCGACGGCGTCCGCCACGTTCTTGGTCAGCGCATTGAGATGCGGAAAGGACAACTGCCCGACCAAGGCCAGCGAATCGCAGTCGGCGAGCCAGCCGCCACCCGCATCCTCGTCCGCGCGGCGCAGCGCCTCGCTCATCAGCCCGCCCGGATCGAGGCCGTCCTGCGGGTCGGCCGGCCGGTCGTTGACCTGCCCGACCCCGACAATCACCGGAACGCGTTCGGCATCGTCGGTCATCGCCCATCGGCTCCATGCTGTGCGAAAACGCCATGCCGCCGCCGGCGATATGGTGAGCCCTGCTGGGTTCGAACCAGCGACCTACTGATTAAAAGTCAGTTGCTCTACCGACTGAGCTAAGGGCCCGCACCATGGCTGTTGGCGCCGCGCGCTCACCTAGGCAGCCGCCCCATGCGGGTCAAGCGGCGATGCAATTGGCGGATCGTCAGCCCGGTGACGGGATCGCGCCACAGCGGGGCGATCGCGTTCGCCGGGCCGAGCACGAATGACCGCGCGCGAAATTGCGGGTGCGGGATGATGAGGCCGGGAGACGACCACCTGCCGCCGCTCCACAGTACGATATCGAGATCGAGCACGCGCGCGCGCCAGCGTTGCCCGCCCGTCCGGCGCCCGAATTTGCGCTCGATCGATTTGAAGCAGGCGAGCAGCGCCGGCGGGTTCCGATCGGTTTCGACCAGCGCTGCGGCGTTGGCGTAGCGCCGCCTCGACGGGCCGAGCGGCACGGTGGACATCACCGGCGAGACGGCGACGATCTCAATTCCGTTTTCGCTCAGCGCCTCGAGCGCCCGCGCCAGCACGCGGTGCGGCGCGCCATGGCGGGGATGCCGCATATTGCTCCCGAGCGCGACGAGGTAGGTGTCGCTCAGACGTCCTCGCAGAGCCGGCCGTAGAGCTGCGGACGGCGGTCGCGGAAGAAGCCCATCCCCGCGCGGTGCTTGCGCGCGCGGGCGAGGTCGAGCGTGGCGAGCAGCACGCCGCTCTCCTCCTTGCCGAATTCGGCGACCACGTCGCCCCATTCGTCGGTGACGAAGCTGTGGCCGTAGAACGCCTGGTCGCTGCCCGTTTCGGCTTCGGTGCCGATCCGGTTGGCGGCGACCACCGGCATGCAATTGGAGACCGCGTGGCCGACCATCGCGCGGCGCCACATGCGGCTGGTGTCGAGATCCGCGTCGTAGGGCTCGGAGCCGATCGCGGTCGGGTAGAACAGCAGTTCGGCGCCCATCAGCGCCATCGCGCGCGCGCATTCGGGATACCACTGGTCCCAGCACACGCCGACGCCGATCCGTGTGCCGCACACGTCCCACACCTTGAAGCCGTCATTGCCGGGGCGGAAATAGTATTTTTCCTCGTAGCCGGGGCCGTCGGGGATGTGGCTCTTGCGGTAGGTGCCGAGAATTTCGCCGCCCGCATCGATCATCGCCAGCGTGTTGTAATAGTGGTGCCCGTCGCGCTCGAAGAAGCTGGTCGGGATCGCGACGCCGAGCTTGCCGGCGAGCGCCTGCATCGCGACTACCGAGGGATGCTCGGCGGTCGGCCGCGCGAGCGCGAACAGTTCCTCCTCCTCGACCTTGCAGAAATAGGAGCCTGAGAAGAGTTCGGGCGGGAGCACGATCTGCGCGCCCTTGCCCGCCGCCTCCTCGACGAGCGCGGCAACCGCGTCGATATTGTCGCGCTCGTCGGGCGCGTTCAGCGCGAGTTGCAGCGCGGCGACGGTGATCTCGGTCATGGAGCGGGCGATTACTTCTCCACGAGCGCGAAGTCCACTTGCACCGCGACCGTGCTGGTCGTCTGGCCCGGCTGGATGACCGATGAGGCGTCGGCCGCCTGTGCCATCTCTTCGGGATAGGCGTTCCGCGCGACGGCGACCGGCGGCGGGACCGCGCCCGGCAAATAGCGGCGGCCTTGCGCACCGCCCGCATCGCGGATCGAGAGCACCCGGCCGATTTCCATCCCCGCCGCCTCGGCATAGGCTTCGGCGCGGGCGCGCGCAGCCTTGTAAGCGTTGCCGTAGGCGGTGTTGGCGGCGGCTTCGGGGTCGGACATGCGCAGGTCGGGCCCGCTCATGATGTTCGCCCCGGCCTCGCTCGCGGCGGTCACTGCCTGGTCGGCCCTGGAGATATCGCGCACGGTCACCGCGACGATGTTGTTGGCCTGATACTGACCCTTGCGGTCGCCCCATTCGATGCGGCTGATGCTGACCGCGCGGGTCTGAATGTCCTTTTCGGGTACGCCGGCTTCCTTCAGCGCGGCGAGCAGTTCGGCGATGTCCTCGCGATTGGCCTCGCTCGCCGCCTTGCCGGTGCGGCCGAAATTTTCGACCCCGACCTGGAAGAACGCCTCGTCGGGCCGGGTCTCGGCCTCGCCGGTGGCGCTGACCGAGAGTAGCGTCTCGTCGTGGTCGACCCCGCGCGGATCGTAGGGCGGATCGCCGCAGGCTGCGAGCGCGAGGGGCAGGACGGCAACGGCGAGAAACGGGCGGTTACAGGGCATGGCGACTCTCCGGAGGAGGCGTCACCGCGACGCCCCCAAGTCCCGCCTTGTTTTCGCCGTGCAGTGAACCGCCGGTGAATGTTACAAGGTTACATCAACCTCATTCGGCTTTCCTGAACAGCAGCGTCATGCGGTTCGATTCGCCGATGGCGAGGTATTTCTCGCGATCTTCGTCTCCGCGCGCCAAGCTCGGCGGCAGCGTCCATACGCCCGAGGGATGATCGGCCGTATCGGCAGGGTTGGCGTTGACGAAGCTCTCGTCGACCAGCTCGAAGCCGTACAGTTCCATCAGCGCGATCACGTCCGATTTCTGCAGGTAGCCGCGATTGCCGTTGGTCATCCCCCATGCCATGCCTTCGGGAGCCTCGTGCTGGACGATGCCCACCATGCCGTCGTCCTTGAGCAGTTCGCGGATTCGCATCAGCTCGGTATCGGCGACGCCCCAGCGCATGAGGTTGTGCATCATGCGGATGATCAGCACGCGGTCGAACGTGTCGTCGAGGTCCTCTGGCGCTTCGGCGGTGATGTAGGAACCGACCTGGGCCGCAGGCACGCCGGTCTGTTCCTCGACCTTGCCCGGGAAATCGGCCACGGTCTGCGCCGCGCCGCTGCCGTAGCGTTCGGGCACCCTGCCGCCGGGGCCGAAGGTCAGCGCGGTGTAATTGCCGCGATCCAGATATGGTGCGAGGACGCGCGTGTACCATCCGCCGCCGGGCGCGTATTCGGCGACCTTGTGTCCCGGCTCCACGCGGAAGAAGGCGAGCGTTTCGGCCGGGTGCCGGTATTCGTCGCGCGCGCGGTCGTCGGCGCGGCGCTCGTCGGCCAGCACGGCGGCGAGGGCGCCGTCGTCCATATGATGATCGGCAGAAGCGGGTGCGGCGACGGCGGTGGCAGCAAAGGCGGCGGCGGCAAGCAGGATTCGCATCGATTTCTCTCCCCAGTGTCTGGCGGACTCAGTCTTAGGCGCGGCACAGGCGATGACAAGAGCGCTCCTGCGTCCTATCTCTGCAACGAAGGAGAACAGGCGTGAGCGAGATGGAACAGGTGATCGTTGCCGGCGGGTGCTTCTGGTGCACCGAGGCGGTGTTCCGCGATGTGGTCGGGGTGAGCGAAGTCGAAAGCGGCTATATCGGCGGCGACGTGCCCGACCCGACCTACAAACAGGTGTGCAGCGGAAATACCGGCCATGCCGAGGCGATCCGGGTGACGTTCGATCCCGGCACCATCGCGCTGGCCGGGATCTACGACGTGTTCCTGGGCACGCACGATCCGACGCAGCTGAACCGGCAGGGCAACGATGTCGGGACACAATACCGCAGCGCGATCTTCCCGCTCGACAATGCGCAGCGCGCCGAGGCAGAGGCCGCTATCGCCCGCTGGAACGGCGAGCATGACGGCGAGGCGGTCACTACGATCGAAGGTCCGGCCGAATGGTATCCAGCGGAGGACTACCACCAGGAATACTGGGAGGGCGAGGGTCAGCGAAACCCCTATTGCCTCGCGACGATCCCGCCGAAACTGCAGAAGCTGCGGAAGAGCTTTGCGGGGAAGGTGCGGGACTAGGGTCCGGACCCTAGCGCGCCGTCGTACCCGTGGGCTCTGCCTGCTTGCGCCACCGTGCCACGAAGAACCCGTCCATCCCGCCTGCCTCCCGCAACTGACCGGGATGGGTGCGGAGCCAGCCGTCCGGCGCGGGTTGGATGTCGTCGGGCAGCTCGTCATTACGGATGGGAAGCGGGGTCAGGGCGACCTGCGCAGCCTGTTTCTCGCCTTCCTCGCTTTCCAGCGAGCAGACCGCGTAGACCAGCGTGCCGCCCGGCTTGAGCCACTCGGTCGCGCGCGCCAGCAGGGCGGATTGGAGCTCGGCCATCTCGTCGATCTGGCGCGCGCCGATCCGGTGCAGCACGTCGGGATGGCGGCGGCAGGTGCCGGTCGCGGTGCAGGGCGCGTCGAGCAGGATCGCGTCGAAGCGGTGTTTCGGCTCCCAGCGCAAGGCGTCGGCGCGGACGATCGAGGCGGCGAGGCCGGTCCGCTCGAGGTTGTCGCGCAGCAGGTCGAGCCGGCGCTTCGAGATATCGAGCGATGTCACCTGCCAGCCCGCCGCTGCGAGTTGCAGCGTTTTGCCGCCCGGCGCGGCGCACAGGTCGAGCGCATGGCGGCCATCGCCCGCCCCGAGCAAGCGCGCGGGCAGCGACGCGGCGAGATCCTGCACCCACCATGCGCCGTCCCCGAACCCTGCGAGCGCCGCGATGCTCTCGCCGCGTGGCAAGCGGATATGGCCGGGCATCGGGCTGTCGCCGCCGAGCCGGTTGGCCCAGTGCGCGGTCTCCGCCGGATCGCGCAACGTCAGGTCGAGCGGCGGCGGCTCGGCGAGCCCCGCGGCGATGGCGGGCGCGCGTTCACCCCAGCGTTGGGCAACCCGTTCGGGCAGCGTCGGCGCGGAGGGGAGGGCGACCCCCTGCTTCGACAGCGTCGAGAAGACCCCATGCGCCAGTCGCCGCGGGCCGCCCGAGAGCAGCGGCAGGCCGGTTGCGATCACCGCGTGCGGCGGCGTTTCCAGCCGTAGCCACTGCGCCAGCATCAGCCGCAGCACCATGCGCGGCTTGGCGTCGTCGGGGAGGTTCTTTTTGGTCGCGCTGTCGATAAGGGCATCGAGATCGACCAGCCAGCGCAGCGCCTCGCTCGCAATCGCGCGCGCGAGCGCCTTGTCTTCGGGCCGCCGGACATCCTTCGTCGCGCCGGCCAAGGACTGGTCGAGCGTCTCCCCGCGCCGCAGCACCGCGTCGAGCAGGCGCAGCGCGGCGCGGCGCGCGTGGATACCTTGGGGCTGGGCCATGGCGAGCGCCCTAGCCGGGCTTGCACCGCGCCGCCAGAGTGCGCATCTTGGCGGCATGGCCAAGCGAGCAACCACGCGCCCCGAGCGGTTCGAGAAACCGAAGCACTGGAGCAACGATCCGCCGCCCGAGCCCCAGCGCGGCGAAGTCGACGAAGAGCTCAGCCCGACGCGCTATGGCGATTGGGTGAAGGACGGGATTGCGGTGGATTTTTGAGTCGTTTGTTTGCGCCCTCAAGCGCCGGGCGCGGGCCGTCCGGCCCGCTTGGCTTCGCGGCATAAGCCGCGTCGCGCGGTCGCGCTCTGGCTGCCGCGACCAGGAACCGGGTCAGAACCGCGAGGCCTGGAATGGCTCGGTGCGCGACCAGCGCACCGCAAGGGCGACCGCCCGCCCGCAGGTGCCCCGCAGCGAAGCGGAGGGAATAGCACCGAGGACGCTCGCACGGAGGTGCGGGCGAAAAACTAAAGACTCCGGAACTCCACCGTAAGCCCGTCCTTCGGGCGCGGGATCGGCCAGGGCTGCCATTCGGGCGCATAGCCGTCCTCGATTGCGATCGAATAGCGCGTCAGCAACTGCACCATCAGCACCTTCACCTGCATATAGGCGAAGTGCAGGCCGAGGCACATATGCGCCCCGCCGCCGAACGGGACCCAGGCGTATTTGTGCCGCGCCTTCACCTTGTCCGGCGTGAAGCGCAGCGGATCGAACGTGTCGGGCTCGGGCCAGTGTTCTTCCATATGGTGGACGTATTGCGCGTTGATCCCGACCGGCGTTCCCGCCGGGATACGGTAGCCGCCGAACTCGAATTCGCGCAGCGCGCGGCGCGGGGTCGAGGGCACCGGCGGGACCAGCCGTAGCGCCTCCTTGAACGCCATTTCGGTCAGTTCGAGCTTGCCGAGGTCCTCGTAGGAAATCGTGCTCGCCCCGCCGGTGACCGCGACGATCTCGTCGCGCAGCCTGTCCTGCCATTCGGGATTCTTCGCCAGCAGCCACACCAGCGAAGTGGCCGAGGAGGTGATCGTGTCGTGCGCCGCCATCATCAGGAAGTTCATGTGGTCGACCACCTCGTCGACCGGCAGCAGCGAGCCGTCCTCGCGTTCCGCGGTGGCGAACTGGCTGAACATGTCCTGCCCGCCGCCTTCCTCGCGGCGGCGGTGCGTTTCGCGGGTGAAATAGTCGACCAGGAATTCGCGCCCCTTCACCCCCTTGCGCATCAGCGTGAAGGGCAGCGGGTGGCGGATCGGCGCGACTGCGGCCTGCACCATGTAGACGAAGGCCTGGTTGATCGCGTCGGCTTCGGGACCCCAGGGGAGGCCGATGAAGCTGTCCGCGGCGAGGTCGAGCGTGAGCTGCTTGATCGCCGGGTAGAACCGCATCGGCGCGCCGCCCCAGTCCTTCACCGCCTCGGCGATGCCGCGGTCGAGGCTGCCGGCATAATGCCGCATAGGGCCGGGCTTGAACGCGATCGACAGCGCGCGGCGGTCGGCGCGGTGATGGTCGAAATCCATCAGCATCAGCCCGCGCGGAAACAGCTGGTCGAGGATCGGGCCCCAGCCCTGCTCGCTGGAGAAATTCTTCTCGCGGTCGAACAGCACCAGCTCGTTGGCGTCCGCCCCGACCAGCGCGACAACCCAGCCGCCGAACGCCTTGTTCTTGTAGACCGGGCCGTATTGCTCGACCATCCGCCGGGTGAAGGCGTGCGGATCGGCGAGCATCTTGAACGTGTTGCCGACCAGCGGCAGCCCGCCTTCGCCGGGGATATGCGACAGGTCGGACGGCGTCGGATTGCCCTCCTTCCAGTGCGTGGGGGCGATTTCGGCGGGTCGGTGCGGGGCGAGGGTGGCCATGCGAAGCTCCTTACTTACCTTGGTGTAAGTAACTTCGTCGTCAAAATCCAGCCGTCAAATCCACCCGGCCAGTTCGCGGCGGACGAGCGTTTCGAGCATGTCCATCCCAGCCTCGCCCGCATTGAGGCAGGACAGCGCGGCAAACTTCTCGCCGCCTGCACCGAGGAACTGCTCGCTGCCCTGGATCGCGATTTCCTCGAGCGTTTCGAGGCAGTCGGCGGAAAAGCCCGGCGTCGCGACCGCGAGCCGCCTGGTGCCGCCGTTCGCCTCGGTTTCGAGCGTCGCGTCGGTGGCCGGTTCGAGCCACTTCGCGCGCCCGAAGCGCGACTGGAAGGTGGTCACGAAGCGCACGCCCGGGCGCGCCATCGCCTCCTCGAGCAGCCGTGCGGTCTTGCGGCAATGGCAGTGATAGGGATCGCCCAGATGGAGGGTGCGCTCGGGCATGCCGTGGAAACTCAGCAGCAGCACCTCGGGCGCGAAATCGAGTGCGTCGAGCTGCGCGCCGAGATCCTGCGCCAGCGCAGCGATATAGGCCGGGTCGTCGTGATAGGGTGGCAGCGTGCGCAAGGCGGGTTGCCACCGCATCGTCCGCAGCTTCTCCGCAGCCTTGTCCACAACCGTTGCGGTCGTCGCGGCGCAATATTGCGGATAGAGCGGAGCAAGCAGAATGCGCTCGCACCCGGAATCCATCAGCGCCTGCAGCTCGTCGCCGATCGCCGGCGTGCCGTAGCGCATGGCCCACCGTACAGTGACGCTTTCGCATAGGCGTTCCTGCAGCCGCTCCGCCTGCTCGGCGGTGATCGCGGCGAGCGGCGAGCCCTTGTCGGTCCACACCTGACTATAGGCATGCGCGCTTTTCTTCGGCCGCGTATTGAGCACGATCCCGCGCAGGATCGGCTGCCATGCGATCGGCGGTATCTCGACCACCCGCCGGTCCGACAGGAACTCCCTGAGATAGCGCCGCACGGATTTCGCATCGGGCGCGTCGGGCGTGCCGAGATTGATCAGCAGCACGCCGATCCCGCCCGAGCGAACGGACGGATGGTCGGCAGGCAGGGACTGTTCATGCCGGGCCTGCCCTGAGCTTGTCGAATGGGTCATAAGCCGCCCGATAGCAGCGGTAGGCGGCGCAGGCGCAAGCCCGTCGCCGAAAAAAGCGCATTGGCGATGGCGGGCGCGGCGACCGCGACGCCGAGTTCGCCCGGATCGAAGGCCGGCGCCTCGCTGTCGACGAACTCGACTTCGATCTCGGGGCAGTCCTCGAGTTTGGGGAGCGCGAGGTCGGCGAGCGTGCGGCTGGTCGGCAGGCCGTCGAAATAGCCGGTCGAAGCGCCGAGCGCGAGGCTCATGCCGAACACCAGTCCGCCTTCGATCTGCTGGCGCGCGAGCTCGATATTGACGATCCGGCCGATATCGACCGCCGCCGCCAGCCGGGTCACGCGCACCCCGCCTTCGCCCTGCCGCGCGGTGGCGATGCAGGCGATCCGCCCGCCGCTTTCCGCATCGCCCATCCGGTGGCAGGCGAGGCCCTGGCCGCTCTGGTCGCGCCCCGCATCCCACTGCGCCAGCTGCGCCGCGCGCTGGAGGCACACCGCCATGCGCGGCTGGTCGCCGAGCATCGCGATGCGATAGGACAGCGGTTCGCGGTTGTTGCGCGCGGCCAGCTCGTCGACGAAGCATTCGGTGAAGAAGGCGGTCATCGCATCGCCGCCGCCGCGCATCCGCCCGGTCGGGAGCGGCAGCGTGACCGGCACGTGGTCGAGCGCGACATCGGGTATCGCATAGGGCGGCATCGCGCCTTCGAGCGCGAGTGCATCGGCCTCGCCCGAGGCCTGCGCGATCGCGGCTTTCGTCGTCTTGTTGTCGAACAGCCGCGCGCCCCATTCGCGCGCGGTGGCGGGCATGGCGACGCGCGCGCGCCAACTCGCAATGCTGCCGTCGCGTCCGGTCCGGGCCGAGAGCAGCGCCTTGGCCGGTGCGCGCGGCCGCCCCGCGAGTTGTTCCTGCCAGCGCGACCACACAAGCTGGACCGGGCGCGGCGAGACTTCGCGCGCGATCAGCGCGACCTCGATCGCGTGGTCGCGTTCGAGCCGCGCGTCGAAGCTGCCGCCCGCGGGCATGGGGTAGAGCACCACATCGTCGAGCGAGAGCCCGATCGCATCGGCGGCGGCCTGCCGCGCGCCTTCGGGCGCCTGGCTCGCGAGCCACAGTTCGAGCCGGCCGTCGGCGAGCCGCGCGGTGGCACCGGCGGTTTCTAGCGGAGCGTGGAGCGCGGGCGCGACTTCGTAGCGCAGCGTCAGGTTCGGCTCGCCCATTGCGCTATCGCCTGCGCCGCGCGTGGCGACGCGGATCGCCTTGCCCTCGATGAGCCCGGTTTCGAGCCGCTCGTCGAGATCGCCGCCGTCGAGCGGGCCGGTGACTTCGAAGCGCGGATCGGCGTGCACGAGCGCCTGTTCGGCGGCCCACCAATTGGTTGCCACCGCCGCCAGCCAGCGCTTGCCCTGCACGAGCTGCAGCGCACCCGGCGTCTTGCGGCTCTCGAACCGCGTCAGCTCGCCCTGCGGGAGCGGCGCGTGACGGATCGCGGCATAGACCATGTCGGGCAGGCGGATATCGCCCGCGAACTGGAAGCTCCCGTCGACCTTGGCCGGGCCGTCGAGCCGCATCGGGCTGCTCTCCTCCCCGGCCTCGCCGGGCACGGGGCGTTCGCGCGCCGGTTCGGGGCGCAGCGGCGGCGGATCGGGCGGTTCGTATGCTGCGGCGGATTCGGCCAGTTCGGCGAAGCTCAGCCGCCGGTCGCCGAGCGCGACGAAGCCGTCCTCGGCCCGGCATTCTTCCCAGCTCGCACCCCACCGCTCCGCCGCCGCCATGCACAGCATCGCGCGCGCGGCTGCAGCGGCCTCGCGTGCGGGTACCTCATAGGCGTCGAGCGTGGTTCCCGCCGCGGTCGCGGTGAAGCGCGAAATCTGCGCAAAGCGCTCGGGCAGCAGATCGTCCGCCTCGTCGGCGAGGCCCGGGAACAGCGGCATCCACAGCGGTGCCCACTCCGCCGCGAGCGGGACATTGGCGTAGGCGCCGCTAACAGGTGCCGGCTCGACCGCGACCTGGCGCCAGTCGGCGCCGAGCTCGGTCGCGACCACCTGCGGGATCAGGGTGGTGACGCCCTGCCCCATTTCGAGCTGCGGCACCGCCACCGTCACCACGCCGTCGCGCGCGACCTTCAGCCACGACCCGAAGGCGTATTCGCCCCGTCCGGGCGCCAGCGGGGCGGTATATGTGCGCGGCATCAGCCCCCAGGCGACCAGCAGGCCGCCGCCGACCGCGGCTCCGGCGAGAACGCCCCGGCGGCTGATGCGCAGGTCAGCCATCTATTGCTGCGAGCGCATCGGAAAGCCGCGCGGCGAGGTCGGCGAAGATGTCCGCGGCGGAGCCGCTCCCCGCGGCGGGCGGCGTACCCGCATCGCTCTGCTCGCGGATTTCGGGGGCGAGCGGGATGCGCCCGAGGAAAGGCAGGCCGAGCTCATCCGCTGCGGCTTCGACGCCGCCCTGTCCGAACGGATCGCTGACTTCGCCGCAATGCGGGCAGGCATAGCCCGCCATGTTCTCGACCAGCCCGAGTACCGGCACGCTGCCGGCCTCGAACAATTGCATCGCGCGGCGGGCGTCTATCAGGGCGAGGTCCTGCGGGGTCGAGACGATCACCGCGCCCGCCGGCTTGTGCTTCTGCAGCATCGACAGCTGCACGTCGCCGGTGCCGGGCGGAAGATCGATCAGGATGATCTCGGCATCGCCCCAGTTCGCATCGATCAGCTGGCCGAGCGCATTGCCCGCCATCGGCCCGCGCCACGCCAGCGCCTTGCCCGGTTCGACGAGGTGCCCCATCGACAACACCGGCACGTCCCATTCGCTCGGAACGGGGACCAGCTTGTCGTTTTCCGCCACCGGCCGCTCGCCGGCATTGCCGAGAATGGTCGGCTGCGACGGGCCGTAGACGTCGGCATCGACCAGCCCGACCTTGCGACCCGCGCGGGCCAGCGCGACCGCAAGGTTGGCGGTCAGCGTCGACTTGCCGACTCCGCCCTTGCCCGATCCGACCGCGATCAGCGTGCGTTTGGGCTTGTCGGCCATCATCGCCACGCGCACTTCGGAGACGCCCTCCGCAGAGCCCAGAATATCCTTCAGCGCGGCCTCGACATCAGCGCGGCCCTTGCCGTCGAGACCGCTCGCATCGATCACCACGGTAACGAGTCCATCGGCCAGTTTGAGCGATTGCGTCCGCAATACGAGCGACGCGGGGAGCAGCTGATTCAGGGCCTGTTCGTCCATCGCGCGCGTCCCTAGCATTGAATTCGCGCCTGCAACCCCTGTTTTTCCCGCAATCGACACCTATAAAGAGACGCATGGACATGTTGGACGGTTTCAGGAAGCGGATCGGGTTGGCGATGGCCGGCAAGAGCCCGTGGGGTGGCGGCAGCAATAACGGCGACGACGACGGCGGATCGGATGGCGATTCCGGCGGCGGCGCTTCCAACGGCAAGGGTTCGAAGGGCGGTTCGAAAGGCAATGGCCCGCGCAATCCGTGGCTCCCTCCGGGCGCAGGCGATAGCGATGGGCCGCGCCGCTCGGCCAATATCGAGGATATCTTCAAGAACCGCGGCCCCGAGGGCCCGAGGCGCAAGGGCGGAGGCGGTGGTCCGCGCGGGCCCAATTTCCGCTTCCCGCAGCGGCCCGGCGGCAAGAGCTGGTTCCCGGTTGCGCTGGTCGCGATCGTGGGTGTCGGCCTGCTGGCGACCAGCATGCACCTGATCGGACCGCAGGAGCAGGCGGTGGTCAAGACGCTCGGCAATTACACCAGGACGCTCGAATCCGGCTTGCAGTTCTCGGCGCCGTTTCCGTTCGAAACGGTCGATGTCGAGGATGTCGAGGGCGTGCGCGACATCCGCATTCCGGGCAGCGACCAGCAGGTCAAGCTGATCCTCACCGGCGACCAGAACCTGGTCGACCTGAGCTATATCGTGCGCTGGAACATCAAGGACCTGGCCGATTTCAAGTTCCGCCTCGTCGCGCCCGAGGAAACCGTCAACGAAGCGGCCGAGGCGGCGATGCGCGCCGCGATCGCGGAAAAGGATCTCGACGAGACCTTCTCGGGTCAGGGCCGCGCCGCGATCGAGCTGGACGTGCGCGAACGCATGCAGCGCTCGCTCGATTCGTATCGTGCGGGTATCCGCGTACTCGGCGTCGAGATCGAAAAGGCCGACCCGCCCGCGCAGGTGGTCGACGCCTTCCGCGACGTGCAGGTGGCCGAGCAGAATGCCGATGCGGCGCGCAACCAGGCGCAGGGCTATGCGCAGCAGGTCCTGGCGCAGGCGCAGGGCGAGGCCGAGGCGTTCGACAAGGTCTACGAGCAATACCGGCTCGCACCCGACGTGACGCGCCAGCGTCTCTATTACGAAACTATGGAGCGCGTGCTGAGCGAGACCGACAAGACCATCGTCGAGGCCGAGGGCGTGACGCCCTACCTGCCGCTGCCCGAAATCCGCCGCCGGGCGCAGCAAGCGTCGCCTGCGACCACCGTGACCGCGCCGGAGGGCCAGTAACATGGGACAGATCTGGGAAAATCATCGCGGAACGATCGTCGCGCTCGCCGTCGCACTGATCGCGCTGTTCGCCAGCGTCTACGTGGTCGAGGAAGAGGAGCAGGCGGTCATCATCCGGACCGGCGAACCGATCGGAACGGTCAATACGCCCGGCGGCACTACCGGCGCGGGCATCTACCTGCGCGTACCGTTCATCGACCGGGTGGTGCGGATAGAGAAGCGGCTGCTCGACCTCGACATGACCGACGAGGAAGTGCTGTCGAACGACCAGCAGCGCCTGCTGGTCAACGCCTATGCGCGATTTCGCATCACCGATCCGGTCCGGATGGTCGAGCGCGCCGGATCGACCGACGGCGTGCGCAACGCGCTCGAGCCGATCCTCAACTCGGTGCTGCGGCAGGAACTCGGGCGGCGGACCTTCCAGGCGATGCTGACCGCCGAACGCGGCTCGGCGCTGGCCAATGTCCGCGCCAATCTCGACCGGCAGGCGCGGCAATACGGGGCCGAAGTGGTCGATGTGCAGATCAAGCGCACCGACCTGCCCGACGCGCCGCTGCAATCGGCCTTCCGCCGGATGGAATCGGACCGCGAACGCGAGGCGCGCACGATCCGCGCGCAGGGCGGGCGCGATGCGCGCATCATCCGCGCCGAAGCGGATGCCGAAGCGGCCCGGATCTATGCCGAAAGCTTCGGCCAGGATGCCGCGTTCTACGATTTCTACCGCGCGATGCAGAGCTACGACACGACCTTTGCCAAGGCGCGGCCGGGCGAGGATCCCAAGGGCGAAAGCTCGATCATCCTGTCGCCCGACAACGAATATCTCCGGCAGTTCCGCGGACGGCGTTGACCGTTCGTCGATTGCGCCCGCGCGATCGATCGGCGTTCAATCGGCGTTCAGAGCGGGGCCAGCTACTACCGCCGGAACTTTGCCGCGCCCCGGGCGTGATCGGGGTGCGAGACCAATGAGAGGAACCATAAGGACGTGAAGCCCGTGAAATACGCATATGGACTGACTTCGGCGCTGCTCGCCGGCGGCGCCACGATATCGCTTCTGACCGGCTATCCCGCCGGAGCCCAGGTCGCGCAGAACGACGACAGCGCGATCAGCAATGTCGTGCCGCGCGCCGGCGCGCCGTCGAGCTTCGCCGACCTGACCGAGCAATTGCAGCCGGCGGTGGTCAACATCTCCACCCGCCAGCGGGTCGAGGTGGCGAGCCGCAATCCCTTCGCGGGCACGCCGTTCGCCGAACTGTTCAACCGCCGCCGCGGCAGCCAGCCCGACGAGCCGGTGACGCGCGAGGCGCAGTCGCTCGGCTCGGGCTTCTTCGTTTCCGCCGACGGTTACGTGGTGACCAACAACCACGTCGTCAGCCCGACCGGGCGCGGCACGGTCGAGGAAATCACCGTCACCATGCCCGACGGCACCGAATACCCGGCCGAGCTGGTCGGGGCGGATTCGCAATCGGATCTCGCGGTACTCAAGGTCAGCCGCTCGCGCCCGTTCCCGTTCGTCCGGTTCGGCGATTCGAGCCAGGCGCGCGTCGGCGACTGGGTGATCGCGATCGGCAATCCGTTCGGCCTCGGCGGGACGGTGACCAGCGGCATCGTCTCCTCGGTGCTGCGCAACACCGGCGGCGGGGCCTACGACCGCTACATCCAGACCGATGCCAGCATCAATCGCGGCAATTCGGGCGGTCCGCTCTTCGACATGCAGGGCAACGTCATCGGCATCAACAACGCGATCATCTCGCCGACCGGCGGCAGCGTCGGGATCGGCTTTGCGATTCCGGCCGAGACCGCCGCACCGATCGTCGCCAAGCTGCGCGACGGCGTGGAGATCGAGCGCGGTTATCTCGGCGTGCAGATCCAGCCGGTGACCGAGGATCTCGCATCCTCGCTCGGGCTCGAACGCAATCGCGGCGAGATCGTGCAGACCGTCGTTCCCGGCGAGGCCGCCGACCGCGCTGGTATCGAAGCTGGCGACATCGTCCTCAGCGTCGATCGCAAGGAAGTGACTCCCGACCAGACGCTGTCCTTCATCGTCGCCAATATCTCGCCGGGCACGACCATCCCGGTCACGCTGCTGCGGGACGGCCAGCGCCGCACCGTCAACCTGACGGTCGGCAAGCGCCCGAGCGACGAGGAACTGCGCCAGAGCCAGCTGTTCTCGCAGGACGACGACGAGGACGAACCGCAGGCACCCGATGCGGACATGAGCGATGTCATCTCGGACAAGCTCGGCCTCGGCGTGGTCGAGGTGAATGCGGAAATCGCCCGTCAGCTCGGCATCGACCGCGATACGCAGGGTCTCGCCGTTGCGGTGGTCGATCCCAATTCCGACGCGGCGCGCAAGGGCCTGCAGCGGCGCGACGTGATCCTGACGGCGAACTATCGTCCGGTCGCGACCACCGCCGATCTCGAAGCCATCGTCGCCGAGGCGGAGGCAGCAGGACGCGATGCAGTGCTGTTGCGGGTACAGCGGCGCGGCCGCCCGGCGGCCTATGTCGCTGTCAGGTTCCGCTGACGGCAATTCGGTAGACTAGAGTCGTTTTCAGCTTCGCTGAATCGGCACCGGCTGCACCACCGGGCTCGACGTCGGGCGCGGGGTGGCGGTCGATCTTGGGCGCGGGGGCGGCGTAGCGCCGCCTTGCGAGCCCCCGCCGCGCCCGGTCGCGCGGTCGAGGAACTCGTCGCTCGCCGCCTGGTCCTGGTCCTGTGCCCCGCCGGGCTGGCGCGGGCGATCGGCCGGCTGCGCGCCTTCGCCTTCCACCGGGAAGGGCATTTCGCCCGGTTCCGCGGGACTGCCGGGTTCGATCAGATTGCCCTGCTCGTCGATGTAATAGTAGTCGCCCGGCTCGCCGTAATAATATTCGTCGTCGGGTTCGAGCTGCCATTCGGGCAGCGTCAGCTCGGTGTCGAATTCCTCCACCGGGCGGTCCTTGACCGCGTAGCGCATATAGGCAGCGAAGGCCTGCGCCGGTGCCCGCCCGCCCTGCAGCCCGCCGACGCGCTTGTTGTCGTCGCGGCCCATCCACACGCCGGTGGTGATGCCGCTCGAAAAGCCGACGAAATAGCCGTCCTTGTTCGAACTGGTGGTGCCGGTCTTGCCCGCCACCGGCCGCCCGATCTGCGCCGCGCGCCCGGTGCCGGTGTTGACCGCGGTCTGCAAGAGGTCGGTCATCCCCGCGGCGACATAGTCGGGCACCAGCTGCACCTGCCGCGCGCGTTCGTGCTGGTAGAGCGTCTCGCCCCCGGCGGTGGTCACCTTGACGATGCCGTAGGGTTCGACCGAATAGCCCTTGGCCGAAACCGCCGCGAAGGCGCGCGTCATGTCGATCAGCCGCACTTCGGACGAGCCGAGCACCATCGCCGGATAGGTCGAAATGGGCGTGGTGATGCCGAAGCTGCGCGCCTTCGAGGCGACCGTCCCGAAGCCGACCTCGTTGCCGAGCTGCGCCGCGACGGTGTTGATCGAATAGGCGAAGGCGGTGCGGATATTGGTCTCGCCCGAGAAGCGCCCGCTCGAATTGCGCGGGCTCCAGTCGTCGATCGTGACCGGCACGTCCTTGACCATGGCATCGGGCGTGTAGCCGGCCTCGAGCGCAGCGAGATAGACGAACAGCTTCCACGCCGAACCCGGCTGGCGCATCGCGTCGGTGGCGCGGTTGTAGTTGGTCTCGACGTAATCGGTCCCGCCAACCAAAGCGAGGATCGCGCCGTCGCGGTCGAGGCTGACCAGCGCGCCCTGCGCGCCGCCCGGCGTATTGGCCTTGACCGAAGCGGTCGCGGCGCGCTGCATCCCGACATCGATCGTGGTCCATACCTCGATCGGCTCGAACGTCTCGGGCAGCAGCAGGTCGAGCTGCGGCAGCGCCCAGTCGGTGAAATAGCGCACCGAATTCTGCCCCGACTGCTCCTTCAATTTGACCGCGGTCGGATCGACCGAGGCGTCGGAAGGAATGCGGTCCTGCTCCTTCATCAGCCGCAGCACGACCTGCGCGCGGTCGACCGCGGCGTCGACGTCGGCGGTCGGCGAATAGCGGCTCGGCGCCTTGACCAGCCCGGCGATGATCGCCGCCTCGGCGGTGCTCAGCTCGGTCGCGGGATGGCTAAAGAACTTGCGGCTGGCGGAATCGATGCCGTAGGCGCCGCCGCCGAAATAGACCTTGTTGAGGTAGAGCTCGAGGATCTGCTCCTTGGAAAACTTCCATTCGAGCGCCATCGCCAGCACGCCCTCGCGCAGCTTGCGGTCGAGCGTGCGGTTCGAATTGAGGAAGATGTTGCGCGCGAGCTGCTGGGTGATGGTCGAGGTCGCCGAGATGCGCCCGCTGTCTGTCGCCGCAACCCACAGCGCGCGCGCCAGACCGTAGGGGTCGACGCCGAAATGGTATTCGAAGCGCCGGTCCTCGACCGCGACCATCGCGTCCTTCATCACCTGCGGAATCTCGCTCGAATCGAGCCATTTGCCGTAGCTCGGCCCGAGTTCGACGATCTCGGTCCCGTCGCGCGCGCGCACGACGATGGTCTGGCCGGTCTGCGAGGCCTTGAGCTGCTGGTAGCTCGGCAACGAGCGCGCCGCGAACAGCACCGCGAGGCCGACGAACAGTACCGCGAGCAGCGCCGCTCCGCCGCCCCACACGAAAGTGCGCCGCAGCCACAGCCGCCAACCGCTCCGCCAGCGCGAGGCCTTGGCGTCGCGCTTGGCGGATTGCTCCCTGGCCGCGCGCCGGCGGCCCCCGCGCTTCTTGATGCCTTTTTGCCTACGTCCGGCCAATTGCGTCTAATCCCTTCGACCCGGACGGGTGCATAGGCGAGTTGTAACCCGTCGTGAACGGCTATTTGCGCACCCGGCGCTTACGCGTCTCCGGGTTCGAAATCGAGCGCCGCGCTGTTGATGCAATAGCGCATTCCGCCCGCTTCGGCGGGGCCGTCGGGAAAGACGTGGCCGAGATGGCCGTGACAGTTCGAACACAGCACTTCGGTGCGGATCATGCCGTGCGAGGTGTCGCGATGCTCCTCCACCGCCTCGCCTTCGGCAGGCTTGGTGAAAGCGGGCCAGCCGCAGCCGCTATTGTATTTGGCGTCGCTCTCGAACAGCTTCTGCCCGCAGCCGGCGCAGTAATATTCGCCGTCCGCATAGTGCTTGTCGTATTTGCCGGTGAAGGCGCGCTCGGTGCCCTTCTCGCGCAGGATATGGTATTGCTCGGGCGAGAGTTTTTCGCGCCACTGGGTTTCGGATGTGGTTTTCGGATCGCTCATTCGGATTCTCCTGTGCGAGAGATATGGGGAGCTTTGGAATGCGCCTCAAGCGGAGCTCCCACATCCGAGTCCTTGTTTTCCGCAAGCGCGTCCGCGCTCGCGATTTCCTCGCGCCTCCGGCGCTGCGGGCGGCCCTTTGGGCCTATGGCTGCCGCGACCAGGAACCGGGACGAAACCCGGAGGCTAGGAATGGATCGGTCGGCGACCAGCCGACCGCGAGCGCACGCGCGCGAGCCGCAGGTGCCCCGCAGCGAAGCGGAGGGAATAGCACCGAGGACGCACCCGCGGAGGCGGGTGCGCAAAACTAAAAACTCCTACCCATCGGGATCCGAATAATGCTTCGGCGGCTGGATCACCTCCATCCGCTCCGACAGCAAAGGCCTGAAGCTCGGCCGGCACTTGAGCGCCTGATACCATTCATGCGCCTGGTCGTGCCCCGACCAGTCGATCCCGTCGAGATAGTCGGCGACCGAGATCTGCGCCGCGGCGGCGAGATCGGCGAGGCTCATCTGCGCCCCGCCAAGCCACGAGCGATGGTCGCGCAGGAAATCGATGTAATAGAGATGCTCGTCCGCGAGCTTCATCGCTTCGCGCAGGATGCCGCCATTGGGCGGCTGGCGCATGACGAGGCGCTTCTTCATCTTCTCATGCAGCAGCGGCATGGTGACGTCGCCGAAGAAGCTCTCGTCGAACAGCGCGACCAGCCGGCGGATTTCGGCGCGGCCCTTCGCGGTGCCCGAGATCATCGGCGACTTGTCGACCGTCTCCTCGAAATATTCGCAGATCGAGCGGCTGTCGCACAGCGTCACGTTCTTGTCCGGATCGTGCAGCACCGGGGTGCGGCCGACCGGGTTGAGCTTCCACAGCTCCTCGTCGTCTTCCCACGGATTGGCGCGCCACAGCTCGTAGCCGACGCCCTTTTCGCTCATGAGGAGGCGCACCTTGCGGCTGAACGGGCAGAGGGGGAACTGGTAGAGACGCCACATCGGACGGGCTCAATGCCGCAAGCGCGGGGCGCCGTCCAGCGGGCGATTGCAGCGCCCGCTCGAATTCGCGCCCGGCGCGCCGGGACGCGCCCGACACAAACGTATCACAGCCCGGAGGCGTCGAGCAGCAGCAGGCAGGCGGGCATGACCTGCGCCACCGCCTCGTCGTCGCGCAGAGTCGAGGCCTGCGCGGCGATCAAACCCGCGACCTGTTCGCGCGTCATGCCGGTCTCGTCCATCAGCCGGGCCGAAAAGCGGACGAAGAACTCGCGTCCGCGCTCGGCAAGCGGCGGCAGCGACAGGGCTTCGGCCTTGCCCGCCGCCTGCTCGCTGGCGACGATCGCGAAGGCGGCGGAACAGCGCAGCGAGGTCTGCTGTTCGAGCGACAGTTGCGGCGCAGGGCCGGTATCGGTTTGTGCGGTGGTCGACTGCGCTATAGCAGGAACGCTCGCCAGCGCCGCCAGTATGATAGACAAGGATCGCATGCCGCACCCCTAGCGCGGCGAGAATGAACATGCACCAACCGGTGCAACTCATCCCCGAAAGGAATTCCATGACCAGCTATCCCGACCTGCACCTGCTGATCGGCGGCGAGCAACTCGGCCTCGACGGCCGCGAGAGCGAGGAGGTGATCGACCCCGCCACCGGCGAGACCATCGGCAAGCTGCCGCACGCGACACCCGACGATCTCGACCGCGCACTCGATTGCGCAGAGAAGGGCTTTCGCGAATGGCGCGACACATCGGCCGACAAGCGTGCCGCGATCCTGAACAAGGCCGCGGGCCTGATCAAGGAGCGCGCGGGCGATATCGCGCAGGCGCTCACGCGCGAACAGGGCAAACCGCTCGCCGAGGCCAAGGGCGAGACGATGTATGCAGCGATGCTGCTCGAATTCTATGCCGGCGAATGCAAGCGCATCTACGGGCGCACGATGGTGCGGCCCGAGGGTTCGCGGGTCGAGGTCCAATACCACCCGGTCGGCCCGGTCGCGGGGTTCGCACCGTGGAATTTCCCCTCATTGAACGTCATGCGCAAGATCGGCGGCGCGCTCGCGGCGGGCTGTTCGACGATCGTCAAGCCGAGCGAAGAGACCCCGGCAGCGGGGATCGCGCTCGTGCAGGCGCTGATCGACGCGGGCGTGCCGGGCGATGCGGTGCAATGCGTGTTCGGCGTGCCCGACCATGTCAGCCGCCACCTGCTCGGCTCGCCGATCATCCGCAAGCTGACCTTCACCGGCTCGACCGCGGTGGGCAAGCATTTGGCCAAGCTCGCGGCGGAGGACCTCAAGATCACTACCATGGAACTGGGCGGACACGGCCCGGTGCTGGTGTTCAAGGATGCCGATATCGATGGCGCGCTCGATACCATGGCGGGGGCCAAGTTCCGCAATGCCGGGCAGGTCTGCGTCAGCCCGACCCGCTTCCTGGTGGAAGAGGACGTGTTCGAGAAATTCCGCGACGGCTTCGTCGAGCGTGCGGAGAAGGTGAAGGTCGGCAACGGGTTGGAAGACGGCACGCAGATGGGGCCGATGGCCAACTCGCGTGGCCTCGACAACATGGAAAAGCTGATCGGCAATGCCACCGAAAAGGGCGGCAAATTGCTCACCGGCGGCGAGCGGATCGGCAATCAGGGCTTTTTCCATCAGCCGAGCGTGCTGGCCGAAGTGCCGACCGACGCCGACATCATGAACGACGAGCCTTTCGGACCGGTAGCGATCCTCAATCCCATGAGCGGCGAGGACGCGATGATCGAGGAGGCCAACCGCCTGCCCTACGGCCTCGCGGCCTATGCCTGGACCGAGGACCCGGCGCGCCGCCGCCGGCTCGCGGCGCGGGTCGAGGCGGGGATGCTGGGCATCAATACCGCCGGCGTTTCGGCCGCCGATGCGCCGTTCGGCGGGGTCAAGTGGTCCGGCTACGGCAGCGAAGACGGGCGCGAGGGCGTGATGGCATGCATGGTCCCCAAGACCGTGCACGAGGGGTGACAAAGCAAATCCGGCGCTCCTTTCGGCGCGCCGGAAGAATGGGGAGAAGGGCGCGGGGCGCTTCGCCCTCCTCCCCGGTGGTGGAGCGGGGTCAGTCGTCTCCACCCAGCGCCGCATCGAGCGCCGCATCCTTGGCCTTCTTCCCACGCAGCAGGCCGCCGAGGAAGGATTTGGCGGTCTTCATCAGGCCGCCTTTCTTTTCCTCGCCTTCTTCGCGAGGCGCCGACGTGCCGGTACCGGTTACGATATCGGCACGGCCATCGCCGTTGATATCGCCGGCCGCCACGGACACACCGCCGCTGGAGGTCGTGCGGCGCGGGGCGCGGTCGAACACGCGGACATCGGGCGACGCCTCTTGTCCGGGCTGCTGGACGGTGTTGCCGGGCGTCGACTTCCAGGTGCGTCCCGGGGTCGTACGGCCCCGATTGCCCGACGTGGCGGTGCTCGCTCTTCCGCGGCTCGGCCGCGCCAGGGTCGGATCGCCCTCGTAATATACCCCCACCCGCACGGCGCCTTCGGCGACGGCATTGCCGAAGCCCGTCCCGTGCGTTGCAGGTCCGGATTTGGACACGCAATTGGCGCGGAATTTCGGCTGCAGATACACGATGATGCTCTGGTCCTCGCTCAGGAAATCGGCCGGGTGGCCGCCATCGGCCATGTGCTGTTCGAGCGCCTGTTCGACCACCGCGATCGGATCGAACCCGATCGTGCCCTCGCCCATGCCGAAATCGTCGGGCGAGACATCCATGCTGGCGGCGTAATAGCGCTCGCGCGGCAGGCTCGAATGATCGAAATCGTCGGCCTTCTTGTCGCCGAGGAACAGCCCGGCGCGCGAGATGCCGTGGCGCCGCTCGCAGCGCACGCCGCCTTCCATGTCGATCGAGAAGCCGTTGCTGTTGTGCTCGAGCAGCAGGTCGTTCCAGTCGCCGCTGCCCGACAGGTTGCGGACGGACATGAAGATGATCCCTCCGTCGGCCTCGATCCCGATGCCTTGGGCATTGGAATTGGCCGTGCCGCGCGAGCCGAGCGGAACCTCGGCCAGGGCGGCGGTCGGTAGCGTGAAAGCGGCGAGCGCCGCGGCGGCGAGAAGGTTGGCTTTGGTCATTGCATTTCTCCTGTCAGCGAATCGATGCACCAGCTTGTAGCGAGAACTAGAGCAACTGTCTAGAGTGATAATCTAGACTATCATTCTAGAGTGGGTTGGGCTACGGGCTGCGGCGGGAACTGGAAGGACCGGCTATGCAGAAGCGCGGCGAGGAAACGCGGCAGAAGGTAATCGAGGCGGCGACCGAACTGGCGCTCGAACACGGTTTCGCCTCGGTGTCGATCAAGGAAGTGCAGCAGCGTTCGGGCGTCTCGAACGGCAGTATCTTCCACCATTTCGGTTCGAAGGACGGCATCGTGCGCGAGCTGTTCGTGGCCGAGCGGCGGACCTATCTCGGCCTGGTCGGCCGCGCGATCGTTTCGCATGACGGCGATCCGGTCGAGGCGTTCGGCGAGGGCTCGCGCGCCGCGCTGCGCTATCACACCGAACACCGCAACCGCTATCGGCGGCTGATCGTCGAGTTCACCGATTCGGACTGGATTCGCGACAACGATCAGTTGTGGCGCGATCTTGCGATCGACCTCGAAGGGCCCGTGATCGAATGGGCCGCGCCGCATTTCGCCGCCGGGCGCCTGCCGCCGCTGCCTCCGGTGGTGTTTCAGTCGCTGATGCTCGGCCCCGCCGAGCTGTTGTCGCGCCAGTGGCTGGCCGGGCGCCTGCCGGGCGAGCCTCTGGACTATGGCGATACGGTGGCCAATTTCGTCGCCTCGGGGTTGAGGGCGGAGCGCGAACGGTTCAAACGGGAAGCCGAGCGATCATAGCCGGGAGCCCATCGACATGAAGACCAGAGCCGCAGTCGCCTTCGAAGCGAAGAAGCCGCTCGAAGTGGTCGAACTCGATCTCGAAGGTCCGAAAGAAGGCGAGGTGCTGGTCGAGATCATGGCGACGGGCATCTGCCACACCGACGCCTACACGCTCGACGGGCTCGACAGCGAGGGGCTGTTCCCGAGCATTCTCGGGCACGAAGGCTGCGGGGTGGTGCGAGACGTCGGACCGGGCGTCACCAGCGTGAAGCCGGACGACCACGTCATCCCGCTCTACACCCCCGAATGCCGCCAGTGCAAAATGTGCCTCAGCGGCAAGACCAATCTCTGTTCGGCGATCCGCGAGACGCAGGGCAAAGGGGTGATGCCCGACGGCACCAGCCGCTTCTCCTACAAGGGCGAGACGATCTATCACTATATGGGCTGCTCGACCTTCTCCAATTTCACTGTCCTGCCCGAAATCGCAGTGGCGAAGATCCGCGCGGACGCGCCGTTCGAGACCTCCTGCTATATCGGCTGCGGCGTCACCACCGGGGTCGGCGCGGTGGTCAACACCGCGCAGGTGAAGCCGGGCGACAACGTGGTGGTGTTCGGCCTCGGCGGGATCGGATTGAACGTCATCCAGGGCGCAAAAATGGCGGGCGCGGACCGGATCGTCGGTGTCGATATCAACCCGGACAAGGAGGCATGGGGCCGCAAGTTCGGAATGACCGATTTCGTCAATCCGAAGGATGTCGGCAACGTCGTCGAAACGCTCGTGAACATGCTCGACGGCGGGGCGGATTACAGCTTCGACTGCACCGGCAATACCGATGTCATGCGCGACGCGCTCGAATGCTGCCACAAGGGCTGGGGCACCAGCGTGATCATCGGAGTCGCCGAGGCCGGCAGGGAGATTTCCACCCGCCCGTTCCAGCTCGTCACCGGGCGCAATTGGCGCGGGACCGCGTTCGGCGGCGCGAAGGGCCGCACCGACGTGCCGAGGATCGTCGACTGGTACATGGACGGCAAGATCGCGATCGACCCGATGATCACCCACCGGCTGACGCTCGACGAGATCAACCAGGGGTTCGACCTGATGCATGCGGGCGAAAGCATCCGCAGCGTGGTGGTGTATTGAAGCGCGGTTTTTCGCTAACCCGTTCGCCTGAGCGACAACCTCAGCCCGAACGGATTCTGGATGGGTCAAGGGAGAGACGACAATGTTCAACCACATCATGATCGGCACCAACGATATCGAGACATCGAAGGCGTTCTACGAAAAGGTCCTCGGCGTGCTCGGCGTCGAGGGTTCGATGGACAACACCGCCGACAGCGGCCACCGGCGCGTCTTCTTCATGCATGACGGCAATATCCTCGCGCTCAGCGAGCCGATCGACGACCAGCCGGCGACCTGCGCCAACGGGGCGACGATCGGTTTCCGGTGCAGCTCGCCCGAGCAGGTGAAGGAATTCCACGATGTCGCGGTCGCCAATGGCGGCACTTCGATCGAGGATCCGCCGGGGCTGCGCGAGGGCGGACTCGGCGCGATGCATCTGAGCTATTTCCGCGATCCCGACGGTCACAAAATCTGCGGCATCTATCGCGTGGCTTGACAAACCGTCCCGCCCGCTATTGACTACACTTGTAGTTGAAGGAGGCGGGCATGGATCTGTTCATTTCGATGGCCATCTGGTGGGCGCCGGTCGTGGTGCTTGCCGGCATCCTGCAGGCGATGGGCCGGGGCGCGGTCGGCTGGCTGTGGCTCGCCGCCGCGGTGGCGGCGTTCGCGCTCTATTCGGTGGCGATCTTCTACGCACCGCTGATCCCCGGCTTTCCGCGGATCGAGGGGGCGCAATACAATTGGACCGGCAAGGCGGCGGCGATCGCGACGACGCTGGCGATGATGCTGGTCGCGATGCGCGCCTCGCCCGCGATCACCCGCGAGACGCTCGGCCTGACGCTGCGGCAGAACGCCGGTTCGCTGCGGCCGGCTTTGCTTGCGACCGCCGCCATGATCGCGATCGTGGTGACGCTGCAGCTGATCGGCGGCGACGGCCAGCCGCCCGATGCGGAAACACTCGCCTATCAGGCGATCGTGCCGGGGATCGACGAGGAGCTTATCTTCCGCGGCCTGCTGCTGGCGCTGGTCGCGACCGCGCTGGCGAAGTGGCAGCACGGCTGGCGCTGGGCGGGCGTCTTCGTCACCGTGATCTTCGCCTTCGGGCATTCGTTCTTCTATATGAGCGAGGGCAGCCAGTTCGATCCGGTCGCGCTCGTCGTGACCGGGGTGCTCGGCGGGCTGATGATGTTCATTCGCCTGCGCACCGGCAGCATCGCGATCCCGATCCTGGCGCACAATCTGACCAATGTGGCGAACCAGCTGGCGTGATGCGCGGCGAGGCCGGCCTGTATGCGGACCTCGCCGCGCTCGGCATCGCGCACGAAGTGCACGAGCATCGGGCGGTGTTCACGGTCGAGGAAAGCCGCGGCATCAAGGCGGACATCCCCGGCGCGCATACCAAGAACCTGTTCCTGAAGGATGCGGGCGGGGCGTTCTGGCTGGTCACCGTGCCGGCGGAGGGGCGGGTCGATCTGAAGCGTCTGCCCGGAGCGATCGGCTGCAAACGGGTGAGCTTCGGGAAGCGGGAGGACATGCAGCGGCTGCTGGGGATAGCGCCGGGTTCGGTGACGCCGCTGGCGATGATCGATGCGGAGCCGGGCAGCGTGACGGTGGTGCTGGAGGCCGGGCTGGCGGAGGCGGAGCGGGTCAACGTCCATCCGTTGCGCAACACCGCTACCGTGGGACTGGCAGGGGCGGACATCCTGCGGCTGCTTCGACACTGGGGGCATGAACCGGTGGTGGCGGAAATTCCGGTAGTGGATTGACCGAGTCCCCGCGAAGGCGGGGACCTCAGGCCACCCACGGAGCGCCAAACCGCCTGAGACCCCCGCCTTCGCGGGGGATCACTTTCGTGTATGGAAACGCAATGACCATCGAAACCGTCAGCGAGAACAAGGCCCGTGGCGGCGTGCAGGGCGTCTATTCGCACGCATCGAAGGAAACAGGGACGGAGATGACCTTCTCGGTCTACGTCCCACCGCGTGAAGAAGGCGCGACACTGCCCGTGCTGTGGTATCTCTCGGGCCTGACCTGCACCCACGCCAACGTCGCCGAGAAGGGCGAGTACCGGCAAGCCTGCGCCGAACACGGCATGATCTTCGTCGCCCCCGACACGTCCCCGCGCGGAGACGATGTGCCCGACGCGGCGGACGAATACGATTTCGGCAAGGGCGCGGGTTTCTATGTCGACGCGGTGCGCGAGCCGTGGTGCAAGCATTACCGCATGCGCAGCTATATCGAGCGCGAACTGCCAGATGTGCTGGAGAGGCACTTCCCCGCCGATATGGCACGCCAGTCGATCATGGGGCACTCGATGGGCGGCCACGGCGCGCTGACCATCGGGCTGCGCAATCCCGAGCGGTTCAAATCGATCAGCGCCTTCTCGCCCATCGTCGCGCCGTCGCAGGTGCCGTGGGGCGAAAAGGCGCTCGGGCGATATCTCGGCGAGGATCGCGATGCCTGGCGCGAATACGACGCGGTCGCGCTGATCGAGGACGGCGCGCGGCACGATCACCTGCTGGTCGACCAGGGCAGCGCCGACCAGTTCCTCGACGAACAGCTCCGGACCCATCGCCTCGGCGGCGCCTGCGATGCGAACGGAATGGAGGCGACGATCCGCATGCAGGAGGGCTACGACCACTCCTATTACTTCATCTCCACCTTCATGGCGGAGCATGTCGCGTGGCATGCGGGGCGGTTGGGGTGAGTCGATGCATGCCGGCTGTTTCTCGCACGCAAACATTTTCCTACACGCGCCCGGCTTGCTAGTATCCGGACCCGCTCTTTCGCATCGTGACAATCCGGCCCGGCTCCGCGCAAGGCCACTTTTTTGCCCCTGGACCGTGTAACATGCGGTCCATGTCTCACCGGGCAGCGGCGAATCGGAGGCCTTTCTAAGTCCCCGCGAAGGCGGGGAGCTCGTGCAGTCGGGCGTAGCGCAGGGGGCCTGAAGCCCCCGCCTACGCGGGGGCTCGCGCTTGTTAGGCTCGCCGCACCTCGAACAGCGCATATTCCGCGCGCCAGTTCGCACCCCCGACGCCCACCTCGCGGTCGGCGGTGAAGAACCAGCGGTTCTCGATACCGATGTCGAGGCCCGCGGCGAGCGCTTCGAAATCCTTGACCGTGACGTGGTGGATGTTCGCCGTCTCGTACCAGCTCACCGGCAGGTGCCGCGTCACCGGCATCCGGCCTCTGCGCATCAGCGCCCAGCGCATCCGCCAATAGGCGAAATTGGGGAAGCTGACGAAAGCGCGCTCGCCCACGCGCAACAGTTCGGCAAGCATGCGGTCGGGGCGCGCGGCGGTTTGCAGCGTCTGGCTCAGGATTGCGACGTCGAACGCGCCGTCGGGGTAGAAGGTGAGGTCGCGGTCGGCATCGCCCTGGACCACGCTGAGGCCCCTGGCGACGCAGCGTTCGACGCATTCGGGGTCGATCTCGATTCCGCGCGCGTCGACTCGCTTGCCGTCGCGCAGCGCCGCCATCAGCGCGCCGTCTCCGCAGCCCACGTCCAACACCCGCGCGCCCTCGGGCACATGCGCCGCGATCACCGCGAGATCGGGGCGGAGTGTGTCAACCCTGTCAACACCCTCAGCCATCGAGGAACCCTTTCACCACCCGGTCGAGCGCGGGGACCTCGAGCAGGAAGCTGTCGTGCCCGAACGGCGCCGAGAGCTCGACGAAGCTGACCGGCGCGCCTGCGGCGTTGAGCGCGTGGACGAGGTGGCGGCTCTCGGCGGTGGGGTAGAGCCAGTCGGTGTCGAAGCTGACGAGGCAGAAGCGCGCGGTGGACCCGGCATAGGCGTCGGCGAGCGTCCCGCCATGCTCTTCGGCGATGTCGAAATAGTCCATCGCGCGGGTGATGTAGAGGTAGGAATTGGCGTCGAACCGCCGGGTGAAGCCGCTGCCCTGGTAGCGCAAATAGCTCTCGACCTGGAAATCGGCATCGAAGCCGAAGCCCTTCACGCCCGGTTGTCCATCTGGGCGATCCTGCAGCCGCCGCCCGAACTTCTCGGTCAGCCCTTCCTCCGAGAGATAGGTGATATGCGCCGCCATCCGCGCCACCGCGAGGCCTGCGTCGGGCGCGGCGTTCGCGCCGTAATAATCGCCCTCGCGCCAGTTCGGATCGGCCATGATCGCCTGCCGCCCGACCTCGTGGAAGGCGATGTTCTGCGCCGAATGCCGCGCGGTGGTGGCGATCGCGAGCACGCGCGCGGCGCGGTCGGGCCAGTCGGCGGCGAGGCTGAGCGCCTGCATCCCGCCCATCGAGCCGCCGACCACCGCGTGGAGGCGTTCGATGCCGAGCCCGTCGAGCAGCGCGACGAGCGCGCGGACCATGTCGCGGATGGTGATGACCGGGAAGCGCATGCCGTAGGGCTCGCCGTCGGGCGCGGCGCTCTGGGGTCCGGTTGAACCCATGCAGCTGCCGATCACATTGGCGCAGATCACGTGGTAGCGGGTCGTATCGATCGGCTTGCCGGGGCCGACCGCATGCGACCACCAGCCCGGCTTACCGGTGACCGGGTTCTCGCTCGCGACATGCTGGTCCATCGTCAGCGCGTGGCAGATCAGGATCGCGTTGGACCGGTCTTGCGCCAGCTCGCCGCAGGTGGTGTAGGCGATCTCCACGCCCGCCAGCGCCTGCCCGCTGTCGAGCGGCAGGTCGGCGGGAAGGGCGTAGGTGTGCGAGTGCGCGTTCAAACCGGACCTTGCAGCGAAGAAAAGAACAGTGCTTCGATCCTTCGACACGCTCAGGACTATAGCACGAACGGATTGGTGACTATCACTCTCTAACCTTTAGCCCTGAGCTTGTCGAAGGGCTGCTTTCCTTTATGGCCTGAAACCCGCAATGGCAGACCAACCATCCCCGAAACCCTGGATCGAGGGCATCCATCCCTACGTTCCCGGCGCCGCGCGCGCGGCCGACGGGCGCGAGCTGGTCAAGCTGTCGGCCAACGAGAACCCGCTCGGCACCAGCCCGGCGGCGGTCGCGGCATTCGCCGAAGCGCAGGCGGCGGCGCGCTATCCCGATCCCGATGCCGGCGCGCTGCGGGCGAAGCTGGGCGAGATGCACGGCATCGACCCCGCGCGGATCGTGTGCGGGACAGGCTCGGACGAACTGCTCAATCTCGCGGCGCAAGGCTACGCGGGGCCCGATGACGAGGTGCTGTTCCCGCGCTACAGCTTCGCGGTCTACGATATCGCCGCACGGCGCTGCGGCGCGGTGCCGATCGAGGCGCCGGACAAGGAGTACGGCACCGATGTCGACGCGCTGCTGGCGGCGGTGACCGAGCGGACGTGCGTGGTGTTCCTCGCCAATCCCAACAACCCGACCGGCACCTTCCTGCCGCGCCCGGAATGCGCGCGGCTCCATGCCGGATTGCCGCGCGAGGTGCTGCTGGTGTGGGACCAGGCCTATGCCGAATATCTCGCGCCGGGCGAGGACGATGGCGGGCTGGCGATGGCGGCCAAATACGACAACATCCTCGTCACCCGCACCTTCTCCAAGATCTACGGCCTCGCCGGCGAACGGATCGGTTGGGCGACCGGGGCGCCGCATATCATCGCCACGCTCAACCGCATCCGCGGGCCGTTCAACGTGACCAATCACGGTCAGGCGGCGGCGCTGGCGGCGCTGGGCGACCAGGATTTCGTCGACCGCTCGCGCGATCACAACGCTGCCGAAGTGGCGCGGTTCGAAGACCGGATTGCCGCGCTCGGCAATCACGGGCTGCGCGCGGTGCCGAGCAAGGCCAATTTTTCGCTGGTGGTGTTCGAGGGCGCGCTGACCGCCGCCGATGCGCTCGCCGGTCTTGGCGGGCGCGGCTATGCCGTGCGCCACCTGCCGGGGCAGGGGCTGGGCCATGGGCTGCGCATCACCATCGGCACGCGCGCTGATATGGATGCCATCGCCGATGCGCTCGGCGAAATGGCGGAGGCGGCGCGGTGAGCATCGAGCGCGTCGCGATCGTCGGCCTCGGCCTGCTCGGCGGTTCGGTCGGGCTGGCTGTTGCCGAGCATTTGCCCGATACGGCCACTACGGGGTACGATACCGATCCCGATGTGCGGCGCCGTGCGACCGAGCTCGGTTTGGTCGGAACGGTATGCGAGACAGCCGGCGAAGCTGTGCGCGAATGCGATCTCGTGCTGCTGTGCGTGCCCGTCGGGGCGATGGAGACGGCAGCGACCGCGTTGGCCGACGACCTGCCCCCCCACGCGATCGTGAGCGATGTCGGTTCGTCCAAGCAGGCGGTCGCAGATTCGCTGGGCAGGACCCTGCCCAAACACGCGATCGTTCCCGCCCACCCGGTCGCAGGAACCGAGCGCAGCGGGCCGGATGCGGGCTTCGCGAGCCTGTTCAGCCACCGTTGGTGCATCCTGACGCCTCCCGCGGATGCCGACCCGGCCGCAGTCGCTGCACTGACCGGCTTCTGGGAAGCGCTCGGGGCGAAGGTCGAGATCATGGAGGCGGAACACCACGACCTCGTGCTCGCGGTCACCAGCCATATCCCGCACCTGATCGCCTACACGATCGTCGGCACCGCCTCCGATCTGGAGGAGGTGACGCGCGGCGAGGTGATCAAATATTCCGCCGGCGGCTTCCGCGACTTCACCCGCATCGCCGCCAGCGATCCGACCATGTGGCGCGACGTGTTCCTGTCGAACCGCGAGGCTGTGCTCGAAATGCTCGGCCGCTTCACGGAGGACCTGACCGCGCTCCAGCGCGCGATCCGCCGCGGCGACGGTGAGGCGCTGTTCGAGCTGTTCAGCAAGACGCGCGCGATCCGCCGCTCGATCCTGGAGCAGGGCCAGGATGATGCGCGGCCGGACTTCGGACGGGGGGATCATTGATAGGAGTTTTTCCGGCGGTGCGGAGACCCGTCACTGCTTGGCAAGTGCCGGACCGCCGGGTGCGGCACCGGCCCACTCCCCCACCCGGCCACCCATAGGATACTATGGTCGGGGTGGCCGGGTGGGGGAGTGGGCCGGTGCAGCAAGGGAGGGACGGACATCCCGACCGCACGCAACAACGACTCCGCGCCGCCGGAAAACTACCCGTTCAAGACATTGATCGCGTCTTCCACCCGCGCCTCCACCTCCGCGCGCGGCAGGCCCGGCGGGATCGGCTCGCCGTAGCGATAGACGATCGTGCCCGGCCGCTTCAGCTTGCGGTGATAGAGCGGACCGCTGTTCACCGCGACCGGCACCACCGGCAGGCCGAGCATCTTGTAGAGTCCGGCAAAGCCCGACTGCAGCCGGCCGCGCGCTCCGTGAGGCACGCGGGTGCCTTCGGGAAAGATCACCAGCGGGCGCCCGTCCGCGGCATGGCCGCGCGCTTCGCGGACCATTGCGCGCAACGCGCGCGCACCCTGGTCGCGCGCGACCCACACCATGCCGTAATATTTCGCCGCGGTACCCCAGCCCGGGATCAGCGACAGCTCGCGCTTGGCGAAGGGCACCGGATCGGCGAAATGCGCCGGTGCGTCGATCGCTTCGAAGAAGCTCTCGTGCTTGATCGCGAACAACGTCGGGCCGTCGGGCTTCGAACCCTCCTCGACGATGGTTATTCCGGCGCATACAAGCAGGCAGTCGCGGTGATAGCATGCCCATTTGCGCACCACTGCGCGCAGGCGCGGGCGACCGAAGGGTATCGCGAGCAGCGCCGCGGTTACGTAGACGATGCTGCCGAGATAGAACGCGGTATAGAAGGCCAGGTTGCGCAACAGCAGCATCGCCGGACTAGCCGTTGATCAGCCGCGCCGCCGCGCTCGCGAGCAGCTTGTGGTATTCGAGGAACAGGATCCGCAGCGACGGCTCGGAGGGAACCGCATCCTGGGTCACCTCGACATCGTCGGGCAGTTCGCGCGCCAGTTCGCTCGCGGCGCGGCGCATGTGCCAGTCGGTGGTGACCAGCACCAGCGAACCGACCTTGCGCTCGCTCACCCATTCCGCCGTCTCCATCGCGTTGCTGCGCGTATCGACTGCCGAAAAGCCGAGCGTGACGCAGCAATCCATCAACTCCATCGGCACGTCGAACTGCGCCGCGAATTCGCCCGGTTTCACTTCGGGATCGACTCCGGTCACCAACAGCGCCCGCGCGCGATCCTCGCGCAGCAGGGCGATCCCGCGGTCGATCCGGCCCGCGCCGCCGGTTGGGACAATGACGGCATCGGTCTTGATCCCGTCACCGGCAGGTTTCGGCAGCGCGATCACGAACCACAGGAACCCCAGCGCCCACAGGATGAAGATGGCGGCGGCGGCGCGGCGTATCACAGCATTTTCCTTAGCGCCGCAAGCACGGTGTAGCGCGCGGTCAGCATGGCGATCGCGACGCCTGCCACCGGCACCAGCGCGAGCAGGATCCAGTCGAGCCAGCCGAGCCCGCCACCTGCCGCCATGCCCGAACCCAGATCGGCGAATTGCTGCCCCAGCAGCAGCACCGCGACGAGACCGAGTGCGAGCCCGACCGCACCGCCGAGCGTCGCGTCGAACCCGACCGAGCGCTGGAAAATCTGCGCGATCTGCGCATCGGTGCCGCCGAGCAGGTGGACGACTTCGATCGTGTTGCGGTTCGATCCGAGCGCGCTGCGCGCCGCCAGCCACACCGCCGCCGCGCTGACCAGCGCGAGCAGCACGACCAGCGCCAGCGCCAGCAGCTGCAAGGAGGCGATCGCCGAGAATACCGGCTGCAACCAGCTCGATTGCGCGTCGACCCGCGCGGCGGGAGCGACGCCGAGCAGCCGTTGCTGGATATCGGTCAGCGTCGCGGTATCCGCGTCCCCGCGCAGCCGCACGTCGATCAGCGCCGGGACCGGCACTGCCTCGCCATCGCTCCCCACGCCGAGCCACGGTTCGAGCAGCCGGTCGAGTTCTTCGTCGGGCACCCGGCTGATCCCGGCGACCGCAGGGTGCTCCGCCAGCACGCTCTCGGCGCGCTCCGCCTGCCGCTCGCGTTCGCCCGGGTCGGCCTCGACGATTTGCACCGTCGCGCCGCCCGACAGGTCCGCGCGCGCACCGTCGGCCAGGTTGGTCAGGGCCAGCCCGCCCGCCGCGGCGATCACCGTCAGCGTGACCATGATCGCGATCACCCACGGCATCGGCCCGGCGAGCCGCGCCTGCGGGACCAGCTGGGCCGCACGCTGTCCGCGGAAGGGCGAGAAGCCGCGCGCGACGGTGCGACCGAGCGCCGGGGGCCGCTTCACGTTCATGCCCCGTCTCCGTCGCGCCGGCGGGAGCGCGGAGGATAGCGCAGCGCCCCGGTCGGATCGCCCAGCTGCCCCTTGTCGAGCCGCATGATGAGCGAATCGGGTACTTTCCGAAGCAGGTGCACATCGTGCGTGGCGACCACCACGGTCGTGCCGAGCCGGTTGAGCGCCTCGAACAGCCGCAGCAGCTTCAACGCCATGTCCGGGTCGACATTGCCGGTCGGCTCGTCGGCGACCAGCAGGTCGGGCCGGCCGATCACCGCGCGGGCGATCGCGACGCGCTGCTGCTCGCCGCCCGAAAGGGTTTCGGGACGGGCTTCCTTGCGCTGGGTCAGCCCGACCCAGTCGAGCATGTCGTGGACCGGCTTCTGCAAATCGGCCTCGCGCACCCCGCTCACGCGCAGCGGCAGCGCGACATTGTCGAAGGCGGACAGGTGCGGGACGAGGCGGAAATCCTGGAACACGACGCCGAGCCGGCGCCGGAAGGCGGGCAGCCGGTGGCGCGGTTGGGTGATGATGTCGGTGCCGAACATGCGGATCACCCCGCGCGAGGGGCGCTGCGCGAGATAGAGCAGCTTCAGGAGCGAAGTCTTGCCTGCCCCGCTCGCCCCGGTGAGGAAATAGAAACTGCCCGGATAGAGCGTGAAGGAGACGTTGCTCAGCACCTCGCGGTCGGCGCCGTAGCGCAGCCCGACATTGTCGAAGGTGACGATATCGTCCTCGGCCTCGCTCATGGCCGGTATCGTTCGTCGGTATCGGGAAGGCGGGCGAAGGTCATCTGGAGCGGGGCTATAGCGAGGCTTCGATGTGGAAAAAAGCCACACTCCGCCGCGCGGCGCATGCGCCAAGCCTTGTTGCACCACGGTCGCAGTCCTAAGGCCTTCGGTCACCATGATTATCGCCTGCCCTGCCTGCTCGACGCGCTACGTGGTCCCCGACAGCGCGATCGGCGTGGAGGGACGCACGGTGCGCTGCGCCAAGTGCCGCCACAGCTGGTTCCAGGACGGACCGGCGCTGGAATTGCGCGAAGAGGCTCCCGCCGGGGCCGCCATAGCGGGGGACGAGCCGGTCGGTTCCTCCCCTCCGCCTCCGACCCCACCTCCGCCTCCTCCAGCCCCGGTGCCGCGTGAGGAGCAGCCGGAGCCCACCCCCGAAGAGGACCCGGACGAGGAGCCCGGCATTCCCCCGCCGCCGGACTATCCCGAGCCGGTACCCTCGGTGGTCGAAACCGAGCCTCCGCCCGCCTCCGCCTATGAGGAGGACGACGACACCTCGCCGTTCGAATCCCAGCCGCCCTTCCGGCCGCGGCGCAATTGGCTGAAGCTGTGGACTGCGGCGGCGGTGGCGTTCGCCTTGCTCGCCGGGGCGACGGTGGTCGCGGTCAGCTATTGGGGCCTGCCCGACTGGATGCCGTTCAGCCGCCCGACCTTCGCGGTCGGCAATCGCGCGCTGGTGCTCGATTTTCCCGCCGACCAGCAGGACCGTCGCACGCTCCCCAACGGCACCGAATTTTACGGCGCGAGCGGCACCATCACCAATACCGGGCGCGAAACGGTGACGGTGCCCTCGATCCTGATCGTGATGCGCGATGCGCGCGAACGGATCGTCTACAGCTGGGAAGTCGCACCCCCGCAGCCGACGCTCGCCCCGGGCGAGGTGGTGCGTATCGACGAGGCGGTGACCGACGTGCCCAAATCGGCGAAGTTCGCAGAATTCGGCTGGAAACCGGACTAGACTCGGTTTCAGCAAAGCTGAAACGGATGCGGCACCGGCCCACTCCCCCACCCGGCCACCCATAGGATATTATGGTCGGGGTGGCGCCGGGTGGGGGAGTGGGCCGGTGCCGCTCCAGCGAAGCGGAAAACGACTCCGGCAACTACTCGAATTCGAGCCACACCTGTCCGTCACCGCGCCTGGTGACGCGGACGTGCGGGCCGTCGGGCAGCTCGCTCGACTGTCGGTATATGGCGACGCCCGCGACGATACGCGCGCTGGCGCGGGCCGTGACGGTCGCCGGCCCGGATTCGACCGAAGGCGACGATGCAGCGAGCAGCAGGGTGAGGGCGAGATTCATCGCCGCGCAGTTGAAGCGCCGCTCGCGGTTCCGGCAACGCCGCCGGACGCGCGGTCCCGAAACGGGACTGGCCATCCGAATTCGGTTAAATCGGGCAGTCCGAGGCGCCGGCTTCGCGGTAGGCTGCGCAGCGTGCAAATCGCGCTTGCGGGGGGATAGGCGCTTTGCTAGGGGCGCGCTCCTACCCCGCAGGGCGGCGCTTTCGCCCCCTGACTGAGTGCGGTCGTGGCGGAACTGGTAGACGCGCAACGTTGAGGTCGTTGTGGCCGAAAGGCCGTGGAAGTTCGAGTCTTCTCGACCGCACCAACAGATTCGGGCCCGGTCTCCGACAAATGGCTTGCATCGCCCATCGCGACGCGACACCTTCGCGTCCGGAGGCAATCGGCGAAAGGGGACTTTCATTCGGTCCGAAGCGGAACTGCTTGCCCTGTGGCAGGGCGGCGACGCGGCAGCGCGCGACGAGGTGATCGCATCGGTGGTCAAGGATCTGGCCGCGATCGCCCGCGTGCGCCTGCGCCAGGAAGGCTCCGCCACGCTCGAGACCGGCGAACTGGTCAACGAGGCGGTCGAGCGGCTGATGCGGCTCGACCGGATGCGCTGGCGCAACCGGGCGCATGTCATCGCCATGGCGGCGCGCATCATGCGGCGCCTGCTGGTCGACCGCGCGCGGCGCCGCTTGGCGGGCAAACGCGACCATCGCCGGGTCACGCTGGTTACCGGCCTGGCCGGGGAGACGCCGCGTACGATCGATGTCCTGGCGCTCGAGGAAGCGCTCGATGCTCTCGACGACGAACGCGCCCGACTGGTCGAAATGCGCTTCTTCGGCAACATGACGATCGAAGAGGTGGCGGAAGCGATGGACATCTCGCCCGCGACGGTCAAGCGGCGCTGGGCGGCGACGCGCGCCTGGCTGCAAGAGGCGCTGGTGGAGCCGCCGCGCTCATGACGAAACGAACGACCAGCGTCCTCGATCTGACCGAGAAGCTGCTCGAGGCCGCGCCGGAGCGGCACGCCGATATCCTGGCTGCGAGCCCGCTCGACGAACGGGACAAGCAGGCGGCGCTGGCGCTTTATCGCGCGAGCCTCGAGGACGATCCCGACGATCCGCAGCTCACCGGCGGCGCCTCCGCCATCAGCCGGGATGCCTTCGACGAACCGCCTCCCGAACAGGTCGGCGGATACCGCATCGTGCGCCGCCTCGGGAAAGGCGGGATGGGCGAAGTCTTTCTCGCCGAGCGCGAAGGTCTCGACTTTTCGCATCGGGCCTGCATCAAGCTGATCCGCAGCGACAATTTTCCCGACCTCCTGCTGCCGCGCTTCCTTCAGGAGCGGCGGCTCCTGTCGCGGCTGAACCATCCAGCGATCGCGCGGCTCTACGATGCCGGGACGAGCGAGACGGGCCAGCCCTTCTTCGTGATGGAATTCGTCGACGGGCTGCGGCTGGACGAATGGCTCGACGAGCGGCGTCCCGGCCTGGACACCCGTCTCGACGTGTTGGAGCAGATCCTCGAAGGCGTCGGCGAGGCGCACCGCAATCTCATCATCCATCGCGACCTCACGCCGGGAAACATCCTCGTCACGCAGGAGAACCAGGCGAAGCTGATCGACTTCGGCATTTCGCGCCGCGAACGCGAGGACAAAACTCCGGGGGACGGTACGGACGATCCTGGGCAATCGGACCGCGGCGGCACCGCCACGCCCGGCTACGGGGCCCCGGAGGAGCGCGTCGCCGGGCATTCGACCACCCGCTCGGACATCTACGCGCTCGGCCGCATCGCAGGCCTCCTGTTCGGCGACGAAGGCGAGCCGGAACTCGACGCCATCGCCGCGCGCGCAGCGGCCGAAGCGCCGGAGGATCGCTACGCCTCGACGGATGCCATGCTGCAGGACATCCGCAACTTCCGCGACGGCGACCCGGTCGCCGCCTATTCGACCGGGCGGCGCTATCGGGCGGGCAAGTTCGTCGGGCGCAACGCGGGGTGGTTCGGGCTCGCGGCGCTGCTGTTCGTGGGGCTCGTCACCGCACTGGCGATCAGCCTCGCCGCGCTCGACCGCGCCGCGACCAGCGAACGGCTCGCTTCGAGCAGGTTCGACGATGTGCGCGAAATCGCGCGCTTCATGCTGTTCGACCTCTACGACGAAGTCGAGCCGCTGATCGGTTCGACGCCGGTGCGCGAACAGATCGCCGACCGCTCGCTCGCCTATCTCGAGGAATTGCAGAAGCAGCCCGACCTGCCGGCCGATCTGCGGCTCGATATCGCGCGCAGCTATCTGCGGCTGTCGGCGGTGGTGGGTAACCCGATCGGCTCCAATCTGGGCCGGCGCGACGAGGCGCGGCAATCGCTCGACACCGCGATCGCCATGCTCGAGCAATTGCTGCGCGAGAATTCCGGCGACGCGTCCGCCAGACGCGCGCTGGCCGAAGCGATGTACAACGATGCCGTGCTGCGCTTCATCGGCGAAAACGACGACGCCGGGGGGATCGAGAGCGCGGACCGGTCCGCGCGCCTTTATGGCGAATTGCTTGCTGCCGACCCGGACGACGAGAGCCTGCGCTACGCGATGCTGCAAAGCCGGCACCAGGCGGCCAAGCCCTACCCCTATCTCGAGAAGGGGAAGGAAGGCATTGCGCGGCTGCGCAAGCTGCTGCCCGATGTCGCCGCCTTCGCCGATACCGCGCAGGACAGGCTCGCCGCCCGGCGGATGCTCGGGTCGGTGCAGGCGACGCTCGGCTTCATGTACGATCACGCCTACACGCCCGCCGACCCCGAACACGCCAACGCCGTCCGCTATCTCGACATGGCCGTCGCGACGAGCCTCGGCATGGTCGAGCGCTTCCCCGATCACGAGGACGTTTTGAGCAGCGCGGTCGCCAACCTGTTCTGGCGCGCGATCGTCTATTCCGGGCTCGATCGCAACGCCGAGGCGCTGGCCGATCTCGACCGCGCCGACGGGCTGGTCGGCACCATCATCCGCCTCGATCCGGAGAACAAGGGCGCCGTGCAAAGGCAGAACAGCCTCGACAGCCAGCGGGTTCACGTGCTCTCGGCGATGGGGCGGCGCAGCGAGGCGCTGGCGATCTCGCAGCGTCAGGTGAAGCGGCGCGGCGACCTGCTGGCTCCGCAGCCGGACAACGATGCGCTGCGGCGCGACCTCGCGAATGCGCAGCTCGACCATGCGCTGCTCGCCGACGAGATGGACAATTCCCGGCTCGCCTGCCGGTATTTCCGCATGTCGCATGCCAATTGGCAGAAGATGGCCGCAATCGCTCCCAGCGATATCGGCGAATTGCAGGAATACCTCAATCCGGGACTCGCCGCCTGCGCGGTCGCGTTTCGCTATTGATATAGCGCCGGACCTGATATTCCCGGCCCGGCCCGGTCGTCGCAAATGAGGGGGTAGCAGTGGAGAACCAGGTCCCGGAACCTTCGTCCACCCCGGATGCGGTCAGGCTCTGCCCCAATTGCGGTACGCGCTACCGTGGCCGGTTCTGCGCGGTTTGCGGGCAGGAAAGCGAACCCGAGGATTCGCTCGCCTCGTTCACCGGCGACGTCTTCCAGTCGCTGACCGATACCGAAGGGCGGTTCCTGCAGACGCTGCGCGAACTGGCCGTCGATCCGGGCAACGTCACCCGGCGCTATATCGACGGCGAGCGCAAGCGGTGGACCTCGCCGGTGAGCATCTTCCTCGCCGGGTTCTTCGCGTTGTTCCTGGCGATCGACGCGTTCGGGTTCGACATCGTCGAGTTTCACGAACGCAGCTCGGTTGGCCCCGCGCTCGCCAACGCAGACAGCGCGCTGTCCGCGATTGCCGAAGGCCGGACCCGGCGGATATCGCCGGTGGGCGAATTCTGGATGGCGTTTCAGGAAGGCTACGAGCAGCGCACTTCTCCGAAGAACCCTCTGGAGATGACGGCCGAACGCTCGCGTGCGCAGGCTGCGCTGGCCGAAGTCCGCGCCGCCCGGCAGGCCTGGACCGGAGGTGCGGGCGCGGTTCCGGCCGACGTAAAGCCGCTGCTGCGCGCCGATCCGGCGCTGATCAACGAGATGATGCAGGAGGCGGTATCGAAATACAGCTTCCTGCTGATTCCGCTTTCGCTGCCATTCATGATGCTGCTGTTCGTGGGAAAGAGCGGGGTCCACAGCTTCGATCATGCGATATTCGTCACCTATTCGATCGGGTTCGCCAGCCTCGCCCTGTCGGTGGTGATCGTTCTTGCGGCGCTCGGCCTGCCGCTCGAACTCCTGCTATACGTGTTTGCAGCGGGGCTCGTGTGGCATCATTTCCGTCAGCTGCGCGGAGCCTACCGGCTTGCGCTTGGCGGGGCGCTCGTACGAACGCTGGTGCTAGAGATATTCGTCGCTGCGATCCTGTTCCTTTTCATGCTGTTCCTGGCGGTCGTCGGCGCTTTCGGGTGAATCCCGGGCCCACTGGAAAAAAATTTGAGCCCGATATAGGCTGAGCGCGCCTTATGGGGGTGCGGGGGGATGACGTCCCGCATGGTGGGAGCAAGGACCTTGCCGCAAGCGGATGCATTCATCCGATGAACGCGCGCAGCGAGCACGCACTGGTCGACGGCCAGCCCATCCGCACGATCAACGGGCGGCCGGGTCGGGTCGGCCATTTGCTCGGCGCCGGGGGGCAGGGCGAAGTCTACCAAATCGAAATGGCGGGCTCCCCCTTCGCGCTCAAATGGTATCACCTGCATTATATCGATGCCGACGAGATGCTGCGCCAACGGCTCGAACGGGCGGTGCGGCGCGGGCCGCCGACGTCGGATTTCCTGTGGCCGCTCGACCTCGCCGAAGTGCCGGGCAGGGCCGGTTTCGGCTACGTCATGCCGCTGCGCAGCGGCAGCTACACCTCGATCCAGGACATTATCGCCCCGCCGCCCAAGCGGCTCGAACTGAGCCTGTCGCTGCGCGCCGACATCTGCCGCCAGCTGGCCGACAACTTCCTGCAATTGCACGCCAACGGCTTCTGCTACCAAGACGTGAATTTCGGCAATATCTTCATCGATCCGGATACCGGCAGGATCCTGATCTGCGACAACGACAACGTCAATGTCGACGGTGCGGATGCGAGCATCTACGGCACGCGCAAGTTCATGGCGCCCGAAGTGGTGCGGCGCGAAACGCTGCCCAACAGCCGTACCGACCTGTTCTCGCTCGCGGTGCTGTTCTTCTACACGATCTTCGGCTGGCACCCGCTCGACGGGCGGCGCGAGCACGAAATCCAAGTGTTCGGCGCCGAAGCCGAACAGCGCCTCTACGGCAGCGACCCGCTGTTCCTGTTCGATCCCGACAACGACGAGAACGGTCCTGTCGAAGGGGTGCACGACTGGATCGTGGCGCGCTGGCAGGCCATGCCGCAGCGCATCCGCGACCTGTTCATGCGTTCGTTCACCACCGGCCTCTCCGATCCCGACAAGCGCGTTCTCGAAACGCAGTGGCGCAACGCGTTCGAGAAAATGCTGCAGGCCGTCCACACCTGCCCCGATTGCGGGTTCGAACATGTCGTCGATACGGGCAGGAGCGGCCCCGGGGGCTGGCAGAAATGCCTCTCCTGCGATGCGGAGCTGGCCTATCCGCACATGCTGTCGGGCCGCGATGTGGCTGCGCTGCTCACGGTCGGGCGGGAGATCGCCTTCCCCACTCCGGGCAACGGCAATTGTCCGGATACGGCGCGGGTCGAGGCGCATCCGACCTACGAGGATCTCATCGGGCTGAGGAATTGCGGCGAAAAGCCCTGGCGCGCCGGGCTGGCGGACGGCAGCAGCCATCCGGTCCCGCCCGGCAAGTCCGTCAGGATCGAACCGGGGCTGGAAATCGAAGTCGGGCGGCACAGCTACCGGGTCTCGCAGGTGGAGGCGCACGCATGACCGGCATCCTGACACGCACTCTGTGGCGCGTTGGCGGAGCATCCGTGCAGGGGGCGACGCACAAACGGCGCGACCTGCCCAACCAGGACGCCTTCGCCACGTCTCCCGAAAGCGGAAGCGGCCCCCGCATCGCCGCCGCCGTATCCGACGGCCACGGCGCCCGCCCGCATTTCCGCTCGCAGGACGGATCGCGTTTCGCCGTGCGCGGAGCGGTCGAAGTTCTGTCGTGGCATCTCGACGATGCCGAAGACGATGTCGAGGCGGCCGAGCATCTCGGTGGAGACATGATCGAATACTGGCGCCGCGCGGTGCATGCGGATCTCGAGGCCCGTCCGCTGGATAGCGACAAAGCGGAGCTTTACGGCCATTCGCCGCTGATCCCCTACGGCGCCACGCTGATCGCGGCGGCGGCGGATTCGGACACGCTCCATTTCATGCAGATCGGCGACGGGGACATCCTGATCGGCATGCCCGACGGGCAGATCGTCAATCCGCTGGCCGGGGACGAAGGCCTGGTCGGCGAGGAAACCCACTCGCTGTGCGAGGAGCAGGCAGAGCAGTATCTGCGCCAGACGAGCGTGTGGCGCGATCCGAACACGCCGTGGCCCGATTTCGTGCTGATCGCCAGCGACGGCGTCTCCAAGAGCTTCACCGACGAAGCGTCGTTTCATACCGCCGCTGCCCAGTTGCGCGAGGCCGCCCTGGAGAATCTTGCCACGACACTGGCCGAACTGCCGGACTGGCTCGCCAGTCTCAGCGAAAGCGGCAGCGGCGACGATGCCACCATGTGCCTGATCGTTCGCGAGGACGCCGAAGAGGAAGGAGCCTGACCATGGCCAAGAAGCCCAAGAAGAAACCCGTAATGCCGGCAGTGCCGCGCGATGCGCAGCAGGCGACCTTTTCGGAACTCGTCCCGTTCAAGTCGTCGAAGATCGTAATCTGGAAAAGCCCGATATTCCTGATTGCGGTCATGGGTGCGGTCGTCGCCGGCTTCCTGTTCAACTACATGCAGGTGATCCAGAGCAATTCCGACATGCAGTCGAGCGTGGCGCAGCTGGCGGTCTTCGCCACTGTCGCGATCGTCTGCATGACCGTGCCCGCGCTGGCGCTGGTATATGTCTACATGCGGCCCGGAAAACCGTTCTGGTATTACCTTATTCCGGTGGTGGTGGTGGGCATATTCACTGCCGTTCCGCAGATTTTCATAATCCTGTCCTTCCCGTTTCGCGGCATCCTACCGACGATGCAGTGGGCTTTCGCGCCCGACAACATCTTCCTGAACTTCATCGGCATGTTTTTCGCCGCAGGCCTTACCGAGGAATACATCAAGGTCATTCCGTTGCTGGTGTTCGCCTGGATGTCGTTCCGGGTGGTCGACGGCAAGGCGAAGGCGCAGCCCGATTCGATCTGGCCTTGCCGCGGCCCGGTAGATGGCGTGCTGCTGGCGATGGCCGGTGGAGCCGGCTTCATTATCGCCGAGACCGGCATGCAGTATGTCCCGAACGAGGTGGTCAGGCTGACCCAGGCGACGGGCAGTTTCGAATTCGGGATGTCCGGCGGCCTGATGCTGCTGTTCGGCCGCGTTCTCGGGGTACTGGGCAGCCATATCGGCTATTCGGCGATATTCGGTTACGCGATCGGCCTCGCCGTGATCCGTCCCGGCATGCGCTGGAAGATCATGCTCATCGGCTTCGTGGCCGCATCGGCCATCCACGCGGTCTGGAATTCCTTCGCGAAGGTGATTCCGTTCGGATTTTACCTCGTCGCCATTCTCATGGCGGTCATCACCGCATCGGTGGTGCTGAAGGCGCGCCAGCTGGCGGCGGTCGCCGCTCCCGAATCGCTCGACACGTCGGGTTCCATCGTCGTGCCGAAGGATGCCCAGCGGCCGGCGGCGCAACCTGCAGCGGGCGCGGCCCGGCCCGCGCCGGCACCGGCTCCGTCGGCGCCGACCCCGCGCCCCGCGCCGGCCCCGGCGCCGTCCGCAGCGCCGGCGGTGGAGAAGCCCGTCATGCTTCAGGTGGACGGGGTTTCGTTCCCGCTGCGAGCAGGCGAAAATCTCGGTTTCGCCGACGATCCGCGGCTGGCCGAAAAGGCGGCCGGGGTAGAGGCCGCGGTGGTCGCGCACCCGACCAAGCCCAACGTCGTCGGCCTGCGCAATGCCGGGCAGACAGCCTGGACCGCGCGGTTGCGCGACGGAAGCAAGCAAGTGATCGAGCACAACCAGAACATCCGGCTCGCACCGACCGTCCAGGTCGATTTCGGCAACGGGCTGGTCGGAACCGTGGTCGAGGTCGGCTGAAGCATGGCGCTGGCCCCACCATCGCAATCGGGCGTCGCGCGGCGGCAGCTGCACGTCTTCCTGCTGCTCGATTGTTCGGGCTCGATGGCGGGCGACCGCATCGCATCGCTCAATTACGCGATGCGTACGGCGCTGCCCGAATTTCGCGAGGTGGCGGCCGACAATCCCGAGGTCGAGATGTTCGTGCGCTCGGTCCGGTTCTCCGGACAGGCGGAGTGGCATGTGGCGGACCCGTTACCGCCCGCGCAGCTCGAGTGGCAGGATCTTCATGCCGGGGGCGAAAGTGCGCTCGGAGCGGCGCTCCGGCTGCTGGTGGAAGCGCTCGAGGGAGACACGATGAAAGGCCGCCAATTGCCGCCGGTCATCGTGCTCGCGAGCGACGGATTGCCGACCGACGATTTCGAGGATGCGCTGGGCGAATTGCTCGCGAACGAACTCGGCCGCAACGCGATCAGGGTCGGGATCGCGATCGGCGCCGATGCGGACATGGACATGCTGCGCGAGTTCATTTCCGACCCCGCGATCAAGCCGCTCAAGGCCAGCAATTCCTCGCAGCTGGTCGAGCACATCAAATGGGCGACCACTGCCCCTGTCAAAGCCGCATCCTCGCCCGCAGGGGCGGGGGACAAGCTGATCCAGCCGACCGCCCGCGATGCCGGTGACGAGGCGCCGGGCAGCGACGTGATCTGGTGAACCGATGCCGATGGAGGAGCAGATGACGCGACCGAAATTCGCCCGCCGGGGCGTGGCAATGCCGATGGCTCTCGCCGCGCTTCTGCCGCTTGCGGCCTGCAATCCGCAGCCCCAACAGCAGGGGCAACAGCCGTTCGGCCCCCAGCCCGGCCAGCAACCGGGCCAGCAACCGGGCCAGCAACCGGGCCAGTCCGGCCAGCCGAACCCGTTCGGCCAGCCGGGGCAGGGCGGCGGCCAGAATCCGCAGTTCCCGCCGGGCGGGGGCGGCTACGGCCCGCAAGGCGGCGGTACCGGACCGCAGGGCGGCGGCGGTGCCCAGGACGGCGGCGACGGCGACGGCGGCGGTTTCTCCCCCATACCGAGGAGTGGCGGCGGCGGCTCGCAAGGCGGCGGTGGCGGGCAGGCGCCGATGAGCTCGTGGCCCAACCTTACGCCTCCCGGAGGCAGATCGCTGTCTCGGACGAACGTGCAGCAAACGCAGGATGCCAGGCTGGTTCCGTTCACGATCAACAACGGCAACGGGCCGATCAAGGGCCTCGTCATGATCCCGATCCAGAACTGGGATGCCGGACCCGGCTATATCGGGCTGTGGAGCCCCGGGCTCGATCCCGGCTTCAACCCGCCCAGCGCGATGGGCCAATCCTATTACCAGAGCGCCGGCGACGGCAACGAGGCGCTGCGCTACATGCAGCTGAATTGGGCGGTCGACGGGGTAGGCCTCGGGCCGGTATGCGTCATGTTCAAGAGCAAGGGCAACGACGTTTCGCTCAACGGATCGGTCATGTGCATCGGCGATTACCAGTGCCAGAAAGCCATCGGATGCACCCGGGTGAACTAGCGCGCAACGCGGGCAATTCGTAACCAATCGAAAGGAACCAAGCCATGTCCATCGAAGATCGTCTCTACGCATTGGCGGATCAGGCGCGCAGCGCGAACGGCGATGCGCACATGGCCGATCCCAACGGCTTCACCCAGGCGGCGACCGCGCAGGCGCCCGACATGTTCGGCGAAATCAAGGCGCTGGGTACGATCTTCGCCGAAGGCGGGCCGGGGCAGCTGGCCTCGCACGGGAACACCGAAGCGCAGACCCGCCATGTCGCCGATGCCGCCGGCGTGTCGATCGGCAGTGCGCGCCATGCCGTCAACGTTGCGACCCGGCTGGGCGGCGGCGCTGCGAGTGGCGCGGCGCCGGCTACCGGCTCGGACGACGGATGGGCGGGGGATTCGGTCGTCGTGGGCGGCGGGACCGCCCAGCCGCAACCTCAACCGCAGCCGCAACCCCATCAGGGCTACCAGGCTCCTCCGCAGCAGCCGGTCCAGGGGGACTACGTGGCGGACGAGGACGACGACGAGGAGGAGGAAGCCGAGCCCTGGTACAAGAACAAGATGGTGCTCGGAATCGGCGGTGCGGTCGTGCTCGCCTTTCTCGTCTTCGGCGGCGGTGGCGGTGAAGAGCCGCAAACCGGCCCGCAGATACCGCAGGGCGGCGGTGGCGGCGGCGGTGGCGGCATCGGTCCGCAAGGCGGCGGCGGTGGTGGCGGTATCGGTCCGCAAGGCGGCGGTGGCCAGCAGGGCGGCGGTCAGCAGGGCGGCGGCCAGCAGGGCGGTGGCCAGCAAGGTGGCGGGGGTCAGGTACAGGGCGGCGGCCAGTATCCGCCGCTCGCATCGCCCAATGGCGGGCAGGCGGTTACCCAGGCCGTGCGCGACAGCCAGGGCAACACCATCGTCCCGTTTTCGCTCACTTCGCAGAACGGCAACGTTCCGGGCCAGGTACTCATACCTGCCGGTGGCTGGGACTCCGACTACGGGATAGTCGGCCTGTGGCAGCCGGGGTCGAACCCGGCCAACAGTCAGGCGGTGAGCTACGGACGGGCCCAGTATCAGGGGATGCAGAACGGCGGAAAAGCGTTTCGCGTCCTGCAGATCCAGTGGGATCAGGATGGTTTCGGCATGGGGCCGGTCTGCGTGATGTTCAGCAGCGCGGGACAGGACGTGAATGTCAACGGATCGGTCATGTGCGTCGGCGACGGGCAGTGCCAGCAGGCCATCGGTTGCACGCAGGTGAGGTAGCGGATGCCGGTCGACCGATACGACGATCTTGCCGAGGAACTGGCGCGCTACGTCCGTCGCTTCGGTGCCGACGAGCTGCGCAATCGGCGGCGCCTGCTCGGGTTCGTCGCGGATTACCTGCCCAATGCACGGCGCGAACTGCGGATGGTCGGTACGCTCCACACGGAAGGGGTGATCGACACGCTGATCGGTACGCCGCGCGAGCGCTCGGCTATCGAAACCGATCGCCTGATCCAGCTGCTCGAGCAGGATTTGGGGCTGAACCGGGAGATCGCCAGGAATGCGGTACGGGCCATGGCGCACGCACTCGAACTGGGTCCGTTGCCGAGCGCGTACGGCGATGCATCCCCGGCGCCGACACCGGCGGAGCACGGGGCGTCGGGACAGCATGGGAGCGGGGTTCTCGGGCTCGAAACGATCCCGGTTGCAGCCCGCTCGGGTTCGCAGCCCATCGAGTCCACGCAAGTCCGCGCGGCCGAGCATGCCCGCACGCGCAAGCGCGGAAAGAAAGGCAAATCGAAGGACTTTCTCACCACGATCGGCTTCGGCAACAGGACTGTCGGCACGATCATCGCGACGGTGGTCGCATGTTTCGTCGGGCTGATCGTACTCGGCAGCATCGTCGGTCCGCCGGAGGAAAACGTACCCGGACAAACGGGCGACGGTCCGGCGGTCCCGGTCGCGGCCGACAATACCACATATGCGGACGAGACGCGCGATTACGGCATCCCTGCGCAGGAAACGCTGGAATCGAACCTGGGTTCTCCCACGCCCCTGGAAATCCCCGGCGGCGCGCGCATAACCACCGGTCAGCTCGTGCAGCTGATGGGTCAGGCCAACCCGCCACTGGTGGTCGACGTGCTCAACGACAACCACCCGCAGGTTCTTCCCGGCGCTGCGTTCATACCGGTGGGAGGCGCCCCGGGCAGCTTCACCGACCAGTATCAGAAGCAGTTTATCGACGCCCTGGAACCGCTCGCGGGGAGCCTCCAGATGCCGTTGGTGTTTTATTGCGCCGGGCCGTCCTGCTGGGAATCGTACAACGCCGCGTTGCGCGCGCGTCGCGCCGGTTATTCCTCGATCTATTGGTACCGCGGGGGACTCGTTGCATGGCGCGAAGCGGGCTTGCCGCTGGCGGCCAAACCGGCTGTGGGGCAGAAGGCGCAAACGGCGCCCGTATCGGGCGGCGCCGATTCCAGCGCCGGGTTCTTCGGTCCGCAGGGCTAGCCGTTTTCCATAAAGCTGGAACCCGAGCTAGTCGCGCCGCAGGGACGCCCCCGCATAGGGTTCGCTATCGACCGGCGGCAGGTCGCCGCGCGGATTCCCGGTCGGGGCCGCAGCGGCGGGCGGTGCCGGTGCGGGCGCGCTGCGCGACTGCCAGAACCCGCCGAAGGCCGAAGCGATCATCGGTGCACCGAGAAGCAGGAAACAGCCCAGGACCACCCGTGCGCCCTGTCGCACCGGCAGCCGTCCCGCCAGCATCGAGAACCCGACCAGTGCAACCGCGATGATGCACGCCGTCGTCGCGACCGTGCCGAGCAGGGTGCCGGTGATCCAGCCGACCGCATTGGCAAGTACTCCGGGCTCGCCCGGAGCGGAATAGGTCGCGATTGCGGACAGCTCCAGCATCTCAGTCCTTCACCAGAACCTGCGACACGCGCCGGCGGCCTTCGCGCCGCTCGAGCTGCACGAACACTTCGATGCTTTCGCGCACATAATGCCGCACGTCGATTCGCGACAGACGCGAGCCCGCCTGCAATACCAGCAGCACGAGTTGCTCGATCGCGCGTTGCGGGGTGTCGGCGTGGATCGTGGTCATCGACCCCGGATGTCCGGTGTTGACCGCACGCAGGAAGGTGAACGCCTCGTTGCCGCGCAGCTCGCCGAGGATGATCCGGTCGGGCCGCATCCGCAATGCGGCGATCAACAGGTCTTCGGCGCCGATCTCGGCCTCGGCCAGCGCGCCGCGCGCCGCGATCAGTCCGACCGCGTTGGCGTGGCGCAGCTTCAGTTCCTCGGTGTCCTCGATCAGGATCAGCCGCTCGTCGGAGGGGATCTCGGCCAGTAGCGCGTTGAGGAAGGTGGTCTTGCCGGTCGAAGTGCCGCCCGAGACGAGGATATTGCGTCGCGTCCGGACCGCCATGCGAAGGAACTCGGCCGCGTCCTTGCCGCCGAGGGTGTGCCAGCGATGCTCCTGGTCGAGATCGGTCTCGCCAGTCTCGAGCCCCTCGAACGCGTCGCCCTCTTCCCAATCGGCGAGCGACAGATCGGCCGAGACATGGCGGCGGATGGCAAGGGCGTGGCCGTCGCGCGTGGCGGGCGGTGCGGCGATCTGCACGCGCGAACCGTCGGGCAGGTTGGCCGCGAGCAGCGGCTGCTCGCGGCTGATCCCCTGCGCCGAATGCGCTGCGATCTGGCGTGCGAGCCGCGCGAGCAGCCTTTCGTCGAGCGAGGGTTCCTCGTGCCGCTCGATGCCGCCGCCGAGCCGCTCGATCCACACCTCGCCCGGGCGGTTGATCCAGATATCGGTGATGTCCTCGCGCGCGAGCCACGGCGCCAGCGGAGCGAGGAAACTGTCGAGGTAGTAGCCTGCTTCCACGGTTCAGAAATCGACCGTCGAGAAATCGAGGTCGCGCGCCACGAACACCGATACGCTGGTGCCGTGCCGCACCTTGAGCGTCGGCTGGACCCGCGATCCGTCTTGGACCTCTATATTCTGCGTGCTGCCCGGCAACGCCACCACCACTCCGTCGGTCGCCCTGCTGGTGGCGATGCCGACGCCGATATCGAGCACCGATTGCAGGATCGCACCGCCGAAGCGCTGGAAGAACTTGCTGTCGACCTTGCCCTTCACGCCGGCACGTCCGAGCGGGTCGGAGGCCGGAGAATCGAGCGCGATGGTGACCCCGTCGGGCCGGATCAGCCGCGTCCAGCGGATCAGCGCGCGTTTCTGGCCGGGGAGCAAATCGGCCTCGTATTCGCCGTAAAGCCGGCTGCCGCGGTGAACCAGCACGCGCGTGCCGTCGAAGCCGTAAATGTCGCGCTGCACCAGCGCGCGCACGCCGCCCGGCCGGGTCGAATCGAGCGCGGTCTCCAGCACTGCGGGAATGACGGTGCCCTGCGGAACCGTGCGCGAGGGATTTGCGAAACGCGATGCGGTGACTCTGCCGTTATCCGCCTGCGCCGATGCGCCTCCAGCAGGAGAATCGACCGCGCTGTCGAAAACCACCGTCGGCTGAGGAAGCACCGGCCGCCCGGGAGGCGGCGGATACTCGTCGATCGGGGGTGGACCGGGCGGGGGGATCAACGCCGTTCGCGAAACCGGAGGCGCGCTCCTGACCGGAGCAGGGAGCGGCGAAACCAGCACCCGCGCGGGCGCCCGCCGCGGCTCGGCTTGCGGTGCGAGATAGTCCTGCGGCAGCGCCAGCGGGGGCGGCGAACTGATCCTCACGCCGGGATCGGGCTCGGTCATGGTGGTCCGCGGCGCGGTCATTTCGGCGCGGTTCGCGCTCATGATCGAAAACAGCCAGATGCCGCCGACCAGCACCAGCGCCATGAAGGCCCACAGCCCGAGGTTGGATGTCCGGGCCCGCGCGACGGCGGGGCGGATGTCGCTGCCGGCATAGGCGGGTTCAGCCATCGGCCGTCTCCGGGCCGGAGTTTCGCCGCGCGGTCGCCTTTTCCTTGTCGATGCGGAACACCAGTTCCTCCCATACACGGTCGATCACGAACACGCCTTCCCGCATATAGCCGTTGACGACCTGCTCTTCCCCGGTCGGGCCGATCGCGAAGATGCCGGGCAGCGGCTGGTCCTCGTCGAACAGGATGCTGGTGCGCACGCCATCGTCGCTGATCGAGGCCGGGCGGACCGAACGGTCGCCTCTCAGCCGATAGCGCCACAATTCGCCGGTCGGTTCGGTCCATTCGCGCGCGACCGTTTGCTGCTGCGGTCGATACGTTTCATCGAATTCGAACCGCACCAGATAGGCAGCCATCAGTCCGGTCCCGGTGCGAACCCGGAAACGGTAGTCGCGCCGGTCGGTCTGCACCTGGATCGCGCCGCCGGCATCCTGCGTCTGCGGGATCACCAGCAGGCTGTCGCGCTCGGCCGAAACGCGCACATCGAGTATCCCGCGATTGTCGAGCGAAACGCGCGAGACCTGCTCGCCGGGTTCGAGCATCACCGTGAGGCCGGTGAGGGGCAGGGTGGTAAGCACCACTTCTTCGTCCGCTGCCCAGCGCGCGGTCTGGATGCGCGGATTGTCGATGTCCGGCTGCGGCAGGATTTCCGCAGCCGCGGGAGTGGCGCCGAGCAGGAGGGCGAGAGGCGCGAGATGTTTCACCGGCCGGCCTCGCCCTCTGCGTCGTCCGGTTCGCTGCGGGCCTCTCGCGGCAGGACGACCACCGGGCGTTGCGCTTCGGAAACTTCGGGCAGCGTTTCGGCATCGCGGCGATAACGCGTGACCTGGAAACCGAGCGGATTGATCAGCCGGTCCTCCTCGGTCATCTCGGCGCCGGAAAACTCGTAGCTGATCACCGCCGCCCAGTATTGCGGTGGCTGCGGCTGGGCGCCGGGATCGGTGCGGACGGTGGTGAAGCGCACCAGCGAGCTGTTCGCCGAGAGCGACGAGACGCTGCGGACCTCGACCGCGATGGTGCCGTTGCGCGGCATATAAGCGAGCGGGCTGGCCGGATTGGAGGATGCCATCTGCGCCTGGTATCGTTGCCGCGCGTCGCCCGCGCTCCACAGCGATACCTTGCGATAGTTGCGCTGTACGCTGTCGGCGTCGAAGCTTTCGCGCGCGATCACGTATTGCACCAGGAACGAGCGCGTCAACGCGGCATCGGGCGTCACCGTCTGCCGTTCGAGCGGGGCGAGCGCCTCGACATGGCCGGTCTGCCGGTCGACCAGCAGCGTGTAGGGTTCGACGGTTTTCAGCGGTAGCAGGATCACCAGCGCGATCGCCAGCAGCAGCGCGATCGCGGCGGCCACCGCCGCCACGATCCATGCGATGCGGCGCGAGCGCTCGAGATCCTCGGTCACGCTCGCCGCCCAGCTGTCGGCGATCTCGAGATCGTCCTCGTCGAATTCCCCGCGCGCGTTCACGAACCGCCCTCCCTGCGTTTGGCCGCCATCGAGCTACGCATCGCGGTGCGGCGGTAGGACGATCCGAGCCGTTCCGACGGCCCGGCGGCCGACTGTCCCGTCGGCGAAGCGGGCGCGCTCGCCGAACGCGATCCGCCGCTGAGCGTGCGATAGCTGATCCGTTCGCCGGTCAGCGGGCCCTGTCGTTCGATCAGGCGCTCGACGCTATCGGCGGTACGCTGTGCGCGGCTTTCGACCAGCCGCGGCTGCTGCGCGGGAACGGACACCTCGCGCTCGCCGTGCGCGCGCGGCCATTCGACGTGCGGCAGGCTGAAATTCGTCCAGCCGCGCATGAACGCGACTCTCGCGAGCAGCCAGATCGTGCCCACCTGGATAAGCGCGAAAGCGAGCGTCATCGCGAACAGTTCGATCGGCCCCGACGGCGTGCCGTAGCCGAGCGCGCGCACGCGCATCGCATCGGCCAGCCACGGTTCGAGCATCGCCAGTTCGACCGCCAGCACGACGCTGATGCCGATGCTGCCGATCATGGTCAGCACCAGCCCGCGCAGCCAGCCCGCGAACAGCCCGCGCGTCGCCTCGAACAGCAACAGGCCGGCGGCGAGCGGCGCCAGCGCCAGCAGCAGCCCGGCCAGCAACCGCAGCAGGCCGAAGGTGCCGATCGTGCCCGCGAGCCAGATCAGCCGCGACCAGCCGAGCGCCGAATCGTCCTGCAGCGCGGTTCCGGAAAAGAGCGAGCCGGGGCCTTCGTCGATCAGCGCGTTGGAATTGCGCCCCATTCCGGCCTCGGTCAGGCGGACCATCGCCGTGTCGGTGCGCTGCAAACGCTCGACGAACGGCGTTCCCGCCCTGACCACGCCCGATCCGGCGACGCTCCCGGCGATCTCGGCGGGGCCGGCGACGACGACATCGTGCACCACGGTGCGGAAGGCGGGCCAGGAAAAGGCGAGCGTCAGCACGATCCCGATCTTGAGCGCATCGTAGACCAGGTCGCGCGCCTGCGGCCCGGGGCCGAACAGGAAGCGCAGCCCGATCAGCGCGATGAACAGCGTCAGCAGCCCCATCATCACCGTCGCCGCGACCGATCCGGGCTGCGACAGCGACTGGTAGCCGAACGTGCCGAGCGTTTGCGCCTGGCAATCGATATGCTCGAGCGTTCGCGTCAGGAAGCGGTCGCCGGTGATGATCGTCGGGCACGCCATCGCTCAGGCCGCCTCGCCGAGCAGGGCAGGGATCCAGCGCTTCGGGTCGTCGCCCTTTTCCTGCACGATGCGGTCGAACAGCCGGACGGTGCTCTCGCGCCCCGAGAGGATGGTGAGCAGGTCGTTCTCGCCGGTCAGGTCGAGCCGCGCGACGACGCTTTCCTTGCCGTGGCGGATCAGGAAGCAGTGCGAGCTGTCGGGCAGAGTGCGCACGAGGTCGAATTCGTGGCGGCTGAGCCCGAAGCCGTTGATGTAGTCCTCCGCGCGCGCCTTGGGGTTGATCATGAAGATCTGCGTCGCGGCCTGCTCGATGATCGCGCTGGCGATGCGGCTTTCGAGCGCGTCCTGCGCGCTCTGCGTGGCGAAGCCGACGATCCCGTTGCGCTTGCGGATGGTCTTTTCCCAGTCCTTGATCCGGCGCACGAACACGTCGTCGTCGAGCGCCTTCCAGCCCTCGTCGACCACCACGATCGCGGGGGTTCCGTCGAGCCGTTCCTCGACCCGGTGGAAGAAATACAGCATTGCCGGGGTGCGGCAGACCGGATCGTCGAGGATCGCGGTCATGTCGAAGCCGACCGTTTCCTGTTCGAGGTCGGTGGTGTCCTTCTCGTTGTCGAACAGCCAGGCGCGGTTGCCGTCGCCCCACCACGGCCTCAGGCGCGAATAGAGGTCATCCGCGCGCGGTCGCCCGCCGCCGCGGAACAGTTCGACCAGATAGCGCAGCCTCCGGCGGTTTTCGGGCTGGGCGAAATTGGTGTCGACCGCTTCGCGCACCTGCTCGTGCTCGGCGGCATCGAGCCCGCCGGCGAGGATCGACAGCCATTCCGAAAGGAAAGCGCGGTTGGTCATCGTGTCGGGCAGTTGCAACGGGTTGAGGCCGGAAGGGTCGCCCGGCGCGAGCCGGTCGTAGCTGCCGCCGATCGCGCGCACGAACAGTTCGGCGCCGCGGTCCTTGTCGAAGAACACGATCCGCGGATGGAACTTGCGAGCCTGCGCCAGCAGGAAGTTGAGCACCACGGTCTTGCCCGACCCCGACGGGCCGATGACAGTGAAATTGCCGAGGTCGTTCTGGTGGAAATTGAAGAAATAGGGGCCGGCAGCGGTGGTCTCGAAGAAGGTCACCGCATCGCCCCAGTGATTGCCGCGCGGTTTGCCGACCGAGAAATTGTGCAGCGAGGCGAGGCTGGCGAAATTGGTCGTCGAAACGAGCCCGCGCCGCGCGATATAGCGGAAATTGCCCGGGAACTGCGCCCAGAACGCCGGTTCGAGCGCGAGGTCCTCGCGCACCGCAGTGATGCCGAGATCGGCCATCAGCGCGATCACCTCGGCCACATTCGCATCGAGCGCCTGCTGATCGTCAGCATGGATCGCGATGGTGGTGTGATGCTCGCCGAAGCCGGCGCGTCCGGCGGCGACCTCGTCCTTGGCGATGGTGAGCTCGTCGCGCAGCGACAGCGCCTCGTCCTCGGCCGACTGCATCCGCCGCAGCACCAGGTTCATCCGCGACAGCGCTTCGCGCCGCTCGACCAGCGCGAAGCTCTGCGTCAGGTCGAAGGCGAAGGGCAGCCGTGCGAGCTCGTCGAACATGCCGGGCATGGTGCGGCCGGGCCAGTCCTTGATCGAGACCATCGCCGCGAAGCTGCGCGGCAGCGGCCCAGCGGGCGCGAGTTCGAGCGTGTCCTGCCCGAAGCTGACCCGGCGCGCGGGAATGTGATGGCCAAGATCGCCATTGGGCATGCCGACCGGGCGCATGTCGTGATTGCAGAGCCACGACAGGAATTCGAGCGGTTCGGAGCGTTCCCCGTCGGGGGTTTCGTAGGTCGACAGCAGATGCGGGTCGTAATGGCCGAGCGCGGCGACCATCGCCTCGCGCGCATTGTCGAGCGCGTGGCGATCGGTTGCGAGCCGCTCGGCGTCGCGCCCGCTCGAACGCGAGGCCCAGCCGGTCAGCTGCTCGAAAATTCCGACGCGCCCCTGCAACGGGCGGCGGACGATGGTGACGAACAGCTCGTTCACATAGAGCTGGCGCTCGTCGAACCGGGCCTTCCAGCGCGTATCGAGCCATTCGCTGAAATTGTCCGGCTGCTCGGCTTCCATGCCGATCGCGGCGGGGCGGCGGACGAGGTGGTGATAGACCGCGAAACGCGACGATCCGAGCGCCCGCAGCATCGCATCGCGCAATTCGGCGCGGTAATTCAGTTCCTCGCTGTCGGCGGTTTCGAACAGCAGCCCGCCGAGCCGGATGGTCTGCATCAGCAACCCGTCGCGCAGCCGGATCGTGTGCGGGTCGACATGCCGCGCATAGGGCAGGTGCGCGCCGGCCGGCTTTTCGCGCGCGAAGGCCTTCGAGTCGCGGGTCAGGGGCGGTAGGAGTTGCATCGCCACAGACTATAGTTCCTGACCCGCGGGCAGTTGCGGACGCGGGTGAGCCAGAGATCGACGAAGCGCGGCTCGTGCAAACAAAGAACAACGCCGAGACCGTGAATGACGAGCGCCACCGGTAACACCCACCAGCTCTTGAAAACCAGGAACAGTTCGACCGCTATTACTGCGTTGATGACGAAATAGGAGTAAGTTACCCCCGCAAACATTTGCGGACGTGTCAATCCCGTGAACAACGTGTCTTGGCGCAGGTTGTCGGCCACCTGACGAATCCTCCCGATCAGCGGACAAATCAGCGGAAATATGGCTGAAATGCAACCAATTTGGTCGTCCGGCCGGGGCGGGATTTCGCCTTGCGTCCCGGGTTCGGACACATCGGTTTCGCGCAAATGTCGCGGTGCCGTCGCGCTTTGCAACGGTCCGATCCCGCATTAGGTAGCGAATTCGCGCGCGGAGCCTGCCGGATCTGCGCAACGCAATTTGGCCGAACGCCGGACCCGACGGAAATGTCCAAGCTTCGCACAGCCCTGGCCTTTCGGCCGCGCGACTGGCTCGCTTTCTTCGAAGCGGCACTGTGCATGGCGTGGGCCAGGGTGCTGGTCGCGATCGTGCCGCTGAGGCACTGGCGCCGACACGTTGCAGATCCCGTTGCCCGGGCGGCGGAACCGGAGCCGCTGGCCGAGGACCAGCTCGACACCGTATTCCACGTCGCCCGCGCGGTCCGCCGCGCCTCGCGCAATGCCCCGGTCGAAGTGCTGTGCCTGCCGCAGGCGCTGTCGGCGCGGTGGATGCTCGCGCGCCGCGGCATCGCGACCGACCTCCATCTCGGCACTCGCCGCGACGGGGCCGAGCCGCACAGGTTCCACGCCTGGCTGAAAGCGGGTGGTCAGTGGGTCACGGGACACTGCAACGAGAGCAAGTACGCAGTGTTCTCGCCCTATCGGCGGTAGATTGCCTGGCCGGTCCGATCGCCAAAATCTCCGCGCGCGTCAGCGGTCGAGCCGTTGCGCCAGCTTGACGCCCAGCGTGATGAGGAACGGCACCAGCACGATGCTCAGCACCACCTTGGCGATCACCTGCCCGATCAGCAGGTTGGTGATGTCGAACTCGCCATAGAAGGCGAGCGTGATGAAGATCACCGAATCGATCGCCTGGCTGAGCGCCGAGGCGATCGCCCCGCGTGCCATCAGGCCGAGCGTCCCGCCATCGCCGCTGCCGCGCAGCCTGGAGAAGATCCACACGTTGAGCAGCAGCGAGACCAGATAGGCGACCGGCCCGGCGAGCATGATGCGCGGGGTCTGCGACAGCACCGTCTCGAACGCGCCCAGATCCGCGCTGCGGAATTCGAGCATTTCGGGCGAAGCGGGGAGCGACAGCACGAGCCAGATCAGCCCGGCCGACACCGCCAGCGGCAGGAAGCCCCACCATACGATCCGGTTGGCGATCTTCTGTCCGTAAAGCTGCGCCACCGTGCTCGAAATGACCACCAGGATCAGGAAGGCAAAAATGCCCGCTTCGACCGCGAGCTGCGTAAAGGGCAATTGCACCTGCTTGAATGCGAGCACGCCGGCGAGCACCGTCATCCCGCCATAGAGCAGCATGTAGACGAACAGGCCTCGCGGCATCGCGGCGGCGGCCTGATTGATCTCCGGGAGAGCTTTTTCGTTGGCGGGTTCGGTCATGCACGGTGCCTATTGTCGTGCGAATGAAAAGGGAAGCGGTCGATTTATCGCGTCCCCGGTTTGACGCGCGCCCGCCTTCGCGGGCAAGAGCGCGCATCGACCGTTGAATGACAGGGACCGCATGAACCCGATTCTCGCCAGCCTGCTCGGCATCGTCGCGATCCTTGGCATCGCCTTCCTCCTCTCCACCGGCAAACGGCGTATCCGCCTGCGCGTCGTGGGCGCGGCGTTCGCGTTGCAGGCGCTGATGGCGCTGCTGGTGCTGCGCACGCCGTGGGGCGTGAGCGGCATCCAGTTCCTGTCCGACGGGGTGATCGCGCTGCTCAATTATTCGAAGGCGGGGATCACCGCGGTGTTCGGGCCGATGGAGAGCAATCCCTTCGCCAACACCTTCGTCATCGCGGCCTTGCCGGTGATCATCTTCTTCGCCGCGCTCGTCTCGATCCTCTATCACTGGGGGATCATGCAGCGGCTGGTGCGCTGGGTCGGCGGGGCGATCGGCTGGATCACCGGGATCAGCAAGGTCGAGGCATTGGGCAGCGCGGCCAATATCTTCGTCGGCCAGTCCGAAAGCCCGCTGGTCGTACGGCCCTATCTCGCTGCGCTGCCCCCTGCGCGCCTGTTCACGTTGATGAGCGTCGGCATGGCGGGCGTCGCGGGCACCATCCTTGCCGCCTATGCCAGCTTCATCGGCGAGGACGCGGTGCCGTTCCTGCTCGCCGCCGCCTTCATGTCCGCTCCCGGCGGGATCCTGATGGCCAAGATAATCATGCCCGACGACGAGGACGAGCCGGTCGACGATCTCGAAGTGGCGCTGCCCGAAACGCGCATCAGCGCCGAAGGTCCCGCCGCGATCACCGAGGGCGAGAAACCGCACGAGGTCGAAGTCGCAGAGACCTTCGAACCGGGCCACAAACCCGCCAACGTCATCGAGGCCGCAGCGCAGGGCACCCAGACCGGCGTCAAGCTGGCGGTCGCGGTCGGGGCGATGGTGCTGGTGTTCGTCGCACTGGTCGCGCTCGCCAACGGCATCCTAGGCGGCATCGGCGGCTGGTTCGGGCAACCGGACCTGTCGTTCCAGCAGATACTCGGCTGGATTTTCGCGCCGGTCATGTACCTGATCGGCATCGGCGATTGGCAACAGGCGCAGATCGCGGGCGGTCTGTTCGGCACCAAGATCGTGCTCAACGAATTCGTCGCCTTTATCGATCTCGGCCAGATCGACACCCTGACCGACCGCAGCCGCGCGATCGTCACCTTCGCGCTGTGCGGCTTCGCCAATTTCTCCTCGATCGCGATCCAGATGGCGGTTACCGGCGGCCTCGCTCCGAATCAGCGCCCGGTGATCGCGAGGTTGGGCCTGCGCGCGCTCGCGGCAGGGTCGCTCGCCAACCTGATGAGCGCGGCGCTGGCGGGCCTCTTCCTTCCGTATTAAGATGATGCCATGACCGATATCGCCTCCGTTTCCATCGCCCGCCCGCTCGAAGAAGTCGCCGACGAACTCGGCCGCAGTTTCGGCGAATACGGCTTCGCCGTGATCCGCGACCACGGCATTCCCGCAGAGCTGATCGCAAAGGCGGAGGAGCTGTCGAAGACCTTCTTCGCGCTGCCCGACGAGACCAAGCGGCAATACCATGTCCCCGGCGGCGGCGGTGCGCGCGGCTATACCCCGTTCGGGACCGAGAAAGCGAAGGATGCCGAGGTCCACGACCTCAAGGAATTCTGGCATGTCGGGCGCAGCCTGCCCGAAGGCGATCCGCTCGAGGAATTCATGCCGCCCAATGTATGGCCCGGCGAAGTCGACGGCTTCAGGGACACGTTCGAGGCGCTTTACAAGGCGTTCGAGGAGGCCGGCGACCGCGTCCTGCGCGCGATCGCGATCCATCTCGGGCTGGAGGAGGACTGGTTCGTCTCGACGGTCGAGGACGGCAATTCGGTGATGCGGCTGCTGCGCTATCCGCCGCTCGAGGGCGAGGAGGCCGAAGGCGCGATCCGTGCCGCCGCGCATGGCGACATCAACACCATCACGCTGCTGCTCGGCGCGGAGGAAGCCGGTCTCGAACTGCTCACCGCGCAAGGCGAATGGAAGGCGATCGACGTGCCCGAGGGCGCGCTGGTGGTGAATATCGGCGACATGCTCGACCGTCTGACCAACGGAAAACTGCGCTCGACCACGCACCGGGTGGTGAACCCGCGCGGCGAAGCTGCCTATCGCGCCCGCTATTCGATGCCGTTCTTCCTCCACTTCCGGCCCGACTTCACAATCCGGACGCTGGAAAGCTGCATCGACCCCGATTCGCCCGGGGATCATCCCGAGCCTATTTCGAGCCACGAATTCCTGCTTCAGCGGCTGCGCGAGATCAATCTCGCCTGACTCGGTGCCGACTCGAGCCGGAAATCGGGCCCGAACGCAGAATCTTATCCCCTGTTGCATCGCAGCAACACCGCTCAAACCCGCAGAAATGCGCGCTTTTCGCAGGTGCAGCATTTGCTCGGCGGGATTCCCCGCGATTTGTCATGCGGCGGTAACAAAAGATACTTCTCAGCGTAGTGCACCGTCCGTATCGGGCCCGCATCCAGTTCCACCCACCGGTTCTTTCCACTCGTAGGGATCAGCACACCATGAAGATGAAGTATCTCCTGGCAGCGAGCGTCGTAAGCCTCTCTGCAACCGCCATCCTGCCCGCCCCCCTCGCCGCGCAGCAGATCACCTCGGGCATCGAAGGCACGGTCACCGCCGAAGACGGCACCCCGCTCGCCGGCGCGACCGTGGTCGTCACCGACACGCGGACCGGCAATGTCCGCACGCTGACCACTGCCGGCGACGGCAGCTTCCGCGTCGGCTCGCTGGTTCCCGGCGGCCCCTACACCGTTACCGCGACCGCCGCGGGCTACGAGGGCCAGTCGGTCGAGAACCAGTTCATCACCGTTTCGGGCAACACCGCCTATTCCTTCGCCCTGACTTCCGCCGCCAGCGCGGACGAGGGCAACTTCATCGTCGTCACCGGCGAGCGCGCCAATGTGCAGCAGCTCGCGGTCGGTCCGGGCACCGCGTTCGGCGAAACCACGCTCGAAGCCTTTCCGAGCCTGAGCCGCGACGTCCGCGACATCATCCGCCTCGACCCGCGCGTCAGCCTCGAACGCTCGGACGAGGTCGATCGCATCTCGTGCCTGGGCGGCAACGACCGTTCGAACACCTTCACCGTCGACGGTATCGTCCAGGCCGACGTGTTCGGTCTCAACGGCACTCCGTTCGCGGCGCGCAACTCGCTGCCGCTGCCCTACGACGTGATCCGCGAGACCTCCGTCGAGTTCGCGCCGTTCGATGTCGAGTATTCCGACTTCACCGGCTGTCTCGTCAACGTCGTCACCAAGTCGGGCCAGAACCAGTTCCACGGCTCGGCGTTCTACACCTATTACGACGACAGCCTGCTGGCGGACACGATCATCGACGGCGACGGTGTCGCGCAGCCGCTGTCCTCGGGCAGCGAGAAGCGCTGGGGCGCGACGCTGGGCGGGCCGATCATCCCCGACCGGCTGTTCTTCTACCTCGGCTACGAGGAAACCGATCTCGGCGATGCCAACGACACCGGCCCGACCGGCGGCGGCTTCGTCAACGAAGTCGATGCGATCACGCAGGCCGATTTCGACCGCTTCGCGTCGATCGCGCAGAGCGTCTACGGCCAGGATGTCGGGGGCTATCCGCGCACCCTCGCCGAAAGCAGCGTGCGCTATTTCGGCCGGATCGACGCCTACATCACCGACGACCACCGTCTCGAAGCGACCTACCAGCGGCTCGAGGAAAGCAACGTCGAACCCGATTTCGGCGGCAGCCAGCTCGGCGGCCTCAACTCGTTCGAGGAAGAGGGTACCACGTCGGATTACTACTCGCTGCGCCTCTATTCCGAGTGGAGCGACAAGATCTCGACCGAGCTGCGCCTGAGCCGCGCCGAAGTCGGCGACGTGCAGGGGCCGTTCGGCTTCGGCGAGGCCCAGTCGGACAGCCCGACCGTGCGTCTGGCCGTCGGCACGACCCAGCCGGGCGACGACGGCATACTCGGGACCGACGACGACGATTTCGGCCTGCTGACCACCGGACCGGGCATCTTCCGCTCGGCCAACCAACTCGACACGAAGATCGACCAGGCCAAGTTCCAGATGAACATCGACGCCGGCGATCACCTGTTCAAGATCGGTGCCGAGGTCAATTCGCTCGAGGTCTACAACCTGTTTGTGATCAACGCGACGGGGACGCTGTATTTCTCGAATCTCGACGATTTCGAAGAGGGCCTGCTGAGCCAGGGCTTCGCATTCTTCCCGGATAACGAGGAAGTGTTCACCGGCGCCGCCTACGGCGCGGATATCAATGCCACTCCGACGGGAGACGTGAACGAAGCGGCCGCGCTGTTCAATCGTACGATCTGGTCGTTCTACGCGCAGGACGAATGGCAGGCGACCGATCAGCTGAGCCTGACCGCCGGTCTGCGGGTCCAGTTCTACTCGGGCGATGCCCCGCGCACGAACCCGGCCTTCTTCGAACGCTACGGCTTCACCAATGCCAACAGCTTCGGCAAGCTCGACACCGTTCTGCTGCCGCGCTTCTCGGCCACGTATGATCTCGACAATGCCGGTTTCCTGTCCAACTCGCGGCTGACCGGCGGCGTCGGCATCTTCGCCGGCGGCGACCCGGTGGTGTACTTCTCCAACGCGTTCTCGAACAACGGCTTCTCGGCCGGTCTCGGCACCGATATCTTCTGCGACGACCGGCCGAGCGACGTGGTCGTGGGCGGCCAGTTCACCGGCTTCCCGCAATGCGTCACCGATTCCGGTTCGGCTTCTGCCGCAGCCGGTCTCGCCGATACCCAGTCGACCGATCCCGACTTCGACGTGCCGACAGTGCTGCGTGCGAATATCGGCTTCTCGACCGACTTCGGCACCGACAGCGGCTTCTTCAGCGACTGGAAGCTGAACCTCGACTACATCTACTCGCGGTTCAACGACACGCTGAACTTCGTCGACCTGGCGCAGACGCCCGACATCCGGCGGGCCGACGGCGGCTTCACCGTCGACGGTCGCCCGATCTATCGTGCGATCGATCCGAGCATTCCGGGTTGTACCGCGCAGTTGCAGGGCACCGGCGGCACGCCGCCGGTCTACACCAATGTCAACGCGGTCTGCTTCAACACCGGCCGCGACGACGAGATCCAGCTGACCAACGGCCCGAGCTACGACAGCCACATCGCCTCGATCCTGTTGTCGAAGCGGTTCGACGGCCTGTTCACCGAGGGCGGCAGCGTCAATTTCCGCTTCGGTTACGCCTTTACCGATTCGAACAACAACCGGAATGTCGGTTCGTCGACCGCGACTTCGTCCTTCGACGTGACCGCGGCCTTCGACCGCCAGAACCCGGCGGTTTCGACCTCGAACTTCGAGACCCGCCACAACATCACGGCGGCGCTCAACTGGCGTGAGGAATTTTTCGGCGACTTCGCCACGCAGCTCGGCGTCTTCTTCCGCGCGCGTTCGGGCCGTCCGTACAGCCTCGTGTTCGACGGCGGCAGCGTGTTCAACGACAGCTCGTCGGGCTCGGACAATGCGCTGATCTACGTGCCGTCGGGGGTCAGCGATCCGAATGTCTCTCCGTCGTCGGACGCGGCTTCAGTGCAATCGCTGATCGACTACGTCGCGGCTTCGGGTTGCGATTTCGAACCCGGCCAGTCGATCCGCCGCAACACCTGCAACGATCCGTGGGCCTACGATCTCGACCTGCGCTTCAGCCAGGAACTGCCGTTCCTCGGCAGCCTGACCGGCCTGGTCGACGACCGGATCGAGCTGTTCGCCGATTTCGACAACTTCCTGAACTTCATCGACAGCAGCGCCAACCGCGTGAAGCTGATCGGCGATACCCCGGTTGTCGATGGCGGAGTGGACAGCCAGGGCCGCTACATCATCAGCGACTTCAACCCGGAAGACGATGTGTTCGTGGCGACTTCCAGCTCGGCCTGGAAGATCCAGATCGGTGCGCGCTACGAGTTCTGACGCGTAGCCGCCCGGACAACGGGAACACGAAAGCGGCGGTGCCCCACGGGGTGCCGCCGTTTTTCGTTGCCCGATCGCCGAGCGAGTTCGTTGCCGTCGCCGCGCGCGCCGGGTAGCGTCGCAAGCCATGAGCGAAGAAGGCAGTTTTTCCACCACCAAGCGCAAGCCGCGCCCGGCACTAGTCGTGCTGATCGTGCTGCTTCATCTCGCTGCGCTCTACGGGTTGACGCGCGCGCTGGCGCCGGATGTCGTCGCATCGGTGGAAGAGACGGTCGTGTCCGCGTTCACGGTAACGGTGACCGCGCCCGAAGAACCGCCCGAACCCGAACCCGACGAGGGCGCCGCGGGCGATCCGGGCGAGCGGGCCACACCGAAGCCCGTCACAGCACCCGAGCCGCCGATCCCGGTTCCGCCCGACACGCCGGTGCCGCGCGCATCCTCGACCGGCGCCGCCAACACCTCGGGGGCGCGCGAGAGCGGCGACGGGACGGGTGCATCGGGCGACGGGCTAGGAACCGGCAGCGGCCGCGGCGGCGGCGGGCCGGGCGGGGGGATCGCGGTCAAGCCCTCGGTGCGCACCGACGGCCTCAACGAGGCGCGCGATTTTCCCATTCCGGAGGGCGGTCGCAGCGCGCGTGCGGGAACCTCGACGACGGTCGTCTTTACCGTCACCACCGACGGGCGGGCGCGGAATTGTTCGGTGGTGCGTTCGACAGCGGATGCCGAATCCACCGCGCTGGTCTGTCCCAAGCTGATCGAGAAGGTCCGGTTCAATCCGGCCCGGCGCGCCGATGGAACTGCGGTCGAAGCGCGCTACGGCTATATCCTGCGCTTCAAGGCCCGATAGTCGGGCGCGGTGATTTGGTAGCAAACGTGTGATAGTGGCCGGAACATGAGCGAGAGCGGCACTTCCGGACGGATCGTCCCTGTCATCCTGTGCGGCGGCAGCGGCACGCGGCTGTGGCCGCGCAGCCGCGCCGCGCGACCCAAGCCGTTCCTGCCGCTGGTGGGCGAGCGCACCCTGTTCGAGCAGGCGCTCGACCGCTGCGACGATCCGGCGCTGTTCGCCGCGCCGCTGGTGGTGGCGGGCGAGGCGCATCTGCCGCATATCGCGGCGCAGGCGGGCGAGGGCGTTCGCATCGCTATCGAACCGGCCGGGCGCAACACCGCTCCGGCGATCGCGCTTGCCGCCGCGCTCCTCGGCGACGACGACATCATGCTGGTGTGCCCGAGCGACCACCATATCACCGACACTGCTGCGTTCCGCGCTGCGGCTGAGGCGGCTGCGCGGCTGGCGAGCGAGGACCGGATGGTCGCCTTCGGCATCGCCGCGACGCGGCCCGAGACCGGCTATGGCTATATCAAGCGCGGCGAGGCGATCGAGGGCGGTTTCGCGGTCGATCGTTTCGTCGAGAAACCCGACCGCGCGCGCGCCGAAGCGTTCCTCGCCGACGGCGGTTACGACTGGAACGGCGGCATCTTCGCCTTCCGCGCCGGGGCGTTCCTCGCCGAACTGGCGTCGCACCGGCCGGCTATGGCGCAAGCGGTTTCCGTCGCGGTCCGGGGCGGGGCATGGGACGGGCGGTGTTTCCGTCCCGAGCCCGCATCGTGGGAGGCGCTGGAGGGGGAGTCGGTCGATTACGCGGTGATGGAAAAGACCGCGCTTGCCGCGGTGGTCCCGGCGGATTTCGGCTGGTCCGATATCGGCAATTGGCAGGCGCTCCAAGCGGCGCGCGAGAGCGACAGCGATGGCAATCACACAAGCGGCCCTGCCGAACTGGTCGATTGCCGAAATGTCATGACCGACAGCGATGGCCCGCGCGTGTCGGTAATCGGCCTCGACAACGTCATCGTCGTGGTCGATGGCGACGAGGTGCTGGTAACGAGCGCCGACGGTGCGCAGCAGGTCGGCACGCTGAGCGGAGCGCGGAACCAGTGACCGGGGCGAGGCTCCTGCCGACGCGGACGGTCGAGAAGGTCTGGGGCCGCGACGCGCTCCCCGCGCCGTTCGTCGCACCCGAAGGCAAGCGGATCGGCGAGATCTGGTTCGAGCCCGATCCCGGCCTGCCCGATCTGCTGGTCAAGTACCTCTTCACCAGCGAGAAGCTCTCGGTGCAGGTCCACCCTTCCGATGCGCAGGCGCCAGAGGGTGCGCGCGGCAAGGAGGAATGCTGGCTGGTGCTCGCCGCCGAGCCCGGCGCCTCGCTGGCGATCGGCTTTCGCGAGGAGATCGATGCCGAAACGATGCGCACCGCCGCGCTCGACGGCTCGATCGAGGAGCTGCTCGAATGGCACCCGGTCGCGCCGGGCGATTTCTTCTACCTCTCGGCGGGCACGGTGCACGCGATCGGGCCGGGGCTGAGCCTGATCGAAATCCAGCAGAATTCGGACATCACCTATCGCCTCTACGATTACGGCCGCCCGCGTGAACTGCATCTCGACGAGGGGATCGCAGTCGCGCACGGCGAGCCGCATCCCGCGCGTCTGCGAAGGTCGCTCGGTGCGGGCGAGGAAGCGGTGCTGGTCGACGGCCCCCACTTCCGGGTCGAACGCTGCATCGGCGCACCGAGCGAAGAGACACGCGCCCGGTTCGCCGGGCGGACGCTGGTCATCCCGGTGACGGGCGAAGTGGCTGCCAGCGACGCGAGAATCGCCGCCGGCGAGTGCGGTCAGGTCGAAAGCCTCGATGGGCTCGAATTCGCGGCGGACGGCGAGACGCTGTTCGCCGCCCCGCTTTGAACGCGCTCTAATCCAGCCCCAGCAGCGCCGCGATGTCGTCGCGGGCATAGGGCTTCATCAGGATATCCTGCGCGCCCTTGTTGTGCAGGTCCTTGGCATCGGACCCGTAGCCGGTAGCGAACACGAAGGGGATGCCCAGCTCGACCAGCCTGCGCGCGACCGGCTCGCTCGCCTCGTCGCCGAGGTTGTAATCGAGAATGGCGAAGTGCGGCGGATCGTCCGCGATCGAATCGAGCGCCGCGGCAACGCTGTTGGCGCTCGAGACCGTCTTGACCCCGAGCTGGCGCAGCGATTCCTCGGTGTCGAGCGCGATGATCATGCTGTCCTCGACCACCAGCACGTGCTCGATCGGCTTGTCCGACGCGGCCGGCGTCGGGCCGGGTTCGCGCGTCTCGATCACCGTCTGCTCGTCGTCGCCGGTTTCGACCACGAACCGCGCCGGGACGACGAAATCGGCTTCGAGCCCGCCCAGCTTGTAGCGCACATCCGCCTCGCCCTTGAGTTCGTGCGGGATCGATTGCTCGATGATCGTGCTGCCGAAGCCGCGTCGTGTCGGGGGCTTGACCGGCGGCCCATCGCGTTCGCGCCAGACGATCCGCAGATCGCCGTCGCCGACCGTTTCGAGCGCGATGTCGAGCTTGCCGTGGCGATCACACAGCGAACCGTATTTGCACGAATTGGTCATCATCTCGTGCATCACCAGCGCGAGCACGGTGTAGGCCTCGGGCGCGATCAGCCGGTCGGCGCCGGTGAGGTTCACGCGGTCGTCCTTGCCGTCGAGGAACGCCTCGGCCTCGTCCATGATCAGCTGCTTGAGCGAGGCGGGCGACCAGTTCTGCTTTGTGATGTTGTCGTGCGCCTTGGCCAGCGCCTCGATCCGCCCGCCGACGATCCTGGAGAAGGCCGAGACGTCGACCGCGTCGTGGCGCGACTGGTTGATCAGGCTGCGGATCAGGTTGAGGATGTTGCGCACGCGGTGGTTGAGCTCGGCGATCAGCAATTCCTGTTGATCGTGCGCGCGGGCCCGCTCGCGCATCGCCTCGTCGGTCATCTTGAGCACCACTTCGAGCAGCGTCACGCGGATCGATTCGGCGATCTGCAATTCGCCCTCGGTCCAGGTCGCGCTGCGGCCCTCGACCGATTCCCGCCACGCAGCGAAGCTCTTGCGCGGGGTCAGACGATCGCCGTGCGGGCCGGTCTCGACCGGCTTGTCGGGATTGCCTGCCCAGGTCACAGTCTGCGGCAGGTCGCGGCGCCACAGCACGAAATAGTCGCGCGGGCGGCGCGACACCGGGATCACCAGCGCGCCCGCCGCGCGCTCGGCGAAGGCGGCCGCCTCGGGGATTTTCTCGGCCAGCGCCTCGGCGGCGAATACGGTGCTGGTCGAGCCGGTGTTGAGCGTGGAAACGATCGCCTTGAACTCGGCTTCGGTCGGCGCTTTGCCGCGGGCGGTGTAGATGCCCTCGATATAGGCGCTCGCGCCGTCGTGCGGGATCGTCTCGTCGATGATCGTGTCGAGCGCGGAGAGATTGTCGGCGAGCCCGCTGCCGCCCGCGAGCCGCGCCATCAGCCGGTTGTGAATCTCGCGCCCGCGCCGGTTCAGATTGGCGCTGCTGCGCGCCAGCGTGCGGTCGAGCGTCAGCGAAAACAGTTCGGAGAATAGCTCGGCGACTGTGCGCAGCGCATAGGGCAGCACGCGCGGGCTGTAATGGTGGCAGGCGAACAGGCCCCACAGCCGCCCGTCGATGACGATCGAGATCGACAGCGAAGCGCCGACGCCCATATTGCGCAGATATTCGAGATGGATCGGCGAGACCGCGCGCAGCGTCGACAGGCTGAGATCGAGCGGTGCGCCTTCGAGAGAGTGTTCGGGTTCGACCGGCACCGTTTCGGCATCGACGTCGCTGATGATGCGGAAGCGGTTGCGGATGTAGAGTTCGCGCGCCTGCGCCGGAATGTCGCTCGCCGGATAGCGCAGGTCGAGGAAGCTCTCGAGATGCGGCTCGCGCGCCTCGGCGATGACTTCGCCGCTCAAATCGCGGTGGAAGCGGTAGACCATCACGCGGTCGAAGCCGAGCAGCCGCTTCATCTGCCGCGCCGCTTCCTCGGCCAGGCCGTGCAGGTCCGAATGGCGCTCGAGCTTGGACATGATCGGCCGCAGCGCGCCGATATCGTCCGAATAGGTTTCGGCGTCGTGCGGCTCGAACTCGATGACGATGAGGTCGTCCGAATTGTGCAGCGCGACATCGAATTCGCGCCCGTCTTCGGTCAGCGGCAGCGCGAAGATGCGCTCGACGGTGTCGTCGCGGTCGAGCCGTTCGTGGCGCTGGCGCAAGGCGGCGAGCGCAGCATCGGGAAACAGGTCGGCCAGCGGTGTACCCGGGCGAATCCGCGCATCGGTGCCGAGCATCGCGCCGACATTGAGCGAGGCGCGGGTGACGATCCAGTCCTGCGTCACCGCCAGCAGGGCGCCGAAGGGCTGGATCGCGCCGGGCCGGTGGATCGGCTCACGGTCGCAATTGGTCAGGTCGACCTGTTCGCGTTGGCCGGTCATACGAGCGCGGCCTCCGGCCATGCGTCGGCGCGGGCCTGGAACAGCGCGAAAATCGCGTGCGCGGATGCGGCCATGCTTACGGTATCGAACTGGCTCGACGGACGCTCGACCAGCGGCTTGAGCGAGTTCCAGAACCGGGTCATTTCAGGGTCGGACAGGAACCGGACCGGCAGGCTGGACGCACCCGACTTACGCAGACCGGCGAGCATGGCGCGATTGCCGAGCGAGGACCCGGCAATGACCCATGCTACCGCCAGCGGCTCAAGTCCCGCTTCGAGCACGGCGCCGGTGCCGGAGAGACCGTCGGCACGCACCTGCTCCAGATCGGCGATATCGGCGCGCAGGAGCTGAGCCTGCTTCGGAGGAGACAGCTCTGCCGGCGCGTAGCGATCGCACCAGGTTTCGACCGGCGCACGCGCGGACAGCTGGATCGCCAGAAAGCGCGCATAGTCGCGCGGTTGCGTGAGGTCGAAATCGGCGAGCGTGCGATCGAGAGTGGTGTGCGCGGTGTCCGTCGCCCGGCGCAGACAGACGCGCAGCGTTTGCGACCCGGTAGCTGGCATTTGTCGGTGGCTCCCCTCGGCGTGCTGTCGTGCCCCGACCGTCCCCTGCGCCGGAGTAGGGTGCGAATTGCTGCGCCCCCGAATTCGAATCAAACTGCCGGAAAGGCACGCGGTTCCCGTACGGCGTCGATATGCGATGGACCGTGTGGCGCGTCAGTCTCGGGTAAGAAGTTTCTGCCCCTGCGTCCGGATCGCGCCGGAGACGATCGGCTCGAGAAAACCGAGCGCGGGCGGCAGGTCGACGTCGATCACGACCTGGTTCGGTTCGATCTCGATCGCACCGTTCAGATGCTGGCCCATCGCCGCAATGTTCATCGCCATGCGGTCCTCGCTCGGCCAGGACGTGCTGACTTCGGCCATGCCGCCGGGAATATGATCGGCGATCTCGTGGCTGCGGCTGCGCAGGCGGCGGCGGACCTCTTCGCGGTCGAGATCGTGCGGGATGGCGACGCGCATCAGCTTTCCTCCCGCGCGGTGTCTTCCGCGTCGCCATACTTGTATTCGAGGTAACGATTCTTGATCGCGAGATCGTCGAGCGAGCCTTCGGCCAGCTGGCGGGTGACGTGATCGATCTCCTTGCTGATCTTGCCGAGGCTGGCGGTCAGCTGCTCGTCGGGCGTCGCTCCGGCGCGCTTCTCGCCGCGCAGGTGCTGCGGGATCTTGCGATAGGCGTCGATCGTCTCGGGCAGCACGTCGCCGACCAGGCTGCGTACTTCGCGTGCGGCGGGGTGCTGCTGGTCGATCGTCTCGAGCTGGAGGCCGAGCGCGTCGAGTTGGACGCCCATGTCGTCGACGATCTTCGCCGCGGGCGGGGGCAAGGCAGGGCGCTGGTGCTCGAGCCACAGTTCGGTCTTGCCGACCATCTGCCGCACGTCGCCCTTGGTGAGGTCTTCGCGCCTGGGCTGCTTCATCCGCGGAAAGGTCCCGAATACGCCGAACGCCGCGAGCAGCGCGAAGAAAGCGATCACCACCCCGATGAAGCCGATCCCGTCGAGGATAATCCCGGCTGCGGTGATGGCGGCGAAGATCGCGACCACCGCGATCCCGATATTGCGTGCCTTCTTCAGCCAGTGCTGCAGCTTGAGGTCGGCCGATCCGCGCCCGATCGACGCGGCGCGCCGGTGGCGCCCGCCCATGCGATTGTCGTCGCGCAGGCGGCGGCCCTGTTCGATCAGGCGGTCGCTGTCGCTGGTGAGATCGGTCAAGTCGGTGCTCCCCCGGTCACTCTTCGACCGTCAGCAGGTTGGACTCGGCGATCTGGTTCTGCGCCTGCGCCTGCCCCTCGGCGCGCGCGATGTAGCCCTTCGACTTCTCGACCTCCTGGCTCAGCGCGTCGACCGTCTGCTTCATCGAATCGAGCGCGCGGACCTTGAAGGTGTCGACCTCGTCCATCGTGTCGTAGATGTTCTGGAACGCGCGCTGGAGCGTTTCGAGCGGGATCGTGCTCGCCGCCGCCTGCTCGTGGATCTTGCCGGTCTGGTCGCGCAGCATCGTCGAGGTGCTGTCGATGATACCCGCGGTGGTGTCGTTGAGCGCGGTGATCTGCTGCAGCACCAGCCGCTGGTTGGTCATCGCCTCGCTGACGGTGACCGCGGTGCGCAGCGCGCCGACGGTGGTGGTACTGGCGCGGTCGACGCCCTTGACCAGTTCGACATTGTTCTTCTTGACGAGGTCGAGCGCGAGATAGCCCTGCACGCTGACCGCCATCTGCGTCAGCAGGTCCTGCGTGCGCTGGCGGACGTAGAACAGCGCGGTTTCGCGCACCGCCTTGGCCTTGGCCGGATCGGTCGCGTCGAGTTCGGCTGCCTTCTCCTCCAGCTTCCCGTCGAGCGTCTTGGAGATGTGGATCATCTGCTCGAGATTGCCCATCGCTTCCCACAGCTTCTGCCGCTCGACGTCGATCGCGGCGTTGTCCATCAGCAGCTCGTCCTTGCCGTTGGCGAGCTTGGAGAGGATCTGCTGGATGTGCGTCTGCGCGCTCTGGTAGCTGCGGAAGTAGCTCTTGAGCTTGTTGCCGAACGGGATGATGCCGAGAATCTTGCGCGGCCCCGTGAGCTTGCCGCGCTTCGAGGGGTCGAGTTCCTCGACCACCGTACGCAGTTCGGCGAGATTGGCGCCGACGCCTTCGTCCTTGTCCATCGCGCGCACCGGGCGGTCGAGGAAGCGGTTCGAATGGCCCGCCGCCGCCATGATTTCCTTGCGGCCCATATTGGTCAGCTGGTCGACCTTCTTGCCGAATTCGGGCGAATTGGCGTCCTGCGCGACGAGGTCCATGACGAAGCCGTCGACCTTTTCCTGCAGCTTGGACTTCACTTCGTCCGAGACCGGCACGAGCCCGGCGGCCTTTTCGGGCGCGACCTCGGGCACCGGATCGGGCGGGGTGAGATCGAAATCGGTGGCAGTCGCCGTTTTCGTTGCGCTTTGGGGTGCCAGTTTGGAATCGTCGGTGGCCATTGCTGCTCCTTCGCGGACTGTATTAGTGCACTAAGACACGAAGTTCAAGATTTCGCCGCTTGTGTGCCTCATGCTGCGGGGCGCGTCCATGCTTTCGTTGCCGCCCTGCGCGGTGTAGGGGCGCGGTGCAACCTCGAACGGAACGGCATGAACGATACCGACGCAGCACCGCCGCAACCGGAATTTTCCTTCTCTGCGGTCATTTTCAGTTGGCGCCGATGGTGGTCCGACGCGGTGGTCGGCACCGTCGACCAGCAGGCGGTGATCGCCAGGCGGCGGGTCGAATGCAACCTGTCGGCGCGCTACCTGTTCATGACCGCGATGTCGGCGGGCATCGCGGTGCTCGGCCTGCTGCTGTCCTCGCCCGCGGTGGTGATCGGGGCGATGCTGCTGTCGCCGCTGATGGATCCGATCATCGGGCTCGGCTTCGCGCTCGCGATCGGGGATTATCGCTGGCTGCGCAAGGCGGCCCGATCGCTCGCCTGGGGCTCGGTAATGGCGATCGGGTTCTGCGCGCTGATCGTGTTCCTTTCGCCGCTCAAGGACATCACCACCGAGATCGCCGCGCGCACGCGGCCCAACCTGTTCGACCTGCTGGTGGCGCTGTTCTCCTCGCTCGCGGGTGCCTACGCGCTGATCCGCGGGCGCGAGGGGACGATCGTCGGGGTTGCCATCGCCACCGCGCTGATGCCGCCGCTGGCGGTGATCGGCTACGGGCTGGCGACGTTCAACTGGACGGTGTTCTGGGGCGCGCTGTTCCTTTACGGTACCAACCTCGTCACCATCGCGCTGGTGGCGACGCTGATGGCGTGGCTCTACGGCTTCCGTTCCAACCTGACCGACCGCCAGACGCGGCTGCAGAACGCGATCATCGTGCTGGTGTTCGTGGTGCTCGCCATCCCGCTCTATTTTTCGCTTACCCAGATCGTGTGGGAGGCGAACGCTGCCCGCCAGGTGCGCGGCGAATTGTCCAGCCTGTTCGGCACCACCTCGCGCCTGTCGCAGCCCGAGATCGAGTTCGATCGCGAGCCGATGCGCGTGTCGGCCTTCGTGTGGACGACCGAACTCAAGGAGGATGCCGAAACGCGCGCCGAGGCGAGCCTGGAGCGGCTACTCGGCGCGCCGGTCGATCTCGAACTGCAGCAATTCCTCGTTCGCGACGAAGCCAGCGCCGAAGCGGCGCAGATCGCCTCGGCCAAGGCGCAGGAGGAAGCCGCCGCGAGCGACCGGATCGACGACCTCGCGCAGCGCCTCGCGCTCGCCGCCGGTGTGCCCGACAGCGAGGTGGTGGTCGACGGCCAGCGCCGCCGCGCGATGGTGCGCGCACGCCGTCTCGAAGGCGCGACGCTGGCGACCTACCGCGCGCTTGAACGCCGCATCGCGGCCTCCGAACCGAATTGGAAGATCGAACTGATCCCGCCGATGGGCGGATTGCCGGAGGTTCCGTTCGCGGACGGGGAGCCCGATCCGGTCGCACTTGCCCTGATCGCATGGGCATCGCAGCGTAGCGGCGTGCCGGTGTTGCTGGTCGGCCCCGAAGAACAGACCGCGCGCGCCGCCGCACTTCTCGGCGAGCGCGGGGTCGCTGTGAAAACGGAACTCGCGGCTGCGCCCCTGCGCGCCAGCTGGGACAGTTCCGGCGACTAGAACGCCGATCCTGCGAAGACGCGATTGGACAATTCGATCCAATCGGGCTGTCTGGCGAGGGCGTGGCGCAGGAAACCGGAGCCCTGCACGAGCGCCAGCCCCAGCGGGTAGATCCACGGCATCCTGCGCCTGACTATTGCATCGTGGACAATGCCGGCGATCACCGGCAAGCCGATCAGCAGCAGGATCGGCGGGAAGACCGGCAGGTCGAGCGTCGCAAGGGCTCGGGCGGCGGCCGGTTCGAGCAATTGCGCGTGGGCGACGACGATCCATCTCTTGTGCCACTCCGGCCGGTTGCGGAAGTGGATCGCGAGCCCGATCGCCAGCGCGAAACCGAGCAGGAGGATCAGCGGAATGGCGAAGAAACCGCTATCGCCTCCGTTTTCCAGGAACCGCACCGCCTGGACGGCGCCGACATAAAGCCCGGTCACGACGAGGGCGACCGCCAGCCAGCCGGTCCAGACCCCGACACGGCGATGGTTCACGATCCGCCCCGTGCGGATTTGCCACGGCTGGTAGACCGCCAGCGCCATCCACAGCGTAAACAGCGCGGCGTGCAGGACGACGCCGGGGTAGATCGGGGCGCTGTCCGCCAGCGGGGTCGAGCCGAACGGCAGCAGGTAGAAATTGCGGGCGAAGCCGAACAGTCCGAGACCGGCGACATACAGGCCGACGGCGAGGTAGAACGTCTCGCCGCGGCGCAGCGGCGATGTCCGGCCCTCGCTCGTCTCACGCATTGGCGGCCTCCCCTTAGCGCACTCCTGCCGTGCGGACGACCCGGACGCAGGCCGTCACGCCGCCTGCAGCAGTTCCAGCGGCTTGATCTCGCCTTCGAGATAGAGCTTCTTCGCCTTCGCCCGGCTCAATTTGCCCGAACTGGTGCGCGGCAGCGTGCGCGGGGGGACCAGTTCGACCACGCAGTTCATGCCGGTGACCGAGCGCACCTTGTCGCGGATCTGCTCGTGCAGGCGAGTGCGTTCCTCGGGGTCGGAAACGCGGCAATGGACCAGCACCGCGGGCGCTTCCTCGCCCTCCTCGGTCTCGACCGAGAAGGCGGCGATATCGCCGTGGTTGAAGCCGGGCAGCTGCTCGACCGCCCATTCGATGTCCTGCGGCCAGTGGTTCTTGCCGTTGATGATGATCATGTCCTTCGCCCGGCCGACGATGAACAGATAGCCGTCGGCCATGTAGCCCATGTCGCCGGTGTCGAGCCATCCGTCCACCAGGCAGTCCTCGGTCGCCTGCTCGTTGCGGAAATAGGAATGCATCACGCTCGGCCCGCGGCACCACACCTTGCCGACCTGGTGATCGCCCCTGGGCTCGCCGTTCTCGCCGCGGATCTCGACCTCCATGTCGGGCAGCGGCTTGCCGCAATTGACGATCGCGCGATAGCGGGCGGGGCGCGACAGGTCGGCGCGGGTGCCCGACAGGCGCTCCTCCTCTACCAGTTCGACCTTGATTCCTTCGCCCGGCGGCATGACGGTGACCGCCAGCGTCGCCTCGGCGAGGCCGTAGCTCGGAGTGAAGGCGCTGGCCTTGAAGCCGGCATCCGCGAAGCAGTTGACGAATTGCTGCATCACGTCGGGCCGGATCATGTCCGCGCCATTGCCCGCGAGCCGCCAGCGCGACAGGTCGAAGCGGTCGCCGACATGGCTCTGGCTCGAAATGCGCCGGGCGCAGATATCGTAGCCGAAGGTTGGCGAATAGGAGAGCGTGGTGCCCTCGTTGCGGCTGATCAGGTCGAGCCAGGCGAGCGGCCGGCGCGCGAAATGCTCGGTCTTGAGGTAATCGACCGAGACCTGGTTGGCGATCAGCGACAGCAGGCAGCCGACCAGCCCCATGTCGTGATACCACGGCAGCCAGCTGACCACCCGGTCGTTGGTGCCGATATCCATCGACGCGGCATGGCCGTAGAGATTGTGCAGCAGCGCCGCATGAGTCACCGCGACCCCGGTCGGGAAGCGGGTCGAGCCGGACGAATATTGCAGGTAGCAGATATCGTCGGGGCTCGCCTCGGGCAGGTCGCAGTCGGGCGCGTCGCGCTCGCCGAAGGTCGCCCAGTCGACGCCCTCGCAGCCCTGGTGGTCGGCCGCGGCCTTGGCCATCTCGGCGATTTCGGGCGGGTAGATGAGGATCTTCGGATCCGAGCTGGCCAACTGCACTGCGAGCTGGTCGACATAGCTGTCCTTGCCGCCGAACGTGGTCGGCAGCGGCAGCGGTACCGGCCATGCGCCGGCATAGACGCAGGCGCAGAACAGCGCGGCGAAATCGGGCCCGGTCTCGGCGATCAGCGCGACCCGGTCGCCCTTGCCGATCCCCGAGGCGACCATGCGCCGCGCCATGGCGAGCGCATCCTCGCGCATTTCGCTGTACGGATAGACCCGTTCGAGCGTCCCGCGCATGTCGTGGAAATTGAGTCCCTTCTCGCTGCGAGCGGCATAGTCGATCGCATCGTTGAAGGTGGCGAAGTCCGACCGGATGCGCGGCAAGGCGCAATCATTCGGTGTCGGAACCAGAGTCGAATCGGTCATGTGTGGAGGCGAAACCCGTCATTGCGTGCCTTAGCGTTCGGACCCGGACTGATCAGGCTCGAGGCGTCCGAATGGCGAACATATCGAACCGAAAGCCGCGCCGGGATGGCTGGTTGCCATTGCAAGCGGCTTTCGGTTTGAGATGGAAGCCATTCGGACGTCCCTGCGGGATTTGACCAAAATGGCCCATTGCGGCGTCGAAAAGGCTTGAAATATCGACATATTCCTACGCCCTTTCTCCTAGCACTGGGCCATTTTGATTCAAACCTCGAGCCTGCTCAGTCCGGGTCCGAACGCTATACGGCACTCCCAAGTCCCCAACGGCCCCGGATGTTCCGGCGCCGCCCTTAATCCTTGCTCATTTCTGAAAGACTGTGGCACGATTATGACGATGAGCGAGACGAGGCAAGGCCACGGGAGACGCGTTCGCCCCAAAAAACCGCTCGATTCCGCGCGTTTGGAGGAGTTGGCGCTCGCCTATGTTGCGCGCTTTGCAACCAGTTCGGTAAAGTTTCAGCGTTACCTGGCGAGAAAGCTGCGCGAACGCGGCTGGGACGGCGAGGGCGAGCCGCAGGTGGCGGAGCTGGTCGAGCGCTATTGCGAACTCGGCTATATCGACGACGAGGCCTATGCCCGTTCGCGCGGCGGCGACCTGCTGCGGCGCGGCTACGGCGCGCGGCGCGTGGCGCAGGCGCTCGGCGAGGCGGGAATCGCCGAGGATGTGCGGCAAGCGGTCGCGCCGGGCGAGGCCGCGGCGCGCCGTGCCGCGTTCGCGCTGGCCCGTCGCCGCCGTTTCGGCCCGTTCTTCGCCGGCGAGCTCGATCGCGAGCGGCGCGAGAAGCAACTCGCCGCCATGGTGCGCGCGGGGCATGGATTCGACGCCGCACGCGCGGTAGTGGATGCGGGTAACGAAGCCGCGCTCGCCGAATGGGTCGCCGAGGCGGAGGAAGAGGAATAACCGCAGATGCGCATAATCACGCTGCTTGTCGTCGCCCTGTGCCTGGCCTGCTCGCCACAGGGTTCGGCGGAAACCGCCCCGGCTGCCGAAACGAGCGCCGCCGCGACGCACCCGGTATCGGGTTTGCCGGTGATCCCGCTGACCGTGCGGAGCGGCGATACGATTCACAAGTTCACGGTCGAGGTCGCGGCGACCATCGCCGAGCAGCAGCGCGGTCTGATGTTCCGCACCGAGTTGGGGCCGAACGAGGGCATGGTGTTTCCCTATCCGGCACCGCGGCAGCTCGGCTTCTGGATGAAGAACACCCCGCTGCCGCTCGACATCATCTTCATCGATGCCGACCGCCGCGTACTCAACATCGCCGCGATGACCACGCCCTATTCGACCGATTCGGTCTACTCCGACGGTCCGGCGATGGCGGTGCTCGAAATCCCGGGCGGCCGCGCGGCGGCGCTCGGGATCGAGAAGGGCGACAGCGTCGAGTGGTAAAACCTGATCCTCCCCATCGTCTTGCGATGGGGAGGTGGCAGCCGCCGCAGGCGGCTGACGGAGGGGCCGGTTTCGATTGTCTCGCTTGCCGCAAATGCCCCTCCACCACTCGCTTCGCGAGCGGTCCCCCTCCCCATCGCAAGTCGATGGGGAGGATTGTATCGCCGTGGCGCTTCGGCTAACCGCGCACGCATGAGCTTCCTCGGCAAGATCTTCACCTGGTGGGACGGCGCCACCATCGGCACGCACCTGTGGAGCTGGCGCAACGGTGAACGGGTCGGCACCGATGCGCAGGGCAATGCCTATTACCGCTCGAAAGCGAAGAAGGGCCAGCGAGAGCGTCGCTGGGTGATCTACCAGGGCGCCAACGACGCCAGCCGCGTGCCGGCCGAATGGCACGGCTGGCTGCACGGCGCGTTCGACGATGTGCCCGAGAGCAACCTGCCGCCACCGCGGATCTGGGAGGTCGACTACACCCCCAACGCGACCGGCACCGCGCAGGCCTATCGTCCCGCCGGGGCGCTCGAAATGGGCGGCAAGCGCGCGCGCGCGACGGGCGATTACGAAGCGTGGTCGCCGGACGCCTGAGCATGCGCAGGCTTTGCCCCGTCGCGGCGCTGGCGCTGCTCGCCGCCTGCAGCGACCGCCCGCCGGCCCCGGCGCCGATCGAAACCGAAATCCCCGAAGACCTGCAATCCGCACCGCCGCAACCCGCGGGCGAAGCGGGGCTCGGCACGCCGATGGAAGAGCGCGTCGCCACGATCGGCCTGCTCAACAAGCGCAACAATATCTCGCAGGACCTCGAGATGAAGCCGGGGGAATCGCGCCGGGTCGGCGACGTCATCGTGCGGCTGTCGGCGTGCGAACGCACCGCGCCGTGGGAAATGCCCGGCGAGACCGGCGCCTTCGTGCAGGTGCTCGTGCGCGACCGCGACGAACCCGACAGCTGGAACCGCATCTTCTCCGGCTGGCTGTTCAAGCGCTCGCCGTCGCTCAACGTGGTCGAGCACCCGATCTACGACGTCTGGGTCAAGGATTGCGCGATGAGCTTCCCGGGCGAGGAAGCGCCTGCCTCCTCCAGCACCGACGAATAGGCTTCGCGCAGGCTGCAGCCGGGTCTCCCGCGCGCCGCCGACACCTGCTCGAGATAGTCGGCCTGCGGCATGCCGACCGCGCCGAGCGAGGCGAGATGGTCGGTCATGAACTGGCAGTCGAGCAGTGCGTATCCCGCGCGCCGCATCAGCGCCACCAGCCAGGCGAGCGCAACCTTCGAAGCGTTGTCGGCACGGCTGAACATGCTCTCGCCGCAGAATACCCGGTCGAACGCGACCCCGTAGAGGCCGCCAATCAGTTCCTCGCGTCCGTCGGGCCCGGTCCAGCATTCGACCGAGTGCGCGCGGCCGGCATCGTGCAGCTCGATATAGCTCGCCTGGATGCGGTGGCTGATCCAGCTCCCGTCATGCGCCGCGCGCGGGGCGGCGCAGGCGTCGATCACTTCGGGAAAGGCGCGGTCGAGCGTGACGCGGTAGCGATCCTGCCGCACCGTCTTGCGCAGCGATTTCGACGCGCGGAAGCCCTCGAGCGGGATGATCGCACGCTCGCGCGGCTCGACCCAGAAGACCTCCGGGTCGTCGCGCGCATCGGCCATCGGGAAGATGCCGTTGCGATAGGCGAGCAGCAGCGTATCGACCGGGATAGGCAATGGGTGGGGCGCATGCATCGCGGCGGGACTATCACAATTTGCGTGCCCGGCGCAGCGTCTGTTTCGCACGGCGCTTTGGCGCCGTTCTTTCCACGCTACCGTCTTCGGCTAGTTGAACGCATGGCTCCAAGGTCGAACTTCGTCCCGAACCCTCGGCCATTCCTTTTCGGCCTACCGCTTCGCTACTTGAGGCCGGCTCCGAGTTCGAACTTCGTCCCGAACTCTCTGCACTTCGAATTCTGCCTTGCGCGGGAGCCGCGCTTTGCCCTAAGGGCCGCATCCGCCTTCCGGGCACCTGCAGGGGTGTAGCTCAGCTGGTAGAGCATCGGTCTCCAAAACCGAGGGCCACGGGTTCGAATCCTGTCACCCCTGCCATTTCCGATGCGAGCGGTTTTCGGCCTTGCTGAAGCGGCACCGGCCCACGCCCCCACCTGGAATTATTGTTTTCCGGCGGTAAGGCCACCTGTCGCTTTGTGGCAAGCATCTGACCACCGGGGCTGTTCCATCCCACTCCCCCACCCGGCCACCCATAGGATACTATGGTCGGGGTGGCCGGGTGGGGGAGTGGGATGGAACAGCCGAGGGAAGCACGGACGTGCTTCCCGCACGGAACAAGGACTTCCGGTACGGGAGCGGGCCGGTGCCGCATCCGTTTCAGTTTCACCGAAACAGCGCCTAGCGAGTGCGCCGCGACAGTTTCGCCAGCCCGTCGACGATCGCCGTCGGGACATCGTCGTCGAAGGCTATTCCGATCGCGCCGGCCTCGCGCCACACGATATTCGCTTCGAAGCGATGGTCCTCGACCTCGAGCAGGATTTTTTCGCCGCCGCGCTCCTGCCCTCGCAGCGCCAGTTTCGCGCCCGATTCCGAAAGGTCCGATATCACTCCGTCGATGCTCTCGCCGTCCACGACGATGGTGGCGGTCAGGTGCACGCCCCTGCGCCGGTTCTTGCGCCGGCCGATCATGGAATCCTGAATGAAGGTCAACTCCGCTCCCATGCGAACCCGCCGTAAGCGTAACGTTCGAGGACGAGGTAAGAGAACTTGCCTAACGCCGGAATAATCGGGAACCAGGGCAATATACGCATGCAGGGCCGTCTCGCTGTCGCACGGCGGGCTGCACGGTTTCTTTACCCGCTTTGCGATTTGCCCGGCATGGGCGGAAAGGTTCCTGCGCGTCGCCTGTGGCAACGGGGCCGGCCCGCAATCGGCGGACCGGCTCCGTCCTGCATGCGCCGCGGCGCCGTCAGAATCCGAACAGCACCGTCGCGCGGGTGCCGATATCGCCTTCGGCGGTGTTGCCGCTGACGCCTGCCGAGAGGTAGACGTCCTCGGCGACCTGGCCGGTCAGCGAGCCCGCAATGGCCTGCTCGCCGCGATAATTCGCCACCGACATCGACAGCGAGATCGCCTTGCCCGGGGCGATCGCGGGGCCGCCCATCGCCATCGCCGAGGCAATCCCGCCGCTGGTGCGGTGATCGAGATCGGACAGTTGGAAACCGAGCGCGTCGACCCGATCCTCCAGCGTCCCGACGCGGCCCGACAGAGCGGAGAACTGCGCATCGGTGATCGCCGAGATGGCGGGGGCGTTGCCGAGACCGAGGCCGGCGGTGGAGGCGGCGATCGCACTGCGCCGCGTGCCCGCATCGAAGCCGGCGTCGCGCGGCGGTTCGGCGACCGCCTGATCCTCGCCCAGCCGGGCGACTTCGACCCGCTGTGCCAGTTGCGCTTCGCCGCTCGCCGCCATCACCGGCTGCGCCGGGCTGTGTACGATTCCGGCATCGGTGCTGGTCGAGGATATCGCCGGAGCGCCTGAAGACGCCGCCAGCGCGGTTCCGCCCGCAGCGCTGCTCGAGGCGCCGCCGACCGGAGTGGTGGTATAGCCGAGGTTCCCGCTAGCATCGACGGTGACATAGTAGGTCTCGCCCGATTGCAGGCCGTTCGAGGTTGCGGTCGGCAGGCCGGGCATGGTGTAGCTGTAGCCGGCGCTCCCGAACATCATCTGGTTCGCGCGCGTCGCCGCGGCCTGGTAGCCGAAGGCGAAGGAGTTGGTGAACAGCGCCTGCGCCTGGAACCCCATCGCGAAGCTGCGGTCCGCGCCGGCTTCGGCGAAGGAACCGAACGCGTAGGCATCGGTGCTCGAACTGACCGCCTGGTAGCCCATGGTGCCCGCGCGGGCGCCGTGCGCCTCGGCCTGCACGCCCACGGCAGTCGAGGAACTGCCGGTTGCGAGCGCCCGCGCGCCGAGTGCACCGGCCGAATCGCCGTTCGCCTTGGAACCCGCTCCGACCGCGGTCGCGCCGAGCCCGGTCGCGTCGGAAGATTTGCCGATCGCGACGGTGTTGGCGCCCTCGGCATTGGCGCTCTTGCCGATCGCGGTCGCATCGGTGCCGACCCCGCGCGAGGAATTGCCGAGCGCCAGCGCCCGTTCGCCCGCGGCATTGGCGTTTACGCCCAGCGCGAGCGCATCGGTGCCCTCGGCCTTGGCGGAATTGCCGCTCGAATTGACCGCGAGGTAGGACGAGCCGCCACCGCCTCCACCGCCGGCACTGGCAATGGCGTCGTTGAGCTGGGCGAGATTGACCGCATCGGTGTCGTCCACGGCCTGCGCGACGTTGACGATCCGCCGCTCGCTCCCCGACGAGCCGACCGAGACGGTGTTGCCCTGGTCGGCGATGGAGCCGGCACCGAGCGCCAGCGCATTGTCGGCCGAGGCCAGCGTATCCGCCCCGAGCGCGATCGAGCCGACTCCCGAGGCAACCGCGCCATACCATCCCGCGGTATCGTCGTCGTCGGCGTCGCCGCCGATCGCAATCGATCCGATGCCTGTCGCCTGCGCAGCGTAGCCCAACGCGTTGGATTGTTCGGCAGTTGCGTCGGAGAACGACCCTATCGCAGTCGAGTTGATGCCATCGGCAGTGGCAGCTGAACCGACTGCAAGAGATCGGTCTTTCCAGGCAGCGGCACCCGCGCCGACGGCGGTACTGCCGAAGCCGAATGCCGTGGCGTTCGCGCCGAGCGCGGTGTCGTAGATTTCAACGGCCCTCGCACCGTTGCCGAATGCGGTCGCGCTCTCGTCGGAAGCCTCCGAATTGGACCCGACCGAAGTGGCGCGTGGGCCGGTTGCCGACGCACGATATCCGATGGCAACCGCACGGTCTTGCGAAGCGTTCGAGTCGATTCCGATGGCAAGAGTATCGTCTTCCGTCGCCGCCGCATTGCGACCGACAGCAACTGCGTCCGCCGCGGAGGCCATGGCGTTGGTTCCGATCGCAACGGAACTGTTTCCGCTGGCGGACGCGCCGGAACCCGACGCATTCGAAGAATGACCGGATGCGTTCGCTGCTCGCCCGATAGCGATGGCGTCCGTTCCCGGTGCGCTGGCTTCGGTGCCGTCGGAGTTGATATTGACATAGCGCTTGTGCACACCGCCCGATACGTCGGCAATGGCGTTGTTGAGCTGCGCGAGATTGACCGCGTCGGTGTCCTCGGTACCCGTGGCGACGTTCACTAGCCGTCTCTCGTTTCCGGCGGTTCCGAACGATACAGTGTTCTGTTCCGTTGCCTCGGAATTCCGCCCGATGGCGACACTCGAGATACCGCTCGCCATGGCGCCGGAGCCCAGTGCAACCGCGTATATTTCACTGGCGTCGCTGCTCACACCCAAAGCGAGGCTGTTGCCTCCGGATGCGTTGCTGTATGCGCCCACTGCGACCGCGAAATAGTCCGATGTGGCACTTTCATATCCGATTGCCACCATCGGACCGGGCGGGCCGGAGCCGTTGATCGATGCTGAGGCTGATCTCCCGATGACGATCGAATATGCTTCGCCGACCCCTGCCTGATATCCGATCGCGATGGCAGAATCTGCATTAGCGAACGCATTCTGCCCAAGAGCTATCGTATGCGAGTTGGTCGAACGACTGCCGCTGCCGATGGATATGCCGAAAATGGTTTCAGCGCCTTTCCCGATGGCAATGCCGTGCTCTCTGTGGGCCTTTGCTTGCATACCGAGCGCGACTGACCCGGCGCCTCCGGCGTCCGTCTCCCTCCCGATGGCAACCGCAGCGTCCCCCGTGGCATCCGAATTCGCTCCGATTGCGACCGCAGCGAAGGCAGGCAAAATTGAGTTGGTCGAGCCGGCCAGCGAATTTCGACCGATCGCAATGCTGTCGTCGGTAATCGCAACAGCCCCCTCGCCGCATGCGAGAGTGCTATCGTCGCCGTCGGAAATCGCTCCGAGATCCGTATCGGTGCTCGTTGCAACGTCGTCGTCTGTTGTGTCGAGCAAGCATTCGTCCGCCTGCGCCGGTGCGGACCAGGCGAGCCCACCCGCCGCCATGGCAAGCGCGAGCGCAGTGGTGGTGAGAATGCGTGACGTGTTCATGATGTGCCACCCCCGAGTGTGCTAATCGCACCGACCCCCCGATGCGAACGGGTCGAGACTAACACTCTGATAACCATGCGCAAGACGAATCTACCACCCTTGCGACCCGGCGCCGGAATCGGACATGTGGGGCCGTGCCCGGGTACTCGCCGGAACCTCAGAACCCGAACGACACGCCCACGCGTCCGCCCGTCGTGTTGTCGGCGGTCGAGCCGGCCACACCGGCCGAGATGTAGACCATCTCGCCCGCGCGCGCGGTAATCGCGCCGGAAAAGCCCTGCTCGCCCTGGAAGGTCGAGGCGTTGAGGCTGACCGAGAAGGTCGAGTCGGGCACGATCATGTTGCCGCCGAACGCCATCGCCGCCGCGATCCCGCCGCGGGTGAAGCTGTCGAGCTGGGTGATCTGGAAGTCGAGATTGTCGACCCGGCCCTCGAGCGTCGATACGCGGCCCGACAGCGCCGAGAACTGCGCATCGGTGATGGCCGCGATCGGCGGTATCGCCGCAGCGCCCAGGCTCGCGGTGCCGGCGGCGCCGAGAGTGTTGGCGGTGCGCGCGGTGCCGGCGTCGAAATTCGCGTCATGCGGCGGTTCCGCAACCGTCTGGTCGCGGCCCAGCATGGCCATTTGCGCGGTTCGCCCGCCGAGCTGCCCTTCGCCGGCCGGCGCCTGCGCCGGTACTTGCGGCTGCGCCGCCGCAGCGGTGTTCGCGGCCATCACCGCTTGCGTCGGGCTGTGTACGATTCCGGCATCGCTGCCGGTCGAGGAAATCGCCGGCGCCGCCGACGGAGCGACCGCCAGCGTCGTGGTGCTCGCCGAGGTCGTCGCGCCGCCGCCGGGCGGGGTGGTCGAATAGCCGAGATTGCCGTTGGCATCGACCGTGACGTAGTACAGCTGGCCCGATTGCGCGGCGTTCGATGCCGCGCGCGGCAGGCCCGGCATGGTGTAGGTGTAGTTCACCGTGCCGAACATCATCTGGCTGTTGCGGGTCGCCATCGCCTGATAGCCGAAGGCGAAGCTGTTGGCGAAGCTCGCCGATGCCTGCACGCCGACGGCGAAGGCGTTGCTGCCCGAAGCCTGCGCCGCACGACCGACCGCGGTCGAGTTGGCCCCGCTGGCCTGTGCGGAGCGGCCGAGCGCGGTCGAGGCGGCGCCGGTCGCATGCGCGGTCGCGCCCACCGCGGTCGCGGCGCTGCCATCCGCACGTGCATTGAACCCGACCGCGGTCGAGCCGAGCTCGGTCGCGCGCGACGAGCCGCCGATGGCGGTCGCGTTCGCACCGGTGGCGCGGGCGGTGTTGCCCATGGCGACCGCATTCGCACCGGTCGCGTTGGTGTCGCGGCCCATGGCCACCGCATATTGGCCGGTCGCGTCGGAATCGGTGCCGATCGCGATGGCGCTCGCGCTGGTAGCGTTCGCATCGGTGCCCATCGCCAGTGCATCCTCGGCATTGTCGGCGACGCTGGCGTAATAGCCGATCGCCAGCGCGCGGTCGCTGGCGGTGCCGACCGCGGCGGCGGTGCCGATCGCGGTGGACGCGGTCGAACCTGCGGTCGTCCGGTTCGAGCCGAGGGTCGGATCCGCACCGATCGCGATCGAATTCACCCCGGCCGCATTCGCGCTGAGCCCGAGCGCGACGCTCTGCCGCCTGGCAAAGGCTTTCGGCCCTATCGCGGTGCCGTCCTGCTGGGAATTGCTCGAGGTGCCGACGGACACCGCGTCGGGCCCGCCCGCCGCGGCGTTCTCACCGATTGCGACCGCCAAGTTGCCGGTTGCGCGCGCCTTGTTGCCGAGCGCGACGGAACTGTTCGCGCTGGATTGCGAATCGGTGCCGATGGCGATGCTGTTCTCGCCGGTGGCGTAAGCGCCGATCTTGAAGCCGCCGGTGGTCGAGTCGTTATCGGGGCCGTCATAACCGATGGCGATCGCGCCCTGCGCCTCGGCGCTGGCGGTCGCGCCGAGCGCGGTCGCGCCGAGCGCATCGGCATAGCTGTCCGCGCCGATCGCGGTGCTGTCGTCGGCGAGCGCGAGCGCGCCGACTTCGAAATCGGCATCGGTCGGGTCGTCGATATCGGTCCCGTCGCCGCCGAGCGCGACCGAGCCGTGACCGTCGGCGGCGGCGGCGCGGCCGATGGCGACGCCGTTGCGGCCGGTGACTTCGCTTTCCTTGCCCAGCGCGATGCCCTGGACGCCGTCGACCGCGACGATCGCGCTTTCGCCGATGGCGATGCCGTCGTCGGTCTCGACGTAGGAATCGTCGCCCATCGCAATGCCGTTGTCGCCGAATACCGTGGCGGTATCGCCGATCGCGATGGTGTCGTCGTTGAGCGCCGCGGCGCCCGAGCCGATCGCGATCGCCTGTTCGCCGAGCGCGGTCGAGGCATAACCCATCGCGATCCCGTCGAAGCCCAGATCCGCTTGCGCGAGCTGGCCGATGGCGATGCTGCTCTCGTCGCCGGCGAAGGCCTCGTCGCCCATCGCTATCGCGCCGTAATCGATTGCCAGCGCATCGGTGCCGATGGCGATCGAATCGTCGCCGGTCGCACGTGCGCCGAAATTGTCGATATCGCCATTGTCGGGATCGTCGGGATCGAGCAGCGGGTTGAAGTCGGAATCGCGCCCGATCGCGATCGCGCCTTCGCCGGTGCCCGCCGCACGACGGCCGATGGCGACCGCCTCTTCGCCGCTGGCATCGGTTTCCTCGCCGGCAGCCACCGCGTCGGTGCCCGTCGCACTGGCGGCGGTGCCGGTGGAATTGGCGACGAAATAGTCGGAGCTGGCGAAACTCGCTGCGGCGACGGCTGTGTTGAGCTGGCCGACCGTGGCCGCGTCGCTGTCGGCGGTGCCGTCGGCGACGTTGGTGATGCGGCGTTCGCTGCCGCTGCTCCCGACCGAGACGGTATCGCTCTCGGAGGCGATCGAGCCCGCGCCGAGGGCGACGGCGTTGATCGCATTCTCCTGCACGGCGGCACCGGTCCCAAGCGCCACACCCTCCGTCGCGCCCGCTGCAACCGAGGCGCCCGAACCGACGATGGTGCCGGCGCCGACACTCTCGAACACGGCCGACCCATGACCGATCACCACGGCATCGGTCGAATCGGTGAAGGTTCCCGAATCCGATCCGATAACCACCGAGTACTCACCCTGGGCCAGCGCACCGAACGATGCCGGATCGTCGCCGTCCCCGCCGATCGCGATCGCATAGTCGCCGGAGGAGAAACTGCCGCGGCCAACCGCTACGGCGTTGTCGCCGCGTGCGTCGCTGTTTGCGCCGACCGCGGTCGCCCCGGTCGAACGTGCCGCCGCCTGGTAACCGAGCGCGGTCGTTTCGGTGGTGGAGGCGATCGTCGACATGCCGATCGCACTCGACCGGTTGCCCTGCGCACTGGCATCGTCGCCGATCGCCAGCGCGCTGACGCCCGCCGCGCTCGCATCGGGGCCGATCGCGATCGCGTCGGTTCCGGCCGCCGACGCATCGCTGCCCGTGCCGCTGACATCGAAATAGGCCAGATCCTCGGTAACAGCGTTGACTTGCCCCACCGTGGCCGCGTCGCTGTCGGCGGTGCCGTCGGCGACGTTGGTGATGCGCCGGGTGATCGCGGCGGTGTCGTCGCTGAGGTCGCCTGGCGTGCCGTTGTCGTCGTAGGCGCGGCCGACCGAGACGGTGTTTACCTCGTCGGCCTCCGAATTCGCACCCAGGGCGACGCTATCGCTCGCGCTGGCCGATGCAAAAGCGCCGAGCGAGACCGCGCTGCTTGCGGACGCGGCGCCGGCGCGGCCGATGGCGATCGCGTCGCCTGCGGAGGCGTTGGCCTGCCGTCCCATGGAGATCGCCGCGATCCCCGTCGCCTGCGCGTCGGTGCCGACCGCGACCGCGGCCTGCTGCGTCGCGTCGCTGCTCTGGCCGATCGCGACCGCCTCGAGGTTGCTGGCGATGGCGAGGCGGCCGAGAGCGGTCCCGAACGCCGCGGCTTGCGCGCCCGCGCCGATCGCGGTCGCGTCTTCGCCGTTCGCGGCCGCATCGCCGCCGAGTGCGGTCGAATTGTTGCCGCCGGCGACCGCGCCGGTGCTCCCCCCGTCCTGGCCGTCGCCGCCGATGGCGACCGCATTCACCCCGGTCGAGGAGCTGTTGAGACCGATCGCGATATTGCCGCGCTCGGTCGAACCGGCCGCTTCGCCGATGGCGATGGCGTCTTCGCCGGTGGCGGTAGGCAGCGTGCCGTCGGAATTGATGTCGACATAGTCTTCGCCCGCCGCGGCGACCGCCGTGTTGAGCTGGGCGACGTTGACCGCATCGGTATCCGCCGTGCCGGCCGCGACATTGGTGATCTGCCGCTCGCTGCCCGACGAGCCGACCGACACGGTATTCGCCCGGTCCGCGAGCGAGAGCGAACCGATCGCGACCGAATCCGCCGCCGTGGTCGAGGCGCTCGTACCGATCGCCACGCCGTTGAGCGAGGTCGCGCTGGCATCGGTGCCGACGGCGATCGCCTGCTGGCTGGCCGCCGAAGCGCCGTCGCCGACTGCGAGTGCCGAGATATTGGTCGCGCTCGCGCCCGAGCCGATCGCCGTTGCATCGGGTCCGGTGACGGTCGTGTCCGCCCCGATGGCGACGGCGTTGGTCGAGGCATAGGTGCGCCCGCCGGTGATCGCGAGGTCGGCCACGGACGCATCGCGTCCCATCGCGATGGCGGAATCGCCCGCTGTCGAAGCATTGGTCCCGATCGCGATCGCATCGTCCGAATCGACCGGATCGACCGAACCGCCGGTCGGATCGTCGGGCGCGCCGGTCGATTCGTTGGCGGTGACGATCACGGCGCCGTAGCCCAGGGCCATCGAACCATCGAACCCGGCGCCGCTACCCGCACCCAGTGCGATGCCTCCCGTTGCCGAGGCGCTTGCCCCCGCGCCCACGGCGGTCGAGGCCGTGCCCAGCGCGCTGGCACCCTCGCCGATCGCGACCGCTTCGTCGCTCGCTGCAATCGCCGTGAGCCCGACGGCGGTGGCGCCCGAACTGGCGAACGCGCCCGCACCCACGGCGGTCGCGTTGCTGCCGGCGGTTGCGCTCGCCCCGACGGCGGTGCTGAACGTGCCCGACGCACCCGCGCCCGTGCCGCAGGCGAGATTGGTGTCCTCGCCGCTATTGTCGGTCGCGCCGCCGTCGCTGTCGGCCACGCCGTCGTCGTCCTCGTCGAGGATGCAGGTTTCCGCCCGCGCTTCCTGCGGCGCGGCGAGACTTGCGATGGCGATCGCCGAAGCGGCGGCGGTGAGCGACAGCAGGGTGGTCGTGCGCATGATCGAATTGTCCTCCGGTTGACGAAACCGGCCGGTCGAAGGGGGAAGCCATGCGCGACGATTCTATACGACCCCCGCGGCCACGCCCCCTCCCGGCGCAGTCGGCGATTCGCGTGTTAACAGCGCATTTACCACGAAACCTCCGGGAAATCTCCGAAATTGACGGCGGTTTGCTGACTGTTACAGAATGGGACAGGAGTGGGCGCACAGTGCAATATCGCTTCGAGAACTACCTGCTCGACACCGAGGCGCTCGAACTGAGCCGCAACGGGGAGCGAGTGCCGATGCCGGCCCGTATCCTGGGCCTGCTGGTTCACCTCGTCGAGAATCGCCATCGGGTCGTGTCGCGGGAGGAGCTGGCGGACCATGGCTGGCCCGGCCGGTACATCGCCGACCAGACGCTGACGAGCCGGCTCAGCGAGCTCCGCGCGAAACTCGGCGACAAGGATGGCAATCGCCTGATCCGCACGGTCTACGGCGAGGGAGTCCGGTTCGTGGGCGATGCGACGCGGCATGGCGGCAGGGCGGCGGAGATTCCCGGGCCGGGCCGGGGGATGCCTTCGATCGCCGTCCTCGCGTTCCGCGTACGAGGCGAGGGGCTGGTGGATCGCTGGCTGGCCACGGCTGTGGCCGACGACCTGCTGACCGGGCTGAGCCGGCTCAAGACGCTGTTCGTCATCGCACGCGGATCGAGTTTCAGGTTCACGTCGTTCGATTCCGCGCCGATCGAAGCGGGCCTCGAACTCGGCGTCGAGATGCTGGTCTCGGGCTCGGTCGAATCGATGGGCGACAAGCTGGCGGTCAGCGTCGAACTCTCCAGCACGTCCACCGGTCGGGTGATCTGGCGCGAGCGCTACGATCTCGACCGGCCGGACGTCCCCGGATTGCCGCAGGACATGGCGGGCCGCATTGCCGCCGCGATCGACCGGGAGGTGACTCTCGACCGAGCGTCGCAGGCGCGCGGACTGCCGGGCAGGCAGCTCGACGCCTGGAACCATTACCACCTCGGGTGGTCGGAGGCGATCACGCACCGCATCGACCAGTTCGAACAGCCGCGAACGCATTTTCTCGATGCCATCGCGGTCGACCCGAAATTCGCGCGCGCGCATATCGGGCTGGCCCAGACCTATTTCTGCGAAGGGCTGAGCGATCTCATCGGCAATATGGACACGGCGCTCGACGGCCTGCGCCGCGCCAGCGACGATGCCCTCGCATGCGATCCCTCCGATCCCTATGCGCACCTGATGCTCGGGCGCAGCCACGTCCTGGCGAGCGACTGGCAGGGGATCGAGCACATCCGCAACGCGCTCGAGATCAGCCCGAACGTGTATTTCGCCCGCACCGACCTCGGACGGATATACGCCATGACCGGATTGGTCGACGAAGCGCGCAAGCAGTTGCACGCGGCGCACGAACTCAGCCCGTTCGATCCGTGGCGTTTCAGCCTCTACACCAGTTTCATGGTCGTCGAACTGGCATGCAGCGAATTTCCAGAAGCGGCTCGCTGGGCACGCCTGTCGCGGGATCTTCCGTTCAGGAGCGCGCAGGCGCGCCTCGCCGAAATGGGAAGTCTGCACATGGCGGGCGATGAAAAAGCCGCTCGGGAAATCGGGCAGGAATTCCGCATGATGCACCGCGATTTCGACTTCGGGAGCTTTCACGCCGCCGTTCCGGTCATACCGCAACCCGTCCTCGATATCATCGAAACCGGATACCGGACCTACGTCGTCGGATAGATGCCCGCCGTCCGCTGGGGGAGCGAACGGCGGGCAGGCGGCCGGGATGCGCCGGAGACGGGGGCTAGAAGCCGAACGCCACCCCGACCTGCGCGCCGACGCGGTCCTCGCCGGTGTTCCCGGCGACCCCGGCCGAGACGTAGACCTTCTCGCCCAGCCTGCCGGTGAAGGTGCCGGCAAAGGCCTGCTCGCCGCCATAGGTCGCGGCGTTGAGCGAGAAGGAGATGTTGGTATCTGGCACCACCATCGCGCTGCCGAGCGCCATCGCCGCGGCGATGCCGCCTTCCATCCCTTCGAGCCGCAGATCGAACTGGTCCATCCGCGCCTCGAGCGTCGAGACGCGTCCCGACAGCTCGCTGAACTGCGCATCGGTGACCGCCGCGAGCGCGGGGGCCGCGGGTGCGGCGGCGCTCGATGCACTGGCTGCATTGGCAGTCCGGCGCGTGCCCGCATCGGCGTCGCTCCCAGCGGGCGGTTCGGCGACGGTCGCCGCCTCCTCCAGTGTCGCGACTTCGACCGGCCGGCCGGCGGCGGACATCACCGGCTCGGTCGAACCGGTGCCGATGGCGGCATCGCTGCCGGTCTGCGTGATCGACGGAGCGCCCGCGCGCATGGCGGCGCGGGTCGTTGCCGGATCGCCGGCATCCTCGGCAGGCACCGGCTGGAAGCCGAGATTGCCGTTCGCGTCGACGGTAACGATGAAGATGTCGCCCGATTGCGCCGCGTTGGAGGCGCCTGTCGGCAGGCCGGGCATGGCGTAGGTGTAGTTGACCGTGCCGAGCATGATCTGGTTGGCGCGTGTCGCCGCCGCCTGGCTGCCGATCGCGAAGCTGTTGGCGAACAGCGATTGCGCCTGGAATCCGATCGCGACGCTGCGTTCCGCCCCGGCCTGCGCGAACGAGCCGAAGGTATAGGCATCGGTCGCTTCGCTCCGCGCCTGGTTGCCGACCGCCCCCGAACGTGTGCCGAGCGCTTCCGCCTGCACGCCGACCGCGGTGGCCGAATTGGCGCTCGCCAACGCGCGCGCGCCGAATGCGCCTGCCGAATTGTTCGTCGCCTTGGCGCCCGCGCCGACCGCGGTCGCGCCGAGCCCGCTGGCCTCGGCCGACTTGCCGACCGCGACGGTGTTGGCGCCCTCGGCGCTGGCGCTCTTGCCGATCGAGGTGGCGTCGGTGCCGGTGGCGCGCGAGGAATTGCCCAGCGCCAGCGCCCGTTCGCCCGCGGCGTTGGCATTGACCCCGAGCGCGAGGGCATCGAGGCCCTCCGCCTTGGCAGCATTGCCGGTCGAGCTGACCGCGAGGAATTCGCTGCCAGAACCGCCCTCGAAGCCTTCGAGCGCCGCGTTGAGCTGCGCGACATTGACTGCGTCGGTATCGTCGGTGCCCGCGGCGATGTTGGTCAGCCTGCGCTTGAGCGTCTCGTTGCCGAACGAGACGGTGTTCGCCACCGCGGCCACCGAACCGGCGCCGAACGCGATCGAACCGTCGGCGAGAGCGCGCGCGTCGCGCCCGAAGGCGATCGCCGCTTCGCCGTCGGCGAAGGCACCCGCGCTGTCCGCGTCGTCACCGTCGCCGCCGATCGCGATGGCACCGGCGCGCTTCGCCGTGGTCAGTTTGCCGAGGGCGATCGCCTGCGATTGCGTGGCCTTGGAATTCGCGCCGATCGCGATCGAATCGGTGACGCCTTCACCGCCCGACTGGCTCTGCAGGCCGAATGCAAGCGTCGCGGAGCCTTCAGCCTTGGCCTTGAAACCGAAGGCAAACGCCCCGGCTCCTTCGGCTTTCGCCTCAGAGCCGATCGCGATCGAATTGCTCGACGACGCCACCGCCTTCGAGCCGAGGGCAAAGGAATCGACATCGAGGGCCGACGCCCTTTCGCCGATAGCGACGGATCTGGAGCCCAACCCCTGGGCATCGGCCCCGATAGCGACGGCGTTTTCCCGGTTCGAGCCGCTGCCGGCCCTGGCGCCCGTTCCGTCGCCATCCGCATCGCCGCCGATCGCGACACCGCCCGGACCCCGGCCATCGGCATTGAGCCCGATGGCGATCGCGTTCGCGTTCGCTGCGACGGCGTGGTCGCCGAGCGCGACGGTCCCGGCTGCCTCGGCCTTGGCGGCATTGCCGACCGCGGTCGCGCGCAGCGCGCCGGCGATCGCCCCACCGCCCAGCGCGGTGGCGAAATCGGCCGTTCCCCTGGCATCGGCACCGAAGGCGATCGCTTCGAAGCCGTCGGCCCGGGCGCCGAGCAGATCGGTGTCGTCGCCGTCGTCGTCGCTGTCGCCGCCCAGCGCGATGCTGCCCTGGCCGTCGGCGATGGCGATGGCGCCGAAAGCGATGCTGTCGGCCCCGCGTGCGGAGGTGCTGCGCCCGATGGCAACGCTGTTGCCGCCGCGCGCGACGGCCGAATGGCCGATCGCGACGCCGCCTTCGGCTTCCGACCTGGCGATGGCACCGATCGCGACGCTCACATTGGCGGCGCTGGCGAAATTGCCGAACGCCGAGCCGCTCGAGCCGAGCACCTCGGCGCCCGTGCCGACTGCGGTCGCGTTGAGCGCCGACGCGTTCGCGCCGTTCCCGATCGCGGTGCTGAAATTGGCGGTGGCGAGGGCATCCGCACCAACCGCGGTCGAGCGCAGACCGAGCGCCTGCGCGCCCAGTTCGTCGGCGTCGGAATCGTCTCCGCCGATCGCCACCGCGCCCTGCGTGCCGGCGGCGCTGTCGGCGCCGATCGCGATCGCGTGCTCGCTGTCGGCCCTGGCTGCATCGCCGAGAGCGATCGCCCGATCGCCGCCGCCAAACGCGCCGGTGCCGATCGCGACCGTGCGATCGGCCTCGGCATTGGCTCCGGTACCGACCGCGATCGATCCCGCGCCCTGCGCCAGCGACTTGGCGCCGAGCGCCGTGGCGGAAACATTGGTGGCGGTGGCATCGGTGCCGAGTGCGGTCGCGTTCGACCCGATCGCGCGCGCACCGAAGGCGCCGTCGCTGTCGTCGTCGTCGCCATCGGCGCCGATGGCGATCGCGCCTTCCTCGGCGGCCTCGGCCTCGAGCCCGATCGCGATGGCTTTCGCTGCGGCGGCCTCGGCGTCGGTCCCGATCGCGATACCGTCGGTCGCCGTCGACGTCGTGAGCGACCCGGTTCCGAGCGCAAGGCCGCGCTCGGCGAAGGAAAACGCCGCCGTGCCGATGGCCGAGGAATTGGCCCCCTCGGCGAATGCCGCCCGGCCCAGGGCAAGGCTCTGATGCCCCGCCGCACCGGCGAAAGCGCCGACAGCGGTGGCGAATTCGCCGGCCGTGGCATGGCCGCCCAGCGCGACGGCTCCATCCGCATTGGCGGTCGCATCGGCACCCAGCGCGATCGCACGCTGGCCGGCGGCGAACGCGCCGGCACCGTCTTCGTCGATATCGCCGCCGATGGCGACCGCGCCATCGCCGGTGACCGACGTGTTGTGGCCGATCGCGACCACATCGGCGATAGATTCCGCGCTCACCGCGCGCGCCTGCGCACCTATGACCACGCCCCCGCGCGCATCGTTGACCGCCTCTTCGCCGATGGCGATCGCGGAAGCCGCGGTCGCCTGCGACTGCGCGCCCAGCGCGATGCTCGACCGCGCCGAGGCGAGCGCGTCGTGGCCGACCGCGGTCGCTTCGAATTCGAGCGCCGTGGCCTCGTTGCCGATCGCGGTCGCGCGGGCCGCGCCGGCCCCGCTGTCGGGCCCGCAGGCGAGCGCGGTACCGATCGCGGCGCTGTCGGCACCCGCCGTGCCGTCGGCGGTGCCGTTTTCGTTTTCGTCGACGACGCAGTCGGCCGCCTGCGCGGGAGCGGCGGGCAGCATCAGCCCCGCGGCGAGCGCGGCGGCGGCGGTGGTGGTGGCAAGATAGTTACGCATGGTCCGGGTCCTTTTCGCATCTGTTCGGATGCGGGGCCCGGTGGTGCCTCGGCGTGGAAGCGGGCGTGGTAGGTTGCGTGTTAAATCGGGCCGTGCGCGTGGTAACGGCGCGGGCAGGGTGCTCTGCGCCGCATACTGCCCGGCAGCCAGAAAGTGCCCGCCGTCCGCTGGGGGAGCGAACGGCGGGCAGGCGGCCGGGATGCGCCGGAGACGGGGGCTAGAAGCCGAACGCCACCCCGACCTGGGCGCCGACGCGGTCCTCGCCGGTGTTTCCGGCGACCCCGGCGGAGACGTAGACCTTCTCGCCCAGCCTGCCGGTGAAGGTGCCGGCGAAAGCCTGCTCGCCGCCATAGGTCGCGGCGTTGAGCGAGAAGGAGATGTTGGTATCGGGCACGACCATCGCGCTGCCGAGCGCCATCGCCGCAGCGATGCCGCCTTCCATCCCTTCGAGCCGCAGGTCGAACTGGTCCATCCGCGCCTCGAGCGTCGAGACGCGGCCCGACAGCGCGTTGAACTGCGCATCGCTGACCGCGGCGAGCGGCGCCGCGGCAAGGCCGAGGCTCGCGGTCGCGGCCCGGTTCGCCGGGCGCGTGCCGGCATCGGCATCGGTGCCGTGCGGCGGTTCGGCGACCGCCTGGGTCTCGCCCAGCCGCGTCACCGCGACCGCTGCGTCCGGATCGAATGCGATGCCCGCATCGCTGCTCGTCGCGGCGATGGCCGGTGCGGATGAGGGGGCGGAAGCAGAGCTCGACGCGCCGCCGCTCGGCGGGGTGTTCGTGTAGCCCAGGTTTCCGCTCGCATCGACGGTCACGTAGTAAATCGTGCCCGACTGCTGCGCGTTGGAATTCGCGGTCGGCAGGCCCGGCATGGTGTAGGTGTAGCTCGGGGTTCCGAACATGAACTGGTTCGCGCGCAGCGCCGCCGCCTGGAAGCCGAAGGCGAAACTGTTGGCAAAGTTCGAAACCGCGCTGGTGCCGAAGGCGAAGCTGTTGGTCTGACCCGCCTGCGCGAACGAACCCACCGCATAGGAGCCGAAGCCGTTGGCCTTGGCGCGGAAACCGATGCTGCCCGAGCGCCCCGCATTGGCTTCCGCCTGCGAACCGATCGCGGTCGACTGGTCGCCGTTCGAGCGCGAACCGAACCCGATCGCGACCGAGCCGAGCGCAGTCGCCTCGCCCGAACCGCCGATGACGACGCCGTTGGTTCCGCTTGCGCTCGCGCTGTTGCCGATCGCGGTGGCGTTGTTGCCGCTGCTGCGCGAGGACGTGCCGAGCGCGAAGGAACCGTCGGCGCTGGCGATCGAATTGGGACCGATCGCGATTGAGCCGTCGCCCATCGCCCTTGCCGGTGCGGCGGTGCCCCTGGCGTCGAAATAGATCAGTTCGAGCGTGGCTTCGTTCAGCTGCTGGACGGTCACCGCATCGGTATCGTCGACCCCGTCGGCGAGGTTGACGATGCGCCGCTCGTTGCCGGGCGATCCGACCGAGACGGTGTTCGCCTGGCCGGCGACCGAGCCGTCGCCCAGCGCGACCGCATTGTCGGCCGTGGCGGACGAGCCGAAGCCGAGCGCCGTGCTGCGCAGCCCGGTGGCCGAGGCGGTCGCGCCGATGGCGGTCGAGGCGGTGCCGCCGGCATTCGCATCGCGGCCGAGCGCCGTGGCATCGGTCATGCTCGCGCTGGCACCGTAGCCGACCGCGGTCGAGCCGGTGCCGGAGGCTACGCTGTCGGCCCCGAGCGCGGTCGCGTTCATCGCGCTCGCATCCGAACCGGCGCCATACGCGCTGGTGTTGTCCGCAGTGGCGGTGGCATCGGCGCCGACCGCGGTCGAGCGGGCGCCCGAAGCGGTCGCGCCGGCGTCGTCGGGGTCGTCGCTGTCGCCGCCGACCGCGACCGAACCGTCGCCGCTGGCATCGGCGTCGGGCCCGACCGCGGTGGCATTGTCGCCGGTGGCGCTGGCATCGGGTCCGCAGGCGACGTTGACCTCGAGATCGTCGACATCGGCGCCGCCGACCCCGTCCAGGACGAGGGTGAGCAACCCGTTGCCGTCGAGATCGAGCAGGCAGGCCTGCGCCTGCGCCTCGCCGCTCGGCGCAAGAGCGGCCGCGATAGCGATTGCTGCGGCGGAGGTTCCGGCAAGTGTCTTGTATGTCATCGTTCAATCCTCTCCTGTTTGGGACAGGTCGAACGAATGATCGGTGCAGAATTAGATTCTTTGAATTCACTGTTACGAGGTAATACCTGAACGCACGAATATTTATATAACTTGTATTTATTCAGGGGCCCGCAGAACATGTCTGCGGGCCCCCGTTTCGGCCTTGCAGTGGGACTCTGCAGGCTCGGGCCGTTCCCGGGACCATGTCGGAACGACCGACTCCCCTGCCGCGCATCTCCGGCCGCGCGGCAAAACTTGCTATGCCGGCATCTTGCGTCCGAACCGGCCCTGGCGGACCGGCGCGCACAGCCGGACGACCGTCGCGCCCGAACCGCCTCCGCCTCCGAGGGCCGCGGATGCCTGCGCGGGCGCAGGCAGCGACGGGTCCTGCGAACGGATGCGCACCTGTACCTGCGCCGGTTCGTCGAGATGCTCCGCCACCAATTGCGTTATCCTGTCGACGAGTACGCGTTTGCGGTGTTCGTCGATGCTGCCGACCGTGTGTTTTATCGTTACGCTGGACACGCCCCTTGCTCCCTCCGGCTTGTTCCTGTGCTTGGGGATAGGCGGCAGGATTTAAGGGAGAGCACGCGAATTCTGGATAATTCATGGAGAATCTGGCGTCGATTCAGGGTTTGGCGTATAAGAAACCGGCAAAAAAATGATATACGAGTTCTCCGGGTTCGCGGTCGACAGTGGGCGGTTCGAACTGTCCCGAAACGGGCAGCCGATCGGCCTGCAACCGCAGGCGATGCGGCTGCTGCAGGTGCTGCTCGCGGCAGACGGGCGGCTGGTCACCAAGCAGCAGATCATCCTCGCCATCTGGGACGGGCGGGCGATCTCGGATTCGGCGCTGTCGAGCCAGATCAAGGCGCTGCGCAAGGCGCTCGGCGACAACGGTCGGCCCTACCGCATCATCGGCACGGTGCATGGCGAGGGCTTCCGCATCCTGTGCCCGGTCGAGCGCAGGGAAGATCGCGTCGAGACCCTTCCCGGGGCAGAAGCCGCGCGCGCCGCTCCCGCGCCGGAGGCGCCCGACCGGCGCGGCACCAGGGCCGCGATCGCGGTGCTGCCGTTCAGGCTGATCGGCCGGACCGATCGCGCCGCGCTGCTGGCCGAGGCGCTGCCCGACGAGATCCTGACCGCGCTGTCGCGATTGCGGATGCTGCACGTGATCGCGCGCGGATCGAGCTTCCAGTATTCGCGCGCCGACACCCGGCCGTCGCAACTGCGCCTGCAGCTGGGCGCGCAATACGCGCTGTCGGGTTCGATCGAACCGGTCGGCGAGGACGTGATCATCTCGGTCGAGCTCGACGACACCGCGAGCGAGGGCGTGGTCTGGGCCGAGCGCTTCACCGTCCCGCCCGCCGGGGTCCACGAGGTACGCGCCGAGATCGCCGGCCGCATCGCCGCCGAGGCCGAGCAGCACATTCCGCAAAACGAGGCCGACCGTCTCAGGCTCAAGGTGCCCGACAGCCTCACCGCATGGGAGAGCTTCCATCTCGGCATGAGCCATCTGCAGCGGCGCGGGCGCGAGAACATGATCCTGGCGCAGGGGCATTTCCAGCGCGCGGTCGAGATCGACCCGGGCTTCTCGCGCGCCTATGCGGGGCTGTCGCACACGCATTGGTGGCTGGTGCTGCAGCGCACGTTGACCGATACCGAGGCGAGCGAGCGCGCGATGATGGAGCATGCCAGGGCGGCGTTCGAGCACGACCCCTACGATCCGGCCGCCTATCTCGCGATGGGCCGCGCGCATTCGCTGATCGAGGACCAGCAGACCGGGCTCGACTATCTCGACCGCGCGGTCGACCTCGCTCCGAGCTACGCCTGGGCGCACAACCAGCTGGCCGCGATCCGCGCCTTCACCGGCCCGCACGACATGGCGATCGCGCATGGCATGACGGCGCTGGCGCTCAGCCCGCAGGATCCGCTGCGGCATTCGATGTACGCCGCGCTGGCGGTGGCGCACCTGAACAAGGGCGAGGTCGAGCAGTCGGCCGAATGGGGCCGCAAGGCGCAGACCCTGCCGCATCGCGACCTGATGGTGATGATCACCGCGTTGTGCACCAATCACATCGCCGGCCACACGGGCGAGGCGGAGGCAATCGCGCAACGGTTGCACAGCACCTTCCCCGATCTGACCGTCGAGGGGATCGCGCGCGCCAATCCGATGATGAAGCCCGAGAACATCGCGCTGACGCACGCGATCCTGGGAAAATACGGGATCGCGTGAATCCGGTGCCTTTTCGGCGTAGCTGAAAACGACACTGGCGGTTGGACAGTGCAGGTCGGTCGTGGTAGCGCTACCATACAAGGGTAGGGGAAAGACGGTATGCAGCCGTATTCCGCGACAGGATCGACCATGGCCCGCCTGCTGGGCGCGGCGGCGGCGCTGGCGTTGGCTTCGTGCGGCGGCGGTAGCGGTTCGAACCCTGCGCCGTCCCCGGTCGCGACGGGCACGCCGGCACCGACACCCACGCCTGCACCTACACCCGCACCGACCCCATCCGCGCTGACCCAGGCCGATGCGCGGCTCGGGCCCTGCGTCAATCTCTCCAACTATCTCGAGGCGCCCAACGAGGGCGATTGGGGCCCGCCGCTGCGCGACAGCGACATCGCCGATATCGCCGCGAAGGGCTTCGAGACCGTCCGCCTGCCCGCGCGCTTCGCAGGGCACCAGCAGCCGACCGCGCCCTACCTGATCGACGCCGCCTTCCTCGACCGCGCCGAACACATCGTCGATACCGCGCGCGCCGCGGGGCTTCGGGTGATCCTCGACAACCACAATTACGACGAGCTGATGGCCAACCCCACCGCCGAGCACGACCGCTTCGTGGCACTGTGGAAGCAAGTCGCCGAGCGCTTCCGGAACAAGGACGGCGAGGTCTGGTTCGAGTTGATGAACGAGCCCTACGGCAACAATCTCACCAATGCCCGGCTGCCCGCGCTCTACGGCGACGCGCTGGCGCAGATCCGCCTCACCAACCCGACCCGGCCGGTGGTGGTCGGCGGGCAGTCCTATAGCGGGATCAATTCGCTCGCCACGTTCACCGTGCCCGACGACGCCTATCTGATCGCGACCTTCCACTATTACGACCCGTTCGACTTCACCCACCAGGGCGCGCCGTGGATCGACCCGGTGATGCCCACGGGCGTGACGTACGGCAGCCAGGCGGATGCGAACCAGCTCGCTGCCGACGTGCAGAAGGCACGCGACTACATGGCCGCCTCGGGCCGCCCGCTGTTCCTCGGCGAATACGGCGTCTACGAGGAGGTCCCGCTCGCCCAGCGCGCGGCATACTACAAGGCGGTCACCGACGCCTTCCGCGCCGCCGATATCGACGGCTGCGTATGGGGCTACCAGAACACGATGTATTTCCGCGATTACGCGAGCGGCGACTGGTACGAGACGCTGCTCGACGCGATCGGGTTGTGAGTTCGCGGCGGGCGGCCCGCGGCCGGCGTGCGTGGCCTGTGGCTCAGAGTCGGACCGGCTCGAGCCGCAGATCGTTGCATCCGCCCGGCTTTACCGTGAAACGGTCGGCATTGTCATAGGAATAGGAATAGAAGCTGAAACGGCTCGTCCAGTCCGGTCGGACGACCCTGGCGCTCCATTTGCCGGGAGGCAGATCGGCCGCAAAGCGTCCGTTGCGGTCGGTCGTCACGGTCCGGGCCGCCTCGCTCTCCTGGCGCTGCAACCGCACTTTCCATCCCGCTTTCGCCACGCCCGCTTCGCTCGCCACAAGCCCGACGAGCGAACCGGTCGATGCGCGCGGTGCGTTCGCGAGCGTCTTCACCACCCGCTCGATGCGCGCAAGTGCGGGCCCGCCGGTATTGGGATCGGAGCCTCCGGCGGTCCACCTGACGCCGCGGTGGCGCAGGAAGAGGATGTTCCGCTTGCCGAGATCGGGCGTGGCGCGGGCGCTGGCGTTTTCGGAATACATCGCGAAGGCCGGGCCGATCTCGCCCTTGTAGCGCTTCTCCACTTCGACCTGCCAGATTATCCAGTCGCCGGTGCTGCGCCGCGAGACTACCTTGCCGACGACGACCGCGTCGGCGGCGGAATAGGCGGTACAGACGCGTGGGCGCGGATCGGCGACGATCGCCGCTGCCGGTCCGGTGAGCAGCGTGAGGCCGGCCAGTCCCGCGACACACGCCGCAAACCGCACTCGCAGACGGAGGCAGGGGCGCATCTGGTGGATCGGCTGCGGCATCGACACGACTATGCGCGGCGGCCCGCCACGTGTCCAGTTGCGGACAACTTGCTTGCCAACAGCAGGGATCCTCCTCTAGCCTTGTCCAGAAGAGGGGATGTAAAGTTGAAGAAACGTCTGGTATTTTGCTTCGACGGAACTTGGAATCGTCTCTCCGCCGACAACCCTACCAATGTCGTCCTGCTGGCGCAGATGGTGCAGCCGATCGATTCCAGGGGCATTGCGCAGACCGTCTATTACGACGAAGGGATCGGCACCAGCTCGTGGTATATCAAGCGCCTGTGGCAGGGTGCGTTCGGGAAGGGGATGCTGGGCATCCTGCGCGATGCCTATCGCTTTCTCATTTTCAACTATTCGCCCGGAGACGAGATTTTCATCTTCGGTTTTTCGCGCGGCGCGTTCACCGCGCGTTCGTTTGCCGGCTTCATCCGCCACGCAGGCATCCTCGACGTGGCCAGCGCGACGCAGATCGACAAGGCGATCGAACTCTATCGCAATGCTCCGGCGGGACAGACCGGGCAGGAGCTGCCCGAGGCGCTCGAATTCCGCAAGGTTCATTGCAAGGGCGTGTGCGTGAGCGAGGACGACCATGCCTATCGCCAGCAGGTCGACGAGAAGTTCGATCCGGCCACGCCGCTGCTCGACATCCGCTATCTCGGCGTGTGGGATACGGTGCGCGCGCTGGGCGTGCCCGACTTCATTCCGTTCTCCGGCTATTTCAACAGGAAATACGGCTATCACAACGCGATTCTGACCAGCAAGATCCGGTCGGCCCGGCACGCGGTCGCGCTCGACGAACGGCGGCTGACATTCCCGCCCATGCTGTTCGGCCGGGCCAAGGTCGAGGAACTCAACGCCAAGGCGGACAAGGAGCGCGAAGAGCCTGTTACGGAGTGGACGCTACCCTACCAGGAACAGTGGTTTCCCGGGGTACATGGCGCGATCGGCGGGGGCGGCGCGTTGCGCGGCCTGTCCGATGCCGCGCTGCATTGGGTGCTGAGCGGCGCGCGCCGCGCCGGGCTGCAATTGCGCGGGTCGGTCGATTCGGTCGCCTTTGCGATCCGTCCCGATCCGTTCGACGCGATATTCAACGACCCGCCGGGTTGGCTCAAGCGGCTGCAGGGATGGTGGCACGACCTGCTCCGTATCGGGCGCAAGGGGCCAGCGAAAGGCGAGGAGATTTCGCTCTGCGCCTATCGCCGGTGGCACGATGGCAATGCGGCGGTCCGCTATGCGCCGCGCTCGCTGAGCGGCGTCGCCGATGCGCTGAGGAACTGGCGCTATGCATCTCCCTACGAGCATCGGACTGGTATGCCGGTGCTGGAAGAATACGAACTCGGCCCGCGCGACACGCTGGGATCGCTGGCCCGAGAGCGGATGGGCGACCCCGGGCACTGGCGCGACCTGTTCGAATACAACCGCGACCGCATCGACGATCCCGACTATCTCCCGACCAGCATCACGCTACGCATTCCCCCCGCACCCGAACCGGACTGATCGCCGCGGGGACACTCGCGGTGCCGATGGACAAGTGCCGCGGCCCTCCCTATCGTCGCGCCATCCCCGGGGAGCCGTGTGCGCAACAGCCGGTTGAGAGCGGAATAGACCGCGACCCGTCGAACCTGATCCGGCTAATACCGGCGGAGGGAGGGACGGCTTTCGGCACCCGGAAACCGCCTCGCTCCGAACATTTGGAGCGATTGCATATGGCCGACATCAACAGCAAATTCGATATCGGTGTCACCACCGGTCCGATCCGCGGCTCGCGCAAGATCCATGTCGGAGAGCGCCGCGTCGCCATGCGCGAGATCGATCTGGAGGCTGGCGAACCCAGCGTGCGCGTCTACGACACTTCCGGCCCCTATACCGACCCGGAGGTGCAGATCGATATCCGCCGCGGCCTGCCGCAGCTGCGCCGCCAGTGGCAGCTCGACCGCGGCGACGTCGAGGAATACGCCGCGCGCGAGGTGAAGCCCGAGGACAACGGTCAGCTCGGGCCCGATCGCTCGGGCGGGGTCCCCGGCTTTCCCAATGTCGCGAAGACCGTGCTGCGTGCGAAACCGGGCGCGAACCTCAGCCAGATGCATTATGCCCGCCGCGGGATAATCACCCCCGAGATGGAATACGTAGCCGAGCGCGAGAATCTCGGCCGCGAGAAGCTGCGTGAACAGCCCGAAGGCCAGTCGTGGGGCGCCGCAATCCCCGAATACGTCACTCCCGAATTCGTCCGCGACGAGGTCGCGCGCGGGCGGGCGATCATCCCCTCTAACGTCAACCACCCCGAGGCCGAGCCGATGGCGATCGGGCGCAACTTCCTCGTCAAGATCAACGCCAATATCGGCAACTCCGCCGTCGCCAGCGACGTCGCGAGCGAGGTCGACAAGATGGTCTGGTCGATCCGCTGGGGCGCCGACACGGTGATGGACCTCTCCACCGGCCGCAACATCCACGACACGCGCGAATGGATCATCCGCAACAGCCCCGTCCCCATCGGCACCGTGCCGATCTACCAGGCGCTAGAAAAGGTCGGCGGGATCGCCGAGGACCTGACCTGGGAAATCTTCCGGGACACGCTGATCGAGCAGGCCGAACAGGGCGTCGACTATTTCACCATCCACGCCGGCGTGCGGCTGCCCTACGTCCCGATGACCGCCAAACGCGTCACCGGCATCGTCAGCCGTGGCGGCTCGATCATGGCGAAATGGTGCCTCGCGCATCACAAGGAGAGCTTCCTCTACGAGCGCTTCGACGAGATCAGCGAGATCATGCAGGCCTACGACATCGCCTATTCGCTCGGCGACGGGTTGCGCCCCGGCAGCATCGCCGACGCCAACGACGAGGCCCAGTTCGCCGAGCTCTACACGCTGGGCGAGCTGACCAAACGCGCCTGGGCGCAGGACGTGCAGGTGATGATCGAGGGCCCCGGCCATGTCCCCATGCACAAGATCAAGGAGAACATGGACAAGCAGCTCGAGGCCTGCGGCGAGGCGCCGTTCTACACGCTCGGCCCGCTGGTGACCGACATCGCGCCCGGCTACGACCATATCACCAGCGGCATCGGCGCGGCGCAGATCGGCTGGTACGGCACCGCGATGCTCTGCTACGTCACCCCCAAGGAACACCTCGGCCTGCCCGACCGCGACGATGTGAAGGTGGGCGTGGTCACCTACAAGCTCGCCGCCCACGCGGCGGACCTCGCCAAGGGCCACCCGGCGGCCAAGGTCCGCGACGACGCGCTGTCGAAGGCCCGCTTCGAATTCCGCTGGCGCGACCAGTTCAACCTCAGCCTCGACCCCGACACGGCGGAGCAATACCACGACCAGACGCTCCCGGCGGAGGGCGCCAAGACGGCGCATTTCTGCTCGATGTGCGGGCCGAAATTCTGCTCGATGAAGATCACGCAGGAGGTGCGGGATTTTGCTGCGAAGCAGAATTCGGAGAGTTATCTGGCGGGCACCGCGCCGGTGGAGGGGGCCGAGGAGGGCATGAACGAGATGGCGGAGAGATACCGCGAGGGAGGCGACCTTTATATTGCCCCCAACGATTGATTCTTTGAATGGCTGCCAAATTCGAAGACTGACTTAGAAGCGTGGGCCAACGAGCAAGTGGGATGCCGTTAACAATTCGGCGCGCATCGCTCGCGGCATAGCAGAATTGTATTTGCACGAAACCGTGCTTAAGGAGATAAGCTGGAGGTTGACGCTTTCTCACGCTGGTACATGGTATGCCCGTGCGGATGCAGGCTTAGTTTATACGGGGGGCTTAAGATGTCTGAGGCACTGATTGCGGCTGTTGGATGTTGCCTCGTCATTGCAGTGCTGTCAGCAGCCCTAGCCTCTAGCCGGACTGCCGGAGGAGGAGCAGTACTCCACGACTATTTGCTTGCAAGTGGTAAGCTAAGTAGAATTCCAGTCGTAAGTCTGATTGTATCATCATCCTTTGGTGTCAACGCTGTATTCTATCAAATATTTCTGGGATATAGTATCGGGCTCTGGGCATTGGTCGCCCAAGCGGCATGGGCTCTGAGCTTCATATTTCTTTCGAGATTTGCGAAAGACATGGTGGAATCTAAGAGTCTTCATGATTTCTTGTCGCGTAAATATGGACCCAGTGTTCGAATTGTGGCGGCGCTACTTTCAATTACGGGCTTTTGCTTCCTAATGGGTTGGGAGCTCGAAATTGGGCGCTCAATTTTTGTAAATCTTGTGGGCGCTGCTCCTGACATTGCGCAGGAAGAAGCGCTCAGGGCCTCTGACTGGTTGGTCATAATCACCGCTGTCGGTGCTACAATCTACACTATTTTCGGCGGCATGCGCGGAAACGCTTTGGCCGATATGGCGCAAAATTTGGTTAAGATTGTCGGCTTTTTGCTAATATTTGTTTTTCTGATAGGCTATTTCTATCGAGAAGTTGGAAGTCTCTCGTCTTTTATTGAGGCCCTTCTTCCGCCATTTAGTAAATTTATTTTGACTGTTGGGATTATTGGATTTCTCACAAACTTGGTTTTTAGCTTATCGTGGCAATTTGTTGATGCTTCAACATGGCAAAACGCATTGGCGGGCTCTAGCAGAGGGAGCGAGGGTGTTGCGCGCGATATTTGGGTGAGCGGATTCACGATCTTTATAGCGCCTGGCGTACTGGGCACTATCGTCGGAGCGTGTTTGGCTTTTGCGCCGGGAGTCGATGATAGCAATATTTTAGCAAAGGTCGTCGAGTTTGCTGGAGGGGGGGATTTGGTCCTATTTCTCATGCTGTTTGCGATCATTGCCAGTATGATGTCCCTTTTCGATGGCATGCTTCTCGCCGCTGGCTATGCGTTTGTCGTCGATGTGTTGCATCCGACCAAAACTCTGCAGGAGATTGATGAATCGGACAAGAACTCTTACGCCACTTTGACAAGATTACGTTTTGCTTTCGTAGCAATTGTAATCGTTTCCGTTTGGGGCGTTAGTGCACTGGCTGAATTTTTGGGCCTGACGCTATTTGATTTGGTGTATTTGGTGATCATACCGCAACTAGCTATTCTTGGGCCGGTTTTAATGGGGTTGATCGGTCGCGAGTATTGTGGCGAGGCGAGCAGGACGATGGCATACGTCATGATTGGAGCGTTTCTCGTTGGGCTTCTGGCAACGTGGTCCGGTCCGGCCATCGGGCAGACCTGGCTTGTAGATGTAGCCGGTACTCTCACTGTTGTAGTGTCCGTTAGCTGCGCTTGGATGCTTACCAAGCCGTCACAGGCGTAAGCGGGTGATGGAAGCTCCAGTGATTGTGGGTTGGATCGTAATAGGCGCGGAGCTTTGCTTGCTGGTTCTGCTTTTTGCGGGCGAAAACATTTTTCATTCTCTTCCGAGGATGAAGGTTTTCAATAGAGAGCACGATGAATTAAAAGGTTTGGTCCTTGACAGACTGTTCCTCAATAAAGATTGTTTTGATGACTTTTGTAGGAACCAAATACACAATTTCGTATCTCAACCATTAAATGCACCGTCTCGCTTTCGTACTATTGCTGATGCAGTTGATTTGGTCGCCCTGAAAGCAAAGTCAGTTCGGAAGATTATCGCGGCATTGAGGGCTTGGTCGGCGTTGGCGATTGTCGCCTTTTTCATATATTTGGGTTACTGGCTTCTCACTAATTCGTGGAAATTATCGCAAAAATTTGTCGAAGACCTCGGTGGATCGCCTCTTTCTTTGATTAGCGCTTTCGAAATAGCGGCTTTTTGTCTAATAACACTACGATTAATAGTGGAATACGTCGATATACGGAGACTTACGTCAGAGGCTTGATGCTCGTAGGAATTCGGAGTTTGCGGGGCAGTATAGTAAACTCTCCGCCGCCTTGCCCTTCGCCCACCGGCGCGTTATAACACCCGTATGAACGCCCCGCTCAAGATCACCAAGATCGGCAATTCCGCCGGGATCATCCTGCCCAAGGAGCTGCTCGCGCACCTCAATGCCGAGGTCGGCGGGACGTTGTCGGTCGTCACCACGCCGCGCGGGATCGAGCTGTCGGCGGAAGAGCCGGATTTCGAGGCGCAGATGGCGGTTGCGCGCGAGGTGATGGCGCGACGCAAGCGGGCGCTCCGCGAACTGGCGAAGTAGCATGGACGGGCACTGGGTCTGGATCGCCACCGAGGTGGCGGTGGCGGCGCATGCCGAGCAGCTGGCCGAGCATGGCGGCGGCGAAGGTATTCGCGACGCGGGTGCGCTCGACAGCGCGATGGCGCGGCCGCGCAATCTGGCGCTCTACGGCGAACCCGATGCCGCGGCGCTCGCCGCCGCCTACGCCTTCGGAATCGCCCGCAACCATCCCTTCGTGGACGGCAACAAGCGCACCGCCGCGGTGGTCGCCGAAACTTTTCTGATGCTCAACGGTCACGCGCTGGCCGCGACGGATGCGGAACTGGTCGTTGCCATCCTCGCCCTCGCCGCGGGCGATCTCAGCGAAGACGAACTCGCCGACTGGTTCCGCCAGCACTTCGCCTGAACCGAAAAAACTTTCCTACACGCCCCCATCTGTGCCTTAAGCTGCCGGATGAGTACATCCGAAACCCTGTCCGCCCCCGCGTCGCCGTCCAGCACCGCGCGCAGTTCCGCCGCCGTTCCCGCGACCGTCCCCGATGTCGAGCCCGCCGACCGCTGGACCAAGCGCAAGATGGCCGAGTTCCTGCGCGTCCTCGCGGCCGAACAGACCGTCGCAGCGGCGGCGCGGGCGGTGGGGATGAGCCGGCAGTCGGCCTACAAGCTGCGCAATCGCCTCAAGGGCGAGCCGTTCGACATCGCGTGGGAGGCGGCGTTCCAGCACGGCTACGACGCGCTCCACCAGGCCGCGCTCGAGCGCGCGCTGCACGGGGTCGAGGAGCCGGTCTTCCATGGCGGCGAGCAGGTCGGCACGCGGCGGCGCTACGACGAGCGGCTGACCGTGTTCCTGCTCTCGCGCCGCAACGCGCAGGGGGCGCAGCGCCTCTCGCGCTACGGCGCGGCGGCGGAATTCTGGGCCGAACGGTGGGAGAAAATGCTCGACCAGGTCGAGCACGGCGCGGTGGTGTGGCTCGACGAGGACGGCGAGCGCCTGCGCGGCGACGACAACAAGCTGAGCGAGGACATGGTGCTGCGCCATTCGCTCGACGCGCACGAGGCGGGGCCGGAGCGGCGGCGATAGGCCGGGGCCGGGGCGGGCGGCGAAAATCGCGCCTGCAAAACCCCGATGTGTCGCCCTGCCGGGGTCCGGTGCGTAGAAAAGCCCGGTTTTCCAGGGGTTTGTGGCGGACAGGGCGGGGGTGACAACCGGGTGACACCTGTCACCCCGTCGCCGCCGCCCGGCCCGCGCCATGCCCGGATCGCCGAAAATGCGCGGCACCGAAATGCCCGTTCGTCCGTTGGACCGGTGCAACCGAAGCGAGAGGAGCATCCCCCCAATGCAGGTCCAGTTCAATTCCGACAGCTCCGTGATGGGCACCGACAACGTCGCCGAACGCATCGAGGCGCGGGTGCGCGAGAAGCTGGCGCGGTTTGCCGAGCGGCTCACCCGGCTCGAAATCCATATCCGCGACGAGAACGGGGCCAAGGGCGGCGCGGACGACAAGGCCTGCACCATCGAGGCGCGCCCGCGCGGCGGCCGGGCGATCGGCGTCACCGAGCACGCCGCCAAGGTCGACGATGCCGCGGGCAAGGCGGCGCGCACGCTCGCCCAGCGGCTCGAACGGCACTTCGGCAAGAGCGAGCGTCACGGACACGACCCGCGGCCCGACAAGGTGATGTAGCGGAGGGCCGCAGGTAGGCCAGCAATCGTTAGGCGATCCCGCCTACCCGTGCTACCGCGCCTTCGCTGACGTCGAAATTTGCGACGGACTTCGAGATTTGCCTTGCCGCCGCTTGCTGTTTTCAGCCCCGGCGTGGGACCAGACGACGACTTCCTTTTCGATAACGAACCGACGCACGACCGCCGCGCATGTCGCGCGGCGGCAACCGATACGTTCTCGAAAGGAACACCTCATGGCCAAGACAGGCACCGTAAAATTCTTCAACACCGACAAGGGCTACGGCTTCATCCAGCCCGACGACGGCTCGGCCGACAGCTTCGTCCACATCTCCGCCGTGCAGGCAGCAGGCATGACCACGCTCGATAAGGAGCAGCGGCTCAATTACGATGTCGAGCAGGGTCGCAACGGCAAGGAAAGCGCCGTCAACCTGTCGGCGGCCGACTGACCCCGGCTTCACGCGATCGCGCGCCGTCTCCCGTCCCGGACGACGGCGCGCGATCCCTTGCACTCCAACCCGAAGGCGCGCCGATGAACCACCAGAGCTACGAGTTCCTGACCGAACGAGCGCGCGAATCCGAGGCCGAGGCGGACGCCGCGACGCTCGACAATGTCCGCGAGCGACATCTCACCGCCGCGGCGACCTGGCGCGGCCTCGCCGACCAGGCGCGCCGGGTGGCCGAGGAACGCGCCAAGGTCGAACGCGAAAAGGCCGCCGCGCGCGAGGCGGAGGCGAACCTCCCGCGCTAGGACTGTCCGGCACGGCGGAAATCTGTCCAGGCTCGCGGATGGGCACATATCCGGATCGTGCGAGCTTCGGCCCCGCGTTCGTCCATGCCTACAAGCTTGACGGCTTGCCCGCCCGCGCCGACAACGAAACCCATGGCCAACGCCATCATCTACGGCCTGCTCGCCAGCTCGGCCTTCCCGATCGGAGTGCTGATCGGGCTGTTCCTGAAACTGCCGCGCAAGCTGGTCGCGGCGGTGGTGGCGTTCGGCGCGGGTACGCTGGTGGTCGCGCTCACGTTCGAACTGATGGCCGAGGCGGTCGAGAAGGGCTCGGTGCCGTTCGCGCTCGCCGGGCTGTTCTCGGGCGCGCTGATCTATATCGCGCTCGATGCGATGCTCGACCGGATGGCGAAGCGAAGCCCGCGTCTGAAGGGCGACGATCCCGAAGACGTCGAGCCGGGCGCTGCCGCGATTCCGGAGACGAAGCAGCAGGCGACCATCAGCGGCATGGCGGTGCTGGTCGGCACGGTGCTCGACGGTATTCCCGAAAACGCCGCGATCGGCATGGGCCTCGCATCGGACGACGGGGTCGGGCTGGGGCTGGTGCTGCTCGGCGCGGTGTTCCTGTCCAACCTGCCCGGCGCGATCGCAAGCACGGTCGGAATGCGCCAGTCGGGCCGCAGCGGCGCCTATATCGCGGTCGCATGGATGCTGGTCGCGGTCGCCTGTACGTTGTCCTGCGTCGCCGGCTACGCGCTGCTCGCCGACCTGCCCGATGCAGGCAAGAGTTTCCTTCTCGCGCTCGCGGCGGGCGGGATTCTGGCGATGCTGTCGGACACGATGTTCCCCGAGGCGTTCGAGAACGGCGGCCCCTGGGTTGCGCTCGCCACCACCGCGGGATTCGCCTGTGCGATCATGCTCGGGGAATTGACCTGACGGGCCCGAGGCAGCCGGTGTCAGTCGAAATCGAACCCCGCGGCCCTGGCTTCGGCAATCACCTCGGCGCCGGTCTTCCTGGGTGTATCCTGCGCGAAGTCGTAGTAATCGGGTTTCTCGTCGATGAAGATCTGCTCGCCCAGTTGCATGTCGCCGACGTCGTCGAACAGCCCGGCGAGAAACGAACAGGAGCCGGTCGGAAGGAAACGGTAGAACAGGTTGGAGCCGCATCGGCTGCAGAATCCGCGCTCCGCCCAGTCGGAGGAGCGATAGCGGGTGACGTGCTCTTCGCCGGTGATCGTCGTATCGGTCCCGGCCGGGACCGCGAGATAGGCGCCGCCGCACCAGCGGCGGCACATGTCGCAATGGCATGCCTCGATATGCGGCCGCGCCGGTTCGAGCGCCACCGTGACCGCGCCGCACAGGCAGTGGCCGGTCAGCTTGCCGGCGGTCGCGTCGGTATCGGTCATGGCAATCTCCCTGTTCGGTATGCGCTCTATGGCCTCGAGCGCAGGAGGGCAATCGCCGACACCGGGCGAGCGTCGCCGCGCCGGGCTCCCTGCCGCGGAACATTCGCCGCCGCGCACGGGTTGATCGCATGACAGCCGGAGATTTCCCATGACCAGATCGACCCTTGCCCTGCTTGCCCTTGCCGCGGGCCTCGCCGCCTGCGCGCCGGTGGAAGGGGGCGGCATGGCTGCCGGGACGGACGGGGAGCGCTCCGCCGAAGGACGCCAATGCTTCTTCGTTCGCGAGGTTTCCGGCTACCGCGACGCGCCCGACGGGCCCGGCGGCGCCGAGCGGATCTACGTCGATGTCGGCGCGCGCGAGACCTATCTGTTCGAGACCTTCGGCGCCTGTCCCGAACTCGACTGGGCGCACGGCATCGGCTTCGATGCCCGCGGCGTCGGTTCGATCTGCCACGGATACGATGTCGAACTGATCGTGCCCGACCGCAACCTCGGCCCGCGGCGTTGCCCGGTGCGGATGGTGCAGAAGGTGCCCAAGGCCGAAACGCGCTAGCGGGCTTTACCTCGCCCGGCGGGTGGCGCATCGGTTGCCGCGATGCGCTCGATTCCCTCAACTCCGCGCTGGCTCGGCCTGTTCGGCCTGCTGCCGATGCTCGCCTGCCTCGGCTATGCGCTGGTGGGCGACGCGGAGTGGCGCGAAGCGGCGCGGATCGTGGGCGGGCTCTATGCCGGTTTGATCCTGTCCTTTCTCGGCGGGGCGTGGTGGGGAATCGCCTCTGCCGCGCCGGCGGCCGAGGGACGCGGGACGCTCGGCTGGGTATGGGTCGCAGCGGTTAGCCCGAGCCTCGTCGCAATGGGTGCGGGGCTGTGGTGGCTGGCAGACCCGGAGCGGCCCGAGCCGGCGTTGGTGACGATCGGCTTTGCGATCCTCGCCAGCCCGCTGGTCGACCTGCGGCTGATGCAGATGGGCCTGACTCCGCGCTGGTGGACCGGTTTGCGCTGGCCGCTGTCGCTCACGCTGGGCGCAGCTACGCTGGGGCTGGCCTACCTCTGAGGCGGCTGGACTTTGTTTCAGTCAAGCTGAAGCGGTTTCGGCACCGGCCCACGCCCCCACCCGGCCACCCATAGGTTACTATCGTTGGGTGGCCGGGTGGGGGCGTGGGCCGGTGCCGATTCAGCGAAGCTGAAAACGACCCTACTTCTTCGCTCGCCAGTCGCGGCGGTAAGTCGATTCCTCGTGGTACTTGCGCTGTTTCGCCGCCTCCTGCTCGGTCAGTTCCTCCTCGGTCGAAGCGCGCGCCGCGTGGCGCTTGACCAGCGTGTCGCGCCGGATCGGGGTGAGCTGCGCGATCGGCGTGCCCGCCGGCAGCACGTGCTCTCCCGCCGGGCCGGTCCAGGCGAAGGGGAAGTTGATGGTGGTGTCGAAGCGGTCGCAATCGACCAGCCCGGTAAAGCAGGTGAAGGGCAATTCGGGGTGGTTGAAGGGCTGGGTGAACAGCACCGAATAGCCCTCGGGCACCTTGATCCGCCATGGATTGACGAATTTGAGCGGCATCACCTGTTCGAAGGGCGGTGCGGGCGCGCCGATCTGTCCGGGATGGTGCTGCTCGATCGGCTGGAACGCGGCGTCGGGCGCCCAGCCGAGCTGGATCGACACCCGGTCTTCGGGCACCACGAACATCACGTCGTAGGGCAGCGGGACGACGTAGCCGAGCGCGAAGGCGTCTGTCATCGGCAGGCACGCCTTGGCGGTGAGCCCGGGCATGCCGTGCGCGTCGAGCATCCCCATCTCGCGCTCGAGATTGCGGAACCAGTCGGGCAGATGGCGGATCGCGCGGTCAGGTTCGGGGATCGTGCCGTGCAGCGCCGGGTCACACAGGAATTCGATTGCCGGTTCGGTATCGGTCGGTTCGTCGTCGGTCGGTCGCTCGCTCATCGCCGCAAGAGGTGCCGCATGCGCGCGGCGCTGGCAATCGCCTTCGTGGCGGAGTATTCCGAAAACCATGACCCGCCTGACCGTGCCCGCCGCCGCAACCGCCTTGCTGCTCGCCGCCTGCCAGTCGGCCGGGGAGGGCGAGCGCAGTACCGACGCCTATGCCGGGATCGGACCGGACGAGACGGTCGAATTCACCGGCACCGAGCCGTTCTGGGGCGGCCGGACCGACGGCACGCGGCTGACCTACCGCACACCCGAGAATATCGACGGCACGACCTTTGCGGTCGAGCGCTTCGCGGGGAACAGCGGCGTTTCCTATTCGGGCACGTTCGACGGCGAGGCGTTCGACATGACGGTGACCGAGGGCGAATGTTCGGACGGGATGAGCGACCGGAGCTTTCCCTTCACCGTCACGCTGCGGATCGGAGAGGAGACCCGCTACGGCTGCGCCTACACCGAGGCGCGACCCTTCACCGGACCGGAAAACCCGTGAGCCGCGCCACCGGAACGCCCGCGCGCGGATGGCACGCCTTCTTCTGGATCGCCGCCGCCTTCAATCTCGCGGTCGGCGCGGCCGGCTTTGCGGGGCAGAGCGAGGGGGCGATCGAGCTGGTCGTCAGCCTGCTCGTGTTCTGTTTCGGCGTGATTTACGCGCTGGTGGCGCGCGATCCGCTGCGCTTCGCGCCGGTGCTGTGGGCGGGTGTGCTCGGCAAGCTCGGCGTGGTGGTGCTGCTCGGCCTGCCCAATTGGCGCAGCGGCGGCGATCCGCTGATCGGTACGGTCGTCGCGGGCGATCTGCTGTTCGCACTCGTGTTCCTCGCCTTCCTGCTGGGGCCCGCGAGGCGCGCCGGTTGAGCCGTTTCCCGCCGGTTTCGCGCCTGTTCGGGCGGGACCCATTATTGCGAGGCCGTTCATGTTCGATGCTCTCAAGCGCCTGTTCGCAAGCCGCGAGGCGGCCCGACCGGAGGCGGCCCGGCCGGCCGTGCCCGCGCCCGCGCCGCGTACGGGCCCGCGCGGCACCGACGATCCGCGCCAGGGCGGGCGCGGGCCGCACGACCCTGTCCCGCCGGGGCACGATGCGGTGCTGTATTCGCTGCTGATGGTGCTGCGCGGCAATATGGGTGCCGAGAACCTCGCAACGTCTACGCGTATTGCCGACATCGCCGGTTTCTGGGGCTTCGACGGAGAGCGGCTGGCGCAATCGCTGACTACGCGCACCCCGATGCTCGACGTCGACGAGCTGCTCGTGCGGTTGCGCGATACCTTCTCGCCGCACGATTTCGAAAAGACCGTGTCGATCGTCACCGTGGCGCTCGAAGGTCGCGAGATGGATGGGGTCAGCATGTGCATGCTCGCCGATTTCGCGCGCGTCAGCGGGCACGGCGAAGATCGGTTCGTCCACTATCTCGACGAAGGGCAGGCGATGCAGCGGGCGATCGGGGTCGGGCTGGTGGAGGACTAGCGGAGATTTGAGTTTGGGCGAAGGGTTGCCGGAGTCTTTGTTGCGTGCGGTCGGGACATCCGTCCCTCTCTTGCGGCACCGGCCCACGCCCCCACCCGGCCACCCCGACCATAGTATCCTATGGGTGGCCGGGTGGGGGCGTGGGCCGGCGCAGCTCCCGGCGAGCCGACGATTACGTCCATGCGACAGGTCGCATCACCGCCGCAAAGCACTCTCTAACCCACTCCCGCGCGTTCGAGTTCGGGCCGCAGCCGGCCGGTCAGCCACAGGAACCACATGCGGAAATCGGCGGCGAGGCTCCACAGCGGATAGGTGAAGGTCGCCGGGCGGTTCTTCTCGACTCCGAAATGCGCCACCCAGGCGAAGAAATACCCTGCCACCGGCAGCGCGAGCAACCACCACCACCGCGCCGTCAGCAGCGCGAACAGCGCGATCGCCACCACCAGCGTGGTTCCGACATAGTGCAGCGCGCGCGTGCGCGGCTTGGAGTGCTCGCGCAGGTAGAACGGCCAGAACTCGGCGAAGGTGGTATAGTCGCGCGCCATGCGGTGCAGCCTGCGCTGTGCGCGGCGGCGCGTCAATGCCGGGGCGATTGGTACCCGAGATTGCACAATGCCGGCAACGCCTTATGGTGGCCGCCATGAGCAAGAACCAGGACGCCCCGCCGCAGATCGAAGACGCCATCGCCGAGCACCGTGCGCGCGAGGAGTTCGGCATCCGCACGCATACGATGGGAACCTGGTTCCCGACCGCATCGTACCGCCCGGTGCCGATTGTGTGGTTCGGCGGCGCGCTGGTGTTCCAGCTGTTCAGCCTCGCCGCGCTGATCATCCTGCTGCAGGGGCGGCCGGGCCTCTTCCTCGCGGCAACCGCCGCCTTGTCGAGCTACGTCATCGGCTGGTGGACCTGGGACCGCGGCATGAGCCGCGCGGGCGCAGGCTGGAAGGCGCTGACGCTGGCCATGCTGGCGGGCAGCTGGTTGTGGGTGGCGCTGGCAGCCTTGAGCTGAAAGACCCTTCGCAGCCGGTGCCCTAGAACAATCCCGGCACCTCGCGCTGCGCGGCGCTCGGCTTGTCGGGCACGAGCATTTCGCGGTTCGTGCTCAGACCCCGCTGCGCCTCGGCCGATGCAGTCGCGCCGTCCTTGACCGCGCTGATCGGGTTGCACTGCGCCGCGCCGCCGCGGAGAAACGCGAGAGCCCGCGCGATCGACGCCTCATTGGGGTCGCCGAGCTGGGTGAAGATGTCGTCCGTTGCGCGGCAGGTGACCGGGAACACGCTGGCGAGACCGGTGAAATATTCGCCCTGCCCGGCTGCGTTTTCCGTCTTGAAGGTCACCGCCCGAAGCCGGTCGTCGCATTCGGCCTTGTCGAAGGCGAACTGGCCGACCGGCTTGCCGAAGGTGTTGGTACCGACCAGCGCGGTGTTGTTGCCGAGATAGGGAATGAATGCGTTGGCGACCAGTTCGCTGGCCGAGGCGGTCGAGCCGGTGCCGATGAAGGCGATCTTGGTCGCGGTAATGGCGTCCGACCGCGCGGTAAACAGGTCGGTCTCGTTCTCGCTCGACTTGCTCGGCCGCAGGGTCGTGCGGCTGAACACCTGGCCGGCATAGTTGCGGCCCATCAGATCGCCCATCAGTTCAGCAATGCTGACCAGGCCGCCGCCATTGTAGCGGAAATCGACGATCACCTCGGTCACGCCCTGCAGGCGGAAATTGTTGAAGGCCGAACTCAGGTCGGCACCGGCGGTGTTGATGAAGGTGCGCAGGTTGACGTAGCCGACCTGCTTGCCGTTGTCGTTCAGGATTTTGGCGCCGTAGCGGTCCGACACCGGATCGAGGTTGAACTCTGCCTTGCTGACGGTGATCTGGCGTTCGGTGCCGTTTACCTCGCGAATGCGGAACACGCGGGTGACGCCCGTGTCGGAAGGGCCGAGCGCGTTGATGACTGCTTGCGGACCGCCGCTTGCCATCAGGCTGGCAATGCTCTGCAGGGTGCCCGCGCTGGTGCCGACGGAGAGCAGCTCGACCCCGCGGTCGAGGCCCTGCGGCAGTCCGGGCGCACCCTCGAACGCCTCGATCACGAACACGCGGTTATTGGCCGTATCGTAGCCGAGCCGGATGCCGAAGCCCGCGCTCGAACCAGAATTGAAGAACGCCTGTTCTTCCTCGATCGAGGTGATGTAGGTGAAGAACCGGTCCTTGCTCTGCGCCCGCGCCGGGGCGACCTTGGCGTCGATATAGGATTGCAGGTCGTTGTGCGCGCTGTGGCTGACGGTCGCGAGCAGGTCGGGGAACAGGTACCATTCGTTGAGTACCTGATCGACGAAGGTCTGCCGCGCATCGAGCGAGCAGCCGGCGGTCGTCGGGGTCGGCGTCGGGGTGCCTCCTCCACCCCCGCCCTGGATCGGCGGTGCGGAACCGCCCCCGCCTCCGCCTCCGCCGCAAGCGACCAAAGCGAGAGACACCGCCAGGGCGATGGAATTGCGCGCGATACCCATGAGACAATTGCTCCGAATGACTGAATACGACCCCTTGCCGTCACGGGGCGACGGCAAAATGTTCAAACAAAATGCCGCCTTAACTCCGCCTGAGCAAGCACTCAGATGGCCGGATATGGTGAAAATCGGGCCGGAACATGGCTCCGGGGGGCAAAATACGGGCCGGAGCGGTGGAAAACCCGCCCGAACCGCCCTTGCGCCTCTCGCCGCCCCTCGGGGGAGAGCCTAGGTTCGACCGGATAAGTTACGAAGGAAACCAATGTCCGATTCTGCCCCGTCATGGCTCCGGCAGGCCCTACCGTCGATCGAGCGCGGTCTCGGCGGGCTGGCCGTTGCCGGGCTGGCGGACGAGAAGGCTCTGGGCCGCGGCGGCCTTGCCCTCTCGAGCCCGGCCTTTGCCGACGGCGGCGAGCTCGATCCCTGTTTTGCCGCCGACGAGGAAGACGCGGTCGCCCCGCCGCTGGAATGGACCGCGCCGCCGCCCGGCACGCAGGAACTGGTGGTGATCGTGGAGGATCCCGGTGCCGCTGCTGCCGAGCCGACCTGCCACTGGCTCGTCTGGGGCCTGCCCGGTCAGCGCGGGGTGCTGCTCGAAGGAGAGGTCCCCCCGCGGGTCGGCAAGAATTCGAAGCGCAATTCCGAATGGCTGCTGCCCGAGCCGCCGATCGACGATACCGCGCACACCTATGTATTCCAGCTGTTCGCGCTGGACCTGCCCCTCACGCTGATGCCCGGGGCGAGCCGCGAAGAACTCGTCGCGGAAATGAAGGACCATGTCACCGCAGTCGCCCTGCTCACCGCGACATTCGATCGCGAAGAGCAGGAGGCCGATGACTGGGAAGAGGACGATTTCGAATAACCGCCAGAAATGAAAGGAACCAAAAATGGCTGGTAACAACGCACTGCAGAAGCCGGTGAATCTTTCGCCGGAACTTGAGAATGTGGTGGGCAAGGGTCCGATGACCCGCGCTCAGGTCACGTCGAAGGTGTGGGACTACATCAAGGCCAACGGCCTGCAGGATTCGCAGGACAAGCGCCAGATCAATCCCGACGCCAAGCTCGGCGCGGTGATCGGCAATGCGCAGATCTCGATGTTCAAGATGACGGCTGCGGTCTCCAAGCACCTCAGCTGATCTCAGGGTTTCCGGCGGCGGAACGGCCAGTCCGTGACGCCGCCGGCCCACAGCGCGAGCCAGATGATTACCGGCTGCGCAAACATGCGGGGCACGTGATAGGCGAGACCCAGCCCGCTGTCGTCGCGCGCCATGTCGAGCGCGAAGTGATTGAAATTGGCGGGCCATACGCACAGTGCGTAGAGCGCCAGGCCGATACCCGCCCATCGCCGCAGCGCAGCCGACCAAGGCTGCAGCAGCCCCGCCGCGCCGGCGAATTCGGCGATCCCCGTCCACAGCACCACCGCTTCGGGCGCCGGCACCCAGCCGGGCATAATCGCGAGGAACGGGTCGGGCCGGGCGAGATGGAAATACCCCGCCACGGCGTAGAACAGCGCCAGCAGCAGGCGCGCGGCCGAGCGGATCACGCGCCCGGTTCCCATCCGGGCGCGGCGAGTTCGAAACCGGCGAAGTCGAACCCCGGGGCGACGACGCAGGACACCAGCACATAGCCCGCCTCGCCCGCGAGCGGCCGTGCCGCCTGCCAGTGATGCGGCGGAATCACGTGCTGGACCTGCTGTCCGGCGATGATGTCGCCGCCGAGCGCGACGGTTTCCACCGGACCGCGATCGTCCGCAGCGGTCGCAAGCTCGAGCGGATCGCCCGCATGCCACAGCCAGATTTCCGTCGCGTCGACCCGGTGCCAGTGCGAGCGCTGGTCCGCTTCGAGCAGAAAATGAATCGCGGTCGAGGTCGCGCGCTCGCCGTCCCCGGCGGGTGCGCGCCAGGTCTCGCGATACCAGCCGCCCTCGGGATGCGGTTCGAGGCCGAGCCGCGCGACGATCGCTTGCGCCGTGTTGGTGATGCTCATGCACCGTGCCATAGAGCGCGCATGACGATCCGAACAGGCATCGGTGGCTGGACCTATCCCGACTGGCGCGGCGGGACATTCTATCCCGAGGGCCTGCGCCAAGCCGACGAGCTCGCCTACGCCGCCGAACATCTCGGGGCGATCGAGGTCAACGCCACCTTCTACCGGCTGCAGAAACCCGCCAGCTTCGCAAAGTGGCGCGACGAGACGCCCGACGGGTTCGTCTTCACACTCAAGGGCTCGCGCTTCGTCACCAACCGCAGGGACTTGACCGGCGCGGGCGAGTCGATCGAGAAGTTCGTAGGGCAGGGGATCGTCGAACTGGGCGACAGGCTCGGACCGATATTCTGGCAGCTGGCCAAGACCAAGCGTTTCGAGCCCGACGAAATCCGCGCCTTCCTCGCACTGCTGCCCGCCGAATACGAAGGCCTGCAACTGCGTCACGCGATCGAGATCGGCCACCAGAGCTTCGCCTGCGAGCAATTCGTCGATCTTGCCCGCGCGGCGGGGGTCGCGATCGTCTGGTCGGAGGACGACGATCGCGCCGAAATCGCCGACCGCACTGCCGATTTCGCCTATCTGCGCTGCCAGAGGATGCGTTCGGACTGCCCGACAGGCTACGACGAGGACGGACTCGACCGCATCGCCCGCCTGTGCCGCTCCTGGGCGGAGGGGCACGCGCCGCAGGGCGTTCCGCATTGCGGCACGCGCGAGGACAGCCGGGGGCTGGGCGGGGACGTATTCGCCTTCATGATCAACGGCGCGAAGGAACGCGCTCCGACCGCCGCGATGGCGCTCGCCGAAAAACTGGGGAAATGACGATGAAATTTGCGCATCTGGCCGGCGTCTCGGCATTGCTGCTTGCTTCGACCGCGCTGGCCGAAACGCCCGAGGAAACCGCTGCCGCGGCGCTCGAAGCGACGCCGGTGTTCGACGGGCACAACGATGTGCCGATCCAGCTGCGCGGGCGCTGGCGCAACATGATCGGCGAGTTCGATTTCGAGGACACGACCGAAACCGGCCCCGAGCATTCGGAGGGGCGCACCATGCATACCGACCTGACGCGGCTGCGCGAGGGCAAGGTCGGGGCGCAGTTCTGGTCGGTCTACGTGTCGGCTTCGCTGGAGGAACCGCAAGCGGTGCAGGCCACGATCGAGCAGATCGACGTGACCCACCGGCTAATCGATCGCTATCCGGACGAGCTGATGCTCGCGCTGACCGCCGACGATGTCGAGGCGGCGCTGGCGCAGGGCAGGATCGCCTCGCTGATCGGGATGGAGGGCGGCCATTCGATCGGTTCGAGCCTCGCGGTGCTGCGCCAGATGTACGCCATCGGCGCGCGCTACATGACGCTGACGCATTCGAAGAACACGCCCTGGGCCGACAGCGCGACCGACGCGCCCGAGCATGACGGGCTGACCGGGTTCGGCGAGGACCTGGTGCGCGAGATGAACCGGCTCGGCATGCTGGCCGACCTCAGCCACGTCAGCGAGGTGACGATGCACGACGTGCTCGACGTGGCGAAGGCACCGGTCATCTTCAGCCATTCGGGCGCGCGCGCGATCAACGGCCATGCGCGCAATGTGCCCGACAGCGTGCTGAGGCGCCTGCCGGACAATGGCGGGGTGGTGATGGTGGTCGCGCTCCCCGGTTTCCTGAGCGAGCCGACCCGACAATGGTACGCCGCACACCAGGCCGAGAAGGCGCGGCTCGAAACGCTGTGGCAGGGCCAGCCCGATATCGTCGAAGCGAAGCTCGCCGAATGGGGCGCGGCCAACCCGGAACCCAAGGCGACGATTTCGGATATGGCCGACCATATCGACCATATCCGCGCCGTTGCGGGGATCGACCATATCGGCATCGGCGGCGACTATGACGGGATGGCGACCGGCCCGGTCGGGATGGAGGATGTCACCGGCTACCCGGCGCTGTTCGCCGAGCTCGCGCGGCGCGGCTATTCGCAGGAAGACCTCGAGAAGATTTCGCTGCGCAATGCGTTGCGCGCATTGCGCGCGGCGGAAGCCTATGCAGCGAGCGTATCCGACATGCCTCCGATCGAGACCCCGGTGCCGGAATAAGCTCTAGCCGCTCTTGCCGCTCTCGCCCTCGAGGCGGCCGAGCACGCGGACGAAGAACGCGGTCGACCAGCCGAGCAGGATCACGCCGAGCACCCCTTCCAGCGCGGCGACCATGCGCCATTCGTTGTGTATCGAAGCGTCCGAATAGCCGATCGTCGCATAGCTGATGGTCGAGAAATACAGCGCTTCGGAAAACGAATGCAGCGCGCCGAGATAGTCGTAGAGGAAGGCGAACAGCCAGATCTCGACGAAATGGATGAAGATCAGCGCGAACACCGCGATCAGGGTGAAGAACGCGCCGGTGATCGATAGCGGGCGCAGTTTCTCGAACCGCTCGGTCATGCGCTCGCCCGACACCAGGCGCTGGATTCCGAACAGTCCCATGCCGTGGATGATCACGCAGACCGCGATCATGGCCGCGCCGATCGCCAGCTGTTCGTTGAAGGTCGCGCTGATGACCTGCTGGTCGACCTGGAACTCGGTCATAGTTTCTCCAGCGTCAGCGGATCGCGCTCGCCGTCGAAAAACGCGTCGAGCGCGGCGCCGAACACCTCTTCGTCGGGGCAGGCGGCGTCGAACAGCGTCATCGAGGAGCGGAATTTCATCGCGTCGAGCGAGCCGAGGATCGCATCGGCGGGCATCGTCCCCGCCCAGTCGAGCATCGCTTCGACCGCTTCGACCAGGCGGCTGCCGAGTTCCTCCTGCGCGCAATAGGCTGCGGCTTCCTCGCGGCCCGACAGGGCAAATTTGCGCGCTGTCGAACTGCTGCCCAGACCGGCGATCTGGGGGAACACGAACCAGATCCAGTGCGAGCGCTTCTCGCCGGCCTTCAACTCGTCGAGAGCGGCTTCGTACGTGCCGCCGTCCTGCGCGCGCAGGAACCGGTCGAGATCGAAGCGGTCGGACACGGCGGCGGTGGTTGCTCAGTCCTCGTCGACGTGTTCGGGCAGGCCCTTGCGGTCGGTCGCGGCGAAATCCTCGAGTTCGTCCTCGGACATCGAATCGTACATGTCCTTCGATGCGCCCTGCAGATCGGATACCCTGGTTTCGCCGCGTTTGGCGGAGAGCGCCGCTCCCGCGGCCTTTTGCTGCGCTTTCGATTTGGCCGGCATGTCAGGCTCCTTTCAGTTCCGAACCCAGCTTGAGCACTTCGTCGCCGTCATCCTGCCTGATAAGATAGGCGGGATCGTCTTCGCTGCCCTTGCGGGTGATTTCCGAGCCGTCGAGCGTGCGCGTGACGTCGCGTTCGAAACGCTCGGCGATCTTCCCGCAGCCCTCGCCGCCACCCCAGCTCCATTTGACGTACTGACCGGTCCGGTAGCTGTTCGAATTGCTCATCAAGCGTCTCGCGATCCGGGCCGACCTGGCTCAGTTCTCGATCGTCTGGGTGGCGCCGGTATCGCGGTCCTCTTCCGCGGCTCCGTCGATCCGGTCCGCATCGTCGCTGACGATACTGTCGGTATCGTTACCCGATTGTTCGTCGGCGATCTGGCGGCTGACGCTGACGTCTTCCTCGTCCTCGCCCTGCGTCAGCGCCCCGGTGACCCAGATCAGGGTCAGGAACCCGATCGCGAGGACGAGGCCGATGACGAGCACGTAGCGCACGACGCCTTCCTTCGAGCCGCCGCTCGCTTCGGTCTCGTCCACGTGAATTTCGTCGCCCTGTTTTTCCATCTCTTCGCTCCCGAAAATCGGTTCGACCCGTTTCGTCAGCTAAAAACGGACCGGTACGGTTTACGTTCCGCACCGGGGCAGGGCGTATCCTGCTTGTTGGGCGGTCAGTCGCGCAGCAGCTCGTTGATACCGGTCTTTTCGCGCGTGCGCGCATCGACCGTCTTGACGATCACCGCACAGGCAAGCGAGGGCCCCCCTTTCGGATCGGGCAGCGTGCCGGGCACCACCACCGAGAAGGGCGGGATTTCGCCGCGCATAATGTTGCCCGTGGCGCGGTCGACGATCTTGGTCGACTGGGTGATGAAGACGCCCATCGCGACCACGCAGCCCTCGCCGACGATCACCCCCTCGACGATTTCCGAGCGCGCGCCGATGAAGCAATTGTCGCCGATGATCGTCGGATTGGCCTGGAGGGGTTCGAGCACCCCGCCGATCCCCGCTCCGGCGGAGATGTGGCAATCGGTGCCGACCTGCGCGCAGCTGCCGACCGAGGCCCAGGTGTCGATCATCGTCCCGTTGCCGACATAAGCGCCGATATTGACGAAGCTCGGCATCAGCACCACGCCCTTGCCGATATGCGATCCACGCCGCGCGATCGCGCCGGGGACGACGCGAAAGCCCGCTGCGGCGAAGCGGGCATCGTCCCAGCCGGCGAACTTGGACGGCACCTTGTCGTAGGCGGGGGCGCCGACCGCGCCCTCGATCACCGCATTGTCGCGCAGGCGGAAGCTGAGCAGCACCGCCTTCTTGAGCCACTGGTTGACCCGCCAGCCGCCCTGGCCGTCGGGTTCGGCAACGCGCGCCTCGCCGCTGTCGAGCAGTTCGATCGCCGTCTCGACCGCTTCGCTCACCTCACGCGATTGCGGGGTGATGTCGGCGCGGTTGTCCCACGCGGCTTCGATGGCGGTTTCGAGGTCGGCGCTCATGCAGGTCTCCGTCGGTGAATTGCGCGCCGCTGTTAGGGGTAGCGGACCTATCCGTCCATCCCCGCCGCCACCGCGAACTGGTGAGCGCGGTCGACCAGCGGGCCGACGCGCTCGGACATCTGCCTGGCGTGGGCGGAGGAGGCGGTGCCGTCGATCACGCGTTTCTTGATCCCCTGCATGATCCCTGCGAGCCGGAACAGATTGTAGGCGAAATACCAGTCCATCGGCGGGACCGGATAGCCGGTGCGCGAGACGTAGCGCTCGACCGCTTCCTCCTGCGTCGGGATGCCGAGCGCCTCGAGATCGAGCCCGAGCAGCCCCGCGCGCCCGTCGCCCGGATTGTGCCAGTTGAGCATAAGGTAACTGAAATCGGCGATCGGATCGCCGAGGGTGGAGAGTTCCCAGTCGAGTACCGCGATCACCCGGTTGTCCGTCTTGTGGAAGATCATGTTGTCGAGCCGATAGTCGCCATGCACGACCGAGCTCTCGTGCTGCGGCGGGATGGTCTGCGGCAGCCATTCGATCAGCGCTTCCATCTGCGGCATGTGCTCGGTTTCGGAGAGCCTGTATTGCTTGCTCCAGCGGCTGATCTGGCGCGCGCAATAATCGGTCGGCTTGCCGTAATCGCCGAGCCCGATCTGCTCCGGATCCTTGGTATGCAGGTCGGCCATCGTATCGATCATGGAGTGGTAGATTTCGCGCCTGTCCTCCGGCGTGCTGTCGGGCAGCGCGCCGTTCCACAAGGACCGCCCGTCGGCGAGGCTCATGACGAAGAATTTCGACCCGATCACCTCCGGGTCCTCGCACAGCCCGTAAGTGCGCGGCACCGGGAAGCCGGTCGGGTAGAGTCCGGTCATCGCCTTGTATTCGCGGTCGACCGCGTGCGCGCTGGGCAGCAGCTTGCCGAAGGGCTGGCGGCGCAGGACGTAGGAGCGCCCGGGCGTGTCGATGCGGTAGGTCGGGTTCGACTGGCCGCCCTTGAACTTGGTGTAGGAGATCGGCCCGGCGAAATCCTCGACATTGTCCTCGAACCAGGCGGTCAGCCGGTCGAGATCGAGCCGGTCGCGCTCCGGCACCTCGATCGTGCCGACCATTTCCTTGTCGAAATCTATTCCAGCCATACCAGTCCTTCATGAGTCCCCGCGAAGGCGGGGACCTCAGGCCGCGAGCGAAGCGCCCATGGCCGGAGACCCCCGCCTTCGCGGGGGATCGGTTAGTCGAACACCACCACGCTCCGCGCCGAATGCCCTTCGCGCATCTTGTCGAAGCCGGCATTGATCTCCTCCAGCGGTATCCGCTCGGCGATGATCGTGTCGAGGTCGAGCAGCCCGCGCAGGTAGAAATCGACCAGCCGCGGCAGATCGACCGGGAAGTGGTTCATCCCCATGATCGCGCCCTGCAGCTTCTTGCCGGAGAGCAGGTCCATCGCCCCGAGCCCGACCTTGCAGTCGAGCGGCATCATGCCGAGGATCGTTGCGGTGCCGCCGCGGCGCAGCAGCTTGACGCACAGGTCCGCGGAGGCCTGCCGTCCGACCGCCTCGATCGCGTGGTGCACGCCGCTGCCGGTGATTGTCATCACCTGTTCGACCGCATCCTCCGCCATCGCGTCGATGGTGTCCGTCGCACCGAGCACTTCGGCGAGCTTGCGCTTCTCGGGCAGCGGGTCGAGCGCGATCACCTTGCCCGCGCCAGCGATCTTCGCCGCGTTGACCGCCGCGAGGCCGACCCCGCCGCAACCGACGATCGCGACCGCCTCGCCTGGCACTACCGAGCAGGCGTTGAAGATCGTGCCCGCCCCGGTCGTCACTGCGCAGCCGATCACCGCCGCGCGGTCCAAGGGCATGTCCTTGTCGATCGCGACGCAGGCATGTTCGTGGATCAGCATCTGCTCGGCAAAGGCCGAGAGGTTGAGCATCTGGGCGACCATCTCCTCGCCGCCCGCACGGGTAATGCGCGGCTGCTGCGTCTGGTCGCGCCGCGTATGCTGGCCCATGCACAGCGCCATCCGTCCGGTGACGCAGAATTCGCAATGGCCGCAGAACGCGCTGAGGCAGGAAACGACGTGGTCGCCCGGTTTGACCGTCCGGACCTCGCTCCCGACAGCGCGCACCACGCCCGCCGCCTCGTGCCCGGGGATCGCGGGCAGCGCGTGCGGATAGGCGCCGTCGATGAAATGCAGGTCCGAATGGCACAGCCCGCATGCCCTGGTGTCGATCAGCACCTCGTGCGGCAACGGATCGGCGAGTTCGACCTCGCCGATAGTCAGGCTTCCGACCTGCTCAAGAATCGCGGCTTTCGCCATAACCTCACAACTCCGTTCGCCCTGAGCCTGTCGAAGGGCTGTCTTTCACTTCCGGTGCCGCGCTCGAATAAAAGCAGTGCTTCGACAGGCTCGGCACGAACGGCATTTGACGTATCGCCCGTGCGCTACCGCGTCGCCCCCATGTCGCCCGAGCTGAAGCCGTCGCCCGCGGTCGGTGCGCGGCCTTCGCGCAGCGCGTTGGCGGTCGGGCCTTCCTCGGGCATGTGCTTGGCGAATTCCATCCGTGCGATCGAGCGGGCGTGGACCTCGTCGGGCCCGTCGGCGAGCCGCAACGTACGCTGGTGCGCGTAGGCGCTGGCGAGCCCGTAATCGTTCGACACCCCGCCGCCGCCATGCGCCTGGATCGCATCGTCGATGATCCGCAGCGCCATATTGGGCGCCTGGACCTTGATCATCGCGATCTCCTGCTTGGCCGCCTTGTTGCCGACCTTGTCCATCATGTCGGCCGCCTTGAGGCACAGCAGGCGGGTCATGTCGATATCGATCCGCGCCTGCGCGACGCGCTCCTCCCACACCGAATGCTTGTAGATCGGCTTGCCGAACGCCTCGCGCTCCTGCAGCCGCTTGCACATCTTGGCGAGCGCTTCCTCGGCGACGCCGATGGTGCGCATGCAGTGATGGATACGCCCCGGCCCGAGGCGGCCCTGCGCGATCTCGAAGCCGCGGCCTTCGCCGAGCAGCATGTTGGTGACGGGCACGCGCACGTCCTTGAGCTCGACCTCCATGTGCCCGTGCGGCGCGTCGTCGTAGCCGAACACGGGCAAATGGCGGATCACGTTCACACCCTCGGCATCGGTCGGCATCAGGATCATCGACTGCTGCGCGTGGCGCTTGGCCTCGAAATCGGTCTTGCCCATCACGATCGCGACCTTGCAGCGCGGATCGCCGAGGCCCGAGGACCACCATTTGCGCCCGTTGATGACGTATTCGTCGCCGTCGCGCTCGATGCGGGTTTCGATGTTCGTGGCATCGGACGAAGCCGTGAACGGCTCGGTCATCAGGAAGGCCGAACGGATCTCGCCGTTCATCAGCGGGCCCAGCCACTGCTCCTTCTGCTCGCGCGTGCCGTAGCGGTGGAACACTTCCATGTTGCCGGTATCGGGTGCGGAGCAATTGAACACCTCGCTCGCCCAGCCGATCCGGCCCATCTCTTCGGCGCACAGCGCGTATTCGAGATTGGTCAGGCCGGGACCCTCGAATTCGAAGCTCTCGTCGACATGGTGGTGGCTGTCGTTGCGCGGCGGCATGAACAGGTTCCAGATGCCCGCGTCCTTGGCCTTGGCCTTCATCTCTTCGACGATCGGGATGACTTTCCAGCGCTCGCCCTCGGCATCCTGTTCCAGATAGGTCGGCACGTTCGGGCGGACGTTCGCCTCGATGAAGTCGCGCACCCGATCGCGCCAATATTGCTGTCTCTCGGTGGGTTCGAAGTCCATTCTCGGCTATCCTCTCTCGAATACGAATCCGTTGCGGTGTGAAACTGGCAGAGCCCGGCACGCGCGCCAAGGCTCCATGTGCGAAAGTCAGATGATCTTGCCTCCGTCGTCCGGCCCGAGCCGGGCGGCTTCGTCGAGCGCGGCGAGGCGTGCCTCGTGCTCGGCGCGGCTGATCGGGAACCGGCCGAGCCAATAGGCGGAAATCAGCCCGAGCAGGAAGACCGCGCTGCAATAGAGCAGGATCAGCTGGGTGATGACCGGCTCTGCCACCGCGCCCGGCCGCGCGCCGGTCGGGAAAGCGGCGAGCGACAGCATGCCGCCCGCGAACAGGATACCGACCCCGGTGGCGCATTTCTGCACCAGCCAGTTGCCGGCATAGAAGCTCCCTTCGGCACGGCGGCCGCTTTTCTCCTGGTAGGCCTCGATGATCTCCGCCACCATGGAGGTCGCCGAAATGACCGCGGCGACGCCCGCCGCGTTGCTGACGAATACGAAAAGGAACAGGCTCCAGGCCGAGCCCGCGCTGCCGAGTTCGGGCCACATTCCGGCATAGCGCAGCGCGTAGGGCACCAGCCAGAACGTCATCGAGACGATCGTGGTCGCCGCCCCGGTCGCGGCCTTGCCGAAGCGCAGGTGCAGGCGGCTGACGGTCAGGAATACTGCGACCACGCTCATGAACAGGATCAGCGGATAGATCGCCAGCTGCGCCTCGTTCAGCTGCCACACGAAGTAATACAGGTAGTTCGACAGCGCGAAGGTCATGCCCTGGCTGACATAGGCCGCCAGCGCGCCCGCGGCGAAGATCAGGAAGGCACGCTCGGAAAACGCCTCGACGATCTCGCCGAACACTTCGCGCAAATTGAAGCGCGGCGGGCGCTGGTCGGGATAGCCGGCGACGTAGCGGTGCTGCGTCGCGGCCGAAAACAGCACCGCGGCGGCCATCGCGATCGCTCCGTAGAGCCCGTATTGGCGATAACCCTCGAGCGAAAGCAGGTCGTCGCGCAGAAACACCTGATAGGCGAGGAACACCGCGATCAGCCCGCTCGCCCAGCCGAACAGGAAGCGGTAGCGGAACAGCGTGGTGCGCTCGTCGTAGTCGCGGGTGATTTCGGGAACGAGCGAGATCGACGGCACTTCGCAGGCCGACAGCAGCAGCCGCACCACGATCGCGAGGCCGAGCAGCGTCCAGAATTCGGGCGGCCCGTCGACCGGCGGCGACCACAGCATGTACCACACCACGGCCAGCGGCAGCGGCGCGGCGTAGAGCCACGGCAGGCGGCGGCCCCACGGCGTATAGGTCCGGTCCGACAGCGCGCCGAGGAACGGGTCGATCATCGCATCGACCACCAGCGCGATCACCAGCGCGAGGCTGACCAGCCAGGCGTCCATGCCGAGCACCTGGTTGTAGAAGGTCAGCAGGAAGACCGAAAAGCCGTTATCCTTGATCCCGAACGCGATCGAGCCCGACGCGTTGTAGACCTTGAGCCTGAGCGGGACGGGCGACGCGCTCATCGCGGGGTCAGGCGCCGGCCTGCTGCTGTTTCGCGGCTTCTTCCATCGCCAGCAGCGCCTCGAACACCTGCGGTTCCTCCGGGTCCCAGCTGTAGCGCGGGCCGATGGTGATCCCGCCGTCGACCAGCAGCGAGGTGCCGGTGACGAAGCCCGCCGCATCGCTCGCCAGATAGGCGCAGGCCTCGGCGATATCCTCAGGTTGCCCGCTGCGCTTCACGGGCTGCGCGTTGGACGACATCTGCGCGATCGCCGCCTTGGCCATCGCCTTGGTCTCTTCGGGCAGGTCGAGCGAGGAGGTGAAGATGTTGGTGTTGATGAAGCCCGGCTGGATCGCGTTCACTCGGATGCCGAATTGCGCAAGGTCGGCGGCGGCCATCTTCGTCAGATGCAGCACGCCGGCCTTCGCCACCGCATAGGCAGTCGGCGAATAGCCCGGGCCTTCCGCTGCGACGCTCGAGACGTTGACGATGCTGGCGCCGCCGGACTTGGTCGTGGCGCGGTCCTTCATATGCGGTACGGCGTAGCGAATCCCGAACGCGACCGAGCGCAGCAGCAGGTCCATCGTCCGGTCCCACTCGTCGGGCTCGATCTCGTGGATCGGCGGGCGCGCGCCGCCCGCGCCGGCATTGTTGAACAGCGTGTCGATCCCGCCGGTTTCCGCGCCCGCCAGGTCCATCAGAGCGCGCAGGTCGTCGGTCGAGGTCACGTCGCAGTGCTGGAAGCGGATTTCGCCCTCGGCATCCGCGGCCAGCGCCTTGCCGCCGGTTTCGTCGATATCGGCGGCGTAGACCACCGCGCCCTCGCGCGCGAACAGGCGCGCGCTCGCTGCGCCGATACCCGATGCCGCGCCGGTGACGACCACCGTCCTGCCGGAGAATCGCATACCCGTTCTCTCCTCTCTCCAGACGGCGCAGCTTAGGGGCGGGCGGCCCCGCGTCAACGCGCGATGTGCTGACGCTACGGCATGGCGGGCCGCATTGTTTGCCCTTGCCGCGCAGGGGCGAATCGCTTTACGTTTGCGTCAACGAAATCACCCGGAGAGAGGAGTCGGCCCGATGCCGGAAAATGCCGATCTGGACGCCTTCCGCGCCGAAACGCGCGAATGGCTCGAAGCGAACTGTCCCCCCGAAATGCGCGAGCCCGTCCGCGACGAGGACGACGTCTATTGGGGCGGCCGCAACGCCAGCTTCAAGAACGACGCGCAGAAGGCATGGTTCGAGGCGTGCCGCGACAAAGGCTACACCGTCCCCGCATGGCCGAAGGAATATGGCGGCGCGGGCCTGTCTCCCGCCGAGGCCAAGGTGCTGCGGCAGGAGATGGCGGCCATCAACGCGCGCCCGCCGCTGTCGAGTTTCGGCATCTGGATGCTCGGCCCGGCGCTGCTCCATTTCGGCACCGAGGAGCAGAAGCGGCATTTCCTCAACCAGATCGCGCGCGGCGAAATCCGCTGGTGCCAGGGCTATTCGGAGCCGGGCAGCGGCTCGGATCTCGTCAGCCTGCAGACCTTCGGCGAAGACAAGGGCGACCATTGGGTCGTCAACGGCCAGAAAATCTGGACCAGCTATGCCGACAATGCCGACTGGATCTTCTGCCTCGTCCGCACCGACAAGGACGACAAGTATCGCGGCATCACCTTCATGCTGTTCGACATGGCGAGCGAAGGTGTCTCGACCAAGCCGATCAAGCTGATCAGCGGCAACAGCCCGTTCTGCGAGACCTTCTTCGACGACGTGAAGGTGCCCAAGAGCTACGGCGAGGGCATCCCCGCGCAGGTCGGCGAGGTCAATCGCGGCTGGGACGTGGCGAAATACCTGCTCGGCCACGAACGCGAGATGATCTCGGGCGCCGACGGGGGCGAGCGCACCAGCGCGATCGGCGCGGCGATGAAGCGCATCGCCGGCGAGCTCGATCCGGTGCTGCGCGCCGAGCTGGCGATGTTCGATGTGGATGCGCTCGCCTATGCCTGCATGGGCGAGAAGTTCCTCGACGAGATCAAGGTCGGCAAGGCGCATCCGGCGCAGCCCAACATGATGAAATATGCCGGCACCGAGCTGAACAAGCGCCGCTACGAGCTGATGATGGCGGCGGGGGGCAGCCAGGCGCTCGAATGGGACAGCGAGGAAACCGGCGGCGGAAAGACCGCGCGCGGCTGGCTCAGGACCAAGGCCAACAGCATCGAGGGCGGCACCAGCGAGGTGATGCTCAACGTCATTTCCAAGCGCATCCTGGAGCTGCCGGGGGCCTAACCATTCACGTCACCCCGGCGAAAGCCGGGGTCTCCATCCGCCGGGTGCGACCCGGCTGCACGAGATCCCGGATCAAGTCCGGGATGACGATCGGGAGAGAAGAATGCCACTCTATCACGACGACGATCAGGCGATGCTCGCCGACAGCGCGAGCCAGTTCATGCGCGAGGAAGGCGCGATCGCCAAGCAGCTGCGTCATTGGCGCGACAAGGACTGCAAGGACGGCTTCGGCCACGAATTGTGGAAGCAGTTCGGCGAGATGGGCTTCACCGGCATCCTCGTCGGCGAGGATGATGGCGGGCTCGGCATGGGACATGTCGAGGCGGGCATCGTGCTCGAGGAAATCGGGCGCAACCTCACCCCGTCGCCCTTCCTGGCCAGCTCGGTGCTGGCGGCGACCGCGCTCCAACACGGCGGCGACGAGGTACGCGGGCGCTATTTGCCCGGGCTGATTTCGGGCGACAGCGTGTTTGCGGTCGCGATCGACGAAGGCGCGAAACATCGTCCGGAGACGATCAGGACCAAGGCCGAGAAATCGGGTAACGGCTTCAAGCTGTCGGGCAGGAAGGATTTCGTCGTCCACGGCGCGAGCGCCGACATGATCGTGGTCGCGGCGCGCACTTCCGGCAGCGACGACGACAAGGACGGCATCACGCTGTTCGCGGTGCCCAAGGACGCGGCCAATATGAGCCACGACGCGGTCCGGCTGGTCGACAGCTCGATGGCGACGCACACCACCTTCGACGGCGTCGAACTCGACGGCGACGCGGTGATCGGCGAGGTCGACGGCGGGCGCGAGATCCTCGACAAGGTGCTGGTGGCCGGCCGGGTCGGCTCGGCCGCGGAAGGGATCGGCGTCGCGCGCGGGGCGATGGACATGACCGTCGACTATCTCAAACAGCGCAAGCAGTTCGGAAAGCTGATCGGCGAGTTCCAGGCGCTCCAGCACCGCGCCGCGCATCTCTATTCCGAAGTCGAAATCGCGCGCGCGGCGGTGATCAAGGCGGCGCAGCTGCTCGACGGCGGCTCCGACAAGGCCGACCTGATGGCCTCGGTCGCCAAGGCCAAGGTCGCCGCGGCGGCGGGCCTCGCGGTGCGCGAAGGCGTGCAGATGCATGGCGGCATCGGCATGACCGACGAATACGATATCGGCCTCTACATGAAGCGCGACCGCGCGCTGCAGGAATTCCTCGGCGACCGGTACTACCATGCCGGGCGCGTGGCCGAGATGTCGGGCTACTAATTGCCGTCACCCCAGCGAAAGCCGGGGTCTCAGGCTGCCTGGACCGACCCGAAACAACCAGATCCCAGCTTTCGCTGGGATGACGGAGAACAACAATGAACCTCACCGACCTTTTCAGCCTCGAGGGCCGTATCGCGCTCGTCACCGGCGGCAGCCGCGGGATCGGCAAGATGATCGTCCAGGGCTTCCTCGCCGCGGGTGCCGAGCGGGTCTACATCACCGCGCGCAAGGGCGGCGAACTGCACGAGACCGCCGAGGAACTGGGCGAGAAGGTGGTGCCGATCCAGGGCGATATCTCGACGCTCGAAGGGATCGACGAACTGGTCGCCGAGATTGCGGGGCGCGAGAGTCGGCTCGATATCCTGGTCAACAATGCCGGCGCGGCATGGGGGGCGGACTATCTCGACTTCCCCGAGCAGGGCTGGGACAAGGTCATGGACCTCAACGTCAAGACCCCGTTCTTCCTGACGCAGAAACTGCACACGCTGCTCACCGCCAATGCCAGCCAGGACAAGCCCGGCAAGGTGATCAATATCGCCAGCATCGACGGGCTGCGGATCAATCCGTGGGAGACCTATTCCTACCAGGCGAGCAAGGCCGCGCTGATTCATCTCACCCGCCGCATGGCGGCGCGGTTGGTCAAGGACCACGTCTACGTCACCGGCATCGCCCCGGGGGCGTTCCCGTCGAACATGAACAAGGTCGCGCGCGATCACGCCGACGAGAGCGCCAAGGGCATCCCCAACAAGCGCGTCGGCGACGAATACGACATGGGCGGCACTGCGGTCTACCTCGCCAGCCGCGCGGGCGACTACACCGTCGGCGAGACGGTCGCGGTCGACGGCGGCATCGTCAACGCGAACCTGCCGGTGCACTTCGCCGATCCGGCGGGGTGAGGACGGGTTCGCTTGCGTTGCATGCAAGTTGAAGAAGTACATCCGGCGGCGCTTGTTTGAACAAGCGCCATAGGGATGCCCGAAAACGCGAAAGCCCCGCTGCGAGGCGGGGCTTCTTGCTTGGTGCTTGAGCTACGATGTCAAAGAGCGATTCGGACTGTAGCGAGCCCGGGGCGTGTAGGAAAACGGTATTTTGTCATGCTGTATCGAGTTCAGCCAAAACCAAGTTGTAATGATCGCGCGGCTTGCGCACACGTGGCTCCCAACCGTGAATTGCGATTTGACCACGCTCTCGCATTTCCACTACGGCGCTTCCAAGATCGCTGTGAGTTATGACCTTTTCTTCAAGGACTTGGGGCCACAAATGGCCCCAGGTGATACCTGTAGAATCTGCGTCCTTGATCAGTTTGTACGCAAAGCGTGCTCCGTCGGAAATGCCATCGCGTATCTCTTTGGCGCTCCGTTCCGCTGGGTCCACAGGCTCGATCGCGGCAAACATGTCATCCATTCCCGAGCGGATCGCCCTACGGGCCGATTTTCGCCCACTTCTGTTCATTGCTTGCATTTGCAACGCAGCGCGCTGAGCGTCCCGAAAAACCTGAATGCCTTGCGGATGGCGTGACAAATAGATCAACTTGTAGAGACATCGATCGACTTCTTCCTCGTCGACCGTAATCGCTGGTGCAAATCGATAACCACCCATCCGAGCAAGCGCGAAGCGAGCACGGTCTGTGAGAGCCTTCTCTCGCGCCTCGCCTGAAAGGCCTCTAATTTCCTCGCGAAATGCCTCTCTTTCAGATTCTTCAGTAAGCCACTCGAGTGTTGGCATCCGCTCCGTGTGAGCAAACCGATTTGCGAATTCGAACATGAAGTTGAGGAAGGCCTCGGTGCTTGGCCGCTCGATCAGGGTCTGAAACTGACGAATATCTGGCACGCCCTTGGGATCGATAAATGCGAAGCAGAAAGCGTTCGCCGATATCGAAGGGAGAATCTCGGCCAGCTTATTCTCGGCCCTGCCGAGGTGATGGTGGACCGCAACGTCTGGGTATCGTTCGGCCAAAGCTTGTTGCTTCGCAATTGCTTCTGGGTTCGTATCGACCAGATGTGCTGTCATTTTGACGGTGCGACCGTTTCGTTTCCACACGGCTTTTGCCCCGCGCATTGCATGCAAAGCTATCCCAAAAGCCGTGTCAGACATGTCATCGGTTCGCTCGTCCCATGGACCAGCGAATAAGTCAACGTACACGAATTCATCGTATCGGGATGCGGTCTTCGCAATCAGCGTAGGAAGATAGCGTAGAATGAAGGTATGCTTTACAAGAGCTGGCCCGCGACCATCGTAGTTAGATGGTTCGATTTTCATGCCAAAGCTTGCTGCGGCCACTCGTTCCATTCACGACCATGGAGTAACCGTCCGGTCTTTTTTTTGTTCACGCCACCCCATTGTTTAAAGAAAAAAGCGGTGCCAGCGGCTAGGCACTGGTCGAGAATGTTTTCAACCCACTCCTCGTCCATCGGTCGTGAGTGCGGTCCGCTTTCTCCTCCTACGATCGTCCAATGGATATCACACAAATCTACTTCGCCAACATCGCCAATCAGAGGTTCGAAGGAAACGAAACGAACACTTGCGGGCACATCGCGAAGGTAGCCGATACGCTCTACTACTCGGGCATCCTCTACGCTTGTGCCGAGCCACACATTCGCTAGCGGTACGGGCGCGATCTCGCGTAGCAGTCTAGCCATGCGTTGAGGTCGTTTCGTCAGGATCTGATAGTGATGCTGAGGTGTTGCCGTCATAACTCTCCAAATTCGACGGACGAAGTCGACCGGAACTTCCGGATGGAACAGGTCCGACATCGAGTTGACGAATACCCGACGCGGCTTTTTCCACGTTAGCGGTATGTCGACGGATTCCTCATGGCACCGCACCTTGTCAGTCCAGACAGCGCCACGCTTGGTGCGTTTGGTCAACCCCTCGTATTTTTCGTGTCCCATAGCCTGCAGCCGAGCAGCCATTCGCATTGCATAGCAGTTTTTGCAGCCGGCGCTCTCGATCGAGCAGCCGACAACCGGATTCCAAGTCAAATCCGTCCATTCGATGGCTGATTGCTGCGCCAATACCGGTCCCCGCTCAAACGATGTATATCACAAGCTGATTCCCCTGTGAATCCACTAGTTTGGTTGGCCACTTCTAACCCATCAACTCCCGCACAAACGGGATCAGCCCCGTCTGCCGCTGCCGCCGCATCCGCTCCGCCTCCAAAATCTCGCGCACTTTCGAAAAACACGCATCGACGTCGTCGTTGATCACCACGTAGTCGTATTCCGCCCAGTGGCTGATCTCGCCGCGCGCGCGGTCCATGCGGGCGTCGATCACTTCGGCGCTGTCCTGCGCGCGCGATTCCAGCCGGCGGCGCAGTTCGGGCAGGCTGGGGGGGAGGATGAACACGCTGACCACATCCTGCTCGTCCTTCTGGTAGAGCTGCTGCGTGCCCTGCCAGTCGATGTCGAACAGGAAATCCTGTCCGTCCTTGAGCGCCCCGCGGATGCGGCCCTTGGGCGTGCCGTAGCGGTGCGAAAACACGTGCGCCCATTCGTAGAAATCGTCTTCCGCCACCATCCCGTCGAACTCGGCATCGTCGACGAAATGGTAGTGCACGCCCTCGATCTCGCCCTCGCGCGGCGGGCGGGTGGTGACCGACACCGACAGCCGGATCTCGTCGTCGGCATCGAGCAGCATGCGCGAGATGGTCGTCTTGCCCGCGCCCGAGGGCGAGGACAGGATGAACATCAGCCCGCGGCGGGCGAGGTTGGGGAAGGTGCGAGCGTCGCGACTGGATGCGGAATCGGCCATGCGCGCTGTTGCCGCATGCGGGGAGGTGGAATCAAGCCCTGCCGGTACCGGGATCAGATCGCGCTGTCGGGATCGGACTGCTTGCGCAGCGTTTTCTCGCCCGCGCGTTTCGCCTTGCGGCGCGACTGGCTGCGGTCGAACAGGACCTTTACCAGCAGCCCGCTCCCCACGATCAGCGCGCCGGGCACCGACCGCGTCGCGACCTTGGTCACCCCGTAGGCGGCAAGTGTGTGCAGCAGCGAGCGGTTCTCGACCACGTCCTTGGCGAAATCGGTGCCGTAGCGCCGGCCCAGCATCGCCTTCTCGAGCGCCAGCCGGGTCAGCCGCCCGCCGCTGCGCAGCACGATGTCGTGGATGATGAGATTGGTCGACGGGTTGGAGCTGGGGCCGGGCACGGTGTTGTCGTCCGACACCGCGCGTCCGGCCTCGGCGATCTTCTCGCCGGCCTTGTCGGTGATGTGGTTTGCGCGCTTAGCCATGCGGTGCCCCCTGGACGCGGGAGACGGCCCCCGCGCGGTTACTTCTTGCGGCCGAAATCGACCGTGACGACGTTCGAGCCGTCCTCGCTCTCTTCAACGGCGGGTTTGTCGCTCTGTTCCCCGCGGCCCGGACCGTCGTTTTCGGCGTCGTCGTGCGCTTCGGGCGCCATGTCGGCGACGCTGGCCTGGAACTGGAGCCCGAAATCGACCGCGGGGTCGACGAAGGCGGTGATCGCGGCGAAGGGGATATCGAGATGCGCCGGGACCTGGTTGAAGCTCAGGCCGACCGAGAAGCCGTCGTCGCGCACGTTGAGGTCCCAGAACTTGTTCTGCAGGACGATCGTCATCTCGTCGGGAAAACGCTCGCGCAGGCTCGGCGGGATCGAAACGCCGGGGGCGCCGGTCTTGAAGGTGATGTAGAAATGGTGCCGTTCGGGCAGCTCGCCGCCGCCCTGCTCGATCTCGCGCAGCACGCGCCCGACCACCGCGCGCAGCGCTTCCTGCACGATCTCGTCATAGGGGATCAGGCTGTCGGGCGTTTGCTCGCTCATGGCTCGCTTGGTGACGAGGTGTGGTGCGATGGTCAAGCGGGGAGTCGTTTTCCGAGTCCTTGTTTTCCGCACCCGCCTCCGCGGGCGCGTCCTCGGCGCTATTCCCTCCGCTTCGCTCCGGGGCGCCTGCGGGCGGCCGGTCGGCCTTGCGGTCCGCTGGTCGCGGCCCGGACCATTCCCGGCCTATCGGTATGAACCAGGCTCCTGGTCGCGGCAGCCAGAGGGCGACCGCCCGACGCGCGGTAGCGCGCCCCCTCGGAGGCGGTGAGCGAAGCGAACATCGCCGCGAGAGAAAACTAAACCACGCGCTCGCGAAAGGCAGAAACTCCGCGAGAGAAAAGACTCTTTCTTGCGCCGCGCAGCCGCTCGCACTAGCCCCGCAGCCATGCGAACCGGACGGATAGAGCGCAACACCGCGGAAACGAAGATCCTGGTCGAGGTGAACCTCGACGGGACGGGTGCCTACGACGTTTCGACCGGGATCGGCTTTCTCGACCACATGGTCGAACAGTTCTCGAAGCACTCGCTGATCGACGTGACGATGAAGGTCGAGGGCGACCTGCATGTCGACCAGCACCACACGACCGAGGACAGCGCGCTCGCGCTCGGACAGGCGCTGGCCGAGGCGCTCGGCGACAAGGGCGGGATCGGGCGCTACGGCAGCGCCTGGTCGCCGATGGACGAGACGCTGGCGCGCGTCGCGCTCGACATTTCGGGGCGGCCTTTTCTCGTCTGGCGCGCGGGCTTCAGCCAGGAGAAGCTCGGCGAATGGGACACCGAGCTGATCGAGCACTGGTTCCACTCGGTCGCGCAGACCTGCGGGCTGACGCTGCATGTCGAGCTGCTCTACGGCAGCAACAACCACCATATCTGCGAGAGCATCTACAAGGGCTTCGCCCGCGCGATGCGGCAGGCGGTCGAAATCGATCCGCGCAAGGGCGGGGCCGTGCCGAGCACCAAGGGGCAGCTCGGTGGGTGAGGGAGAGTCTTTGTTGCGTGCGGGCCGGACCTCCGTCCGGCCCTTGCCGTTCCATCCCGCTCCCCCACCCGAAGTGTTTGTTGCGTGCGGATCGGACCTCCGTCCGATCCTTGCGGCACCGGCCCACGCCCCCACCCGGCCACCCATAGGCTACTATCGTCGGGGTGGCCGGGTGGGGGCGTGGGCCGGTGCCGCGCCCGGCGGTTCCACTTCGCCACGAGCGACACCTCATCGTTCCGCCGGGAAACAAATATGCCCGAGATAACCGCCCTCGTCGATTACGGCGCGGGCAACCTGCACTCGGTCGAAAACGCGCTGCGCAAGGTCGGGGCGAAGGTCAGGGTCACCGCCGATCCCGACGTGCTGCGCGCCGCAGACCGGATCGTGCTGCCCGGGGTCGGTTCGTTCCGTGCCTGCGCCGAGGGCCTGAGCGCCGAGCAAGGCGCGGTCGAGGCGATGCGCGAGCGGGTGTTCGTCGGCGGGGCACCGTTTCTCGGCATCTGCGTCGGCATGCAATTGCTCGCCGCGAGGGGCCTCGAGCACGGCGAGACGCCGGGGCTCGGCTGGATCGACGGCACGGTGCGGCTGATCGAACCGGACGATGCGTCGGTGAAGGTTCCGCATATGGGCTGGAACGATGTCGCCGCCATGCCGCATGCGCGCGGACACGGGGTGGTCGAAGGGGGCGAGGCCTATTTCCTCCATTCCTACCATTTCAAGGTCCGCCACCACGAGGACGTGCTGGCGATGACCGACCATGGCGGCGGGCTGGTCGCGGCTGTCGGGCGCGACAATCTCGTCGGGGTGCAGTTCCACCCGGAGAAAAGCCAGGCCTACGGGCTGGCGCTGCTCGAGCGCTTCCTGGAGTGGAAGCCGTGATCGTTTTCCCCGCGATCGACCTCAAGGGCGGCGAGGTGGTGCGGCTCGCCGAGGGCGATATGGCGCGCGCCACCGTCTATGGCGACGATCCCGCGGCGCAGGCGATGCTGTTCGCCGAGGCAGGGGCGGAGCACGTCCATGTGGTCGACCTCGACGGCGCCTTCGCGGGCGAGAGCCGCAACCGCGCGGCGGTCGAGGCGATCGTCGAGGCCTTCCCCGGCTACGTCCAGCTCGGCGGCGGCATCCGCACGCGCGACGCGGTCGAGGGCTGGTTCGATCTCGGGGTGGCACGGATCGTGATCGGTTCGGCGGCGCTCAAGGACCCTGATTTCGTCAAGGACATGGCGCGCGAATTCGAAGGCGGGATCGTCGTCGCGGTCGATGCGCGCGACGGGATGGTCGCGACCGAGGGCTGGGCCGAGGTCTCCGACGTGCCCGTCGCCGACATGGCGCGGCGGTTCGAGGATGCCGGCGTGGCGAGCCTGCTGTTCACCGATATCGGCCGCGACGGGCTGCTCAAGGGCTGCAATATCGACGCCACCGTCGAACTCGCGCGGCGGACCGACCTGCCCGTGATCGCCAGCGGCGGGGTCAAGGGGCTCGACGACATCCACATCCTGTCGCTGCAGGCGCATGAGGGGATCGAAGGCGTGATCACCGGGCGCGCGCTGTACGAGGGACGGCTGGATCTGGCGGCGGCGATCGCGATGGCGCAGAGAGCGTGAGGAGGCGGGCATGACCCTTCGAGACGCTCAGGCAGAGCCTTCGCTCCTCAGGGCGAACGGATACAGGATAACACCGTTCGTCCTGAGGAGGGGGCGAAGCCTTTGGCTGAGCCGCCGTCTCGAAGGATCCCGCGCATGACCGTCCGCATCCGCGTCATCCCCTGTCTCGACGTGGCCGAGGGGCGGGTGGTCAAGGGGGTCAATTTCGTCGACCTCAAGGACGCCGGCGACCCGGTCGAACAGGCGCGCGCCTACGATGCGGCGGGGGCGGACGAGTTGTGCTTCCTCGATATCTCCGCCAGCCACGAGGGACGCGGGACGCTGCTCGACATCGTCCGGCGGACCGCGGCGGTGTGCTTCATGCCGCTGACCGTCGGCGGCGGGGTGCGCGGCGTCGAGGATGCGCGCGCGCTGCTGCTCGCCGGGGCGGACAAGGTCGCGATCAATTCCGCGGCGGTCTCCAATCCCGAACTGGTGCGCGAGATCGCGGAGAAGTTCGGCAGCCAGTGCGTCGTCGCCAGCGTCGATGCGCGCGTCGGCACCGGCGAGCTGCGCGGGTGGGAGGTGTTCACCCATGGCGGCCGCCGCGCGACCGGGATCGACGCGGTCGAACACGCGATCCGGCTCGCCGAACTGGGCGCGGGCGAATTGCTGGTGACTTCGATGGATGCCGACGGGACGCAGGACGGCTACGATGTCGAACTGACCCGCGCGATCGCCGATTCGGTGACGGTGCCGGTGGTCGCGAGCGGCGGGGTCGGCACGCTCGACCATCTCGTCGAGGGCGTCACGCGCGGCCATGCCAGCGCGGTGCTCGCGGCCTCGATCTTCCATTTCGGCACGCATTCGATCGCCGAGGCGCACGCTGCGCTGCGGGCCGCCGGCCTCCCGGCGCGCGCGTAACGCTTTCCCGGATCGGGACGGCGGCGAGATCGCGGTTGCAATCGGCCGGCTTTGCGCGCCGTTGGCGCCATGCGGATCGCACCGACAGCACTCGCCATCGCCTTCCTCGCCGCCCCGGCCCATGCGTGGGACGGCGCGCAGATCCCCGAACCGAGCAATCTCGCGCTGTTCGGGCTCGGTCTCGCAGGCGTGATCATCGGCCGCCACGCCTCGCGCCGCCGCCGACGCGGCATGGGACAAGACGCCGACAGGCGGGATTGACCCGCAGCCGCGCCGCTTCCATGCAGCGCGCATGGACACGCTGAGCCGCCTCGAAACCGTCATCCGCGAGCGCCTCGCCGCCGAGCCCGACGCCAGCTACGTCGCCAGCCTGCACGCGCGCGGTGCGCCCACGATCGCGCGCAAGCTGGGCGAGGAAGCGGTCGAGACGGTGGTCGCCGCGCTGTCGGGCAGCCGCGAGGAACTGGTCGGCGAGGCGGCCGACACGATCTTCCACCTGCTGGTGCTGCTGGCGGAAAAGGGCGTGCCGCTCGACGAGGTGCTGGCCGAACTCGAGCGGCGCGAGGGGGTGTCGGGACTGGACGAGAAAGCGAGCAGGAGCGACTGATGCCGATCGACGCGACCCAGCCTTACGACGACGACAATATCTTCGCCAGGATCCTGCGCGGCGAGATTCCCTCGAATAAGGTGTACGAGGACGAATGGGCCTTCGCCTTCGAGGACATCAATCCCCAAGCCGAAATCCACACACTGGTGATCCCCAAGGGGCGCTATGTCAGCTGGGACGATTTCAGCACGACTGCCAGCCCCGAAGAAATCGCCGGCTTCGTCCGCGCGGTCGGGCATGTCGCGCGCGAGAAGGGGCTGGTCGAGCCCGGCTATCGCCTGCTCGCCAATGTCGGTGCGCATGGCGGACAGGAAGTGCCGCACCTGCACGTCCATATCTTCGGCGGACATCCGCTGGGGCCGATGCTGGCGCGGCGGTAACCCCCTTCCCGCTTGCGGGAGGGGTCGGGGGTGGGCTTGGGCCGGAACGGCCCACCCCGCTGCGACTAGGTTCACTGCGTTCACCAAGTCTCGCTCCCCTCCCGCAAGCGGGAGGGGGAAATCGCGCACAACCTCTCATCGCCGAAAATCACCGTCTCGTCGGTTTCGTTTGCCCAGCGACTCGCGCCTACGCTAAGGGCGCGCGCAATGAGTGCAGTTCAGCCCAATCCCCCCGCCCCCAACCCGCCAGGCGGCATCATCGACGGATCGCGGCACCTCTATGCGGTGCGCGTCTATTACGAGGACACCGACCTTTCGGGCATTACCTACCATGCCAATTACCTGCGCTGGTTCGAGCGCGCGCGGTCCGACCTGCTGCGGCTGCTCGACATCGACCAGCGCGCTGCGATCGAGGCAGGCGCCAGAGGAAAGGACGGAGGCGCCTATGCGGTCGCCGACATCCATATCCGCTATTTGCGCCCCGCCAGGCTCGACGACGACATCGTGATCGAAACGCGCTGCACCGAGATGCGCGCCGCCAGCGTGCGGATGCACCAGCGTGCCTTGCGCGATGGCGAGCCGATTGCCGAAGCCGATCTGCGCGTCGGATTTCTGTCGCCCGACGGCCGCCCGAAGCGCCAGCCCGCCGCATGGCGCGAGGCCTTCAAGACCGTTCTCACCCCCGAAGAAGAGACTGCATGAGCACACTCGCCGCACTTTCCGTCGCCGCACCTGCGAACCGGCTCGATCCGGTCCAGCTGTTCCTCGACGCCGACATCGTCGTCCAGGCGGTGATGGTCGGACTGATCCTCGCCAGCATCTGGACCTGGACCATCATCCTGTCCTTCAGCCTGCGCATGGCCGGCGCGAAGCGGCGCGCCGCGGCGTTCGAGCACGATTTCTGGGAAGCGGACGATTTCGACGGCTTCATGAAACACCGCGCGCGCAAGGACATCCCCTCGGCACGTATCGCGGTGGCGGGGATGGGCGAATGGCGCCGCTCGACGAAGGGCGGGGTCAGGGACCGCGACGGCGTTCGCTCGCGCATGTCCCTGGCGATGGAGAGCCAGGTCGCGCAGGAAGCGGACGACCTCGCCGCGCGATTGAACTTCCTCGCCACCACCGGCGCGGTCGCCCCCTTCGTCGGGCTGTTCGGCACGGTGTGGGGGATCATGAACAGCTTCTTCCAGATCGGGGTGCAGGAATCGAGTTCGCTCGCGGTGGTCGCACCGGGGATTTCCGAAGCGCTGTTCGCAACCGCGATCGGGCTGTTCGCGGCGATCCCCGCGGTGATCGCCTACAACCGGTTCAGCCACACGGTGAACCGGTTCGAAGCGCGCCTCCACCGCTTCGCCGACCGCTTCCATGCGAGCCTGAGTCGCGAGCTGGAGAAGATGTGATGGAGGAGTTTCTGTTGCGTGCGGATCGGACCTCCGTCCGATCCTTGCGGCACCGGCCCGCTCCCGGCGGTCCGACGACTGCCAATGGTGACATCTGTCATTCCCGCCGGAAGGGTAAACTGATGGCGATGGGGATGCTCCAGCCCGGCATGCGCGCGCGCCGCAGCCGGCGTGCGCCGATGGCGGAGATCAACGTCACCCCGCTGGTCGACGTGATGCTGGTGCTGCTGATCATCTTCATGGTCACCGCGCCGCTGCTGACCGCGGGCGTGCCGGTCGACCTGCCCGACAGCCGCGCCAACGCGCTGCCGCAGGAGCCGCAGCAGGTTACCGTCAGCATGGCGCAGGACGGGGTCATCTACCTCAACGACAGCCCGCTCGCGCCCGGCGAGCTGGCCGACCGGCTCGCCGATATCGATCGCGGCGCCGACGGCAATCCGCCCGAAGTGGTGCTGCGCGCCGACCGCACGCTCGATTACGGGCGGGTGATGGCGGTGATGGGCGAGCTCAACCGCGCCGGGTTCGGCTCGATCTCGCTGGTCACCGGCGGTTCAGGCGACAGTCCATAGCGCGGGCGCCTTATGGGAGAGACCGCCTTACGCAGCGACGAACGCATCGGCCTCGGGGTCGCCGTCGTGCTGCACGCGGCATTGCTCGCACTGCTGCTGCTGCAGCCGGCACCGTCCGGATCGCCTGCCGTGCCCGAACGGATGACGGTGAGCCTGGCCGAGGATGTCGGCCTGACCGCGATGGCGCCCGATCCCGTCTCCGAGAGCCGCGCCGCGATCGCCCCGACGCTCAGCGACGAGCCGCTGCCCGCGCCGGTGCAGCAGGCGGCGCCCGACCCCGCGCCGCGCCCGCAGACGGTCGCGCCGCCCGCCTCGCGCCCCGCGCGCACGACCCAACGCCGCCGCCCGGATCGTCCCGCCTCGCGCACCCGCGAACAGCCCGCGGCCGCGCCGACGCGCAGCGGGGGCAGCCGGATCGGTGCCGATTTCCTCCCCGGCAGCGGCGACAGCACCACCACCGAGGATACGCGCCTCCCCGCGAGCCAGATCGGCGCCAGCGCACGCGCCTCGCTCGTTCAGGCCATCGCCCGTAAGATCAAGCCGCACTGGCAACCTCCGAGCGGACCGGAAGTGGACCAGATCGTTACCGTGCTGCGGTTCCGGTTGAACGAAGACGGTTCGCTTGCGGGCCGTCCGAGCGTTGTTCGCCAGACCGGCGTGAACGACACCAACCGGGCCCAGGCGGACCGGCACGCGGAGCAGGCCATCCGGGCCGTACAACTGGCCGACCCGTTCGATTTGCCGCCCGAGTATTACAATGCTTGGAAGAACATCACCGCCTTCAGCTTCGACTGGAAACTCTCGCAATGAAACGCCTGCTTCTCCTCTTCACAGCCCTCTTTGCCCTGCCGCTCGCCGCGCAGGATCTTGGCGAGCCGATCCCCGAGGGCGGCGAGGTCGAGACGATGGGAGAAGCGGACGAAGGCGGACTCACCGGTTCTGTCTCGTTCGAAGGCAACCTCGACGATCTCGGCATCGCCATCCCCGGTTTCGCCACCGATGCCGACCGTCCGACCCCCGCCAGCGCCAGCGGCACCGCTGCGCTGGGCAAGGAAATCGGGCGCATCGTCTACAACGATCTGCGCAATAACGGCCTATTCAAGCCGGTCGGCCCCGACAGCCTGCCGCAGCCCACTTTCGCCAATATCACCGCGCCAGCCTGGGCGACCTGGTCCAATCGCGGCGCGGAGATGCTGGTGCACGGCTACGTCCGCGCGCGCGGCGACGGCAAGCTGGTGGTCGGGTGCTATCTCTACGACATGCAGCTGAGGAGCGAGCTGGTGCGCGAGGGCTGGATCGTGCCGCCTTCGGACTGGCGCCGCGCCGGGCACAAATGTGCCGACCTGGTCTATTCGCGGCTCACCGGCGAAAGCCCGTTCTTCGACAGCCGTATCGCCTATATCGCCGAGACCGGCCCGAAGGACAATCGCACCAAGCGCCTCGCGATCATGGATTCGGACGGTGCCAATCACCGCTTCATCACCACCGGCCGCGCGACCGCGCTGACCCCGCGCTATTCGCCCGACTACCGCCAGCTGCTCTATCTCAGCTATGTCGACGGCAATCCGCGCATCTACGTCTACGATATCGGCACCGGGCGCCAGACGCTGGTGACCGAGAGCACCAACCCGACCTTCGCCCCGCGCTGGAGCCCCGACGGCAAGTGGATTCTCTATTCGATGGCGGTGTCGGGCAATACCGACATCTACCGCGTTTCCTCGCAGGGCGGACCGAGCGTGAGGCTCACCAACCTGCCGGGGATCGATATCGGCGGCTCCTATTCGCCCGACGGCAGCAGGATCGTGTTCGAAAGCGATCGCTCGGGCGAGCAGCAGCTCTACATCATGGATGCGGACGGCTCGAACCAGCGGCGTCTCACCAATATGGGAGGACGCGCGGCGACGCCCGAATGGAGCCCGCGCGGCGACCAGATCGCCTTCACGCATATCGCGGGCGATTTCAACATCGCGGTCATCACGCCGCAGGGCCGCGGCTTTCGCAAGCTGACCAATGGCTGGCAGGACGAGGCACCGACCTGGGCGCCCAACGGCCGCATCATCCAGTTCTTCCGCACCGAACGCAATTCGGGGCGGGCAGGTTTGTGGCAGGTCGATCTGACCGGTGAGAATGAAAGGAAGCTGCCGACGCCGGTCGACGCGTCGGATCCGGCCTGGGGACCGATTCTGCCCTAGGCGCATTGTTTTCCATGTTGCGGGGTCGCACCCATATCTCTCTTGTGAGGATGAACCTATGAATACTCGCATCGCAACCATCGCGCTTCTCTCGGCGACTGCGCTTTCGCTCGGCGCCTGCAAGTCCAAGGCTCCAACCGAGCTGCCGCCCGATCCGGAGCCCACCGTCAGCAATCCGGCGACGACCAACACGCCTACCGGCCCGGTGCTCGGCACGCAGGCGCATTTCGAGAATGCGGTGAACGGTCAGAACGTGATCTATTTCGACACCGACCGCTACAATATCGACACCTCCGATGCCGCCGCGTTGCAGACGCAGGCGCAATATCTCGCGCGCTATCCGCAAATCTCGATCACGATCGAGGGCCATTGCGACGAACGCGGCACGCGCGAATACAATCTTGCGCTGGGCGAACGCCGCGCCAATGCGGCGAAGAACTATCTCGTCAGCCTCGGCGTCGACACCGCGCGCATCCGCACGGTCAGCTACGGCAAGGAACGTCCCGTCGCGCTCGGCTCGAACGCGCAGGCCTGGGCGCAGAATCGCCGCGCGGTCAGCGTGGTGATCAACTGATCAGCTGGTGATTTCGACGGCAGCGAGCGGCGCGGCGGGAACACCCGCCGCGCCGTTTGCGTTCGCATCGACAGCCATCCCCGCGCGTGCGGTCAGCACGAACAGCGCCATGGCGAAGGCGCACAAGGCGGTGGAAAGGGAAAGCTGGCGGCTCATGATCGGTTCTTCGGTCTCGCTGATGCGGGCCGGTAACCCACAGATATGAAAGCTTCGTTGCATTGCAACATTTCACGATGAAACTTGTTCCGCTCCCTTCCATCGATCCGCAACCATCCCTAGACTGACTGCCATGACCGCCCGACCGACGACTTCGGACCACTGCCGATGAGCCGCGCGCGACGCTCGAACGACTGGGGTTTCCCGCGCTGGCGCGGCTACGGCTCGTCGCGCGAGGCGACCACCGTGCGCATCTGCGACCGGCACGGCTGCGAGGAGAAGGGCGACTGCCCCGCGCCCAAGGCGCCCAACAGCCCCGAGAAGTGGTATTTCTGCCAGCAGCACGCGGCCGAATACAACCGCAAGTGGGACTATTTCGAAGGCCTCGACAAGGCCGAGAAGGAGCAGCGCGCCAAGGCCGAACGCGCCGAGAACGCGGGGTATGCGGAGGCGCAGCACTACGGCTGGAGCGGCTCGGGCGACGGCTCGCGCACCGCCGACGAGATGCGCGCGCTCGATGTGCTCGAGCTCGAGGCGGACGCCGATTTCGCGGCGATCAAGAAGGCCTACCGGGTGCGCGCGAAAGCGGTGCATCCCGACGTCAAGCCCGACGATGCCGAGGCGGCGGCCGAATTCCAGAAGCTGCAGGTCGCCTACGAAGTGCTGCGCCAGGCCGAAGACCGGCGCGAGTGGAAGGGATGAGCGGCATCGCCCGCTTCGGCCCCGACGAGACCGGGCCGGCGGCGAAGGCACTGGGCAGGGACGGGGTCGTGCTGCTCGATCGCTTCTGGCCGTCGGCGGATATCGCCTCGCTGCACGATGCGGTGCTGGCGCGGCACCCCGAGCTGACCGATGCGGCGCTGCTGCGCGACCGGTTCGAGCTCGGCGACGGGCGTTTCAGCGCGCCGGTGACGATCGGTGCGACGTTGCGCGGCAGCGGCGTGTTCGACCACCCGGCAGTGGAGGCGTTGCTCGCGTCGGTGCTGGGCGAGGATTTCGTCTACGACGCCTTCGGCACGGTGATGGCGCAGGCGGGCTGTCCGGCGCAGCGCCGCCACCGCGACGGCGGGCTGCTGTTTCCCGAGACCGGCGTCGACCGCGTGCTGCCGCCCGCCGCGCTGACTTTGTTCGTGCCGCTCGTCGCAGTCACTAGCGACAACGCTCCGACCGCCTTCTGGCCCGGCTCGCACCGCTTCGACAAACCCGCTGCCAAGGCCGATCCGGTCGTACCCGAGGTGCCGCTCGGCAGCGCGCTGCTGTGGGACTACCGCATCCTCCATCGCGGTCTGGCCAATGACAGCGAGCGGCACCGCCCGGCGCTCTATTTCAGCGCCGGCCGGCCGTTCTGGTTCGACCACAAGAATTTCGGCCGCGACAACCGGCGGCTGATCGCCGAGGTCGAGACTATGGCCGAACTGGGCAAGCGGTATGCGCGGGCGGAGCCTGTTTGAGGGCGGGCAGGACGCGACGGATCATCGCCAGGCGGCTCATGTCCGGCCGGGATGCAAGACGGTCCCGCCGGTGAAACCGTGCCGGTCGGGATTTTCGATTGCTGTCCCGAGCAGTCGGCGTTTCGGCGCGGGCGAGAAATCCGACTTGCCTCAAACGCGCTCGTGCCGGCGAGCGAGGATCGTCCGAACCATCACTCGCAGCGCAAACAGGAACAGGCCGACGAACAACACCGCAAGCGGAATGGCGATCGCCGGCGATTTATCGTCGAACGATACAAGATTCATGGCGGCTATACAGCCGAACATCACAATCCAGACCAGGCCCATCCTGCCCCATGCCCGCCCCATCGCGACATCGAATTCGCGCCCGTCGCGCCGCGGGGCGTCCGGCTTGCGGCCCCGGATCGGGCGCAGCACGTCGCGCATGCTCCAGCGTTGCCAGGCGAAAAACGCCGCAGACGCCGCAATGACGAGCGGCCAGAAGAACGCTTCGCTGATGCGAAGCAGCGCGAAGGCCGCGAGGATGAGTGCGAGCGCAATCGCCACTCCCAGGACGATCGTCCAGATGTTCCGCGATCGCAGCCGGCGCCGGAATGCCGCGACCATCTCGTCGCGCTCGGCTCGGGTGATGCTGTAGCCGCGACCCCAGCGCCAGACATAGTAGCGGTAGCCGCCCTCGACAGGCTTGAAGAAGCTTTCGAAAACGGCGGTCTCGTCGATCACGATCTCACACCGCTTCCAGCGCCTGCTCGAAATCGGCGATCAGATCGTCCGGATCTTCGATCCCGATGCTGATCCGCACCAGGTTGTCGCCGATGCCGAGTTCCTGCCGCCGCCCGTGCGCGACCGACAGGTGCGTCATCGACGCGGGATGGCTGGCGAGCGTCTCGGTGCCGCCGAGGCTGACTGCGAGCTTGGCCACTTTCAGACTGTCGAGGAAGCGGAAGCATTCGGCCTCGCCGCCCTCGATGAACAGCGAGAAGGTCGAGCCCGCGCCGCTGCAATGGCGGTCGTAGATGTCCTGCTGGCGCTCGTCGGCGATGAAGCCGAGATAGCCGAGGCCCTCGACCTTGGGGTGGCTCTTGAGGAATTCGCACACTTTCGCCGCGTTCTCCCCCGCGCGCTGCATCCGCAGCTCGACCGTTTCGAGGCTGCGCAGCAGCATCCACGCGGTGTTGGGATCGGCGATGCCGCCCATCGTGTTCCTGAGCGCGCGGACCGGGTCCATCCACTTTTTCGCACCGCTGACCGAGCCGGCGACGAGGTCCGAATGGCCGCCGACATATTTGGTCAGCGAATAGCACACGATGTCCGCGCCGTTGTCGAGCGGGCGCTGCCACAGCGGGCCGAGGAAGGTGTTGTCGATTGCGATCGGGGTCTCGGCCGGGTCGAGCGCAGCGTCGCGTGCGGCCTTCACGGCTTCGACGTCGACCAGCGCATTGGTCGGGTTGCCGGGGCTTTCGAGATAGATCATCGCGACCTTGCCGCCGTTCTCCTCGGCCTGACTCTTCGCTCGCGCGAGCACGTCGTCGAGCTGCTCGCGGCTCGCCCCGGCGGGGAAGTCGACATAGCTGACGCCGAATTTCGACAGCACCTTGGCGACGAAGCCCTCGCTCGCGGCGTAGAGCGGGCCCGAATGGACGATCACGTCGCCCTGGCTGACATAGGCCAGCATCAGGATGCAGATCGCGGTCATCCCGCTCGAAAAGCACAGCGCGTCCTCGGCGCCGTCCCAAATGCCCAGCCGGTCCTCGAGGATTTCCTGGTTGGGGCCGTTGAAGCGCGAATAGACAAGGCCTTCGGCGCCGCCCGGGCGCTGGCCGGTAATGCCTTCGAAATGGCGCTTGCCCGCCGCGGCGTTCTCGAACGCGAAGGTGCTGGTGAGGAAGATCGGGGCCTTGAGCGAGCCCTCGGACAGCGCCGGGTCGTAGCCATGCCCCATCATCAGCGTGCTGGGTTTCATCTCGCGCCCGGCGAGTTTCTCGACCTCGGGCTTGGGCTTGCGCCGCGGGGTGGGCTGGTCGGTCGAATCGATAGCGTCGGTCATGGGGAGGGAGGTCCTTCCTGCATCGCGCTCCCAGGAAGGCAGGAGCCGGTGGGGCCGGAGGGGCGCCCGTTCCTAACCTCCGCAGGAACGCTTCTCCGCCACCGGTCGAATTGCCCCGCGCAATTACGCTTGCAGCAGCGCCTTTTCAACCTGCCGTCAGACGATCGCCGCCACGCCCCATACCAGCGCGACGATCAGAAATATGCCCACGAGATCGAGCAGGATGCCCGCGCCGACCATGCGCTCGATCCGGATATGTCGGGTCGACCAGGCGATCGCGTTGGGGCCGGTCCCGGCGGGCAGCATGAAGCCCCAGCTCGCGGCGAGCGCGGCGGGCATGGCGAGCAATACCGGATCCGCCCCGAGCGCGACGATCAGGCTCGCGACCACCGGAATTATCGCGGTCGCGGTGGCGACGTTGCTGGCGAATTCGGTGATCAGCACGACCATCGCCACCACCGCGAGCGCGATGACGACCAGCGGCAGCACCTCGAGCGGCAGCAGCGCGTTGCCGAGCCATGCGGCCAGCCCCGACGCCTGCATTCCCGCCGCCAGCGCGAGCCCGCCGCCGAACATCATGATCACCCCCCACGGCGCGCGATCCGCCTCGCTCCACACCAGCAGCGGGCGGCCGGTCCCGTCGGGCAGCAGGAACAGCGCCAGCCCGGCGGCGATCGCGATGGTCCCGTCGGTCAACGAACCTTCGGGGACGAGCGGCGCGAGCAGCGGCAGCGTCATCCACAACAGGAAGGTGATCGCAATTACCGGCACCAGCCGCCGTTCGGCGCTCGACCACGGCGCCTCGTCGTCGATCGCGGCGCGCGCGGCGGGGACATCGAACGGGTGTTCGGCCACCTTCTGAACGCGCGACACGATCGCCGCAGCGAGTGGCACGCCGACGATCACCAGCGGCAGCCCGTAAGCGGTCCATTCGACGAAGCTGATCTCCACCACTTCCGCCCGCGAGAGCAGCCCGACCGCGATGGCGTTGGTCGGCGAACCGACGATCGTGCCGAGCCCGCCGATGCTGGCGGCGAAAGCGATCCCCATGGGAAGTGCACCCGCCAGCCCTTCTTTTCCGGGCGCTCCCTGGCCACCCGCTCCCTCCACCCTTCCACCCGGAATATTTTCGGATACCGTCCGGATGGAAGGGTGGAGGGAGCGGGTGGTGTTCTCGTTGCCTACCGCTTCGCTACCTGAGGCGCGGGCACCCCCGGAGAGCACCGCCAGTGCCATCGGCATCATGATCAGCGCGGTCGAGGTGTTCGAGATCAGCATCGACAGCAAAGCCGCGCTGATCATGAAGGCGAGCAGCAGCCGCGTCTGCCCTCCGCCCGCACCGACCGTCTTCAGGATCGCGAGGCTGAGCCGCCGGTGCAGCCCGGTGCGCTCGATCGCCAATGCGATGAAGGCGCCGCCGAGCAGCAGGAACAGGATCGGCGAATAGTACGCGCTTGCGGTCTCGCGCGCGTTCATCACTCCGGCGAAGGGCAGCACGAGGAACGGCATCAGCGCGGTGGCGGTGAGCGGGATCGCCTCGCTGATCCACCACGCCGCCATCAGCACCACCAGCCCGGCGACCACCATCGCCTCGCGCGGCATCGCCTCCGGGGTCGGCAGGAATATCCCGCCGATCAGCGCCAGCGCGCCGAGGATCAGGCCGACAGGCTTGGCATTCATCGGGTTCTCCCTCCCCGCGGCGCGTCTTGCCGCACCGCTCCCCGACGCCTACTCCCAAGCCATGACGCGCATGGCAAGCCTGATCGGCGGGATAAAGGCGGTCGCGCTGGGGTCGCTGACAGGCACGAGCCTGATGACGCTCGTCACCCTCTTCACCGGCCTGGGGATGATAACCAGCGGAGGCGAGTCCGTCTTCGGGGGTCTGCTGGTCATCCTGCTGCCGTTCCTCATCGGCGCGGCGGGCGGGGCCGCCGGGCTGGTCCTGGTCGGCCTGCCGCTGACCTGGTGGCTGCGGCGCAAGCGGGCGGAAAGCAACCGGGCCTATACGCTGACGGGAGCGGTCACGGGCGGCGGGCTGCCGTTTCTCTATACTTTCGTCGCATTGCAATTCGGTCTCGCCGCGTTCGTCGTCGGCTTTTTCGGCCTGCTGACGGGCGGGGCGACCGGCCATTTCTGGTGGCGCTTCGCGCGCAGGCCGGTGGTCGAGACCGGCGAGGAGCAAATGGCCGAAGTGTTCGGCTGAAGCGACCCGCCCGCCGGAATCTATTTCGGCGCCAGCACCATCAGCATCTGGCGCCCTTCGAGCCGCGGGAAGGCCTCGACCTTGGCGATTTCCTCGACATCGTCGCGGACCCGGTTGAGCAGGTTCATGCCCAGTTCCTGGTGCGCCATCTCGCGCCCGCGGAAGCGCAGCGTGACCTTCACCTTGTCGCCGTTCTCGATGAACTTGTTCACGTTGCGCATCTTCACGTCGTAATCGTGCGTGTCGATGTTGGGACGCATCTTGATCTCTTTGATATCCTGCGTCTTCTGCGTCTTGCGCGCCGCATTGGCCTTCTTCTGCGCCTCGTAGCGGTGCTTGCCGACATCGAGGAACTTGCACACCGGCGGGTTGGCGCTGGGCGACACCTCGACCAGGTTCAAGCCGGCCTCGGCGGCCTGCTCGATCGCTTCGTTGGTGTAGAGGACGCCGAGATTTTCACCGTTCTCGTCGATGACGCGAACCTTGTCGGCCTGGATGAATTGGTCGTAGCGCGGGCCGCTCTTGACGGGCGGCTGAAGTGAACGCCGGGGTGGACGGGCTATGGGGCAGTCTCCTGGATTTGCCGTTGTCGAAGCGCGCTATGTAGGGGGAATGCGGCGGATTCGCTAGGGGAGTTTTTGTTTAGCCTCAGGCGCCGGCGGGCCCGTCCGGGCCCTTAGGCTATCCTCGCTCCCTTCGGTCGCGCAGTTTATCCTGAGCGGCTGGCTTGCCAGCCAGCCGAAGGGGGCGGCCCGTTGGGCCTATGGCTGCCGCGACCAGGAACCTGGTCATAACTACAAGGCTTGGAATGGTTCGGTCGGCGACCAGCCGACCGCGAGCGCAAGCGCGCGAGCCGCAGGTGCCCTGTAGCGAAGCGGAAGGAATAGCACCGAGGACGCACCCGCGGAGGCGGGTGCGGAAAACAAAGACTCAAGCAGCCCTGCGCCATAACGGAAACTGCGCCAGCTTCCCCGCCGCCGGGAGGACCGCATCGATCCGCTCGGCGGGTTGCAGCGCGGCGAGGATTGCCGGCGCGCCGGCATCCAGTCCGCCGGTCAGCGCGCCGAAGGCGGGGAGGATCATCCGTCCGCCGCCGCTCGCGTCGGTGCTCACGACCGCACATTGCCGCGCGACGTGGCGCCCGCGGACATGCAGCCGCAGCTTGGGGTGGTAGTGGCCCGACAGCTCGCGCCGCATCTCGCCCCGCTTGGCGCGGTGGCGCAGCACCATCCCGGCGATCTCGAGTTCGTCCGCGATCGTGCCGCCATATCGCGCCTCCATCTCCGGATCGTGATTGCCGGTGATCCACACCCAGTCGGTCGCGCGGGTGAGCGCGGCGAGCATGCCCGCCGCGTGTTCCTCCAGCCGCGCCGAACCCGCGCTGTCGTGGAAATTGTCGCCCAGCGTGTAGACCCGCCGCGCGCCCGTCTCGCGGATCGCCACCGCCACGCGTTCGAGCGTTTCGCGCGAATCGTAGGGCGGCAGCATCTGTCCGTGCTTCGCGAAAAAGCTTGCCTGTTCGAGATGCAGGTCGGCCACCAGCAGCGCCTTCTCGCGCGGCCAGTACAGCGCGCGGCGCTGCGTGATGAGGAATTCCTCGCCTGCGAACGAAAGGGGAACCATGGGATCGTAATGGCGGTGCCGAGACTCCCGCGCAACCCCAAATTTCCGTTCGTGCTGAGCTTGTCGAAGCACTGCCTTTTCTTCTAGCGCTGGTCTCGAAGTGAAGAACAGCCCCCTTCGGCTGGCTGGTATAGCCAGCCGCTCAGGACAAGCTTTGACAAGCTCAGGGCGAACGGAACGAGATGTTGCGATGGATTGGACACCCTACACTGCCCGCGCGAAGGACTGGTTCGAAGACCTGCGCGACCGCATCTGCGCCGAGTTCGAGGCGATCGAGCGCGAGGCCGGCTCGGACGCGGCATTCGAATACACCGAGTGGCAGCGCGAGGAAGACGGCAATGCCGATCCTGGCGGCGGCACGCGCGGGCTGATGAAGGGCAAGGTGTTCGAGAAGGTCGGGGTCAACGTCTCCGCGGTGCGCGGCGAGTTCGCGCCCGAATTCGCCGGCACGATCAACGGCGCGGATGCGGATAATCCCGGCTTCACCGCGACCGGGATCAGCCTGGTCGCGCATATGGCCAATCCGCACGTGCCCGCGGTGCACATGAACACCCGCTTCCTGACCACCGGCAAGGCGTGGTTCGGCGGCGGCGCCGATCTCAATCCACCGATCCCCTGCGAGGAAGACACGGCCGATTTCCACGCCGCGTTCCGCGCCGCCTGCGCCGCGCACAACCCGACCTATTACGACCGCTTCAGCAAGTGGGCGGAGGAGTATTTCTTCATCCCCCACCGCGGCGTGCATCGCGGTGTGGGGGGGATTTTCTACGACCACCTCGAGTGTGCCGATGAAGCCGCGTGGGAGCGCAATTTCGCCTTCACGCAGGATGTCGGAAAGGCGTTTCTCGAAATATTCCCAAAGCTCGTCCGCCGCCGGATGGAGAGCGATTTCGACGCGGCCGACAAGCGCACCCAGCTCGAATGGCGCGGCCGCTACGCCGAGTTCAACCTGGTCTACGACCGCGGCACCCTGTTCGGCCTCAAGACCGGCGGCAATATCGACGCCATCCTGATGAGCCTGCCGCCCGAGGCGGTGTGGAACTAGGGCCCGGCGAAGACGGCCTGCACGAATTTGCGATAGGCGAGGATCTGCTCGGAGATGAACCGCGGCTCGTCGAGTACGCGGCCGACCACCAGCCCCCCGTCGGCGATCGAACACAGCATGTCGGCCAGATGCCGCAGGTCGATCTCTATCCTCGGCGGATAGGCCTCGGCGATCGTTTCGAACTGCGGGACAAGGCGCTCGCGCCAGGCCAGGATCGCCCGCGCATTAAGGGCACGGACCTCGTCGTTGAATTGCCGGTCGTGATAGGCGACGCTGGCGACGATGCAGCCCGGATGGGTTTCCTCGAGGTCGGCGAATTGCTCCGCGAACAGGCGCAGGCTGATCAGCAATTGCTGTAGCGGATCGTCCGACAGTTCCGCTCCGCGCCGCCAATGCCGGTCCATCGACCGCCGATCCTGCTCGATGAAGCGCTCGATCAGCGCCTTGGCGAGTTCGGTCTTGTCGCGGAAGTGATAGAAGAACCCGCTCTTGGTCAATCCGGCGGCGGCGATGATCTCGTCGATGGAAGTGTTGGAAAACCCTTTCGCCACGATCGCCTCCTCGGCGATTTCGAGCAGGCGCTCGCGCGTCGCTTCCCCTTTCGACAGCGATTCCGATTTTTCCTCCATGGCGTGGCTGTATCACAGCTGGTGGGCAGCGGGAAAAACCGGACCGGCGGTACGGTTTCGGCGGATCGTCGCAACCCGACCTCTGCCGACCGTGCCGCAACTGCGCCGATAGAACTTTGTTATCCTGAGACAAATTGCGCATTCACGCAAGACTATACCGCAAGTCGACTGGATCGCCGCACGGCCCGTAGCGCATAAATCCGGCATCGATCGAAGCGACCGGCCGCACCGGCTTTCGCTCGATCCGAACGTTCCAGCCAGGAGGCCGACATGACCAGTACACCCGATTTTTCGCAGCGCATCATCCTCACCGACGGCGGAATCGAAACCAGCCTGATTTTCCAGGACGGTTTCGATCTGCCCGAATTCGCCGCATTCGACCTGCTCCGCACGCAGGAAGGAAGATCCGGACTGGCGCGGTATTTCCGACGCTATCTCGACATTGCAGCCGAACATCGCGCCGGCTTCATCCTCGAGAGTCCGACATGGCGTGCCAGCCCCGACTGGGGGGCGCTACTCGGCTATTCGATGACCGCGCTCGAAGCTGCGAACCGGGCCGCTATCGAACTGATGCTCGAACTGAGAAGCGAATACGCCGCCCGGATCGATCCGCTGCTGGTGAGCGGCTGTATCGGCCCGAGAGGCGACGGATACCAGCCCGGTACCCTTATGAGCGCTGACGAAGCCGCCGGCTATCACGCGCTGCAGGCGAGAACCTTCGCCGATACGGGGTGCGATATGGTCACCGCGATCACGATGACCAATATTCCCGAGGCCAGCGGCGTGGCGCAGGCTGCGGCGGATGCGGGGCTGCCCTGCGTGATCGCTTTCACCGTGGAGACCGACGGCCGGCTTCCGACCGGCGACAGCCTGGCCGAAGCGATCGCCGCGCTCGACGCACAAGAAGGAGCGCGCCCGCTGCACTACATGATCAATTGCGCCCATCCGACGCATTTCGACGCTACGCTGGCCGGCGGGGGCGGCTGGCTGGAGCGGATACGCGGCCTCAGGACCAACGCCTCCTGCCTCAGCCACGCGGAACTCGACGAAGCGGAGGAACTCGACGATGGCGATCCGGAGGAACTGGCCCGGCAGAATGCGAGACTGGCGGCGCAATTGCCGAACCTGACCGTCTTCGGCGGCTGCTGCGGGACCGACGAGCGCCACATCGCGCAGATCGCCCGGGCGACGATGGCGCGCTGCCCCGCGTGACGCGTGTCCGGCGGCGAGCCATGGTGGTCGTCCGAGCGGCATGCATCGTGCGGAGCCGCCCGACGGTCTCGCAACGAGGTCGTGCGAAACGGCGCGCAATGCTGTACCCCCGGGCCGACCAACCGATTCCGGAGATTTCCATGCGTATCCTTGCCGCCGCCCTGTCGCTCTCGCTCGGTCTCGCCGCCTGCTCTTCGCCCGAAAGCGGCGATCCCGCCGCGCCGCGGGTCGCGCCGATCCTCGACAGCGCCCAGGCATTCGACGATCAGACCTTCGCCAGGCCGCTCGAGGCGCGGGTCAACCATATCGATCTCGACCTCGATCTCGACTTCGAGACGCAGACGGTGTCCGGCACCGCGATGCTCGACATCATCGCCGACAAGGGCGTCGAGACCGTCATTCTCGACAATAACGGGCTGACGATCGATTCGATCGCCGATGCCGAAGGCAAGCCGCTCGAATACGAAATCGGCGAGGTCGAGGAAGGCAAGGGCGCGCCGCTCTCGGTCGCGATGGGCGATGCGCGCGAGATCACCATCACCTATTCGGCTACCGATGCCACCGCCATGCAGTGGCTGAGCCCCGAACAGACGTCGGGCGGCGAGCATCCCTTCCTGTTCAGCCAGGGGCAGGCGATCAACAACCGCACCTGGATTCCGACCCAGGACAGCCCCGGCGTACGCCAGACCTGGTCCGCGCGCATCACCGCACCCGAAGCGCTGACGGTGGTGATGTCGGGCCTGTCGCAGGGAGAGCCCGAAGAGGCTGGCGAGGGCAAACGCGCCTTCACGTTCGAAATGGACAAGCCGGTCGCGCCCTATCTGATCGCCATCGCCGCGGGCGATATCGTGTTCCGCGAACTGGGCCCGCGCTCGGGCGTATGGGCGGAACCGGAAGTAATCGAAGCCGCCGCGCAGGAAGTGGGCGATACCGAAGAGATGATCGATGCCGGGATCGCGCTGTTCGGCGAATATCGCTGGGGCCGCTACGACATGATCGTGCTGCCCCCGGCGTTCCCCTATGGCGGGATGGAAAACCCGGTGATGACCTTTCTCACCCCGACTTTCATCGCCGGCGACCGGTCGAACAACGGGCTGATCGCGCACGAGTTGGCGCATAGCTGGTCGGGCAATCTGACCACCTATTCGAGCTGGCGCGACGGCTGGCTCAACGAGGGGGTGACCTCCTATTTCGAGAACCGCATCGTCGAGGAGGTCTATGGCGAGGCCCGCGCCGAGCAGGAATACGCGCTCAGCTACGCCTCGCTGGCCGAAGGCATCGAGGAGGCCGGGGCCGACAATCCCACCACGGCCATGCGTTCGCCCGACGATATCAGCCCGTTCGATACGCAGGGCGTCGCGATCTACGACAAGGGTACGGTGTTCCTGCGTACGGTGGAAAACATCGTCGGCCGCGAGGAGTTCGACGCCTGGCTGACCCAATGGTTCGACAATCACGCGTTCCAGCCGGTGACGTCCGAGATGTTCCTCGCCGATTTGCGCGAAAATCTGGTCGGCGGCGACGAGGAACTGGAACAGCGGTTGATGCTGGACGAGTGGGTCTACGGCACCGGCCTGCCCGACAATGCCTGGAAACCCGATCCGGACGCTTTCGCGGCGGTGGACAGCGCCGTGGCCGCCTACGAGGCCGATGCGCGCCTGCCGGCTGCCGACAGCTGGAACGGGTGGACCGCGGCGGAACAGCGCCGGTTCCTCGAGCAACTCCCGGACAGCCTGTCCGACGGGCAGCTTGCCGCGCTCGACCGTACGCTCGGCCTGTCCGGGGCGGGCAACAACGAAGTGCTGTTCCTGTGGCTGGAAGCGGCCTTGCGCAACGAGTACGATCCTGCGGTCCCGCAAGCCGAGGAATTTCTTGCCCGTGTCGGGCGCAACAAGTTCGTCAGCCCGCTGTTCACCGCGCTGAACGAGACGGCGTGGGGCAAGCCGATCGCGCGCCGCATCTATGCCGAAACGCGCGGCGGATATCATGCCTATACGCGCGGCAATGTGGACGAGACGCTCGGATACGAGGCACCTGCGGGCGCGGATACGTAGAACCGTGTCGTAAACCGGCGCCTGGAGGTCGGGAAATCGCCTGCGACGCACGTTTGCGCTTGCCCTGAACTGGCGCATTGCACACATTCGCCAGGCGATGCTGCGCCAGTACGAACTCGTGGAGCGGGTCAAGGACTACGACCCCGACGCCGACGAGGCGGCGCTCAACCGCGCCTATGTCTATACCGTGCAGAAGCACGGCAGCCAGAAGCGCGCCAGCGGCGATCCCTATTTCAGCCACCCGGTCGAGGTCGCCGGGCTGATGACCGACCTGCAGCTCGACCAGGAAACGATCATGACCGCGCTGCTCCACGACACGGTCGAGGACACGCTGGCGACGATCGAGGATATCGCGGACAATTTCGGCCCCGAGGTCGCGCGGCTGGTCGACGGCGTGACCAAGCTCTCGAAGATCGAGGCGATGCCCGAGAACGAGCGCGCGGCGGAAAACCTCAGGAAGTTCCTGCTTGCGATGAGCGAGGATATCCGCGTGCTGCTGGTCAAGCTGGGCGATCGGCTGCACAATATGCGGACGCTGCATTTCATCAAGTCGCCCGACAAGCGCCAGCGGATCGCGCGCGAGACGATGGATATCTACGCCCCGCTCGCCGAGCGCGTGGGAATGTACGAATACATGCGCGAAATGCAGCTGCTCGCCTTCGAACAGCTCGAACCCGAGGCCTACAAGACCATCACCGGTCGGCTCGAACAGATCCGCAAGCAGGATGGCGGGCAGGTCGACGCGATCGCGCTGGCGATCAAGCAGGCGCTCGCCGAGGCCGGGCTCAAGGTCCAGGTCAAGGGGCGCGAGAAGCACCCCTATTCGATCTGGAAGAAGATGGCCGAACGGCACCTGCCGTTCGAGCAGGTCACCGACATCATGGCGTTCCGCGTCATCTGCGAGAACGAGGCCGACTGCTACCGCGCGATGGGGGTGCTGCACACGACGTGGCAGTTCATCCCGGGCAAGTTCAAGGACTATATCTCGACGCCGAAGAACAATGGCTATCGCTCGATCCACACCTCGCTGATGTACGAGAATTCGATGCGGGTGGAGGTGCAGATCCGCACCCGCGAGATGCACCGGACCAACGAATTCGGGCTCGCCGCGCACTGGGCCTACAAGCAGGGCGGCCCGGACCACACGATACGCCCCGACGGGGCGGTCGGCTGGCTGCGCGACCTGATCGAGATCGTCGACGCCAGCCACGATCCCGACGAACTGCTCGAACACACAAGGCTGGCGATCTACCAGGACCGCATCTTCGCCTTCACTCCCAAGGGCGCGCTGTTCCAGTTGCCCAAGGGCGCCACTCCGGTCGATTTCGCTTTCGCGGTGCACACCGATCTCGGCGCGCAGACGGTCGGGGCCAAGATCAACGGGCGGCACATGCCGCTGCGCACCGTGCTCAACAACGGCGACGTGGTCGAGATCATCAAAGGCAAGCAGGCCGAGCCTCAGCTCTCCTGGCTCGGCTTCGTCGTCACCGGCAAGGCGCGCGCCGCGATTCGCCGCTCGGTTCGGCTCAAGGAACGCGAAGAGGTGGCGCGGATCGGGCGCAAGCTGTTCGACGAGATCGCCGCGCGCGTACCGGCCAAGATCGGCAAGAAGGCGATCCGGGCCGCGATCGGGCGGCTCGAGATGGAGGACGAGGACGAGCTGATGTACGCCGTGGGCGCCGCCAAGATCGAGGACCGCGCGGTGATGGAAGCGCTGGTGCCCGGCTGCACCGCGGGGATGGAGGAACCGGTCGACTGGTCGGGGCAGGAGCGCGCGATCTCGATCCGCGGGCTGACCCCGGGCATCGCCTTCCAGCTCGCCGAATGCTGCCACCCGGTGCCGGGCGACCGCATCGTCGGGCTGCGCCAGCCGGGCGAGGGCGTGGTGGTGCACACGATCGACTGTTTCGAGCTCGCGAGCGGCATCGACGCCGACTGGCTCGACCTGTCGTGGGATAAGCGCAGCAAGGGCGCGGTCGGGCGGCTGCGGATCACGCTCTACGACCGGCCCGGCTCGCTCGCCGAGATGGCGGGCATCTTCGCGCAGAACCTCGCCAACATCCGCGCGCTCGAACTGGCGCAGCACGAGCACCCGTTCGGGATCTACGATGTCGACCTCGAAGTGCAGGACCTGGCGCACCTCACCCGCATCGTCAGCGCGCTGCGCGCGAGCGACGCGATCTCGCAGGCGGAACGGATCTGATGGCGATCGTGGGTCTCGATCATGTTCAATTGGCGATCCCCGCGGGTGGCGAAGACGAGGCGCGGCGGTTCTTCGTCGGCCTGCTCGGCATGCGAGAGGTGCCCAAACCGGCGAACCTCTCGCCGAGCGGATGCTGGTTCGAGGGTGGCGGGGCGAACCTGCATATCGGCGTCGACCCGGATTTCCGGCCCGCGCGAAAGGCGCATCCGGCGTTTCTCGTCGACGACCTTTCGGGCCTGCGTACAAAGCTCGAAGAGGCGGGCATCGAGACGCGCGACGACAAGCCGGTCGAAGAATACGAGCGCTTCTTCACCAGCGATCCGTTCGGCAACCGCATCGAGTTGATGCAGAAGCTGTAAGCTTGGTTTCGGCTTTGCCGAAACAGGGCCCGGCGTCGCGGCATCTGCAAGAAAAACTTTCCTACAAGGGGCCATTCATGCCTTAGACTGTGCGATGGAATCCCGACGGATAAATTCGCCGAATTTACAGGTGCGCGTTCCGGCCGCGGGTGCCGGTGCCCGTGCCGGTGCAAGCGCGCCAAAACCGGCGCGAATCGAGCCGATCTGTCACCCCGGGCGACAAGGCCACTCGAAAAAGAACGGTTCGACAGGGGGTTGCGGAATTGCGGGGCCGGGTGACAGGTGGGTGACAGGTGTCACCCGCGACGCCCGGCATTTGGCGGCCTTATTCTGCTCGCCGCACCGGAACCGGGATATTACAGATATCCGCCCCGCCCGCCGGGTGGATGAAGAACGGATCGCGCCGGTTGGCGCGTGCATCGGCGTAGCGGGCGAAGGTTTCGCCTGCGGTGGAAAGATATTCGAACGCGGGCCGGTCGACTTCGGGCAGGTCGCTTGCGACACGCACGGTCAGGATCGGAGTTCGCTTGTCGAACTCCTCCTCGGTGTAGAAGCCGAGCGCGCCCGAGCCGCGCGGCAGCGAGGACAGGTGCTCGATCCCCTCCACGATCCGCCCGACCAGCGCGATATTGCGGTCGAGATGGCGCGGCGCGTGGCCGATCACGGTGTAGAGCTCGGCGCCCGAGCCGGTGTCTGGCGAATAGCCGCGGCCGACGCCGACCATGCCGTAGCAGTGGACGGGCCAAGCGGCCTCGGCGTTCCAGGCGATCGGCCAGCCGGCGAAGTTTCCGTGGTGCGGCGCATAAGGGCCGTTGGTCCACGCGAACCACGCGGTTTCGCTGCGTCGGCGCTCGGCGAGGTAGTCCTCCTCCGTCATCCTGTGCAGCCCCTCGGGCAACGCCTTCTCCTCCCCCTCGGCTTCCGGATTGTCGTAATTCGGATCGCCCCATTGGACGACGTAATTGTCCTGCACCCGGTTGACGCTGATGTCGTCGTACCAGCCGGCGCGCGCGAGCGTGCGGATGTTCGCGACCCAGCCCTGGCTGAAGGGCGGCGGCATCAGCTGGATTATCACCTCGCGCGGATTGCCCTCGGCGTCGGGCGCGAGCGTCATCACCACCAGGTCTTCGGGCGCGATCGCGGCCCATTCCCCGGCCGGCGCCTCGGCGACGATCTCGTTCGGGCTGGGGGCCCCTTGCAGTTCCTCCTCCTGCGCGATTGCGGGAGCGGCGAGGGCGAGCGCGGCGGCGAGCGAAATCAGCGGTCTTGTCATGCGCCGGACCCTGCCACCAAATTCCGGTCGACGCTACTGGCGGACTTCGAACGGTGGCGGCCGAGGCTAGGCAAGGTCTCAAGCAAAAGCCCCTTTCCACGCGTTTTGGGGGGCGGAAAGGGGCTCTGGCGGCGATGGTCGCAGGGGATGCCGATCCGCGCAGCATCGCCGTCGCCGATGCTGTAGCACGATTTCGCCGCGGGCCTTAGCGCTTCGCACCCGCTTCGGCTTGCTGCGGGCCCGTTCCGCCGCCCTTGCCGGTGATGATCGCGATCGCCGCCGGTATCATCTGCGCATTGTTGTGCGCCGCGCCGGGCACGGTGCCGACTCGCCAGCCGAACCCGCCCGGCGGGGCGGCCAGGGAGGCGGCGTCCATGAACGTCTGCCCGCGCGCGAAACGATGCGGCCCCTGCGCCATCGCTTCGCGCGTCCGCCGCAGGTTGGGGTCGCGCCGGTCGCGGTCGTTGACCCCGAGCAGGATATGGAGCGGCTGCGCGAGCGCGCGTTCGAGCCCCTTCTCGGTCATCCCCGTTCCGTCCAGCCCGTAGGGCCAAAGCTGCCCGAGATCGGGCATGGTGTACCAGCCCGCATTCGCTGCGATCGCCGCCTCGATCCGCGCCTCGGGCATGAAATACACGAACCGGTGGACGAATTGCGCGCCCGCCGAATGGCCGTAGAGGAAATAGCGCTGGCGCGTCGTTCCGGTCCGCGCGCGCACCGCGTCGAACAGGCCGTCGACGATGGTGTAGGGCGAGTCGGGCCGCGCGGCGAGCCATCCGCCGCCGCCGATGCGCCCGAGATTGTAGCCGCGCGAGCCGGGAAAATCGGCTTGCGAGAATTGCGGTGCGAACACCAGCATGCCCTCGGCCTCGGCATGCGCGATCCATTCGTCGCGATAGCGGTCGGCGTCGCGGTTGACGCCGTGCATCACGAACAGGATCGGCGCGTCCGCGCTCGCGCCGGCCGGGATGTGGTAGTATACCGGGATCGTCGTGCCGCCAGCCGAACGGTGCTCGAAACGACCGCTGCCGGGCTGTAACTGACTGGCCTCGCCCGCGCGGGCGGACGGCGCGAGGACCGCTCCTGACATGGCGAGGACGAGCAGGACGAGCAGGCGCGCGATCATTTGCAGCGATTGCCCACATCGGCGCGGCTTGCGCAAGCGTTTATCCGTCGCTAGGTGCGCGCGTTCCTGTTGGCCTGCGTTCTTGGTTGGCCTACCGCGCTTCGCGCATCTTGAGGCCGGAGGGTCCGATACGGCCCCTCGCACTCGAGCAGCGAAGCGGTAGTGCGAAAAGAGACGTGATAGCGCAAACAGGAACGCGGAGCGGTGGCCGAGTGGTCGAAGGCGCACGCCTGGAAAGTGTGTATACGGCAACCCCGTATCGTGGGTTCGAATCCCACCCGCTCCGCCATATACTGTTAATTATATTATACTTTTTCGGCTTTTGCCTCTCTGTTCCCAAAATCGCTCCCCAATCAGAGACTTGCTTGCACGTCATGATGCAGATGTGAGCCGTCGAACTCAATCGTCGAGCGGAAGGGCTGCACGACGTCGGTCGGCTGCGCGGGAGGTGTTCCAACATGGACTTCGTAATTCTGTTTGGAAGAAATTTGATGGTGGCCGGGATTGCCTATCCTGCATTTGCCAAGGCCAAGCGATGGCCCGTCGGAGCCGCAACGGGCGGCAGTTTGTGGGCGATATGGTTCGGCGTGGGAGCTCTCGGCTACATTGCCGCCATGTTCGTCCGCTGGAACTGGCTCGGACTAATCGCAGCGCTGCCGACAGGTTGTATCGGCGGCATGCTGATCACCTTTCTGTTTCGGCGGCATGTTCAGTTGATCGCGTATCTCGGACCGGTCCTGATCACCGCATAGCATTTGCAATCGTAGGCCGTCCGATGCTGGGGCCAGAGCCGAATATGCGCGAGCGATGGCCGAACAGGCGCCGACCATGTTCCGAGAACTCCGCAGGACTGGAGCCTTGGAGGCCCATCTCGACGAGAAGGTGAGAGAAGCGGTAGACTTGTTTGCGCAAGCCACGGCGGGCCTCCCGACGTTACCAAGCGGGGCGCTCAAGAACCCCATAGGCTTGCGCTCCCGCCCAATGCACTGTAATGGTATATTATCTCATTATCATTTGGGTCGTGTTTGGTGGTTGGGGCTGAGTGAGACCGGCTTCCGGGTGGCTTGGCTAAGGGGAGATATGTTGGATTTGGCATTTCGGGCGGCTTTCCCGAGGCGGTGCTCGAAAAGCGGCGGTATCATGGCGCTCTCAAGCAGGACTGGCGGTTACGTTGGGAGCCTGTTGCCGAGGATGGCCGGGCTCTCGGCGATGGGCCTGTCGGGTCTCACGCACCCCCCGGTGGCAGCGCAGGATGTCGATACGAATGAGAACCAGCCGGTCGCCTCCTCTCCGGAACCGGCGCTGGGAGTCGAAACTTACCCGCGCGAGTTTTTCGACAGGTTCTTCCCGCAGAACGCGCTTGACCTGCTTGCGCGGGTACCCGGCTTCGCGGTTGAAGGCGGGGCGGATTTGCGCGGTTTCTCAGGTGGTGCGGGCAACGTCCTGATAGATGGCGAACGACCGACGATCAAAGCCGGCGGCCTGGAGGATTTCCTCAAGCGGATCCCGGCCGATGCGGTCGAGCGGATCGAAATCACTCGCGGGGCGCAGCGCGCTGGGGAGACGGCGGGGCAGGGGCTGGTCGCCAATGTCGTGCGCAGGCCGCAGAGCGTCGCCGGGACCTGGTCGGGCGAACTCGAGCGCAATGCCGAGGGGCTGATCTATCCGCGCGGCGAAGTGTCGCTTACCGCACCGATCGGGGGCTGGACCACCACGACGCGGATCAACGCGTTCTGGGAGCAGTTCGTGTTCACCGATTTCGAGTGTATTCGCCGCGATGCCGACGGCGCGCTGCTGCTGTTCGAGGAGGAGACGCTGCCCTCCACGCTGCGCGACGCCTTCATCGCTACCGAGGCGAAGCGGCTGCTCGGTGCCGGGACGCTGACGCTCAACGGCCGCTTCGGCAACAGCCGCTACTACCAGGAAACCGGCCGCGACGGGTTCATCGCGCGCCTGCCCGACGGCATGCCCGACCGGCGTACCGACATCCGCTTCGATTCCGAATACTGGACCGGCGAGTTGAGCGCCGACTGGACCGGGCGCGTGGCCGATAGCTGGGTGCTTAAAGTGCTTGGACTCGGCTCGTTCCGGGACAGCGAGCAGAGTTCGAGCAACGTGGTCGAAGAGCCGGTCGGCGAGACGGCGGAGATCAGCCGCTTCCGCGCCGAACGGTTTCCGGTCGAAGTGCTGGCGCGCGGGACGATCGGCAAGCTCGATGGCAGGCTGCGCCCCGAATTCGGGCTCGAAATGGCCTATAACCGGCTCGATTCCAGCATCGCGCTCGAAGTCGAGGATGCGGCGGGGGTGCGCCCGATCGATCTGCCGGCATCCGATGTCACGGTCGAGGAACTGCGCGGCGAGGCCTTTGCCAATATCACCTGGATCGCCGCGCCGGGCTGCACGGTCGAAGCCGGTCTCGCCGCCGAGACCTCGCGCATCACGGTAAGCGGCGATGCCGTGGGCGAGAACAGCTTCACCTTCCTCAAGCCGTCGCTGGCGGTCACGCACCAGCTATCGGACGCGGTGCAGCTGCGCGCGGCGGTGCGCCGCACTGTCGGCCAGCTCGACTTCAACGACTTCGCCGCCTCGGCCAATGCGGAGGACGATCGCTTTCTTGCGGGCAATCCGAATCTCGGCCCCGACCAGACCACCCGCGCGAGCCTGACCGCCGATATTCGCCTGCCGTCGGGCGCGGCGCTCAATCTTGAGGCGTTTCACGAATGGCGCGAGGACGTGCTTGAGCAGGTAATCCTGCCGAGCGGGGTGCCCGGCATTGCCAATGCCGGTTCGGCGCGTTTCCGGGGCCTCGATGTCGAAGGCTCGCTGCCGCTGACGAGCATCCTCCCTGGCGGGCTGCTCGAAGTGACGGCGGAGTTTCGCGATTCGCGCTTTCTCGATCCGATCACCAATGCCACGCGCGACGTTTACGGGCTCGAGAATCCCAATATCGATATCGACTTTCGCCACGATGTGACCGCCGAGCGGTTCTCTTGGGGCATCCGCTACGAGCCGCGCACCGACTACGCGCTGTTTTTCGTCGACGAGGCGATCGAGGAGGCGCGCGGCGACCGCTGGACCGGTTTCGTCGAGACGACCCGCTTCTTCGGGGTCAAGATGCAACTGGAAGTGCGCAATATCGGCGGGCAGATTTTTCCGCGCCAGCGGCGCCTGTTCGCGCCCGACCGCAGCGGAGCCTTCATCGGCTCCGAGATCCTCGACCGCCGCCGCGGCGAATTCGTCAAGTTCACGGTATCGGACCAGTTCTGACCAAGCCCGGAGGATGTTACAGGAGAGCCCAATGAGATTGACAAGACGCGCCTTCGGAGGTGCCATCACCGCGAGCGCGCTGGCCGGGACGAGCACGGCCGGTCTGGCGCAGGACCATCGGCAGGGTCGGCTCCATATCCCGCGCTATGGCGCCGCGCTGTGCAGCGACGGCACGCGGGCGATCCTGTCGGGCGGCGCGCCGATGGGCGCGGGGCGCACCGAAACGCATTTCCATTCGGCCAAGCTGGCTACGGTCGAGACGGTCTCGCCGCACACGCTCGAGCAGCGTTTCGTCGCGAACGGGCTCTATCCCAGGGCCAACCACGCGGCGGTGTGGATGGAGGACCGGCTGTGGCTGCTCGGCGGCCGGACCAGGGACGGAACCGAAACCCGGCTCGTCTCGGAGACCGAGCGGATCGATCTCGGCAGCCAGGCGATCTGGACCGGACCCGATCTTCCGGTGCCGCTCATCCATCTGTCCGCCGCCTCCTTCGGGCGTTCGATCTTCGTGTTCGGCGGTGTTTTCCGCGACCCGGCGGATTCCAGCCGCAAACCCGTGGGACGGGTTTGGGAATGCGCTCCGCCTCACGATCGCTGGGTCGAGCGGGAACCCATGCATGTGGCCGTCGGCAATGCATCGGCGGTGGTTGCGGATGATCGCATCTGGCTGATCGGCGGCTTCGATCAGGCCGAGGCGCATGCGGTCACGCAGGTCTACGACCCGGTTGCCGACCGGTGGTCGATGGGCCCGCCGACGCCCATTCCGCTGAGCGCGCACGGGGCGGCGGGCGCGGAGGGTCGGGTGTTCGTATTCGGCGATTACACGGACCAGTCGTCGGTGCTGGGCTTCGACATACGCACCGGAGACTGGCGCGCACTGGATGCACCGTTCACGCCCCGCCGCCATGTACGCGCTGTCGCGGTCGGCGATCGCATCGTCGTGGCGGGCGGCAACCGGTCGTCGCTCGCGCCGGCAACCGACGCGGTCGAGTCCTTCTCGATCGGGCTGTTGAACGAGCAGTTCGATCGATAAGGCGTCGGCACCTTCTGTTGACCCCGGTAATGTTGCGTTATAACATTCTATATTCCTCCCCGTCATCTCCCGCGAACGGCTATGATCGAAACGAACAATCTGACCAAGAGATTCGGCGGCCAGACCGCGTTGAACGGGCTCACCATTACGGTGGAGCCGGGCGAAATCGTCTGCCTGCTGGGCGCGAACGGGGCGGGCAAGACGACGACGCTCAATCTCCTGCTCGGCTATCTGCAACCCGACGAAGGCCGGGCCGAGGTGTGCGGCATCCGTCCCGACGAGGATGCGACCGGCGCGCGGCGGCATATCGCCTATGTGCCCGAGATGGTCACGCTCTATCCCAATCTCACGGGGATCGAGAACCTCACCTTCTTTCACGCGCTCGGGGGCGGGGCGAAGACCTCGCATGACGAACTCGCGCCGCATCTCGACGCGGCGGGCCTGCCGCGCGAGGCCGCGGGCCGGCGCGTGTCGGGCTATTCCAAGGGGATGCGGCAGAAGGTCGCGCTGGCCGCGGCGTTCGCGCGCCAAGCGAAGGTGTGGCTGCTTGACGAACCCTTTTCCGGGCTCGACCCGCATGCCGCCGCCGAACTGAGCGCTGCGCTACGGCAAGCGGCCCAAAGCGGGGTCGCGATCCTGATGGCGAGCCACGACCTGTTCCGTACGCGCGAACTCGCCACCCGGGCCGGTATCCTGCGGGAGGGCGAGCTGGTCGAACTGCTCGACCCGACGACGATCGATCATGCCGGTCTGGAACGGATCTATATCGAGCACATGACCGACAAGGCGGCGGCGTGATCCGGCGCATCGCCGCCATCGTGACCACCGATTTCCGCGAGGCTTGGCGCGACCGGCGCGTGCCGCTGCTGTTTGCCTTGTGTCTGCTACTGGCAACGATCAGCGCCTTCACCGCCGCCGACCGCGTTACCCAGTACGAAGCGGCGCGCGTCCAAGCCGAAACCACCGAGCAGGCGACCTGGGTCGAACAGGGCGAGGCCAACCCGCATACCGTCGCCCATTACGGCCATTACGCGTTTCGCCCGATGACAGCACTGACCGGCTTCGATCGCGGCCTGACCGCAAGCCTCGGTAGCGCGATCTGGATGGAAGGGCATTACCAGACCCCGGCCAAAAACCGCGAGGCCGAGACGATGGTCGACGCGCAGCGCTTCGCCGATCTGACTCCGGCCTGGCTGCTGCAGATCGTCGCCCCGCTGGCGATCATCCTGATCGGCTTCCCGCTGCTCGCGCGCGAACGCGAGACCGGGCTGTGGCGGATGCTGTCCGCTTCGGGGATCGGGCGCGGCACGCTGCTCGCGGGGAAGACCGCGTCGATCGGCTTGCTCTCGCTGTTCGTGATCTCGCCGCTGATCGTCGCCGCCTTCGCCGCGCCGCTGTTGTCAGACGGCGCCGCTTATGCGGACCAGGGCGTCAGGGTGTTCGGGCTGGCCGGCACCTATCTGCTCTATCTCGCCGCGTTTGGCGCGATGACGCTGGGCGCATCCGCGCTGGCCACTTCCTCCGCCCGCGCTCTCGGCATCATGCTGTCGATCTGGATCCTCGCGGTGGTGGTGGTTCCGCGCCTGGCGGCCAATGCCGCCGACCTTGCCGCACCCGCGCCCGAGCCGGCGAAGTTCTGGCAGCAGGTCGCCGAGGAACGCGAGAACGGCGTCGACGGCCACAACCCGCGCAGCGAACGCAGCCAGGAGTTCAGGCAAAAGGTGCTCGACGAATACGGCGTGGAGACGGTCGAAGAACTGCCGGTCAATATCGTCGGACTGTCGATGCAGGCGGACGAGGAATTCGGCAATCAGATTTACGACCGCCAGTTCGGCAGGCTTTACGGTACCTATGCCGAACAGCGCGCCCTTGCGCGGCCCGCCGCTTTCGCCAGCCCGACGCTGGCGATGCGCGAGCTGTCCGCGCTGCTGGCGGGCTCGGACGAACGCCATCACCGCCATTTCGCCGCAGCCGCCGAAGCGCATCGGCGCGTGACCATCCGCCTGCTCAACGAGGATTTCGCCTACAATTCGAGCGGCGCGGGGTTCGGCTACATGGCCGATCGCGAATTGTGGGAGCAGGTGCCGCTGTTTTCCTACGAGCTGCCTCGATTGCGCGACGTCGGCAATTTCCCGCTCGGCGCTTTGCTGGCGCTCGTCCTGTGGATCGTGCTCGGTTTTGCGGCCGCGGTGTTCGGAATCCGGCGCTGGTCGGCGGCGTAGCGGATGGAGGATCGCGATGTCTGAGCTCCTGCGCGGCGAATGGCGGCTGCTCTATCGCGATCCGGCGGCGTGGATCGTGCTGGTCGTGCTCGCCGTGCTCGCCGGTTTTGCCATCCACAACGCTGCGGCGGTGACCGCCGAGCAGCGCGAAGCGCAGGATCTCCATGTCGAACAGGTCGCCGAGCGGCTCGCGGAGATCGAGCGCCCGGTCTGGGCGCAGCACGCGGAAGCGCCGGTGGTGATGCCGGTCGAGCCGACCGCGGTGCTCGCGCTGGGCCGCCTGCGGCTCGATCCCAACTACTCGCAAGTGAGCTTCTGGATCGATCGCGATACGCTGTTCGCGCGTTACCAGACCGCCAGCCCGATCGCGCTCGATGCGGGTTCGTTCGATCTCACTTTTCTCACCGCGCTGCTGGTGCCGCTGCTGATCATCGCGCTCGGCTATGGCGTGATCGCATCCGACCGCGACAACGGCAGGCTGCGCCTTGCGATGAGCGGCGGTGCCCCGGCGTCCTCGCTGGCGATCCGGCGGATCGCGTTGCGCGCGCTGACGATCGCTTTGCCCGTCACCGCAGCCGCGCCGATCGGCGCATGGTCGGCGGGCGTTTCGGGCGAGCAATGGGGCGCGGTCGCGGCCTGGATCGGCATCGCCTGGGGGTACATGGCCTTTTGGTGGGTGCTGGTGGGCCTCGCCAATACGATCCGGGCGCGCGCCGAAGCGATCGGGGTGGGGCTGATCGTCGCCTGGACGTTTCTTGTGCTGGTGATCCCGGCGCTGTCGACCGCGCTCGCCTCGTCGCTCTATCCGCCGCCATCCGCGCTCGCCAATATCGCCGAGGCGCGTCAGTCCCAGATCGAGGCGCGCTCGCGGATCGGCGAGGAATATCGGGAGTACATGCACGACCATCCCGAACTGGTCGAACCCGAGGAAGAGGACCTGTTCCTGCGACGGGTCACCATGGGGCGCCGGATCGTCGACCGCGAAACGGCACCTGCCGCCGAAGCCTTCGCCAAGGCGTCGCGCGCACAGCGCCGGGTGGTCGGATGGGCCGAGTTCCTGACCCCTAGCCTCGCGTTCCAGCGGATCGCGGGCGACCTCGCCGGCACCGGAGAAACCCGCCACCGCGCCTTTCGCGAGCAGGCGGAGGAGTTCCGCATGGAATTCCAGGCCGAACAGGCGCAATGGGCGCTGACCGACAGGCGCCTCGACGATGCCGACATCGCCGCGCTCGACCGATTCCGCTTCCGCGAACCGGCGCTCGGCGGACTGGTGATTCCGTTCGTGTTCTGGCTGTTCGTAGCACTGCTGGCGGGCTTGGCTGCGCGGCGGCGGTTCGGGCGGCTCAGCCCACTGGCATGAACCTTCACCTCAAACAGCGCTGGATGATGGCCGCCGGCGTGTGTGCTGCGGTGTTTACGGGAGCAACGCCTTTATCGGCGAGCCCGCTCTCCGCCCGTATCGCGCTGACAGAGGCATGGATCGAAACGCAGCGCGATCACGAGGGTATCCCCGGCGCCGCAGTGGCGGTGGTGCATGGTGACAGCCTCGTCTGGGCGCAGGGTTTCGGGCTTGCCGACCGGGCCGGTGGCACGCCCGTCACGCCCGATACCGCGTTCCGGGTGTGCTCGATATCGAAGCTGTTCACGGGCATAGCCGCGATCGACTTGGTGGAGGAGGGCAGGCTGGCGCTCGACCGGCCCCTGTCGCAGGACCTGTCCTGGTTTTCGCTCGACGCCGACGAGGAAGCGCTGGATCGAGTGACCTTGCGCTCGATTCTCACGCATACCGCGGGCCTGCCCGAAGAACTCGACCTGCCCTATTATATCGAAATCGATTTCCCCGATTTCGCGACCGTACGCCGTGAGGTGCCGCGTCTGAAGCTGCTGCACGATCCGGGTTCGCGCTACGTCTACTCCAATCTCGGCTATCTCCTCGCCGCTGCCGCGGTTGCAGAGGCGAGCGGCGGATCGTTCGAAGGCCAGGTCCGGCAGCGAATTCTCGATCCGCTGTCCACGTCGCATACAGCTCCCGATATCTCTGCGCTGCCGCCCGGAGCGGCGCTGGCGACAGGTTATACGATCCGCTCCGGGGACGAGCGGCGCGCGTTCGAGGACTATCCGACCCGCGACTACGCAGCGGCGGGCGGGTTTGTTTCCAGCGCCGACGACCTCGCGCGGCTGGCACGATGGATATTCCGCCTGCGCGCGAGTGGCGGCGAGGAAATCCTATCGGCCGCCAGCCTGCAGCAGATGATGGATGTCCAGTGGAGCAGCCCCGACGGCACGCGCAAGCGCGGACTGGGCTTCGGCTATTACGACCTGCGCGGACAAACGCTTGTCGGTCATGGCGGCTACTGCCCCGGCTTTCGCAGTCTGATGGTGCTCGACCCGGAAAGCGAAATCGGCGTCATCGTACTGATGAACGTCAACGATGCCAGCCCGTACGACTGGGCCTCGGCGATCTTCCGCATGGTGGCACCCGCACTGCGCGAAGACGCAGCGGAGGTCAGAACTGCCAATGCTTCCTTGTCACGCTATGCCGGGATTTATGACCGACCGGGCATGCCGGAGCGTGTCGCCATCGCTTCCGATGGCCGGCACTTGCTGGTCGCGGATCTCTTTGCCGACGATCCGGCAGGATCGTTGTGGACGCTCGAACCGGTCGGCGGCCACGCTTTCGCATACCAGGACGAGACGGGCCGGACCTATCCCGTCGAATTCGATCTCGACGAAGCGGGTCAGGCCACGCGCTATTGGCGGTATTCGAACTATCTGATTCGCGTGCCCGGCGGGGCATATCGGCCTGAATCGGACGGGCGCAGGCATGGCGTGCTCGGCCCGGAATAGGTTTGGATCGCACTCGGCTGTTCGACTGGACAAAGCTTGCGTTGTGATATATTGTCTCTGCCATGACGATATCGAAAGCCCTTTGCCTGTCACCTGCTGCGCTACTGCTCGCGGTCCCGACGACAGCTTCCGCCTGTGCTGCCGATGGTTTCGACGGCATGCATCGTTATAGTCCGTTCGCGGGCATGTACGGTGCAGGTCCCATGTCGCAGCCGCAACCTCCCCGATCGTCCGAGCCGGCTAGGCAGTCGAGCAATTCGAACGAAAAGAAGGCAACCGCCGATGATGCGCCGCGCACCAAGCGGGCGCAGACCGAGGACGAAGGCCCGCGCAAGTGGGAAGTCGAAGGCGGCGCTCCGGTTTCGGCCGAGGACAGGGCCACCTTTACCTGACAATGCTTCTTACGGTGCGCGAAGTCGGAAAGGCCTATGATGGCCGATCCGTCCTTTCGGATATTTCCTTTTCTCTGAATGCGGGCGAAAACGCCCTGCTGCTCGGCCCCTCGGGGTCGGGCAAGTCCACCTTGCTGAATATCGTCTGCGGGCTCCAGAAACCGGATGCCGGCTCGGTCGAGGTCGATGGGGAACTCGTCGCCGCAGCGGACCGGAGCGCCAACAGCGATCTGGTCCGAAAGCGCGCGATGGGGATCATTTTCCAGACCTTGCGGTTGGTTTCGGCGCTGTCCGTCCGCGCCAACCTCGCGCTTGCTCAGCGCCTGCAAGCGGGCTCGGTCGACCACGAGATGATCGACGACGTGATCGAACGCCTGGGTATAGCCCATCGCGCATCGGCCCGACCGTTCGAGTTGAGCCAAGGCGAGGCCCAGCGCGCCGCCATCGCGCGTGCGCTGGTCGTCAGGCCAAAGCTGCTGATCGCCGATGAACCGACCTCGGCGCTCGACCGTACCAACACCGAAACGGTCGCAAAAATGCTGTTCGAAGCGGCGCAGGAGGCGGGCGCTACGCTGCTTGTCGCCACGCATGACGACCGTTTGCGGCCGTTCTTCGAACGCACGTTCTCTCTCGAAAACGGGCGGTTGCAGCCATGTTGAGGCTGGCGCTCGCCTATCTGCGCGACCGGCCGCTGACAACCGCGCTCAACGTCCTGCTGCTGGCGATTTCGGTCGCCATGCTGGTGCTGCTGCTGCAATTTGGGTCGCAGGCGAGCGAGCGGTTCGAACGCGATGCCGAAGGGATCGACCTGGTGGTGGGCGCCAAGGGCTCGCCGCTGCAGCTGATCTTGTCGAGCGTGTTCCATATCGACCAGCCGACCGGTAATATCCCCAACAGCAGTCTCGAACTGCTCCGGAACGATCCGGCGGTCGCGCGGGTCACGCCGCTCGCGCTCGGCGACAATTTCGACGGCTACCGTATCGTCGGCACCGACCAGACCTTTCTCGTGCTCCATGGCGCCCGACTGGCGGAAGGGGAGAGCTTCGAGCACCCGATGGAAGCGGTGATGGGCGCCAAGGTCGCCGAAGCGACAGGCGCGACGCTGGGCCAGCAATTCATCGGTAGCCACGGGCTGGAAGACGACGAGGACAACGATAGCGGGCATGACCATTCACCGTTCAGAGTGACTGGTATCCTTGCCCCCACGGGCGGCGTGATCGACCGGCTGATCCTGACCTCGGTCGAAAGCGTGTGGGAAGTGCACGGGATCGAGCACGATCATGATCACGATGGCGAAGAAGGCCACGAACACGAGGGCGACGAGCATGCCGACGAAGCCGAGCATCACGAACACGAGGAACACGACCATGCTTTTCTGGTGCCGGGTCCCGCCGCCGGGCCGGTCCACCTTCGGCAGGCCGTGTTCGATCCCTCGGACACCGAGGCGTTGTTCCGGCCCGCGCATCACACCGAAGAACATTCGGAAGAAACCGCTGCCACGCAGGCCGTCTCCGGCTACGAAGATCGCGCACCCGCGCTGCAGGATCGGCGCGCCGAGCTGGAGCCCGAACTGACCGCGCTGCTGGTGACCTACCGCAATGCGTCCGGCGCAATCCGCATACCCGCGATGATCAACCGCCAGACCGAAATGCAATCCGCGGTGCCGGCGGTCGAGACCGCCCGGCTGCTCGAATTGCTCGGCGCAAGTCTCGACGGTATCCGGATTTTCGCCTGGCTGCTCGCTTTGACCGGCGGCCTCGCGATTTTCGTCGCCTTGATCAACATGGCCCGCAATCGCGAGGGCGATCTGGCGCTGCTGAGAGTGATGGGCGCCTCGCGCGTTCAGGTTTTCGCAACGGTGATTCTGGAAGGAGTCGTCACGGCGGCGCTGGGTGCCGCGGTTGGCTGGCTTGCCGCGCACGGCTTGATCACGATTGCGCGGCGAAGCTTTCCGACCTTGGGCGACCTCGGCTTGACGCCGTGGCAACCGGTCGCTGCCGAGGCGGGCCTGATTGCCGCCGTGCTGGCGATAGGGGCTCTAGCCGCATTAGTGCCGGCGCTGAAAGTTTATCGAATCGATCCGGCGCGCACTTTGGCACGCGCTTGAGGCAAGACGTCAGGAGACGAGAAATGACGCGATGGAAATCAACGACGCTGTCCGTTGCAATCATGTCGCTCATGGTTGGACCCGCAGTCCTGTTCAAGGGAAGCGAGATCGCCGCGGCCGAACAGGGCGTGGAGGACGTCTGGAAACCGGCGGCAACGCCCAAGGGCGGCGTATCGTGGAAGGTGCTGGAAGCGACCGGTGAGACCACCCGCAAGGACAAGCAGGGTTATATCCTGTCGAAACCCCAATTCACTTCGCAGGTGAAGTCGCTGGCCGGGAAGCGGATCAAGGTCGCCGGGTGGATGATGCCCTTGGAAAACGGCTCGAAGCAGAAGCATTTCGTGCTGCTGGGCTATCCCCCCGGCTGCCCGTTCCATTTCCATGCCGCACCCAACCAGTTCATCGAGATCTATGCCGATACGGCGTTTCCGACCAATGAGAGCAAGGTGCATATCGTCAGCGGTGTGCTCGAACTGACCGGATACGACGAAAGCGGCATTTTTTACCGGCTGCGAGACGCACGGCCGGGCTGATCCGGCGGCTAGAGGAGTGGGGCCGGGCACGATCATGACGCAGCCGATCCAGACGGCGGATTACTGGGACGAGACCGTCGACGGCTATATCGCCGGCGCGGAACCGTTCACCGCCCTTTTCTGCCACGACGCGGTCGCGCTCGCTGAGATCGAGCCAGGTACAACCTTGCTCGATATCGCTACGGGCCCCGGCGCGCTTGCCGTGGCCGCGGCCGAGGCGGGTGCGAGCGTGACGGCCATCGACTTTTCTCAAGGCATGATCGACCGGTTGCTCACGCGCGCCGGCAGCCATCCGATCGAAGCGCGCAGGATGGATGGGCAGGCGCTCGACCTGCCTTCGGACCATTTCGACCGCGTCTGCTCGGTGTTCGGCATCCCGCTGTTTCCCGACTGGCGAGCCGGCCTGGCGGAAGCGGCCCGCGTGTTGCGGCCCGGCGGACGCGCCGTGATCGGCGTTGCCGACAATCCCTACGGCTTCGGGCCGAACCAGTTGCTGGCTCAGGCGCGTCTCGCCCTCTGGCCCGACGAGCCGATCGATATCGGGGTGCCCGGCATGGCTGCGCTCAGCGACCGCGACGCATTTTCAACCGAGCTCGAGCGGGCGGGTTTTGGCGATATCGCCATGCATCAGCGAAGCCACGACATCGTCCTGCCCGCCGATATCCTGACAAACGAGAGCCCAATGATCGGATCGAACCCGCTGATCGTCGGCCTCGACGATACGAAGCGCGACGCGGTGATCGCCGAGGCGACCCGGATCGCCGAGCAGTGGCGCGATGCCGACGTCATCCGCATGCCGAGCACCGCGCATCTCGCCGTGGCGGTGAAGCGGGGCAGCTAATCTCTCGCCGTTAACCGGGCAGTCGCGCCGGTTTGAAGTCGTCGCCTGCGCGGAATATCAATGTCTCCACTTCGGTTCCGCTGCCGAGATTGACGCGGTTCTCCTGCCGCGACCAGACATCGGTCAGGATCTGCGAGCGCACGGTCAGCTCGGCGGCTGGTCCCGGAGACGGCGCTTCTTGCAGCACGATCAGCGTGGCGCCTTCGATCTCGGTTCCCAGCAGGATCAGCTCGAACGCGCCTTTTTCCGTCGCCAGTTCGAAGCGCTCGGCGACATAGCGTGCGAATGCCCGGCGGCTTTCGAGATCGTCGATGATGTCGGGTGCCCGCACGCCCCGCGCGCGCAACACGTGCTCGGCATCGTGCAGCGGCACGCGATGGACCACCTCCAGCATACCCGTGCGCGCGTTGTGCGAAACCGTGCTGATGGTGATCTTCTGCTGGTGCGCCGCAACCGCGACCGGGATCGTCAGCAGCAGTGCCGCCAGCAGAGCGAAAAGCCGGGTCATTCCTGCGACCCCTGCGTTTCGGCCATAAGGTCGCGACCGCTGCGCGAAGTGGGATCGGGCGATTTGAAAGCCTCGATCCGGCTCTCGATGATCCGGCGCGGATAGTGGTTGTTCTCGATATTGGCGTCGGCGGTCTCCCAATCGGGATCGACGACCACCGACTGCAGGCGCTTGTCCTTGGGGAAGACCAGCAGCTTGCTGACCTCGCGCGCATCGCGGCGCCAGATTTCCGCCGGAATCATCATCTTTTCTGTGCTGCCGTTCTCGAAGGTCAGGCCGAGGATTATCGGCATCACCAGCCCGCCCTTGTTGGAGAAATTGAGCACGTAATAATTCGAATCCTCCTTCAGCGCTCGGTCGAACACCTGCCGCTCCCACGGCTCGAGACCGTCGAGGAAATCGGTGTATTTCTTGCGATCCTTCGGCGTCACGGTGAACTGGTCGTTATCGTCGTAGAAATCGGTGATGCCGGGATTTTCCAGCACCCAGATCGGCAGGTTCTGTTCGCGGTTGAGGCGCACGCCGACCTTGCCTGGCTCGTCGGCCAGTTCCTGTCGTCGGCGCGATAGGTCGATGTCGGGGTCCTGCGTGTCGAGCCGCAACCTGTAGATCGAATCGAGCGATATATCGACGTGATCGGTGGTATAGAACCAGCCGCGCCAGAACCAGTCGAGATCGGTGCCCGAGGCTTCCTCCATCGTGCGGAAGAAGTCGGTCGGGGTGGGACGCTTGAACTTCCACCGGCGAGCATATTCCTTGAGCGCGAAATCGAACCGTTCGCGCCCGATGATCGTATCGCGCAGGATGTGATAGGCGGCCGACGGCTTGCCGTAGGCGTTGGGGCCGAGATTGAGCACGCTGTCCGATTGCGTCATGATCGGGACCTGCTCGTTCGAGGTCATGTAGGGGATCAGGTCGCGCGGCAGGCTGCGCGTCCACTGGATATCCGGGTCCCATTCATAGCCGGCGACGCTGTCGAGGAAGGAATTGATCCCCTCGTCCATCCAGGTCCATTGCCGCTCGTCCGAATTGACCGTCATCGGAAAATAGATGTGCCCGATCTCGTGGATCACTACGCCGATCAGGAATATCTTCTCGCTTTCCGAATAGGTCCGCGTGCCGTCGTCGTTGAGCGTGGTGCGCGGGCCGTTGAAGGTGATCATCGGATATTCCATCCCGCCGACCGGGCCGTTGACCGACTGCGCGGTCGGGTAGGGATAGTCGAAGCTGAAGCGCGAATAGACCTTCATCGTGTGGACCACCGCGGCGGTCGAATATTTGCGCCACAGCTCGCCGCCTTCCTTGGGCCAGAACGACATTGCCATGACGGTCTCGTTCTCTGCGCCGGGCTGCCGGTGGCCCTGCGCATCCCACATGAACTTGCGGCTGGTAGCCCAGGCGAAATCGCGCACGTTTTGCGCGGTATAGCGCCAGGTCTTCTCGCCGCTCGGGCCAGTGCGCTCGTTGGCGGCGGCCTCTTGGGGCGTGACGATGAACATCGGTTCGTCCGCCGTACGCGCGGCGGCGAGGCGCTGGCGCTGGGCTGCGGTGAGCACTTCGGCCGGGTTTTGCAGCACGCCGGTGGAGGAGACGATGTGATCGTCGGGCACCGTCATGGTCACGTCGTAATCGCCGAATTCGAGCGTGAACTCGCCGCGGCCAAGAAACTCCTTGTTATGCCAGCCTTCGTAATCCGAATAGGCGACGAGCCGCGGGAACCACTGCGCGAACAGGAAGATATCGTTGCCGCCGGGGCGCGGATCGTCGGGGAAATGCTCGTAGCCCGAGCGGGCGTAGATCGTGTTCTCCTCGACGATGTTGTAGGCCCATTCGATCCGGAACTGCGTGCTCGCGCCTGGCGCGAGTGGCGCGGGCAGGTCGATCCGCATCAGCGTGCCGACGATCGTGTGCTCCAGCGGCGTGCCGTCCGCCGCGCGCACCGCGTCGATATCATAGCCGTAGCTCTTGTCCTCCATCGCCTGCTGGCGGCGCAGCTCCTCCATCGACAGGCGCGCAGGCGTATCGCCGCTGCCCGCGCTGACCGCCGGCCCGCGACGGCCGGGGCCGCCGAAGGTGTTGGTCAGCTCGGCCATCGAATCCTTTCTGAAGATGTTCTGGTCGAGCTGGAGCCAGATCCACGGCAGCATGTCGGGCGAATTGTTGGTGTAGGTGATCGTCGCCTGCGCGCTCAGGCGGCGATCGTCCTCGTCGAGCTCGGCGGCTATCCGGTAATCGACCTTCTGCTGCCAGTACTGATGGCCCGGCGCGCCCGAGGCGTTGCGATAGACGTTGGGGGCCGCCAGCACTTCGTCGAGCTGGCGGAATTTATCTTCGAAATCGCCCTTGGTTTGCTGGATTCCCTGCGCGAGCGCGGGAGAAGCGAGCAGGATAGCGGCGAAAAAAGCAATCAGTCTCAACGGCAATTCCTTGATAGCGTTCGGTCGGCGCCCGCGATCAGCGTCTGCGCCCCGTCGACCTCGTCCGGCACCCCCAGCACCCCCAGCACCCCCAGCATGCGGCGCGGCAGCGCTGCGGGCGAGGAGGGCGGCCGGAAAAGTTCTATGCATTTGGCGAAGCTCCGAAATTCTCGAGAAATTGGCAACCGTGGCTCGATAGCGGCGATGCCGCGCTTTGGCGATCTCCTGCTGTACCGCAGGCGCCGTCCGACCTCCGCAGGTTACGGTTGCAATGTCGTGGATGGGCTCTTAGAGGCATGAATTGAGATGTTGTAACATTAAATTCGGAGTTCGCAATCGTGAAAAAATTCGCCCTGCTCGCAACCTCTGTCCTCGCGAGTCCCGCGCTAGCCCAAACTGCCGTCGACACCGACCGCGATCCGGTGCACGGATCGGACGATCGCACCATCGTGGTGACGGCGGACTATGTGGATGAACTCGACATTCTCGCGGGCACTTCGGTGCTGGTGAGCGAGGACATCCTGCGCGAGATTCAGCCGCAGATCGGTGATATCCTCGTTGAGCAGCCGGGCGTTTCGGCGACCTCGTTCACCCCCGGCGCCTCGCGTCCGGTGCTGCGCGGGCTGCAGGGCGAGCGCGTCCGCGTGCTGACCGACGGGATCGGCACGCTCGACGTCTCCAACACTTCGGTCGATCACGCGGTGACGATCGATCCGCTGGTGACCGAGCGGATCGAGATCTTCCGCGGGCCCGCGGCGCTGCTGTTCGGCAGCCAGGCGATCGGCGGCGCGATCAACGCGTTCGACCGGCGGATCCCGCGCGAAGTGCCTGAGAACGGCTACCACGTCGACGCCATCGGCAGCTATTCGAGCGCCTTCGACGGGGGCAGCGGCGGCGCGGCGTTCGATCTCGCGATCGGCGACCAGTTCGCGGTTCATTTCGACGGCAGCTATCGCAAGACGCAGGATGTCGAAGTCGGCGGCTTCGTGCTCACGCCTGGCTTGCGCGCCGAACAGCTCGAGATCGCCGAGGAAGAGTTCGAGGAAGGCCATCTCGAAGAGGCCGAGGAGGCTCTCGAATTCGCCGAATTGCGCGATGTGCTGCCCAATAGCGGCACCGAAACCTACACGCTCGGCGGCGGCTTCGCGTTCATCAATGACGGCGGCAGCCTCGGCGCCTCGGTCAGCTATTACGACACCCGCTACGGCGTTCCGACCCGCCCGGGGGCGGAGCACGCGCATGGTGAGGAAGAAGAGGAAGACCACGACGAGGACGAGGAACACGACGAGGACGAGCACGAGCACGAGCATGGCGAAGAAGCGGTTTCGATCGACCTCAGGCAATGGCGCGCCGATTTGCGCGGCGAGCTGTTCATCGACGGCTTCCTCGAATCGATCCGTTTCCGCGTCGGCTATTCCAATTACGAGCATACCGAATTCGAAGGCGACGAGGTCGGCACGGTGTTCGATTCCGAGGGCTTCGAAGGCCGGGTCGAGCTGGTCCAGGCTGAACAGGACGGCTGGAAAGGCGTGACCGGCTTCCAGGGATTCACCCGCGAATTCTCGGCCGTTGGCGCAGAGGCGTTCGTCCCGCCCAACACGACCGACCAGTACGGTTTCTTCACGCTGCAGGAATTCGATCTCGGCGCTATCGGCATCGAGCTGTCCGCCCGCTACGAGCATACCGATGTCCGGTCGGACAGCGTTGCCATCGGGATCGAGGAGGATGCGGTCATCACTCCTGTCGACCGCGACTTCAACGCCTTCTCGATCGCGGGCGGGATCAATTTCGCGCTTGCCGAGGACGTCAAGATCGGGGCCAATATCAGCCGCGTCGAGCGCGCGCCGTCGGCCGAGGAACTGTTCTCCAACGGTCCGCATATCGCGACCCAGTCGTTCGAAGTCGGCAATCCCTCGTTCGGCAAGGAAAGCGCGCTGGGCGCCGAAATTTACCTGCGCGGCGAAGCCGGCCCGGCCCGGTTTCAGCTCGCCGGCTATTACACGAGCTTCGACGATTTCATCTACGAGATCGACACGGGCGAGGAGGTCGACGGTCTGCCGCTGTTCCAGTTCTTCCAGGACGATGCCGATTTCTGGGGCTTCGAGGCGCAGGCCGCCTACGATGTGGTCGAGCGCGACGAATTGACCGTGACGATCGACGGCGTGGCCGACTACACGCGCGCCACGATCGACGGCGGCGGTCCGGTTCCGCGCATCCCGCCGCTTCGCATCTTCGGCGGGCTCGAAGCGAGCGACGGGATCGTCGGCGGCCGGGTGGAGGTCGAGCACGTGACCGCTCAGGATCGCGTCGCGGCGTTCGAGACCTCGACCGACGATTTCACCATGGTCAATGCGTCGGTGTCGTGGAAACCCTTCGGTCGCGGCACCGAAACGGTGCTGATCCTGTCGGGCGACAATCTGTTCGACGTCGATGCCCGCCGTCATGCCAGCTTCACCAAGGACTTCGTGCCGCTGGCCGGTCGCGATATCAAGCTGTCGGCCCACTTCGCGTTCTGAACTATCGCGTCAGCCGCTCCGCTGGCATGCGGAGCGGCTGGCGACTTCCGCCGGGGACTACTGTCGGAATAGCCGGACAGTTCGGCTGGTTATGCGCGATCCCCGCCGCTGCAGCGGTCGCACTTCCCGACGATCTCGAGATGGGCTTTCGCCTGTGCGAAGCGGACGTCGCGGCAGACCTGCGCGAGCGAGGGAACGATGTCCCTGGCAGGGACCGAGCGCGTGCATTCGCAATCCTCGCAGATCAGATAGACGCTTTGTTCATCCGGAGATGGCACGAACGCCTTCAGCGATGCGATCCGCTCGATCCTGTCCTGCGCCATCAGTCGTTCGACGCTGCGATACACCTGGGTCGGCACCATCGGCGCGCCGAGCCGCTCGGTCTCCGCGACGATCGTATAGGCGCCGATCGGTTTGCCGGCTCCGGAGATGATCTTACTGACCATCCCGTCGATTTCTTCCGGCCGGCGACGCCGCGCGGTCGTGGAACCCGATTTGCTCATCGGATGGCGCGGCGTCTGAGATTGCGCCAGTGCGCCACGACGAGCAACACGGCGCCAAACACGGTCATGGCGTGCTCGGCCCATTCGGTCGGCATCAGCAGCGCCGAGAACAGCGCAAGGAAGGCAAGCAGCGCGGTTGCCCCGATGCGCGAATCGAGCCGCGCACCGGCAAACAGCGTCGGTCCGCTGACGAGCACCACGGGTACCAGCAGGACGGCGTGGAACCATTCGGTTTCGTGCAACCATTCGGGCAGCGGCTCCAGTGTCAGGAGCGGCAGGATCGCTAGGAAGGGCGGCAGGAGCAGGCAATGGACGAGGCACAGGCCGGACAGCGACATGCCGACCACGTCCATCGGGGAGCGCGTTTTCTGTTGCTGGGAAGACACTCTTGCGGGCACCGGACAGAATGAATAATAGAGATGTTACAACATCACCTAATTCAAGCCAGGTCAGTTTGCAATGCCCGTCTCCCAGATTTCTCGAGCCGCTATCGGCGGCTCTGCCGCCATCATGCGCGCGGTGCGCGATCCGGATTGCCAGTTGGCGATCTGGCACCGGGCGCCACCCTTCGCCGCCGCCGATTTGCTCGCCCAGGCGCAGGGCAACGTCCGGCTGATGACGACACGCGACGATCTCGTTCCCGATTTCTGCCGCGCGATCCGGCGGGCGGGCTATCGGCCTTCGCGTGCCCGCGAAGCCCTGATCGCCGATGTTGCCGACTTGGCGGAGATCTTTGCTGCGATCGTGCGCAGCGACGCGATCGAGGTGCGGCTCGAGATCGTCGACACCGATTCGTGCCGCAAGTTCCACGCCGACTTCGTCCGCGCCCGCCTTATTACGACCTATGCGGGGCCCGGGACCGAATGGCTTGACGACGAAGACGCCGCGCGCGTGAAGCGGGGCGAAGAGCCGCGCAGGATCCATGCGCTGCAGGCGGGCGAAGTCGGCATCTTCAAGGGCCGGCTCGCCAGCGACCGGCCCGCCATCCACCGCTCGCCGCCGATTGCCGGGCTGGGGGTGCGCCGCCTCCTGCTGGCCATCAATCCCGAAGACGAAACCCTCATGGAGTCGAAATGACGAAACCCGACCAACGTCTCCCCGTCACCGTCCTCTCCGGCTTTCTCGGAGCCGGCAAGACCACGCTGCTCAATCACCTTCTCGCCAACCGCGAAGGCAAGCGCGTGGCGGTGATCGTCAACGACATGTCCGAAGTGAATATCGATGCGGACCTCGTCCGCGGCGGGGAAGCCGCGCTTTCGCGGTCGGAAGAGGCGCTGGTCGAAATGACCAATGGCTGCATCTGCTGCACGCTGCGCGACGATCTGCTGCAAGAGGTCCGCACACTCGCCGAGGACGGCCGGTTCGACTATCTCGTCATCGAGAGCACGGGCATTTCGGAACCCTTGCCGGTCGCCGCGACCTTCTCTTTCCGCGACGAACATGGCGCGTGCCTCGGCGATGTGTCGCGGCTCGATACGATGGTCACGGTGGTCGATGCGATCAACCTGTTGTCCGACTATTCGAGCGACGACCTGCTGTCGGCGCGCGGAGAAACCGCCGGCGAAAGGGACGACCGAAGCCTGGTCGGCCTGCTGGTCGAGCAGATCGAGTTTGCCGATGTCGTCATCGTCAACAAGGCCGGCGAAGTCGATCCCGAACAGCTCGCGATGGTCAAGAAGGTCGTTGCCTCGCTCAACGGGGATGCGCGGATCATAGAGGCAGATTACGGCAAGGTCGAACTCGATGCGATCCTGGATACCGGGCTGTTCGACGAGGAGCAGGCGGAGCAGCACCCGCTCTGGCTCAAGGAACTCTACGACTATGCGAGCCATCGGCCCGAGAGCGAGGAATACGGCGTCGAAAGCTTCGTCTATCGCGCGCGGGCGCCGTTCGACCCGGCGAAGTTCTATCGCTTCCTGGTCGGCGGCAATCTCGACCGGGTGATTCGCTCGAAGGGTTATTTCTGGCTCGCGACCCGCCCCGATTTTCTCGGCGAGCTGGCCATTGCCGGAACGCAGAAAAGCGTCAGCCGGATGGGCCGCTGGTGGGCGGCGGTACCGAAGAACCGCTGGCCGGACGACGGCACGTTCGAGGAATTCGTGATCAAGCACTGGGACCCGGTGTGGGGCGATCGGCGGCAAGAAATGGTGTTCATCGGCATCGGCATGGATCAGGCGAAACTCACCGCTGCGCTCGATGCCTGTCTGCTGCCCGCGGACGAGTTCACGCCCGAGTCCTGGGCGGACATGAACGATCCGTTCCCAGCTTGGGGACCCCCCGAAACCGCACTCCAGCCTGCATGAGTGCTACCGATGCACGCATTCCCGTCACGCTGCTGACCGGCTTTCTCGGCGCGGGCAAGACGACGCTGCTCAACCGGCTGATCCGCACGCCGCAGATGGCGCGGGCGCTGGTGATCATCAACGAATTCGGTTCGATCGGGCTCGACCACGATCTCGTCGCGCGCAGCAACGAGGACGACACGATCGTCGAAATGGCCAGCGGCTGCCTGTGCTGCACGATCAAGGGCGATCTGAAGAAGACGCTGGCCGACGCGCCGTGGCGCTTCTCGCGAGAGCGCCGGCGCTGGTTTGACCGGGTGGTGATCGAGACCACCGGCCTCGCCGATCCGGCGCCGATCATCCATACCGTGATGGCGGACGACGAACTGAAGTCGCTCTATGCGCTACAATCGGTGGTGACCGTGGTCGATGGCTGCAGCGGTCTCCAGACGCTCGAACTGCAGCCGGAAGCGAGCAAGCAGGTGGCGGTGGCGGATCGCCTGCTTGTCTCGAAAGTTGATCTGGCCGGTGCGCCCGATCTTGCACAACTCACCGGCAAAATGCGCGCGCTGAACCCATCGACCGATCCATTACTATTGACCGACGATGCTGTGGACGCTGTCGAGCTGTTCGGCGACCGGACATTCAACCCTTCGCTGAAAACCGACGATGTGAGGCAATGGTTGAATGCCGAAGCGTACCAACCGCACAGTCATCACCATCACGAGCACGAACACGACCATGATGACGATACGGGCCACGATATCAACCGTCACGACGAGCGGATCCGCTCCGTCTGCATGACCATCGACGAACCGCTATCCGCGGAAGTGTTCGACAAGTGGCTCGATATGCTCGTGACCTTCAACGGGGTGAACGTGCTGCGGGTAAAGGGGATCATCCACCTCGCCGAGCTCGACCGGCCGCTTGTGATCCATGGCGTGCAACACATCTGGCATCCGCCAGCCGTGCTCGAAAACTGGCCCTCCGAAGACCGGCGCTCAAGGATAGTCTTCATCCTGCGCGACCTGGAGGAAGCCGACCTGCGCTCGATGCTTGCATTCGTCAGCGAACGGTTTGCCTCCGCTCGGATAGTGGGACTAGGTTGAGAAGCTTGACGAGATTGCGTTTTCCCATTTGGCATATTTCGAAGAGGCTTCCGCATTTTCTGGCGCGCAGCCTCGCCTCATCCCAATATGCACAATGAGTCCCGCGGATGGCCCGTTAATCGATATGTCTTCGCACATCGCGCTGACGGCCGAGTTGCAACGCAAGCTGCCCGTCGACAATGAAGGTGCCTCTTTACCGGACAGACTGAACCAACGAGGTACCAGAGACGAGATGCAGTTCGACTGCCTCCACCGCCACTTACCTGTCTGCGCTACCGCCTTGCGCTGCTTGAGCGCATGGCTGTCTGCGCTACCGCCTTCGGCTGCTTGAGCGCATGGCTCCGGGTTCGTACTTCCTCCCGAACTCTCCGCCACCTGGTCTATTGTTTTTGCGACATCGCAGACCTGCGTCGCAAAACCTGGCTGTTCTGCGCTTTCCCGCACGTCTGTGGTCGTGGGGAGAGGGGTGCGAGCGATGAGCTTGATCCACCGCCCGCCCAATTCGACCTTGTTCATTGCCGCGATGCTGCGGCGCGCGCGCGACCGGACTTGTCGGCAGCTGCGTTGCTCGCCGAAGGATAAAATCCGACGAATCGGAAACGCAATATGTATTGGCAGATGCAAATATAAATAATATTCCTGCAATCATTGATATATTTGTACTCCCTCCGGTCTCGGTGATTTGGGCCGGAATGGGTTTTCCCGGAAGGCCGGCCTGCAAATTTGGTGATATCGCCCGTCCGTCGATGTCAATTGACAGCGATCGAAAAATGTCTGATCCGTCCGGCAACAGGGACGAGAATTGGGGCGCGACGAGCTTTGCGACTGGAGACACTCGCAAGACCAGGGATAACGGGAGGATCGAGTTCGCTGGCGGCGAAACCAATGCCGACCCCGAATGCCGGCGGGATTGCGATGTCGCCATCAAGGCGCGGACCCATTGGGGCTGTTCGAAGACGCGGACGGGTGCCAGGCTCGACAGCGTCACCAGGAGGAAGCGTTCTGCGATCTGTCTCGCTGCGGCGCTCGCCCCCGACACTGCCGGGCGCAGGATTTTCCTGCACGAGGGGCATCGATCCCGGCTGGCCGGATGGCTGCATCGTGCCGGTCCGCGACGAGATGGTGACGATCCGGAATGCCATTGCGCCGCGCGATGCGAAGAACGTGACGGTCGTGTTTTCCGGCGCGTGAGAATGATGCGCGGGGTCTCGCAACGGCCCTGCCCGGCGTGCTCGCGATACGTTGCAGGACCGGGCTGGCGCACAATACTCTGGATACGGGGGCGAGAATGACGGAAACGACCGACAGGCATATCGTCTTCAAGGTCTGTGGCAACTTCGACTGGCCCGGCTCGAACGGGCCGGGTCGAGCTTCGAAGCTCGGGCAGTTTCACTTCTACTACGCCGTGAACCCCGGCACGGGAAAGCTGACGGCCGGGGTCGAGTGGATCCCCGGCGACGCAACCGTTCGCAGCGGAAGCGGGAAGCTGGCGGAACAGGACATTTCCGAACTGGACGGCGAGGCACTCGACGCATTGCGGCGTGGCGATACGGGCTTCAACTACTGGCTCGAAAAACCGCTCAAGGACGGTAAGGGCATCATCGTCACCGGTGCCAGGGTCGTCGAACAGTTCCGTCCCGGCCCGAAAAAGCCGGTGCGCGAGCTGCGCTGGCCGCTGGCCTCGGGATTCCAGTACGGCAATCGGACCGGCACCAGCGCCGTCTATTTCGGTACGGCAGCAACTGACGCGGTCGCTTCACCGACCATGAAGCAGACTTTCGGCTTTCGCCTGGTTCTTCCCTCTCCCACTCCCCATGGGATGGTCGACGGAGAGCCGGTCTACGTTTTCCCCTTCCGCGTCCGGTACCCTGTCGGGATAGACGCAATCGACAAGGCAGGGGAAGCGGTCGAACTCGCCGCGGGGTACGAGGGTACGGATTCCGAATGTCCCTGGATCGACATCGCCGACGCCGGACTCGACGACAACAGGCTGGGAAAATTCGGATTCTCGCGGCGTGGCGACCACAGCAAGTATGCGTGCTTTCCCCGCACAGACGCAAATGGCTCTCGCACTACCGAGGCCCTTTGGCTGAGAGATGTCGATACGTTTCTCGACAAGACACTGAGCCGCTTCGCCAAGGTGGACGACAACCTCAGGAAGGCCGTCGCACTGCCTATCGGGCGGCACAGGCCCAGCCGTAATCCCGAGCAATACGAAAGCGTGTTGCCGACAGGTGCCGAAGGCGGCTGCAAAATCTTCTTCCGGTCATCCTTCAGCCGCGACGAGCGGGAAATCAAAATCAGGACGGGTGATTTCCTTTCGCCGGAAGCCGATCTCAACAACAAGAACAGATTTCTCACCCTGAAGACGCCGTCGAATCCGCCCGGTGGCGACGGTATCCTGTTGGAATATGGCGACGAGTACGACTTCCGGGTTCGCGAAAACGGCGCCGATGTGACGTATAGCGCGAACCGGATAAAGATCGACCAGAACCTTTCGTTCGATCTCTCCAACGAACAGATTGCCGACTATGCCGATGGCAGAGCGGTGACCGGCACGATCGAGCGGTCGCTACCGTTCCTGGCCAGCGAGAGCGGTCATGGCACCATAGAGCCGCGAAATTTCCTCGACCCCGGCAGCTTCAATGCCCAACGGCTCGTGATGAAAGAGCTCTTTACGAGGGCGATCGGCTCGTTCCGCCTGCCCCGCATCGCCGTGAGCGTCAATGAAGCGGGCGACGCAGTACACGCGGTACCATATGCGACGCTGTCGAATCTGGAAAACCTGCATTTCGCCTTGTCCGGCGCTGTCGCGGCCACGCTGGACGCAAACGGCCGGATCGCCGAGGAAGAGGTCGATCTGCCCCGCGAGAGCTGGCCGAAGTTCGAATGCCGGCTCGGTGTCTACAAATACGACAAGCAACGCGAACTAGAGACCCGAAACGAGACTGCCGGGGTGCTGGCCTTGCGCTTCCCGGGGCTCGAAAGCCCCGGCGGCGCACGGGGCCTCACGGTATTCAAGGCCAGGCTGGGAGCGGCGGGTATCCACCCGGAAGACGGCTGGATGCGGCTCGGCCTCGAGTTTCTGTCGCAATCCGGATCGAAGCCGTTCGTGTTCCGGCTCGGTGGCCTCGTCTTTTCAGGGGCTCAGACTGTTCACCGCCGACGCGGCGAATGGAATTTCAGGACCGCCACGATCATCGAAAGCCCCGTCAATCCCGGCGGCCGGCAGGAATTCGCCGCCGACGAGTTCGACTTCCAGGTCGCTCTCGGCGTCGACCGGGTCGAACCGAGCGGGGTCGACCGGTCGCGCCAGCGTCGCGACCAACGCAGCGCACCGCTCTTGCTGCAGCCGGACGTTGCGGATGACGACGGCTCCGAGCCGAGTTTCATCGTCGTCTTGCGCGAGGAAGCGCGCCTCGATGCCGACCGTCACTTCACCGCGACAGTGCACGATACCGGTGCGGGCGGAGGGCAAAGCCGGCCCTACGTGCTGCTGTCGCGCGAGCCTTTCTCGGTTGCCGCGCTGACGATGCAGACACTGGCGGCGCGCGGGGGCGAAGACGATTCCGCAGTCGCCACCTATGACGGCGACACGCGCACATGGCTGTTCAACGTGGCCGACGAACGCTTTTACTATCGCCTGCCGCCGCAGGGCGTCGGCGAGAGCATGGACAAGCCCGGCTGGCTCGAAATCGTCGACGAGACCGCCGATTACGCGGACGGTCGCCCGTACAGGATCGTCGAGCGGGACGGAGAGGAGAAAACGCGGCTGCCGGCCCTGCGCCGGCGAGCGGTGGACTATCGGCTTGCCGCACCGGCGGAACTGTGGGTCGAGCCGAGCGACCTCGAACGCAGCTTCGTGCTGCCCGAATGGGCGATGCAGGAGTTGTTCCGCCAGAAGGGCGATTTCGGCGTCGGTGCGCGCTTGGCGGGACTGCGCGCGGAGTGGATCTACGGGCTTGCTGCGAGCATCGATCCTTCGCGCGAACTCGGGCCTGCCCGCGGCGCGCGGGTGGCGGAGATCGAGGTGCTGCTGGGGCGCTTCCCCGACCTGGACAAGTCGCCATCGGGCGAGGCGGGCCCGCGCTGGAACAGGCTGCGCCGAATGCTCGACAGCCGTCCCGAACGGCTCGAGATGTGGATGCCCAATCCCGCACTCGACGGCACGTTCGAGCCGGCAAGGTTCGAGGATTCGGTGCGCTTTGCACTGCGCCGCCATGCCCAGATGCGGTATCCCTTCCCGCTACCGGATGCCGACGACGGCGAGGAAGGCGAGAATCTCGGGCTGGAAAACGGACCCGGCGTAACCCGCCACGGGCTGATGGGAGGCGCCATATGGGGACTCGAATCGAGCGCCTACATCCGGGAGTTCCTGCATAATCCGAACTCCACCGGAGGCAAGATCGAGCGCGTCGCGCTGTCGCCGCACGGCGGCGATGTCGATCTGCGAGCCGAATTTCTCGGCGGACTGCTGGCGATCATCGCCGAAGTCCGCGGCGGACGGGTGCAGCGCCAGAGAATCGAGATCCTCGGCCGGATCGGCGTGTTCTGGCACCGCGCCAAGCATGTGGTGATTTACGAGCGGACCACCAGCCCGAGCGCCCAGTTCACTCCGAACGGCGGGTTGAACGATCGCACCCGGCGTCCGGTCATCCGCAAGGTAGAGGAATTCGTCGAACTCCTGCAGCCCGAGCGGTCCTATCCCGACACGGCCGATACCGATGCCGTGACGACCGGCTTCCTCAAGGCCGGGCGGTTCAACTCCACGCGGATCCACGTCGACAGCGCGTGGAGCGAGAATGTCGGCGAGAATGGCTGGAAGATTCCGCTCTGGAACCGGCAGAGCGCCAAGGAACGGCCATCGGTCTATCCGCGTCCGGACATCGCCTTCGTCGTGCATTCCGAAGGCGAGGAGCAGGAGCCGCTCGCGGCGCAGGAATGCCTCGATCCGGAGAACCTGTTTTTCTATTCCGACGCAACCGCGACGACATCCGACACCGACCAGTGGTTGCCGGTGCTCTCTGTCGACTGGACCAACCTGCCGCCGCCCTCGCACGAGCACCAGCCCTCGGTGGATGAACGCGCTTCGCCCGATCATCCGAGCAAGCCCAGTGCCCAGCGCTTTGCGCGCGGGTACCGCCGATTTACATGGCGCCTCGCTCCTTCGTCGCGGCGGGCGCACCTCAATTACGGGCGCAGCGGCAAACCGATCTTCGCCCGGCTGGAAACGCTGACATTCAGCCGTGCGGCATCGGATGCGTCGAATCCTCGCGCGGAGCAGGTCGGCAAGGCGCTGGGTGCGGTCAGCAAGGCGTTGGTGGAAGACCGGTTCGCAGGCATCGACGCCGCGATGACGGATTTCCGGCAGGCGGTCGAACGCGGCGCACCGGATCCCGTAAGGGCTGCGGCACATGCGTTGCGGGAAAAGCTGAGGAACGCGGAGTTCGGGGGGGTGCTCGACCACGGGGACGATCTGAAGGAATTCCACGAACTCGTCGAGCAGGCCATGGGTGCGCCGGGCAAGTGCCACAAGATGGTCGACGACTTCGTCGGCGGGCTCCAGCGCAAGCGCCTGCTGGTCGTGGCCAATGTCAACGAATGGCGTGCCGACGCGGAGTCGATCACAGGGCGGCTGAAGGATTCTCCCAAGCGCGAGGACTGGATAAGAGACGCATCCGCCGAGGTTCGCAACGCGATCGGTCCGGCGCTGGGAATCGCCCGCACCGATCTCGGCAATTTCCGCTCGCAAGTCGAACAGGCGCGCTCCATCGTCGACGACCTGTCGGTCGAGGGACGTGCGCTGATAGCGCGAGCCGAACGCGAACTGCACGAAGCGCACGAGGCCTATGATGACAAAAAGCCGTGGTCGCCGGCACGGCTGCTCGACTACCAGCAGCAACTGGAAGGAGCCCGTGCGAGCCTGTTCGCCGATGCCGAGGCAGCGCTTGCCGACGTGCGCCAGCGGCTGGCGACCGAGACCACCGGCCTTGCACAGCAACTCGGCCGCGCGACCGGGGCCGCGCTCGATACGGCGGCGAGAACCGAGGATGGCCTGCTCACGCAGCTCGGCGCGGCGGAGACGGCAAGCCTGGCGGTCCTCAACGAGACCCGGGAGACGATCCGCAAGACGTCCGGGGCACTGACGGACAATCTCGACAAGATAGCCAGGAAAGTGCCCGATGATGTTCCCGAGCCGGATCGGGCCGCTGTGCTGGAGGCTCTGCGCGAGGCCAGAGAGAAGATCGGTGCCGCCAACGAGCTGCTGGAAGCCGGGTTCGATCGGCTGCGCCGCGAAATCCGCCAGGGGCGGAGGGATCTGAGCGAAGTCATCGCCGGCCTCGGCGATTTCCTCCGCGATGTCGGCGAGCAGTTCGGGGACGCGATCGACGAGGCTGCGAAGTCGGTCCAGAGCGCTATCGACCAGGCCGGCGACACGTTGAAAGCCCTGCTGGAGGAACTGAAAGGCGATACCGAGAAATTCACCGGGGTCGTGCAAACCCTTTCGGGTGAGATTGCCGAATGGGGCAAGAGGCCCGACAGGTTTGTCGGCCGGGTCAGGTCGAAACTCGATTTCGGCCTTGCCGCACTCGACCGGCTGATCCGGTCGGGCAATGCGGAAATCGCCCGGCAGGTCGAGACGATCGACAATGAGCTCGACGGCCTGCAGCGCGAGCTCGAGACCGACAAGGTCATGGGGCACATCGTCAAGGTGGTGATCCGTCCGGCATTCGACCTGGTCGTGCCCAAGGACACGTTCGACAGCTGGAAGGGCGATGCAAAGCAGGTCGCAGTCACGCTCGAAGAGGCCATCGCGGAGATCGATGCCGAATTCCGGCGTGCCGATGGCGCCTTGATGCAGGAACTGGCCTCGCTGCAAAGCCAGGCCCGTGCGGCCTGCGACACGTTGCAGGCGGGCGTCGCAGGCATCAGGAAATGGCTCGACAAGGAAGCAGCGGACCTCCGGAAAGACCTCGGCGAGCTCGCCGACAAGCTCGGAGCGGACGAGATCGAGGCCGCCCTGGCCGACCTCGGCAAGCTCTATGAGCTGGTGGGCGGCGCAAACGAGGAATTCAGCCAGCTTCGCAAAAGGGCCGGCAATGTCCGCGCGCAATACGATGCCTATGCCGATCGGGTATTCGAAGAGGCGGGCAAGCTGGGGAAGGGCGGACTGGCGGCTGCGCCCAGCAATGTGCTGCGCCTGTGGTCGACGGTTGCCTCGGCCCCGGACGTGCCCAACCTCGACTACACGCGCAAGCGGTTGGGGTATTACTACCGCGAGCTCAACAACGTCATCGACACGACGCCGGCGGAGGCGTTCTTCGGACGGCTGGGCTCGCAGCTCAAGGCGATGGGAATATCGCTGCCCTTCGACCGGTTCGAAAGCAAGCTGGTGCTGCTCGATCCCTCGCAGCTCGACATCGGCAGGGTGTTCAACAATTTCTGCGGAATCGATCTGCGCCAGATGTTCAAGGGCATCAAACTGCCCGCGCGCGCGCGCGATGCCATCCGCCTGACCCACGACCTCGACGAGAAGGCCTTTCGTGCCTGGGCGCAACTCGACATCGACCTGCCCATGCCCGGGCGGCGTTCGCTGTTCACGATCGGGCCCTTCAAACTCGATTTCGTCGACATGCGGATGCTCGGCCGCGTGCGTCTGGAAGCGTCCAAGGACAGCGATCGCGTCGCGCAGAGCGGGCATGCCCGGCTGGTGACGACGATCGATGCCGTGGTGTCCGGCCAGTCGATGGTGCAATTGCGCAAGGTCGTGCTGGAGTTCGATCGCCACGGCAAGCTGGATGTCCGGATCGACCCCAAGAACATCAAGATCAATCCCGCGCTCGAATTCGTGCAGGAAGCGCTGGCCAGCCTCTTCCCCGACAATGTCGGCGGCTTGCAGATCGTCAAGAACAACGGCCTGCCGGTGGGCGTCGAGCACATATTCTCGATCCCGCCGATCTCGGCGATGGGCGTCACCAGCGGAATCTCGAACCTGGCGATTTCCAACCGGTTCTCGCTGCTCGCCTTCCCGGACTTCGTGATCGCCAACCGTTTTGCGCTGAGCCGGCCGGACATGCCGTTCCTGTTCACCATCTTCGTGATCGGCGGGTCGGGGTATATCAATGTCGATGCCGAATACCGGCCGTTCAACAGCGAGCTGGCGGTGAGTGTCGAAGCGGCAGCCGGGGGTTCGGCGGCGCTGGGTTTCTCGCTCGGTCCGGTCAGTGGAACCGTCTATGTCTCGCTCAGCGTGGCGCTGTCCTATCGCAAGGTGATCGGCCGACGCGGGGGCGGCCTGACGGTGTCGGTGCTGTTGGTGATCGCGGGTAATGTCGATGTCGCGGGGCTCGCCCGTGTGAACCTCACGCTGCTCTTGCGAATGTACTACCGGAGCAACAGCCAGATCGATGGGCTGGGCACGGTATCGGTCAGCTTCCGGGTCTCGCGCTTCTTCAAGTACCGCTATCGCAGCAATTACAAGAAGACGCTGCGCAAGGGGAAGAGCGGCAGCCAGGCGAATCGCCTGGCAGAAGCGACAAGGGACGCGCAGGGCAGACCTGTTTCGCGTGCGAAAGCGATGATGGAGGCGCGGGCATGACCGGGCTGGTAACCTGCGATGCGATGATCGATCCGTTCGAAATCGACGGGTCGGACGAGACGATCGGCGTACAGCTGAATTTCGAGCTTCGGGAAGGGGCCGCCAATGCCGAGGCGCTGTTCGAAAGCTTTCTCGATGCGCTGCCCGGGACACAGTTTTTCCTCTACCGGCGCGATGGCCTGAACCTCAGGAAGGTCGGCAAGCTCGATCGCCTCGGCGAACAGCCGCCCGGGGCGCGGCAGGCGATCATGGACTGGTTGAAGAAGAGAGAGGCACCGTGGCATGCGACGCGTCCGCAGGATGGCCAACTGACTTCCGCGGACCAGCTCAGCAAGGGACAATTGCTGGCCGGCGCGCAGACCTGGCCGGCGCCGCTGCCGCAAGACGCGGGGCTGAACGTGCTGGTTCGTCATTCCGCCCGCCTCCCGGAAGCGGACCTGTCCGGCGACCTGCTCTACCTGGTACCCTTTCCATGGCTTGCAGACGGCCAGGAACCGAAAGATCCGCTCCCGATCGTTGCGGATGCGAGCAGACCCGACAAGGCTTGGGTGCAAGCTCCCTGGGGTGACGATAAACCATCGTTGCAGGTCGCCAGTCTCACGAAATACGCTCCGGCCGACGGGGTGGACGAGTCGGGATTTCTCGCTGTCGACAGCATAGGGAAGCCCCAGCTGCGCGTGGCCGAGGCCTTGCGGCGCAAGGCGGCGGGGCTCTTTTGGACGGCACCGCAACTCATTGCGCTGGCGCCGCCTGTCGTGGAAGGCGACGAGCCTGCGCACCGGAGCGCTGCGTTGCGCAGCCTGGCGAATCGTACCGCCCATGCCGTGGCATCCCTGCTCGACACACTGCTGCTGGCGCTTGTCATGCCGGGCCGGGCCAACAAGGCCGACCCGCCGGTGGCACTCGGTCCGATCGTGCAATCCGTGCTCGCCGCCGCGGAGGAAGTACGGGCCGAGGACGAAGCCGCCGCCGAGGGCGACGAACCAACGCCGAACGCGAGCTGGTACGACCTGCATCTCGAGCAATTCCCGCGCGATGTCCGCCTTTGGGTCGCCAAACTCGCAGCCGACTGGACAACCTGTCTGAAATGGCTGGCGAGGCTGCTTGATCGGCCTGAACTGATTGCCGATATCGAAAAGCAGAAATGGCGGGAAACGCTCGAGCAGTTGCAGTCCGGCCAGCCGATCCTCGCCCTGCTGCTGGAGATCGCGACGTCAGGGGATCAGATCCCGGACCCCGGGGCGGAATTCGACTTCACAGCGGCGGATGCGCAGGCCGATCAGGAATTGGCAGAGCTGGTCCAGGTGCTTGGCGAGGAGAAGGGCTTCGAAGGGGCGATACTGCAATTCCTGCGCCATGCCAGCCTGTCCGATGACGCCGGCGCCCAAACCCTGCTCGCTTCCCTGTTCCGGAAAAGAGACGATGCAACAGATGAAAAAGCCGCGTCGTATGTCGCAGGCCTGCCGGCCAGGCTGATTACCACGATTTCCGCCTACTACGATGCCCATTACAACGCGCTCGAAGCGGCGCGGCAGGCGGTTGGCCGGGTGTTTGCAAGCGCCTATCTCGATGCCGTGCGTGAGGCAGCGGATGGCGCCATGCCGAAGATCGAGGCCGACAACTGGTTCCGGCTGCGCCTGACACGAAGCGGCGATGACGATCCGGCCACGCTCTTCGATGATATCCGGGCCGTCCTGCATGTCTTCGATCCGCCGCTGGCGGACCCGGACAGGGTACTTGGCACGGCCTGGCGCGAAACCTGCGCCGATCTCGGGGTTGGCGAACTGGCGGCAGATCGCCGCTTCACGCCAGACAGCTACCCGGCCGACTTGCCGGTCCTGATGCCACTGCCGCCCGTTCGGCAAGAGCTCGATCCGTTCGAGCAGCAGTTCGACGGGGTCGGGTTGCTGGTTCGCAGGACAGGCACCAACGGTAGCGACTGGGCGCATGTCTGTCGCGTACGACTGAAAACCGACGAGCCGGCCATTCTCCCGGCGCAGCCCGCCTTCGAAGACGGCGAGCGCAGCCTCACTTTCGAGTATCGCGGTCATCACCTGGTGTTCGACCAGCTTGACGATCCCGACGACGACGATGACGACAAAACGGCCGCCAACCCGTATTATCAGCCTTCGCCGCCCGCATTGGCAGACGACGAGCCGAAGCCTCCGGCGCTGGCCTATGGAACCGATTACCAATTGGCCGCCTATGCAGTCAGCCGCAACGGAATCCTGCCCGAGGCGGTATCGCTCGAAGGCGATGTGGCGCAACGACACAGGCCCAGGTTGCAATTGGGCGAGCTCGAGGACGCCCCCAGGCAGACGTTTTCCTATTCGCGCCGCACCGGGATCGGCAAGGCGGTGCTTCAGCGCGCCAACGGCGATGCCAGCGCCTCGCGCTTCGATCGGAATTCGGTACTGCCACTCGCCTTCGACTATCCGCGCGCAGGGCTGAACGCCCGGCCGTCTGCGAAAGTGTGGGCCGATCTGTGGCGTCGCGACGACGGCAGCGGCGGGATCGCACTGCCCGAAACCGACCGGCAGAGTGTCAAGGTCCGCCTCAAGGACGTGACCACCGCGGGCGAGGGGAGCATCGGTCTTGCGCTGCTCACGACCAGCGCACCTGAACCGGCCGCCATGACCTTCGCCTCGATCGACCTTTCCGACCTTGCCGAGACGGTCCAGCTTTCGATCACGCGCGTCGGGGACGAGGTCGTGCTGATGCTGAAAGACGGCGAACAGGACATCGAACTGGGCCGGGCGCCGGCGGGTTCGGCCGGCTGGATTCGCATGCAGCTCGAGTCCGCTGACGGCGATGCCGCGGTGACCTATGCCGATCCGACCGGCGAGCCGGAAGGCAGCAGCAGCGGCGATGCGCGCGATGGCAAGGATTTCGTGTTGCTTCGTCCCGACGACGACAGGATCTGGACCCGCGAATATCCGTCGACGGCGAGTTATTCGCTGCTGCCTCCGTCGATGGCGCCGACCGACCTCGATCGCTGGCTGAACAATCCCGAACTACTGGAGGCAGCGTGTGGAGACCGCGACGGCCAAGCCCTCGCGGATGCCAAGAAAGCGTTGGGAAGTCTCCAGATCCTGCTGCTGGGAATGGCGCACAGCAAGAGCGATCAAGTGGCGGAACTGTTGCGCCGACACCCCGGTTTTCTGCCTGATCTCGCCATCGAAAAGCTGCAGGCCGAACTGATCGTGCTTGACGGGATCGGCAAGGGATCCGGACGAGGCGCGGAGTCGATCGTCGAACCCGTGCCGCTTCCCTTCCTTCCCGATCTGATTGAGGCAGCGGGCGGAGTGCCGATCGATGACGATGGCTTCATCATAAGCGAACTGCTGGAAGCATTCATCACCGGGATGGTGCGAGAGCGAGGCCTGACCGTCCACATACAGGCCGATCCGGCGAATCGGGAGCGGGTCGACCTCGCCTATCGCGAGGAGTCCGCAGAGCTTGCGGTAACGGTTCCGTCCGGCAGCGTTGCGATGCTGCGCCTGAGAGTGGCGGTGTCGAAAAGCCATTTCGATGTCGCCGGGGGAAAGACACCGATCATCGACGGGAAATTCAGGCAGTTCGCCACCGGCGAGACCGATGCCGCGTTTCTTTTCGAAGGTCCAAACCTGCGGATCGAGGTGATGGAGCAGCCCGACCGGACCGTCGCCGGAGACTTGCTGGTCCTTGCCGACCAGGGGCTGGACACGACCAGCGCGACCGGGTCCCGTGCCTATCAGGTACGGTTCCATCCGGGGCAGGACGCGGTGTGGCAATGGTGTGGGCGGGCGGAGGTGTCGAGCCAGCGCTGGCGGCACTTGGGCCGTGCGCAGACCGCATGGTTCGAGCCGCTCAAGAACAATATCGCCGCCGAGGCAGGCAAACCGGTGATCGCGATCCCCGAAAACCACGATGGGCTGTCTGCGTTCGAGCAGGAGGCGTTTTACGGGCGCGAGGACGATATTCAGATCGCGACCGTGAGACTGGAGCCGCTGGGCGCAGCGAGCGTCTTGCATGAAGGCGAATGGGAATTGCCCTCCGCGACCATGTTCCGCCACCGCGTGACGCTCCGGAACCGCTATGCCAGGGCAATGATGTCCGGGGAGGGACGTCGATGGCCGATCGTGCCGCAACCGGCCGATGCCGACGCACCGGATACTGTGCGGCCGAACTGGCTGCGGGTGGTGGTGCTTGCGGACCGCAGCCGCCTCCAGCTCTCGCGGCCGCAATTGAGAGCGATCATGCCGTTGTCGGTGGCCGAAAGGGGAGCCGCCTCTCCGCCATTGCTGGCCATGCTGGCCGAACCGCCCTTTGCCGATGGCGGGCTGGCGGATCGGGTCGCCGCCGGAGTGGCAACCGCGATCGGCTACGAGATGCAGGATGTGCAAGGCGAGGAAATGCTGGGTGTCGGCGATACCAGGCAGGAGTTCGGGCCGGATCCGCAACATGGCTACACGCCGCTTGCAAAGGACCTCAACGGAGCCATCGGCCTCGACGGGGCCGGACCTATCGGCATGACCCATGACAGCGCCGCCGGCACCTCGACCGCCTTTGCCAATTCGGCCTGGCTGCTGACCCCGACCGCGCTGGTCACGGATGGAAAGCACGACTTCCAGGAACATTTCGCCTCGGTCAGCCTGCAGCGCTATCTGGACCCGGCCTGGATCATGCGCGCGGATCCGGCCACGGTTGCCTTGCCGGCGGGGTCGGAAAAGAAAACGGGCACGGCATTCTCCCAGGCCCTCTGGTTCGAAGTGAAGGACGCCGGCACGTCTGTCCATTGCGGCAAGCTCGGTGTCGTTCAAGTCGACAGGAACGGCGATGACTGGGTGGCCTGGACCACTCCGAGACTGATCCTGCCCGAGGCTCCGCAGGAGGAAGACCGGCGGATCGAACTCGCGCGGTTTTCTGCCGCGGGACACGTCGGCGTTGCGCTGATGCATCAACCGTTGGACGATGCGCGCGCAACGATGTCGGTGTTTGCAACCGAACCGCGCCGCGCCCCCCGGTTGATGGCGAGTTTCAGATGGCACGCCGACACCCAGGCGAAAGAGGATTCCGAGAGCGGGGATGGAGGTTCGGACCAGGCCGGCGAGGACGATCGGGCACAGCGCACGATCCGGTTCGTGGTCGGCGGAGACGACAAGACCGACGAGGCGCTCGGGACATCGGCGAGCCTCGTTACCGACATGCACTGGGCCCGGACCGGAAGCGATACGAGCCATTTGGCTGCCCTGGGACTGGAAGCTGAAGAGGCCACCCCGGTCCCGATCGAAGACATATCCATCTCGGGTTCCGACATCTTCGCTGCGGATGGTGCGAAGCTTTGGCTGCGCCCGTCGCTGCACGATACGAAGGTGCCACTCTACAAACACCGGTTTCTCGCCTGGCTGCCGACGCGCGAGACCGACGGACCGGGGCGGGCGATGCAGGTTTACGACCCCGCAACGCCGGCTCGCGCACTGTTCGCCAAGGAGCTGGGAACGCGGATCGATATGCCCGGCGCCCTGGTCCACCTGTTGGAGATCGAATGTCCCGCTCGCCCCGTGGGCAGCGAGCATGCAGACGGGATTCCTCCGGAATATCTCAAGTCGAGCTTCGACCTGCGCGATTTCGGTATTGAAGATGTCGAGGATCACAAGTGGTTGATCGCAATGGTCCGGCCGAGCGGAAAGCACCGGACGATCGCCGACAAGAATGCCATGGTGCATGTGGTATCGGAGACAGGACGGGCAACTATCGCACTGTCCGGTGACGTTGCCGACATGATCGTGCTAGCCATCAATCGCGATGGACGCGACCATTCCGCATGGCAGATCGACGGAGAAGGACGCGTTGGCGACCTTGAGGTGAGCAGGGATTCGGTCATCGGCGGCGACCATGTCGCCTTCGAGGTGGAAGCGAGCGAGGAATGGTGGGTATCCATTGCCGTGCTGTCGGCCGGAAGAAAGCCTGCCGGCCCGCATGATCTCGCGATCGACTTCGACTGGTTTTTCGGCGCGCTCGCGGACGCCGGCGGGGAAACCGTCGAAAACAGCCTCTCGCACGAAGGGCTGAGAAGCACCAGGGCTGCACAGGCCCGTGTCCTTTCGATTTCCGGACCCATCAGGGTTCAGTCATGACGGGCGGTGATCTGTCGGCCCGGACGGCACTGCCGGCATAAATGCCCGGCAGGCGGAACGCGGTATCGATATTCGCCACGAGAGGGTCCGGCTGTGGCGACACCGGCGAAAACCCTCGGTCGATCTCGCCGTCGAAGGTGAGCTGCGGGCTCCCGCAATCGGACACTCTTCCGGACTCACGCCATGGCGCGAGCTGGCCGGTACCATTTCACACGCGGAACGGGATCGCGCCCACGCCGAGCGCTGCGACGATGACGATGAGCGACGCGAGAATGGCATATTTGAGAGCGAAACGCTGGGCGTCGCCCACTTCCACGCCGAGTAACCCACAGGCGAGATAGATCGGAGCCAGTAGCGGACTCAATGCATGCACCGGCTGTCCGAGCAGCGAAGCCCGACCGATCGCTTCGGCCGGTACGCCGTAGTTCGCCGCGGTTTCCGCGAGCACCGGGACGATGCCGAAATAATAGGCGTCGTTGGACATGAGGAAGGTGAGCGGCAGGCTCAGCACTGCGGTAATCGGCGCCATGTACGGCCCCATGCTCGGCGGCACGATGTTCACCAGGCCATCGCCCATCGCGGCCAGCATCCCGGTGCCCTCGACGATGCCGGTGAAGGAACCCGCGGCGAAGATCAACGCCACCACCATCATCAGGTTTTCCGCATGGCTGCCGAGCCGTTCGCGCTGTTCCTGCAGGGAGGGGTAGTTGACCGTCACGGCGATGGCGAAGCCGCCCATCATGAGCGCGGGCAACGGCGCGAGCCCGGTGACCATCCCGACCACCAGCAACACCGTCAGGACGAGATTGAACCAGAACAGGCGCGGCCGGCGTTCCGGCTTGTCCCGCGTCTCGTGCATGACCGGCTCGAAAGGTGCACTGCCAGCGGCGAAACCCAGCCGCTTGCGTTCGCCCATACCGAGATACCAGGCGAGCGCGAAAGTGGCCGCCAGCCCGACCGCCACGGCGGGCACGAGCGGCAGGAACAGGTCGGACACAAGGTCGACCTCGAGCGCCGCCGCGGCGCGCGCGGCCGGACCACCCCAAGGGACGAAGTTCATCAGCGAGTTCGTCAGCCCCAGCAGGGTCGCGAGGATCAGCACGTTCATCCCGACCGCGCGATACACCGGCAGCAAGGCGGTAATCACGATCAGCGCCGTCGTCGTGCCGTCGCCGTCGATCGAAACGAAAGCCGACATCAGCGCGGTCCCGATCGCAATGCGCAGCGGATCGCGTCCGACCCGCCTGAGGATCGCATTCACGAGCGGATCGAACAGCCCGGCATCCATCATGATGCCGAAATAGAGAATGGCGAAGGAGAGCATCAGCGCGATCGGTGCGACCTGGACGATGCCCTCGAGCATCATGCCCCCGATGCCGCCGCCCGCACCGGCGACGAGGCCGAAGACGATCGGAACGATGATCAGCGCCACGACTGCGGACAGTCGCTTCGTCATGATCAGCGTGACGAACGTGGCCACCGTTGCAAAGCCCAGCCAAGCCAACATCATGCAAATCCTCCCCGTGCCGCACCCGCTACTGCCTCGCTGGAGAGACGATTGGATGCAATTATGCCTTTTGGCTTGCCGATCCCGCCGTTAAGGCTTGCGCCATGACCCGGAAATCCAAGCCTGCGGCGCACGACCGCCATCAACGCGCCGAGCCGGCCACCACAACGGTGCTGACTCAGGTGCGCGAATTGATCGTCACCGGCGCAATCGCACCCGGCGCGCGGCTGGCCGCCGAGAAGATCGCGACCGATCTGGGCGTGTCGCGGACCCCGGTACGCAGCGCGCTGGCGGTGCTGACCGCCGAAGGCCTCGTCAGTCACAGCATGAATCGCGGTTATACGGTGAAGGATATCGGCTTTCGCGACGTGCTCGACGCGATCGATGCCCGCGCGGTCCTCGAAGCCAAGGCCTGCGGATTGTCGGTCGATTACGGGTGGAGCGTCGAGGAACTGTCGACCCTGCGCTCGCATGTCGAGCGTGGACGTGCGATCGTCGATGCCGGTCGCTGGTCGGAAGAACTCGAGCGGGAGTGGTATGGCGCGAACCGTGCCTTTCATTCGCTCGTCATTCGGGCTTCGCGCAATACGATCATCCGCAGCGCGATCCGCATGACCTTGATCCACCCGATATTCGGCGACATCGCCCGCATATCGCCGGTGGTTTCGCAATATGTCCCGCGCCGCCTTCGGGCCATTCCCGACGCGCCGCCCGACCATATCGTGGAATCGCAACAGGATCACGAGGCGGTTGCCGCGGCTATCGAGCAGGATGATGCTGTACTCGCGGAAAAACTCATGCTCGACCACACGCTCAAGGGCAAGAAGAGGCTGATTTCGGTCGCCACCCGTCGCTAGCCCGCTAGCGCGATCGGCATCGTGCCGTCAAGATTGCATCCAATTTTATCGCAGCCTCTGGAGTAGAGGCCGAGTCTCGTTGTCCCGGCATATCCCCGGAAAGCGAGCACTCGCTCGTTGGCGTTTTTTCGCGAAAGCACCAATTCGAGCAGCAGAGGCGATATTTTTGAATCCTTTAGATTGACAGATTGGATTCAAAAATTATGGACCGTTGCAGGTGCCCGACAGCGGTGCCGGCAACGGGAGAGGAATCATGCGGCGAACAATCCAGCGCCTTTCATTCACCGTCGCGGCCATGGCGCTCGCAACAGCCACGGCTGCGCATGCCCAGGACGCCGAGGGAGGCGATGACGGAACCGATATCGAGGAAGACGGCTCGCTTGCCCGAAATGCCGGCGGACCCGGCAATGCGGAGAGCGAAGACAAGCCGATGATCGTCGTCAGCGCCCAGCGCCGCGACGAAGACCTGCAGGACGTGCCGGTAACCGTCACCGTGTTCGGAGCCGACGAGATCGAGGATGCGCGCATCCAGCAGATCGACGACATTGCCACCCGCACGGTGGGCCTCAGCTTCGACGCCTTCCCGGCCACCCAGCCGCGCCTGTTCATCCGCGGCATCGGCTCGTCGGACCGCGGCGCGGCAGGCGATCCGAGCGCCGCCGTCTTTCTCGACGAGGTCTATCTCGGCCGCCCCGCGGCGGTCGCGTTCGATGCCTTCGACATCGAGCGGATCGAAGTCCTCAAGGGACCGCAGGGCACGCTCTACGGGCGCAATGTCGTCGGCGGGGCGGTCAACGTCATCACGCGCAAGCCCGATCTCTACGATACCGGCGGGCAGGCCGAATTCACCTACGGCAATTTCGACCGGCTGGATCTGGCCGGCTTCGTCAATCTTCCCTTCGCCGGCAATACCGGTGCGGTGCGCGTCAGCGGTGCCTATCGCAGCCATGACGGCTATGTCCGCAACACCTTTCTGGGGACGGATGTCGAGGATCAGGATACGCTGAGCGGGCGGTTCCAGTTCTACGCCGAACCGAGCGACAATTTTCGCGCGCTGTTCACCGTGTACGGAACGCGCGACAGGGCGACCGGGCCGGCCAATCGCCCGTTGGAAACCGATCCCCCCGGTTCGCCGCTCTACACCGTGAATCTCGACCCGGACACGACCACCGGGAGTATTCCGGGCAATCAGGACAGGGACACCTACGGCGTGCGCGCGGAACTCGGGCTCGACCTGCCTTTCGCGACGCTGACCTTTCTCGGCTCGTATCGCGAGCTGCAATACAATGCCGGGTACGATTTCGACGGCGGCAACGCGACCAACAACATCATCCAGATTTCGGGCAGCAACGACGAGGAGGCCGAGCTTTCGAGCCAGGAATTGCGGCTGTCCTCGCTCCCGGGGGGCGGGGTGAACTGGGTGGTCGGGTTCTACCACTACAACCAGCAGGTCGAGCGGTCCGACGTGTTCAACCTCGATGCGCCTCCGGTCGCGCCGATTCCGCTGACCGAAATCTACGAACAGGACGCCTCGCTCGATTCGGTCGCCGTGTTCGCCGATGTCTCGGTCGCCGTCAGCGACACGATCACGCTGATTGCCGGCGGGCGCTATTCGCGCGACGACAAGACCTATTCGATCACGAATGCGAACAGCGACGCGCCCTTGCGCGGGGACGAGTTCTTCGATGTCACCGCCGAAGCGTCGTTCGACGATTTCACCTTCCGCGGCGGGATCGATTTCCAGCCGAGCGACGACCATCTGTTCTACGCCATGGTTTCGCGCGGGTTCAAGGCGGGCGGTTTCCAGGACACGCCCGCCAATGCGGCCGAGGCGGCGACGCCGTTCGCGCCGGAAACCGCGATCCAGTACGAGATCGGCCAGAAAAGCTCGCTCTTCGGCGGCACGGTGATCTGGAACAATACGCTCTATTACCTCGACTATACCGACCTCCAGACGCGGCGGACGCTGCCCGACGGCTCGATCGTGACCGACAATGCGGGCCAGGCGAGCATCAAGGGCTACGAGACGCAGCTCACGGTGCGGCCCTTCGCCGGGTTCGTGCTGTCGGGCAGCTATGCCTATACCGACGCGACCTTCGACGTGTACGAAGAGGACGGGGTCGATCTTGCCGGCAACCGGCTGTCGCGCACGCCGCTGCACAAGCTGACCGTCTCGCCGTCCTACACCTATGCCTTTCCGGGCGGCATGGAGCTGACGCTGGCGGCGGATTACCGCTATGCGAGCGAGATATTCGACGACAATTCGAACCAGCCCCCGGAAATCCGCGAACCGACGCACTTCGTCGATGCGCGGATCGTGCTCGACAATATCGCCGACCGGTTCCGGCTGTCCCTCTGGGGCAAGAACCTGACCGACGAACGCACGCGAACCTTCCAGTCGCTCTTCCTCGGCGGCAATTTCGGTGCTTTCAGCCCGCCGCGTACCTATGGCGCGACCGTGGGAGTGGATTTCTGATGGCCCGAGCCAGCCAATCATCGACCCGAAGCCGCAGGGGCCGGGCAACATTCGGGAGCAATGCATGAAGGATCCGACTTCGGGCGAGGTCGTCAGGCTCATCGTGCCCACCGGCTCGCTCGGCGCCGGTGTGCGCGAGGAGGAGATCGCGTACGGGCTGGCCGCGGGCGCGCATGCGATCGCTTCGGACGCGGGCTCGACCGATAGCGGGGCGGCCTATCTCGCTACCGGCAAGTCGAAGAACAACCGCGGCGCGGTGAAGCGCGACCTGACGATCCTGATGAAGGCGTATGCCGAGGCGGGCATTCCCGTCATCGTGGGGACCTGCGGCCAGGCGGGCGGCGACCTCAACCTCGACTGGACCCGCGACATCGCGCTCGAAATCGCCGCAGAACTCGGCATTTCGCCGAAGATCGCGCTGATCCGGTGCGAGCAGGACAAGGCGACCATCAGGCGGCTGAACGAAGACGGCCGCATCCGGCCCCTGCCGCCGCTCGGCCCGCTCGATGACGAGACGATCGATGCCTGCGACCACATCGTGGCCGTCCTCGGCGTCGAGCCTTTCCTCGAAGCGCTGGACGGCGGTGCCGACATCATCCTCGCGGGGCGCTCGACCGACACTGCCGTGCTTGCCTCCTATCCGATCTGGCGCGGCATCGACTGGGCATCGGCCTGGCATGCGGGAAAGATCGGCGAATGCGGCGCGCAATGCGCCGAGGAGCGGGACGGCGCCGGCATCCTGCTGTCGGTCTCGTCGCAGGGCTTCGCAGTCGAACCTCTCGGCAGGACCAACCGCTGCACCCCGCACAGCGTATCCGCCCACATGCTCTACGAGAACAGCGATCCGTTTCGCCTCGTCGAGCCCGGCGGCGTGCTCGACGTGACCGAAGCGCGGTACGGCGCGATCGACGAGCGCCGGGTGACGGTGACCGGCGCGAGATGGGAACAGCAGCCCTATACCATGAAACTAGAAGGGGCCGGTGGCGGCGCCTACCAGACGATCATGCTGGTCGGCATCGAGGATCCCGACGTCCTGCGCGATATCGGCGGGTTTCACGACCGGTTCCTGATGGCGCTCTATCACCGGACGCACCAGTCGATCCCGGAGGAAAGGCTGGGCGAATTCAACATCTCGCTGCGCATGTACGGCTGGAATGCGGTGTCCGGGAACAAACCGCCCGCCGGTACGGCGCCTCCTCCCGAGATAGGCGTGCTATTCGTCGCCACCGCACGGACGCAGGAACTGGCGAACGAGATCGCCCAGGCCTGCAACCCCTATTTCTTCCATTTCCCGGCGGTCATGGACAAGGAGCTTCCCAGCTACGGCTTCGCCTTCTCGCCCGCCGACATACCGCGCGGACAGGTGTTCGAATTCAAGCTCAACCACGTGGTCGAAACCGAGAATCCGATGGAACTGGTGCGGCTGGAATGGATCGACAGCGCCGCACCGGCCGATGCGCAAGCGGAGATGGCCGATGGCTAAGGTTCGCGACGTGTGTCGCCATGTCCGTTCGAAACAGGCCGGGCCGTTCTGGGTCACGATCGATTTCTTCTTCGAGGACGGCGAGGCCTTTCGCCGCCATGCGGAAAGCCCCGCCCTGTCGGCCGATGCGTTCGCCCGGCTCTATGCGACCGATCCCGCGCTGGTAAAACGCTTCCCGGTGCCGAGCCTCGACGTTCTGAAGGTTTCGTTCCCGCGGGCGCGGCCGCAGGGCGGGATGGTCGAGCGGGACATGCATTCGGGCCAGCAATATGTCCGGCTGCTCGACGTCGAACTCGACTGAGGGATTATCGGTACCATGACAGGCAAACGGGTCGTGGTGACCCAGCGATTTTTCGACGAGGCGGCACGCCGCCACCTGGAGGACAATGGCTGCGAGGTCGTCGAGGCCGACCTGCCGCCCGGGCAGGCCGACGGCAATCTGTCGCACGACGAACTCGTCGCCGTGCTGAGCGGCGCCGCCGGATGGATCGTCGGACATGCCCGCGTCACGCGCGAATTGCAGGCGGCCTTGCCCGAACTGCGCGTCATTTCGCGGCGCGGCGTGGGCTACGAGCGGGTCGATACCGGGGCCGCCGGCGAGTTGGGGAAAGTGGTGTGCATCGCGGCCGGCGGCAACGATGCCTCGGTCGCCGACCATACGCTCGCGCTGATGCTGGCGGCGGGCCATCGGCTGCCCGAAACGCAGAACCGGATGAAGGCCGGCGACTGGTCGATCCTGCGCGGCAGCGACCTGTTCGAGAAGACGGTCGGCATCATCGGATTGGGGCGGATCGGGCGGAGCCTCGCCAGGCGGCTGTCGGGATTCGATTGCACCGTCCTTGCGGTATCGACCGAAAGCGCGCGGGATTTCGCCGCGGAATCCGGCATCGAGCTGGTCGGGCTGGACGAGCTTCTCGAGCGCAGCGATTATGTTACGATCCACGCCCCGCTCACCGACGAGACACGCTTCCTGATCGACGAAGATGCGCTGGCCCGAATGAAGAACGAAGCGATCCTGGTGAACACCGCCCGCGGCGGGCTGGTCGACGACCGCGCGCTGCTGGAGGCCTTGCAGGCAGGCACCATCGCCGCGGCGGGCCTCGACGTATTCGTGAGCGAAAGCGATCCGTCCTACCGGCCGGTGACCGAAGAACTGCTCGCCCTGCCCAATGTCGTCGCCACTCCGCATGCCGCCGCTTCGACGCGCGAAGGCCTGGAGCGCACCAATATGGTCGCCGCATCGTGCGTCGTGGACGTGCTGAACGGCGGCGATCCCCCGCCGCAATGCGTCGTGGCGGACGGGCGTGGCTGATCCGGCGGGAAATGCACGGCTCCCGGGCCCGGTGGCTCTGCTGAAATCGATGTTCGATGCCGCCGTGGCGAGCGCGCTGCCGGAGCATTGCCTCGCGGCGAACCTGCCGTCACCGCCGGCGGGGCGCACCTTCGTGGTCGGTGCCGGCAAGGCATCCGCCGCGATGGCGCGCGCGTTCGAAGCGGCCTGGGACGGCGAGCCGACCGGCATCGTCGTCACCCCCTACGGCCATGCCGCCCTGTGCGAGCGCATTGCGGTTCGCGAGGCATCGCATCCGGTGCCGGACGGGGCGGGAGCCGATGCCACGCAGGACATGCTCGAGATGCTTGCCGAAGCCGGCGAGGACGATCTTGTCGTCTGTCTGCTGTCGGGCGGCGGATCGGCGTTGCTGTGCGCTCCCGAAACCGGCCTGGAACTCGCCGATCTGCAGAACGTGTATCGCGGCCTGCTGCGCTGCGGAGCGGACATCGCGGCGATCAACCGGGTGCGCAGGAAGCTCGCATGTGCGCTGGGCGGCGGGCTGGCGCGGGCGGCCGCTCCGGCGCGTGTCGCGACGCTGGCGATTTCGGACGTGGTGGGTGACGATCCGGCCGCGATCGCCTCGGGCCCGACAGTCGCCGATGCCGACACCGGTCGCGACGCGCTCGCGATCCTGGAGCGCTACGGTGTTGTCACACCGCCTGCGGTTCGCGGTCTGCTCGAAACCAGCGAACGCTGCGAACCCGTTGCCTGCGAGGGCGAATACAGGATCGTCGCCAACGCTTCGCAAGCGCTCGCGGCGGCGAAAGCCGTTGCCCGGCAAGCCGGCTACTCGGTGCTGGAACTCGGCGAGGTGGCCGGAGAGGCCCGGGATGTCGCCGAGGCCCATGCGAGGCTCGCCATGGCTGTTCTGGCCGGAGAGCATAAGGTCCGTGCGCCCTGCGTCATCCTTTCGGGTGGCGAAACAACCGTAACCGTCGATGGACTGGGCGCGCAGGGACGCGGCGGACGGAACGGAGAATATCTTCTCGCGCTCGCGACCGCGCTCGGCGGTTCGGCAAATGTCTGGGCGCTGGCTGCCGATACCGACGGGATCGACGGCAGCGGGGACAATGCGGGCGCGTGGTTCGGCCCCGCAGTCCTGCGCCAGGCAGCGGCGCACGGCATCGATGCAGCCGACCATCTCGTGCGGCACGATTCGTACGGGTTCTTCGGCGCGCTCGAGCGGTTGATCGTCACCGGCCCGACGCGCACCAACGTCAACGATTTCCGGGCGATCCTGATCGAGCCGGGGCAGGGAGACTTTACATGACCGGAACCAATGCACACCGCATCGCCGTCATCCCCGGCGACGGGATCGGCAAGGAGGTCGTTCCCGAAGGCCTGCGCGTGCTGGAGGCTGTGGCCGAATGTTTCGACTGCGCCTTCGAGTTCGATCATTTCGATTTCGCCAGCTGCGAATATTACGAACAGCACGGCACCATGCTGCCCGGGGACTGGAAAGAGCGGATCGGGGGACATGACGCGATTCTTTTCGGCGCGGTGGGATGGCCGGAAACGGTGCCCGACCATATCTCGCTCTGGGGTTCGCTGATCCGGTTCCGGCGCGAATTCGACCAATATGTAAACCTGCGGCCCGTAAAGCTGATGCCCGGCGTGACCAGCCCGCTGGCGGGCCGCGTGGCCGGCGATATCGACTTCATGGTCGTGCGCGAAAACACCGAGGGCGAATATTCCTCGATCGGCGGACGCATGTTCCCGGATACCGAGCGCGAGGTCGTGATCCAGGAAACGGTCATGACCCGCACCGGCGTCGATCGAATCCTGAAGTTCGCCTTCGAACTGGCCGAGCGCCGGGAGGCGAAGCATCTCACTTCCGCCACCAAGTCGAACGGTATCTCGATCAGCATGCCCTATTGGGACGAACGCGTCGAAGCGATGGCCGAGAACTATCCCGGCGTGCGCTGGGACAAATACCATATCGACATCCTCGCCGCGCATTTCGTGCAGCATCCGGACTGGTTCGACGTCGTCGTCGCGTCCAATCTGTTCGGGGATATATTGTCCGACCTGGGCCCCGCATGCACCGGCACCATCGGCATCGCGCCCGCCGCCAATATCAACCCCGAGCACACGTTTCCCTCATTGTTCGAGCCGGTCCACGGCTCCGCCCCGGACATAGCGGGCAAGGGGATCGCCAATCCGGTCGGCCAAATCTGGGCTGCCGCCATGATGCTCGACCATCTGGGCGAGACCCGCGCTGCGCGTGCGGTCGTCGCGGCGATCGAAGAAACGCTGGCTCGGGAGTGCTTCAGGACCCCGGACCTCGAGGGGCCGGCCGATACGCTTTCCTGTGGACGCGCCGTGGCGGACGCCTTGCGGCGCAGAGGGAGGGCGTCGAACGAATCCGCAACGGATTGAACTCGGAAAACGGCACCCTTCAGCCGTTCCGATAGATCCGTCGGACCGCGCTATCGCTTTGCCGGCCAGTCATGCGGATCGCGCCGCCGGCTGCCGGACGCCCCGCGAATGGCGCAGTCCTGCGCTTGCACAGGTGTCGACCTCGTCGACGGTGGTAGCGTTTTCGCCGATCAGGGCCTTCTCCAGCGAGAGGACCTGTGCGAAGGAGCGTGCGAAGGGGGCGCAATGGTTTCTCGATTTGGGATTCGCTCGGCGGCAGCTGCGCTATGCGCGCTGGCGTCGGCATGCGCGACGCCGGCGGCGCTCGATGGGCCGTCGGAACCCGGTCTGGATATTCCCGCGCAGTGGTCCGTGCCGCCGCCGCCGCTCGAACTCGACCCGCAAAGTTATTGGACCATTCTCGGCGACCCTCTGCTCGACCGGCTGGTCGCGCAGGCGGTGGAGCGGAACCGCGATCTCGCGCAAGCGAGCGCCCGAATCGCGCAGGCGCGCGCCGGGGTCAAAGCGAGCAGGGCCGGATATCTTCCGCGCATTGCCGGCTCGGCCGGGGTGCAGCGAGACATCGGCGATTTCGCCGAGGACGATTTCCAGTTTTCCGTCGGGGCCGATGCGCAGTGGGAAATCGACCTGTTCGGGCAGATATCGAACGACGTCGCCGCCGCCCGCGCCGACCTCGCCGCGGCGGGCTACGGGCTCGCCGACCTCCAGCGTCTGATCGTAGGGCAGGTCGCGCAGACCTATGTTTCCGCCCGCACATTGGCGCGGCAGCTGGCGATCGCGCGCGAGACGCTGGCGATCCAGGACGAGAACTTGCAGATTGCCGAGTGGCGGTTGCAGGCCGGGCTGGTGTCGAGCTTCGACGTCGAGCAGGCGCGCGCGCAACGGGCGCAGACCGCCGCCTCGATCCCCGCGCTCGAGCGCGACCTCGCGCAGGCGGCGAACACCATCTCGACGCTGATCGGAGAGGCGCCGGGGCCCGTACGCGAAGAGCTGGAAAACACCGCGGGAATCATCCCCGCGCCGCCCGCGAGTTTCGGCTTCGAGGCGCCGGCGGAGGTATTGCGGCGCCGCCCCGACGTGCGCCAGGCCGAGGCGGCGCTGCTCGCCGCGAGCGCGCGCGTTGGCGTGGCGCGAGCGCAATTGTTCCCGCTCGTTCGTCTCACCGGCAATATCGGCACCGCCTCGCTCGGGGTGAGCGAGTTGTTCGACATCATCACCGGCGGCCTGTTCGCCGGGGTCAGCCAGCTGATCTTCGACGGCGGCCGCACCCGCGCGCAGGTCGAGGCGGCGCAGGCCGCGGCGGAAGGCTCGCTGGCGGGGTGGGAGCAGGCGATCTTGCAGGCGCTCGAGGATGTCGAGAGCGCCGATGCGGCGATGCGCGCCGCGCGCGAGCGCGTGCTGCTGTTCGCCCTCGCGCGCGAGGCGGCGGACAATGCCGCGATCCTCGCGCGCAGCCAGTACCAGGCCGGGCTGATCGATTTCCAGACGCTGCTCACCAGCGAGAACCAGCTGCTGTCGGCACGCAACGCGCTCGCCGCGAGCGAGGCCGAGCGCGCCACCGCCTTCATCCGGCTGGGGCAGGCGCTCGGCGGCGGATGGGACGAACGGACGATAGCACTGGAGACCGGTCAGCCGGTCGCGGGACGATGACGATGGACAAGAGGGCACGATGAGCGAAGAAACCGACCCCGCGGAGAGCCCGTCGCTCGACGAATTCCTCGGCACCAAGCCCAAGCCGCGCTGGCGACGGTGGATGAAGTTCTGGCTTCCGGGCCTGATCGTGCTGCTGCTGATCCTGGGAATCGCACAGTGTTCGGGCGGGCAGGAGCAGGCCGACTATATCACAGAACCCGTGGTCGAGCGCTCGCTCGACCTGTCGGTTACCGCGACCGGCAATTTGCGGCCGACCAACCAGGTCGAGGTCGGCTCGGAGGTCTCGGGCAAGATCGACCGCATCTATGTCGACGTCAACGACCGGGTCGTGCGCGGGCAGGTGCTGGCGCGCATCAACACCGACGTGATCGAGGACCAGATCACGCAGGCGCGGGCCAATCTCAACGCCGCGCGGGCGCAGGTGACGCAGGCGCAGGCGACCTACGGCGTCGACCAGGCGCAGCTGGCGCGGCTGCAGGAGGTCTACCGGGTCTCGGGCGGCAAGGTGCCCTCGCGGGTCGAGCTCGAACAGGCCGAGGCGGCGGTGATGCGCGACCGCGCGGCGGTGGCGGCGGCGCAGGCCAATGTCCGCGCCACGCAGGCGCAGCTCTCGACCGCGGTCACCAGCCGCAACCGGGCGGTGATCCGCTCGCCGGTCGCGGGCGTGGTGCTGGCGAGGCAGGTCGAGCCGGGACAGACGGTGGCGGCGAGCTTCAACACCCCGACGCTGTTCATCATCGCCGAGGACCTGTCGCTGATGCAGTTGCGGGTCGGTATCGACGAGGCCGATGTCGGCCAGGTCGATGACGGCCAGAAGGCGACCTTCACCGTCGACGCCTATCCCGGCCGGCGCTTCCCCGCGACCGTGCAGCGCGTCGACCAGGCATCGAGCAACACTGCCGCGACCGCGAGCCAGCAGGCGAGTGCGGCGGGGCAGGGCAATGCAGTGGTGACCTACGAGGCACGGCTCTCGGTCGGCAATCCCGAAGGCTTGCTGCGGCCGGGCATGACCGCGACCGCCACCATCGCGACCGAGAGTACCGGCAAGCGCATGCTCGTTCCCAACAGCGCGCTGCGCTTCACCCCCGATGCCGAGCAGGACGAGGAGGCAGGCGTACTCAACCCCGAAATCGGCCTGCAGCAGAACGAACAGCAGGCGACGATCGGGGTCGGCAGCCGCCAGCGCGTCTATATTCTCGAGGACGAGCAGGGCACGCTCGAGCCGATCGAGGTGGTGACCGGACAGAGCGACGGGCGGATGACCGTGGTCCGGTCCGACGAGCTCGAACCGGGGATGAAGGTCGTGACGGGCAAGCGCGCGGCCGGCCAGTGAATGCGGGCGCGCCCTCAGGCCCCCCGCTGATCGAGCTGGAAGGGATCACCAAGACCTTCGGCGAGGGCGCGGCGGCGTTCCAGGCGCTGAAGGGTGTCGACATGCGGATCGAACGCGGCGATTTCGTCGCGGTGATGGGACCCTCGGGCTCGGGCAAGTCGACCACGATGAACATCCTCGGCTGCCTCGACGTGCCGACCAGCGGCGTGTTCCGCTTCCTCGGGGTCGAGGTGCAGGCGCTCGACCGCGACCAGCGCAGCCTGTTGCGGCGGCGCTATCTCGGCTTCGTGTTCCAGGGCTTCAACCTGCTCGCGCGCACCAGCGCGCTGGAGAACGTCGAGCTGCCGCTGCTCTATCGCGGCGAGCGCAAGGCGGTGCGGCGCGAGGCGGCGATGCGCGCGCTCGATCAGGTCGGGCTCGCGCCGTGGGCGGACCATACGCCGGCCGAATTGTCGGGTGGGCAGCAGCAACGCGTCGCGATCGCGCGCGCGCTTGCGACCGAGCCCGAAGTGCTGCTCGCCGACGAGCCGACCGGCAATCTCGACACCGAGCGCTCGATCGAGATCATGGAACTGCTCACCCGGCTGAACGGGGAGGGGATCACGATCCTGATGGTCACCCACGAGCACGAAATGGCCGGTTTCGCGCGCACCGTGGTCCATTTCCGCGACGGGCTGGTCGAGCGCGTCGAACGCGGCGAAGCGGCGCTTGCCGGGGAGACCGGCTGATGTTCGGCATGTTCGGCGCCACGCTGCTGCTCGCTTTCCGCGAGATCCGCCGCCATCTGCTGCGCTCGTTCCTGACCACGCTGGGGATCATCATCGGCGTGTCGGCGGTCATCACCATGGTGACGCTCGGCAACGGCGTGACCGCTTCGGTCAAGGAGCAGATTTCCTCGCTCGGCTCGAACGTGTTCATCGTCTTCCCGATCCCCGGCGACCGCGGCCCGCCGCGTCCGTTCGAGCAGGCCGATGTCGATGCCGTGGGCAATCAGATCGCCGGGGTCGAGGTTGCGGCGGGCAGCGTGTCGACCGGTGCCACCGCGTTCCACAACGGGCAGGACTGGTCGAGCAATGTCCAGGGCGTCGACAACGTCTTCCTGCAGGCGCAGTCGATCGACGTGATCGAGGGCCGCGCCTTTACCGCGGAAGAAATGGAAGCGGGGAAGAACGTCTGCCTGGTCGGGCCGAAGGTGCTCGAGGCGATCTTCGTTGCCGGGGTCAGCCCGCTGGGCGAGCGGATGCGCGTCAACCAGGTCTCGTGCACCGTGGTCGGGGCGCTCGAGGAGCGCGGCGAGGGTGGGGGCGGCAGCGACCAGGACAATGTCGTGATGATGCCGCTCAAGACCGTCCAGCGGCGCTTCCTCGGCAATGACGATTTGCATTACTTCGTGGTCAAGTACGACGCCGCCTATTCGAGTTCGACGATCCAGGATTCGCTGGTCGACCTGCTGCGCGAGCGGCGGCTGCTGCAGGGCACGGCGGACAACGATTTCAACGTCATCGACACCGCGCAGGTCAACCAGGCGCTCGGCGCGGCGACCGGGGCGCTGACCGCCATGGTCGCGCTGATCGCCGGGATCAGCCTGCTGGTCGGCGGGATCGGGATCATGAACATCATGCTGGTCTCGGTCACCGAGCGCACGCGCGAGATCGGCATCCGGCTCGCGATCGGCGCGCTGGCGCGCGAGGTACGGCTGCAATTCCTTACCGAGGCGGTGGTGCTGTGCTGCCTCGGCGGCCTGATCGGGATCGCGCTGGCGCTGCTGTTCTCGTGGAGCCTCGCCACGGCGATCGACGTGCCCTTCGTGTTCGATCCGACGATCAATATCCTCAGCTTCGCCTTCTCCGCGCTGATGGGCATCGCCTTCGGCTATTACCCCGCGCGCAGGGCATCGAAGCTCGATCCGATCGACGCGCTACGGCACGAATAGGCCGGTTCAGAACCCGAAGGTTACGCCGACCCGCCCGGCGGTCTTGCCGTCCTTGTTGAAGCCGGTGGCGATGCCTGCGTTGAGCGCGACGTTCTCGCTCACCAGCGCACCGATCGTGAACGAACCGGCATGCGCGCCGTCATAGGTGCCGAGGTTGGCGCTGAGGCTGAAATTGCTGTCGGGCAGGAAGGTGGTGCCGCCCATCGCGACAGAGATGGCGGTCGAGCTGGCGATTTCGTTGCTCAGGAGCGCCATCCGTCCCTCGATCGCGTCGACCCGTCCCTCGAGCGTGGCGACGCGTCCGGACAAGGCGGAGAACTGCGCATCGGTAACCGCCGCGAGCGGGGGCGCGGAGGCCGTATCGAGCGTGGCGGTGGACACCGTGTTGGCGGTCCGCCCGCCTGTTCCGGCATCGAAGTCCGCCTCGCGCGGGGGCTCGGCCACGGCCTGGTCCTCTCCCAGCAGCGCGACTTCGACCGGCCCCGCGGCGAGCTGCGACGAAGCGGGGGCGGTATTCGTCGTGGCGCTGGTCCGCTCGTTCGGGTCGAACGCGATGCGCGTATCGGTACCGGTCGAGGAGATGGCCGGGGTGTAGCCCTGCGCGCCCGTGCCGGCGGCGGCGGACATTGCCGCGGGGCCCGAAGCCGACATGGCCGGCGCCCCTCCTGCCGGAGGTGTGGTCGAGTATCCCAGGTTCCCATTGGCATCCACGGTGACGTAGAACACGTCGCCCGATTGCTGGTTGTTCGAGTTTTGCGTCGGCAGGCCCGGCATGGTGTAGGTGTAGCCGACCGTTCCGAACATGAACTGGCTGGCGCGCGTCGCCTGCGCCCGGAACCCGAAAGCGTAGCTGTTGGCGAATCCCGCATTTGCCAGCGCGCCCATGGCGTAGGACTGCGCGCCGGTCGCGCTCGCTCCGCGGCCTAGCGCGACGGAGTTCGCCCCGGCTGCCTCGGAATCGGAGCCTATCGCGGTCGACGAAGGCCCGCTCGCCGAAGCCGTCGGCCCGATCGCGGTGCTCTGCGATCCGCTAGCGCTGGCGAGCGCGCCGACCGCCGTCGCTCCGAGCGCATCGGCCGTCGCCTGATTGCCGAGCGCGGTCGCATTGGCGCCGGCCGCTGCGCTGGTGCCGCCCAATGCCACGGCACCCGGCGCGTCGGCGACCGCATTGTCGCCGATCGCCACGCTTGCCTCTTCGGACGCCTCGCTGCCGCTGCCGACGGCGATCGCGCCCTCGGCCGCGGCAAGTGCGAAGCGGCCCATGGCGATGGCCGTATTGGCGCTCGACACGGCAGAATCGCCGATCGCGACCGATGCCAGGCCCTGCGCGTCGGAGCGGGAACCCAGCGCGGTCGAGTTCGCTCCGGTGGCCCGTGCCTGGACACCGACCGCGGTTGCGCGGTCGGCCAGCGCACGGGTGGAGAAGCCGAGCCCGGTCGCGCCCAGGCCCGTCGCCCGCGCCGAACCGCCGAACGCGCTGGTGTTGTTGCCGCTCGCGCGCGCATTGGCCCCGAACGCGGCGGCATTGCCGGCCGAGGCCGCCGCATTCAGTCCGAAGGCGAGCGCGTTCATGCCGGAGGCATTGGCCGCGTTGCCGGCGGCCATGCTGTTCGCGCCGCCGGCGGTGCTGTCGGTTCCGATGGCGACCGAATCGTCGCCGGTCGTATCGGCGCGATAGCCGAGCGACAGCGAGCGCGTTCCCGAGGCGTTGGATTCGTAACCGAACGCCGCGGCCTGGAACGCGTCGGCATTGGCGCGCTCGCCGATCGCGACATTGGCCGAATTGGTCGAGGAGGCGCCGAGGCCGATGGCTGTGCCGCCGGTCGCCGAGGCGTCCTGCCCGATGGCCGTCGCACCGAAGCCGGTGGCCGCGGCGCGGTTGCCGATCGCGGTGGTGTTGGTGGCGCTCGCCTCGGCATCGGGACCGATCGCGATGGCATCGGTTCCGGTGGCGGTGGGCAGCGGACCGGCCGAATTGATCTCGACATAGGCCTCGCCCGCGCCCGCGATGGCGGCGTTGAGCTGGCCGATCGTGGCGGCGTCGCTGTCGGCGATGCCGTCGGAGACGTTGATCAGGCGGCGGGTGACCGCATCGCCCGCGCCCGGCGCGCTCTCGGCTCTGCCGAAGGACACGGTGAATACCTCGTCGGCGACCGAGCGCGCGCCGATCGCAACGGCCGATTCCGCGCTCGCCGAAGCGGCGAAGCCGAGCGTGGTCGTGTCCTCCGCCGTACCCCTCGCGCCCGATCCCAGCACGACCGCGTTGGTCCCGCTGGCTGTCGCGAAAGTGCCCACCGCGGTTCCGCCCGCGGCGGAGACGTTGGCGTTCGAACCGAGCGCGAGGGCGAACGTCTCGGCCGCCTGGGCGCCCGTGCCGAGCGCGGTCGCGTTGGAGAATGTCGCGCTCGCGTTCACCCCGATAGCGGTGGTCTGGAATTCGGAGGCGACGGCGTTGCCGCCCACTGCAGTCGCGTCGTTGCCGGTGGCCCGGGCGGACACGCCGATCGCGGTCGTGTCGCGCGCGCTCGCGTTCGCCGAGCGTCCCATCGCGACGGCATCGGCGGCGGTGGCCGTCGCGCTCTCGCCGATCGCGATGGCGTCGGCTTGCGTCGCGGTCGGGAGGGGGCCGTCGGAATTGATGTCGACATAGTCCTCGCCGCCGCCCGCACCCGCGATCGCGGCGTTGAGCTGGCCGATCGTGGCGGCGTCGCTGTCGTCGACGCCGTCCGAGACGTTGATCAGGCGGCGGGTGACCCCGTCCCCGGCACCGGCCGAGCTTTCGCCGCGCCCGAAGGAGACCGTGGACTCCTGGCCGGCCACGGTTTCCGAATCGTACCCTATCGCTATGCTGTCGTTCGCCGCGGCGGAAGACAAAGCCCCCAAAGCCATCGAGGCGAGGCCGGTGACGTTGGCGTTGCGCCCGATCGCGATACTGTAGAGTGGGGTCGCGCTCGTGGTTTCCCCGATCGCGATCGCGGACAAGCCCGCACTGGTGTTCACGCCCAGCGCCACCGAGGCGTCGCCCGATGCGTTGGCCATCACGCCGACTGCGGTCGCGTTCGCTCCGGAGGCACGGCTCGCGGCTCCGATGGCGGTCGCGTTGAACGACGAAATCGCTCGCGCATCGCGCCCGATCGCCGTCGAACCGCGTCCCGAAGCGCCGCCCCCGCTGGTGGTTTCGGCGACCGCTGCATTGCCGATCGCGGTGGAGTTCGTCGAGCGCGCTTCCGCCGAGACCCCGCATGCCAGGTTGGTATCGAGCCCGCCATTGTCGTCCGCCCCGCCATCGGTGTCGGTGGTCTCGTCCACCACCCCGTCGCCGTCGGTGTCGAGCAGGCAGGTCTCGGCCCGCAATTCGGCCGGTGTCAGCGCGATGGCGCCGATCGCGATCGCCGCGCATCCAGCGCTCGCCAGGTAAACGCGCTTCGTCTTCGAAATCCGTGTCATGCCACTGTCCCCCATCCTCGACCAATCGTTAAAACCGGGGCCGGGGTAGCAGCGCGGCGGGGGGCGCGTTATCGCCCAAACGGGTGATTGCGCACGGATCCGCGATGCGCCTAGGCTGGCCCGATTCGGGCTGGGCTTTCGAGCTATACAAGGGGGGCTGCGGGAGTGACCGATGCGACCGCGCGGGAACAGGTGACGGCGGCCGCCGGAGGCAGCGGCGGAGCGTCCGCAGCGCGGCTATCGGCGTGGCAATTGCTGTGTTACGGCTTCCTCACCATGCCGCTGGCGATGGCCGGGCTGGCATTGCTGACCTACCTGCCGACCTTCTATGCGATCGACATGGGGCTGGGGCTCGGCCTGGTCGGCGGAGCGTTCGTGGCGGGGCGGCTGCTCGATATCGTCACCGACCCGGCGATCGGGCATCTGAGCGACCAGACGCGTTCGCGCTTCGGCCCGCGGCTGCCGTGGATGGCGGCGGGGCTGGCCGGATACTGCATTGCCTGCTGGCTGCTGCTGGTCCCGCCCGCAGGGATCGGCTTCGCCTATCTGATCGCGGTCGGCGCAGGCTATTTCCTGTTCCTGACCATGCTCGACATTCCCTATTCCTCGGTCGGGCTGGAGCTGTCGCCGCACACGCATGAGCGCTCGCTGCTGGCGAGCTGCAAGGCGGGCTTCCAGGTGAGCGGGGCGATCCTGGCCGGGTTCATGCCGTTGCTGCTGGCGGTATCCGCGGCCCAATCGCTGCCGGTGATCGCGACCGCGATCGTCGGGCTGGCGGTGCTCGGCTTCGCGCTGTTCGCCGCCTTCGTCCCCAACCGGCGGCGTGCGGTCACGGCGCCGCGGACCGGCATCCTCGCCGCGCTGCGCGCGATCGCCGGGGAGCGGCGCTATACCCGGCTGATCGGGGCGTTCTTCATCGTCCAGGCGGCCAACGCCTTCGTCACGGCGCTGGCGGTGCTCTATATCACCTTCGTGGTGCAGGCGCCCGAACTGGTCGGCCTGTTCATCGGGCTGATGTTCGTGTCGACCGCGCTGTTCCTGCCGCTATGGCTGTGGCTCGCGCGCCGGATCGGCAAGGCGCGATGCTGGCAGGCGGGCATCGCGGTCAGCACGGTCGCCCTGCTCGCCGCACCGCTGATCGGCGCGGGCGATATCGTCCTGGCGAGCCTGCTGTTCTGCCTGATCGGCTGCACCTTCGGCTGCGATGCGGTGATGCCGACCTCGATCCTCGCCGATATTTCCTACGAGTACGAACTGACCGGAGCGAACCCGCTTTCGGGCATGTTCCTGTCGGTCAAGAACGCGGCCTCCAAGCTCGCCTTCGTGGCGCCGATGGGGCTGGCCTTTCCGGTTCTCGGCTGGCTCGAATTCGAAACCGCCGAACATCGCGATGCGGCGGGCCTGCTCGCCTTCTTCGCGTTCTTCGTCGCGGTGCCGGTCGCGCTCAAACTGGGGGCCATCCTCGTCCTGCGACCGGCGCGCGCCCCGGCAGCGGCCGAAGCGCCCGACGGCGCGCGATAGATGGCCCTGGCCGAGCTGCCTTCCGCCAACGACCTGACCCTGCTGCGGGTCGAGCAGGCGCGGCTGCTCAAGGAGCGGGTGCTGGGTTCGTGCCTGCTGGTCGAGTTCATCGTCGCCTACACCGCCGTCATCATGGGGGTGGTCGGCCAGGTCGCGACCGGGCTGGCGTGGTTTGCAGCGGCGACGGCGATGGTGCTGGTCACCTATGCCTATGGCAGACTGGCCGCGCGCGACGGTATCGATACGGGCAATGTCTTCCGCTTCCTGCGCTGGCATTGCGTGGTCTCCGCTCTGACCGGGTTGGTGTGGGGCGGGTTCGCGATCTACCAGCTCGACTATGCATCCGAAGCGACGCTCTTCATCGGGTCTCTGACGGTGTGCAGCATCACGCTGGGCGGCGTCATCCCGAGCTCGGCCTATCGCGCGACCTATGTCTGCCTCGCCAGCGCGTCGCTGCCGCCGTTCGGGCTGTATGTCCTGGCGACCGCGCCCGATCCGTTGCGGCTGGTCGGGCTCGGCGTGCTGGTGTTCTATTTCTTCGCCATGTTCGTCAGCGCGCGAGTCGAGATCGATACGCGGGAGACAATAGCGTCGCGCAATGCGCGCATGCTCAACGAGAGGATCGTCGCGCAGAACCAGCTCTACCTCAAGGCGAGCGAGGAAAAGAGCCGCTTTCTCGCGGCGACCAGCCACGACCTGTCGCAGCCGCTCCAGTCGCAGGGCTTCTTCATCCGCGCGCTGCGCGACGCGGTGGACGCGCCCGATCAGGCGCGCCTGCTCGACCGGATCGAGGAATCCTGGCGCGCCCAGCGCGAATTGCTGCAGGGGATCGTCGACGTGTCGCGGATCGACAGCGGTGCGATCGTACCGCGCATGACGCCGTTCCGTCTAAAGCAGGAGTGCGAGAAGCTGGTCGCCGAATACGCCGCGCGCGGGAATGCCTGCACCATCGAAGGCGCGTTCGACGAGGTGGAGATGGTCACCGACCCGGTGCTGCTGATGCGGGTCGTGCGCAATTTGTTGTCGAACGCGCTGAAATTCACTCCGCCCGATGGCCGCATTCTCTTCTCTGCCAGGCGGCACGGCGAGCGGGTCCGCATCGTCGTCGAGGACACCGGGCCGGGCATTCCCGAGAACGAGCAGGCGCGTATCTTCGAGGAATACGTCCAACTGCGGCAGGCCGACGGCCGGACCGCGCGCGGGCTGGGTCTCGGCCTCTCGATCGTGCTGCGGCTGTGCAAGCTGCTGAACATCGATCTCGATTTCCGGTCGCGCGAAGGCGAGGGGACACGCTTCGGCCTCGAAATGGCGCGGGCGGGCGAGGCGGCACCGGCACCGGAGGCGTCCGGCCGGTCGATCGACACGTTCGCCGACGCGCCGCTGGTCGTGCTGGTCGACGACGACCGTTCGGTGCTCGACGCGATGGAATTCGTCCTCACCTCGTGGAATTGCCGGATCCTGTCGGCTTCCTCGAGCAGGCAGGCGCTCGAATTGCTGGCGCTGACCGATTCGTGTCCGGACCTCATGCTGGTCGACAAGCGGCTCGGCCCCGACGACGACGGCGGCGATCTGATCGAAGCGATCCGCGAAGAGTGCAACGAACGAATTCCGGCCATCGTGATAAGCGGGAACCTGGGCCGCCTGTCCGGCTTCGAAGAAAGCGAAGCGACCATCGGTCTGAACAAGCCGATCGATCCTACCGACCTGCGCGTGGCGATGCAGGACATGCTCCGGACGAGCCGGGCGTAAGGCCGGGTTTCGGCAAAGCCGGAACGGAAGCGGTATCGGTCGAATCCCTGTTGCGTGCGGACCGGACCGCCGTCCGATCCTTGCGGCACCGGCCCACGCCCCCACCCGGCCACCCCGACGATAGTATCCTATGGGTGGCCGGGTGGGGGCGTGGGCCGGTGCCGCTCCGGCGGTCCGACATTTGTCAAGCTGCGACAGGCTTCATCGCCGCCGGAAAACAAGCTTGAGGCCGGTGCCCGTCGGCGAAGCCGGCAACGGCTCTAGAGAATACCGAGCGAGCGCGCCGCGCGGACGCAGGCGGTGCGCTTGGTCACGCGCAGGGCCTCGAATATCTGCTTGAGGTGGGTCTTCACCGTGTTCTCGCTGATACCCAGCGTCGCGCCGATTTCCTTGTTCGCCGCGCCGTTCGATATCAACTGGACTATCTCGAGTTGCCGGGGAGTCAGCGCCGGCAGGTCGCCGTCGTCGGCAAACCTCTCCTTGATATCGCCGAAACTCCCCGAACCGGCCGCCTCCGCGTCGACGACGGCATCGGGGAAATAGGTGCCGCCGGCCAGCAGCGTCTCGATCGCTTCGACCAGCACCGCGTCATCGGCGGATTTGTGGACGAAGCCGCGGGCGTCGAGGCGCCGCATCTCGGCCAGCGGCGGCGCGGCGTTCATGCCCGAGATCATCAGCACCGGCGCGAACGGCCTGCTGCGAAATGCGTCGAGGAAGGCAAGGCCGTTCATCGACCGCATCACGAGATCGCATATTACCAGGTCGAAGCGCTTGCCCGCATCGATCGCGCGCAGCATGTCGACCGGCGATCCGAATGCTTCGACCGAACAGTCCTTGTCGATGCGTTCGAGCAGGAGCGCAAAGCCGGTCAGGAACAGACGATGATCGTCGACCAGCGCAACGGAAATCTCCGCTGGCTGCCCGGCATCCTCGCTGGACATCGAAACCGGTTCCATGGTCCTAGGTCACCCCGGCAAGATGGCCGGGACGGCGCGCGCGATCATACGATAGCCCCCTATCGATGCGTCACCCTAGCGCGTGATCGCGGAATTGCGATTGATTTTTGTTAATTTCGGCCGCGCACCGCCCGCCATCGAAGCCGGTTTCGGGTTCGGAATGATCCATTCTCTTCCGGATCGGCAGCGGTTCGGAATTTTTTCGCAAATTCCCTAAACTTGTCGGCCGTTCGTCGGATGGGGTTGTCGTGCGGCGCGGGTTTTCCGTGTGCGCGGACGGCATGCGAAGCGAACGGGGTAGGGCCGATGGTTGCGATTTTCACCGGT
>CAJXJY010000007.1 GCA_913055875.1 uncultured Altererythrobacter sp.
TCCTTGCGGCACCGGCCCACGCCCCCACCCGGAGTCTTTGTTGCGTGCGGGCCGGTGCCGCTTCCGGCGGGCCGATATTTGCCAAGTAGCGACAGATCTCGTCACCGCCGGAGAAAAAGATGACCTATTGCGTGGGAATGATGCTCGACAAGGGGCTGGTGCTGATGAGCGACACCCGCACCAATTCTGGCGTCGACAATATCTCGGTGTTCCGCAAGATGTTCCACTGGCAGGTGCCCGGAGACCGACTGATCGCGGTCATGACGGCGGGCAACCTGGCGACGACGCAGGCGGTCATCAGCCAGCTCGAGGAACGGACCAAGGCGCCCGACGACCGCGACAACTCGTTGCTCAAGGCGCCGACGATGTTCCAGGTAGCGACCGAGATCGGCAAGCTCTTGCGCGAAACGGTGGCCGAGCGGCAGAAGGCCAATGGCGATCGCGGCAAGGGGCGCTTTACCGCCTCGATCATCGTCGCGGGGCAGATCGACGGCATGGAGCCGCGTCTGTTCATGGTCTATCCCGAAGGCAATTTCATCGAGGCGAGCTACGATACCCCGTTCTTCCAGATCGGCGAGACCAAATACGGCCGTCCGATCATTATCCGCGGCTACGACCGTACGATGAGCTTCGAGGATGCGGTCAAACTGCTGATGGTGTCGTTCGATTCGACGCTCAAGGCCAACCTCTCTGTCGGGTTGCCGCTCGACCTGGCGGTGATCGCGCGCGACGAATTCGCGATCGTCCACGAGCGCCGGATCGCCCATGACGACGACTATTTCCAGGCGATTTCGTCGAGTTGGGGCGACGCGCTGAAAAACGCGTTTCATTCGCTGCCCGACTACAGTTTCTACGATCGGTGACACCGCTTGTTCGGCTAGGCCATTCTACCGATCGCTGAATTACCTACGGGAATAATCCATTTCGGATGTATCGTGCTTCGCCCGCGCGGCTTCGCCCGTTTCGGGAACGGCAAAGTAATTCTGCGGGCCTTAATGTTTCGAAACGGCGGTTTGTGCGGATTTACTTGGTCGGTTTTTGCACCACCGTCCGTAGTCATGACGCCGACTGCGAAACTTCTTCACATCGTCGACTGGGAACCGGGCTCGCGCGCCGATCAGTCGCGCAAGGCCTTCCGGCTCGGCTATCATGCCGAAGTCTACGGCAACCTCGAGGAGCTGCTTCGCTACAAGCCCGAACGCGGCGTGCTGTTGTTGCGCGACGGCGTCGCGGACATGCCGGTCGAGACCCTCCGGCGGCGGCTGACCGATGCGGGAATCTGGCTGCCGCTGATCGCCACCGGGGAGGGGCGGCAGGTCCGCTCGGTGGTCGCCGCGATGAAGGCCGGGGCGCTCGATTATCTGCGCCTGCCGCTCGATCCCGAACGGCTCGGCGAGGCGCTCGAGCGCGCGCAGGGGGAAGCGGCGGAGCAGGCCGAGGCGCGGCGCCGTATGATCGAGGCGCGCGAGCGGATCGAGACGCTGTCGGGCCGCGAGCGCGAAGTGCTCGACTGGCTGGTCGAGGGCAACAGCAACAAGGCGATCGCGCGCGCGCTCGAGATAAGCCCGCGGACGGTCGAGATCCACCGCGCCAACATGATGCACAAGCTCGGCGCGAGGCATCCCGCCGATGCGGTGCGGATGCGGCTCGATGCCAGGCTGGACGAACGCGCGGCTCCGGGCGTGTCCTAGCGGCAGAACCCGCCGCTGCCGCCGCGTTCGAGGTGGAAGTGGTCGCGATGCGCGGCGTTGTATTGCGGCCCAAGCACCGTGCCGAAGCGCTTGCACGCGCTGCGCTGGACCACGCGCAGGAATTCGCGTTCCTTGGCCGTCCCTTCGTCCCAGTCGCCGAGCACGCTGATCCGCCGTCCGTCCTCGAGCACGAAGCCCGCCACGTCGATCGCCTGCGCGGTCGCGTGCGCCGAGAGCCGCCCGGTGCCGGCGACGTTGCGGCAGGCATAGCTGCCCATCGTCTCGATCCGCACCAGCGGGCTGCCGAGGATCTGCCGCGCGGCGCGGTCGACGCCGTAGCGTGCCCAGCCGGCGAAGGCATTGGCGGTCGGGCAGGCGACGGGGCCGAGATTGGTCACGCCGAGCCCCGAAAAATCGCCCGCCACCGCATTGAGCGACACGGTGTTGAGCAGCGCGCATCCTTCGCCGGCGTACTTGTCGGGCAGCGCGGTGAAATCGGCCTGCGCCGCGCCCAGTTCGGCGAGACATTGCCGCGCCTTGGGGCTGTTCGACACCGACACCGGCGCGCTGGCGCTGCGCGGCGCGGGCCCGCCGCCGCGCCAATCGGGCACCAGGTCGCCGCACCCGGCGAGCGCGAGGCAGGCGAGAGAAATGGCGAAACCGCGGACCATGCGGCCTATTCTGCCGCCGCGTGGTTAACGCCGGGTTATCGCGCCGCCCGCGTCATGCCGCCAGCATTACCCGGCCCGCATTACTCTGGCGCCTGCACCTGTTCCCACAGCTCGATCTTGACCCCGTCGGGATCGAGCAGCCAGGCGAACTTGCCGTAGCCCTCGTCGACGCTGTCGAGCACATCGACGCCCTTGTCCTTCAATTGCGCGACGAAGCCGTCGAGATCGTCGACCCGCAAATTGATCATGAATCCGCCGCGGCCGGGCTTGATGTATGTGTCGTCGGTGAAGTGGCTGATCAGCGAATAGGGCTTGTCGCCGGTTTCCTCCGACCAGTTCAGCTGCGGTCCGTATTCGCCGTCGATCCCGAGCGTATCGCGATACCACGCCCGCGTCGCCGCGGGGTCCTTAACGACGTAGAACACGCCGCCGAGTCCGGTAATCCTGGCCATCCTGCCTGCCTCCTCAAATGGACGGGGTGTTGACACATGTGACACATCCCCCCGGTTTTGCCGTCCGCCGCCGGGTGTCGACACTCGCCGGGGTTGCGGGCGTGTGACTTTCAGGCGCAACTATCTGATTCGAATGTCTTTTCCGCAAACCCTGTGTGACTTTCGCGAATCCGGAAGCCACACCCGGCGTGGCCTTCGGGCGGAGCGATGCGATCGCGGCAGGGGGCGGGATGCGGTGCATGACCGGCGCAGGCTAGCAGGCGCGGGGCGTGTAGGAAAATTGTTTGGTTGCGGGGAGCGGCGGTCAGGCGGCCATCAGCGTTTCGATCCGCTCCAGCTCGCGGAAGAATTCGAAGCACAGCTGGTCGCGCTCGTCGTCGGGCAGCCAGCGGGTCATCTGCGGAAACACGACCTTGTTGTAGCGATAGGTGCGCGTGTCCCACATGTTCTCGGCGGTCACCGCGCGCGCCGAGGCGAGGATCGCCTGCGCATCCTCGCGCACCTCGTCGGGATCGGGCAACCAATCCTGTTGCGGCTTTTCATCCGCGAAGCCGAAGCCGAGTTGAGCCGGATCGTTCACTTTTTCACTGTCTCCCGACATCGGCCCCGAAACCACCATTGCATTGGCGACGAAGCCCTATACCAACGGGTTATCGGAGAGAGTGCGGGCGGTTCAAGCCATGTCGGTGCAGAAACTTGTGGGCGAATTCGGGAAAGCGGCCAAGCAGAAGCTGGCCGTGCCCGGCGGTCAAGCCGAAGACAAGTTGCGCACCCCGCTGGAGAACCTGCTGCACGGGCTGGCACTGGAAGCCGGACTTCCGGAAGATACGCTTGCGCTTTCGGACGAACATTCGCTGGCGGAATTGCGGACCCGACCCGATTACGCCGTGGAAACGAACAAGGCGCTGACCGGCTTTATCGAAGTGAAGCGGCCCGGCAAGGGGGCCGATCCGCGCCAATTCACCGATGCACACGATCAGGAGCAATGGAAGAAGCTCAAATCGCTGCCCAATCTGCTCTACACCGACGGCAACGCGTTCGGCCTGTGGCGCGATGGCGAGCGCGAAGGCGACATCGTGCGGCTGGAAGGCGATATCGAGACGTCCGGCGGCAAGCTCGCCGCGCCGCCAGGCCTGCTCCCGCTGATCGCCGATTTCCTGACCTGGGAACCGATCGCACCGAAGAATCCGGAGCAGCTCGCCGAAACGTCCGCCCGGTTATGCCGCTTCCTGCGCGACGAAGTTCTGGAGCAGCTCGGCAACGAAAATGAAGCGCTCGCCAGCCTCAAGGAGGACTGGCGCGCGCTGCTGTTCCCCGACGCGGACGATCCGACCTTCGCCGATGGCTACGCGCAGGCGGTCACGTTCGGGCTGCTGATGGCGCGTTCCAGAAATATCGAACTCACGCCCGATCTGGACGAAGCGGCGAAGGAACTGAGCGAGACCGCGACGCTGATCGGTACCGCGCTGCGCCTGCTGACCGAGCAGACGCTGCGCAACAGCCCGGCCCTGAAGACTCTCGCCCGTGTGCTCGACAAGGTCTCGTGGGCGCAAGTATCGAAAGGCGATCCGGAAGCGTGGATCAATTTCTACGAAAACTTCCTCAGCGTTTACGACAATGCGCTGCGGCGCAAGACCGGCTCCTACTACACGCCGCCCGAGGTCGTGCGGGCGATGGTGCGGCTGACCGACGAGGCGTTGCGAGCGCCCGGGCGATACGGTCTGGCGCGGGGTCTGGCCGATCCGAAGGTGCATATCGCCGATCCTGCGGTCGGTTCGGGCACGTTCCCGCTCGCCATACTGCGCAGGATCGCCGAAACGGTGGAGCATTTCGACACGGCGGGCGCCGTCGGCGGGGCGGTGACGGAGGCGGCCAAGCGGCTCTATGGTTTCGAACTGCAATTCGGACCCTACGCCGTCGCGCAGCTGCGGCTCACCGGCGAGGCAACCGATTTGCTGCTGCGGCAGAAGAAAGCGGAAATGCTGGCCGAGGGCGCGGCCGGGGAAGAGGTCGCCGATCTGAAGCCCGACAAGGCCATGCTGAAGCAGGCTTCGAGCATGGTGCCGCGCCTGTTCGTCGCCGATACGCTGGCTGACCCCTTCGCCGACAAGGAGACGGGACAGGGTATCTACAAGGAAATCAGCAAATCGCGCCTGGCCGCTGCGCAAGTGACCCGCGAGGCGCCGATCACGGTCGTTATCGGCAACCCGCCCTACAAGAACGAAGCCAAGGGAAAGGGCGCATGGATCGAGAGCGGCAGCGGCAACGATCCCGCCCTGTTCGACGATTGGAAGCCGCCGACGGAATGGGGAATCGGAACGCATTCCGGCCACCTTCGCAATCTGTATGTCTATTTCTGGCGCTGGGCGGCATGGAAAGTATTCGAACAAGTGGGCGCCGGTGCGGGGGAGCAAGATGGTATCGTCTGCTATATCACCGTGGCCGGTTTTCTGAACGGGCCGGGTTTCCAGAAAATGCGGGCCGACCTGCGCGCCAAATGCGATGAGATCTGGGTAATCGACTGCTCGCCCGAAGGCCACCAGCCCGAGGTCGCGACGCGCATCTTTCAGGACGTGCAGCAACCGGTCTGCATCGTGATCGCCTCGCGCTCCCCCGAGACCGACGAGGGTTCGCCCGCGACGGTGCGGTTTCGCGCGCTGGCAAAGGGACATCGCACAGCGAAGTTTGCAGAACTCGCGAAGCTGGCGCTGGATGGGAAAGGCTGGGCGGACTGTTCGCCGAACTGGCGCGCTCCCTTCCTGCCCGCGCGGGGCGGAAGCTGGGCCGATTTCTGGCCGTTGGAGGATGTCGTCGGTTATGCCGGTCCGGGCGTGAAGGCCGGACGTACCTGGGTGATAGCGCCGGACGCGCAGACCCTGCGCCGGCGTTGGAATCGATTGCTCAAGGAACCGTCCGCCGAGCGGCGCGGAGAACTGTTCGAGAACAAGCCGAGCGACCGGAACATGACCAAGGGAGCGAAGAAGCTCGGCTCCGTGCATGGCGACCTGAAGTCTCTTGAAAGCCTGCTCGACGATCTGAATTATGAAAGCAGCGAGAAGGAAGCGGAAGCTGCGCTGAAAATTCGCCCCCCGGTCCGCTACGGCTTCCGGTCATTCGATCGCCAGTGGATCATTCCCGATAGCCGAGTGATTGACCGGCACCGGCCTACTCTTTGGAAAACCCTTAGCGACCACCAAATCCACTTGTCTGCACTGATGGTCCATAGCCCGGTAGCAGGGCCATCATTGACCGCGACAAGTCTGCTGCCCGATCAAGATCATTACAAAGGTTCTTTTGGAGGGCATGTCTTCTCCCTCTACAAAGACGCAGCCGCCACCGAACCCAACATCTCGTCCGCCGTGGTCAAGGCGCTCTCCGCCGCGCATGGTTCGTCGATCCGGTGGATGTGTTCGCCTATGTCGCCGGCGTCCTCGCGCATCCCGCCTTCACCGCCACCCACCGCGACGATCTGGTTCGCCCCGGCCTGCGTGTGCCGCTGACCGCCGATCCAAAGCTCTTCGCCCGCGGGGCGAAGCTGGGGCGCGAGGTCATCTGGCTGCACACGTTCGGCGAACGCATGAACGAGGGGAAACCGGCGGGCGAACCGCGCCTGCCCAAGGATCGCCAGCCCGCTATTCCGCCCGCGCATCCGATCCCGACCGGACCCGACGCCTTTCCCGACACGCTCGACTACGATGCGGCGACCCGCACGCTGAAGGTCGGCACGGGTCGGATCGAAAACGTCCCGCCCGAAGTGTGGGAATACGAGGTCTCGGGCAAAAACGTGCTGCGCCAGTGGTTCGGCTATCGCAGGAAAGACCGCACCAAACCGATCATCGGTGCCGAGAAGCGCGCGCCGTCCGAATTGATGAAAACCCGGCCCGACCACTGGCTGCCCGAATATACCAGCGAACTGATCAACGTGCTCAACGTGCTGGCGCTGCTGACCGAGCTCGAACCCGCGCAGGCCGATCTGCTCGAACGGATCGAGGACGGCCCGCTGGTGACGGCGAACTCGGTCGGGGTCTGATACCCCGTAGCCACGCCGTCCTTCCCTGTCTCGCCCGCAACCGCTTATCACCCGCTCCGTCTCTGCCCCAATGATATTGCAAATGATTATCATTGACGCTTAACCCCGCGCCGCCTAACCGCCCGGCGTGACCCGCCGCACGATCCGCTTCTGGTACCTGGTCCACAAATGGAGCAGCCTCGTCCCGACGGCGTTCCTGCTGATGCTGTGCGTCACCGGGCTGCCGCTGATCTTCCATGACGAGATCGATGCCTCGATGGGGCTCGATGCCGAGGCCGCGCTGGCCGGGCCGCCCTCGGCGGAGACGGGGCTGCCGCTCGACGCCATGCTCGAACACGCACGGTTCGAGCGGCCCGGCGAGGTGCCGCTGTTCATGGCGTTCAGCCAGGACAGCCCGCTGCTCACCGTCACCATGGGCCCCGCGCCCGATGCGCCCGCGAGCGAGATGACGCTGCTGTTCTTCGACCGCGCAACCGGCGTCTCGCTCGGCCCCGCGCCGGCCAATCCGCTGCTCGATTTCCTGCTCGAACTGCACACCGACATGTTCCTCGGCCTGCCGGGCATGCTGTTCCTCGGGGTCATGGGGCTGAGCTTCCTCGTCGCGCTGGTCTCGGGCACGGTGCTCTACGCGCCGTTCATGCGGCGGCTGCGCTTCGGCACGCTGCGGCGCGCGCGCAGCCCGCGGGTGCGGCGGCTCGACCAGCACAATCTGTTCGGCATCGTCGCGCTCGCCTGGATGGCGGTGGTCGGCGCAACCGGGGCGATCAACGCCTTCGCCGACCCGCTGACCGACGCCTGGCGGACACGCGAGGTGGCGGCGATGACCGCGGCCTATGCCGGCGAGACGCCGCTGCCGCCCGCGCAATACGGGTCGGTCGATGCGGCGATGCATGCCGCGCGCACCGCGCTGCCCGGCCGCAGCCCGCAATTCATCGGCTTTCCAGGCGGGGCGTGGAGCTCGGGGCACCATTACGCGATCTTCTTCCAGGGCGACCGCCCGCTGACGCGCTACCTGCTGACCCCCGCGCTGGTCGACGCCGCGACCGGCGAGCTGACCGATACGCGCGACATGCCCGCGCTCAACCAGGCGCTGATGCTGTCGAAGCCGCTCCATTTCGGCGATTACGGGCGGCTGCCGCTGAAGATACTCTGGGCGCTGCTGACGCTGGCGACGATCTGGGTGCTGTGGACCGGCATCGCGCTGTGGCTGCGCCGCGGCCCCGGCCATGTCGAGCGGCGGGTCGAGGAAATCCGCACCGGCGCCGCGGCTGGGGCGAGCACCTGATGCGCCGCCTGCGCCGACCCCAGAGCCCGGGCGCGATCTTCGCGGTGCCCGTGCTGCTCGGCCTGACCGCCTGCGCGGGCCTGTTCCTCGGGCTGGTCGGCGACGGGGCGTGGGACGCCGCGGCGTGGATCATGCTCGGCTTCCTCCCCGCCGCGCTCGGCGTGGCGTTCCTGATCGACCGAACCTGACGTTTCCCCCAGAATGAAAGACTCTGACATGCCGTTTCGTACCACTGCCGCTTCCACGCTCGTCCTTGCCGCGCTGCTCGCGCAGCCGGTGCAGGCGCAGGAGGAGAGCACTGATGAGGCGGAGATCGTCGTCTCCGCGCAGCGCGAGAACGCCACCCTCGTCGTCAATGGCGGCGATGCGGGCGTGCTCGGCGACAAGCCCGCCGAGGACCTGCCCTTCGCGATCCGCTCCTACGACGAGAGCCTGATCCTCAACCAGCAGCCGCTGACGCTGGGCGAGGTGCTCGACAACGATCCGACCATCCGCACCACTTACGGCTTCGGCAATGCGCAGGAGCAGTTCGTGATCCGCGGGTTCACGCTGTTCGGCGACGATGTCGGGCTCAACGGGCTCTACGGCATCGCCCCGCGCCAGCTGATCGCGCCCGAGCTGTTCGACAGCGTGCAGGTGCTCAACGGGGCGAGCGCCTTCCTCAACGGCGCGGCTCCGGGCGGCTCGGGGCTGGGGGGCAGCGTCAACCTCAAGCTCAAGCGCGCGGGCGGCGAAGCGCTGACGCGCGCGACGGCGGGCTTTACGGGCAATTCGCGCTTCGGCGGCAGCTTCGACGTGGCGCGGCGCTTCGGCGAGGGCGGCGAATGGGGCGTTCGGGTCAACGGCGCTTATCGCGACGGCGAGTCTTCCGTGGACGAGGAATACCGCCGCACGCAGGTGCTCGGCGGCGCGCTCGATTACGACGGCGGTGCGTTCCGCGCCGCGCTCGACCTCGCCTACCAGGAGGTGCGGGTCGACAATCTCCGCCCCAAGGTGACGATCGGCAGCGCGGCGATCCCCGCAGTGCCCGAGGCCGACGCCAATTACGCGCAGGACTTCACCTTCACCGAGATGCGCGATTTCTTCGGCACGCTGAGCCTCGAATTCGACCTCGCCGACAACGCGCTGCTCTACGCCCGCGCCGGCGCGCGAGACGGGCGCGAGGACGGCATCTACGGCGGCATCACCGTGCTCGATGCGGTCACCGGCGATGCCAACGGCAACGCGCTGTTCGTGCCGCGCACCGACAATAACGAGGCGATCGAGGCCGGCCTGCGGGTGACGCTGGGCGAGGCGGTGACGCACGAGTTCAATTTCGGCGGCAACCTGCTGTGGCAGACCAACCGCAATGCCTACGATTTCCGCTACGGCCCGGGCTTCGCGGGCTTCGCGACCAATCTCTACGACACGCCGCAGGTCAATCTGCCGAGCTCGACGCTGGTCGGCGGCGATCTCGACGATCCGTTCCCGATCGCCAAGGTGCGCCAGCTCAGCGCCTTCGCCTCGGACACGATCGGGCTGTGGGACGAGCGCATCCTGCTCACCGGCGGGCTGCGGATCCAGGAGATCCACCAGGAGAATTACAGCTATTTCGGCGGCGGCCTCGACACGGTCTACGACGAGGATGCGGTGACGCCGGTGGTCGGGCTGGTGGTCAAGCCGGTCGCGGGGCTGTCGCTCTACGCCAACCGGATCGAGGCGCTGCAGGCGGGCCCGACCGCGCCGCTCGACCCGGCGCTGGTGACCAATCCGGGCGAAACGCTGTCGCCGCGCAAATCGGTCCAATACGAGATCGGCGGGAAACTCGCGGCGGGGCCGGTGTTCGTGACGCTCGCCGCCTACCGCATCGAGCGGCCGGGCGAGGGCGTGCTCGCCGACGGCAGCTTCGGCTATCTCGGCGACCAGCGGCACGAAGGGCTCGAATTCACCGTCAACGGCGAACTCGCGCCCGGCCTGCGGCTGATCGGGGGCGCGGCACTGACCGATGCCGAGCTGATCGGCGGCGGCGAGGTGGCGGGCGTGCCCGATTTCACCGCCAATGCCGATCTCGAATGGGACCTGCCCTTCGCCCCCGGCGCGACGCTGACCGCGCGCGCGGTGCATACCGGCGAGCAATGGGTCGATGCCGCCAACACGCTCGAGATCGACAGCTGGACGCGGTTCGACCTCGGCGCGCGCTACGTCTTCGCGGCGGGCGAGACGCCGGTCACGCTGCGGCTGACGGTCGATAACGTGGCCAACGAGCGCTACTGGGCCTCGGCCTTCGACGCTTTTTCCGCCGCGCTGCTGCAAGGCCGCCCGCGCACGGTGAAGGCGTCGGTTTCGGCGGATTTCTAGAGTTGTTTTCAGCTTCGCTGAATCGGCACCGGCCCACTCCCTTGACGGGAGAGGGATAGCGGAGGTTGCTCGCCTGCGAGCTACCGCAGCTTGGGTGAGGGGGAAGGGCGGAACGCTACTGGCGCGAAACCGCGTGCGCTGCGCCGGGTCACCCTCATCCAAGCTTCGCTAAGACGCTTCGTGCCAAGCTCCCCTATCCTTCCCCCGTCCAGGGGAAGGGAACTCAATACCCCTGCGCCTGCCCGTCCTTCCGCATCTCGGTCGCGCCGGTATAGACGCCGGTTTGCGGGTCGCGTGCGATGGCCTGGTAGCCGCCGAACATGATGCCGTTATCGACCACTTCGACCTTGTGGCCCATCTGCAGCAGCCGCGCGATGGTGTTGTCCGAAATGCCCGGCTCCACATACAGAGTGCCGAGCGGGTCCGCCGCCGGACCCTCCAGCGGCTCGGTCGGCTGGCGGCCGCCGTCGTGGTTGAGCCGCGCGGCGTCGCCCGCTTCCTGCAGGTTCATGCCGTAATCGACGATGTTGATCAGGATCTGGACGTGCCCCTGCGGCTGCATTCCGCCGCCCATCAGGCCCAATGTCATGAACGGCTTGCCGTCCTTCTTCACGAAAGCGGGGATGATGGTGTGGAACGGGCGCTTGCCGGGCGCGTAGGCGTTGGGATGCGCCGGATCGAGGCTGAACAGCTCGCCGCGGTCCTGGAACATGAAGCCGAGCCCGTCCGGAGTCAGTCCGCCGCCCATGCCGCGATAGTTGGACTGGATCAGGCTGACCATCATCCCGTCCCTGTCCGCCACGGTGAGGTAGGTGGTGTCGCCTTCGCCCTCCAGTTTCGGTTCGGCCGCCGGGTCTCCGGGCGCGAATTCGGGGGTGGCCCGCTCCGGATCGATCAGCGCGAAGCGGGCCCGTCCGTACTCGTCCGACAGCAGTTCGACCGGGAAGGGCGCGAAATCCGGATCGGCGTAGAAGCGCGCGACGTCGGCATAGGCGAGCCGCTTGGCCTCGGTGATGGTGTGCAGCACTTCGGCGCTGCCGCGGTCCCACTGCGCGAGGTCCACGTTCTTGAGGATGTTGACCATCTGCAGCGCCGCGAACCCCTGCCCGTTGGGCGGCATCTCGCACAGCTCGTAGCCCTTTTTGTAGGCGACGCAGGTCGGTTCGGCCCACTGGCTGCGATGGGTGGCGAAATCCTCGCGGGTGAAGGCCGAGCCCTGTCTCTGGAGGTAGGAGACCATGATCTCGGTCAGCACGCCGTCGTAGAACGCGTCGCGCCCCTGCTTGCCGATCGTCTCGAGCGTCAGCGCGAGGTTGGGATTGCGGAAGATTTCGCCGGCCTTCGGAGCGCCGTCGGCGAACCAGGTCTTGCGCGCATTGGAAAAGTCGAACGGCGTGACCTCCTGCCGCGCCTCGTAGGCGCGCAGCGAACGGTCGAGATACATCGCGATGATCGGCGCGACCGGATGCCCCTCGCGGGCGTATCTGATGGTCGGGGCGAGCACGTCTTCCATCGGCAGCTGGCCGAAGCGATTGTGCATCTCGAACCAGGCGTCGACCGTGCCGGGAATCGTGATCGGCAGCGGGCCGACCGCGGGGAGCGCGTCGGCGCCGTCGAGCTTTTCCCTGAGCTGGTCAAGCGTCTGGCCCTTGGGGCTGCGGCCCGAGCCGTTGATGCCGTAGAGCTGGTCGGTGGCGGGATCGTAGACGATCGCGAACAGGTCGCCGCCGATGCCGTTGCCCGTCGGTTCCATCAGCCCGAGCGCGGCATTGGCGGCGATCGCCGCGTCGACCGCGCTGCCGCCCTGCTTGAGGATATCGAGCGCGATCTGCGTCGCGAGCGGATGCGCGGTCGCTGCCATGCCGTGCTGGGCATGGACCGGGCTGCGGCTCCAGTCCTTGCCGATCGGGCGGCCGCCCGCTCCGATGGTCTCGCTGGCGCCGACGCTCGGGTCGGACTCGCCATCCTGTGCCATGGCCGGTGTCGTGGCCAGTGTCGTGGTCAGTGTCGTCGTCAGTGCCAGCGCCGCCAGCGCCGCAATCGGAATCCGCATCGATGTCTCCCCGGAAAGGTTTCCCTATCCTGCGCGTGCGGAGCGGCGCTGGCAAGCGCGCAGGATACTCAGGGAACTCTAAACTTGCCGCGCTGCGACAGGTCGCGGTCGGCATAGCCTTCGAACGCGATCGGGATCGACAGGTCGCGTTCGCGCCGGACGACGAAATGGAGGTGCGGGCCGCCGGTAAATCCGGTCATCCCGGTGTAGGCGATATGCTGGCCGCGCTCGACCCGTTCGCCTTCCCCGACCAGCACGCCCTTGTGCGCGAGGTGGACGTAATGCGCCATCGTCCCGTCGTCGTGGAGGATCACGATCATGTTGACCTGGCTCAGCAATTCGCGCCCGCCCGCGCGGCAGAACCAGTCGACCGCGCGCACCACGGTGCCGCCCCGCGCGGCGTGCACCGCGTCCCCGACCTCGAGCTGGAAGTCGAGCGCGTGGCGCGACTGGTCCGACCGGTGCGACTGGCGCCCGTTGAAGCCCTGCGCCAGGCGATAGGTCTTCCTCTCGCGGAACGGCAACCGGTAGAGATGGTCGTCGTCCGGCGCGATTTCTCCCGACACGCCCATGTAGGACCTAAACTGCCAATCGGCGCCCAGCCGTTCGCGCGCGGCCTCCTTGTCGATATCCTCGAGTTCCATCGCCGTCACCGTCGCGAGCGGGGGCAGGACGATGGTCCGGGTTGCAGCCGCCTCGTCGTCGCGCGGGGAAACGACCAGTTCGGAAGGGGCGGGCCGGAGATTGACCGCCTGCAGCGTCACGCCGCCTTCTCGCTCGACGAGGTCGAGGCGGACATTGGCATCGGCCCTTTCGAGAGTGGCGGCGATGGCGGGATCGCGGCATCCGTCTGCGGCATCGGCGGAGCTGCGCGGTTCTTCCGCCGAGGTCGCCGCGCCTGCGAAGGTGGCGAGCAGCGCGGCGGCAAATGCGATCGAGCGCGGCAATCCGGCCTCCGTTGTCGGTGCGTGTTAGTCATCTAACACACAGCGCCGTAAGCGGCAAGATTTGCGCGGTTTTATTCGCCTGCGGGCTGGGCCGCCACGCTGCCGCGAGTCGCCTTGCTGACCAGCACGATGGCCAGCCATGCGGCGATGAAGCCGGGGATGATCTCGTAGACGCCCGGACCGCCGAGGAAGGCCGCGTTCCAGCCGAGCGCGATCCACGCCATCACCACCGCCGCGCCGGTCACCAGCCCTGCGACGGCGCCTGCACCTGTCATCCTGTCCCAGGTCAGCGACAGGATGATCAGCGGGCCGAATGCGGCCCCGAAGCCGGCCCAGGCGTTGGAGACGAGCCCGAGCACCTGGCTGTCGGGATCGGCGGCGATGACGATCGCGGCGAGCGCCACCAGCAGCACGCAGACGCGCCCGACATTGACCGCCTCGCGCTCCGAGCAGTGTTTGCGCAGGAACAGGCGGTAGAAATCTTCCGTGAGCGAGGAGGAGGCGACGAGCAGCTGCGAACTGATCGTCGACATGATCGCGGCAAGCAGCGCGGCGAGCAGGAAGCCCGTCACCAGCGGGTGGAACAGCAGGTTGGCGAGCACGATGAAGATGGTTTCGGGATCGTCGACCGCCAGGCCGTTGCGTTCGACATAGGCGCGGCCCGCGATGCCGACCCCGATTGCACCGATCAGCGCGACGCCCATCCAGGTCATGCCGATATTGCGCGCGGTCTTGACCGCCTCGACCGACCTGACCGCCATGAAGCGGACGATGATATGCGGCTGGCCGAAATAGCCGAGGCCCCAGGTCACTGCGGAGAAGAACCCGATCACGGTCAGCCCGCCGAACAGGCTGAGGAAGCCCGGCTGGACCTCGGCGAGCGAGGCGCCCGCCGATCCGCCTTCGCCGAACATCACCACCAGCGGCATCACCACCAGCGCGACCACCATGATGCAGCCCTGCACGAAATCGGTCAGGCTGACCGCGAGGAAGCCGCCGACCATCGTATAGGCCAGCACCACGCCCGCGGTGATCCAGATGCCGAGCATGTAGTCGGACATGCCCCCAAGGAAGGGGACGCCGCCGAGCATCCCGGCGAAGCTGGTCTCGAACAGCTTGCCCCCGCCGACCAGCCCGGCGGCGGTGTAGACCGCGAAGAACACCACGATGACGATCGCCGAAATCACTCGCAGCGCGACCGCCTTGTCGGGGAAGCGGTTGGCGAGGAATTCGGGGATGGTGAGCGCGTTGCCGAGCTTTTCGGTCTGCGCGCGCAGACGCGGCGCGACCACCACCCAGTTGACCAGCGCGCCGACGAACAGCCCGATCCCGATCCACGCCTCGACCAGCCCCGCCGCATAGAGCGCGCCCGGCAGGCCGAGCAGCAGCCAGCCCGACATGTCGCTCGCACCCGCGGAGAGCGCCGCTACCGCGGGGTGGAGATTACGCCCGGCGAGCAGGTAGCCCTCGCTGTCGGCGGTCGATTTGCGCCACGCGTAGAGCCCGATCGCGAGCATGAGGACGAAGTAGAGCGCGAGGCTGATCAGGGTTCCGGTCTGCATGGCGCGGGCGGGTAGCAGGTGGGGCGGGGGTTGGCTACCGAAGCGGGAATCCGCCGATCCGGGGCAGAAATGCTTTGACGCCAAAACCATCATTTATCAATGTCCTGCGCAATGACGGGAAACGATGTGAATGACGCCGTGCCGTGGGCGGGATTGTTCTGCGGCCGCGAAGCGGAACTCGAAACACTGCTGGCCGCCTACCGCCGCGTCGAGGCGGGGGAGGGGCCGGAAGTGGCGGTCGTGCTGGGCGAATCGGGGCTCGGCAAGACGCGGCTGGTGCAGGAATTCTTCGCCCGGCTGAGCAGCGGCGTCGATGCGGCGGGCGAGGGCGGCTACTGGCCCGACCGGCTGGTGCGCGACGGGAACAACCTGAAGATCAACCCCGATCCGCGGGAATGCAACCCGGGCGGAGCGGCGAACATGCGGTTCCTGTAGTGGGGCATCCGGCTGCTCAAGGGGAGCCGGCACAATGCCGGGATCGGGGGCATTTCCGCCACGATACCCGAGCTGCGCGCGCATCTCGAACCGTTCGCGCGCGCGAAATTGCTGTCGGCGCGCATCGGTGCAGCCGCCAGATCGGCCGCGATCGACGTCGCGATCGAAATCGGCAATCTCTTCACCTTCGGGCTTGTCGGGCTCGGCAAGCTGGGACTCGATCACGCCAGCGAATGGAAATCGATCCACGAAGAGAGGCGGTTGCTGCCGACGGTGTCGTCCGCCGAGGAAGCGGAGCGCCAGCAGGAAAGCCTGATCGACATCGTGCTGGCCGATTTCGCGACCCTGTTCGAGGCGGGCGAGGAGAAGGGCGAGCGGCTGCCCGCGGTGATCGTAATCGACGATGCGCAATGGCTCGATACCGATCCGGCCACCACGATGTTCGTCTCCGAACTGCTGCATCGGGCCAGCGAGGAAAACTGGCCGCTGCTGGTCCTGGCAACGCATTGGGAACGCGAGTGGCGCGAAACCGAACACGACACCGGGGCGCCGAACTTCGCCGCACTGGTGCGCGAAGTTTCCTGCGAAGCATGGCAACCGCTCGAACTGCGCAAGGAACCCGACCTTTCCGGGATGATCGATGCCGGCTTTGCGGGACTGACCGGGTCGCAGGTCCAGTTGCTTCTCGACAAGGCCGACGGCAACCCGCTGCTGCTCGACGAAATCCTGCGCCACCTCATGCGCCGCGCGCGCCTGTTCGAAGGGAGGGACCGATCCGGCCCGCTTTCGCCTGCTGGCGAGGAGGAGATCGCGGGCAGGAATTTCGGATTGCACGAACTCGTCGAGGAGCGTCTTGCCGAGGCACCCGAACCGGTACGATGGGCGCTCGGGCTGGCCAGCCTGCAGGGCGACTGGTTCCTCGACGAACTGGTCGACCTCACCGCGAAGGGGTTGGCCGAAGCCACGGTCGCCGACGGCCTCGAACTGGCCCGGAACCCGCATTCCATGATCGTCCGGACGCTCGACTCGGTCACCGAGTTCTCCCAGCGCGTCTATCGCGAGGTCGCCCACGAGCAGCTCGGAGAGTTCGTCGATGCGGACAGCGCCTTCCGCCACCTGAAAGACGCGGTTCACGAGCTTGCCGGGGACAAGATCGACTTCGCGGCGCTGAAGCCATCCAGCCAGGGCGTGGCCATGGTCCTCGCTCCGCAATTCCTCGTCCAGGCCGCCGACGCCGCCGACTACAGGCTTGCATTCGCCTGCTGGCACAAGGCGATGGGTTTGTTCGAGGCGCAGCATCTCTACGAACCCGCGGTCGCGTGCCTCGCCCAGGCGGCCGACGTCGCCGAAGCGGCATCCGCCGCGCTCCCCGGCGGCCTGCTCGCGGAGCTCGAATACATGATGCGCTTCGCACGGCGGATGTCGCTTCCCGAGCTCGTCGCCGCGTTCGCACCGCTCGTCCGCGAGCAGCTCGAAAAAACCGCGGAGACGGACGAGAACCTGCGGGTCCGCTTCGCGGCGATCGCCTCGCTGGGCCTGTTTCCCGCCTACGAACAGGAGATGACCGAGAGGCTGGTGGCACTCGCGCGGGGGGATTTTTCGGAGGACGAAAGCGGCCCCTCCTTCCGGCTCGCCGATGCCCTGTTGAACCGCACTCTCGTCGCGCTGAAACACGATGCCGCACCGGTGCAGGTCGTTCGCCGGTGGATCGAGGAAGGTCATGCCCTGATGCGCAACGACGCATGGGACGACGACATCCAGTGGCGCATGGCGCGAGCGACGATGGACGGCGAATTTTCGTGGGGCCTGTTTCGCTTCGGCGACATCGCGGCGGCCCGTGACATGGCGGGCGAATCGCTGCGAGCCTGCCAGGCGCTGGCGCAGGAATGCGAGGGTCGCGAGGACCTCAGGATACGGATGGTCAGGGGTCGCGGCAGCGCTGCCGGGAAGTTGGCCATCTACGCGGAGGCGGAGGGCAAACGGCAGCTCGCCATGATGTTCCGCGAAGAGAAGGTCCGCGATTTCGAAACGGTCGCCGAGGCACAGCCCGACTACGCGAACCGCGCGGCGCTTGCGCAGGCGATCGGCGTCCTGGCCCAGACCCAGAGGGAGCTCGGCCAGATCGAACCCTATGCCGCCAGCCGGAAGCGCGCGCTGGAACTGTGGCGCGAGCTGGCCCACGATGCGCAAACGCCCGAGGTCCAGCTCAACCTGTTCCAGACGCTCGTCGATCTCGCGGATTTCGAACGGGCGAAAAATCCGCGCGCGATCGACCGGCCGATCGAGCTGTGGGACGAGGCGCTCTATTATGCCTCCGAGCTCCACCGCGACGAACCGAGCGCGACCACCGAAAACGGCATCATCGCGCTGCTGGTGAGGATCGGCCAGGACGAGATGATGCGCGGCAAGCGCGAAGAGGCACGCAGCGCTTTCGCAAACGCCATCGAAATGATGGAAAAATGGCCGGTGCCGTTGGACCCGAAGAAGGCGGCGACATTGGCGCAGGTCCGCAAGTTTCACGAGGATACCCAGTGAGCCGAGAAACGCAATCGGGCGGTACCGCGCCCCGCCTGCCCGCCAAACTCTCCCCCGACGGCCTGCTGATCGGCTATTCGCTCGAGGAAGAGGAACACAAGCCGGTGATGGGCTTCCGCTTCGGTGACGCGGTCGAGGACGAGGAGCCCGGCGACGACCTGCTCGAACCGATCCTGCACACCGGCGACGGCCACCTGATCACGCTCGCGCGGACCGGGGCGGGCAAGGGGGTGGGCTGCATCATCCCGGCGCTGCTGCGCTATCGCGGGCCGGTGATCGTGATCGATCCCAAGGGCGAGAACTACCAGGTCACCGCGCGCCGCCGCCGCGAGCTGGGGCAGGAGGTCCACGTCATCGACCCGTTCGGGGTGGTCGGCGACCAGACCGGCTCGCTCAACCCGCTCGACCTCATCGATCCGGTCTCGCCCGAGGCGATCGACCAGGCCGCCGCGCTGGCTGAACTGCTGGTCACCGAAACCAGCCAGCGCGATCCGTTCTGGGACAATCGCGCGCTGTCGCTGATCACCACGATGATGCTGTTCGTTGCGAGCGCGAGACCGCCGGTGCTGCGCAACCTGACCGAGATGCATTACCTGCTCAACCAGTCGCACGAGGATCTCGGCTTTACCTTCAAGGAAATGGCGAAAAGCGGGCTGGCGGCGGTGCGGCACGGCTGCGCGATTCGCGAGACCGCCGAGGCCAAGGTGTTCGCCTCGATCCTGTCGACCGCGCAATCGCACAGCGATTTCCTGCGCAGCGCCGGAGGGAAGGAGACGCTCGGGCGCTCGACCATCGAACTCGACGCGATCACCCGCGGCGATCCGATGTCGATCTACATCGTCATTCCGCCCGAAAAGCTGGAAAGCCACGGCAAGCTGCTGCGGCTGTGGGTCGGGGTGATGATCGCCGCGATCACCAGGCGGCGGCACCGGCCCGAACTGCCGACGCTGTTCATCCTCGACGAAGCGGCGCAACTCGGCCCGCTCGCGCAGCTGCGGCAGGCGATCACGCTGCTGCGCGGCTACGGCCTCAGGACGTGGAGCTTCTGGCAGGACCTGAGCCAGCTCAAGATGCTCTACCCGCAGGACTGGCAGACGATGGTCAACAATTGCGAGGTGATGCAGGCGTTCGGCTTCGCCAACGCCTCGGTCGCGCGCGACGGTGCCGAGCTTACCGGCTATCACGACTGGCGCGTGCTGCAGGATCTCGAGGCGGAAGAGATGGTGCTGGCGATCGCGGGCGACCAGCCGGTGATCGCGCGCAAGCCAAACTACCTGTTCGACCCGGCCTTCGAGGGCCAGTTCGACGAGAACAGCTTCTACGCCGAAGCCGACCCCGCCGCGCAGGCCGAACGCGACCGGTGGAAGCTGTTCCGCCGCTACAGCCGCCCGACCGTGCGTCGCGATGGGGCGGCAAAATTCGACCTGTCCGGAAACGCGTTCAAGATGCCCGACGACATCCCCGATCCGTTCGATCCGGATGGCGATGGCGACTAGCCGCCGCCCGAGGCGGGGTCAGGGTGCGGTCAGGGCCGCGTCTGGCCCGAACCGTAGACCAGGTATTTGAAGCTGCACAGTTGCTCGAGCCCGACCGGCCCGCGCGCGTGCATCTTGCCCGTCGCGATGCCGATTTCCGCGCCCATGCCGAATTCGCCGCCGTCGGAGAACTGCGTCGAGGCGTTGTGCATCACCACCGCGCTGTCGATCGCGGTCATGAAACGGCGCGCAGCGTCGGCATCCTCGGTGACGATCGCGTCGGTGTGATGGCTCGAATGCTCGTCGACCCAGGCAATGCCTTCGTCGAGACCGTCGACCACCTTCACGCTGGCGACCGGGCCGAGATATTCGGTGTCCCAGTCCTCGTCGCCGGCGGGCTTGATCCGGTCGTCGAGCGCGACCGCTTCGGCGTCGCCGCGCAGTTCGCAATCCGCGCCCATCGTTTCGGCGAGCTGCGGCACGACCTGTCCGGCCACCGCACGGTCGACCACAATGCTCTCGGTCGCGCCGCAAATGCCGGTGCGGCGCAGCTTGGCGTTACGGACGATCTCGACCGCCTTGGCGAGATCGGCCTCGGCGTGGATGTAGCTATGGCAATTGCCGTCGAGGTGGAGCAGCGTCGGCACCTTGGCCTGGTCGCGCACCAGCTCGACGAGGCCGCGCCCGCCGCGCGGGATGACGAGGTCGACATAGTCGACCGCGCGCAGCAATTCGGCGACCGCCTCGCGATTGGTGGTCTGGACGGTCTGTACCGCGTCCTCGGGCAGGCCCGCGGCCTTCAGCCCGGCGCGCATGCAGGCGACGATCTCGCGCGTCGAATGCCGGCTTTCCGAGCCGCCGCGCAGGATCACCGCATTGCCGGACTTGAGGCACAGCGCGCTGGCGTCGGCGCCGACATTGGGGCGCGATTCGTAGATCATCCCGATCACCCCGATCGGTACCGCGACGCGCTCGATCTTCAACCCGTTGGGGCGGTCGAACTCGGCCAGCACACGCCCGACCGGGTCGGGCAGTTCGGCAATCGCTTCGAGCGCGGAGGCCATGCCCTCGATCCGGTCATCGTCCAGCATCAGCCGGTCGATGAAGGAATCGGGTTTCGTGCCGCGGACGCTGTCGACGTCCTTGCCATTGGCCTCGATCAGCTGCGGCGTTGCCTTGCGCAGCGCATCGGCCGCTTCGGTCAGCGCGCGGTTCTTGGCCTCGGTGGAGGCGCCGAGCAATTGGCGCGCAGCCGCGCGGGCGCGTTCGCCGAGCTGGGCGATATGGATCGAGGGGTCGAGCGATTGGTCGTTCATGGTTGTACCCGTACAGTCTGGTGTTCGTGGGAGCCGCTCTTGCGTCAGCGCAGGTCTACCGCGCGCGCATAGGCGGCGTCGAGAGTCGAGTGGATGAGACGCGAGAAGGTTCCGTCGCCGTTGAGCGCATCGAGCCCGGCGGCGGTGGTGCCGCCCTTGCTGGTGACCGAATTGCGCAGGTTTTCGAGCCGGTAGCCGGTCTGCTCGGCCATCGCGACGGTGCCGGCCATCGTGCCGAGCACCATCTTTCGCGCATCCGTTTCGCTGAAGCCGAGTTCCATCGCGGCCTCGATATAGGCGCGCGCCATCTCGAAGACGTAGCCCGGGCCCGATCCGGCGACGGCGGTGAAGCGGTCGAGCGCGTCTTCGCCATCGACCTCGATTACCGCGCCCGCGCGCTCCATCATCGCCAGCGCGTGGTCGCGCTGCGCCGCCGATACGTCCCCGTCGGTGCACAAGCCGCTGACCCCGGCTCCGATCGCGGCGGGCAGATTCGGCATGACGCGTACGACCGGACGGCCGCCGCATGCGCGCTCGAGCCGCTCGATCGAGCAGCCGGCAGCGATGGAGAGGATATATCCGTCCTCGGCGAACGCATCGCGATATTGCGGCACGATCTCGTCGACCTGCTGCGGCTTGATCGCGACGACCACGGCATCGAAGGTCCGGTGGCACAGGGCCGCGCGGTCATGCACCAGCTCCACGCCGTCGGGCGCGGAATCCAGAAAGGGATCGACGATCGTGAAATCCTCGTTACCCTTCCTCCAATAAGAGAGAAGTGCACCGCCCATTTTGCCGCAGCCAATTAGAAGTATTTTCAAGTGAAATCTCTTACAAAATAGGGATTACTGGAAATCGTGAAGAAATATTGCCGCACCAGCAAATACAATATTTGCGCGCAATGGCAGCGAAGGCCGGAAACTACACAAAAGTGAATTTACCGGTTGTGCACTGCACAACGGCTACCTAGATGGCGTCGCAGCAAATTCAAGCGAATTACAGGAATTATCGTGACGGAAAGAAAGAAACTCGTCGTCAAGATCGGCTCCAGCCTGCTCGCCAACACCGACCTGCTGACCCCGCGGTTCGGCTTCATGCAGCGGCTGCTCGAGGATATCGCGCGGCTCAAGGGAGACGGCTACGACGTCATCCTGTGCTCGTCGGGCGCGGTCGCGCTGGGCCTGAGGACGGTCGGCGAAACGCCGGAGAGCGCGGGGCTGAGCGACAAGCAGGCCGCCGCCGCCTGCGGCATGCCGCTGCTGCTCAACGCCTACAAGCAGGTCGGGCACGAATACGGGCTCGAGATCGCGCAGATCCTGCTGACGCTGGGCGATTTCGAGGATCACCGGCGCTTCCTCAACACCAAGAACACCATGCACCGCCTGCTCGAATCCGCGGTGGTGCCGATCGTCAACGAGAACGACACCATCACCACCGAGGAAATCCGCGTCGGCGACAACGACCGGCTGGCGGCGAAGATCGCGCAGATGGTCGAGGCGGAGGAGTTCATCATCCTCACCGGCGTCGACGGGCTCTACGACCGCGACCCGTCCGAAGACGGTGCGCAGCTGGTCGAGGAAGTGGCCGACGTGACCGGCTACCTCGACGCGACCAGGGGCAAGAGCACGCTCGGCACCGGCGGCATGCTGACCAAGCTGCAGGCGGCGAACATGGCGCAGAATTCCGGCTGCACCACCTATATCGCCAATGGCGAGGCGGACCGGCCGCTGTCCTCGGTGGTGCGCGGCGAGCGGCGTTGCACCAAGTGCCTTGCGCACGAGACCCCGGCCTCGGGCTGGCGCACCTGGCTCGCCGACCGGCTGCAGATGGCAGGCGCGCTGGTGCTGTCCGACGAGGCCGCCGACCGGCTCGGCACCGACGAGCCGATCCGCCGCAGCGACGTGATCTCGCTGGACGGCGATTTCACCCGCGGTGACGTGCTGCATATCTACGATACCGGCGGTACCGAACGCGCGCGCGGACTGAGCGATTTCAGCTCCGAGGAAACGCGCATTCTGGTGAACAATCCGGACCTTCCGGCCGACCAGCTGCTCGGCTATCACAGCAAGGCGGAGCTGATCCGGCCGAACAATCTGGTGCTGGTCGAGGAGCGGCACATTCCGTGGGACGCGCCCGAAAGCGCAGTGGGCTAGGCGCCTAGTCGGGCACCATTTCGGTGTTGACGATCAGGATGTCGAGATCGCGCTCCGGCTCGAAATCGGTCTTCACCACTTCGAACTGCGTCGGCGAGATCTTGCGCACGCCGTCCATGCAGAAGCTGACGAGATTGTCGGGCCGGCCCTTGTCCACCACCAGCCGGAAGCGTTTGATCGGGCCCCGCCAGTTGGCCCCGCTCGACAGGACGTAGCCGAGCCAGGTCTCGCTCTGGACCGGCATGGTGCCCGCGGGCGCGGCGGCGAGCTTGCGGTCGATGCCGTGCAGGAAGCTGTCGTCGATGCACCACTTGTCGCGATACTCCGCCAGCGCTTCGGGCACCGTTTCGCGGACATTGGGATAAAGCATCCCGCCCACGCTGCCGCCGACGATCGGCTTGTAGCGGTGGCTGACGCGCACGGTCTGCCCCGCGGGGAAGGTCTGCACGCGCAAATAGTGCCGCTGCCCCTGCCAGGCCGGCGCGACGCGCCACACCTCGCCGTCGAGTTCGCCCGCCAGCAGCCCGCGCTCGACCAGCCGCGCCTTGTCCGCCTCAGGCAGCTGCTGGACCTGCTCGGCGAAGGTGTAGTCGCGGTACCAGTGCACCGGCCACCCCTCGGCCTCGACCAGCGCGGTGACGTCGCGCGTGCCGACCATCGCGCGGTCGTGCACCTCGTATTCGACCGGCGCGCCGTCGACGGTGGTGACGAATTCGAGATCGTCCCAGTCGGGATAGCCTTCCGCGCCCGGCAGCGCGGGCAGCGGGAAGGCGATCACCACCTCGCGGTCCTCGTCGGAATGGTTGGTGTAGCGATAGTTCACCGCAACGATGGCGGAGGAGATGAACAGGTCCTCGCTGTCCATGCTGATATCGCCGTTGGACTTGAGCGCGATCCCGCCCAGCGCCCACTCGGCCTCGCTGTCGTTGGCGAGGGCGGGAATGGCGAAGATCAGCGCGGCGGCTGCAAGCGGGGCGAGGAGGCGGGCGAAGCTCATGGTGCGCAGGATAGGACGGACCGGCGGCGGCGGGAAGACCATGGATTGGGCGTCGGCAATGGTGCCGCAACGGGCTGGCTACATGCTCACATCGAATAGGTCGAGAGGCAGTCGGAGGAAAGGCGCGCCGTGCGTTCGGCGAAGGTCAGCCGGCCGGCAGTCGCCGATCGGACCATTCGACCCGCCAGCGATAGGCCCCCAGCCCGCGTAGCGCGACGATCTGGTCGAACGAACGGTCGATCTCGAGAAACACGGCGCGGGCGCGCTGGATATACTTGCGCACGCTCAACTCGTCGATTTCGCCGTCCACGCGGTTGGCCAGGACATCGCGCGTCAACGGGCGTCCGCGAGCCCGGATGAGCGATGCGACGATCTCGTGCTGGACCGGCCCCAGGGCAAGCTCGATACCGCCGAACACGATGTTCTGCCGTTCGTCGATCGCGACATTGCCGTAGGAAAACGGCTCGAACCGTTTGAGGTCGCAGCCGCAATTGGGGCAGATCGGCGGCTGGCGGGAGCCCGGTGACGCTGCGTCGTCGCGCTCGGGATCGCCTCGTGCGCGGAGGCCGCGAACGGTTCCGTGCCCGGCCGCCGCGCGCAAGGGGTCTGCGGCGGACGCGGGCACGGGGCGGGCCAGTCTCCTGAGCATCCGCCTAGCGCAGCTCGAAGGCCTCGGCTGCTTTCGCCAGGCCGCCGTCATTCCTGCTCCAAGCCTTGTCGTGGAAGTAGAATGCGACGGTCTGGACCAGCGGCTCGATCATTCCGATCGCCAGCGACGCGCGCCAGTCCCAGGTCAGCAGATAGGCTACCGCAATGGCGACCATGAAGTGCATCACGGCATAGCTGCCGGTCTTCATGCAGGTGATCTTGAAGCAGTTCGCGTGCGAATGTGACATGTCCGTCTCCCCCGGGTTTCCGATCAGCTGGCTGCGCTCAGCATGATGTCGCCGTTCACCCCGTTGGGGAAAAACCCGCCCTGCGAAACGGCCATGCGATTGAGATAGACGATGTTCAGTACCTGTCCGGCAGAGCGGCTGTAGGCGATCGCGTCGTCGTTGGTCGGAACGATGTTCGACCCGCCGCTGCGCATGGCAATGCCCTGGTCGAGGTCCGTCCGCCCGTCGAGGCTGTCGCGCGCATCCGAAATCGCTTCGGTCGCATCGACCAGCGACGGGGTATCGATGCCCTTGCGATAGAGCACGGTGCGTACCAGCCCCGCGTGATAGGCTTCCGCAGCGAGAATGCCTGCGGCCGCTTCGAGGAACGTCGCATTCTCGATCAGCGGAGACGCGCCCTTGTAGGCGGTCACCCCGACATCCTCGAAAATGAACGCTCCGAGGAGGAAGTTCTCGTCGCTGGCATAGGGATCGAAGCTCTGGCCGGCGCCGATCAGCCCGGCGGCGCGAGCGGCGGCCGAGAAGGCGCCGTTGGGGTCGGCAGAGATGTCGATTGCCGGCTGCGCGACCTTGGCATCGCCGAGCGCGGAACGGAGAAAATCGACATGCGCCTTTTCGTCGGCCGCGATCTCGCGCGCATATTGCGCCACCAGCGGATCGGTGAAGTTCACCTGGCGTCCGCCGGTTACGCTGCCCTGTGTGCCGGTGCCGTCCAGCGAACTGTTCGGCAGCCCGGCGCCGGTCGCGGCAAAGGCATAGAACTGCGCCTCGAGATATTCGAGGTTGAGCGCGAAATTGAGAATGTCGCCGTCGTCGATGTCGCCCGTAGGGGGAGGCGGCGTGGGTGTCGGCGTGGGGCTGGGCACCGGATCGGGGTCGTCGCCGTCGCCGAAACAGCCGCCGAGCAAGGCGACGCTCGATGCGGCGGCGGTGGTGGTGCCGGCGATCTTGATGAAGCGCCGGCGGTCGGCGCGCCGTTCTTCGCGCGCTGCCATGATCTGCTGAAAGATGTCGTGATTGCTCATGATCGTGATCCTCTTTTCCCTGAACTAGTTGGACGCGCTCATGCGGAGCGCGCCGTTGACGCCGTTGGGGAAGAAGCCGCCCCCGGTGACCGCCATGTTGTTGAGGTAGACGATGTTGAGCACCTGCTCGGCCGACCGGCTGTAAGCGAGCCCGTCCGGGTCGAGCGGCGCGATATTGCTCCTTCGCGAGTTGCCGCTGCCCATCGGCGCCACGCCCTGGTCGAGGTCGCTCGGGCCGTCGAGGCTGTCGCGAGCGTCCGAGATCGCCTCGGTCGCATCGATCAGCGACGGCGTCTCCATGCCCTTGGCGTAGAGCGTCGTACGTACCAGCGAGGCGTGATACGCTTCGACCGCGAGGATGCCCGCCGCCGCTTCGAGGAATGTGTCGTTCGAGATCAGCGGCGAAGCGCCCTTGTAGGCGGTCACCCCGACATCTTCGAAGATGAAGGCGGCGAGGAGGAAGTTCTCGTCGCTGGCATAGGGATCGAAGCTCTCTCCGGGCCCGATCAGACCGGCTGCCCGCGCGGCGGCGGAAAAGGCGCCGTCGGGATCGGCGGAAATGTCGATCGTCGGTTGAGCGACCGCAGAGGCGCCCAGAGCGTTGCGCAGGAAGCGCACATGGAGGCGCTCGTCGCCGGCGATTTCGCGCGCATATTGGGCCACCGCCGGATCGCTGAAAGCGACCTGCCGCCCGCCGATCACCTGGCCCTGCATGCCGGTGCCGCTGGTCTGGTTTCTCGACAGACCCGATCCGGTCACCGCGTAGAGATAGAACTGCGCTTCGAGATATTCGAGATTGAGCGCGAAGTTGAGAATGTCGCCGTCGCTCGGCGTCCCTTGCGCCGCCGCCGAGGTGCCGTTGGCGGCCAGCGCGAAGCCGCCCGCCATGGCGGAGGCACCGGCGAAGGTGCGGAAAAAGTTGCGTCGCTGCTCGCGCCGCGTGGCGCGCGCTTCGAGCGATTCGAGTATTTCGTCTTGTTCGGCCATTTCGTTCTCCCTGAGCATGCGTGAGAACTCGCTGAGCATGCGCGGGAGAAAAGGCCGGTTTGCGGGCGGCGTTCCGATATCTGCCTTGGTTGGTACGGTAGCGTACGCAGCGGAGACGCAACGGCATCAACAACTTACCGATCGAATCGGAACAGGATGGGAGCAGGCAATGCACGGGCGAGTCGGCGATCCGTGGCGCGGCATCCGCGGCAATCTGCTGCTCCGTTCGCTCGCGCCACAGGATGCTGTGGTGATGCGCAAATGCCTGAAGCGGGTGGTCCATCGCAGGGGCGACACGCTTTCGGTAGGCGAGGCGGCGACGGCGGGACGGGTCTATTTTCCCGAAACGCTCGTCGTCCGCCTCGCCGGTACCGGCAGCGATTCCTGTATCGGCCTCGTCGGGCTCGAAGGCGCGGTGTGCTGGGAGAGCCTGTTCGGTGCCTCGTTATGCGGTCAACGCGCGAAGGTTGAGATGGGCGGCAGCGCGCTGGCGATGTCCTGCGATCGGCTGCGCGCGGCGACCGCCGCGAGCCCGACGCTGGCCGCCTCGCTGGTCCGCTTCACACAGACGCTGACGATCCAGATGGGGCGCACGATCGTGTCCAACCTCAACGACAGCATGGAAGCGCGGATCAGCGGCTGGCTGCTGATGCTGCACGACCGGATCGAAGGCGACGAAGTCCGCATCACGCATCGCTCGCTCGCCGCGCTGCTCAATGTCCGCCGCGCGAGCGTGACCGACGCCTTGCACCTGATCGAGGGCGAGCGCGCGCTGCACTGCACGCGCGGACGGATCGTGATACGCAACCGGGCCCTGCTGCAATCGCTGGCGGGATCGGCCTACGGATTGACCGAGGCCGCCTATCGCAGCGCGATCGGACCCTTCGGCAAGCCGGCGGCAGTCGAAAACGGCCCGATGGCTGCGGCGAATTGAAACGGGTGGCCTGGTGAGGGCGCGGGTCGGTGCCGATTTCAGCGAACTGAAAACGACTCTATTCGGCGCGTGGAAACGGCGCGATCAGCCGGCTGTACAGGGCTTCATAGGCGCCGTAGGTACCGCCCGCACGCTGCCGCAGGCCGGCCCGGTCGAGCACCATGACCTTGCCTCGCTCGCTGCGGATGAAACCCTCGCTCTCGAGCGTATGCAGCACGTCGGTAATGGTCGCGCGCCGGACCGCGAGCATCACAGCGATTTCCTCGTGGGTGACGAAAATCTGGTCGCCGTGGACGCGATCGTGCGCCATCAGAGTCCACCGGCAGAGTCTCGTTTCGGCCGACTGAGTGAGGCTCGAAATGACCGTACAGCCGAGCTGAACGGTGATCGCGTGCACGAACCGCAGCAGATGCTTGCGCAGCGAAGTTGCTGCGTCGCAGGCGGCGACCAGATCTGCGGCGGAGATGCGCAGTCCGCTCCCGCCGTCGGAGGTGATGCGCGCCTCGTGCGTGGACTTCCGGCAGTCGAGCAGGATCGGCCAGCCGGCAAATCCGTCATACCCGGCATGCGCGATGCCGATGCGCGTGCCGTTCTCCAACACCTCCGAAAAGGTGACGATGCCCGATTCGGGGAAATGGGCCCATTCGATCGGCTTGCCGATATCGGCGAGAACGGAGCCCATCCCGAAATCGACTCGCGCCAGATGCGGGGCGAGGCGGGCGAAGTCTTCTTCCGGCAGCGACCGAAGAAGCAGGTTTTCAACGGAATCCTGTCGAACGCCCGAATCTTTGCGTGTCACGTCCGGCCTCTCCCGAAATTGAAAAACCCGGGACCGTAGGAACATCGCGGCGCCCGGCAAGTTCCGCTACGCCAGCGTACAAAACTCTGGCGAGCTTGTCGCCCTATTCCGCCTTCCGCTTCGCTTTCTTCCGCTCGTGCGGGTCCAAAATCGCCTTCCGCAACCGGATACTCGCCGGCGTCACCTCCACCATCTCATCGTCGTCGATGTAAGCAATGGCCTGCTCCAAAGTCATCACCCGCGGCGGGGTCAGGCGGATGGCGTCGTCCTTGCCGGTCGAGCGGAAATTGGTCAGCTGCTTGGACTTCATCGGGTTGACTTCGAGATCCTCCGGCTTGGCGTTCTCGCCGATCACCATGCCCTCGTAGATCTTCGCCCCGCCGCCGATGAACAGTTCGCCGCGCTCCTCCAGCGCGTTGAGCGCGTAGGGCACCGCCTCGCCGGCGCAATTGGAGATGAGGACGCCGTTGTTGCGGCCCTCGATCGCGCCCTTGTAGGGGCCGTATTTCTCGAACAGCCGGTTCATGATCCCCGTCCCGCGCGTGTCGGACAGGAACTCGCCGTGATAGCCGATCAGCCCGCGGCTCGGCGCGCTGAAGGTGATGCGGGTCTTGCCCGAGCCCGAGGGGCGCATCTCGACCAGCTCGGCCTTGCGGCGCTGCATCTTCTCGACAACGGTGCCCGAATGCTCGTCGTCGACGTCGATGACGACCGTCTCGTAGGGCTCCTGCCGCTGCCCGTCCTCCTCGCGGAACAGCACGCGCGGGCGGGAAATGCCGAGCTCGAAGCCTTCGCGCCGCATCGTCTCGATCAGCACGCCGAGCTGGAGTTCGCCGCGCCCGGCGACTTCGAAGCTGTCCTTGTCGTCGGCCTCGGTGATGCGGATCGCGACATTGGTTTCGGCCTCGCGGTAGAGCCGGTCGCGGATCATGCGGCTGGTGACCTTGCTCCCCTCGCGCCCGGCGAGCGGGCTGTCGTTGACCGAGAAACGCATCGCCAGCGTCGGCGGGTCGATCGGCTGAGCGGCGATCGGTTCGCTCACCGCCGGGTCGGCGATGGTGTTGGCGACGGTCGCCTTTTCGAGGCCCGCCAGTGCGATGATGTCGCCGGCGCGCGCGCTCTCGACCGGCACGCGTTCGAGCCCGTCGAAGCTCATCAGCTTGGTCGCGCGGCCGGTCTCGATGACCTTGCCGTCCATGTCGATCGCGTGGATCGGGTCGTTGACATTGATCGTGCCCGACTGGACCCGGCCGGTCAGCACGCGGCCCATGAAATTGTCGCGGTCGAGCAGGGTGGCGAGGAAGGTGAAGGGGCCCGATGCGTCGAGGCCCGGGGCGGGGACGTGGTCGACGATCTTTTCGAACAGCGGCTCGAGGCTGCCCGAGCGTGCTTCCTGGTCGTCGCTGGCATAGCCGTCGCGGCCCGAGGCGTAGAGCACCGGGAAGTCGAGCTGCTCGTCGTCGGCGTCGAGGCTGACGAACAGGTCGAACACCTCGTCGAGCACTTCCTGCGGGCGCCCGTCGGGCCGGTCGATCTTGTTGACCACGACGATGGGGCGCAAGCCGAGCGCGAGCGCCTTGCCGGTGACGAACTTGGTCTGCGGCATCGCGCCTTCGGCACTGTCGACCAGCAGGATGACCCCGTCGACCATGCTCAGGATCCGCTCCACCTCGGCGCCGAAATCGGCGTGGCCGGGAGTGTCGACGATGTTGATGCGGGTGGGAGTCCCGTCTTTTCCTGGCCACTCGACCGAGGTGCACTTGGCGAGGATGGTGATCCCGCGCTCCTTCTCGAGGTCGTTCGAATCCATCGCGCGCTCCTCGACGCGCTGGTTGTCGCGGAAGGTGCCGGACTGGCGGAACAGCTGGTCGACCAGCGTGGTCTTGCCATGGTCGACGTGCGCGATGATCGCCACGTTGCGGAGGGCGGTGGACATACGGATTTGCCTTTGGGTATCGGAGCGCGGCAATTGTGCAGCGCAATATCGCCGCGCCGATAGCGGACCGCGCGGCACACGGCAAGAATATCGATCTGAACGTTACTCGATCAGGCGATGGGACATATAAAACCACTCCGACGCATGGGTTGTGTGCCGATTGTCGATTGTGAATTCGGTGACGGGCGTTGAGCCAAGGGTTAGCAGGATCGCCGATGCGTTCGGATGGAACTTCAACATTACCGTATTGCCGCGGCAGTCCCGCACCAAGCCAACGCTATTAGTTGTTTCTCCACTGAATTGCGAGTTGGCTCGCTCAACAAGAGCGTAAGAGGTAAACGTCACCACTGTCGAACCCGGATCGTCGGCAAGCGAACCAGCATAACGTGCAGGCCAACGGCTTGGTAACTGTGGTCCATCCATCAGCAACGCGAAAATCAAGTTGGGCCCAATCGACCGCATGATGTCGTGGCACGGATCGTTACGCGCCAAATCCTCGCATATGAGGCTCGCGAATATGGTGTCGTTTCGAAGTTGAAAGAAGTTGAGTTCGCGAGAACCGATTTCGTGCTTCTCCCACCAATTTCTCGTTGGGCAGAGTTCGGCTCCGAGCGCGTACATCTCAAGCTGTCCGCGATCGAGGCGCCAGCGGTGGTGCTTTGCTTGGCTATATATCGTATACAGGTTCGTCGCTATTTTAGGTCCGACCCCTTCGACAAGGTTGCTTTCGCTTAAACCCGTGAGCACGAAATTGCCCGACTGGCCTTCGCAATTACCTGACGACCCGGCGACCATGAACTTGAAATTTGGCCCGATTGACTCGTCTTTGCGAAGCCTGTCAAAAAGTCTCTTGAAAACTGGCCAACTGAGAGCAAGCTCGGGAAACACGACTGCGTCGATCCTGCTGGTCTCCTCCGCAGCCTTGCGTACAATTTCAATCAACTCATCGACGATAGGTTCTGCTTGGTCATCTGTATCTACCGGGTCGCTATCTGCTCCATTGCGGGCAGCGAAATCGGCCGACCGGTGGAGCCAGGTTTGGTCAAGAGTAAAGTTGGCCGCTCCATCCGGCTTGAAATTTCTTGCCGACATTTTCACAGGCCACGGGATCATCACGATGTTGAGTGAATCCCGCATCACCCTATCCGGCGTGTTGCCGAACAACTGCTCCCAGTTGCAGCGCACCGCACCCGATGGCCCGGTCAGTGCCAAATTGCGGGAAAGGTTGCGTACTGAACATCCTAGCTGCGTCACGCGTGCTTTGGGGAAAACCGTGGCGACTTGGTTGGAGGCGGCACGAGCCCAATTGCCAACGCCCTTGGCTGGCCGCCTGACGGGCTCGTCCGGCAATTCGGTTTTGGTGGTTTTCCTCTTCAACACATCTCGTTGCGCGGCTAGATTATCGACCAGATTGAGTTCGATTTTCTCTGTTTTCCCGTCGCGAATGCGAGTGATCGAACCGTCATCATCGAAAAAAAAGTGGCCTAGCCCGTCGCAAGCTTCATCCGAGATGATGGTCATCATGAAGACGGCTCGCCACCATTTTGGAACGTCATAAAGGTGGTTCTTTTTCTTCAGCATCTTGCGAAATGTTCGCGGTCGAACCGGATCGGAGTCGGCACATCGCAGTTCGTGCCACAAGTCTTCGACTAGCGCCGGTACGTTGCCGGTCTTGCGCCATTCATCGCTGGCTCCTCGGCAGGCGGTTCTCTCGTCGTCATCGAGCGCTACGTGCGGAATCTCTTGCCGCTTGAATTTTTTCTGCGGGCCAATTTCGACATCGAGATATCCCATGAGGCCTGCAGTTTTGATCAGGTAGGCGCCAATTGCGAATAAATCGGCGGCAAAGGTCGGTGGTTCGGACCAGATATCTCCACTTTGCGTGCCCGTATCACTTTCCGGTTCGACTGGACCGGACGAAACCCCCTGCGCTTCAGCCTTCGTTCCGGAGGCATCGTCCGCCTCCGTTAGTATCCGGGTACCCAATGGAAATACTTTTTCTATGACCCCCCGTACCTGCAGTTCCTCTTCTCTAAGCACATTTCCCCCAGTATTGTTATTTCCGGGCTGCCATATGCCAGATGACGAAATACAGGCAACCTTATTGTCGCAAGGTTCTTTCCGTATGATGCAATGCAGGTTGATAAGCGTATTTTGACGGGTCATAGGTGCGCTCTGTCGAAATTTGTTTTCCTACACGGAAACCGATTGCCATCTTGCGCGTACGTCCCACATGTAATACCCGGTCGTCCGTGACACTAAGCCCATTCAGCATACGCTCACGTACGATCAGCCAGATCGTTGAGAGATAAGATGTTGGATTTACTCAATATTAACATTATCATGCCATCGATGTGTCACGCTATCGGGGGGGTCTGACCATGTCGGCTATGTATTCTGCGGGCACGAACGCCTATGCGCGAGAACGGCTTAATGCGCTTGAGCAGAATGTCGACGTGGTGGCTCGGGTCGTTATCGCGATGCGACCCAGTTCGCGGCGCGACGAACCTGTGACCGCTACAGAACGCGCCCGGGCGGAGCGGTTAATCGCTGCGGACTGACCACCATCGGCGCTGAATCAGGCAAATTTTTGCTTGCTTGCCGGTTCCATGCCGACGAGCCACGCATGCGTAAAATTTCAGAACGATTTGCTGGTTAGGTTTTGCTGGTTAGGTATAGTCTCGCGCGTCCGCGAAAAGCTCGGTGCCCTCGACACCTGCCCCCCACACACCCCTGTGCCCTTCGCGCAACACTCCGCCAAGCCCCCCGAATCCGCCGAAAATCGCGCTTGAGCGTCGCCTGCCGTCCCTCTATTCGCACAGGCCGGAGCGGTGGCGACCTTCTCCCCAGCAACCCCAGCAACCGGACGCCGCCGCAAGGAGAGGAGTTTCCATGATTACCACCCCGACCGGTTCCGCCGGTGCGCGCCGCATCCTTCTTGCCGGCGCCGCCTCGATCGCCTTCGCCATGCCCGCCGCCGCCTTCGCGCAGGACGATGCCGAGCCCGACACCGCGGACACGGTCCCGGAACAGGATGCCGACGAGGGCAATTTCATCGTCGTCACCGCGACCAAGCGCGAACAGACGCTGCAGCAGACCCCGGTCGCGGTCAGCGTGACCACCGGCGACACGCTCGAAAAGGCGCAGATCCGCGACGTGCTCGATCTGCAGACGGTCACCCCCTCGCTGCGCGTCAGCCAGCTGCAGAACTCGTCGTCCTCGACCTTCATCATTCGCGGCTTCGGCAATGGCGACAACAATTTCGGTATTGAGCCGTCGGTCGGCGTGTTCATCGACGGCGTGTTCCGCTCGCGCTCGGCCTCCTCGCTCAACGACCTCGCCAACGTCCAGCGGATCGAGGTCCTGAACGGCCCGCAATCGACGCTGTTCGGCAAGAACGCCAGCGCCGGCGTGATCTCGGTCATCACCCGCGCGCCGCAGTTCGAATTCGGCGGTTCGGTCGAGGCGAGCTACGGCAATTACAACAACATATTTTTGAAAGGCGACGTCACCGGCCCGATCACCGAGGCGATCGCCTTCTCGCTCGACGGCAGCTACAACAAGCGCGACGGTTACGGCACGATCGTAAACCTCAACGAGGACGTGAACGACCGCGACCGCTGGACCGCGCGCGGCCAGCTGCTGGTCGAACCGACCCCCGACATCACCATCCGCGCGATCGCCGACTACCAGTCGATCGACGAAAGCTGCTGTGTGGTCAGCACGCTGGTCGCGGGCCCGACCGCCCCGGCGGTTTTCGCAGTCGGCGGTGCGCTCAACACCGACTTCTTCAGCTACGACATCTTCCTGAACCAGGTGCCGATCAACCGGGTCGACAATTACGGCGGCTCGCTGCAGGTCGACTGGGATGCCGGCCCGATCGCGGTGACCTCGATCACCGCCTATCGCGAGCTCGAGAACTTCGTCGACCAGGATGTCGATTTCACCAGCGCGGACATCGTGCGCGAAACGCGCGACCAGCGGGTCGACACCTTCACCCAGGAACTGCGGATCACCTCGGATTTCGACGGCCCGTTCAACTTCCTGCTCGGCGGGTTCTATTTCGACGAGACGGTGACCCAGGACAGCTCGCTCAGGACCGGCGCCGCCGCGCGGCCGTTCTTCACCCTGCTGGGTCAGGCTGCGACCGGCGACCCGACCTTCAGCTTCTCGCAGCTCGAAGTGGGCGGCGCGAATTCGCTCGGCATCCCGGCCGGCGGCATCTTCGCTGCCGGTCCGCTGACCGCCGAAGCCTATTCGCTCGACAACCGCGCGTGGTCGATCTTCGGCACGGTCGATTTCGAGCCGTTCGACGGCCTGACGCTGACCGGCGGCTTCAACTACACCGACGACAAGAAGGATTTCGCACTGAGCGGGCAGGCGTTCGACCCGCTGTCGAACATCAACCTCGCCGATGCGTTCATCGTCGGCGCCTTCGCGCAGAATTTCGGCATCGACGCGACCGACCCGGCGCAGCTCGGCGCGGTTCTCGCCACGCCGCAGGGGCAGGGCGCCTTCGCGCAGTTCCAGCAGCTGGCGGTGACCCCGTGTTCCGCGGCCGCCCCGCCGCCCGCGTGCAACCCGCTGATCGGGCTCGCGGCGTTTCAGTTCCAGCCGCCGTTCCTGGCCACGCCCAATGCGGTCGAGGACGGCCGGACGCGCGACGACGACTGGAGCTTCCTGCTGCGCGCGGCTTATGAAGTGTCGCCCGAAATCAACGTCTACATCAGCTACGCGACGGGCTTCAAGGCGAGCTCGGTCAACCTGTCGCGCGACAGCCGTCCGGTGTTCGGGGACTTCATCCCGGCAAGCCTTCCAGCGGGTGTACCGGCGATCATCGGCGGCAGCAATTTCCTCGCGCCGTCCTCGCCGATCAACGATGCAGGCCTGCCGATCACCAACCTCACCACCGGTTCGCGCTTTGCCGGGCCGGAAGAGGCCGAGGTCTACGAGATCGGCCTCAAGGCGAACTTTCCGGGGCTGAGCTTCAACATCGCGCTGTTCGACCAGACGATCGAGGGCTTCCAGAGCTTCCTGTTCACCGGCACCGGCTTCCAGCTCAACAATGCGGGCGAACAGTCGGTCAAGGGGTTCGAGTTCAGCTCGACCATCACCCCGGTTCCCGAACTGGTGTTCACCTTCGCCACGACCTATCTCGATGCGGTCTACGACAGCTTCGTCAGCAGCCCGGTCGGCGACCTGTCGGGCGAGAGCCCGCCGACCCCCGAATGGAATATCGCCACCTCGGCGACCTATACGCACGACTTCGGCGCCAGCGGCAATCGCCTGATCAGCCGCATCGACTACAGCCACGAGAGCAACACGAAGATCAACAACGGGTTGCCGACCTTCGGGCCGAACAATTTCCGGCGCGAGGTGAACCTGGTCAACGCGTCGATGACGCTGGCACTCGACATGGGTCTCGAAGTCGGCGTGTGGGCGCGCAACCTGCTCGACGATCAGTATATCCTGACCGTGTTCGACGGGGTGGCGCAGGCCGGCACCGTATCGGGCTATCCGAGCGCGCCGCGTACCTATGGCGGTACGGTACGGTTCAAGTTCTGACCGACGAAAGGCCAGACCCGACATCGACGAGGGGCCTCGGTAGCGGGGCCCCTTTTCGTTTGTAGAATCACCGGGAATGTGGTCGCATGCGACATCGGCTCGCCACAGGGACCTGGCGGGATTTGCGTTTATCGGGGGGTGGGATCATGGAAATCAGTGCTTCGGGCATCCTGTCGCGGATGTTTGAAATGACGAAGAACCGCTTCGGCGCTCTGCTCGGCTTGTGGATTATCTATTTCGTCGCGCAAATCGTCTTCAGCTTCCTGTTCGTCATGGTCGCGGGCGCGTCGGTGTTTGCCAGCGGAGCGATGAGCGATCCGAACGCGTTCGGGGCTTTCGGTGTCGGGATGATCGTGTCGTTGATCGTCTTCTACGTTCTCTACCTGCTCATCTACGCTGCCTCCTACGCCTCGATGGCGCATATGGCGTCGCCGCTGCTCCAGCCGCGCTTCGGCGATTCCTTCAATGCGGGGATCCGCAGCGCGCTGACGCTGCTGGGGGTGATGGTGCTGCTGATAGTCGCCTATATCGCCCTTGCATTCGCGCTGAGCCTGCTGGCGATACCGCTGGCATCGGCCGGCAATGCGGGTTCGATCGTCATGGCGATCGTGTTCGTGCCGGTGCTGATCTATCTCGGCTGCCGGCTGTCGATCGTCTTCCCGCTGGTCGCGGTCGAGAATATCCGCAACCCGATCACCGCGATCGGGCGTTCGTGGTCGCTGACCGGGGGCAGCGTGCTCAGCATCCTCGGCGCGATGATAGCCTATATCGTCATCGTCGTCGTATTGCTCGGGCTGGTCTTCGCGCCGTTGCTGCTCGGGGGGAGTTCGTTCGGCGATCCCGCTGCGGGCATCGCGACGATGGCGTTTGTGTTCATCGGCGCGATCGTGGCGACGATCGTGGTCACGATCCTCGGCGCGGCGCTGGCCTCGGCGATCCATGCCGGGTTGGCCGAACTGCCCGGGGGGACGCTGAGCGAGACGTTCGAATAGGGTAGAGCGATGTCGCTGGCGGACGGATGGCACCGGAATTCGACTGCCGGAGCGAGAGGAACCGCGCAGCCGCCGATAACGTGGCTCTACGAACTCGCAAGGCACGTGACACGGCCCTATCGGCGCTACGCCGACTTCGAGGGGCGCGAGCGGCGCAGCGACTACTGGTCGTTCATATTCAACCTGAATATCGCCATGATGCTGCTCTTCCCGCTCGATCGGGCGCTGCCGGAGTGGGCCGGCCTTGCCGGGCTCGAGGACGCGATCCCGTCGGGCGCCGCCGGACAGGTCGGCAGCAATGCGGTCGGCATCTTGCTGCTCGCCAGCCTGGTCCCGCTGCTGGCGGCGACCGTCCGCCGCCTGCACGATACCGACCGGAGGGGGACGTCGCTGTGGATCGTGCTCATTCCCTATGGCGGATGGCTGGCGATGCTCTGGATACTTGCGCTGCCGGGTTCGCATGGCCTGAATTCGTTCGGAGACGATCCGCGCGACAGACCGCCGGAGCGGCTCGCGGATGCCGAGCTGTTCGACTGACTGCGGGCTAGAGCGCCCGCGTTCCGGTTCCGACGGGCGCTAGAGCGCCCTTAGGGCCTGCGCCGGTTTCGCGCGCAGCAGTGGGAGAGATCCGGCAAGCGCGAAGACCAGCACGAAGGCCAGCCCGCCCGCCAGCACGGCGAGGATCTCGCCCCAGTCGGGCAGCCAGTCGAACTCGAACAGCTGCGTGACCACCAGCCATGCCAGCGCGCTGCCGAGCGCCAGCGACACGCCCGCCAGCACCGCGGCGAGAATGCCGTATTCGGCCAGCTGCATCGCCAGCACCTGCCGCCGGCTCGCGCCGAGCACGCGCAGCACCACGGTGTCGTAGGTCCGCGCGGCGCGCGCCGCGGCGATGGCGCCGATCAGCACCGCCAGCCCTGCCAGCACCGCGACAGAGGCGGCGGCGAACGTCGCGAGGCCGACCTGGCTCAATATCGTGCGCGCCTGCTGCAGCACGCCGCCGACCTCGATCACCGAGCTCGACGGGAAGGCGCGGACCAATCGCTGCAACAGCCCCGCGGTCGGCGTGCCCTCGGTCAGCTCGATCGTCGCGGTCATGTTGTGCGGCGCGTCCTCGAGCGCGTTGCGGCTGAACACGAGCACGAAATTGAAGCCCATGTTCTCCCAGTCGAGCCGCCGCAGGTTGGCCACCCGCGCGGTGCGTTCGACCCCGAGGATGCCGACGGTGAGGTAGTCGCCGATCTCCAGGTCGATCGCCGCGGCGAATTCCTCGTCGACCGAGACCAGCGGCTCGCCGTCATACATCGGATCCCACCACATCCCGTCGGTCAGCGCGTTGCCGTAGGGAAGCGTGTCCGAATAGGTCAGCCCGCGCTCGCCGCGCAGCGGCCAGGCGCCGTCGGGGATTTCCTCGAGCTCGGACACGCGCACCATGTCGCCCTCGGGCCCGTAAGCGAGGATCGCGCCGCGCAGGGTCGGCACGATACGGGTCGTCGCGCCCGGGTCCTGCTCCTCGACGATCCCGGCGAATTCGGCGACCCCGTCCTTGGGGATGTCGAGCACGAAATAGTCGGGCGCCTGCTGCGGCACGCTGCGCTCGATATTGCCATCGATTGCGCTCTGCATCGCCGCCAGCAGCACGAATGCGGCGAGGCCGAAGCCGAGCGCGGTGACCAGCGAGCCGGTCGAGCTGCCCGGCCGGTGGAGATTGGCGAGCGCGTTGCGGACCAGCGGGTTGCGCGGTCGCGGCAGGCGGCGCGCGAGGGTACGGATGCCCGCGCCGAGCAGCGCGAGCAGGCCGAGCACCAGCGCCGCGCCGGCGAGGAAGCCCGCCGCGAGCTCGGGATAGTTCGAGGCGAGCAGCACCAGCGCGACGATCGCCACCAGCCCGCCGAGCACCCACGGCAGCGCCTGCCGGTCGCGCGCGAGCGGAGTCACGCGCGCGCGCATCAGCGCCATGGCGGGGAAATTGCGCGCGCGCACCAGCGGGGTCGCGGCGAACACCAGCGCCACCAGCAGCCCGAAACCCGCAGCGAGCAGCAGCGCGGAGGGCTCGATCACCAGCCCCGCCTCGACCGGCAGCAGCCCCTGCAGCGCGAGGCCGAGCAGCGGGGTGACCGCCACGCCCACCACCAGCCCCGCCAGCGCGCCCGCCAATGCCGCGGCGCCGATCTGGAGCGCGTAGATGCGCGCGATATCGCGGCTCGACGCGCCGAGCACCTTGAGCGTCGCGATGCTGGTCCGCCGCGCCTCGAGATAGGACGTCACCCCGCCGCCGATCCCGATCCCCGCGATCACCAGCGCGGCGAGCCCGACCAGCGTCAGGAACTCGCCCATTCGTCCGACGAAGCGGTCGGCCCCGGGCGAGGCGCGGTCGCGGGTGCGAAAGTCGAAGCCCGCTTCGGGAAAGGCCTCTTCCAGCGCCTCCTCGACCGCCTCCGGCTCCTGACTGCCCGAGAAGGCGACGCGGTACTTGCTCTGGTAGAGAGCGCCCGGCGCGACCAGCCCGGCCTCGGCGGGCAGATCTTCGGCCACGATCACGGTCGGACCGAGCTGGAAGCCTTCGGAAAGCTTGTCGGGTTCGTTCTCGATCACCCCCGCTGCGATCAGCTCGGCGGTGCCGATGCGGAAGCGCTCGCCGACCGCTATGCCGAGCCGGTCGATCGCGCCCTGGCCGAGCCACGCTTCGCCGGGGGAGGGCGCGCCCGCGCTGCGGCCGTCCTTCAGCGTCATTTCGCCATAGAGCGGCCAGCGCTCGTCGACCGCCTTCAGCCCGACCGGCGCGGCATTGTCGCCCGCGACCGCCATCGCCTGCATCCGCGTCCCGCCCGAGAGCGTGCCGTATTCCGCCAGCGCGGCCTTTTCCTCGGGGTTGAGATCGCGCTGCCACACCTCGACTTCGAGATCGCCGCCGAGCAGTTCCTGCCCGCGGTTTTCGAGTTCGCGCTCGATCGCCGCGGTCAGCGTGCCGATCGCTGCCAACGCGCCGGTACCGAGGAACAGGCACACCAGCAGCAGCCGCAGCCCCTTGAACCGCGCATTGAGATCGCGCCGGGCGATTTTCCAGGCGGTGGACAGGGGGAGGGTCGCGCTCATTTCTCCCCTCCCGCTTGCGGGAGGGGTTGGGGGTGGGCCCGGCGCGACATCGGAGGGGCCGACAGGCCCACCCCGCTGCGACTAGGCAGACAAGCTGCCAAGTCTCGCTCCCCTCCCGCTTGCGGGAGGGGGGGCTTGCGCGGATCACTCACGGCTGTCGCTCTCGATCCGCCCGTCGGCCATGGTCAGCACGCGGCCGCAGCGTTCGGCGAGTTCGGGATCGTGGGTGATGACCAGCAAGGTCGCGCCGGTTTCCTCGCGGCGTGCGAACAGCAGGTCGATGATCTCGTGCCCGGTCGCGACGTCGAGATTGCCGGTCGGCTCGTCGGCGAAGATCAGCCGCGGGCGCGGCGCGATCGCGCGGGCGATGGCGACGCGCTGCTGCTCGCCGCCCGAAAGCTGGGTCGGGTAATGATCGAGCCGGTGGCCGAGCCCGACCGCTTCGAGTTCGGCCTGCGCGCGCGGCATCGCGTCGGGCTCGCCCGCCAGCTCCATCGGAGTGGCGACGTTTTCGAGCGCGGTCATGGTCGGGAGCAGGTGGAAGGCCTGCAGCACGATCCCGATCCGCCCGCGCCGGGCCTGCGCCAGCGCGTCCTCGTCCATTGCGGCGAAATCGGCGCCTGCGACCTGCACCGCGCCCCCGCTCGCGCGTTCGAGGCCCGACAGCACTGCCATCAGCGAGCTCTTGCCCGAGCCCGACGGGCCGAGCAGCGCGAGCACTTCGCCTTCGGCGACGTCGAGGTCGATCCCGCGCAGGATATCGACCGGCGCGTCGTCGCTGCCGAGTGTCAGGGTCAGGTTGCGGGCGGAAATCGCCGGAGTAGGACTTGTCACGCCCCGCCGATGGCATAGGTGGGCAGGGCGAACAAGGAGACTCGCCGATGCATCTCGCCCGTTTGTCGATAGCGCCCGCGCTGCTTCTGGCCGCTTGCGGGACCGAAGCGCCGCCGAGCGAGCCTGTCGAGACCGCCGTACCCGACGCGAGCGAGCAGGCGGTCGAAGGGCCCGAACGCCGCATCCTCGCTTTCGGCGACAGCCTGTTCGCGGGCTACAACGTCGCGCAGGCGGACAGCTATCCGGCCGAATTGCAGGCAGCGTTGCGCGAGCGCGGCATCAACGCGGCTGTCGCCAATGCCGGCATTTCGGGCGATACCAGCGCGGCCGGCCTGCAGCGGCTCGCCTTCACGCTCGACGCGCAGGAGCAGAAGCCCGACCTCGTCATCCTCGAACTGGGCGGCAACGACCTGCTGCGCGGCCTCTCGCCCGCCGAAACGCGCGCCAATTTCGAGGCGATGCTCGATATCCTGAAGGAGCGCGAGATCCCGGTGCTGCTGATGGGCATGCGCGCGCCGCCCAATTACGGGCCCGAATACCAGCGCGAATTCGACGCGCTCTATGCTTCGCTGGCGCAGGAATACGGCGCCGCGCTGGTCCCGTTCTGGCTCGAGAGCATCTACCGGGACCAGAGCCTGTTCCAGTCCGACCGGGTCCATCCGACCGAGGAGGGGATAGAGCGGCTCGTCGGGGCGACGGTCGAGGATGTGGCGAAGGCGCTGCCGGAGGAATAGGGCGAGCCCCTGCGAAGGCGGGGGCCTCAGGCAATCGGGCGGCTCGCCTGCGGCACGAGGTCCCCGCCTTCGCGGGGACTCACACCCTTTCCACCGCACCCTCGCGCACCCGCCATACCGCCGCCTCTTCGGCAATCTCCGCGAACGGCGTCATCTCGGTCCCGGTCAGCCACACCTGCGCCGCACCTTCGCGCAGCCGCTCGAACAGCGCCGCGCGGCGGACAGGGTCGAGATGCGCGGCGACTTCGTCGAGCAGCAGTAGCCCCGGACGCCCCTGCGCGGCCAGTTCGGCATGGGCGAGGGTGATCGCGATCAGCATCGCCTTCTGTTCGCCGGTCGAGCATTCGGCCGCGGGCATGCTCTTGCCCGCCATCGTCACCAGCAATTCGTCGCGATGCGGGCCGGTCAGCGTGCGGCCCGCGCGGCGGTCGGCGCGGCGGCCTTCGCGCAGCGCTGTAGCCAGCGCTGCCTCGTCGGCCGGTCCGCCCGGTTCGATCGCCAGCAGCGGCCGGGCGAACGGCTCGTCGGGCACAGCGGCAAGCGCGTCGGACAGCCGCGCGATCGTCCGCAGCCGCGCCTGCGCGAGCTCGGCGCCGTGTTCGGCCAGCTGCACCTCGATCCCGTCGAGCCAGGCGGGGTCGGGTTCGCGCTCGTCGCCGAGCAGCCGGTTGCGCTCGCGCAAGGCGCCTTCGTAGCGCGCGGCATGGCGCGCATGGCCGGGTTCGAGCGCGAGCGTCATCCGGTCGACAAAGCGCCGCCGCGCCCCCGCGCTGTCGGCGAACAGCCGGTCCATCGCCGGAGTCAGCCAGCCTATCGCGAGCCATTCGCCGAGGCTCGCCGCGCTCGCTTCCGCGCCGTTGACGCGAACCTTTCGCCGCCCCGGCAGATCGGCGCGGACGAAAGTGCCCAATCGCACCGGTTCGCCCTCCGCCTGCGCCAGCGACGCGCCGACCGTAAAGCCGCCGCCACCCGACTGCGAAGGCAGGTCGGCCAGCGCCGCGCGCCGCAAGCCGCGCCCGGGGGCGAGCAGCGAGATCGCCTCGAGCACGTTGGTCTTGCCCGCGCCGTTCTCGCCCACCAGCAGGTTGAAGCGCCGCGTATCGTCGAGCGCGGTGTCGGCATGGTTGCGGAAGCGGGAAAGGGTGATCCGGTCGAGCGCCATCGGTCGCGGAGCGATAGGATGGCGCCACGCGATTCACCACCCGAAAACGGCGATCCCAACAGATGGTGGAATTTCCCAACCTTTCGGATCGATGAACGGATCATTCAGGGAGCGAATGTCGAAAAATCGCGGAATTCCGCCATTTTTCAAAACTGGCACGCCTCCTGCAATGTTGTTTGTGTCCACGGGATCGGCCCGGACGGACGGAAACTTGAAAAGGGGAATACCAATGCAGTTCTTCGACAATCTCAGCGGCCGTGTCGTTGCCGCCGTCTCTTCGCTGGCCTTCTCGGCCTTCTTTCTCGCCGCCGCGATCGTGCCGGCCAGCCCCGGTGTCGTCGGTGGCGGAGTGTTCGCATGAGCCAGCTCGACCGCAAACCCGCCGTCGGCGTCCCGGGCAAGAGCTTCCGGCTCGACAAGACCGATGCCAAGCTCTGGGGCGTCTGCGGCGGGATCGCCAACTACTTCGGGATCGACCCGCTGATCGTCCGCCTCGGCTTCGTCCTCGGCACGCTGATCGGTTTCGGATCGTTCATCCTGATCTACCTCGCGATCGCGCTGATCGCGGACTGACGGGTTCTCTCCGGAGAACCCGTCATCCCGGACTTGATCCGGGATCTCGTGCCGCCTGGTCGGACGGTACCGAGAAAGATCCCGGATCAGGTCCGGGATGACGACCAATCCTCACATCGCCGAAATACCGCCGTCGAGCTTCAGCTCGGCCCCGGTCATGAAGCGGCTCTCGTCGCTGGCCAGATAGACCACCGCATTGGCGATATCGTTCGGCTCGCCGACGAATTTGAGCGGGATCTGCCGCGCCAGCTTCTCCAGCAGCACATCCTTGTCGAGATTGTGGTTCTTCGCCGTGCCGTCGAGGATCGGCGTGTCGACGAAGGTCGGATGCACCGAATTGCAGCGGATCTGCATGTTGTTCTTGGCGCAATGCAGCGCGATCGACTTGGTCAGCATCCACACCGCCGCCTTGGACGAATTGTAAGCCGGCATGGTGTCGCTCGCGATCAGCCCGGCGATGCTCGAAATGTTGACGATCGAGCCGGGTGCGTGCTCGCGCATCAGCGGCAGCGCCTTCTGGCAGCCGTGGAAGATCGAATCGACATTGACCGCGTAGCAACGCTTCCAGTCCTCGAACTTGCAGGTCTCGATATTGCCGCCGACGCCGATCCCGGCATTGTTGACCAGCACGTTGAGCCCGCCGAGATGCTCGCGCGCGGCCTCTACCGCCGCATCCCATTCGCCGGCATTGGTGACGTCGTGGCCGATCGCATAGGCGGTGCCGGCGCCGAGCGCGCGATTGATGTCCTCCGCGGTGCCCGCCGCGCCGTTCGAATTGATGTCGGTGCACAGCACACGCGCGCCTTCCTCCGCCAGCCGCCGCGCATGCGCCGCGCCCAGACCCTGCGCCGCGCCCGTCACCAGCGCCAGCTTGCCCGCACATCTGCCTGCCATAATCCTAGTCCTCTCCGATGAATCCCGCCGCCATCAGCATGGCGATGCGCACGTCGATACCGTGGCCCAGCGCGCGCCGCTGCGCAACGAATTGCGGCAATTCGGCCAGCCTTGCCCGGTGCACGGTGATGTCCTCGCTCTCGGTCCCGCCGCCTTCGCCCACTTTGGTCAAGCCATGCGCGCGAAGCAGCGTGAAGCTTTCGCTGACCATGCCGGGGCTCGAATAGAATTCGCCGAGGTTTTCCATCCGCTCGGCGCGGTAGCCGGTTTCCTCTTCCAGCTCGCGGATCGCGGCGGTTTCGGCGCTTTCGTCCTCGGCACCGTCGTCGTCCCCGATCAGCCCGGCGGGGAGTTCGAGGCACACCTTGCCCAGCGGCACACGGTGTTGCTCGACCAGCAGCACGTGCCCGTCCTCGATCGCGACGATCGCGGCGGCGCGGATGCCGCGCGCGCGACCGGCATATTCCCATTTGCCGCGGCGTTTGGCAGTGATGAATTTGCCCTGCCAGACGATTTCTTCGGGTTCGTCGCTGTCCATCGAAATCCGTTCGTGCTGAGCTTGTCGAAGCACGATTGGCACGCGCTTCGCCCGGCCCTTCGACAGGCTCAGGGCGAACGGGTCAAGAGTCGATGCGCCGAACGGCCTGTCAGACCTCGATCAGCCGGTCGGGCAGTTCGTTCTGGTCGTCCTCGGCGCGGGGGAAGTGTTCGGACAGCACCTGCCCGACGTCGCGCACGCCCGCCGCCAGCCCCTCGGCGATGCGGCCCTGCCTGATTTCGACCAGCATGTCGGCCATCGCCTCGCCCCACACTTCGGCGGGGACGATCGCCGCAATCGGCTCGTCGGCGACGATTTCGGCGCGGTGCTCGCGCATCGAGAGGTACAGCAGCACCCCCGTACGGCCATGCGTGCGGCGCTCGGCGCCGACCTTGAAATGCTTGATCGCGCAGGCATGCACGCGCGCGGTCTTGACCGGGCCGGGCGTGAGCGCGAAGCGCAGCACGTCCCACGACAGCAGCAGCCAGCCGAGTGCGAAGGCGATCAGCCCGAGCGCGATCGTCATGCTGGCTAGCTCGCCGGTGGTCCATTCGTGCCCCCAACCTCCGACCAGCGCGTCCCACAAATCCATGAACGGGGCGGGGAAGGCGGCGAACAGGCTCATCGCGGTGAAGGACAGCGCCGCCGCCCACACCAGCACGACGTCGCTGTAGCCGTCCGAGCGGTCGGCGAGCACGGTGACGATCTCGCCGCTGGTGACGAGTTCGGCCTCGCCCACTGCGTCGGAGACGATCGTGTGCTGTTCGGGTGAGAGATACGCCATCTACCAGCCTCCCGAGGCGCCGCCGCCTCCGAAACTTCCGCCGCCGCCGGAAAAGCCTCCGCCCCCGCCGAATCCGCCTCCGCCACCGAAACCGCCCCAGCCGCCCGAATCGCCGTCGATCCCGCGCGCGATCGCCTTGCCGGCCTCCCACAGGATGATGTCGCCGACCACCCCGCCGACCCCGCCGCGGCGATAGCGCCGCCGCTTGCCGCCGCGGAACATCGGCAGGATGAAAAAGAAGAAGATGAAGGCGAACCAGATCAGCGTGCCGATCGGGAACCCGCCATCGCTCTCGCGCTCCTGGGTGGCCTGTTCGGCGATCAGCGCGGCCTCTTCGGGCGGCAGTTCGAGCTGGGTAATGATCTGGTCCGCACCCCACGCTATGCCGCCGGAAAAATCGCCGTCGCGGAAATAGGGCTTCATGCCCTCAATATATTCGAAGGCGAGTCCGTCGGGGATGGTGCCCTCGAGCCCATAGCCGACTTCGACCCGCATTTTCCTGTCGTTGGGTGCGACGATCAGGATGATGCCGTCGTTGTTTTCCGAATCGCCCAGCCCCCATTCGCGCCCGAGCCGGTAGCCGTAATCGGCGATGTCGTAGCCATCGAGGTCGGGAATGGTGGCGATAACGAATTGGCGCTGGCTCCGCTCCTCGAACGCGTCGAGCTTCTGCGTCAGTTCGGCTTCGGTTGCCTCGTCGATGATATTCGCCGCATCCACCACCGGCGCGGTCCCCCGCTCGGGGAAATCCTGCGCGGCGGCGGGAAGCGCGGCGAACATCGCCAGCATCCCGAGCAAGGCGATCCACAGCCTCATGCGGCGTTCTCCCCGGCAATAGTTTCGTTGTCGTTGGCGGGCTGCGACGGATAGCGCTTCATCCGCTCGACCAGCGCCTGCGCGCCGGCTTCGACGCCAGCTTCGAAGTCGCCCTCTTTGAAACGCGGTATCATCACCTCGTCGATCAGGTTTTTGCAAAAAAGGTCGGTGAAGGTGCTCTCGATTCCCTTGCCGACTTCGATCCGGACCTTCCGCTCGTTCGGGGCGAGCAGGATCATCAGCCCGTCATTGCGCTCGGCATCGCCAAGGCCCCACCTGCGAGCATAATAGAGCGAATAGTCCTCGATCGCATAACCCTCCAACGATTGCACCGTGACGATACCAACCTGCTGGCCGTATCGCTCTTCCGCGCCGTCGAGCAGCGCGGTCAGCCGAGCTTCGCTCGGCGGGTCGAGCACCTGCGCCGCATCGCGGATGCGGCCCGGATAGTTTTCCGCCGATGGGGACAGATCGAAACTGGCGGCGGATGTCGTCTCCCCCGCACCGTCCGAACAGCCCGCCGCACCGATCAGCAACAGCGGTGCAGCCACCGCCGCGAAAATTGCCCGGAATGTCATGTGGCCGACTGGCTCTCTTCTATCGCCCACTCACCTTCGACATCGCGAATACCCTGCGTCACTGCGGTCAGCCCGGCGCGAAGCCCGGCTTCCCAGTCACCCTTTCTGAATGACGGAACGACTGCCGGTTCGATGATCTTCTTGAGCTGTGCGGCAAAGGATGGCGGAACTTTCCCCTTTTCGAACCAGTAGGCGTCCGGACGCCCGGCATACGCGCTTTCGTCGATCGCCATACGAAGCTGAAATACGAACGTTCTTTCGGTCGGGGAGAGCAGCAGGATTGCGCTGTGGCGACGTTCGCCGACCGAACTGCTCCAGCGGTCGAGCATGGCGTCGGCGAAATCCGCGGGGACGACACCATCGAAGCCATCGACAGTCATGATGACCATATGCACCGAGGTCTTGTCCTCGATCTCGGCCAGCTCGTCGTTCAGTCTGGATTCCGCTGTCGATGCAAGCACATCGGCCTGATCGAGTATCCGGTTCGACAGATCTAGCGGGAGTCCGCGCTCGGGTGCATCCGCTACCGGTTTTTCCGCAGCCAGCAGCGGCACCGGGCCAATGGCGAGCAGCGAATGGAGTGCTGCTGCGGCGCATGGCATGCTGCGAACCACTTCGCTCAGTTCGAGGTCATGTCGAGCTGTGGTGCCACTTCGGCGCCTTCGCTCACCGCCTCGTAGGGCACCATCGGCTCGGCGCCGTGGATCAGGTTGGCGCCGATCGTGTCGGGGAAGGTGCGGATGGTGGTGTTATAGTCGCGCACCGCCTCGTTGTAGTCTCGGATGGCGACGCGGATGCGGTTCTCCTGCCCCTCGATCTGGGTCATGAAGCGGCCGAAATTGTCCTGGCTCTTGAGCTCGGGATAGGCCTCTACATTCGCCATCAGCCGCGACAGCGCGCCGCCGAATGTATTCTGCGCTTCCTGGTACTGCGCCATCTTTTCGGGATCGCCGAGATCCTCGCCGTCGAGCCGGATTTCGGGCCTCGTGGCCGAGGCGCGCGCGGAAATCACCGCGTCGAGCGTCTGCCGCTCCTGCTCGGCCGAGGACATCACGATCTGTTCGAGGTTGGGCACGAGGTTGGCACGTTCCTGGAACGCGGCTTCGACATCGGCCCATTTGGCCTTGGCGTTTTCTTCCGCGGCGGGCACCGAATTGATGCCGCAGGCGGCGAGGCCGATGCTGGCGACCAGCGCCAGCGCGGCGTTGCGGACGGTCTTGAAGTTCATTTGGCAGGCTCCCCAAGAGCACGCGGGGAATGCGCGTGCGATCTGTGTTGCCTAGATAGCACACCGCGGCCGGTTTTCAAGGATCGCGCATGCATTTTCGCCGGGCTTGGCAGGCGAATGCGGGGCTGGCACAAGCAGGGCGGAGCGGAGTTTCGGGAGACGATCATGCTGGCGGATTTCAAGGCGTTCATCGCCAAGGGCAATGTGATGGAACTGGCGGTCGCGGTGATCATCGCGGGCGCGTTCGCGACCATCGTCAAGTCGCTGACCGACGATGTCATCATGCCGTTCGTCGGCTGGCTGTTCGGCGGGGCGGATTTTTCCAACCATTTCATCCTGCTGAGCGTGCCCGAGGGCTACGAAGGCGCGGCCGGCGACTATGCCGCGCTCAAGGAAGCGGGGGCGGCGATGATCGGCTACGGCGCGTTCCTGACCGCGGTGATCAATTTCGTGATCCTGGCCTTCATCATCTTCCTGCTGGTGCGCTACACCAAGAAGGTGGTGGCCGAATTCGAAGCCAGACCGCCCGAGGAAAAACCCGCCGGCCCGACCGAGCTGGATTTGCTCAAGGAAATCCGGGACGAGTTGAAGAAGGGGTAAGGGAGAGAGGATTTTTTGTTGCGTGCGGTCAGGACCTCCGTCCGGCCCTTGCGGCACCGGCCCGCTCCCTCACCCGGAGTCCTTGTCACGTGCGGGCCAGACGTCCGTCTGGCCCTTGCGGCACCAGCCCACTCCCCCACCCGGCCACCCCGACCATAGTATCCTATGGGTGGCCGGGTGGGGGAGTGGGCTGGTGCCGCTACCGGCGGTCCGACAATTGCCAAGCAACGACTCGCGGCCAACCGCCGGAAAACAACACGCTCACTTCCCATTAAGCCGATCGTCGCTATATAGGGCCTGCTCGTTTCGGCGGGCTATGGCGATAAATTGCGGTGTGCAATAGACGCAACGGACCCGGGGGCAGTACCCGGCGGCTCCACCAAAAACGGCGGTTTTCCGCCGTTCCTGACGGGGCCGAACCAGGATCGACGTGTGTTGAAAAGCATCGTTTTCGCCCGGGCTGAGTACCCCGTAAAACTGTTCAAACACACAAGTGCCAATGACAATGAAGCACTCGCTCTCGCTGCGTAATCTGACGGCCTAACGGCCCGAACTTACAAAGCCAAAGCGCGGTTGGACCCACCGGGCAACAGAAGCGGATTCCGGGGCTCCGGGGGTAGCTAGCAACAGAAACCCCCACCTTTCCCGATACGTCATCCCGGACCTGATCCGGGATCTCGTGCAGATATGTCCGACAGTGCGGAGACAGATCCCGGATCAAGTCCGGGACGACGTCAGGGTTGCGAAGTTCCGACCGCCTCTGCCGCCTTCCGCTCCTGCTCGTAGCGCAGGCAATCTAAAATCTTCGCGCCCGCCAGGAACACCGCGCCGCTGCAGGCCGCGAACAGCAGCCAGCCGAAAACGCCCGGATATTGTTCGAGATAGTGGCTGCCGCGGCTCATCGCGCCCACCGCGAGCGCGTAGATGACCAGATAGGCCTCCCACTTGTTCTTGATCACGAACAGCCGTCCGATCTTCCGCAGCACGCGCACTCCCTTTCGTTAACGTCTCGCACTGCAAGCGGCGTGCCAGGGGCCGATTGCCGCGCGGGACGGTGGTTAACGCGGGGAGGAGTGTAAACGCTGCCGACGCATCGGCAAGCGCGTTAACCCAGTTCGGCGAGATCGAGCGCTTCGAGCAGCGCCTGCCGCGCCGCGCGCACGTCGCGGGCGAGCGCAGCATTGCCGATATCTGCGGGCGCGATGGCGTCGGGCCAGTGCTTGCCGATCACCGTTTCGAGCAGGTCCGCCTTCGCCTCGTCGAGCAGGAAGCGCGGATCGACCGTCGCCGGGTCGGCGACCACGCGCAGCCGCAGGCAGGCCGGGCCGCCGCCATTGGCCATCGACTGGCGGACGTCGACCGGGATGACCTTTCGGATCGGACCGTTCGATGCGAGCATACCCTCGCACCAGTTCCAGACCGCTTCGCTCTCGCGGCATTCCTCGGGCACCACCAGCGCCATCTCGCCCGAGGGCAGGGTGACCAGCTGCGCGTTGAACAGATAGGTGCGGATCGCCTCTTCCAGGCTCACCGCGTTGGCCGGTACCTCGACCACTTCCAGCGCGGGGAAGGCGGCGCGGATTGCCTCGTATGCACCCTTGCGGTCCGCGAAGGCTTGTTCGTGTGCGAACAGTACCCGCTCGTTGGCGACCGAAACCACGTCGTTGTGGAATGCGCCCGCAGCGATAGCTTCGGGATTCTGTTCGATAAACACACAACGTTCAGGATCGAGGCTGTGCTTGCGCGCGACCGTGTGGCTGGCCTGTTCGTGCTGGCGCGCCGGGAATATACCGCCCGGCCTGCCATAGACGAACACCTCGACACCCGGCGCATCGTGGCTCTCGCAGAATCGCATGTGGTTGGCGGCACCTTCGTCGCCGAAGGTAGGCGGGACGGGGCCGTGGACGGCGAAAGTGCGCTTGTCGGCGAAGACGAGAGCCAGCTGCCTTTGCGTGTCGGGCCATTCCTGCGCACGGTGGACCATGGAGACGAGGTTGGCGGGCGTGAGATGGCAGCGCCCGTCCTCGCAATCGGGGGCGGGGCTGACGGTGGCGGCGTTGGCGGTCCACATCGAACTGGCCGACCAGACCGCGGCGTGAAGCTGGGCCGGCGCGGTCTCGTCTAGAAAGAGGGCGGCTTCCAGTTCCGAATTCGGGCGCGGCAACGGCAGGAGGAAGCCTTGTCCAAGGCCCAGCGCCATGTTGGCGCGCATCTTTGCCACGCCCTGCAGCGCGGCGGCGCGGGGGTGCGAGGTATCGCCCTTGTGCGCGGTCGCGGCGAGGTTGCCGAGGCTGAGGCCGGCGTAGTTGTGGCTGGGGCCGACGATGCCGTCGAAATTGATCTCGACGAGGGTCATGCGGCATACCTCGTCATCCCAGCAAAAGCTGGGATCTCGTGCCGCCCGGTCGGACGGTTACGAGGAAGATCCCAGCTTTCGCTGGGATGACGGAGTATCCATATGCTCACCGCGCCACGCTCCACACTTCGTCGCCTTCGCTCACCCCCAGCGCCGCGGCGGCCTTGCGGCAGATATGGACCGTGCCGTCGTCCTGGAAATCGCGCATGCCGTAGGCGGAGCGGAAGCTGGTCAGCTCGCCCGTCGCCAGGATCGCGCGCTCGCCGAGATCGAGGTCGGCGTTGGAAATCTCGGCCGGACGCGCTTCGGCGACGCTTTTGACGTTGTCGGTGCGCGCCAGCATGGTCGGGCCGCCGTCGAAGATGTCGACATAGCCTTCATAGGCGAAGCCTTCCTTCTCGAGCATCCGCATCGCTGCGCGGCCGGTCGGGTGGGGCAGGCCGATGACCTTCTTCGCCTCCTCGTCGAGCATCGCGACATAGACCGGGTGCTTGGGCATCAGGTCGGCGATGAACTGGTTGCCGTTGAGCGCGTTGAAATTGTCCGCTTCCTGAAAGCTCATCCCGAAGAAGCGGCCCGCCACCCCGTCCCAGAAGGGCGAGCCGCCGCGATCGTCGATGATCCCGCGCAGTTCGGCGAGCACGCGGTCGGCGAAGCGGCGGCGGTGCATGGCGATGAACAGATAGCGGCTGCGCGCAAGCAGCAGGCCGAGCCCGCCGGCGCGTTCGCTGGGGTGGAGGAACAGCCCGCCGACCTCGCTGCAGCCTTCGAGATCGGTGACGAGGCTGAGCAGCTCGGCGCGCACGGTGCGGTCGAGTTCCTGCGAATGCTGCGTGTGCGTTGTCAGGCGGTAGGAATAGAACGGCCAGCGCTGGCCGACCTGGGTGAACAGCTGGCAGGTCCCGCGCACCGCACCCGTCTCGGTGTTTTCGAGCACCAGCACGAACTGGTCGTCGCCGAGTTCGTCCTCCTCGCGCGCGAACGCGGCGTCGGCGCGTTCGAGCTTGCCCGCCAGCGCATCGCGATCGGCGGGCAGGTTGGTGAAGCCGCCGCCGGTGAGCTTGGCCATCTCATAAAGCGGTTCGAGATCGTCGGTGTGCGCGGCGCGCAGGCGGAAGGTCAAAGCGGATCTCCGGAAGCGATCTTTTGCAGTACCAGCGCCGACAGCGCGGCGCGTTCGGACAGCGAGGATACGATCATGAACTCGTCGGGCGAATGGATCGCGCCGCCGCGCACGCCCATCGTGTCGACCACCGGCACGCCGGTGGCGGCGATATTGTTGCCGTCGCACACGCCTCCCGTGGCCTGCCAGCCGATTTCCTGCCCGAGCGAGGCGCCGCATGTCCGCACGAGGTCGAACAGCTTCTGCGCGCGGCGGTCGACCGGCTTGGGCGGGCGGGTGATGCCGCCGTGGCGGTGGATCGAAACCTCGTGCGCCTGCTGGACGTCGCCGATCAGCGATGCCAGCCCGGCCTCGAACGCCTCGGCGGCGTCGGGGCTCTTGGGGCGGATATTGAAGCGCAGCACCGCATGGTCGGGCACGACGTTGTTCGCCGCGCCGCCCTCTATCTTCGCCGGATTGACGGGACACTCCTCGTTTTGCAGCTCCTTGAGCCTCAGCGTCAGCGCGGCGGCGGCGACGATCGCGTTGCGTCCGTCCTGCGGATTGCGCCCGGCATGCGCGGACTTGCCGGTTATCGTCAGCGAATAATTGCCGCTCCCGCCGCGCGCATGCGCGAGCGTGCCGTCGGGCAGCGCGGAGGGTTCGTAGGTGAGCGCGGCGTATTTGCCCTGCGCCAGCCGCTCGATCAGCGGCGCGGAGGCGAGCGAGCCGGTCTCCTCGTCCGAATTGATCAGCACGTCGTAGCCGAGGCGGTCGGCGAATTCGCTTCGCTCGAACGCCTTGAGCGCGTGCAGGATCACCGCGAGCCCGCCCTTCATATCGGCGAGGCCGGGGCCGTTGAGGATGTCGTCCTCGAGCCACTCCTGCTGCTGGAAGGGGTGATCCTTCGGGAAGACGGTATCCATGTGACCGGTAAACAGCAGCCGGCGCTCGGCCTCGGGCCGCACGCGCAGCACGATATGCTGTCCGAACTGCCGGCCGACCTCGCGTCCGTCGGGATCGATCGCGGTGACCGGGGCCGGATCGACCAGCTCGATTTCGCCGGGCAGGTCGGAAAACGCCTCGGCGAGCATGCCCGCCATCGTCGCCAGGCCGTCGAGATTGGCGGTGCCGGTATTGACCGCGCTCCATGCTTGCGCGTGGGCGAGCATGGCGTCCTGGTCGATCGGTTCGATGAGGGCGGCTTGGGTGGTATCCAGTTTCATCTGCAACGGCCTCTAGCGGGCGCACGGGCGGGTTTCCACCCATTGTCCGATACGGGGACGGGAAGGGGTTGCCAATCGGGAGGCCGGGCGTCATAGCGCGCGCGTCCTCCCCGGGAATTGCTATTGGAATAAGTTGTGCGCCACTTCGGAGCACGACCCGAACGAGTGCGAGGACCAATGACCGACTACGTGACACGCGCCGGATTGCAGGTCTATCCGGGGCTGGCCGACCTTTTCGAAACGCAGGTGCTGAACACGCTCGGACGCGATCCGGCGGCATTCTGGCAGGGCTTCGCCGCGCTGCTCGCCGACTTTGCGCCTCGGAACCGCGCGCTGCTCGACAAGCGCGACCAGCTGCAATGGCAGATCGACGATTGCATGCGCGAACGGCGCGGCGATCCGCTCCCGCCCGAGGAGTATCGCGGTTTCCTCGAGCGGATCGGCTATCTCGTGCCCGAGCCCGATCGCTTCGAGATCGGCACCCGAAACGTCGATCCCGAGATTGCGACCATGGCCGGGCCGCAGCTGGTGGTGCCGATCCTCAACGCGCGCTTCCTCCTGAACGCCGCCAATGCGCGCTGGGGCAGCCTCTACGACGCGCTCTACGGCACCGACGCGCTCGACGCGCCGCCCGCGCGGCCGGGCGGCTACGACGAGCAGCGCGGCGCGGCGGTGATCGCGCGCGGGCGGCAGTTCCTCGACGAGGCGCTGCCGCTGGTCGACCAGAGCTGGGCCGATCTTGCCGACGAGCATGACGGAAAGCTCCAGGACGAGAGCCAGTGGGTCGGACATACCGAAAAGGGATTGCTGTTCCGAAACAACGGTTTGCATATCGAAGTTCGATTCGATCGCGAACACCCGGTCGGCCGCACCGACAAAGCGGGCATTGCCGATATCGTCATCGAAGCCGCGCTGACGACGATCTGCGATTGCGAGGATTCGGTCGCGGCGGTCGACGGCGAGGACAAGACGCTCGCCTACGCCAACTGGCTCGGGCTGATCCGCGGCGACCTGGAGGACACGTTCGACAAGGGCGGCTCGACGGTGACCCGGCGGCTCGCGGGCGACAGGACCTATACCGACGGCAACGGGCAACAGCACAGCCTGCCCGGACGCAGCCTGCTGTTCGTGCGCAATGTCGGGCACCTGATGACCAATCCGGCGATCCTGCTCGACGACGGCAGCGAGATCCCCGAAGGCATCATGGACGCGGTGTTCACTTCCGCCATCGGTGCACTCGATGTCGAGCGGCACGTCAAGTTCGGCAATTCGAAATGCGGCAGCATCTACATCGTCAAGCCGAAGATGCACGGGCCCGAGGAATGCGCCTTCACCAACGACCTGTTCGATGCGGTGGAAGACCTGCTCGGTCTGCAACGCCATACGATCAAGGTCGGGGTGATGGACGAGGAGCGCCGCACCAGCGCCAACCTCGCCGCCTGCATCCATGCGGTGAAGGACCGCATCGTGTTCATCAACACGGGTTTCCTCGACCGCACCGGCGACGAGATCCACACCTCGATGCAATTGGGGCCCATGATGCGCAAGGGCGACATCAAGACAAGCATCTGGCTCGACGCCTACGAGAAGCGCAATGTCGGCATCGGCATGGCCTGCGGCCTGTCGCGCCGGGCGCAGATCGGCAAGGGCATGTGGCCCGCGCCCGACCTGATGGGCCGGATGATGCTCGAGAAGGTCGGTCACTTGCGCGCCGGGGCGAACACCGCATGGGTGCCGTCGCCGACCGCCGCGACCTTGCACGCGCTGCATTACCACCAGGAGGATGTGTTCGAGCATCAGCAGGGCCTCGGCGAAGTACCGGGGCTCGAACCGCTGCTCGCCATCCCGTTGGCCGACGGCGCCAACTGGTCCGAGGGCGAAGTGCGCGAGGAACTCGACAACAACGCGCAAGGGCTGCTCGGCTACGTGGTGCGCTGGATCGACCACGGCGTCGGCTGTTCCAAGGTGCCAGACATAAACGATGTAGGCCTGATGGAGGACCGCGCGACCTTGCGCATTTCCTCGCAGCACATGGCCAACTGGCTCGCGCACGGCGTCTGCACGCAGGAGCAGGTGATGGACAGCCTCAGGCGCATGGCGGCCAAGGTCGACGGGCAGAATGCGGGCGATCCGTCCTACGAGCCGATGGCTGGCAATTGGGACACCAGCCTTGCTTTCCGCGCTGCGCGAGACCTCGTGTTCAAGGGCGCGGAGCAGCCGAGCGGCTATACCGAACCGCTGCTGCACGCCTGGCGGCTGGAGAAGAAACGACAGGGTTAACCGGCTTGCGTCGGCTGCGAATCGATCTAGACTTGCCGCGAAGAGGAGGGTCGAATGACGAAATGGTTCGCCGCGGCTGCGCTAGCCGCTCTCGCCACCGCGCCGGTGGCCGCACAGCAACAGCAAACGCCCGAGGTCGTCTCGAGCGGCGGGTTCCTGCTCGGGCGCGGACTCTACACCTCGTGCATCTCGCAGGAAGCGAACGAGCAGCTCGCCTGCCGGTCCTACATGATGGCGGTTGCCGACAGCATGGCGATGCACAAGGACAATGGCTGGGCGCCGCAATCGCTGTGCGGGGCGGACAATCTCCAGGTCGCGCAGCTGGGGCCGCTCTACGTCGAATATATCCGCCGCAATCCCGACAAGATCGACTGGACCGCGGCCTCGACCGCCTACAACGCGCTTGCCGAAAGCTTTCCCTGCGCGCGCCGGAACTAGGTGCTACGCCGGTTTGTCGCTCCGCTGTTGTGGGGCGGCTTCCTGATTGGAGTGATCCTGATCGTCGCCGAACGCGGGCTACCCGATCTGCCGGGATCGCCTGTATTCGGCCCGCCGGCCGATTCGCGCGCGGCATTCGATAGCTGGCTCGAAGAACAGCCCGGACGCCGCGTCGAATTCGGCGAATTCGAGACATTCCTGGCCGGCGAAGGGGTCGGCGAAGTGGTTCCCGCATGGCAATTGATGCGGGTCGATGCGCGCTATGCCACCCAGTGCGATATCCCCCCCTTCGGTATCCCGCCGCGCGAATTGTGGCCCAACATCGTTCCTGCGCTCGCGCTGGTACGCGACCGGGTCGAGCCCACGATAGGGCCGGTCGAAGTCCGATCGTCGTGGCGCACGCCCGAACTGAACGCCTGCGCGCGCGGCGCAGCGGCCAGCAAGCACCTGCAATTCGCCGCGCTTGATCTGGTCACGCGGGACCGGCAGCGCGGAGAGAACCTCTATCGTCGGCTTTGCGCGATACATGCCGAGGCTGGGCCGCCCAGCCGGATGGGCCTCGGCGCCTATTTCGATCCGGCCGAACCGCGCTTCGGCGGGGGCCGGTTCCATATCGATGCCACGGGCTATCGCAGTTGGGGCAGGGGCTACACGAGGGCGAGCAGTCCCTGCCGCTCTTTCAACTAAGCGCGCGGGCGAGCGCGATGAATTCTGCGACCGATAGCGTTTCCGCCCGACGTTGCGGGTCGATCCCGCATGGCTCCAGCGCCTCGACCGCGCCGGGCACGCCCTTGAGGCTTTGTCGCAGCATTTTGCGGCGCTGGCCGAAAGCCGCTTCGGTCAACCTTTCGAGCATCCGCGCGGAGACGCCCCCAGGCGCGTCTGCAGGGGTCACATGGACGATCGCGCTCATCACTTTGGGCGGCGGGGTGAAGGCGCTGCGGTGGACCTTCATCGCCAGCCGCGCCGCGCTGCGCCACTGCGCCAGCACCGCGAGGCGGCCATAGGCGCCGGTGCCGGGCGGCGCGACGATCCGCTGCGCCACCTCCTGCTGGAACATCAGCGTCAGCGAAGTCCATGCGGGCGGCCACTGCTCGCCGCCGAGCCAGCGCACGAACAGCGCGGTGCCGACATTGTAGGGCAGGTTGGCGACGACCGCGAAGGGTTCGTCCATCAATTCGGCATGGTCGATCGCCAGCGCGTCGCCCTCGACCACGCGCAGCCTGCCCGGACAGGCTTCGCCCAGCTCGGCGAGAGCGGGCAGGCAGCGGCGGTCCATCTCGATCGCGGTCACGCGCGCGCCCGCCGCGAGCAGCGCGCGCGTCAGCCCGCCGGGGCCGGGACCGATTTCGAGCACCGCACGGCCCTGCAGATCGCCGGGTATGGCGGCGATCCGGTCGAGCAATTGTGCGTCGAACAGGAAGTTCTGCCCCAGCGCCTTGCTGGGCGACAGACCATGTTTCGCGATCACTTCGCGCAGGGGCGGGAGGTCGGGCGATGCGCTGTTCAAAAAAGAAACTCCGTTCGCCCTGAGCCTGTCGAAGGGCCGTTCTGCGCTTTGAATGCTGCGCTAGAAGAAAAAGCGGTCCTTCGACAAGCGTGTCCTGAGCGGAGCCGAAGGGCTCAGGACGAACGGACCTTCGCAGCTCTTCGCGCCGCGCATTCGCCCGCCATCCGGATCGCGGCGATCATCGCGCCCGGATCGGCAATTCCCTTGCCCGCGATATCGAACGCGGTGCCGTGGTCGGGGCTGGTGCGCACGATCGGCAGGCCGAGGGTGACATTGACCCCCTGGTCGAAATCGAGCGCCTTGAGCGGGACCAGCGCCTGGTCGTGATACATGCACAGGGCCGCATCGTAGCCGGCGCGGGCGCGCGGGGTGAACAGCGCGTCGGCCGGGTGCGGGCCGGTCGCGTCGATCCCGGCGGCGCGCAGTTCGGCGATCGCCGGGGCGATGATGCGCGCTTCCTCGTCGCCGAACCGGCCCGATTCGCCCGCATGCGGATTGAGACCGGTGATCGCGAGCCGCGGAGCCTCGATGCCGAAATCGCTCCGCAGCGCCGCAGCGACGATGGTCGCGCGCCGGACGATCAGCTCCTGGGTCAGCATCCCGGGTACCGCGGACAGCGCAACATGGACCGTCAGCGGCACGGTGCGCAGCTGCGGCCCGGCGAGCATCATCACCGCATCTTCGGGTCGGAGGCGGCAGGCTTCGGCGAGGAATTCGGTCTGGCCGGGATATGTGTAGCCGATTTCGGCGAGCGCACTCTTGGAAACGGGGGCGGTCACCAGGCCGGCGACGAATTGCCCCATCGCCAGCCCGGTCGCGTGTTCGAGCGAATAGGCCGCCAGATTGGCGCCCTCGGTGGTGGGGTTTCCCGGCGTGTAAGGGCCGTCGTCCTTGGTAAATACCGGCAGTGCGTCGGCGAAAATCTCCGCCGGTTGCTCCGCCGGGCGAAAGGTCCTGACGGCGATATCGAGGCCGCGCATCCCGGCGGCTCGCGCAAGCACGCCGGCCCCGCCGACGACGAAGAAGGGAGGCAAAGCCTCCCGCTCGCGCCGCACCCATGCCTCGGCGATCAGCTCCGGCCCGATCCCGGCGGGGTCGCCGAGCGAAAGGGCGAGCGCCGGGGTCTTCAATTATACTCGATATAGGCGTCGTTGCGCAGGTCGCGCAGGTAGCGCTGCGCGCGCTTGGTGATGCGCTGTTCCTTGATATCGTCGATGATCGTCTCGAGGTCGGGCCCCGCGGCGACCTGCGGATCGTCGCGTCCGCACAGCACCAGCGTGCGCACGCCGTCCTCGATCGAGCCGAACAGCGCGGTGGCCTGGCCGACCTGCATCTGCAGGATCGACGATTGCAGCTGGGCGGGCAGCTGCGCGGCCTTGATCTGGTCGTTGGTCACCACTTCCGCGCCGACCGATTGCGCGACGCGATCGACGTCGCCGCATCCGCGGATCGATTCGACCGCGAGCGCGAAGGCATCGACCTTGGCCGCGGCCTCGACCTCGGTGACGTCTTCGGGGAAGGTGATCGCGACCTGCTTCAGGCTCAGGACGGCATCGCGCGGATTGGCCATCAGCACCTGGCGCTTCTCGATCAGGTAGACGATCCAGAAACCGCCGGGGATCTCGACCGGCCCGACCAGCTGGCCGGGCTGCATTTCGGCCACGATGGCCTCGAGCTGCGGCGATCGCAGCTGCGGCAGCTGGATCCAGCCGAGATCGCCGCCGACCACCGCGGTGGTCGCTTCGGAGAACTGCCGTGCATAGGCGACGAAACTGCCGCCCTGGCGCAGCTGCTCGACGATGCGCACGGCGTTCTGGCGGACGGCTTCGCTGGTTTCGGGCGTTGCCGAGAGGAAGATTTCGCCGACCCGGTATTCGTCGGTGCCGCGCGATTCCTCGAGCCGCTGCATGATCTCCTCGGCCTCTTCGACCGAGACGTTGATGAACGGGACGACCATCCGCCCGAGCAGCCGGCGCCACGCGATCTCGCCGTAGATCTGCCGCTTGAGCGCCGCCGGGCTGGAGCCGGCCGCGATCAGATAGGCATCCATCTTCTCGGCCTCGGGACCGAAATTGCGCGCCGCCACGTCGGCGTACTGGGCGTCGATCTCGGCCTGCTGGATTTCGATTTCCTGCGCCTGCGCTTCCTGGATCTGGAGCGTTTCGTCGATCAGGTTGCGCAGCACCTGCATCCGCAGCCGCGCCATTTCCTCGTCCGAAATCTCCCCCTCCGAGGCCGCCGTGACCAGCGCCACGCGGTGATCGATGTCGGTGCCGGTGATGACCGACCCGTTGACCACTGCGGTGGCGGTACGGACGTTGGGGTCGTTCCGGGTCAGCAGCGTCACATTGTCGGGAATGCCGAGCGGGTTGCGCGCCGAAGGCTGCGTCTGCGGCTGGGCCTGCGATTGTGCCTGAGCCTGGGCGAGCACGGGTCCGGCGGTCAGGCTGAGCCCGGCCAGCCCGGCGAGAATTCGGGTCGATATCGTCTTGATCACTGCAATTTCCGTCCGTTACGCGCACCAGCGCGTCATCAAATTCATGCCGTCGCCCCTGCTGGCGAGAGGCTTAACCCAAGCTGAGTGCCGGGCGGTGTGCGAGGCCGGATAGCCTGTTTGCACGGCGGCGACAATCACCCTGTGGACCGGGTGCGAATCCCTCTCGGCCCGGCCGAAATTCGGGACTGGGTTTGCTTGTTTTCCGGCGGTGACTAGACCTGTCGCTGCTTGGCAAATGTTGGACCGCCGGGAGCGGCACCGGCCCGCGCCCCCACCCGGCGCGTTTTATGGCGTCTATTCGGGCATCGCTTCGCGCTGCCCTGCGCTCGGCACCGGCCCGCTCCCCCCCCCGGCCACCCCGAACATAGTAGCCTATGGGTGGCCGGGAGGGGGAGCGGGCCGGTGCCGCTTCTGGCGGTCCGATGCTTGCCGCAATGCGACAGGTTGCGTCACCGCCAGCAAACAAACCCGGATGGGGGCGTGGGATGGAACAGCCAAGGGAAGCACGGAGGTGCTTCCCGCACGCAACAAGGACTCATACCTGCGCCGTCACGACCCCGGAGCCTACCTAAACCCAAGATTCCGCAGCGAGAAATACAGCTGGAACGTGTTGCCGCGCTGCGCGTCGCCGGCGGTCACGTAGTCGCGCCGCCAGGTCACGCCCATTTCGAGGCAGTCGTCCTGGTAGGCGATGCCGAGGCGGGTGCGGATCGGTTCGAACCCGTCCGAGGTCAGCGTCGGGTCTTCCTCGCGGTCGGTCAGGTTGAACACGCCCGAGCCGAACATCGACCAGTAGCGCGCGAAGGCGACGCGGGTGGCGAGGCGCAGTTCCTCGCGGTCCTGCAGGTCCTCGAAACCCGGCGCGATGTCGCGGTCGAGCCGGATATAGCCGATCTCGGCATAGGTCCGGCGCGAGCCGACCGTCGCGTCGAACTCGTTGCGGCGGACCGCGAGGCTGTCCTTGTCGAGCCGGAATCGGTGCGTCAGCTTGAGGAAATCGCGATAGCGCACTTCGGTCCGGCCGACGAAATCGGACACCCGTTCGGACAGGCCGGTGCCGTCGACCAGCACCAGCGGGTCCTTGTCGAGGCGGTAGGACTGGCCGATATTGGTCTTGATCCGCCAGTTCGGACGCTGGAGTTCCCAGTCGAAGCCGTAGGTGATCCGCACCCCGTCCTCGATCCGGTCGTAGCCGGGGAAACGGTTGAGCGCGAACAGGTTCGAATCCTCGAGGTCGATCGCGCGCGAGTCTTCGTTGGGTATGGCGAGATTCTCGATTTCGGGCGAGGCGACGATCTGCACCCGCGGGGTGAAGATCTGCGTGCCCCCGAACGCCTCGCCGACGAACGGCCATTCGATATCGAGCGCCGCCAGCGCGACGCCGCGCGCTTCCCAGCCCGGATTGCCGCGATAGACCGCGGTCGCGGTGAGCGCGTTTTCGTCGCTGTGGTAGACATCGCCGCGCACGAGGCCCGTCACCGTCACGAGCTGGCCGAAGCCGGTGATCCGCTGCAGGTTCCACTTCGCCCCGGCGAAGGCGCGCTGCGTGTCCTGCCCGTCGTCGCGCACGATATTGAGCGAGTTGAGCTGCAGTTCGAGCTTGCCGCCGAGGCCCGCCGGGTCGGCGAAGCGGCGGCGATAGTCGATCACCGGCAGAGCGACGGGCACCTGCCCCTGCGGCGCGCCGAGGCGCAGCGTCTGCGTCGCCCAGCCTTCGATCGAGAGGAAGGAATCGTCGTCGATCCGTTCCACTGCGAAGGTCGAGCGCAGCCGGTCGTCGCGGCTGATGTCGTAGCGGCGCAGGAAGGTGCGGTCGCTGACCAGGCGAAGCGAGCCGGTGAAGCTCCAGTTGGGATCGAACTGGAAGCGACCGTTGGCATAGAGGTAGCCGCGCGGGTCGCTTTCGCTGGTCGGGACGCCGGTGAAATCGGAAATGCGGCGGCTGTGGGTGAGGTAGCCGGTGATCTGGTAGGCACCCTTGTCGGTCAGGTGGCGCCAGTTGGCCGAGGCCATCGGCGGCGCTTCGGTGAAGACGTAGGCACCCAGCGTCAGGTCCCTGTTGTCGGCGAGGCGCCAGTAATAGCTGCCGCTGACCTCGACCCCGTTCGATTCGGAAAAGCGCAGGTCCGGGACCAGGAAGCCTGAAACCGCGCCGCCGTCGGTGCGCACCGCGAGGCCCGGCAGCGGCAACAGGCGGGCGCCGAACAGTTCGAGAAAGGCACCGCTGAAGCGCACCCGCTTCTCTTGCGGATCGTAGACCACGCGGCTGGCGGTGATGCGCCAGCTCGGATTCTTGGCGCAGCCTTCGGGATCGACCACCGCGCAGGCGCTGTAGGCGGCATCGGTCAGGATCACCGTGCCGTCCGCGCCGCGTTCGCCGCTGCGCGCGGCGAGCCGTCCGCCTTCGCGCAGCGCCAGCAGCAGGTCCTCCATCGCACCGGCTTCGAACTCGTCGGTCAGTTCGACGCGCTCGGTGTAGAGCTGGTTGCCGCCCTCGTCGACGAAGCGGACGTTGCCGGTGGCGAGGATGGTACCCGTTGCGCGGTTCCATTCGACGGTATCGGCGCGGACCGAGCGATCCTCGCTGCGCAGCACGACGTTGCCGCTGGCGCGGACCACGTCGCTGCCCGATTCGTATTCGAGCGAATCCGCCTCGAAATCGATCGCGCGTTCGCCGGCCGGAGCGGTCGAGGGCGGGGCCTGCGGGGCGGGGGCCGGATCGCCTTCCGCCGGACGCGCGGACAGGTCCGGTTCGTCGAGCGGTTCCTGCGCGGTTTCCATCCCCGGCGCGGCGCCTTCCTGCGCCATCGCCGGGGCGAACAGCCCCGACGCAAGCAGCACCAGCGGCGTGCTCGACAGGAGCAAGCGGCGAAACGGTGCTTGCAGCGCGGTCTGCGAGGCGGGGAGCATCCCTTGCCTATCGCACTCCCTCCGCCTAATCGCAATCGCCATCCTTGCGGGGATTCGATCGGCCGCGTCCATCCTCCCGCGTTCCAGAATCCGGAGTTCGAATGCAAGTCATATTCAGCGAAAATCTCCCGGCCGATGCACGGCTGGTCGCTTATGTCGTGGACAAGGGCGCCTTGCCCGACGGTCTCGAAAAGCCGCTTGCCGACGGGGCCGGGGCGGCGCGCTTCAAGGGCAATGCCGGCCAGCTGTTCGAAGGCTTCGTCGAACGCGACGGCAAGGTCGTGCGCGTGGCGATCGCCGGAGCGGGCGCCGCCGATGCAGAGGACCGTTCGGCCAGGCTGGAAAAGGCCGGTGCCGCGCTGACCGCCAAATACCTCACCTCGGGGGAGAAGCAGATCGCGCTCGACATGCGCGGATCGAACCTGTCGGGCGACGAGCTTGCCTCGGTGCTGCTCGGCCTGCGGCTGCGCGGCTGGCGCCACGACGCCTATCGCACCAAGCTGAAAGAGGAGCAGAAGAAGACGCTCGAGGCGGTCACCGTAGTCGGCGCGCCCGAAGGCGCGGAAGCGGAGTGGTCGACTCAGGCCGCGGTGGCGGAAGGGGTCGAGTTCACCCGCACGCTGATCGCCGAACCCGCCAACAAGCTCTACCCGGTCAGCTTCGTCGAGAAATGCCGCGCGGCGTTCGAAGGCACCGGCGCCGAACTGACCGTGCTCGACGAGGAGCAGATGGAAGAGCTCGGCATGCACGCGCTGCTCGGCGTCGGGCTCGGTTCGGAGCAACCCTCGCGGCTGCTCGCGATCACGTGGAACGGCGGCGGCGACGGGAAGCCGACCGCTTTCGTCGGCAAGGGCGTGACCTTCGATACCGGCGGCATTTCGCTCAAGCCCGGCCCCGGCATGTGGGACATGAAATGGGACATGGGCGGCGCGGGCGCGGTCGCGGGTGCGATGCTGGCGCTGGTCAAGCGCAAGGCGAAGGCCAATCTCGTCGCCGTGCTCGGGCTGGTCGAGAACATGCCCGACGGCAAGGCGCAGCGCCCGGGCGACATCGTCACCTCGATGTCGGGCCAGACGATCGAGGTGCTCAACACCGACGCCGAGGGGCGGCTGGTGCTGTGCGACGCGCTGCACTGGGTGCAGGAGGAGCACAAGCCGGCGCGGATCGTCGATTTCGCGACGCTCACCGGCGCGATGCTGATCGCGCTCGGGCACGAGCATGCCGGGGTGTTCTCGAACGACGACGATCTCGCCGAACAGCTGCTTGCCGCGGGCAAGGCCTCGGGCGACAAGCTGTGGCGCATGCCGCTCGCCCCGGCCTACGACAAGCTGCTCGACAGCCCGATCTGCGACATGAAGAATATCGGCCCGCGCGAAGCAGGCTCGATCACCGCGGCGCAATTCCTCCAGCGTTTCATAAAGGACGGAACGCCGTGGGCGCATTGCGACATTGCGGGGACGGTGTGGTCGGACAAGCCCGGCGCGACCTGGGACAAGGGCGCGACCGGCTACGGCGCGCGGCTGATCGACCGCTTCGTGCGCGACAACCTCGAAGGCTGACGCAGGGCCGCGCGGCATGCGGATCGGCTTCTACCTCGCGCCGTCGCAGCCGGTCGAGCGGGTGCTGCCGCTGATCGCGCGCGCTGCGATGAAGGCGGACCAGCGCATGCTGGTGGTGGCCGGGGATGCGGAGCTGCGCGCGCGGCTCGACAAGGCGCTGTGGGACTACGCACCGGCGGAGTTCCTCGCGCATGGCGCTGCCGACGCGCCGCATGCGGAGCGCCAGCCGATCCTGCTGTCCGAAGGGTGCGATGCGCCGAACGGGGCCACGCTCGTCGCTTTCGCCGACGGCAAGTGGCGCGACGAGGGCGAGCGGTTCGAACGCGCCTTCCTGTTCTTCGACGATGCCGGTCGCGAGGCGGCGCGCGCGGCGTGGCGGCAGTTCGACGAGCGCGAGGACGTGACCCGCGAATTCCACGAACTGGTCGACGGGAAGTGGGAACGCAGGTTGTAATTTGGCAGGCTTGTAATTTGGCAGGCGCGCAGCGTTGCGCTATCCCCGCGCCTTTCCAGTGGGGGACTATCGATGAGAACACTGCTTGCCTGTACCGCCGCGCTCGCGCTTGCCGCCTGCGGCGGCGAACGCACCACCGAGTTCGAGACCGACGAGGGCGACGGCAGCTACACCGTCGATCCCACCACCGGGCAGTCGCGCGGCAGCATCGAAACCGAGGACGGCACGGTCGAATTCGAGTCCGGCCCGGGGACCGCGGTCGATCTCCCCGCGGGCTTCACGGTCTATCCCGGCGCCACGGTGGTATCCAACACTTCGGTCGGGCGCGGCGAGGGCAAGGGCACGATGCTGATCATGCAGAGCGACGACACGCCGACCGAAATGGTGACGTTCTATCGCAAGCAGGCCGAAGCTGCCGGCGTCGCGATCGAAATGGAACTCAAGACGGCGCAGGGCACGATGATCGGCGGCGAGTCGGACGACGGCACCAATTTCGTGCTCAATGCCAACCGCCAGGAGGGCAAGACCAACGCCCAGCTGACCGTTTCCTCCGGCCTCGAGGAATAGGACAGCGACCACTCCGGGCTGCGCTGTGCCCGGTATATGGCATTCCGCCCGCAGGGCCGGGCGATAGAACGGGAAACCGAACTATCGCCTGGAGAGTGCCATGAAATATTCGATTTTTCTGCCGATCGCCCTGGCGCTGGCCGCCTGTTCGGGTGGCGGCTCGGAGGGACGCGACGTCGCCGAAGGAACGGCCGAAGCCGCCGATCTGGGCCTGCCGGAGGGATTCTCCGCAATGCCCGGCATGGAAGTGACCAACGATGCGGAGATCACCGCGGCGGACGGCACCGAGGTTCGGATGGTCACGCTCAAATCCGGCGACAGCCCGAGCGCAGTAATCGCGCACTACCGCGCCGAAGCCGAAGCGGCGGGATACACGATCGGGATGGATTCGGACGACGGCACGATGGCCCAGCTGACCAGCACCAAGGAGGGCGCGCGCAGCTTCGACATGCTCGCGAGCGACATGATGGGAGCGACCGAGGTGGTGCTGACCATCGGCCCGGAGGCCTGAGCGCGCTTGCGCACGACTCTGTTTCAGCAAGGCTGAAAACGACTCTAGGCCTTGAAGCGGGCCGCCATGGGCGATAGGGGCGCGCGGACTTTACCGCATACCCCCAATCCGAAGGAATACCCGATGGCGGTCACCCGCACCTTTTCGATCATCAAGCCCGATGCCACGCGCCGAAACCTGACCGGCGCCGTCACCAGGATGCTGGAGGATGCCGGCCTGCGCGTCGTCGCTTCGAAGCGCATCCGGATGACCCGCGAGCAGGCCGAAGGCTTCTACGCGGTGCACAAGGAGCGCCCCTTCTTCGGCGAATTGTGCGATTTCATGACCAGCGGCCCGGTGGTGGTGCAGGTCCTCGAAGGCGAAGACGCGGTCAAGCGCAACCGCGACGCGATGGGCGCGACCAACCCCGCCGACGCCGCAGAGGGCACGATCCGCAAGACCTATGCCGAGGGCATCGAAGCCAATTCGGTCCACGGCTCGGACAGCGACGAGAACGCGAAGATCGAGATCGAGTTCTTTTTCGATGAGGACGAAATCGTCGGCTGATCAGTGATTTGGCCGGCCGCCGCGTTGGACGCGGGGCGGCGGGTTTGTTACGCTCCCTCCCGGTATCGAAGTGCAAACCGTGGGAGGATATCGATGAAGCCGATTTTGCCGCTGCTCGTTGTGGGGCTGGCCGCTGCTGCGTGCTCGCAATCCGGCGAAGGCGATGCCGTCACCGAGCCGGAGACCGCCGCGGGTGAAGAACCCGCCGCGCAGGCGACCGCGGACGGCAACGAGTTCAATCCGCAGGCCGGCGAGGACGCCGGGCTGCCGCTCGACATCCGCATCTTCCCGGGAGGCGCAATCGTCGAACGGGCGGAGGAAGACGGCACGCAGAGGCTGGTTTTCACCTCCCCCGAAGCGTCGATGCAGGTGATCGACTGGTATTTCCGCAAGCTCGACGCGCGCGGTTTCGATTTCAGGATGCAGAACGGCGGCATGGCGGGCTTCACCGCGACATCCGCGGAGGGTAGCGTCACGCTCGAAACCGGCGAAGGCGGACGCTATACGCTGAGCGTCACGCCGGCGTCCTGAGCCCGGCGCCGACCGCCCGGTTTCCCGAAAATCCCGAATCGTGCTAATCCTGCGCCGACAATGGATGTCGCGGGGTCGCACGGTTCGGAGGGAAACCATGTCTCGTGTACTCGTCATGGCGGTGGCGCTCGCCTGCTACGCCGCATTTTTCGCCGCCTTTCTCTATCTCGTCGGTTTCGTCGGCGCGTTCGGTTTCATGCCGACTCATGTCGACAAGGGGCTGTCGGCGCCGCCGCTGGCCGCGGGCCTGATCGATATCGCGCTGATCGCGCTGTTCGGCGTGCAGCATTCGGTGATGGCGCGGCAGGGCTTCAAGCGCGCCTGGACCGGCATCGTCTCCCCCGCGGTCGAGCGCAGCCTCTACTGCCTCGCGACGGTGGTTGTGCTGGCCCTGCTGTTCGCCTTCTGGCACCCGATCGAAGGCACCGTATGGTCGGTCGGGAACGAGACCGGCCGGATGGTGCTGTGGGGCCTGTTCTGGATCGGCTGGGCGATCCTGTTCGTTTCGACCTGGCTGCTCAACCATTTCGAGCTGTTCGGGCTGCAGCAGGCCTGGCACCACATGCGCGGGGTCGAGCCGCAGCCGATGCAGATGCGCACACCCTTGTTCTACAAGGCCGTCCGCCACCCGATCTATACCGGCTTCTTCGTCGCCTTCTGGGCGACCCCCGACATGACTTACGGCCATTTGCTGCTCGCGGTCGGTTTCACGGTCTATATCGTGATCGGCATCGCCTACGAGGAGCGCGACCTGCTGGCGCTCTACGGCGATCAGTACCGCGATTACAGCCGGCGCGTGGGGGCCTTCATTCCGGGGATCGGCAGGAAGGCCTGAAGCTGGCCCGCATGGGCGCGGTGGGGGGATTTCCCCGCGCGGGCCTGCTCGGCCTGCATCGCGGCGAGTGCCGCATCGGTTAGGTCGAGGCCGAGCGCGTCATAGAGCGCGGCGATTTCGGCCTCCCAGTCGGCTCCGAGGCGGTCGAAGTCGATCTCGGCGACCGGCCCGTCGAAATCCGCCAGCGCCGCATCGAGCCGCTCCTGCCGAAGTGCGATCTTGCGCCGCCATTCGGTCTCGATCCGGTCCAGATCGACCGCGTCGGACTGGATCGTCATCTGGTTCGCCACCAGCGAGACCGAGCTGCGCAGCGTCTCCTCCCCGCAGCGGCGCGAAACGACCACGCGCGCATCGGGAAACTGCGCCAGCAGCGCGGGCAGGTCCTCGGCGAATTGCGGGGTCTTGAGCACGCGCGGCCGCGCCGCATTGCCGTGCTCGGCGGCGTCGGTCCGCAGCAGGCGCGCGAATTCGCGATAGACCGGCGCCGGATCGCGGGCCTCGCTCCACGCGGAGTAGGCCGGGATATGCCATTGCGCCTCGTAGGCCGAATGGTCGAGCGCGCCGGCAAGCCAGCCCAGTTCCTCGTCCGCGCGCGCCGCGCCGAAGGGGTGGATGGTGTCGAGCCACGGGTCGAGCCGGCGCGCCATGAACAGCTTGAATCCGCCGCGCAGCGGGCGCAGGTCGGGCGTTTCGGGCACCGGGTGCCAGCTGTCGCAGAAACGCGTCGCGCTATGCGCCGGATCGGCGGCGAGCAGGCGGTGGATGCGCGTCGTCCCGCTGCGCATCTGCCCAACGACTATGATCGGTGCGGCGAGTTCGGTTTCGAGCAATTCGGGCTGTTCGCGCCATAGCCGGCCGAGCGCGAAACGCTGGCGGATCGCGCGGATCAGCTGGCCGTAGGCGAAGGCCTCGCCGACCGCATTGAGCTGCGCCTCGTCCGTCAGCGACGCCAGGAGGCGGTCGAGGCGGGTGCGGAAATCGGCGATGTCTCCGGGATCGCGGCCCCCGGCTTCATCCTCCGCCTCGAAGCCCTTCGCCCCGCGCTCGAGCAGCGTTTCCGCTTCGAGCGGCGGCGGCGGCATCCAGCCCCGGTCCCAGCTCGCCGCGAGGAACCGGTCGAGCCGGTCGACCAGCGGCGCGCGCGCGAGCGGGTGGGGGCGGGGCGGGGGCATCAGAACTCGTCGGCGGCGTCCATCAGCGCGGTCAGTTTCTTCGGTGCGACCGCACGCCAGCTGCGGCTCAGCCAGTCCTCGATCGATGCCCAGTCGGTATCGCCCAGATCGAGCCTTATACCGATCCACCCGTCGCCGAAATAGGGCGGGCGGTAATAGCGTTCGCCGTCCATTTCGATCAGCTGCGCCTGCTCGTCCGCGCCGCTGATCTTGGCGAGCAGCGCGGTGATGCCGTCGCCGTGATGGTCGACGCTGACCCAGGCGAACTTCTTGCCCTTGACGATACCGAAGCAGGGCATGCCGTGGCTCAGCGTCTCCTCCGCCTGCGGCATCGCCATCGCCCGTTCGCGCACCTGCGCGACCAGCCAGTCGGGATCGTAGGGGCGCGAGACGTAGTCGCCCAGCACGCGGGCGTAGAGCTGGTGCTCGGCCACGCGCACCCGGTTGGCGAGATGCTCGGGCGTATCGCCGGGCAGGATCGCGACCTCGGCCTGTCCCAGCACCTCGCCGCTATCGAGTTCGCCGGTGACGAGATGGACCGATGCCCCCGCCTTGGCATCGCCCGCCGCGATCGCCTTGGCGTGCGTATCCAGCCCCTTGTACTTGGGCAGCAGCGAGGGGTGGATATTGAGCATTCTTCCTTCCCAGCGCTTTACGAAATCGTCGCCGAGGATGCGCATATAGCCCGCGAGCGCGATATATTCGGCACCGGCCTTCACGACCTCGGCTTCCATCGCTGCGTCGTGTTCGGCGCGCGGCATGCCCTTGTGCGGCAGCGCGAAGGTCGCGATCCCCTCCGCCTCGGCCAGTTTCAGCCCCGCGGCATCGGGATCGTTGGCGAGCACGAGCACGATCTCGTAACCCGCGCCGGGCAGGCGGCTGGCATAGAGCAGCGCCGCCATATTGGTGCCCTTGCCCGAGATGAAGACGGCGAGTTTGGCTTTAGCGGGCACCATATCCTCCCCGTTGCGAAGCAATGGGGAGGTGGCGCGCGCCGCAGGCGCGTGACGGAGGGGCACTATCCCGCCATAGCCCCTCCGTCAGCCGCCTGACGGCGTCTGCCACCTCCCCATTTGCGCCCATTCGGGCGAAAACGGGGAGGATACTATGCATGATGGACGGCCTCCCAGCCTTCCTCCGCGCCCCATGCGCCTCGCGATCCATGCACCGTGCAGCCGCGTTCGCCTTCGCCGATCGTGCCGACGCGGTGCACCGTCTCGCCCGCCGCTGCGAAATCGCGCGCCAGTGCATCGGCTTCATCCGGCTCGACCGCGAGCACCATGCCGATTCCGCAATTGAAAGTGCGCGCCATTTCCGCCGGTTCGATATGCCCCTCGGTCTGCAGGAAGCGCATCAAAGCGGGCTGCTCCCACGCATCGGCATCCACGACCGCATGCGCACCCTCGGGCAGCACGCGCGGGATATTCTCTAGCAAGCCGCCGCCGGTGATATGCGCGAGCGCGGCGATCCGCCCCGCACGGATCGGCTCCAGCAGGCTCTTTACATAGATTCGGGTCGGTTCGATCAGCGCCTCGACCAGCGTGCGCTCCGGCTCGAACGGGGCGGGCCGGTCGAGCTTCCAGCCCTTGTCCGACGCCAGCCGCCTGACGAGCGAATAGCCGTTCGAATGCACCCCCGAACTGGCAAGGCCGAGCAGCACTTGCCCCGGGCGCACGCGCTCGCCGGTCAATTGCTCGCCGCGCTCGACCGCGCCGACGCAGAAACCGGCGAGGTCGTAATCGCCCTCGGCATACATGCCGGGCATTTCCGCGGTCTCGCCGCCGATCAGCGCGCAGCCGGCCTGCTTGCAGCCCTCCGCAATGCCCGCCACCACCCGCTCGGCGACGCCGTTCTCGAGCTTGCCGGTGGCGAAATAGTCGAGGAAGAACAAGGGCTCCGCACCCTGCACGATCAAATCGTTGACGCACATCGCGACGAGGTCGATCCCGACCGTGTCGTGCCGGTCGTGGTCGATTGCGAGCTTGAGCTTGGTGCCGACCCCGTCATTCGCGGCGACCAGCAGCGGATCGGTATAGCCGGCCGCCTTCGGATCGAAGAAGCCGCCGAATCCGCCCAGTTCGCTGTCGGCCCCGGGCCGCGCGGTAGCCTTGACCAGCGGGCCGATCGCCCTGACCAGCGCATTGCCCGCCTCGATCGAGACTCCGGCCTCTTCGTAGGTGTAGGGGGAGTTCTTGCCGCGCATGGCTCCGCCATAAGCAATAGCGCTTGGATTTCCATGCCCGATTGGGCAAAAGGCCGCCTGTTTTCCCCGATGGCCCATCTCGCTCCCTCCCTTTCGCGTTCGCCCCGCACCGCCATGCTTCCGGTTGTCGCCGTGCTTGCGCTGGCGGTGCTGGCCTACGCCGCATGGGCGCAGGTCGAGGGCGAGCGCGGCATCGCGGCGGTCGTTTCGAGCAGCGATATCGATGTCGGCGGCATCGAGGTCGACGTGCGCGGCGACAATCCCGAGGATGCGCGCGCCAGGGGTTGGGCCGAGGCGCAGCGCAAGGCGTGGGAAAAGCTCGACGGCCCCTCCATTTCCGACGGCCAGCTGCAGGGCCTCGTTTCGGCGGTGGTGATCGAGCAGGAACGGATCGGCCCGCGCCGCTATATCGCCACGCTCGGCGTCATCTTCGACCGCGCGCGCGCCGGACGGCTGCTCGGCTCAGGAGTCAAGGCGCGCGGTTCGGCACCGATGCTGCTGGTGCCGGTGACGATGTCGGGCGGCGGCAACCTCGTCTACGAGACGCGCAATCCGTGGCAGCGCGCCTGGGCCGAATATCAGGCCGGGGCGAGCAGTATCAATTACGTCCGCCCCTCCGGCGCGGGCGGCGATTCGCTGCTGCTGACCTACGGCCAGACCACCCGCCGCAGCCGCACCTGGTGGCGCAACATCCTCGACCAGTTCGAGGCCGCCGACGTGCTCGTGCCGATCGCGCGGCTCGACTATTCGTGGCCCGGCGGCCCGATCGAGGGCACGTTCTCCGCGCGCTACGGCCCGTCGAGCACCTATCTCGACGGCTTCACCATGCGCGCCGAGAATCCGGAGCAGCTGCCCGCGATGCTGTCGCGCGCGGTCGCGCGGTTCGACGCCATCTTCGAGCGCGCGCTCGCCGACGGCAAGCTCAGCCCCGACCCGACGCTCAATCTCGGCACCCCCGATCTCGACCCGGCGCTGCGCCGCCTGATGGAGATCGGGCGCGCGGTCGAGGCGCAGGAGCGCGCCGCGCAAGAGGCGGAGAGCGAGGAACCCACCGCGGGCGAGACGCCGTCCCCCACCCCGACAGCCACGCCGACGCCGCAGGTCGTGTCGAGCTATGCGGTGCAGTTCGCCACGCCCGATGCCGCGGCCTACGACGCCACACTCGGCGCCGTGCGTGCGACACCCGGCGTGCGCGGCGCGACGGTTCCGAGCACCGCGATCGGCGGGACCTCGGTGATGAGCGTCAGCTACGGCGGCAGCATCGACCAGCTCGCCGCGGCGCTGCGCGCACGGGGCCTTTCCGTGACGCAGAGCGGCAATTCGCTTTCGATCAGCCGCTAGCGTTCCTAGGTTGGCGCGATGCCGTCGCAGATCGTTCTCCCCCTTTCGCACCGTCAGGACGGCGGCGCCGACCGCATCGTCGTCGGCAACGCCAACGAGGACGCGGTGGAAGCGCTCGGCACGCCCGACAGCTGGCCGTTCCGCACCGCTGTGCTCGCCGGCCCCCCGCGCTCGGGCAAGTCGCTGCTGGCGTGCTGGTTCGATGCGCAAGAGCGCGGCGATGCGATCGACGGCGCCAATGCGCTCGACGAGGCCGAGCTGTTCCACCGCTGGAATCGCGCGCAGGAGGACGGACGCCCGCTGCTGCTGGTGATCGACGGCGAAGGGTGGGAGATCGCGCTGCCCGACCTCAAATCGCGCATGGGCGCGGCGCTGCAGCTCGAAATCGGGGTTCCCGACGACACCATGCTGGCGGCGCTGATCGAAGCGCATGCGGCGCAGCGCGGTCTTGCGCTGGGCGAAGGCGCGCTTACCTATCTGGTGCCGCGCGCCGAGCGCAGCTTCGCCGGGATCGAGCGGCTCGTCGCCGAAATCGACCGGCTGAGCATGGAGCGCAAGGTCGCGGCGACACAATCGGTCTGGCGCGACGCGCTGGAAGCGATCCGGGGGCCGGAGCAGGCAAGCTTGCTTTGACCCCGCGAAAATGGGAGGATCGGACCATGTTCGCAGGGCTGATCGACTATCTGGACTCGGTGCGCGCGCGCGATCCCGCGCCGCGTTCGCGCTGGGAAATCCTGCTCTATCCGGGCGTGCTGGCGCTCGGCTTCCACCGGCTCGCGCACTGGCTGTTCGAGGCCGGGCTCTATTTCCCCGCGCGTTTCGTCAACCATTTCGGCCGCTTCCTGACCGCGATCGACATCCATCCCGGTGCCATTATCGGGAAGAATTTCTTCATCGACCACGGCTTTACCGTGATCGGCGAGACGGCGGAGATAGGCGACAACGTCACCATCTACCAATGCGTCACGCTGGGCGGGACCAACCCGACCAACGGGCAGGGCGGCAAGCGCCATCCGACCGTGGAGGACGACGTCATCATCGGTTCGGGAGCGCAGGTGATCGGCCCGATCACGGTCGGCAGGCGCGCGCGCATCGGTGCCAATGCGGTGGTCACCGACGACGTGCCCGAGGGTGCGACGATGATCGGGCTCAAGGCGCGTTCCACGCTGGTGCCGGCCGAGGACTGGATGAAGGAGTTCATCCCTTACGGCACGCCGTGCGACGATCCCAAATGTGGCGAATTGGGCGAGCCGAGTAGGGATTGCGTCGAAAAGATCGAAAGCGAACTCGAGAAGCTGCGCGCCGAAATCGCCGAATTGCGCGAACGGGCCGGAACCGAGCCGACCCGGCGCAGCGGGACCGATAGCTGATGGCGGGCGCCCTCGGTGCGGGCGTGCCCGGAACAATCGTCGCATTTCCCGGTCGTGTCCCCTCGCAGGTGGGTTTCGCGCGCGACGAATTGCAACGTATCCTCGATCTCTACGGCCGGATGGTCGCGGCGGGCGAATGGCGCGACTACGCGATGGATTTCACCCGCGATTGCGCGGTCTTCGCCGCCTTCCGCCGCGCCGCCGAACGTCCGCATGCGCGGCTCGAGAAACGGCCCGCGCTACGCAACCGGCAAGGGATGTGGACGCTGTTCGGCGAACACGGCCAGACGCTCAAGCGCGGCCACGACCTCGCCGGCGTGCTCGCGCCGCTGGAGAGACGGCTGGTGAAGGCGGTCGGGGATTAGAGGGCTGCTGCGGCAGTACCGATACGGTCAGGGCTATATGTTTTCCGGCGGTGACGCGACCTGTCACGACGTGGCAGACGTCGGTCCGCCGGGGCTGTTCCATCCCACGCCCCCACCCGGCCACCCATAGGTTACTATTGTCGGGGTGGCCGGGTGGGGGCGTGGGATGGAACAGCAAGGGAGGGGCGGACGCCCCGACCGCACGCAACTAAGGACTCTACCTACCGCTACGCAAAGGTCGAAGCGACGTGCCCCTCGCCGGCCTGCGCGTCGGTGATGACACCGACCAGCCTCGCCAGCAGGTAACACGACAGCGCAAGCAGCAGGGCCGCGAGCGTCCAGATCGCGAATTCGGCCCAGGCGGGAGTCAGAAAGACGATATTGGTCAGCACGTCGAACAGCGTCTTGAAAATCAGCACCATCCACAGCGACAAGCCGATCAGATAGGCGGTCCACCACGCGAACACGTCGTCGACCGCGGAATGCGCCAGTTCGTCGATCTCGCCATGGCTGCGATTGTACAGCTCGCGCATGGCGCGAAACGGTACGACGAGATTGACCAGCGGCACGAAATAGCTCGCGACCGCCCAGCCGGGCGAATAGGTGAGCTCGATCCCTCGCTCGCGGAGGCTCACATGCGCGCGGTATATCCAGACGAGAGAGAAAACCATCAGCGCGAGCATGACGAGCACCAGTACGATCAGGGCGATCCCCGAGATCGCGCTTGCGATCACTTCGGGCGGAGTGCCCGGATCCTTGCCCGGCGCAGTGACCACGATCTCGCGCGGACGAAAGACCAGATAGCCGGCCAGCACCACTTCCAGCATCGTGACCGCGATGAACGCCCACGCAAAGATCTTCACCAGCCGCGCGCGCAGCACCAGCCTGGAATGCGAAGAATCGGCCGCCATGTGATTAGCCCCCTGCAAAACGAAAACCCCGCGCGATTGTGCGCGGGGTTTCCTTTGCAATCAACAGGAACTTCAGGCGGTTGCCGGGCTCCCCGTCACGGGCCCGGTCACCGGCAGCCGCTCCCGCCAGCCGTCCGGCAGTCCGCGCACCACCGTGTGGCGGATCGGCGTCCAGAAGGCCGACAAAGTCAGCAGCGCCGAACCGATTACCAGCGCGGTGAGCGCGAAGGTCAGCTCGACCGCGCCGAAGCGGTCGAACAGGAAGGTCAGCGCGATCAGCACATAGGCGAGCGCGGAGACCAGCAGCGCGCGCCGGTCGATCGCCAGCGCGAGCAGGCCGAAGGCGACATAGACCGCCAGCACTCCGACCGCCGCGCCGACGCCGATCTCACCGCCGTCGGTCACGCCGAGCAGCGCGAAGATCGGGTGTGCGATCATCGGTGCGGCGAGCAAATGGAGCCAGAAGGCGACGTCGCTGCGCCTGGTGGTCCGTTCGCGGTCGCTGATGTCCCAGCGCATGGCAAAGGCGAATATGCCGAGGCCGGCGACGAAGACGAGGCTCAACAGCAGCGTCTCGGGATCCTCGACCGTATCGGGGCCGATGGCGGCGACCACCAGCGCGATCGCGGTGCCCGCCAGGGCGGCGGACCCGGCGGCGATGGTGATCGGCACCATGAATCGCTTCCAGTGGACCCACGCGCCACCCGCGGCGAGCAGCGCGGCGATAGACACCACGATCGCACCGAGCCTGTCGTTGCCGCCCTCCACCAGCGCCAGACCGACGCCGAGCACGGTTGCGAACAGACCGCCGACGAAAGCGAGCAGCATGATGATGCTCGGCAGCGCCATCCGGCGCCTGCGGGTGAAGAATTCGGCCAGCGGCCACGCGGTGAGCGCGACCAGCAGGCCGGCAAGCATGGTCTGGACCCCGTCGCGCACGCCGTCATGGGCGTAGAACGCCTTCCACGCAGCCTCCGAGGCATCCTCGCCGGGCCACGGCAGCGGCGGCACGATAGCTCCTCCGATCGCCTGCCCGATCGCCCCGGCGGCGAGCAGCATGATGACCACGCCGATGGCGACGAATATGTCGTTGAAGCTGTTGATCAGCCGGAAATTTTCCTCGTCGCCGCGCGGCATGTCGCGGACCTGCGACATGTGCGCGCGAAACGCGGCCGCGGATTCGGCGCTCAGCGCGCCCGCGGCGACGGCGGAATTGAGGTCTTCTTCGCTGTACATCGAGCGGTCTCCTCCCCTGTGAAGGGGCGGAGATACGCGTGGTGTGTTATAGTGTCAATACAGCCCGCCGATCAGCCGCGTGCCGAATCGGGCCCCTGGCCGGTAACCTTCTGCATCGCCTTGAGAATGTTGCCCGACTGCTCGCTGCCCGATTGCGGGGCGGTGAGGTTGGAGAACGCGCCGATCCTGTCCCAGTTGGCGGCGAAACCCTCGACCGTGCGCTCGCCCTCGGTCAGCCAGACCGCATCGTTCATGACGGTCCAGGAGGAGTGGAACCCGCCCGCGCCCGCGCCGACGATGGCGTTGGTCGGCGCGTCCTCGCTGACGAGGAACAGTGCCGCGGGGACGACATTGACCGGGTCGAACAGCTTGAAAGCCTCTTCCGGAAACAGGTCTTCGGTCATGCGCGTGCCCGCGACGGGGCTGAGCGTGTTGACCTTGATGTTGTATTTCGCGCCTTCGAGCTGGAGCGTCTTGGTCAGCCCGGCGAGGCCGAGCTTGGCGGCGCCGTAATTGGCCTGGCCGAAATTGCCGAACAGCCCGGTCGAGCTGGCGGTCATCAGCACGCGGCCATAGGCCTGCTCGCGGAAGGTCTCCCAGCACGCCTTGGTGGCGAAGGCCGAGCCGGTCAGGTGGACCTTGAGCACGAATTCGAAATCGGCCGGTTCCATCTTGGCGAAGGTCTTGTCGCGCAGCACCCCGGCATTGTTGATCAGGATGTGGACGCCGCCCCATTTCTGCTTCGCGTCGGCGACCATCTTCTCCATCTGGTCGAATTCGGTCACGCTGGCGCCGTTGGAGATCGCCTCGCCGCCGGCCTTCTCGATTTCCTCGACCACCTGCAGCGCCATGTCCGAATGGCCGGTGCCGTCGCGCGACCCGCCGAGATCGTTGACCACCACCTTCGCTCCGCGCCGCGCCAGTTCGAGCGCGTATTCGCGGCCCAGCCCGCCGCCGGCGCCGGTGACGATCGCTACCTTGTCCTTGAAATCGATGCTCATGGGGTCTCTCCGAATGGGTTTACGTTAAGGTCAATCGGCGGACGGGTTGGCAGGTTCCCTTCGCACTTGCAACAGGGCGCCGGGTGCGCCGCCATGCCGTAGCGGTAATGGCATGGCGCGAGCCCCCGCGAAGGCGGGGGCCTCAGGCCGATGGCGATTCGCTACTGACCTGAGGTTCCCGCCTTCGCGGGAACTCACAATTGCTCCAGCACCGCGATCAATTCGTCGAACGAATCGATTACCGCGTCCGCACCGAGCTCGTCCGCCGACTTGTCGCAGTAGCCGTAGCACGCCGCGACCACCGGGACCCCTGCCGCGCGCGCCGCCTTCATGTCGTAGCTGCTGTCGCCGATATAGGCCATCCGCCCGCCGCCGCAGGACTTGTGCGCGTGGAGGATGGGATCGGGCAGCGGCTTGGCGCGGAAATTGCCATCGGCGTCCTTGCCCAGGCTGTCGCCGCCGACGATGCAATCGAACCGGTCGGCGATTTCGAGAGTGTCGAGGATGCCGCGCGCGAAATCCTCGAACTTGTTGGTGATCACGCCCAGCCGCACGCCGCGTTCTGCCAGCGCATCGAGCGTTTCGAGTGCGCCCGGATAGGGTCTCGTGTGTACTGCGTAATTCTCGCCGTAATAGGCCAGCATCGCCTTGTAGAGCTTGCGGAAGGCTCCATCCTCGAGCCCGCCCTGCTCGTCGATCGCGCGCTTGAGCATCACCTTCGCGCCGCCGCCGATCAGATCGGTCGCGCTCTCGATCGGCACTTCGGCGAAGCCGCCCAGCGTCAGCGCATGGTTGACCGCGGTGCCGAGATCGCGATGCGATTCGACCAGCGTGCCGTCGAGATCGAAGCCGACGATATCGAAAGGAAAATCCGCCATTTGCTTTGTCATGCTTGCGGCTGCGTGGCGGATGGTTCTTCAAACCGCAAGCGTTTGGTGGCATTGCGCCCAAAAGCCGGAGTAACCATGAGCACATCCAGAGATTTCGCCGCCGTGATCCTCGCCGCGGGGAAGGGCACCCGCATGAAGAGCGGGCTGCACAAGGTGCTGCACCCGATCGCGGGCCGCCCGATGCTCGACCATTTACTGGCGACGGTCGATGCGCTCGGGCCGGCGAAGAAGGTGGTGGTGGTCGGCGCGGGCCGCGAGCAGCTTGAGGAAGCGCTCGGCGACGGGGCCGAGACCGCGCTGCAGGAACCGCAGCACGGCACCGGCCATGCGGTGCAGCAGGCCGAGGAGAGCCTGTCGGGCTACACCGGCGACGTGCTGGTGCTCTACGGCGACGTCCCTTTCGTGAAGGGCGAGACGATGCAGGCGATGCTCGACCGGCTGCATGCCGAGGACAAGCCGAAGGTCGTGGTGCTCGGCTTCGAGCCCGACGAGCCGGGCCATTACGGGCGCGTGATCGCCAAGCCCGATGGGCGGATCGAGAAGATGGTCGAGTTCAAGGATGCGAGCGAGGTCGAGCGCGCCTGCCGGCTGTGCAATTCGGGGGTGATGGCGGCGCGCAGTGCCGACATGTTCGAGCTGCTGCGCAGGGTCGGCAACGACAACGCGCAGGGTGAATACTACCTCGTCGATATCGTCAACATCGCCAATGCGGACGGCGACGGCTGCGCGGTGATCTCCGCCGATACGCCCGGGGAAGTGACCGGCATCAATTCGCGCGCCGAGCTCGCCGCCGCCGAGCGGCAATGGCAGGACTACCGCCGCGAGGAGGCGATGGCCGAGGGCGCGACGCTCAAGGCGCCCGAGACGGTGTTCTTCAGCTGGGACACCGCACTCGGCCGCGACGTCACCGTCGAGCCCAATGTCGTGTTCGGTCCCGGCGTCAGCGTCGCCGACGGGGCGACGATCCGCGCCTTCAGCCATCTCGAGGGCGCCAGCGTGGGCGAGGGCTGCGAGGTCGGCCCCTATGCCCGGCTGCGCCCCGGCGCGGTGCTCGAGAAGGGCGCCAAGGTCGGCAATTTCGTCGAGATGAAGAAGGCGGTGCTGGGCGAGGGGGCCAAGGCCAACCACCTGACCTATCTCGGCGATGCCGAAGTGGGTGCGGGCGCCAATATCGGCGCTGGCACCATCACCTGCAATTACGACGGCTATTTCAAGTACCGGACGGTGATCGGCCCGCGCGCCTTCATCGGCTCGAACAGCGCGCTGATCGCGCCGGTCAAGATCGGCGCCGACGCGATCGTTGCCGCTGGCAGCGCGGTCAGCCGCGACGTCGGCGACGGCGAACTGCGCATGGTCCGCGCCGACCAAATGGTCAAACCCGGCTGGGCCGACCGCTTCCACGACACGATGAAAAGGAAGAAGGCGGCGGAGAGGAAAGACTGATACCTCTCCCCCTCGTTAGCGCAGCTTGAGAGGGGGTGATTGGTGGAACGCCGTCACCCTCATCCAAGCTTCGCTAGGCGCTGCCGCGCCAAGCTGTGCTATCCTTCCCCCATCGAGGGGGAAGGGTTGGATGACTGCAATGTTGGATGACCCGCTCACCTGCTGGCTCTGCCACCGCCCGCTCGGACGGCGCGTGCAGCAGCATCATCCGGTGCCGAAAGCGAAGAAGGGCCGCAACACCGTCCCGGTTCATCCGATCTGTCACAAGACGATCCACGCCAATTTCACCAATGCCGAACTCGCGCGCGTCGGTGCGGATCGTGCGGTCCTGTTGGAGAACGACGCCATCGCGAAATTCGTCGCCTGGGTGAAGGACAAGCCGCCCGATTTCCATGCACCTACGCGCTCGAAAGCCTGACGCGGCCACCGGATGCGGAATTCGGTTACTTCGCCGTTAACCGAATTTTTGCCGCTTGCTTCCTACTCGTTGGCCAACGGCAACCGATACGAGGCGAATTTGGGGCAGGACAACCGACACGAAGCCGCCTGGCGGGCGATATGCCGATCGCAGATCGTGATCGAATTCGACCTCTCGGGCCATGTCCTGTGGGCCAACGATCTCTTCCTCCGGGCGATGGGCTACCAACTCGACGAGATCGTCGGCCAACACCACCGCATGTTCTGCGAGCCCGAAGTCGCCGCGTCGAACGAATACGAACGGTTCTGGCGCAAGCTGGGACGCGGCGATTTCGACGAAGGCACCTATCGCCGGCTGACCAAGACGGGCGAGGAGGTCTGGCTTCAGGCGACCTACAACCCGGTGCTCGACGAAGACGGCAAGCCGCACAGGATCGTCAAGTTCGCCACCGACGTCACCGCCCAGCGGCGGCGCAACGCGGAACACGAAGCCAATATGCGCGCGATCGACCGCTCGCTGGCGGTGGTGGAATTCGACCTTTCCGGCATCATCCTCGAGGCCAACGGCAATTTCTGCGACATTTTCGGCTATTCCGAGCGCGAACTCGCGGGGCAGCACCACCGCCTGCTGGTCGATGCCGAATACGCCGCCTCGGGCAAGTACAGGATGTTCTGGGAAAATCTGGGCGCGGGCGAATTCGATTCCGGGCGTTATCGGCGGATCGACCGCAACGGCGAGGAGGTTTGGATCCAGGCGACCTACAATCCGATCCTCGACGAATCGGGGCGGCCGCGGCGGATTCTGAAAATCGCCACCGACATCACCAACGAAGTGCGGCTCGAGCAGGAAGCGGCGCGGCGCCTGTCCGAAGGCGAGGAATTGCAGGACAGGCTGTCGACCCGGCAGGGCGAGCTCGAGGAAACCATGGGCAGGATCGTCTCGATCGTCGATGCGATCGAGGATATCGCCTCGCAGACCACGATCCTCGCGCTCAACGCCACCATCGAGGCGGCGCGCGCGGGCGATGCGGGGCGCGGTTTCGCAGTGGTCGCAGGCGAGGTGAAGAAGCTCGCCGACGACACGCAGGCGGCGACCAGGATCGCGGGCAATCTGATCAAGCAGAAACGCTCGTCCAGGGTCCGGGCGCACCTGCCCGCCGACCGCGCAGCCTGAGCGTCAGGTCTCGCGCCCTTTCACGAAGGGACCGGCGGAGGCCCGCCGCATACGGGCGGGCGTTTCGCCGGCGAAGCGGCGGTAGTCGCGCGTCATGTGCGCCTGGTCGGCATAGCCTGCATCGGCCGCCTTGTCGGCCAGCCGCGTCGCCGGCCGTGCATCGTCGCCGACCGCGTTCTGGAAGCGCAGCAGGCGGAAGTATTGCCTCGGCGAGAGGCCGATCTCCCGCTTGAACCAGCGCTGCAGCGTGCGGTGGCCTTGCCCGCTCCTCTCGGCGAGCTCGCCGGTGGAAGCGCTGGCGACCACATGTCGCCCGATATCCGAAGCGGGGAGCCCGGCGAAGAGTGCGGCGAGGCAGCTCGCAGTGATCGTCCCGCCGCCGAGCAGGCGGCCCGCCCTGGAGGTGGGGTCGGGCGCTATCCAGCGATTGTGGAAGCCCGGGCAGGGGAGGTCTCCGAGCAGGTTCCACGCCCATGGCCACAGCCTTGCTCCGGCAAAGGCGGCATCGCCGCTGAGCTCGAGCCTGGCCGGGCCGGTGCACAGTCCTGCGACGAACCGCGCGGGTTGGGATGTGCGCCATGAGGAGCGGCCTTCGAGCCGCATTATCAGCTCGATGCAGCCGTCGGGTGCGGCGGTCCGCTGGAGCGTCTCGGTGGGCAACCCGCCCGCTTCCATGCGCCAGATTGCGCGTACGAACGGCTCCAGCGTGTCCGGAACGGCCTCTTCGGAATAGCGCATCGACAGCATCCCTCGTGTCGCTTCGGTTCAAGCCTTGCCCGATGCGGAGCGGTAGGCAGGTCGGCGGAACCAGAGGAAGGGGTAGTACGATGAAGTCGGGAGTCGCAATACTGGCCGCACCGTTGCTGATGGCATGCGTGGGGGCCGCGCGGGCGCACGAGGGCGACCCGATGGGCGAACTCGGATGGCTCAGCGGCAGCTGGGCCAGCGAGCACGAGGGCAGCTGGGTCGAGGAGCACTGGACCGCCGAGCGGGGCCGGCTCATGCTCGGCGTCGGGCGGAGCGGTGCCGCGGGCAAGCCGACCAGTTTCGAATTCCTGCGCATCGAGCCGGGCGAGGACGGCACGCCGGTCTATCTCGCTGCGCCGGGCGGGGGCGAGGCGACGCCGTTCCGGCTGGTCGAAGCCGGCGCCGCCTCGGCGGTGTTCGAAAACCCCGCACACGATTTCCCGCAGCGCATCCGCTACTGGCGCGAGGGCGACCGGCTGTTCGCCGAAATTTCGGCGATCGACGGCTCGAACGCGATCGGCTGGAGCCTGACGCTGGCCGAGTGACCGTTCAGGCAGGCTCGGTTTCCGGCTGCTTCGCCTCGGCTTCGTCGACCTGCTCCTCCCAAGCACGATATTCCTTGCGGCTGAGCAGGTAGCGGCCGCGCGCTTCCTCGAACTCGATCACATGGTCGCGCACTGCATGGACGACATCGGCCTTGCGGTCTTGGGACCAGTGGATGTCGTGGCTCTGCGGCAGGCCGGCGCGCTTGATACGATCGGCTATGGTTTCATGGCGGGCGTATGGCATTTGCGATCTCTCCTTCGCCCCCGTCCGAGTGCAGGATCGGGGGAGAAGGTTTACGCGGCCTATCCCCGCGTGGTCGCCGCCCGGTTTACCATCCGGGCGGTGCCGCGCTTGCGACGAACGGCACCTGCAGGCGCCGGCCGGTCACTCGCCCGCGGGTTTGTCGTCCATCAGCCGCTGCATCAGGTAGGTGATCTGCAGCGCGCGCAGCTTGGCGCGCTGCTCGTTGTCGACGCCGCCCGAATGGCCGCCCTTGGTATCCTCGAAATACCAATAGTCCTGCCCCAGCTCGGCCAGCCGCGCGGCGGCCTTGCGGCCATGCGCCGGATGGGTGCGGTCGTCGGCGGTCGAGGTGACGAACAGCGGCGCGGGAAAATCCTTGCCGTTGAGCAACGCCTGATAGGGCGAATAGCCGTCGATCCACGCCTTCTGTTCGGCGATGCGCGGATCGCCGTATTCGCCGATCCACGAGGCGCCGCGGCCGATCTCGTGATAGCGCAGCATGTCGAACAGCGGGATCTGCACGATCGCGGCGTTGAACAGGTCGGGGCGCTGGGTAAAGGCGGTGCCGACCAGCAGGCCGCCCTGGCTGCCGCCCTGGATGCCGAGCCGCCGCGCGCTGGTGAAGCCGCGCTGCTGCACGTCCTCCGCCACGGCGATGAAATCGTCCCAGGTGCGCTGCTTGTTCTCGCGGATCGCGCTCTGGTGCCAGCCGGGGCCGAACTCGCCGCCGCCGCGCATGTTCGCGAGCACGTAGGCGCCGCCGCGCTCGAGCCACATCTTGCCGGTGGTGCCGAGATAGCTCGGCAGCTGCGAGACCTGGAAACCGCCATAGCCGTAGAGCAGGGTGGGGGTTTCGCCGTTCATCTCCATGCCCTTGGGCTTGACGATGAAATAGGGGATTTTCGCGCCGTCCCTGCTGGTCGCCTCGTGCTGCTCGACTTCCATGCCGGCGGCCTCGAAATTGACCGGGGCGCTCTTGATCTGGACCGGGTCGGCGCTGCCGTCGGTGTAATAGAGCGTGGTCGGTTCGAGGAAGCCCGAGACGGTGTACATGATCTCGTCGTTCTCGTCCGAGGAGGCGGCGATGCCGAGCGTCGAATTGTCGGGCAGCGCGACCGGCGTGCGGACCCATTCGCCGTCCTCGAAATCGAACCGGATCACCTTGCCGACGACGTTGTCGAGCAGGCCGACGAACAGGCTGTTGCCGGTGATCGAGCCGCCACGCTTGGTCTGGCGTTCCTCGGGTGCCCAGACGAGCGTCTTCGCCGCACCGTTGGGATCGGCCTTCCATTCTTCCAGGTCGACCGCGATCAGCGCGTCGGCGGGGAAGGTCTGGCCCTGCGTCTCCCAGTCGACATCGGTGCTGAACAGGATGTGCCCGTCGACGATGCCGTAGGGGTTGGCCTTCTTGGGCATGTCGAGCTGGAGCCAGTCGCCGTCCTTCCACACGTAATAGGCACGTTCGTGGAAGGAGAGGCCGCGATAGGCGACGCGGCCGTGCACGGTCGCTTCGTTGTCGCGCAGCAGGTAGGCGCCGGCGGAGACGTCCCTGGGATCGCCGCGATAGATCTCCTCCGCCTCGGCGAGCGGCGTGCCGCGTTTCCACAGGCGGGTGGTGAAGGGGTATTCGCTTTCGGTGATGGTGCCGTCGCCGAAATCGCGCCCGACCAGCAGCGTGTCGCGGTCGAGCCAGCTCGCGCCGCCCTGGCTCTTCTCCTCGATCACGAACCCGTCCTCGACGAAGCTCTTCGTCTCCATGTCGAATTCGCGCAGGACCGTCGCGTCCTCGCCGCCGTCGCTCAGCGCGATCAGGCAATAGCGCAGGTCGGGCGGCAGGCAGGAGGAGCCCGAATAGACCCATTCGCGACCTTCGGCCGCGGCGAGCGCGTCGACATCGAGCACCGTTTCCCACTCGGGATCGTCGGTGCGATAGCTTTCGAGCGTCGTGCGGCGCAGCAGGCCCTTCGGATTGTCCTTGTCCTGCCAGAAATTGTACAACCCGTCGGGGCGGATAGAGACGAACGGGATGCGGTCGTCGCTATCGTAGATCGCCAGCGCCTCGGCCTGCAATTCGTCGAACCGCGGATCCATCGCGAAATGCGCCAGCGTGCGGTTGTTTTCGTCCTCGACCCAGCCGAGCGCCTCCGGATCGCGCGCTTCCTCGAGCCAGATATAGGGGTCGTTCTCGGCCTCGAATACGGTTTCGGCCACATTGTCTCCTGTGTCCTGCGCGGCGAGCGGCGCGGCCGGCAGGATAACTGCGGCCAGCCCCGCGGCGATGGCGCGATGCGATACGGTTTTCATGATGTTACGACCCCCTTGCAGACACATTCCTGCGCGCGGTTGTCGGCGATGGCATCGCGCTTGGCAAGCCCCCTCCGAAACGCAAAAGGGCGACCCGCGGGCCGCCCTTTCGAATTGTACGAGGCAGACGATCACTCGCCTTCGACGTGCTCCGCGAGCACGGTGAGACCGTTCGCGCCGACTTCGGCGAAGCCGCCGCGGACTTCGATCTCCTCGGGCGTCGCGCCGTCGCTGGCATAGACCTGCAGCGCGCCGTCGCGGATCGTGCTCATCACCGGTGCATGGCCTTCGAGCACGCCGAAATCGCCTTCGGTGCCGGGGACGACCACCATGTGGACGTCTTCCGAACGGACCAGCTTGGCCGGGGTGACGAGTTCGAAATGCAGTGCCATCGGCTTACGCGTCCTCGGCCAGCTTCTTGGCCTTTTCGATCGCCTGGTCGATGCCGCCGACCATGTAGAAGGCCGCTTCGGGGAGGTGGTCGTATTCGCCTTCGACCACCGCCTTGAACGAGGCGATCGTGTCTTCGAGCTGGACGAATTCGCCCGGAATGTTGGTGAACACCTCGGCGACGTGGAACGGCTGCGAAAGGAAGCGCTGGATCTTGCGCGCGCGGGCGACGGTCAGCTTGTCCTCTTCGGACAGCTCGTCCATGCCGAGAATGGCGATGATGTCCTGCAGGCTCTTGTATTTCTGCAACGTTTCCTGAACCTTGCGCGCGGTCTCGTAGTGCTCCTGGCCGACCACGCGCGGTTCGAGCACGCGGCTGGTCGAGTCGAGCGGGTCGACCGCCGGGTAGATGCCCAGCTCCGAAATCGCACGGCTCAGCGTGGTGGTGGCGTCGAGGTGCGCGAAGCTGGTGGCGGGCGCCGGGTCGGTAAGGTCGTCCGCGGGGACGTAGATCGCCTGCACCGAGGTAATCGAGCCCTTGGTGGTCGAGGTGATGCGTTCCTGCAGATTGCCCATGTCGGTCGACAGCGTCGGCTGGTAGCCCACCGCCGAGGGGATACGCCCGAGCAGCGCCGACACTTCCGAACCCGCTTGCGTGAAGCGGAAGATGTTGTCGACGAAGAACAGCACGTCCTGCCCTTCCTGGTCGCGGAAATATTCCGCCATGGTCAGGCCCGACAGCGCGACGCGCGCGCGCGCGCCCGGAGGCTCGTTCATCTGGCCGAAGACCAGCGCCACCTTGGAGCCCTCGGAGATCGCCTCGCCGTCCTCGTTCTTGGCGATGACGCCCGCGTCGAGGAATTCGTGGTAGAGGTCGTTGCCCTCGCGGGTGCGCTCGCCGACGCCGGCGAACACCGACACGCCGCCATGGCCCTTGGCGATGTTGTTGATCAGTTCCTGGATCAGCACGGTCTTGCCGACGCCCGCGCCGCCGAACAGGCCGATCTTGCCGCCCTTGGCGTAGGGGGCGAGCAGGTCGATCACCTTGATGCCGGTGACGAGGATCGCCGCTTCGGTCGACTGGTCGACGAACAGCGGGGCCTCGGCGTGGATCGGGGCGGTCTGCTCGGCGCCGACCGGGCCGCGCTCGTCGATCGGCTGGCCGATGACGTTCATGATCCGCCCGAGCGTCTTGGGGCCGACGGGCACGCTGATCTGCGCACCCGTGTTGACCACCTCGCCGCCGCGGGTGAGGCCTTCGGTCGCGTCCATCGCGATCGTGCGGACGGTGTTCTCGCCGAGATGTTGCGCGACTTCGAGCACCAGCGTCTGCTCGCCATTCTTGGTTTCGAGCGCGGTGAGGATCGGCGGCAGCTCGCCTTCGAAGGCGACGTCGACGACGGCGCCGATCACCTGCGCGATCGTGCCGTTTGTGGTCTGGTTCAGTACGGGTGCGGTGGCCATGATCTAGTCCTGCCTAGCGGTTGGTGCGCCTTACGCGGCGCAAACGGTTTCGGGATCGGCGAGCGTCCACGCGTCTTCGCCGGCTGTAAGGGTCGCCTTGTTGCGGAGGTATTCGTCGTCGCCCAGGCCGTATTCGCACAGGACGTCTTCCGAGCCCATGCCGGCACGCTTGCAGACGGCCGTGTTGACCGGCTCGGCGTTGGGGCAAGCCTCTGCCAGCAGCGCCGAGAACAGTTCCTGGTTGGGCGCCGGGAGCGTATTGATCGGCTCGGGCGTCGCAACTTCGGTCGGCGCCGGCTCGGGAGCCGGTTCCTCGCCGCACGCGGCCAGAGCGATCAGGGGGAAAAGAAATGCGATCTTTTTCACGTAGGGAATTCCTGCCTAGAGCGCTTCCGCGCCCGCGATAATTTCGATGAGTTCGGTGGTGATCGCGGCCTGGCGGCTGCGATTGTACTGGATGGTGAGCTTGTTGATCAGGTCGCCGGCATTGCGCGTGGCGTTGTCCATCGCGGTCATCGACGCGCCCTGTTCCGACGCTTCGCGTTCGAGCAGCGCGCCGAACAGCTGCGTCTTGACGTAGCGCGGCAGCAGTTCGGCGAGGATTTCCTCCTCGTCGGGCTCGTATTCGACCGCCGCGCCGCTGGTATCGGCCTGTTCGGGAGCGGGGACGGGGATCAGCTGGACCGTGGTCGGGTCCTGCGCCAGCGCCGACTTGAAGATCGGGTAGACCAGGTGTGCGACGTCGAACTTGCCCGCATCGAACATCTCGATCAGCTCGGCGGCGATCGCCTCGGCTTCCTCGAAGCCCGGCGTGCGCACGTCGGAAGTGTCGAAATGCCTGGCGATGGAGTCGGCGTAGTCGCGCCTGATCGGCGCGCGGCCCTTCTTGCCGACGAGGTAGAACTCGACGCTCTTGCCCTCGGCGATCAGCGCCTTGGCCTTGACCTTGGCCGCCTTGACGAGGTTGGCGTTGAGACCGCCGCACAACCCCTTGTCGGTGTTGACTAGCACGATGAGGTTGCGCTGGTCGCTGCCGGTCCCGGCGAGGAGCTTGGGCGCGCCTTCGCCCGAGACCTTGCCCGCGAGCGAGGCCATCACCGCGGAGAGCCGCTCGGCATAGGGGCGCCCGGCTTCGGCCGCCGCCTGCGCACGGCGCAGCTTCGCCGCCGCGACCATCTGCTTGGCCTTGGTGATCTTCTGGGTCGACTTGACCGAGTTGATCCGGCCCTTGAGTTCCTTGAGTGAAGCCACTTTACTATCCTTCGGAAGCGGCGGGCAGTGCCGGCTCGCGTTCCAGATCCGCTACGCGCTCGCCCGCCATCAGCAGCAGGATTGCGCCGGCGATCCCGACCAGCCCGGCGAAGATGCCGAGCTTCTTGACCCCCGAGCCCGGCGGATCGCGCAGCGCGGCGATGAAGAGCTCCACGCCCTTCAGCAGCACCAGCACGCAGCCGAGATAGAAGATCAGGTTCAGCATCGTCGGACCGTTATGCGAACTGCTTCGCGAACGCGTCGAGCGCGCCGACGACCTTAGCCTTGGTGTCGTCCTCGAACTTGCCGCTGTCGCGGATTTCCTTGAGCACGTCGGCGTGTTCGCTGCGCATGAAGGCGAGCATCTGCGCTTCGTACCTGGTCACCTGGTCGACCGGCACCGCGTCGAGATAGCCGTTGGTGCCGGAGAAGATCGACACGGTCTGCTCTTCGAACGGCATCGGCGAGAACTGCGGCTGCTTGAGCAGCTCGGTCAGCCGCGCGCCGCGGTTGAGCAGCTTTTGCGTCGAAGCGTCGAGGTCCGAGCCGAACTGCGCGAAGGCCGCCATCTCGCGGTACTGCGCGAGCTCGAGCTTGATCGAGCCGGCGACCTTCTTCATCGCCTTGGTCTGCGCGGCGCCGCCCACACGGCTCACCGAGAGACCCACGTTAATGGCAGGGCGGATACCCTGGAAGAACAGGTCGGTCTCGAGGAAGATCTGGCCGTCGGTGATCGAGATCACATTGGTCGGGATATAGGCCGACACGTCGCCCGCCTGCGTCTCGATGATCGGAAGCGCGGTGAGCGAGCCGCCGCCATTGTCGTCGTTCATTTTCGCCGCGCGTTCGAGCAGGCGGCTGTGGAGATAGAACACGTCGCCCGGATAGGCTTCGCGGCCCGGCGGGCGACGCAGCAGCAGCGACATCTGGCGATAGGCGACGGCCTGCTTGGACAGGTCGTCATAGACGATCACGGCGTGCATGCCGTTGTCGCGGAAGAATTCGCCCATCGCGCAGCCGGTATAGGGCGCGAGATATTGCAGCGGAGCGGGCTCCGACGCGGTCGCGGCGACGACGATGGAATATTCCATCGCGCCGTTCTCTTCGAGCTGGCGCACGATCTGCGCGACGGTCGAACGCTTCTGGCCGACCGCGACGTAGATGCAGTAGAGCTTCTTGCTCTCGTCGTCGCCCGCATTGACGCCCTTCTGGTTGATGAAGGTGTCGATCGCGACGGCGGACTTGCCGGTCTGGCGGTCACCGATGATCAGCTCGCGCTGGCCGCGGCCGACGGGGACGAGCGCGTCGATCGCCTTGAGGCCCGACTGGACCGGCTCGTTGACCGACTGGCGCGGGATGATGCCCGGCGCCTTGACTTCGACGCGGCTGCGCTCGGTGGTCTCGATCGGGCCCTTGCCGTCGATCGGGTTGCCGAGCGCGTCGACCACGCGGCCGAGCAGCGCCTTGCCGACGGGCACGTCGACGATGGTCTCGGTGCGCTTGACGCTGTCGCCTTCCCTGATCTCGGCGTCCGAGCCGAAGATCACGACGCCGACATTGTCGGCTTCGAGGTTCAGCGCCATGCCCTGAACGCCGTTGGCGAATTCGACCATCTCGCCGGCCTGGACCTTGTCGAGGCCGTGGATGCGGGCGATGCCGTCGCCGACCGAGAGGACGGAGCCGACTTCGCTGACTTCGGCTTCGGTGCCGAAATTGGCGATCTGGTCCTTGATGACCTTGGAGATTTCTGCGGCGCGGATTTCCATGTGCTTAGCCCTTCATGGCGTTGGCTAGAGAATTGAGGCGGGTACGGATCGAACCGTCGATGCGTTTCGAACCGATGGTGACGACGAGCCCGCCGAGGAGGTCGGGATCGACGCTGGAAGAGAGTTTGACGGTGCGGCCTTCGCGCGCGGTGAGCTTGGCCTTGAGCTGGTCGAGCTGCTCGTCGCTCAGCGCATGCGCGCTGGTGACTTCGGCGGTTACTTCACCGCGCTGCGCGGCGGCGATCATGCGGAAGGCGCGGATCACGTCGGGGAGGGCGGCGAGCCGGCGGTTCTGCGCCAGCGTGCCGAGGAAATTCTGGGTCAGCTCGGTCAGGCCGAGCAGCGCGGAAACGCCCCACAGCGCCTTTTCGGCTTCGCTGCGCGAGACCTTGGGATTGGTGGTCAGCGTTTTCAGCTCGGCCGATTCGCCAAGCGCGGCGGCGAGCTTGTCGAGATCCGATTCGACTGCGGTCACCGACCCTGCTTCGGATGCAAGATCGAACAAGGCCGAGGCGTAACGCCCTGCCAGGCTAGCCTGAATACCGGCGGAAATCTCCACGCGTCTCTCGTCCTTTGAAGGTCCGGAAAATAACGATGCTGCGGCCTCGCCGTTCCGGGTGCACGAGGGCTCCCCGGCAAGGTTGGCGCGCGCCTAGCACCGGGTCTTGTGCAATGCAACCGGGTGATGAAATCCCTCCCCCTCGACGGGGGAGGGATAGCGGAGGTTGCTCGCTTGCGAGCTACCGCAGCTTGGGTGAGGGGGAAGGGCGAAACGCTTATGGGTTTGGCTCGGCAGGCGCTGCACCCGTCCCCTCATCCAAGCTTCGCTAGGCGCTGACGCGCCAAGCTACGCTATCCTTCCCCCTCGAGAGGGAAGGAGTAATGTGGTGCAAAGGAGAGAATCGATGCGCATCACCCCGCTGGCCCCCGCATGCGGGATCGAAATCGCCGGGATCCAGCTCGCTGACACCGACGGCGACGAACTCGAAGCCGTCAGGCAGGCGATCTACCGGCACGGCGTGGCGGTGTTTCGCTCGCAGGACCTGACGCCCGAGGACCATATCGCCTTCGCCCGGCGCTGGGGCGGGATCGATATCAACAACTACTTCCCGCTGAACGACGCCTGGCCCGAAATCGCGCTGGTGCGCAAGAGCGCCGGGCAGCAGACCAATATCGGCGGCGCGTGGCATACCGACCATTCCTACGACCAGGTGCCGGCGATGGGTTCGATCCTGGTCGCGCGCATGCTGCCCCCGAGGGGCGGGGACACGCTGTTCGCGCATATGGGCGCGGCCTACGATTCGCTGCCGGACGATCTCAAGGACGAGATCGAGGGGCTGGAGGCGTTCCACACCGCCGACCATGTCTACCGGGAAGGCGGCCTCTACGCGCAGACCGATATCGGCGGCGAGCTGCGCGGGCAGGACCTGAAGACCGGTGCGGTCCACCCGGTGGCGATCCGCCACCCGCAGACCGGCCGCAAGCTGCTCTACGTCAACCGCGCCTTCACGATCCACTTCGTCGGCCGGACGCGCGAGGAAAGCCTGCCGCTGCTGAACCGGCTCTACGACGCGGCATTATCTGCGGACAACCAGTGCCGGGTGCAATGGGAGCCGGGCACGGTCGCGATCTGGGATAACCGCACCACCTGGCACAATGCGCTCAACGACTATCACGGCCACGCCCGCGAAATGCACCGCATCACCCTGAGCGGGGAGGCGCTGGCGGCCTAAATGAGCCAGCGAACGAGGAATACGACTAGAGCCAGCCCGATCGTGACCGGCAGTGCCTTCCAGACCACGTAACCCATCAAGTAGAAGAGCCCGCCGATGAATCGCGGCCAGCCGGGAAAATTGTCGTCGCTGGCGAGTTCGCGCACCTGGTGGAGCTGCTCCGGATCGCAGGGTGGCTCTACGCCGGCCCGGATTTGCCGCTGAGCTTGGGCCAACTCGGTCTGCAGCTTGTCCTCGGGGACCCCCAGGCTCATGCGCATCTGCGAAAAATAGGCGCTGACGAATAGATCGTCGCTTCCGGCACTGGGTTCGAAACCGCATGCTTCACAGCGAAACCAAGGCTGCACCTTGTCGGCGCCGCATCGAATGCAGACAGCTCCGATCACCTGCAGGGGCTCGGTGCAGTCAATTCTTCGCCTCGCACGAATAGACCAGCCGTTCGTTCGGCGCCTCGGGCAGGCCGGCGATCACCGCGCCCTGCAAATCGCCGAGCTTCGCCGCCGCGCCTTCGGTCTCGCAAGCGGGCGGGGTGTAGCGGCCGCGGGCTTCGCGCGCCTCGGCCATCGCGCTGAGCGACAGCAAATAGCGGTCGGTGCGGAAGGTGCCGCTGTCGGGGTCGTAGGTGTTGACCGAGACCGCGTCCTCCTCGTTGGGCACGAACACGCGCGACCAGTCGCCCGCGGCGAGGCCGTATTGCGTGCGGGAATTGACGCAGCCGTCCTCCGCCCAGTCGAACTCGATCTGCTTGTCGGGCGCGCCGGTGATGCGGCTGCGCGTGATGTCGAGCGTGCAGATCAGCGTGCCTGCGCCGTTCGCGGCGGATTGCGGGGGCGCATCGGGATCCTCGCCCTCGCTCGCCTGCAAGGCGGCCTCGACTCGGCGGTCGATCTCGTCGAGGCCGGGGCGGGTGAACCACAGCGCCAGCGCGGCGATCGCCGCCACCGCGGCGATCGTACCCGCGATCATCAGCCGCCGCTCGGCGGCGGTGCGCGCGCCGTCGTCTTCGGCCTCCTCGTCGAGCGGGGCGGCCTCCTCGGCGCGCTTCGCCTGCCATGCCCGCCACGCGACGAACCCGGCGCCCAGCGCGACCAGCGTCAGCAGGAAAGCGAGCGCCATCGCATTCTCGCGCTCGGACTGGACCTCCTCCGCCGCAACCAGCCGCGCGCGTTCGCGCTTCTGCCGCGCTTCCTCGCGCTGCGCCGCCAGCGCCACCCGCGACGCCTCGCGCTCGCGCTCGATCCGCACTCTCTCGGCCTCGTCGAGATCGGCGAGGCTGCGGCACGGCAGCGCGTTGACTCTCGCCGTCACCTCGTTCGCCTCGAGGAACGGCACCAGTTCGCGCGTCGAGACCGCGAAGAAGAATTCCGCGTCCGACCCGCCCGAATCGGCGCCGAAGCTGTTGACCCCGATCACGCGCCCGCAGCCGTCGAGCAGCGGTCCGCCCGAATTGCCGCGCGCGATCGGCGCGGTGTGGAGGATGGTGTCGAACTGCCGGCTCGGCCGCGCGCCCGAGATGAAGCCGCGGCTCTTCACCGGCGGCTGCGGCTTGAAGATGTCGTCGAGATCGAGCCCCTGCGCGCGGTCGACATTCATCGGATAGCCGACGCTGGTCACATCGCCGCTGTCGCGCGGCGGGCTGCCCGCGATCGTCAGCGGCGGCAGCCGCAGCCCGCCGGTCAGCTCGACCAAAGCGAGATCGTTGCGCGGGCTGACCGAGACCGGCCTGGCATAGACCGCCTCCGCCCCGTCGCTCGGGACGATGCCGATCCGCAAGGTGTCGTCCTGCAACGCCTCGCGCACCACATGCGCGTTGGTGACGATCTGCGTCGGGGTGACCGCGAAGCCGGTGCCGTGGCTGAGCGGGAAGACCTCGTCGCCTTCCTTGCCGATGATCACCACTCGCACCACGCCGCGCGCGGCGGCGTCGATATCGGCGGGGTCGGCGCCGGCGGTCTGCGGCAGGGCGAGCGCAAGCAGCGCGGCGAAGAGGACGAACAGCCGTGTCATCGCGCCGCCTCTACAGCCGGGCGGACATTGACCGCAAGCTTCGGGACGCGGCGAGGATATGGCGGGGCTATCTGGAGCTGCGAACGACCGCATGGCATGAAAGGCCCGATATGCAACCGACCGACCGACTCGACGACGACCAGCGCTGGCGCATCGCGCTCGCCAAGGATCGCCGCTTCGACGGCGTGTTCGTCACCGGAGTGCATTCGACCGGCATTTACTGCCGCCCCTCGTGCCCGGCGCGCGCGCCCAAGCGCGAGAACGTGCGCTTCTACGCCACCCCCGAGGATGCCGAAGCGGCGGGCCTGCGCGCGTGCAAGCGCTGCGCCCCCGACCAGCTCTCGCGCGAGGAAGGCGCGGTGAAGGACGCGCTCGCGCTGCTCCAGCGGAGCGAACAGCCGGTCCCGCTCGCCAGGCTGGCGGCGCTGACCGGCTATTCGCCGACGCATTTCCAGCGCGTGTTCAAGCGCGCGGTCGGCCTCTCGCCCGCCGCCTACAGCCGCGCTCTGCGCGAGGAACGCGCCAAGGGCGCGCTGGCGGGCGCGGAGAAAGTCACCGATGCGATCTACGATGCGGGCTACGAGGCGCCGAGCCGCTTCTACGCCGCGATGGAAGGGAGGCTGGGCATGGCTGCCAGCGACTGGACCAATGGCGGCGCGGGCCGCACGATACACTACGCGATCGTCGACACCACGCTCGCCCCGATGCTGGTCGCCGCGACCGAGAAGGGCGTGTGCTGCCTCAGCTTCGACGAGGGCGAGGCGGAACTGCGCGCGCGCTTCCCGAAAGCCGAACTGGTCGAGGGCGGCGAGGAGTTCCGCGAGCTGTTCGAACGCGTCGTCGCGGCGGTCGAGCAGCCGGGGACGGGGCAGGACATCCCCCTCGACGTCAAGGGCACCGTGTTCCAGCAGCGCTGCTGGCAGGCGCTGCGCGAAATCCCCCCGGGCGAGACGCGCAGCTACGGCGAGCAGGCGGCGGCGATCGGCAACCCCAAAGCGAGCCGCGCGGTCGGCGGCGCCAACGGCGCGAACCACATCGCGGTGCTGATCCCCTGCCACCGCGTGATCGCGCATGACGGCGGGCTCGGCGGGTACGCCTACGGCACCGACATCAAGGCCGAATTGCTGAGAAGGGAAGAACAGGCATGAGCAAACTCGACACGTTCCGCGCGCTCCACGTTGCGGGCGACCCGCTGGTGCTGTTCAACATCTGGGATGCCGGCTCGGCGCGCGCGGTGGCGGAGGCAGGGGCGAAGGCAATCGCCACCGGCAGCCATGGCGTCGCCGAGGCCAACGGCCTGCAAGACGGCGAGACGGTGCCGTTCGACTTCGTGCTGGCGAACTGCCGCCGGATCGTGGGCGTGACCGACCTGCCGGTGAGCGTGGACCTCGAAGCGGGCTACGGCGAGACTGCGGACGAACTGGCGCGCTCGGCGGCGGCGGTGGTCGAGGCGGGCGCGACCGGAATCAACCTCGAGGACCGCGCGCCGGGCGAAACCGCGCTGCTGCCGGTGGCCGAGGCGGCGGCCAAGGTTGCCGCGGCGGCGGGCGCGGGCCTGTGGGTCAACGCGCGCACCGACGTCTATCGCGGCAAGGATGCCGACGAGCTGACCCCGCAGCTGGCCGCCGAGGCGATCGAACGCGGGCGCGCCTATGCCGAGGCGGGCGCGGGCAGCCTGTTCGTCCCCTTCCTCGGCGACCACAAGACCATCGCCGCGATCTGCGAGCGCTCCCCGCTGCCGGTCAACGTGCTGTGGGCCCCGGGCCGCGGCACGCGCGCCGAACTGGCCGCGCTGGGCGTCGCCCGCATAAGCTACGGCCACGGCCCGTGGGCGGCGACGATGAGCTGGCTCGGCGAGCAGGCGAAGGCGGCGTTTGCGGGGGAGGTGGTGCCTTACGCGGGGTGAGTTCTGCCTGCCGCGCGGTCGGCGGCGCCAGCGGCGCGAACAACATCGCGGTGCAGACCCCGTGCCACAGGGTGATCGCGGCGGACCGCAGGTTGGGCGGGTATGCCTGCCGAACGGAGGTCAGGGGGGCGGCAGGAGACGAGGCTGATATCCGCCAAATGTACAATGCACCCGGCACAGGATATTCGGCCTGCCAGATTTTCTGCCCCCGCCCGCCGGGTGCTATTACCGAAATTTGCTACTCTTTTTCTCTAAGAGTTCCTGTCAATGTAAGAACGAGTATCGAAACAAGAAGTAGTCCGATAATTTCGTAAATCGCTTTCAGCCAAACCACGGGAAAGTCGCCTATGGGTGCGGGAAATTTTTTGGGATCAATCGCCCAGACGCTTTCCTGATTCAGGTCGATTAACGGAATCGCCGTATCAAGGGCATAAAGTATCGGGTCGAACGGCAGGTCGGGGTTCGAATCGGTGTTGCTGAGCACGAACGCATCTTGCAGATTGACCAAGTATGCTAAGGCGGAGCCGATCGCGATAAGTATGAGCAAGGATAGCGCTGCGCGTACTGGCGAGTAGCCGTAATAGCTCGTAACATCCAGCAACCAGCCGAGCGTTCGCTCGAACCGGTTCATATGGCCATGTTTGCGCTGCAATCGCCGTCGCGCGATATGGACGTGACGACGGGAAGCTTCATCGCCTTCGGCTGAAAACAGCTTTGCCAACTGTTCGTATGGCTGCGGGAGGAAAAACTCCGCCGAAGCTTTCCCGTCCGGGTATTGCATGGCGAGCCAGTTCAATCGCAAAATTGCGGCACCTTCCTTCCGAGAGCCGTTTTCGGCCTCGGACTGGTCGGTCAACACATCGTCGAGATCATTATAGGAAAAGCCATCGAGCATCAGCCAGCCTGGCTGGACGCCGGCGGTCCGCCATTTGCGTCCTCCGCCGTCGGCGAGAAGACCGACATACGCATCGCGCAGATCCACGAGCCCGAAGATCTTCGGTTTTCCAAGTACCAGTTCGCCCTGAATCTTCGTCGATCGCATCGCCAGCGCGACCCCGCGCCGGGACCGGTCTATCCGTTCGTGCGACACATCCGTGTGTCGCAGGGGCTCGGCCTTGCCGCAGGGTGATATCTCGAGAGAATCCAGCCGCAGATCATCGTTGACCGTTGCGTCATCGAGCACGACAGCGCCCTTGGAGTACGATGGTGCGCTGGCGATTTCGGGATCTGCCGGCGGGGCGAAGTCGAGCGAACCGCTTATCACGGCTTTGCTGAAGTCACAGGCAACATTGCCGAAGGCGGAGGTCTTTTCATCGGCAAGAAAGCGGGTTGCGCGAATTATTGCATCGCTGCCGATTTTCGATCCGCTAAAATCGACTCCGCCATGGAAAATGTTGCCAATTCCCGCCGCGTTGCCTTCCAGAACCAGCTTTCGACCGATATCGAGGTCGGTGGCCACGATCGCCGGCGAGGATTTGTCACTTCGCTTGTGCGCATTGATTTCGGATGCTTCGATCGAAAGCTCGTAAATCCGACTTCCGATCGCCTGAACCTGCCCCGAAAAATTCGATTGGCTCAGCATGAACACTGCGTCACAATCCATGAGGTGCGCCTCGAACGAGCCCGGCTCTTCGCCGCACGCGCTCAGTATCGCCACACGAACAATTTGGCCTGCGTTGAGCAGTTTGACGCGATCGGTTCTCAGAACGCCAAAAATCTGGCACCTGAGAAGTTGCATGTACCCCCCGATTTCGGTGCCTTGCATATACAGGCCAAGTTCGGGCCTGTCCTCCAAGTCCTTTCCGTCAAAATAAGAGTAGGCACGCAAATTCTTGTCAAATCGACCACCAATCAAGCAATCTGCCATATAGATTGATTGCTTGATCTTCCCCCGGAACAACAGCACTGCAGTGTGAAAGCGCGATGTGAGAATTTGCAGCTGCTGACAGACAAGCCCGCTCAATTCCAGGCAGACGTAGTTGGCATAGCCGACATCGCAACGCTCGATATTCACCCTGCCCTGAGCGCGCACAGCCGACAGATCGAGATTGGCACAAAACCGGGTCGACGCAATGTCGATCATACCCTCGAGCGCCGAATTGTAGAAGAAGGCGATTCCGGCGAACCGGCATTGCCTGATCGTCAAATCCCCGTTCATCTGCATGTGATCGGCGCGAGCCGAGACCCCGCTGTATTCCGCACAAGCACCGAAACGGCATCTTAAGAAATCAACCGAAGCCGTATCGAGATTATAAAGCAGTATCGCAGCTTTGAGTTTCGAACCGATGAGATTGAGATCGCCACCAATTTTCGCGTTGGAAAAATCGACCGACTGATCGATAGCATTCGCGTCTGCGCCGATCTCGCATTTATATATCTCGACCAATCCTCCAATTCTTGCATTGCGCCCGGCGATAGCGCCATCAAGCGTGGATGAATGGAACAGCAGGTAGCCATTGGTCGTCAGGTTGTTCATCCCGACTGTTCCGGCAATCCTGCATTTGACGATTTCAACGTCCGCCTGAACGGTTGTCGCTCCCATCTGGAGAAAAAGCCTCTCGCCGGACTTTCCTACACTTTCGGAGCCGGTCACAGTGCAAGAATGAAGAACCAAGCTATTGATTCTGCAGCCGGAAATATCGAGCATGCCATCGAATTCGCATTCATCGGCATACAGTCCGGGAAATGTCTCCGCATCGTGCCAAGGATCGCCCTTCGCGGCGGGGCTGCAATCGCCTTCGATGCGCAATCCCTTGATGTGGATCATACGCGGCGGGCCGAAATTTTCGGCGAACCGCCCGCGCCATACATCGGCTAGAAACTCTCCGCTTACGGTCGCAACCCCGTCGAAACCGGAAAAATCCGCCTCTTCGCCGAGGGCTGATTTTTCGAGGATCCTGCGTTGAACCAGGGAAAAGACGCGCTGTGGTTTGCTCGGAGCCATTGATGGAAACTAGGCAAAACCCGATAGCGAAACAATCGGGACCTTGCCGAAACCAAACCCTTTCCTACACGCCGAAAATCCGCTTCATACTCGCCGATGGCGAAAACCTCCGTACACCGCGTCCGGCGCAAGCCGCCGTTCTTCCATCCCGTCGCGCTGCGCACGCGGCGCGACGGGTGGACGGTGGCGCGGCAGTGTGGGTTTCTCGCTCAGCTCTATGTCGGCGGCTCGGTTGCGGCGGCGGCGCGGGCGGTGGGGATGTCGCGCGCTTCGGCCTATCGGTTGCGCGGGCGCGCCGGGGCGGAGGACTTCGCATGGGGGTGGGACCATGTGCTGACGCCGCCCGGAAGCGGCCGCCGCGCGCGGTTCAGGCCCGACTGGCGAAAGGTGACACAAATGGCGCTGGTCGAGCGGCTCGAAAGCGGGCTCGTCCAGCCGGTGCTCTATCGCGGAGAAATGAAGGGCATCCGCTGGAAGCCCGACGATTCCGCGCTTTTCCGGCTGCTGCGGCGCGAGGATGCGGCCGCGCGGCGGGCCGCCGCACGAGGGGCGCATGGGTGAGCGGGAAGTTTTCGAAACACCCCCGGTCGGTGTCACATTTCGCGGGTTCCACCGCCCTTCGCGCTGCACCGGCGGGGGACAGGTCCGCACGCGCCGGATTGACTCGCGCGCCGGTTTGCGATCCCCTTGGCGTACACGATTGGGAGGGACCGCATGACCGATACCGCAACCGCCGCTACCCGCCCGGCAGGCCGCCCGCCGCGCCGCCCGGACGACCGCCCGGCCTGGCGCAAGGTATGGGAATTCCCGCTGGTGGCGATGCTGGTCGCGCTGGCGATCCTGTATGTGGTCTATCGCGCCTTGCGTTTCGTATCTCCGACCCTGAGCCAATTCGCCAGCCCGGAGATCATGGGGGCAGTGGGCGTCGTCGTGACGGTGGTGCTCGTGTTCCTGGTCTACAAGCTCGTCATCCGTCACCTCGGCGAGCGCAAGCACGACGATCTCGCCGGTTCGGGCGCGTTGCGAGACCTTGCCGTCGGCATCGGCGGCGCCTTCGCGCTGATGACCATGATCGTCGGGATAGCCGCCATTCTCGGCGTGTACCGGATCGAGGGTTGGGGCGGGCTGTCGAACTGGGTGTTCGTGCTGTTCGCAGGCGGGATAGCCGCGGGTTTCGTCGAGGAGGTGCTCTTCCGCGGTATCCTGTTCCGCTGGCTGGAGGAGTTCGGCGGCAGCTGGTTCGCGCTGTTGCTGACCTCGGCGCTGTTCGGCCTCGCGCATCTCGACAACGACAACGCGACCTGGTTTTCCTCCTTCTGCATAGCGATGGAGGCAGGGGTGCTGCTCGGCGGCGCCTATATGGTCACGCGCTCGCTCTGGGCGCCGATCGGGCTGCATTTCGGCTGGAACGTGACGCAGGGGCTGGTGTGGGACGTGCCGGTCTCGGGGCACGAGGTCGACGGGATCGTCGACGCCGAGCTGACCGGCCATCCGCTGCTGTCGGGCGGGGCGTTCGGGCTCGAGGCGTCGCTGATCGCGCTGATCGTGGCGACCTTCTTCGGGGTGTGGCTGGTCAAGCTGGCGAAGGACCGCGGCGAGGTGATGCAGCCGTGGTGGGTGCGGCGGAAAGCGCGCGTCCCCGCGAAGGCGGGGACCTCATGAGGTTTCGCGCGAGGTTGCCTGAGGTCCCCGCCTTCGCGGGGACTCACGCAGTATCGCGCGCCCAGCCCGGTTCGGCGGGCGTTAGCGTGTCGAGAAACGCCTCCGCGCTGGCGAGATATTCGCGCTGCCGTTCCGCGCCCATCCGGTCCCAGTTCTGGTACACCCGCCCGACGCGGTGGTTGGATTCGAGCCGGTCGCGGTGCCGGTCCATGAAGTGCCAGTACAGCGCGTTGAACGGGCAGGCGCCGTCGCCGGTCTTCCTGCTGACGGTGTAGGCGCAGTCCTTGCAGTAGTCGGACATGCGGTTGATGTAATTGCCGCTCGCCGCATAGGGTTTGGAGGCCAGCCTGCCGCCGTCGGCGTAGAGCACCATCGCGGCGACATTGGGGAGCTCGACCCATTCGTAGGCGTCGGCATAGACGACCAGGTACCAGTCCTGCACCGCGCGCGGCTTCACCCCCGCGAGCAGCGCGAAATTGCCGAGCACCATCAGCCGCTGGATATGATGCGCATGCGCGTTTTCGCGGGTCGAACGCACGCAATCGGCGAGGCAGCGCATGTCGGTTTCGCCGGTCCAGTAGAATTCGGGGAGGCCGCGTTGTGCGTTGAGGGCATTGTCGCTCTCCAGCCCCGGCATGAAATACCAGTAGAAACCGCGCACATATTCGCGCCAGCCGATGATCTGGCGGATGAAGCCCTCGACCGAATTGAGCGGCGCCTCGCCATCGCGATAGGCCTGCTCGGCGCGGCGGCACAGGTCGAGCGGGTCGAGCAGCCCGAGATTGAGGCTGGTCGACAGCATCGAGTGATAGAGGTCGTCTTCTCCATGGACCATCGCGTCCTGGTAGGCACCGAAATCGGCCAGCCGCTCGGCGAAGAAGCGGTCGGCGGCTTCCTCCGCTTCCGCGCGTGTGACCGGCCACTCGAAGCGGTCGAGCGAGCCGAAATGATCGGCAAACCTGTCCTCGACCAATTCGATGCAGGCCAGAGTGATGTCGTCTGGTTCGAACTTCGCGCGTTCCGGCGCGGACATGCCGTCCCTCGGTGGCTTGCGGTTCTCGCTGTCGTAGTTCCATTCGCCGCCCTCGGGCTTGCCGTCGCTCGTCATCAGCAACCCGGTCTTGCGGCGCATCTCGCGGTAGAAGTGTTCCATGCGCAGCACCTCCCGATCCTCCGCCCAGTCGCGGAAATCGGCGATCGGGCAGAGGAAGCGGTCGTCGGGCAGGATCCGGACTTCGCAGGCGAACTTGTCGGGCCACTCCTCGATGGCCTGCTGCACCCGCCACTCGCCCGCCTCGACCACCTGCACCGCGCGCGGATCGTGCCGCTCGATCGCGCGCGCGACTTCTCCGGTAAAGCTGCCCGAATTCGCGTCGTCGGCCAGCTCGACATAGTCGACCGTCCACCCGGCATCGCGCAATTCCGCTGCGAAGTGGCGCATCGCGGAGAAGATCAGCACGATCTTCTGCTTGTGGTGTCTGACGTAGGTCGCCTCGTCCCACACCTCCATCATCAGCACGACGGTGTCGTCCTTGCTGCGGCCGCGCAAGCTTGCAAGGCCGAGGGTCAGCTGGTCGCCCAGGATGGGAATGAGGTTCGGATTTGCGGAGGGCATACTATGCCAACGCCTTTGGTGAGCGTGCGCTCCTGCGAAGGCGGGAGCCTCTGGCAATCTGGCGCTTCGCCGGTGGCCCGAGGTCCCCGCCTTCGCGGGGACACGGGGCTAATCGAGCTTGGGTGCCACGCCCGGTTCGCATTTGGCCCAGGCGCGCTGGTAGGCGGGGCGCGAACCGATGCGCTGGAGATAGGCGGCGGTGTTGGGCTTGTCGTCGAGTTCGATCCCGCGGAACATCCGGCCGGTAGTGATGCAGTAGACCATCATGATATCGGCCAGCGTCAGCTGCGATCCGCCGAAGAATTCCGCCTCGCCCAGCCGCTGCTCGATCTGCTGCCACGCCTTCGCGGTGCGGTCGGCGACGAATTCGCCCGGCATCGCGTTCTGCGGATCGGCCATCGACAGCATCAGCTGCATCATGCCGTTCGTCATGAAGGTTCCGTTGGCGTAGTGGAACCAGAACAGGTGCTGCGCGAAGTCGGGGTGGTCGGCGCCGGGGCAATGCCTCGACTTGCCGTAAACTCGGTCGATATACTCGCAGATCGCCCCGCTTTCGGCCAGAACCAAGCCGTTATCCTCGATCACCGGCGCCATGCCGGCTGGGTGCAGCGCCTTGTACTCGTCGGGTGCGAGCCGGTTGTCGGCGCGCCGGTCGTAACGGCGGAAGGTGTAGTCTAGCTCCAGTTCCTCGCACAGCCAGACGATGCGTTCGGATTGCGAGATGCCGAGATGGTGGACGGTAAGCACGACGGATTTCCCCTGCCGGTTTGCGCTTCGGACGCGCGGATCAGTCGTCGTCGTCCTCGTCTTCCTCGTCCTCGTCAAGTTTCATTTCCGATGCCTCGAGATAGGACGAGCCCGCCGCGATGGCTTCGATCTGCTGCAGGGCGAGCTTGCCGCGTCTCTCCGAATGCGGCGACGCGACGAGGAATTCGACGATCCCCTTCGCACGGTCGAATTCGCCCTGCATGGCGAGATCGAGCGCGTAGTCCACACGCAATATTGTCGACTCGGGCGCCAGTTCGAACGCTCGCGCCAGCGCGGCGCGCGCGGTATCCGGAATGTCCTCGCCAGCCTGCGCGTAGCTCTTCCAGTACAGCGAGAGCGGAAACGGATTGTCCGGATTGACCCGGTTGGCGACAACCGCGTGCTCGCGCGCGACCGGCCAGAACCCGTCTTCGTCGTTGTATCGGGCGACATCCATCAGGAATTCGGCTTTCAGGGCGTTGGCACGGCCATTGTCCGGATCGAGCGCCAGGGCTTTTTCGATCGTGGCGAGCGCGTAGCCCATTTCGATCGAGCCCGGTTCCGCGTCGTCCCTGTCAAGCCCGTTTTCGCGCGCCTCTTCATAGGCAAGTCGCCAGGCATCGCGACGCGCGAGCAGCTTCTGCGCATGGGCGATCTCGTTCCATATGTGCACCCGATCGGGAGCTTTTTCCGCCAGGTCCTGCAGCCTTTCCGACGTCTTTTCGCGACCCGTTGCCCGCCTGTTGGCGAGCCGCAGCGATTCGAACTCGGAATCCACGTCGTCGAGTTCGACGATATCGAGCCGTCCGTCGTAGGCGATCGGCTCGCGGCCGCGAATATAGGTCGGGCTCTTGCCCATGTATTTCTTCAGGTCGCGTTCCAGTTCGTCGAGATCGCCGAAAGCCGCCACGGCGGCGCTGGCCCGGTCTTCGCCCCTGCCGAGGCGGAGGAGGAAATCGTTGAGCTGCCGTCCGCGCTCGCGGTCGCTGTGCAGCATGTGCACCAGCAGCCAGCCTCGGGTGTAGACCTGATAGGATTCGAAATCGGACAGTTCGCTTTGCGGCCGCGTCAGCATCTTCTCGACCGAAATCTGGCGCTGGATGCCCGTCAGCGTGCTGCCGCGATAAAGCGGCGGCTTGCCGTAGGTCCAGTTGCCGTCTTCGTCGAACTCGGTCGTGGCGTAGTATTCGGCGAACCCCTCGCGGTACCAGCCGGGATAGGCGTAGGGGAAGTAACGGTACATGAAGTGATGCCCGTATTCGTGGAACATCACTTCCTGCCCGCTCAGCTCTCCCCGGCGCGCGACGGTACGCTGGGTAACGGCGTAGCTGCCGTCGAGCTGGTTGGAGTAATAGCCTGCGACACCGCCGTACTTGCGCCCGGCCATCGCCTCCATGACATCGCGCGAATCTCCGAGGATGTAGATCGTAAGCCGGTTGGGCGAGGGCGTCGGAGGGATCCGGTAGCGCAAGCGCATCAGTGCGTCGAAGCGCTCGAATTTCAGCGCCCATTCGCGCAAGTTTTCCTCGCCGCCGGTCGAGAGCAGGATGAAATTGTCGGTATCGGCCCGGCGCCACGTTTCGGCCTGCGCGGGCGCAACGGCGAGCAGCCACAGTCCCGCCACTGCGAGGATCAAGCGGTAGATGCGGTTCATCATTCTTCGTCCCCCTCCGGCGCCGGCACATCCGGGACTTCGACCGCACCCCCGCCGTCCCGCATGGATTCGAACCGCCGGATCAGCGCCTGCCAGCTCTCTCCGCCATGCGGGTTGTTGGCGAGGATCTGCACCAGCCGGATCGCCTCGCCGTAGCGACCGTTCGAAGCGAGTTGCATCGCGTGGGCGACCCTTACCTCGGACGCCTCGGGGGCGAAGGAGAAGGCCGTTTCGTAGGCGGCCGACGTTTGCGGATCGCGTCTGCCCTGCCGGGCGAAGCTCTGCGCGTAGTGATACAGCGGCAGCGGATCGTAGGGATCGGTCTTGTTTGCGGCGAGGATATGCGCGCGCGCGGCATCCCATTCCTCGCTGTCGTAGTCGCCCGCATCGGCGAGACGGTCGATAAGGATCATCGCCTTGAAGACATTGGCGTGGGCATGGCCCGGATCGGTCGCGATGGCGCGCTCGAAAGCCGCCTCGGCCGCCGAGAAGTCAGGCTCGGCGTCGTCTTCTTCGCTGTCCCGGGCGAGTTCCCGGGCGTGGTCGTATTCGGCCCGGCCGAGCTGGAACAAGGCTTCCGCGCTCGCCGCCTCGCCTGCGCCGAGCTCGCGCAGCGCCGCCAGCGCATCGTCGAATTCACCGCCCGAGCGCCGCATCATCGTCAGTTCGACGACGCGCGAGTCTGCCGCGGACAGCGGCGTTATCGAAATCTCGTCGTAATATTCGAGCGGAGCATCGGACTTCGAATAGCCCATCCGTCCGTCCGAATAATCGCGCAGGTCGCGGTCGAGCCGGTCGAGGTCGCCGAACGCGGCCTCGGCCGCGGCGAGCGGCTCGGCGCCCGCATTGATGGCGTTGAGATACCGGCTGAGCTTGTCTCCGCGTCCGTGTTCCTGCGAATAGAGCATGTGCGTCAGCGCCCACGACCAGCCGTAGAACGCGTTGCTTTTCGAGCCTTCGATCTCGTGCGGGCGGCTGGTCAGCAGCACCTCTACCGGGATCGGACCGAAATACCGGATCTCCGCCGCGCGGTGAAACGCCGGCTTGCCGAAATACCAGTCGCCGTTCTTTTCGAACTCGGCCGTCGCGACGAATTCGGCGAAGCCCTCGACGAACCAGGCGGGCGCGGGAATCGAGAAGTTGTTGAAGAAGAAATGGTGGGCGTATTCGTGGAACAGCGTGCGTTTGCCCGACAGGCGGTCCTTGTCGCGCGTCTGGCGGCGGTTGCTGACCGCATAGCTCCCCTCGACCGAAGCGCTGTAGAATCCCGCGACATCGTCGCGGCCGAGCAGCCGTTCGACGTCGCTCGCGCCGGACACCATGTAGATGGTCAGCTTGGTCGGGCTGTCCTTGGCGGGGCGATTCCACAGCATCCGGAGCAGCGCATCGAACTTCTCGACCTCGTGCGCGAAGTCTTCCAGATCGGATGCGCGGCCGTCGCTGTAAATGGTGAAATGATGCGTGTCGGCGCGGTGCCAGTCGGTGGCCTGAGCCTGCGACACCAACAATAGCGACGCCAAAATTACGGCGATGAACCGCGAAAATCCTGTAACCATGGTTTGCGAACCCCGTTTCCGGACGCGAGTGTGCATTGTGGCCGGTGACGATTCAACCGGTTATTTTCACACGAAACTATAGGGATCGATATCGACCGAGACGCGCACCCCGCGCGGAAAGTCGAGCTGGCCGAGCCAGTCGCGGATGACGTCCTGCACCTGCGCGCTGCGGCGCGCGTTGAGCAGCAGGCGGTAGCGATATCGTCCGCGCAGCAGCGCCATCGGGGCGGGGGCGGGGCCGAGGATCAGGATCTCGTCGTGGTGCGGGCGGGTGGCGCCGATGCGGTTCGCCGCGTGCTTCGCTTCGGCCTCGTCCTCGCTGGAAACGATGATCGCCGCCCAGCGGCCGAAGGGCGGTGCGCCGGCGTGGCGGCGGCCCTCGGTTTCGGCTTCGTAGAAGGCATCGCGATCGCCCGCCGCCAGCGCCTCGATCACCGGGGCTTCGGGGTGGCGCGTCTGGATCAGGACGGTCCCCGGTTTGGCCCCGCGCCCGGCGCGGCCTGCGACCTGCGCGATCTGCTGGTAGGTGCGTTCGGCCGCGCGCAGATCGCCGCCTTCGAGCCCCAGATCGGCGTCGATTACTCCGACCAGTGTCAGCTCGGGGAAGTGGAAGCCCTTGGTCACCAGCTGCGTGCCGACGATGACGTCGATCGCCTTCGCTTCCGCCTGCGCGACGAATTCGGCTGCCTTCTCGGGCGTGTTGAGCGTGTCCGAGGTCACTACCGCCACGCGCGCCTCGGGCAGGATTTCGGCAACCTCGTCGGCGATGCGCTCGACCCCGGGGCCGCAGGCGACCAGGCAGTCGGGCTCGCCGCATTCGGGACAGGTCGCGGGCGGTTGCTCCTCGTGCCCGCAGTGATGGCAGGCCAGCCGCTGGCTGAAGCGGTGCTCGACCAGCCACGCGGTGCAGTTCGAACACTGGAAACGGAAGCCGCAATTGCGGCACAGCGTCAGCGGAGCATAACCGCGGCGGTTGAGGAACAGCAGCGACTGCTCGCCGCGTTCGAGCCGCGCGAACAGCTCGCGCGCCAGCGGCGGGGCGATCCAGCGCCCGCGCTCGGGCTTGTCCTCGGTCAGGTCGAGGACCTGGATCTCGGGCAGCTCGGCCGCGCCGAAGCGGCTCGGCAGCTCGAGCTTCTCGTAGACCCCGCTCTCGGCCATCTGCAGGCTTTCGAGCGCCGGGGTTGCGCTGGCCAGCACCACCGGCAATTTCTCGAACCGCGCGCGCATCACCGCAACGTCGCGCGCGTTGTAGCGCACTCCGTCGTCCTGCTTGAAGCTTACCTCGTGCGCCTCGTCGACCACGATCAGACCGAGATTGCGATAGGGCAGGAACAGCGAGGAGCGCGCCCCGACCACCACCTGCGCCTCGCCCGAGGCGATCGCGCGCCAGGCGCGGCGGCGCTCGGTCGATTTGAGCGAGCTGTGCCACACTACCGGCGGCGCGCCGAAGCGATCCTCGAAGCGGCGCAGGAAGGCTTCGGTCAACGCGATTTCGGGCAGCAGCACCAGCACCTGCAGTTCGATCCGCAAGGCCGCCGCCATCGGCTCGAAATAGGTCTCGGTCTTGCCCGACCCGGTCACCCCGTCGAGCAGGAACGGTGCGAATTCGCGTGCTTCGACCGCGTCGACCAGCCGCGCCGAGACCGCCTTTTGCTCCTCGCTCAGTTCGACCGTCGCGTGCCCGGCATCGGCGCGCGGGTAGGGCCGGTCGATATCGACCTCGACCGGCTCGAGGCAACCCTGGTTGAGCAGCCCGCGCACCACCCCGTCCGACACGCCCGCCAGTTCGGCCAGTTCGCGGATCGTCGCCTGCTCGCCCTGCAGCGCGTCGAGCGCCTGCGCGCGCTTGGGTGTCATCCGGTCGGGCTCGGTGCCGGTCAGGCGATATTCGGTCACCGTCGCCGGACCTCGCAGCGCCCCGCCCGATGAGATCACCATCCGCGCGACCGAGGATAGCGGCGCGCAGTAGTAGTCGGCCGTCCATTCGATCAGCCGCCGCAGCTCGGCGCGGATCGGCGGAACGGGCAGCACATCGAGCAGCGGGCGCAGCTTTGCCTCGGGCACCGAATCGCCCGGCAGGCGTTTCTCTTCCCACACGATCCCGGTGATCTGGCGGGGGCCGAGCGGGGCGACCACGACCGAGCCGTGCTCGACCGCCAAGCCATCGGGAACGCGATAGTCGAGGACGCCGAGCGCGGCGTTGAAGACGAGGCAGCGGACGCGGTTCATGTGTCCGCTTCATATGAGAGCCGCAGGGTGGGCGCGGCAAGACGAGGAGTATCGAAATGTCCGATTTGTTGACCCGCCCACTGCCGCGCCGTTCATTGCTGGGCGGCATCGCCGCCGCCGGCGGCTTGCTCGCCATCCCCGGTTGCGCCGGCTTGCCCGGCTTCGGCTTCACCGACGCCATCCGTCGGCTGCTGTTCCTGTCGAGCGAGCGCGCCTTCGCCCGGCTGACCGCGCCCGGCGGGTTCTGGGATCAGCAGGTGGCCGAGATCGGCTTGAGCAATATCATGGGGACGCGCGGCGATATCCTGTCCTCGATCCTGACCTCGACGCTGTTCAAGGACCAGCTCGAGGACGCCTTCGCCGACGTCGCGATCCGCGGTGCCGAGCGGGCCGCGCCGATCGTCGCCGACGCGGTGCGGATTGTGGGGCTTGATGCTGCCGAGGCGCTGGTGCGCGGCGGGCCGACCGCGGCGACGAGCTTCCTGCGCGGCGAGATGGGCAACACGCTGGTCGATGCGATGGTGCCCGAACTGGGCGATGCGATCCGGATCGCGCGCGACCCGGTGATCGGCCAGGCGATCGCACGGCTCTCGGGCGTCGACGTGGCGAGCGTCGCGACGCGCTTCTCCAACGGCATCAACGATGCGATCTGGGAAGAGATGGGGCTCGAGGAAGCCGCCATCCGCCGCGATCCCGAAGCGACCAACGACCCGGTGCTGATCGGCGTGTTCGGGGTCGGCTCGCGAATTTAGCGGCGGCGCGGGGCTAGCCGCTCCGCCGCGCCTTCGGTAGAGCGGCGGGGAATCGCAAACCCGGAGCCCGCACCCATGCAATTCTTCGTCGACACTGCAGAGATCGACGCCATCGAGGAACTGGCCGCCACCGGCCTGCTCGACGGCGTCACCACCAACCCCTCGCTGATCGCCAAGTCGGGGCGCGACTTCATGGAGGTGACCAAGGAGATCTGCGACTTGGTCGACGGGCCGGTCAGTGCCGAAGTGGTCGCGCTCGATCACGATACGATGATGAAGGAAGCCGAGGTGCTGCGCCGGATCGCGGACAATGTCTGCATCAAGGTGCCGCTGACGATCGACGGGCTCAAGACCTGCAAGGCGCTCACCGATGACGGGACGATGGTCAATGTCACGCTGTGCTTCTCGGCCAACCAGGCGCTGCTCGCGGCAAAAGCGGGGGCGACTTTTGTCTCGCCCTTCGTCGGGCGGCATGACGACAACGGTTTCGACGGCATGGACCTGATCCGCGACATCCGCCAGATCTACGACAATTACCGCTTCGAGACCGAAATCCTCGTCGCTTCGGTGCGGCATGTGAACCACGTGCTCGAAAGCGCACTGATCGGCGCCGACGTGATGACCGCGCCGCCGGCGGTGATCAAGGCGCTGTTCAAGCACGTGCTGACCGACAAGGGGATCGAGGGGTTCCTCGCCGACTGGGAAAAGACCGGCCAATCGATCCTCAAGTAAGGGCATTTTCCGACGCGTGGCCGACAAGACACCCCTCGACCTGTTCAAGCAGTCGCTGACCGGCACGGCGCGCGCGGTGGCGCGCGAGCCGGAGGTCGAGGTCGCATGGAGCGCCGATGCGCCGTCCGCCTCGGGCAAGAATTTCCGCGTACCGCTGCCGGGTCGCAACCTGCCCGAGGAACAGGCGAAGGAAGCGCGCGGGTTTGCCGACAGCTTCGCGCTGCGGCTGCGTCACCACAACGAGGCGCTGCACGCGCGCAACGCGCCGTCGGAGCCGGTCGCGCGCGCCTGTTACGATGCGGTCGAGCAGATCCGCTACGAGGCACTCGGAGCCAACAATTTCAGCGGGATGCGCGGCAATCTTGATGCGGCGACCGAGCTGCGCACTGCGTCCGATCCGATTTCGCGCGCGCACGGCGAGAACGACGTTCCGCTGCAGTCCGCTCTCGGACTTATGCTGCGCGAAAGCCTGACCGGCGCGCCGATCCCCGAGCGCGCGCGCGCCGGGGTCGAGATGGTGCGCGAATTCATCGAGGCGCGGATCGGCGACGACTTCGAAGGGCTGGCACTGTCGCTCGACAATCAGGAAGCTTTCCAGTCGCTTGCGCTCGACATGTTGCAGCACCTCGAACTGACCATGCCCGACGACGACGGCGCGTCCGACCGCGACGAGGGCGACGACGAGGACGGGCAGGACGAGCAGGACCAGGAAGGCGAGGACGAGTCCGACGGCGCCGAACCGCAATCGACCGAGATGGCGGGCGAGATGGCCGAGGGGGAGGCCGACGGCGACCAGGAGACGGAGGTCGAGGCCTCGGACGAGATGTCCGACGGCGAACCCGGCGAGGAGGGTGACGAGGGCATGCTGCCTGTGCGCCCCAACCGCCCGTGGACCGACATCCCCAACGATTTCGAATACAAATACTTCACCGACAAATTCGACGAGGTGATCGAGGCGCCCGAGCTGTGCGATTCCGAGGAACTCGACCGGCTGCGCGCCTATCTCGACAGCCAGCTCACGGGCCTGCAATCGGTGGTGACCAAGCTCGCCAACCGGCTCCAGCGGCGGCTGATGGCGCAGCAGAACCGGAGCTGGGACTTCGACCAGGAAGAGGGCCTGCTCGACGCGGCGAGGCTCGCGCGCGTGGTGATCAGCCCGGGCCATTCGCTCAGCTACAAGATCGAGCGCGACACCGAGTTCAAGGACACGGTGGTGACGCTGCTGATCGACAATTCCGGCAGCATGCGCGGGCGCCCGATCAGCATTGCCGCGATCAGCGCCGATATCCTCGCGCGCACGCTCGAGCGCTGCGGGGTCAAGACCGAAATCCTCGGCTTCACCACCCGCGCGTGGAAGGGCGGGCAGAGCCGTGAGGCATGGCTCGCCGACGGCAAGCCGCCGCATCCCGGCCGCCTCAACGACCTGCGCCACATCGTCTACAAGCAGGCCGACGAGCCGTGGCGCCGCGCGCGCCGCAATCTCGGCCTGATGATGCGTGAGGGGCTGCTCAAGGAGAATATCGACGGCGAGGCGCTGCTATGGGCGCACCAGCGCCTGCTCGCGCGGCCCGAGGACCGCCGCATCCTGATGGTGATCTCCGACGGCGCGCCGGTCGACGACAGCACGCTCAGCGTCAACAATGCCGGCTATCTCGAACAGCATCTGCGCCGGGTGATCGAATGGATCGAGACCAAATCGCCGGTGCAACTCGCCGCGATCGGCATCGGCCACGACGTGACGCGCTATTACAAGCGCTCGGTGACGATCATGGACGTCGAGCAGCTCGGCGGGACGATCATCGAACAGCTGGCGGGCCTGTTCGAGGCGGAGTAAGTCAATGTGGTGGTTTATTGGAATCGGCGTTCTTCTGATTCTGGGGCTTATAGCTTATCGCGCGGAGAAGAGAGAGCAGCGCAAATTTTTGGCGCAGCTTGAGCGATATACGGCCCAATTTCAGCAGGATATGTCGCTCGACCGGCTACCCGCCCTTGACCCAAGAGAATTGAACTACAATCCGAGCAGGGGCGAGATAGTCCACGGGGCTTGGAGCGATATACGGAAGGGCGATCAGACCGGGCGTCTACTGATCACAAACAAGGCCATCATTTTCGAAGGGCTGCAACGCAATGAGCGCATTGCTAGAACATCGATCAGCTCAGTGGAGCTAAGACGTGACGGATTGCTCATAAAACGCCGGACAGGAAAACACATAGCTTACCTTACGGGTCAGCGTGCCGATCTCCTTGCGCTCGCTCAGACCATTTTCTCGCCGGTATCTAGCTGATGAAAATCACCGAAGCCGCTGACCACGCACGGCTAGCCACCTTGGCAAGCCTTCGCGGCTTGTGATAACGCTCGCGCCATGAACGCCGTCGCCGATATCAAGCGCGCGCTGCCGCAGGAGTTGCAGGATGCGATGGATGCGGCGATCGCCGAAGGGCGGTTCGAGAGCAATGGCGATATCCTGCTCGATGCGCTCTATCTCTGGCTCGACGAGGAGACCTTGCGGCAGGCCAAGCTGCAAAAGCTGCGCGATCTGATCGCGGAGGGCGAGGAAGGGCCCTATCTCGACGGCCCGGCGGCGATGGCAGAATTGCGCAAGCGGATGGTGGAGAAGGCGAAGCAGAGTGGGGCTCTATAGGCTTTCGCCGCGCGCGCAGACGGACCTTGACGAAATCGCGGATCGCATCGCTCCCGACAATCCGCTGCGCACGGTCACTTTCGTCGATGAACTGACCGGGAAGTTCGAGAAGATCGGCGATCATCCGCTGGCCTATGGCCACCGTTCGGAACTGCCATCGCATTGCCGCGCTGCGGTTCACGGAAACTATCGGATAATCTACAAAGTCGAGGAGGAGGTGCCCGTGATCCTGCGCGTATTCCACGCCGCCTGCAACACGCATGGAATCGAGCTGTGACCGTATCAGAAGCTGTCGCCACCCGCCGCTCGATCCGTGCTTTTCTCGACGAACCCGTCGACCGCGCGGCCATCACCCGCGTGCTCGAAAAAGCCCAGCGTGCGCCATCGGGCGGGAACGTCCAGCCGTGGCATGCGATCCTCCTCACCGGCGAGCCGATGCAGGCGCTGTTCGACCGGGTGGCGCAGGAATTTCCCAAGGGCCGTGCCGCGCTCGCGCCCGAATACCATATCTACCCGCCCGAACTCGACGGGGTCTACGAGCAGCGCCGTTTCGGCGTGGGCGAGGACATGTACGCCTCGCTCGGCATCGCGCGCGAGGACAAGGCGCAACGGCTGGCCTGGTTCGCGAGCAATTTCCGCGCTTTCGGGGCGCCGGTTCTGATGCTGATACACACGCCGAAATATATGGGCCCGCCGCAATGGTCCGATATCGGCATGTGGCTGCAGACGATCATGCTGCTGCTGCGCGAGGAGGGGCTAGACAGCTGCGCGCAGGAGGCGTGGGCGGCCTATTCGCCGCAAGTGCGCGAAATGGTCGAGATCCCCGAGGACCATACCTTCTTCTGCGGCATGGCGATCGGGTATCGCGATCCCGAGGCGCCGGTGAACGATTTCCCCGTCGCGCGCGCGCCGCTCGACGAGGTGATTCGCTGGCAGGGCTTCGATTAACGATGCCGTTCAACGCTCCGGCAAGGCCCGGGGTGGAACTGTCCAAAAAGTCCTAGGCCCGACTCGCCGGGCTGCCTAGGCTGAGCAGAGGGATTTTCCCGGGGTCGCATCCGTGGGTAGCCGCCGCGCTCGTTCGCGCACGCGGTCATGTGGGGAGATGGCGACAGTGTTTCGAACCGGGCTTCGTGCTCGACTGGCGCTCGTTTTCGGTGCCTTCGCCGCGCTGTCGACGGCTCCGCTCGCGGCGCAGGAACGCCCGGTGCTGTTGCGCGACAGCTTCCCGATCGGCAGCGACGAGGGCATCCTGTGCCAGGTGCAGGATCGCAGCATCGACAACCCCGCGCGCCAGTCGCCGTTCGACCGGCGCTGGGCGGTGGTGTGCCGCGACAGCCCGCAACCGGTCGCGCATGTCTACGCCTTTCGCGGTCTCGACGGCGATCCGGTCGCGCGGATCGCGCCGCTCAGGCGCGAGCGGGTCGAATGCGGCGGTTCCCGCTGCCTGATCGTGGGGACACAGCTCGAATGGTCGACCGAGACCGCACGGCGAGGCGCAGTCACCTTCGTTGCCGACGGGTTCGCCGCCTATGCCGGTGCGGCCGATCTCGCTTTGCGTTCGGTTATGGAGGGCCGGATCGCCGCGGGCACTATCGACGTCGCCACCACTTCGGTCGCCGATCCGTTCGCCTTCGCGCGGGTGCAGGCAGAAACGCTCGTGCCCGACCAGGCGCTGGCCGAGGGCTATCGCCGCAATCTCGGCGGCGAATATGCCGAGGCGGCGGCCTATTTCGCGACGCTGCAGGAACGGCTCGCGGGGACCGGGGACAGCGGCATCAATCCGGGCGAATTCCTCGTCAACCGCGCGCTGCAGAAGAGCAATCTGGGCGAATTCGGCGAGGCCGAGCGGTTGTTCGCCGAGGCCGCCTCGCTCACCGCCGACGATCCGGTCGCCGAGCGGCTGCAGCGCAATTTCGAGGCGATCCACCTGCTCAACCGCGGCTATTACGACGAAGCGCTGCGGCGGCTCGACCGGCCGGTGAGCGGCGATGCGGTGGATGCAGGGGAACTGGCGGGCAGCCTGTCGATCAACCGCCCGCTCGCCGCGCGGCTCAACGGCGCGCAAGGCCCGATGCTGGGCTTCGTCGACGAGCTCAAGCTGACTCCGGCCGAACGCGCCGAGATCATCGACGCGCAGGCGCTGCAATTGCGCGGCACCGCGATGCGGATAAGCGGCGACCATGGCGGTGCGCGCACCGCATTGCTCGACGCCTACGACCGGGCGCTCGCGGTGCGCGACGGGCGGGTGACCTCGATCGTGCGGCTGCGTGCGCAGGTGCTCGGGGAGCTTGCTGGGATCGCCGAAGCCGGGGGCGATCTCGCCGCGGCGGAGAGCTACCTGCGCAACGCGCTCGCGCTGCTCGAGGCGCAATATCCCGAGCGGCGCGCGGTCGACGCGGCGCAGGCGCGGCTCGGGGCACTGCTGCTGCGCGCGGGGCGCGAGCAGGAAGCGACCGCGCTGTATCGCGCGGTGATCGCGCGCTCGCTCGGCAAGCGCGACGCCGCGACCGGCTATGCCAACCAGCTGGTGCCCTATTTCCGCCTGATGGCCGGCCGGGTCGCGAGCGATCCGGCGATGGCGGAGGATTTCTTCGCGGCGACGCAGGTGCTGGTGCGACCCGGCGTTGCCGAAACGCAGGCGGTGCTTGCGCGCGAGCTGAGTGCGCGCTCGGACGAGGGCGCGCGGCTGTTCCGCCAATCGGTCGATCTCGGGCGCGATATCGAGCGGCTGCGGATCCGCTACCAGGCGCTAGAGCGCGGGCCGCAGACGGGCGAAGCCCGCGCCTTGCTGGCCGAGACGGGCGAGCGGATCGAAGCGCTCGAACGCCAGCAATTGCGCACCCAGGCCGCGCTCAACGACTATCCCGAATATCGCGTGATCGCGCCGCGCGCGCTGTCGCTGGGCGATTTCCGCGCCGCACTCGGGCCGGACGAGGCCTATGCCCGGCTCGCCATCGTCGGCGGCGACATCTACATGTTCTACACCGACGCGGCGGGGCCGCGCGCGTGGCGCGTGCCGCTGAGCGAGAGCGATCTCGATTTCCGCGTCGACATGCTGCGCGCCTCGATCTCGCTCTACGAGGGCGGGCGCTTCGTCACCTACCCTTACGAAGCGGCGCTGGCGCACGATCTGTTCGCCGCGCTGTTCGCCCCCGTGGCGGATTCGCTGGCCGGGGTACGACACCTGATCTTCGAGCCCGACGGAGCGATGCTGCGGCTGCCGGTCGATATCCTGATCGCCGATCCGGCGTCGGTCGCGCGCTACGAGCAGCGGGTCGGGGCGGACGGCGATCCCTACGATTTCACCGGCGTGCAATGGCTCGGGCGCGACAGGAAAGTGAGCACCGCGGTGTCGGCGCAATCCTTCGTCGATGCGCGCACGGCCGCGCGTTCGACGGCACGGCGCGAATATCTCGGGCTCGGCCGCAACCTCCCGATCGGCGACGCGCCGCCACCGCAGGCGCGCGCGGTGCTGGCGAGCGGCGGCAACCGCTGCGGCTGGAACGCCTCGATCTGGAACGCGCCTATCGACGACGCCGAATTGCGCGTGGCGCGCGCGCTGATCGGCGAGGGACGGTCCGAACTGCTGACGGGAGCGGACTTCACTGACGCGGCAATCGCATCCAAACCGGACCTCGACCAGTTCCGCGTACTGCATTTCGCCACCCACGGGCTGGTAACGCCGCCCGATCCCGCCTGTCCGGCCAGCCCTGCGCTGCTGACATCCTTCGGCGGCGGAGACTCCGACGGGCTGCTGTCGTTCGAGGAGATTTTCGATCTCGATCTCGACGCCGATATCGTGATCCTGTCCGCCTGCGACACCGCGGGCGAAGCGAGCATCGAGGCCACCCGCGCGGCCGGGGTCGGCAGCGGCGGCGGCACCGCGCTCGACGGGCTGGTGCGCGCCTTCATTGGCGCGGGCGGGCGTGCGGTGCTGGCGAGCCACTGGCCCGCGCCCGACGCCTACGACGCCACCGAGCGGCTGATGGCGGAGATGTTCCGCCGCGGCCGCGAGGGCTCGCTCGGCGATGCATTGCGCGCCTCGCAGAGGCAGCTGATGGACGATCCCGCGACTTCGCATCCCTATTACTGGGGCGGGTTCGCGCTGATCGGCGATGCCGAACGGCCGTTGCTGTCCGACCGCGAGCGGGTCGCCGAAGTCGATGAGCCCAGCCAGGCGGAGATCGGTCAGTGATGCTGCGCACGCTCCGCCTTTCGCTGGTACCGCTGGTCGCCGCCGCTTGTCTCGCGACACCGGCGCAGGCGCAGACGGGCCCGACGCGCGAGGAAATCCGCCGCGAACAGCTCGACCAACGGCTACGCACCGAGGGGCAGGCGGTGACGCCCGAGGGCGAGATCGAACGCGCGCCGTGTCCGCTCGCCAATCCGCAATTCGCCGATCTGCGCTTCACCTTCCGGGGCGTCGATTTTTCGGGTTTGGATACGATCGACCCGGCGATGCTCGAACCGGCATGGCGGCAATATATCGGGCAGGAACTGCCCGTCGCCGCGATCTGCGATATTCGCGATCGTGCGGCGACGATCCTGCGCAATGCGGGCTATCTGGCCGCGGTGCGCGTGCCGGTGCAGCAGATCGAGGACGGGCGGATCGCGCTCGACGTCGTCGTCGCGCGGCTCGGCACGGTCCAGATTCGCGGCGAGGCGGGGCCGTCGGGCGGGCTGCTCCGGCGCTATGTCGAAAAGCTCTCGCGTCAGGACGTGTTCAACACCGGCCGGGCCGAGCGCTACCTGCTGCTGGCGCGCGACATTCCCGGGCTCGACGTGCGGCTGACACTGCAGCCCGCGGGCGAAGGCGCGGCACCGGGCGAGGTCGCGGGCGTGTTCGACGTGCGGCGCACGCCGGTCACCGCCGATCTCACCGTGCAGAATTTCGGCTCGAAAAGCGTCGGGCGCTTCGGCGCGCTGGCGCGGGCGACCTTCAACGGGCTGACCGGGCTCGGCGATGCGACCACGCTCAGCGTCTACCTCACCGCAGACCCCGACGAGCAGCAGGTTCTGCAGGGCAGCCACGAATTCCGCATCGGCGGCGAGGGGCTGACGCTCGGCGCCGACGTGACCTATGCCTGGACCCATCCCGATATCGCCGACACCGATCCCGACCCGTTCGAATCGGAGACGCTGGTGGCGAGCGCGCACGCGACCTATCCGTTCGTGCGTTCGCAGGCATCCAACCTGTTCGGCACCGCCGGGTTCGACCTGATCGACCAGGATATCGAATTCTCAGGCCTGCCGCTGAGCCGAGACCGCCTGCGCGTCGTCTGGGTGCGGCTCGATTTCAACGCGCTCGATGCCGACAGCATTCGCGGTGCGGGCGGCTATTCGGGTGCCGAACCGCACTGGGCATTCGCCGGTTCGCTCGAACTGCGGCAGGGTCTCGACCTGTTCGGTGCGACCGAGGAGTGCGATTTCACCTTCACCAATTGCACCGCGGCGGGCGTAATCCCGCCGGCACGGCTCGACGGCGATCCGACCGCTTTCGTGGTCCGCGCCGAGGGGCGGCTCGACTACCGGCCCGACCCGCTGTTGACCTTCTCGCTCGCTCCTCGGCTGCAATATTCGCCCGACGCGCTGTTCGGCTACGAACAGGTCTCGGGCGGCAATTACACCGCCGGGCGCGGCTACGATCCGGGCGCGGTGATCGGCGACAGCGGCTATGGCGGGCAGGTCGAGATCGCCTATGGCTCGCTGCTGCCGCGCACGCCCGGGGGCATCGCGGTGCAGCCCTACGGCTTCTTCGATATCATGGCGGTGCATACCAAGGGCGTCGCGGGCGATCCGGACACGATCTCTTCGCTCGGCGGAGGCGTGCGTGCACGGCTCGGCGACCGCGCCTTTGTCGACATCTTCGGCGCGGTTCCGCTCGAACGCGGACCGCTCCAGACCAGCCGCGGCGATGCGCGGCTGCTGATGAACCTGACGGTGCGGCTGGCACCGTGGCGGCGCTGAGGAGGGCGGACGCATGGGCAGCAGGACGAGGACGATGGCGCGACAATCCGGGACAGCTGCGGCGGCAGATCGCCGCAGGGGCAGGCTGATGCGCGGGACTTCCGCCGCAGCTGCGGCGGCGGTGCTCGCGCTGGCGCCTCAGCCTGCCGCGGCGCAGGAAGCCTTCCAGGCCGATTTCGTCGGCGCGACCGGAGCGGTCGGCGTCAGCCGCTCGGCCACTGTCGATACCGTGACGGTCAATTCCGCCGAAGCGATCATCGACTGGGCCCCGTTCGACACCACCGCCGGTCCCACCCCGATCGTCGTCCTGCCGGGCGGCAACACGCTCGCTTTCACCGGCAATGCCGATTTTACCGTCCTCAACCGAATCATTCCGGCGGATCAGAGCCGCGCGATCCAGTTCGACGGAAACGTCGTCTCCACCGTCCAGGGCCAGCAGGGCGGCAATATCTGGTTCTACAGCCCCGGCGGGATCATCCTCGGCTCGAGCGCGGTGTTCAATGTCGGCAGCCTGCTGCTCACCACCACCGATCTCGACACCGGCAACGGCCTTGCAAACGGCAATGCGGCGCTGATCCTCGGCAATGTCGGCGGTGGGGCGGTATCGATCCAGCCCGGCGCGTCGGTGAATGCGGGCAATTACGTGGTCGCCTGGGCGCCGCTGGTGGAGCAGAACGGTACCGTCGATGCGGCGGGCAATATCGGCTATATCGGCGCCGAGCAGGGCTTCCTCACCTTCAACGGGGGGCTGCTCGACATCACCGTCGCGGTCGGGACCGACGATGCGCACGGCGTGGTCCACGGCGACACCGGCACCACCACCGGTCCGACCGGCGCGGTCGACGAGGCGCGCGGGATCTCGATGGTCGCGGTGCCCAAGAACACCTTCCTCAACATGCTGGTGGGCGGCAATATCGGCTACCGGGAGGCGGCCACGGCGGGCGTCGTCAACGGCGTGATCGTGCTGCAGGCGGGCGATACGGCGAACAATGGCAGCCTTGCGGCGGATATCGACGTGGCCGGTGCCGCGTTCACGTCCGAAGTGCAGGCGGACGCCACCGGCAGCGTCAGTTTCGTCGCCGACGGCGCCGGCAGCGCGGTCAAGGCCGGGTCCGGTGCGCGCCCGGTCGACCTGACCGTCAATGCGCGCGATTCGATCGCGGTATCGCTCGGCAATGGCGGCGGGTTCGAGGCCTCGGGCGACGCGTTCTTCTCCGCCACCGACGGCAATATTTCCATTGCCGCCGATGCGGCCAGCGCTGCGGACGGTGTCGCGATCGGCGGCGAATTGTCGCTCAAGGCCGAAAGCGGGCTGATCGAGAACAATGCCGAGATCGCCGCCGGCGGCAATATCGCGTTCGACGCGCTCGGCGATATCGGGCTCGGGACGCTGGTATCGCAGAACGGCGAGATCGTCGCCACCAGCGACGGCACGATATCGTTCGATTCTCTGACCGCAGCCAACGATATCACGCTCGACGCGCTCGGGGCGGTGCAGGGGTCCGACCTGCTGTCGACCGCCGGCACGATCGGCCTGACGGCGGACGGCGATATCGCGGTGCTCCACGCCGAAGCGGGAGACGATTTCCTCGCCACCGGACAGGGCGCTTTCCTGACCGGGCCGAACTCGATTGTCACCGGCGGCGATATCGCAATCGATGTCGAGGGACCGGCGACGCTCGGCAATTCGAGCGCGGGCGGGCTGGTCGATGTCGAGGCCAGCCAGATCGATTTCGACACGCTCGCCGCCGGACAGACAGTCGCATTGCAGACGGTACCGTCGAACGACCCCGCGACCGGTGGCAATGGGGATATCACCGGGACCTCGATCACCGCCGGGCCGGGCGCCAGCAGTGTGACATCGGGCTTCGGCTCGGTTGCGATTGGCGGCGCCAGCACGATCGGCGGCAGCCTCGATGTCGCCGCGGCGGGCGACGCCGGTATCGGCTCGGTCGCGGTGCAGGGCGGCAGCCTGACCGTGAATGCGGGCAGTGCGATCACCTATACCGGCGCGAGCGCGACCGATGCGGTGGTCATGACCGCCCCCGGACCGATCACCGGCGGCGATATCGCGGTGGGCGGTCTGGTGCGGCTGCTGTCGACGCAGCTCGGCATCGGCGTGCTCGATATCCAGGCGGGGGGCGCCATCGACCTCGACGCGGCGACCGATATCGCGGCGGAAGACCTCACTGCGGCAACCGGCATTGCCGCCGATGCGGGCGGCAATATCGGTCTCGCGACCGCGCAGACGGGTGCGAACGATATCGCGCTGACCGCAGGTGGCTCGGTCTCGGCCACCGGCGATGTCGCCACGGTGATCGATGCCGCGACCGGAGCGGTGTTCGTCAATGCCGGCGGCGACGGCACGTTCGACGGCGATATCGCTGCGGCGGATGTGGTCCAGCTCGGTTTCGGAGGCGGGCTGATCGCGCAGGACCTGTTCGCCGGGCAGGGGATCGAAGTCGAGACGGTCGACGATGCCGTGCTGGTGCGCGCCGAGGCGCAGAACGGCGCGGTCAATTTCAACGTCGGCGGCGATATAGCCGGGGCCGCGATCAGCAATCTGGGGTCGGGGGCCGGGCTCACCGGCGACGATGTCACGCTCAATGCGGGCGGCGATATCGACCTGTCGGCCGATAGCGCGGCGTTCGGCGACTATACGGTCAACGCCGGCGGGGCTGTGCGGGCAGGCGATTTCGTCGCGGGCGGCACGCTCGACATTGCGGCGGACGATGTCGCGATCAGCGCCGGAATTGCCGACACGATCGCGATCGACAGCGCCAACGATATCCTGTTCGACCTGCTCCGCTCGCCCAATGCGATCGGGCTGGTTGCCAATAACGGCAGCATCGGCGCCAATACCGGCGCGGGCGATATCGACAGCGACGGCGACGTGACCCTGCTGGCGCAGACGATCGCCATCGGCGATATCCTGTCGGGCGGTTCGGTCGATGCGCAGGCGACCGCCGGCGATGCGTCCTTCGGCACGGTCGAGGCCGCGAACGCCATCGCCATCGCCGCCGTCGGGACGCCGAGCGTGGCCGAGGCGATCAGCGGCGGCGATACGACTATCACCGGCCAGTCGGTGTCGCTCGACAACGGCACGATCGGCGGCGATCTCACCCTCGACGCGACCGCCGGCGATATCGACGGCAACGGGACCGTCACGGTCGGCGGCGGGATCGACTTCGACGCGACAGGCGATGTCGGCTTCGGCAGTCTCGATGCTCAGGGCGGCGATTTCACCGTCGATGCCGGCGGGGCGATCGCCTTCGTCGGCGCGACGGCGGCGGGGCTGATCGATTTCGACGCGGCCGGCGCGATCACGGGCGAAGACATCGAAGCCGATGGCGGCGTCGACCTGGCGTCGAGTGGTGGGGGCGATATCGCGGTCACCGGCATGGCGAGCGGCGCCGATATCGCCGCGCAGACGGGGGGCAGCTTCACCGCGGGGACGGTCGCCGCGAGCCAGGCGGGGAGCGGGCAAGTCGCGATCGCGGCCGCTGGGGGTATCGCGATCGATGTCCTCACCGGCAACGACGCGACGCTCGACGCGGCGGGAGGCGCTGTCGCGGTGGCCGGGGATATCGATATCGCCGGCCAGGTCGCGGCGACGGGCCGGTCGGTGCTGCTGCGGTCGACCAACGACCTGACCGCTGGCGCGCAGGCGACCGCCGGCGATGTGGATGTGGCGACGACCGGCAATCTCACCGTGCTCGGCGCCAATGCGAGCGGCGACGTGCTGCTCGGCGGGGCGAATGTGACGCTCGCCGACGATGCAAATGCGGCGGACCTGCTCGATATCGACGCGGCGGGGGTGCTTGCGATCCAGGCCGGCGCGCAGGGGGCCGATATCGATATCCTCGCCGGCGATATCGCGCTCGCTGCGGGGGGCGCGCTCGGAAGCGCCGCGACCCGGACGATAGCGATCGCATCCAACGGCGATATCCTGCTCGGCGGGGCGGGCGGCAGCGGGGCCGGATTCGAGCTCGACAATGCCGAGGCCGCGCGCATCGCCAGCGGCGGCAGCGTCACTGTCTCCTCGCTCGGCGGGAACATGACTGTCGACGATCTCGATGTCGTCGCCGGGCAGGGCGGCCAGATTGCGACCGGGGGCGTATTGAACCTCGCCGCCAGTGCCGACATGCTGGTCATCGGCGGTGTTACGGTGGCGGGGGGGACGGCCGATACCGGCCTCGCGCTGACGGCAGGCAATACGCTCCGCATCGACACGGCTGCGGGCAACCTGCGGGTCGAGGATGCAAACGGCACAGCGACCGGAGCGATCGCGCTTGCCGCACAGCAGGTCCTCGCGGTCAGCGACGCCGCGCTGGCCGATATCGCGGGCGCCGCTGTGGAGGATATCGACGCGCGCCTGGCGGAAAACGACGGCGTGATCCGCGACGAGGGTTTCATCCAGGCCTCGGCGCTAACCATCGCGGCGAGCGCAGGCGTGTTTATCCAGAACAGCGGCGCGGGCGACGATTTCGCCGACCGCCGCGGCTTCGCCGCCGATACGCTGACGATCGCCGCTCCGGCGGGCGCTGCGGGCGTGCCGGTCGCGATCAACGGCGTCGTCGGCGGGCTGACCGGGATCGACGCGATCGGTGCGGCGCAGGTCGGGCTCGATTTCGACGCCCTCTCCACCATCAACGGCTGCGTCATCGCCGATCCGGTCTCGTGCACCGTGGTGAACGTCGCCTTCGCCGACCAGAGCCGCGACCTGATCGAGGAGGAAATCCGCGCGGACGGTGACGGTGACGGTGCGATGGGCGGGATCGACAGCGTGCTGATTGCTATCCGCGACGGTTCGGGACCGGGCGACGATCCGCTGATCGACGACCCCGTGACCGGCGCGGGCAACGAGGATCTGTGGGCCGGGGATCGCGAATGCGATGAGGCCGCCGACGATAGCGGGTTGTGCCCCTCGGACGAGGGCGAGCCGCAATAGCGCCGGCAGGCGTCGCGCCGCCTTCGCGCTTGACCCGCCGCCCGCCGCCCGTGCACAGCGCCTCGCCATGTCCGACACGCCCCTCAAGCTGTTCAACAGCCTGACCCGCCGCCTCGAACGCTTCGAGCCCGTCCATCCCGGCGAGGCGCGCGTCTATACCTGCGGACCGACGGTCTACAACTACCCGCATATCGGCAATATGCGCGCCTACGTCTTCGCCGACGTGCTCGGGCGCACGCTGAGTTGGAAGGGCTACAAGCTCACGCACGTCATCAACATCACCGATGTCGGCCATTTGACCGACGATGCCGATGCGGGCGAGGACAAGCTCGAAAAGGCGGCGGCGGAGAAAGCGCAGTCGATCTGGGAGATCGCGCGGCACTACACCGAGGCCTATTGGGCCGACGTAAAGGCGCTCAATATCCGCAAACCGGCCAAGTGGTCGGTGGCGACCGACTATATCGACGAGATGATCGATTTCGTGCGGTCGATTCCCGAAAAACACCTCTACGAGATCGAAAGCGGCCTCTATTTCGACGTTTCCACGATCGAGGACTACGGTCGCCTGGCCCGCGCGGTGACCGAAGAGGGCGAAGGTCGGATCGAGACCGTCCAGGGCAAGCGCAATCCCGCCGATTTCGCCATCTGGCGCAAGACACCTGCCGGAGAAAACCGGCAGATGGAATGGGACTCGCCGTGGGGGAAGGGAGCGCCCGGCTGGCACCTCGAATGCTCGGTCATGGGTTGGGACCTGCTCGGTTTTCCGTTCGATATCCATACCGGCGGGATCGACCACCGCGAAATCCACCATCCCAACGAGATCGCGCAGAACCAGGCGTTTTGCGGCTACAAGTGTCTAGACGAAGCGAGCAAGTCGGGTGCGAACCTCTGGATGCACAACAATTTTCTCGTTGAGCGCTCGGGGAAGATGTCGAAGTCTTCGGGCGAGTTCCTGCGGCTGCAATTGCTGATCGACAAGGGCTACCATCCGCTCGCCTACCGCATGATGTGCCTCCAGGCGCACTACCGCAGCGAGCTGGAGTTTTCGTGGGAGGGACTACAGGCGGCGCTGGTACGGCTCAAGAGGATCGTCAACAAGACTGAGGGCTTCCAGATGCCGCCCGGCGGCGTCCGACCTTCGCATCCCCGAGTCCAACCGATTCTCGACAAGTTCGACGCAGCTATGGCGGACGACCTCAATACTCCTGTCGCGCTGACCGCCTTGGAAGAGGCTCTGGCCCTGAAGAAGGTTGGAGAAGATTCGTTGGTCGAAGCCGTCGCATACATGGATCGCGTGCTGGGACTCAGCCTGTCTCCGACTGGCACGAGGGACGAACTCGATCGCGTCGCGCTGCGGATACGTCCGAAAGATGCCGAGTTCACCGAAGCCGAAATCGAAGTTGCCCTTGCTCGCCGCAAGGAAGCGCGCGCGGCGAAGGATTTCGCCACTTCCGACTCGATCCGCGATGACCTCGCCGCCAAGGGCGTCGAAGTGATGGACGGCGACCCGCTCGGTTGGGAGTGGAAGCTGTCGGCGGACTAGGCCCCTCCGTCGGATGCTGGCGCATCCGCCACCTCCCCATCGCAAGTCGATGGGGAGGAAAGAGGTTGCGGCTTCGCTATCCTCCCCATCGTCTTGCGATGGGGAGGGGGACCGCCCGCGCAGCGGGTGGTGGAGGGGCAGGGTGAAACGCCCGCCCAAGCCCGCACGCACGATCCGCCGCGCCAGGCGGTTGCGGCGTAAGCTGTCGCCTGCGGAAGTGTTGCTGTGGCAGCGTCTGAAGGGTTCGCCCGGCGGGCTGCGTTTCCGTAAGCAGCACGCCGCGGGCGATTTCGTGCTCGACTTCTTCTGCGCCCGGGCGAACCTGGCAATCGAAGTCGACGGCGATGCGCACGATATGGGCGATCGGCCCGAGCGCGACGCGGCGCGCGATGCGTGGCTGCGCGAGCATCGGATCGAGACATTGCGGATTCCGGCCCGGCAGGTCTTTGCCGATCCTGCCGCCACCGCCGAGGCGATTGTCGCAGCCGCACGGGAGCGCATGATTGCCTTCGGTAAAACCCCTCCGTCGGATGCTGACGCATCCGCCACCTCCCCATCGCAAGTCGATGGGGAGGATGATAGAGACCGCACATGACCAAAGCCGCTCTCTCCGCCCTGATCCGACCGCTGGTCGAGCCGCGCCTGCCCGACTGGGTCGAGCCGCACTGGTTCATGAGCAGGGAGGAAGCGCTCGAAGTCGCACCCACCGCCGAGATCGGCTGGTTCGACTTCAACGAGAAGGCGCCGATGGTCGAGACCGTCCGCGCGGCGGAAAACCTCAAATGGCTCAACTCGATCTATGCCGGGCTCGATTTCCTGCCGCTCGACCTGCTGCGCGAGCGCGGGACGGTGGTCACCAACGGCGCCGGGATCAACGCGATCACCATCGCCGAATACGTCGTCATGCTGATGCTCGCGCATGCCAAGGGCTACCGCGACGTCGTGCGCGCGCAGGACCGGCACGAATGGCTGCTCGACAGCCCCGGCAAGCGCGAGCTCGCGGGCGAGCGCGTGCTGCTGCTCGGCCTCGGCGCGATCGGCGGGTTGATCAAGGCGCGGCTCGAAGCCTTCGACATGGAGGTGGTGCCGGTACGTCGCTCGGGTGGCGAGGGCGCGTTGCGGCCTGACGAATGGCGCGGGCGGCTGGACGAGTTCGACTGGGTGGTGCTGGCCGTACCGTCGACCCCGGAAACGGTGAACATGATCGGCGCCGACGAGTTGGCGGCGATGAAATCGACCGCCGTGCTGGTCAATATCGCGCGCGGCGACGTGGTCGACCAGGACGCGCTGGTCGAGGCGTTGCAGGCGAAAGCGATCGAGGCCGCGCTGCTCGACGTGACCACTCCCGAGCCGCTGCCCGAGGATCACCCGCTATGGTCGCTCGACAACGCGCAGGTGACGATGCACCTGTCGGGGCGCGCACAGACGAAGATGTTCCAGCGCTCGGCCGACCGCTTCATCGAGAATCTCGACCGCTGGCATCGCGGCGAGCCGGTCGAACCGCGGCTGGACCTGACGCTGGGCTATTGACCGGCGGGTTTTGCGCGACCCGGCACCGGCTCAGGGCCGTGGCACGATCACCAGTTCGTAGGGGATGTAAAGCAGCACCTCGCCCGGGCCCGAGCGCGCCCATTGCACCGGCATGTTGAGCCCGGTCAGCTCGACCGCATAGCCGTCGCCGACCGTGGCCGCGGTGCGGCGCGCATCCTCCGCCACCTTGGCGATGATCGCGCCGCGATGGCTGTCGGGCCCGACCACCGACAGCGTCGGATCGCCGAGCGTGTCCATCTGCGCGCGGCCGACTTCGGGCACCGCATCGACGAAAGAGTCGATCGCCGCCTGCGCCTGCGCCACCGGGCGCTCGCCGAGCGGTGCCTTGACGAGAAAATTGATCCGCTGGCTGTCGGGACGGTAGTCGTTGGCGAGTTCGAGGTCGTCGATATTCTCGCGCGTCAGCCGGGTCAGGATGTAGTCGCCGAAAGCGAGTTCGACCCCGTTGCGCGCCGCCATCTCAACCGCCCGTGCGAGCATCGCCCGGATCTCCCGCTCGCGCTCGACCGGGTCGCGGGTGTCGCCGCGGATCGCGACCTGCTGGACCAGGAAGTCGGCGTTCATCCGCAGTCCGACCGAAGGCATCCGGTCGGAATAGTCGTCCTGCTCGATCCGCGAGCCGGTGACCATGATCTCGGCCGATTCGAGATCCTGCGCGGCCAGCGGCGGACAGAGGGCGGCGGCGAGTGCGGCGAGGAGCAGTTTGCGCATGCGACGTTCCTTTCCCTTGACCTGCCGATGTCTACGCCACGCGGCGGCGCGGTCAATCTCCTACGCGTCCTCGAGCAGCAGGACTTCACATTCGACCAGCAGGCGCGGGTGGGGCAGCAGTTCGTGCTCGACCGCAGCGACGGTGGCGTCGGCGACCAACTGTCCGGGTATCGCGAATTCGTGCTCGGGCAGGTCGGCAATCAGGCCTTCGCCCGCCTCGACCGCGCCATCGCCATCGAACACCAGCCGCATGATGTGCCGCGTGCCCGCGAAGGTGATACTCGCCCATGCTTTCTCGACGTGGTGGACGATATCGCCATGGCCACCGGCCAGCGCGCGCACCGCGTCGCGCAGCTTTTCGGCGACCGATCGCGGCTGCCTGCGTGCGGTATTCGTGGCATCGGGCGACAGAAAATCAGCGCGCATCGCATTGCTCCCGGAATATGTTCATGAAATGTTCCACTCGCTTTTCCATTCGCCGGCGCGGCATGCGGCCGTTGCGCAGGTCGAGGACGAAGCGCGGATCGTTGGTCGCAAGGCGCCCGAACTTGGTCGCGGGCATGTCGTGCTCGCGCAGGAATTTCTCGATTGTCCGTATCAGCATGGAATCCTCTGTTGGCAGGTCGAGTCGCTGTCCGTGCCGCGAGTCGTCGCAAGCGAAATCCTACTTGTCTAGGAAAATTCCTACGTATATATAGGAAATATGGATAACCGAAGCGATACCCCCGAGCCCCGCCGGCGCCTGCTCGATCTGGCGCGCGAAAGCGGGGCGAGCCTTGCCGGCCTGTCCGAGCTGATCGGGCGCAACCCGAGCTACTTGCAGCAATTTATCCGCAAGGGCAGCCCGCGTCGGCTGGAGGAGCGCGATCGCCGGATCCTTGCCGAGTTCCTCGGCGTCGCCGAATCCGAACTCGGTGCGCCCGAAGAAAAATCCTACAATCCTGGAGAAAAACCGCCGCAGGACTGGTCCGAAGTATCGCGGCTTGCGCTGGGCGCTTCGGCCGGGCCGGGGGCTTTCGCCGGTGACGAAGGTGCCTTCGACACGATCCGCTTCTCGCGCCGCTGGCTGCGCGAGATGGGACTGGAGGGCGCCGACCTCAGCGCGATCCGGGTCGAGGGCGACAGCATGGAGCCGCTGCTGCGCTCGGGCGACGAGATTTTCGTCGACCGGAACAAGCGCGCGGGCGAGGGTATCTTCGTCGTCCGTATCGGCGATGCGCTCCACGTCAAGCAGGTCCAGGCGAGCGCGCCCGGCCGTATCGCGCTGATCAGCGCCAATGAGGCCTACGCGCCGATCGAACTCGCGCGCGAGGAGGTCGAGGTGATCGGAAGGGTGGTGTGGAAGGGAGGGCGGGTGTGATACGCCGCTCCTTCCCCAAACCGTCATCCCAGCGAAAGCTGGGATCTCTCTCCACGCTCCCCGACGCCGGCTGATGGGCGGTTGGGTGTATATCCTGACGAACAAGCCGCACGGTGTTCTCTACACCGGTGTGACAGCCGACCTTGCGGCTCGTATGATCCAGCACCGGGAGGGCAAGGGTTCAGCATTCTGCCGCCGCTACGGGATCAAGCGCCTCGTCCATGCCGAGCCGTTCGAGAGGATCGAGGACGCGATCGCGCGCGAGAAAGCGATCAAGGCGTGGAAGCGCGCTTGGAAGGTCGAGTTGATCGAAAAGGAAAACCCGGATTGGGACGATCTCTTCGACGTCATCCTGGGCTGAGGGAGATCCCAGCTTTCGCTGGGATGACGGCTATCAAGTGAAGGACGGCTTTCGGGCAGATGACGGGTATTGGGTTGCACCGCTTCGTTGAATGACCCATCTCCCCCGCATGACCGACACTCCCGCCCAGCCCCCGATGAAAGCCGGCATCGTCCCGGTCACGCCGCTGCAGCAGAACTGCTCGCTGATCTGGTGCACCAGGACCAACAAGGGCGCGCTGGTCGATCCCGGAGGCGATCTCGACAAGCTCAAGGCGGCGGTGGCGAAGACCGGGGTCGAGCTCGAGAAGATCCTCGTCACCCACGGCCATATCGACCATTGCGGCGAAGCGGGCGTGCTGGCGAAGGAACTGGGCCTGCCGATCGAGGGGCCGCACGAGGCCGACCGCTTCTGGATCAGCCGGCTCGACGAGGACGGGCGCAAATACGGCGTCAACGGCCAGGTATTCGAGCCCGACCGCTGGCTCGATGACGGCGACACCGTCACCGTCGGCGAGCTGACGCTGGACGTGATCCACTGCCCCGGCCACACGCCCGGCCATGTCGTGTTCTTCCACCGCCCGAGCAAGTTCGCCATCGTCGGCGACGTGTTGTTCCAAGGCAGCATCGGGCGGACCGATTTCCCGATGGGCAACCATCAGGACCTGATCGACGCGATCACGCAGAAGCTGTGGCCGCTCGGCGACGACGTCACCTTCATCCCGGGCCACGGGCCGACCAGCACGTTCGGTCGGGAGCGGCAGACCAATCCGTTCGTGGGCGATGCTGCGTTGAGTTGATGCGTTTGTTTATCCGGCGGTGACGGGACCTGTCGCTGCTTGGCAAGCATCGATCCGCGGGATGCGGCACCGGCCCACTCCCCCGCCCGGCCCCGAGTCGTGGTCGCGTGCGGGCCAGACCTCCGTCTGGCCCTTGCTGTTCCATCCCCCGCCCCCACCCGGCCACCCCGACCATAGTAGCCTATGGGTGGCCGGGTGGGGGCGTGGGATGGAACAGCCCCGGCGGTCAGATACTTGCCAAGCAGCGACAGGTCCCGTCACCGCCGGAAAACAAACTTTCTACATCACCCCGAGCACGATCAGCACCGCCACGACCGCCAGACCGAGCTGGGTCAGCAGCGTGACATAGACGCCGATCGTGCGGCCTTTCGCCAGCGCACCGCCATCCATGCCGAACCCGTGCGCGACGCGCGCGAGCATGTAGATCGCGGCGACCCATGCCAGCCACGGCTGGCCCTTGCCGGCGATCTCGATCGCTGCGATCAGTACGAGCACGAACACCGTGTTCTCGACGAAATTGAGCTGCGCGCGCATGCGTGCGGTCAGCGGCCCTCCGGCATCGTCGCCGATCGAGATCTTATGCTGCAACCGCATCCGGCCGACCCGGATCGCGAGCCAGATATTGATGATCGCAGCCGCCGCGGCGGCGGTGAGCGTGACCGGTAGAATCATGACGAACCTCTCCCTGCTGGCCGACCCTTCAGCGGGCCGGGTGTGCGCTGGGCAGGGGGAGCAGGTCAAGGCTCGGTTGCACTTCGCCACGATCCTCGCGCCGCCGGTCCGGCTTGCGCCGATCGGGGCGGGCGGGACGGAATATCGGTTCGCGCAGGATGATCTCGTTCATCGTGCATCTCCCGTATAGCTCACCACTTCGAACTCGATCCCGTCCCAGTCGAAGAAATAGAACCGCCGGCCGGGCTCGTAATCGTCGTGGCCGAAGGGTTCGAGGCCGGCCTCGGCAACGATCGCTTCGGCGCCGTCGAGATCGTCGACCAGCAGGCCGACATGGTTGAGCGGCACGCCCTTGCGATAGCCGCCTTTCGCCGTGTCGTTGGTGTAGAGCGCGAGATAGGTCGTCTCGTCGCCGACATGGATGGTGTTGCCGCCCAGCTTCGACGGTCCGCGCCACCGCTCGCGCCAGCCGAGCAGTCGCTCGAACAGGCTGGCGCTGCGTTCCGGGTCGGTGACGGTGAGATTGGCGTGTTCGATCTGTCCTGTGGGCATTGCCTGGCACTCCTTCAAGGGGACGCCCGGCTCTTCCGGAAGCGCCCGCTGCGTTTGGGGTGCACGCGTTATGCAACCTCAAGCTCACTTGAGGTCAAGCTCCGAATTGACTATCAGTGTGATCGATGAAAGCGAACGACCTGCTCTCGATCGGCGATCTCGCCCGGCGCACCGGGCTCAGCGTCTCGGCGATCCGCTTCTACGAGGAGAAGGGGCTGGTCGAGGCGCTGCGCACCGGCGGCAACCAGCGGCGCTTCCTGCGCAGCGATATCCGGCGGCTGAGCTTCATCATGATCGCGCAGCAGCTCGGCCTCGCTCTGTCGGAGATCGAGGCAGAGCTGAGGAAACTGCCGCTCGGTCGCACCCCCAACGCGGCCGACTGGAAGCGGATCAGCGGTGCGATCCGCCGGCGGATCGACGCCAGGATCGCGTCGCTCGAAAAGGTGCGCGAGGATCTCGACGGCTGCATCGGCTGCGGCTGCCTGAGCCTGAAGAAATGCGCGCTGTTCAATCCCGGCGACGAATGGGGCGAAAGCGGTAGCGGGCCGCGGGTGTTGCGATAGCTCAAATCCTCCCCGTTCCGGGGAGGGACAAGTTCTACCCCTCCGGCCCCAGCTCCGGATCGAGGTCGCGCGGGCGGATGAAGTGGACCAGCCGTCCGCAATCCCCGGCCAGCTCGGACCAGTCGTCGATGTCGAGTTCGAACACCGCGAAGGTCGCGGTCGGGAACTTGCGGCTGGCCTCGTCGAAAGCCTCGTTCTCCGCATTGGGCGAGACCAGCGCGAACAGCACTTCCTGGAGCCCCGGATTGTGCCCTGCCACCAGCACCGCATCGGCGGACCCGGCATGGTCGCGCACCACTTCTAGAATTGTCCCCGCCGAAGCGAGATAGAGCCGCTCGTCCCATTCGGGCTCGGTGTCGGGGCAGGCGGCGGCGAGCGTCGCCCTGACTCTCTCCGCAGGGCTGGCGAGGATCGCGTCCCAGTCGACCCCGTGTTCGAAGATGTGCTTGCCGATCAGCCGTGCGCCGCGACGCCCGCGGTCGTTGAGACCGCGGTCGAAATCGCGCGTGCCGACATCGTCCCAGTCGGATTTGGCGTGGCGGAGAAGGCCCAGTGTCTTCACTTGATTCCTACGTCGTCTGTTTCGCGCACATCCGCAAGCCCTCCCGCGACACGCTCCAGAGCATCCTCGAGTGTCAGCCGCGTGACAGGCGTGCCCGGCGGGAAGGCGGTGAGCAGGCGCGAGGGGAAAGCGGCGGACAGGACGATGAAGTGCCCGGCGTCCTCCTTGCTGCGGATCAGCCGCCCGAACGCCTGCGCCAGTCGCGCGCGGATGATGCGGTCGTCGTAGGCGCCGCCGCCGTTAGCCGCGCGGCGCGCGCGATGCAGGATATCGGGGCGCGGCCACGGGACCTGCTCCATCACCACGCAGCGCAGCGAGTGGCCGGGGACGTCGACACCGTCGCGCAGCGCGTTGCTGCCGAGCAGGCTGGCGCGCGGATCGTCGCGGAAGATATCGGTCAGCGTGCCGGTGTCGATCGGGTCGACATGCTGCGCGTAGAGCGGCAGCCCGTTGCGCGCGAGCCGGTCGGCGATCCGCCCATGCACCGCGCGCAGCCGCCGGATCGCGGTGAACAGGCCGAGCACGCCGCCGTCCGCCGCCTCGATCAGCCGGGCGTAGGCGCCTGCGAGCGCGGGCAGGTCACCGCGCTTGATATCGGTGACGATCAGCACTTCGGCGCGATTTGCGTAGTCGAACGGGCTGTCGGCCGAGGCGGTCAGCGGGTCGATCTCGATATGCGGTGCGCCGCTGCGCGCGATCGCATTGTCCCAGTCGACGCCAGTTTCGCCGCGGTCGGTCAGCGTCGCGCTGGTCAGCATCACCCCGTGCGAGGGTTCGAGCACGATCCTGGCGAACGGCTTCATCGGGTCGAGCCAGCGCCGGTGGATGCCGATATCGAATTCGCGCGCTTCGGACCGCTCGACCGAGAGCCAGTCGACGAATTCGGGATCGGCCGGCCCGCCGAGCCGCTCGAGCAGCGCCTCCCACGCCTGGATCAAATCGATCCGCCAGCCGAGCGCGTGGCGTGCGCCCTCGATCCGCGCGCGGCCCTGGCCGTCGAGCCAGTCGGGGGCGTCCTCGAGCACCGCCTCGAGCCGCCCGCCGAGCTTCACCAGCGGGTGGCGGATCGCAGCGAGCGCCGATTGCGCCTCGTCGGCGAGTTCGATGACGTTGCCGGGCAGTCCCGAGGCCTCGGTCTCGATTCCGTAGCCCGCTTCCTGCCCGCCGCTCTCGTCGCGCGCGTAAGTGACCGCGCGGACGGCGGCGAGCAGGTTTTCGACGGGACCATAGGCCTCGCCATCGTTCAACCGCTGGAGCCAGCCATCGGCTGGGAGGGCATGCGCCGCCTCGATCGCCGCCTCGACCGCTTCGCCGCCCGCCTCGTCGTAGCTCGCGACGTCGGCGAGCCGCGCGGCGAGTCCGCGGCGGCGGCCCTTGGCCTTGCGCTCGGGCCCGATGATCCAGCGGCGCAGCTCGATGGCCTCGCCGCCGGTCAGTGCGGCGGCGAAGGTCGAATCGGCCGCGTCGAACACGTGGTGGCCCTCGTCGAACACGATCCGCGTGGGGCGCTGCGCGTGGTCGCGCCCCCTTGCCGCATTGACCATCACCAGCGCGTGATTGGCGATGACGAGGTCGGCCTGAGCAGAGGCGCGTGCCGAGCGCTCGATGAAGCATTTGCGGTAGTGCGGGCAGCCGGCATAGACGCATTCGCCGCGCTGGTCGGTCAGCGCCGCGATCCCGCGCTTGCGGAACAGCGTCCCGAGCCAGCCGGGCAGGTCGCCGCCGACGAGGTCGCCGTCGCGGCTGTAGGCGGCCCAGCGCGCGACCAGCTGCGCGAGGATCGCCGCGCGCCCGCCGAACCCGCCCTGCAGAGCGTCCTCGAGATTGAGCAGGCACAGGTAATTCTCGCGCCCCTTGCGCACCACCACCGGGCGGGTGCCGTCGGTGCGGGTTTCGGGCCAGGCGCGCTTCGCCTCGCCGCGCAATTGCCGCTGGAGGTTCTTGGTATAGGTGCTGACCCACACCGTCCCCTGCGCCGCATGCGCCCAAAGCGAGGCGGGGGCGAGATAGCCCAGCGTCTTGCCGATCCCGGTGCCCGCCTGTGCCAAGAGTACGTGCGGCCGCCCGCGCTCGCCGCGCGGGGCGAACACCTTGCCGACCGCGCGCGCGTAGAGCCGCTGCCCCTCGCGCCGTTCCGCGCCCGCGCCGGTGAGGTGTTCGAGCTGCGCCTCGATCTCCGGCTCGTCGATCCGCACCTGCGCGGGTTGCGGGCGATCGGGGGTTTCCTCCCATTCGGGCAGGCGCGCGAACAGCCATTTCTCCGCGCGCTCGGGCTTGCGCACATGCGGCAGCAGCACCTGCGCCCACGGCCAGCGCATCCGCGTCAGCGTCTGCAGCGCCGACCACGCGCCTTCGCGCTCGGCCCACTCCTCGCTCTCGCAATGCGCGAGGATCGCCCCCGCCGCCCGCTGCAACAGCGCGGGGACGCCGTCGTCGCTGGCGGGTTCCTCCAGCCCGAGCGCGTGCGCCAGTCCCTTGGGCGTGGGCACGCAGAAGCGCGCCGGATAGACGAAGGCGAACAGTTCGAGCAGGTCGAGCCCCGACAGGTCGGGATAGCCCAGCCGCGTCGCCACCAGCGGCGCGTTGAGCAGCAGCACCGGCGTGTCCGCCGCCGCCATGATCGCCTCGCCCTTGGAACAGCCGCGCGTGGCGCCGCTAGCCTGTCGCAGCCACGTCCCGGTATGGCTCGCGTGGAGAGCGGGGAGGGGGAGCGGTTCGGCCACGGCGCGAGGATGCGGCAGGCGGAACGGAAAGTAAACATTCGATGCCGAACCTGCCACAATCGCCTTTCCGTTGGGCGCAAGCGGCGTGCATTTTGTCGCGAAATTTACCATTCGAACGGTTGCGATTCAACGGTTTGGCGATTCCTGAACCGCGGATAAACCGGAACATGGCGAAAATGTGCCGCGTTGAGTGGGCACTATGCGACACACGATCCATACCCCTCGCAGCGCCACCATCGCGATTGCCGCGATGCTCGCGCTTGGCACCACCCCCGCGCTGGCTCAGGAGGCACCCGCGACCGGCACGACCGCCGATCCGGTGGTCGTCCTGCCCGGTCCGATGACCCCACCGGTCGCGCCGACGGTCACGACGGCTCCGACGACCATGACGGCCCCGCAGCCGCAATCGAACACCGTCTCGCGCCCGGTCGTCCAGGACGTTCCGCCGTCGACCACGGTCATGACTACCCCGGTCGTGCCGGAAGTCGAGCCGGAGCCTGCTCCCGTGCGGCAGCCGCGCCAGGCGAGCAGCGCGACCAGCCCTGCTCCGGCTCCTGCGGTGAGCGCTCCGGAACCGACCGGCATTGCGACCGATGCGGCACCGGCCGATGAAGCGGCGCCCACAGCAGCCGAGACCGAACTCCCGGTCGCGCCCATTGCCGCGCCCGAGCCGCTTGCTGCCGAGACCGAGACCACGCCGGTCGATTGGGGCGAGATCCTCGCGCTCGCGCTGGCCGGGCTGATCCCGATCGGCTTCGCGATCGCCGCCGTCCTGTGGTGGCGCCGCCGCTCGGCGACTGCCCGCAACGCTCCGGCAGCCAAGACGGCCCCGGCACGTACGATCCGCAAGCCGGAGCCGGTCCAGGCGAAGCTTGCGCCCGCTCCGGCCCCCGTGCTCGATCGCGAGCCGCCGGTCCCCGTCGACACGCCTGCCCCTGCGCAGCCGGTCGCCATGCCGACCACCGCTCGCGTCACACCCAAGCCTCCGCTCACCACGGGCGGTGCGGTGATCCTGCCGCGCAAGCTGCCCGACAGCTTCGAGGAACGCGATGCGCTGCTGCGCCGGATGGTTGCGGCCAAGCCCGACCGGGCCAATCCGTTCCGTTCGACCAAGGCTCGCGTCAAGCGCGCCCGGCTGATCCTCCAGTCGCTCGGCCGCAAGTTCGAGAACGCCAAGCCGCGGATCGATCTGAGCCAGTATTCCTACATCTGGCCGCATCTGGCCGAGGACCGCAACACCTCCGTCGCGGCCTGACCCGGACCGATCCGACCCCGTGGTCGCAGGGTGGGGCGCTCCCTTCGGGGGCGCCCCATTCGCATGCGCGGTCCGGAACCCGATACCCCCCGGGGGTTTATTGTCATGAAAGGGGACCAGCATGACTTCGCAGACCACCGACGCACAACATGGCGGACAGCACGGCAAATGGCCGACCTTCTTCGCGATGATCGCGACCTCGATCGTGACCATGTTCGTGCTCAAATACTCGAATGTATGGGAGGCCGATCACGTCTTCTTCAGCCAGACGCGGATGTGGATGGCGCTGATGATGGGCATGGCGATGATCGTCATCATGCTCGGCTTCATGTGGGGGATGTACCGTACGCTGCTCACGAAAGTGCTGGTGATGGCGGGCGCGGTGCTCGGCTTCGGGCTGTTCCTGTTCCTCGCGCGCAGCCAGGCCACGGTCGGGGACGAGGCGTGGATGAAGGCGATGATCCCGCACCATTCGATCGCGGTGCTGACCAGCGAGCGCGCCGAGATCAGCGACCCGCGCGTGCGCAAACTCGCCGATGCGATCATCGAGGCGCAGGTGAAGGAAATCGCCGAGATGAAGCTGCTGCTCGAAGATATCGAGCAGAACGGCGAGATGGGCGACGGAACGCCGCTGCCCGCGCGCACCGCCGATCTCACCCCCGAACTGCTTGAACAGGCCGAGAAGGCGGTCGAGCGACCGGTCACGCCCGAACTGCGCGAGGAAGTGGAAGCCGGCGAGTAAAGCGCGCGCTCAGTGCCGGTTGGTCTCGAACAGGTCGACCAGTTCCTCGAACTTCGCCTTCTGCTCGCCCACATCGCCGCTCGCGATCGCTTCGGCGACGCAGCAGGCGGCGTGGTCCTTGAGCACCTGGCTCTCGACCTTGCCGAGCGCCGCGCGGACCGCCTGGATCTGCCGCAGCACGTCGATGCAATAGCGATCCTGCTCGATCATCCGCGCGATCCCGCGCACCTGGCCCTCGATCCGCGCCAGCCGGTTGAGCTTCTGCGCCGTCTCTTTTCCGCTCATGCCGTGCCCTCTTGCAGATACCCGTAGGGGGTATATACGCCGCGCCATGAATACAGGCAACCTCCGGCTTTCGCGGCGCGGCATGATCGGCAGCCTTGCGGCTCTCGGTGCGAGTGCCGCGCTTCCGCTTCCGGCCTGGGCGAGGGGCGCCTCGCTGACGCATGCCGGGCGCGGTTTCGGCGAGGTGTCGGGCGAGGATATCCGCCTCGCGATCGGCAACCATCACTTCGCCACCGGCGGCCGGTCGGGGCACGCGGTCGCTGTCAACGGTACCGTGCCCGGCCCGCTGCTGCGGCTGCGCGAGGGGCAGGACGTGCGCATCACCGTCGCCAACGACCTCGACGAAAGCAGCTCGATCCACTGGCACGGCCTGCTGCTGCCGTTCCAGTTCGACGGCGTGCCCGGCATCAGCTTCCCCGGCATCGCGCCGCACTCGAGCTTCACCTACGAATTCCCGATCAGGCAGAGCGGCACATACTGGTGGCACAGCCATTCGGGACTGCAGGAGCAGGCCGGCCATTACGGCCCGATCGTGATCGAGAGCGCCGAGCCCGATCCGCGCTACGACCGCGACTACGTCGTGCTGCTGTCCGAGTTCACGCCGATGCATCCGCATCAGATCGCGCGCAAGCTCAAGGTCGGCGAGCATTATTTCAACTACCAAATGCAGACCGCGACCGAGGGCGACATGTCGGGCGCGGATCGGCGCATGTGGGGCGCGATGCGGATGAACCCGCGCGACATCTCGGATGTGACGGGCGCGACCTACACCTATCTCGTCAACGGACATGGTCCGGCGGACGATCTCGAATTCGCGTTCGAGCCGGGCGAGCGCGTGCGGCTGCGCTTCATCAACGGTTCGGCGATGACGTTCTTCAACGTCCGGCTCCCCGGCGTGCCGATGACCGTGATCGCTGCCGACGGGCAGGACGTCTCCGAGGTGGAAGTCGACGAATTCCAGATCGGCGTCGCCGAGACCTACGACGTGATCGTCCGCCCCCCGTCGGGCAGCCACGCGCTGGTCGCCGAGGCGATGGATCGCAGCGGGATGGGGATCGCCAGCCTGACCTCGCATCCCGGCCACCGTGCCAGCCCGCCGCCGCTGCGGAAGCCGGTGACGCTGACCATGGCGGATATGGGCATGGGCTCGATGGAGGGCATGGATCACGGCGCAATGGATATGGACCACTCCATGCGCGACACCTCGAATTTACCGGCGGACGTGAAGGTCGGGCCCGGTATCGACATGGTCGCGCCGATGCCGGTCGACCGGATGGACTATCCTGGCCTCGGCCTCGACGCCGTGAGCCACCGCGTGCTGCGCTACACCGACCTGAAGGCGAAGCGGATGAACCCGCACCGCACGGTCGAGCGCGAGATGGAAATCCACCTGACCGGCAATATGGAACGCTACATGTGGTCGTTCGACGGGCGCAAATTCTCCGCCGTCACCGACGATCCGATCCGTTTCGGCTACGACGAGCGGGTGCGCGTGAAGCTGGTCAACGACACGATGATGGCGCACCCGATCCACCTGCACGGCCACTTCTTCGAACTGGTCAACGGCGCCGACCACATGCATCAGCCGCTCAAGCACACGGTCGTGGTGCAGCCGGGCGGCACCGCGACGTTCGACCTGACCGCGAACGAGCCGGGCGACTGGGCTTTCCACTGCCACCTGCTCTACCACATGCATGCTGGCATGATGCAGACCGTCACCGTGCGGCCGTTTCCGGCGGGGACGGGCGCCTGATGCGCGCGGCCCTGCTTGCCGCCGCCGCGCTGGGTGCCGCGCCCGTCGCGGCGCAGGATCATTCGGCGCATGGCGGCCATTCGTCCGAAGCGCAGGGCCATGCCGGGCACGGCGATGTCGCCACGCCGCCGGAGATGGATCACTGCGCGATGGGCCATTTGCCACCCGAGCAATGCCCGTCGCCGGAACAGGACGACGAGGGCGGCGATACCGAACCGATGGACCATTCGCAGATGGATCATTCCGGGATGGAGCAGCCGGACGATAGCCACTCGGGAATGGTCCACTCCGCCATGGACCATGCGCCTGCCGACAAGTCCGCACCCGGCGCAGCGCCCGAAAGCGCCGTCCCGCCGCGCGCGCTGCAAGGTCCGCAGCACGCCGCCGACGCGGTCTGGGGCGCGGAGGCGATGGCCCCGGCGCGCGAGGCCAACCGCGCGACGCATGGCGGAATGAAAACCGGCATGGTCATGGTCGAACGGCTCGAAGCGCGCATCGCCGAGGGCCACGACGCGTTCGTGTGGGACGCGCAGGCCTGGTATGGCGGCGATCTCGACAAAATGTGGCTCAAGACAGAGGGCGAGGGGGAATTCGGCGGCGCAGTCGAGGATGCGGAGATCCAGGCCCTGTGGAGCCACGCGATCGGCCCGTTCTTCGACCTCCAGGCGGGCGCGCGGCTCGATCTCGAACCCGAGACGCGCAGCCATCTCGTGCTCGGGGTGCAGGGGCTCGCGCCCTACATGTTCCATGTCGACGGTGCCGTATTCCTGTCCGATCGCGGCGACATCGCCGCGCGGCTGGAGGGCGAATACGACCAGAAGATCACCCAGCGCCTGATCCTCCAGCCGCGCGCCGAACTCGAGCTGGCGGTGCAGGACGTGCCCGAGCGGGGCATCGGCGGCGGCTTGACGACGTTCGAGACCGGGCTGCGCCTGCGCTACGAGATCGCGCGCGAATTCGCGCCCTATATCGGCGTCGGCTACGAGGCTAAGCTGGGCGAGACGGCGGACATCGCGCGCGCCGCGGGCGAGGATCCGGACGGTTTCGCGTTGCTGCTGGGTGTGCGTGCGTGGTTCTAGGGACGCCCGCGCTGCTGCAGCGTTCGTCTCGAATCCGATCGGGCCCGCCCCAAACCGTCATGCTGAACTTGTTTCAGCATCCATCCCTCCACTCGTACCGTCCGCGCCTCAGGCGAAATGGATCCTGAAACAAGTTCAGGATGACAATGAGGTCGGCAGGGGCTCAGGCTCCTACGGATCGACAGCTCCGGACGAACGGATTTCGGTAAGCCGGATTTCAGTAAGCCGAGTCCGTGCCGGGAAATTCTGTCCTACACGGCTGCCCGGCTCTATGCCCGGTCCATGCACGAGTCGCTATCCCGATTGCTTGCCCTGACGATGCCGGCCCTGCTGGCGGGCGTCACAACGATGCTACGGAAGGTGACAGATGCGACACTTGAAAGAGGTCGTAAACACCTGATCTTCCCGAATTTTACGGGTTCTCCGGAATTTTTTGAAACACCCCGGTGCGTGTCACACTTCCACCCCTTCGCGCTTGCAACCTCGCGCCGCCTGCGCGAAGGGCGGCGGCCATGAGCATGACCGAACTGATGGACGCCGCGCGCGTATCGAAGGCCTGGCCGTTCCAGGAGGCGCAGCGGCTGCTCAAGCGCTATCCCGACGGGAAGAGCGAGCCCATGCTGTTCGAGACCGGCTACGGCCCCTCGGGCCTGCCGCATATCGGCACCTTCCAGGAAGTGCTGCGCACCACACTGGTACGGCGCGCCTACGAGGCGATCATCGGCGCGCGGCCCGAGGACGGCAAGACCCGGCTGGTCGCGTTCAGCGACGACATGGACGGGCTGCGCAAGGTGCCCGACAACGTACCCAACCGGGACATCCTGCAGCACAATCTGCACAAGCCGCTGAGCCGCATCCCCGATCCCTTCGGCGGGCACCACCAGAGCTTCGCGCATCACAACAACGCCAGACTGCGCGAATTCCTCGACCGGTTCGGGTTCGACTACGAATTCGTCGCCGCGAGCGAGCGCTACAATTCGGGCGCATTCGACGACGCGCTGCGGCAGGTGCTGCGGCACAATCAGGGCATTCTCGACATCATGCTCCCGACGCTGCGCGAGGAGCGGCGGCAGACCTATTCGCCGGTGCTGCCGATCTCGCCCACGAGCGGCAAGGTGCTGCAGGTACCGGTCGAGGTGGTCGATGCCGAGGCGGGCACGATCCGCTTTGCCGACGAGGACGGCAGTACCGTCGAGCAAAGTGCGCTCGGCGGGCAGGCCAAGCTGCAATGGAAGGTCGACTGGGCGATGCGCTGGTATGCGCTCGGGGTCGATTACGAGATGTACGGCAAGGACCTGACCGACAGCGGGGTGCAGTCGGGCCGGATCGTCAAGCTGCTCGGCGGGAGGAAGCCCGAAGGGCTGGTCTACGAGTTGTTCCTCGATGCGAACGGCGAGAAGATATCCAAGTCGAAGGGCAACGGGCTGACGATCGAGGAATGGCTGACCTATGGCAGCGAGGATTCGCTCGGCTTCTACATCTTCCCCAATCCCAAGAGCGCCAAGCAGCTCCATGCCGGGGTTATCCCGCGCGCGGTCGACGATTACTGGCAGTTCCGCGGCAACATTCCGGAGCAGAAGCTGGAGAAGAAGCTCGGCAATCCGGTGTGGAACCTGCTGCGCGCCAATGGCAGCTGGGAAGGTACCGAGGCGCCGGGCGAGGGCGACGGCCTGCCGGTCACTTACGGATTGCTGCTCAACCTGGTCGGGGTGCTCGGCGCGGGGGCGGACCGGGCGCAGGTGTGGTCCTATCTCGGCAATTACATCGACGATCCCGACCCGGCGAAGCACCCGGAGCTCGACGAACTGGTGAACACCGCGCTCGCCTACAATCGCGATTTCGTCGCGCCGACGCTGGACAAGCGCGCGCCCGACGAGCGCGAGGCGGCGGCGTTGAAGACGCTCGATCACGCGCTGTCGATCATGGACCCGGCGACGCCTGCGGAGGATATCCAGACGGTGGTCTACGAGATCGGCAAGGACGAGACCTTCGGTTTCGAGAACCTGCGCGACTGGTTCAGGGCGCTCTACGAGACGCTGCTCGGCTCGGCGCAGGGTCCGCGCATGGGCAGCTTCATCGCGTTGTTCGGCATCGCCAACACCCGCGTGCTGATCGCCGAGGCGCTGGAGCGCTCATGAGTCCCCGCGAAGGCGGGGACCTCGGGCAATCAGGCGCTCCGCTTGACGGCCTGAGGCCCCCGCCTTCGCGGGGGCTCACGCTACCCCCACTTCCGCGTCCGGTACCACTTGGTGATGACGTATTTGGTGCCCTGCTCGACAGCGGTGCCGGCGTGCAGCGTATCCTCGTTGGGCGAACCGTCCTCGAGCGCGTTGTTCCATACCAGCAGCACGCCGGGCTTGGGGGTGATCCTGACTCCGACCTTGGTGAAATGCGTCTCGCCGCCCTTCTCTACCCGGTTGAGGAAGGCCATCGCGGTCCAGCTGCGCTGCCCGCCGCGCTTGCGTTCGCTCTTCCAGTAGTCCTCGGTGGTGTAGAACCAGTCGTTGTGCGGCCGGAACTGCTGGCCGGGCATGTAGCGCTGACCCTGGATCGCCTCGCCGATCTCGGGCTTGAGGCCGAGCAGGTCGTCGATCCGCCGCGAGATCCCGGCGACGAACTGGTCGCGCGAATCGAGATTGCCCGAGTAGGAGGTGCGGAAACCGGTCGAGTAGTCCTGATCGTACAGCGTGCTCGGCTGCGCGACCATGTCGATCATCATCACCAGCCGCTGGCATTCGGCAGGGGAGAGGAAATTGCCGATCGCGAAAATCTCCGCCTTGTCGGTATCGATCTTGTAGGCCTGGTCGTCGGCCGCGAGCCGCTTGCGCACCGATGCGCCGACGCGCGCGAGCGCGTCCTTGTCGGGAATGATCGTCTTCTTCGCCATGCCGCCCCTCTATCAAAGCGTGGCGGCACTGCAAGATGGCTGCTAGGTTGTTGTACCATCGGGGGCAGGGAGAACGAGCACAATGACCGAGGCCGCGCGCAACCGCTATTCGACTGGAGCGATGATCTTCCACTGGACGATCGCCGTGGCGGTGATCGTCAACTGGCGGATCGTCGAGGCGGCTGAACACGCGGCGGGTCCCGATCGCGGCGCGCTGATGGCCAATCACAAGGCGCTGGGGATCGCGATCCTGTTGCTGACCGTAGGCCGGTTGCTGTGGCGCTGGACGCATCCGACGCCGCCGCTGCCGAGCGATCTCGCAAGCTGGGAGCGCATCCTGGCGAAGACCGTGCACGTGATCTTTTACGTGCTGCTGATCGCGCTGCCGCTGGGCGGCTGGTTCGCCAATTCGCTCAACGGGCGCGAAGTGGATTTCTTCGGCCTGTTCACCATTCCCGCGCTGCCGGTTGGCGAGAACAGGGATCTCGGCGGGTCGATCTTCGACGTGCACGAACTTGCGGGAAAGGCGTTCATCTACCTGATCGGGCTGCACATCCTCGGCGCGCTCAAGCACACCTTCTTCGACCGGAACGGCGGCATCTTCCGCATGCTGCCGTTCGGGAAAGTGCCGGGCTGATCCGTACGAAAAACCCCCGCCGATCGCTCGGCGGGGGAATGGGACGTGCACTACCAGAAGAAGTCGTAGATCACGTCGACCACTTCGCCGGTATAGGTGTTCACCAGCAGCACGTCGTCGTAATAGCGGACCCAGCGATAGGGGCCATAGACTTCGGGCAGGCGATAGTGCCACGGATCGCTGATCCAGTAGCGGCTGCCGTAGAACAGGTCGTCGAGATAGAACCCGATGCTCAGTCGGCGATAGCGGTAGCTGCGATAGGGCGAATAGTAGGCGCCGAGCCGGAAGATCGTCCGGTTCGTATTGCGATAGCCGTACCAGTTGTAGCGGTTGTTGTCGCGCCAGCGCCGGTCCCAGCGGCGATGGTTGTCGGCCCGGCGTCCGTCGCGATAGCCGTTACGATAGGCATTGCGGTCGTCGCGGCGGTCGGCATTGCGGTTGTCGCCGCGATAGGTCCGGTTGCGGTCGTTGTCGCGATAGTCGCGGTTGCGATCGTTGCCGCGCACGCGGCTCGGGTCGAGCCCGAACCGGCGCTGGTCGCCGCGATCGTTACGCGTATCGCTGCCGCGCCGATCACCCCCGCCGCGCGTCTGGTCGCGATTGCCGTCCCAGCGCGAGGAGCGCGTGGCCGGAACCTGGCTTGCGTTGCGCTGCGTCGGCGCGCTGCTCTGCCGTTGCTGCTGCTGCTGCGCAACAGGCTGCTGGCGCTGCCGGGCGACCGGAACGGGGGTCTCCGGGGTTGGCTGCGAACGCTGGCTCTGCTGGCCGTTGCGCGCACCACGCTGCGAGCGCGCCGGACGCTCGCGTGCCGTATCGCGCGAATCGCGCTCGCTCCAGTTCCGGTCCGACCGGCCCGACTGCGCATCGGCGCTCACGGGGATTGCGGTCGCGGCGAGCGCCACCGCCAGCGCACCGAGAGCGGCGCGCGAAAAGACCATGCTACCTTTCATCGATTTGTTCCTTTGCAGACCTCGTCCGTCCGATGATCGAGGCGGAGCGAATGGCTTCTTTTCCGCCCAACCGCGTGAGCCGATCCTGAATTCGTTCGATGCCTTTCGTTCATATTAAAGTGCGTGAACCTGAACGCAATTCGCCATGCATAGCAAAACCCCCGCCGGATCGCTCCGACGGGGGTTTTCTGTTGCGGCCGGACCAACCGAGTGCCGGCCGCAGGGGAAGATACGCCTTACCAGAAGAAGTCGTAGATCACGTCGACCACTTCGCCGGTATAGGTGTTCACCAGCAGCACGTCGTCGTAATAGCGCACCCACCGGTAGGGGCCGTAGACCTCGGGCAGGCGATAGTGCCACGGATCGCTGATCCAGTAGCGGCTGCCGTAGAACAGGCTGTCGAGATAGAACCCGATGCTCAACCGGCGATAGCGATAGCTGCGATAGGGCGAATAGTACGCGCCGAGCCGGAAGATGCTGCGGTTGCTGTTGCGGTACCGGTGCCAGTTGTAGCGCCGGTTGTCGCGCCAGCGGCGGTTCCAGCGGCGGTAGTCGCGGCGATCCGCGCGCCGGTCGGCCCGGCGACCGTCGCGATAGCCGTTGCGATACGAGTTGCGGTCGTTGCGATAGCTCCGGTTGCGGTCGTTGCGGTACGTCCGGTTGCGGTTGTTGCTGCGCACCCGGTTCGGGTCGAGCCCGAAACGGCGCTGATCGCGTGCCCGGTTGTTGGCCCGGTTGTTGGACCGGTTGTCGGCACGCCGCTCGATGCGATTGGCTCGCCGGTCTCCGCGCCGTTCGACCTGGCGCGCGGCGCGGTTCGTGCGCCGGTTGATCTGCCGCGCCTGTTGCGTGTTGCCGGCACGGCGCGCGGCGGCGGCCCGCCGATCGCCGCGATTCTCGATCCGGTCCGCACGGCGTTCCGAACGGCGGTCGACGCGATTGGCGCGGCGTTGAGCATTGGCCTGCTGCCGATTGCCATTGTTGCGGTTCGCCTGCTGGCGGTTGCCGCGGCGCTGCTGGCGGGCTTCGCGGCGATTGCCGCGGTTCTGCCTGGCCTCGCGGCGATTGCCGCGATTCTGCCGGGCCTCGCGGCGGTCGCCGCGGTTCTGGCGGGCGCGGTCGCGATCGCCGCGCTGCTGTTCGGCGGCGGCGGAAGCAGCGGCCTCTGCCGGTGCCGGAAGCACGAAGGCCATCGCGGCGGCGAGGGCCGATAGCGCGCTTCCTTTCAAGAGTTGTGCGAGTGTCATGTGTTGGCTCTCCGTTTGGTCAACGCCGCGCCCACCACATGCGGCCCCTGTCGTGATCACGATGTATCACCGTGTATCGGTAATGCCGCTCTATGGTGGGTCGACTGACCGGAAACTGAACCGGCCGTTGCGGCTTCTGTTAATGTTCATTTACCAAAAGCTGAATGAACCTGGGCTGGACGAGCTGGGCCGATTCAGGTTTCGTTACAATGCCGTAGCCGATTGCGAGAGTGCCGCGGTTCGTTACCGGCCCCCGCAGCGCGCGTATGCGAATTGATGAAAGCCCCAAACCGTAGTAGATCGATGGTAGCGCTACCAAAAATGGGGCGCGAACAATGGGAGGGGCGTCGTCGATGAGTGCATCCGGGAACATCCTGCTGCTGTCCGACAATTCCGGCAACGACTATGTCGCGAGGATTCGCGCGGGCGCCGAGCGCGCCGCGACGTCGGCGGGCTTCTCCATCGTCTCGGTGAACATCTACGGTACCGAGCTGACGGTCGAGGACGTCCTGCGCGATGCCGACTGCGCCGCGATCGTCGTCACCCCGCCGGTGTCGGACGACCGGCATTCGCTGCTCGCGGTCGAGGCACGCAAGGCTCCCTATGTCCGGATCGCGCCGCTGCTCGATCCCGGGCGCGGCAATATCGTGGCGATGGACGAATTCGAGGCGGCCTCCGCGATCACCCGGCTGCTCACTGCGCGCGGCCACCGGCGGATCGCGATCATGCGCGGGCCGAAAATCCACCTCGTCAGCATGCGCCGCTATAACGGCTATGCGAATGCGCTCGGTGCGAAGGGGCTGCGGGTCGATCCGGCACTGGTCGCGCAGGGCGATTTTACCCGGCAATCGGGGCGCGACGAGGCGGGCAGGCTGTTCGCCGCGAAACCGACCGCTATCTTCGCCAGCAATGACGAGATGGCAGCGGGAATCGCCGATGCGGCGAAGGCGGTCGGGATCGCCATCCCCGGGGATATCTCGCTGGTCGGCTATGACGACAACGCAGTTGCTGCGACCATGCGCCCCGCGCTGACCACCGTGCGCCAGCCGCTCGAGGAAATGGGCGAGGCCGCGGGGCGGCTGGCGATCGAGTGCATCCGCAATCCGCACAAGCCCAACGAGAGCGTCACCGTGCCGTTCGAGATCGTCGAGCGCGAATCGGTGGTGGATTGCAGCGTGGGGGAGGGGCAGGGCTAGGGCCACGCATCAAGGCGTGACTCCACCCTCGCGGTATCGCCGACACAGCGGGCGGCGCCTGCCGATCTCGATCGCCCAGCACTGCCCGCGTTCGAGTTCGCAACCGGGATGGGCGGCCTGGACCAGCTCGCGCGTCGGGCCGAGCATGCCGAGCGCCCTGGCCTTGGTCACCTTGCGCCCCGAACAGGCGACGAGATAATGGTCGAAATCGCCGCTGCGCAATTTGGGGTCGCGCAGGCGGACAGAAAACTCGGTGCCGAAATCGCGCGCGACGTAACCGCCGGACAGGCCCATTGCCCACCCTGTCCTCACCAGGGCGATGGCGACGTGGATCGTCACGAATACGGCGAGGACGATCGCCACCCCGACAAGCTTTTTCGGCATCGAACCGGCCACCCTCCCTGCAGGCCCGAAACGTTACCGCCGGGAGAAAATTGTCAACCCCTCGGCCTCGGCTTCGCTCGCTTCGATACGCTCCACCTGCGCGCGGGGCGGGCCGTCGTACATGGCAGAGATCATTCGCTCGACTGCCTGTGCCTCGCCTTCGAGGTGCGCTTCCACGGTGCCGTCGGGCAGGTTTCTGACCCACCCCGCGACCCCGAGCGAGCGCGCAGTGTCGACCGTCCAGTCGCGGTAGAACACGCCCTGGACGCGGCCGTGGACGATGAGGCGGCGGGCGTCGCTCACGTCTCGCCGCCCGCCTGCGCGGCGAGCATCCGTTCCAATCCCTCGACCACCAGCGCCAGCCGCCGATAGTCGAGCGTATCGGGCGTGTCGGTTGCGCGGTGGTAGTTGGGATTGCGGAAGGGGGCGGTGTCGGTGATCATGAATGCGGGGATGCCCTGCTGCGAATAACTCCAGTGGTCCGACCAGTCGATCCCCTGCACGAAGCCCGGGGCTGTCCCGCCGATCGAGGGGATGCGGGCATGTGCGCGGAATCCGTCGATCTTCTCGCGCAGGAAGGTCCGCGACGACAGGTCGCCGGCGAAGGCGACGAAATCGCCGGTGTCGGGATAGCGCAGCGAAAGCGGGAAGGGGTAGTGCTGGCTGCCGCGCGCGTCGGAAAAATAGCCGAGGCTTTCGAGTGCGATCATTCCGGCGACACGCTCCGGCTCGTCGAGCGAGCGGGCATGGACGAGGCTGCCCATCGCGTTGGTCTTGAAATGGGGCGGCTCCTCGTTGGCGTAGAACACGAGCTGCAGTTCGAGCGCGGCACGGCCGTCGAGCGGCTTCAGCGCGCGCGCCAGTTCGAGCAGCGCGGCGACCCCGCTGGCATTGTCGTCGGCGCCCGGCGCCGAACCCGCGCTGTCGTAATGCGCGCCGATCACGAGGATCGGCGCATCGGCGCGCGCAGCCCCGATCCGCACGACCAGATTGTCCGCTGGGGCGAGGACCTCCTGCCGCTGGACCGCATAACCGAGCGCTTCGAGTTCGCCCCGGAGATAGCCGAGCGTCCGCGTGACCGAGGCAATCCGCTCGAGGTTGCGCGGCGTTTCGGCGAGCGTGCGAACGTGGCTTTCGAGCCGCGCGGCGAGCTGCGGATCGCCGGGCTCGGCGGGGGGGCCGTCATAGGATTCGCCGGGCGTTGCGGTGGCCCACAGGAATGCGCCCACGGCGAGCGTGAACAGCGCGAGGACGATCGCGAGGAATACGATACGCCGCGCCTTGCCCTTGCGCTCGCTTTCCTCGTGATAGCTCATGCGGCAGGTCTATCCGCGCAAAGGGATCCCGTCACCCCGTAGGCGAGGACGCAATCGCGGGCGAGTAGGCGGCGGGCGGTCGGAAGGTCCGTGCCGCCCGCCGCCATGTAGTTACGCCGCCTGCTTGATCTCGCGCAGGGTGACGTCGAAGGTGAGATCCTCGCCGGCGAGCGGATGGTTGCCGTCGGCCTTGACCGACTGCTCGCCCACTTCGACGATGTGGAGCGTGATCGGCTGGCCGTCCTGGCCCTGCGCCTGCAATTGCATGCCGGGCTGCGGGGCCGGTTCGGGCGGCAGGTTGGAGCGCGGGATGTCGATCACCATCTCCTCGCGCCGCGGGCCGAAGGCGTTCTCGCTCTCGATCGAGACGCTCTGCTGGTCGCCGACTTCCATCCCGGTGAGCGCCTGTTCGAGCTGCGGGAAGATCTGCCCGCTGCCGAGCTGGATGTCCTGCGGCCCGGCCTCCGCGGTATTGCCGACCACTTCGCCGTCGCCTCTGCGCAGCACGTAGTCGATGGTCACGGTGTCGCCGTTCTTGGGATTGGTCATGAATGTCCTTTTGGATTTCGTGTTCGCGGCGCGGATGCACCGCCTGGGGAGCGCGCCCGCGTGTCGAGCGCTTCGCGCGCGAGTCTCGCAAGTTGGGGGGCGGTAGTCAAATGGGGCGGGGGCGAGTGTCCGGGTTGCGCCATGATGGATAACTGTGCTTCGAGTGGTTTACCCGTACCCCGTCCTTGAGCGGGTTGGCGGACTTCCGCTAATCCACTGCCGCGTCGAAAGCGCATCCAATGATAGCGCGATGAACGATCAAAAGTAGCACTGTCGGCGCTCGATCAGGTTGCTAGAAACGCCACTAAGATCGTTAACACTAGTCCGCAGACGGCAAAAAAGAATTTCTTTCTCTCGCGATGCCGAGCTCCGACGCCAAATTCGAATACAACAGAAGGAAAAACCCTTAGATACATTCTTGTAATCAAGAATCCTGCAAATATTAAAGAAACAAGAAATACAAGAAAAGTGCTAAAATACCCCAACGCACCAAGCCTAGAGCTTGAAAAAGCACCTACGGAAAACGCACCCACGAAAGCAGAGACGGTACCTATCGTTAAAAGAGCTGCCTTAAAATATGCGTGATGCAAAAAAGAAAAATCTGGCGCACTGTTTCTCAGCAAATTTAAAACTGGGTTGGATATTTGACGTACATTCTCCAGAGTGCCAGTGGCCCGAAAATCTGCAGTTTCATCACCCCAGTTTTTTACATGTAGCGAAATAAAACCAGAGGAATATTGTCCAGCGCGAGCAGTAACAGAAATTGGCTCAGAATGTTCTGATCTAAGAGCTTTCACGGCTTTTCGAATATCATGGAAATCTTCCGTAAGGTCATTTTTCCAAGCTATAGAATACACAGGTGTGCAGCTTTTAACTGCCATCTCATAGAGGCTCTTGTTATTAATGTTAGTGGGAATCTTGCCTTTCCTTAAGTAAGTCTTGAGTCTCTTGGCGTTAACGTCGTAACTAACTGCCACATCCTCGCAGAGCACGCCCATTGTTTCACGCATCACGTCGTCAAGCCTCAGGAGGAAGCCTTCATCGACCAAAATCGGCTGACTAATTGATCTCTCAATGCTCCCCATAGTAATCCATGCTGCTCGTCCTATCTGCCCCGCCCATGTTTCGTCCACACGGCGAAGTGTCAACAATGTCATGGGGCCGGGGATCTGCGGCACCCATAACGACGAACTCGGCTACCTAGTCAGCTTCTTATACGCCAACCGCGTAGGCCGATCCGCCGCATCGCCCAGCCGGCGCCGCTTGTCTTCCTCGTACGCCTCGAAATTCCCCTCGAACCATTCGACGTGCGAATTGCCCTCGAACGCGAGGATATGCGTCGCCAGCCGGTCCAAGAAGAAGCGGTCGTGCGAGATCACCACGGCGCAGCCGGCGAAGTTCTCGATCGCGTCCTCGAGGGCGCCAAGGGTCTCGACGTCGAGATCGTTGGTCGGTTCGTCGAGCAGCAGCACGTTGCCCCCTTCCTTGAGCATCTTGGCCATATGCACGCGGTTGCGCTCCCCGCCCGAGAGCTTGCCGACATTCTTCTGCTGGTCCGGCCCCTTGAAGTTGAACGCGCCCACGTAAGCCCGCGTCGACATGTCGTGGCCGTTGACCTTCATGTAATCGAGCCCGTCGGAAATCTCCTCCCACACATTGTTCGATGCGGTGAGGTCGTCGCGGCTCTGGTCGACATAGCCGAGCCGCACCGTGTCGCCGATCTCGATCGCGCCGCTGTCGGGTGTTTCCTGCCCGGTGATGATGCGGAACAGGGTCGACTTGCCCGCGCCGTTGGGGCCGATCACGCCGACGATGCCGCCCGGGGGCAGCATGAAGGACAGGTCCTCGAACAGCAGCTTGTCGCCGTAGGCCTTGGAAATGCCCTTGGCCTCGATCACCTTGCCGCCGAGCCGCTCGGGCACCTGGATGACGATCTGCGCCTTGCCCGGCTTGCGGTCGGCCTGCGCCTCCTGCAGCTGCTCGAACTTGCGGATGCGCGCCTTGGACTTGGTCTGGCGCGCGCTCGGGGTCTGCCGGATCCATTCGAGCTCGCGGCTGAGCGATTTCTGCCTCCCGCTTTCCTCGCGGCTTTCCTGTTCGAGACGCTTGGCCTTCTTCTCGAGATAGGTCGAGTAATTGCCCTCGTAGGGGTAATACGACCCGCGATCGAGCTCGAGGATCCATTCCACCACATTGTCGAGGAAGTAGCGGTCGTGGGTGATCATCAGCACCGCGCCGGCATATTCCTTGAGGTGGTTTTCGAGCCATTCGACCGATTCGGCGTCGAGGTGGTTGGTCGGCTCGTCGAGCAGCAGGATGCTCGGTTTCTGGATCAGCAGGCGGGTGAGCGCGACGCGGCGCTTCTCGCCGCCCGACAGGTCGGTGACCGGCCAGTCGCCCGGCGGACAGCGCAGCGCCTCCATCGCGATCTCGAGCTGGTTGTCGAGCGTCCACCCGTCGACCGCGTCGATCTCTTCCTGCAGCGTGCCCATCTCTTCCATCAGCGCGTCGAAATCGGTGTCGTCCTGCGGATCGCCCATCTCGGCGCTGATGGCGTTGAAGCGCTCGACCATGTCGGCCGTTTCGCGCGCGCCGTCCTTGACGTTTTCGAGCACCGTCTTGCTCTCGTCGAGCGTCGGTTCCTGCGGCAGGTAGCCGGTGGTGATGTTCTCGCCCGGCCACGCCTCGCCCGAAAATTCGGTGTCGATCCCGGCCATGATCTTGATCAGCGTCGACTTGCCGACGCCGTTGGGGCCGACGATGCCGATCTTGGCGCCCTGGTAGAATTGCAGGTTGATGTTCGAGAGCACCGGCTTGGGCGCGCCGGGGAAGGTCTTGGTCATGTTCTTCATGACGAATGCGTATTGCGCCGACATCGTGCGTGTCCTTCGGGTATCTGGCTGAACGGGATTTCGTGCGCGCAGATAGGGGGTGGGGGCGTTTCGGGCAAGCTGGACTTGGGGGCGGAGGCGCACTAGCTGACTGCGCCATGCACAGACTCCTCCTGGCGCTCGGCGCCGCTTCGCTCCCCGCCGCCGCGCTGGCGAATTATCCCGCTCCCGATGCCGGCGCGCTCGCCGACCATGCCGCCGAGCACGACACGATCGCGTGGGACTTCGTCGAGGGGATCACCACCGAAGTGGGTCCGCGGCAGGCGGGCACCGAAGCGGAGAAGCGCGGGCGCGAATGGGCGATGCGATGGCTGAAGCGCAACGGCTTCGCCAATGTCGCCGACGAGCCGTTCGAGATGGAGACCTGGGTGCCGGGCGACCTGCACAAGGCGGAGATAATCTCGCCCTATCCGCAGCCGCTGGTGATCCAGCCGCTCGGCGGCAGCGCCTCGACCGGGCCCGACGGAATCACCGCCGAGGTGATCGAGTTCGAGAGCGTCGACGCGCTGCGCGAGGCGGTACCGGGCCTGCTCGAAGGCAGGATCGCCTATGTCAGCCACGACATGACGCCGACGCAGGACGGCTCGCAATACGGCTTCGCCGGCCCGGCGCGCTGGGTCGGGGCGGGGATCGCGGCGCAGCACGGCGCGGTGGCGACGGTGATCAAGTCGGTCGGCACCGACTACCACCGCAACCCGCATGTCGGCGGGACGGGTTTCCCCGAGGGTGTCGCTCCGACCCCTGCGGGCGCGCTGTCGCTGCCCGACGCGGCGAATCTCGAGCGAATGTTCGACCGCTCGGGCGGCGCGGCGATCGTGATGAAGCTGACGCTGACGCCGCGCGATCTGGGCACCACCACTAGCGGCAACGTGGTGGGCGAGATCGTCGGGCGCGATCCGTCGCTGCCGCCGGTGCTGCTCGCCTGCCATCTCGACAGCTGGTGGAACGGCACCGGGGCGTTCGACGACGGGGCCGGGTGCGGCATCGCCGCGGCGGCGGCGAAGAACGCGACCGCGCACGAGCAACCGTTGCGGACGATCCGCGTGCTGTTCGCGGGGGCGGAGGAAACCGGACTGTGGGGCTCGAAGGCGTATAGCGCCGCGCATATCGACGAGCCGGTCGGGGTGGCGTTCGAAAGCGATTTCGGCGCCGACCGCATCTGGCAGTTCCAGAGCAATTTCCGCGAGGCCAATCCCGAACTGCATGCACAGATCGCGCGCGCCGTGGCGCGCTTCGGTGTCTCGAATTCGACCATCGTCGCCACCGGCGGCGCGGACATCAACATCGCGCGCGACCAGGATGCCGCGATCATCGACCTGCAACAGGACGGCTCACGCTATTTCGACCTCCACCACACACCCGACGACACGCTCGACAAGATCGACCCGGTGCAATTGCGCCAGAACGTCGCGGTGTGGACGCAGGTGGTCGGCATTCTTGCCAATTACGAAGGCGAGATCAGGCCGAAGGAGTAGTCCGCCTACAAGCTGCTTACCTCTACCCGTTCGTCCTGAGCCTGTCGAAGGACGCTGGTGCAGCGCTGGCGTCCTTCGACAGGCTCAGGACGAACGGAGGCCGTTTTGAGGGCGGACGATCGAACTCTGGCTGCGTAACAAACCCTCTTCGGCCTGCGCATCGCGGTCGGGGAACAGGGTGCGCATGGCGAGCGGCGGTTCGATCCCGAAATGCGCCGCGACCGCGCCCGCCAGCACCGCCTCGAGCGAACGCGTCGGGCGCAAATCGCGCTCTTCGTAGAGGTCCTTCGCCGCCAGCCCGGGCCAGTCTGCCAGCACGCGTCCACCGGCCACACTCCCGCCGAGCAGCATCGCCGCGCCGGCGGTGCCGTGGTCGGTCCCGTCGGTGCCGTTGCGTGCCACAGTGCGGCCGAACTCGGTCGCGACCAGCACCAGCGTATCGTTCCAGTCCACCCCCATGCCGCTGCGATAGGCACCGAGCATCGCGTCGAGCCGGGTCGCCTGCTGATTGAACTGGAAGCGCTGCCCGGCATGGCTGTCCCACCCGTCGGATTCGACCATCATGATGCGCGCGCCTTCCGGCCCGCGCATCAGCGAGGCGGCGAGTTCGCCGGTCTTCTCCGCATCGCGCAGGTTCTTGAGCTGCGTATCGCCCGCCATTTCGCGCGTCCTGAGCGCCTCGTCGAGCAGGCCGCTCAACTGCGGATCGCTGCGATAGAGCTGGGCCACGCGGTCCATCATGTTGCCGGTCGCCTCGGGCAGCGCCGAGGGGGCGTAGCTCGACACGCTGTGCTGGCCCTGCAGCGCCAGCGGCACCGCGGGCGACAGCGCCAGCGCACGCGCACCGCCATCGGGCAGCAGGCCGAGCAGCCGGTTGAGCCACCCGTCGCGCACCGCATAGGCCTCGGTCCCGCCGCTCTCGAGCAGGTTCTGCGCATCGAAATGCGAGCGCTCGCGATAGGATGTGGCGACCGCATGGACGAACAGCGCCTGGCCGTCGCGGTATAGCCCGCCGATGTTCTCGAACGCCGGATGGAGCGCGAAGAACCCGTCGAGCTTCGGCAGGTCTTCCACCCCGTCGGCGAGCCGGTCGCGCCGGCGCAGGAAATCGGGATCGCCGACCGGGGCGAGCGTCGCCAGCCCGTCCGCCGCGCCGCGCTGGAGCACGAACAACAGCCGCTTGTCGGTCGCCGCGGCCGCCAGCGCCATCGTCGGCATCAGCAGCGTCGCACCGCCCAGAGCGGCGGAGCGGAGCAGCAGGTTGCGGCGGTCGATCATGGTCATCTCCGCATCATTTCGGGCGCGGCGAGCAGCAGGGCGAGCCCCTGATTGGGGCTCTCGGCGCGCGCGATCGCGGTCGCGGTGGTGTCGTTGAGCGCGTCGGGGAACAGGCGGCGGGCGAGCGCGGGGACGTCGGTGCGGCGGCTCGCGGTGGCGATCCGCTCTGCGACCTCGATCCGCCGCAGCAGCGCGTCGGGCGCGGCCCAGCTCGCGGCGGTATCCGCGAAACCGGCGGGGGAGGGCGGCCCCCAGGTCGTCTGGCCGAGCTCGGACTGGATGCCGGTGAATATGCGCGCCGGCAACTCGCGCACACCGGTCGCGCGCAGTGCGCCGACCGACCATTCCCACGGCGTGCGGAACTTGTGCCGCTCGGGCCGCCACGTCTCGGGCGCTTCGATCAGCGTGCGGTAGAGCGTCGGCAGGTCGCCGTCGCTGTTGCGGAACGCGGTCTCGAGCCTGGCGACCAGCGTTCCGGGCGGGTCGTCGGCGCTGAAATGCCGCGCCAGCTTGGTCGCGACGAAGCGTGCGGTCGAGGGGTGCCGCGCGAGGTCGTCGAGCACCGCCAGCGCCTGGTCGCCGTCGCGCTGGCGATAGGTCTTGCCGAGGATGGTGCGCCTGCCCGGCTCGTGCACCACCAGCGAAAAGGCCGCACCGTTGCCGAGCGGTTGCGCATCGCGCAGGTAGGGCAGACCGTCGAAAGTATAGCCGGTCAGAGCGCGTGCGAATTCGGTCACGTCGGCCTGCGTGTAACCGCCGTCGACCCCGAGCGTGTGGAGTTCGAGTATCTCGCGTGCGAGGTTCTCGTTGAGCCCGACCTCGTCCATCCCGCGGCTGGCGCGAAAGCGCGCGCCGAGGCTGTTGGGACCGACCGAGCGGTCCTGGTCGAGATAGAGCAGCATTCCCGGATGCAGCGCCGCCGCGCGCAACAGCTCGCGGAAACTGCCCAGCACGTGCGGGCGGATCGCTTCGAACTCGTAGGGCGCGACGAGCCCGCTGACCTGCCGCTTGGCGACCGAGACGGCGAAATGGTTCGACCAGAAATGGACCATCCGCTCGACGAACGGCGTGTCGCTGTCGATCGCGACCTGACCGCGCGCGGCGACGTCGGCGAAATACTTGTCGCGCACCTTGCCGAAATAGCCGCGCAGCACCTGCTGCAGATCCTCGCCCGCCTCTTCGAGCGAATCGACCTGGTCCGTGCCGCGCAGCGCGCCGCGCAGGTTGAGCCGGTAATGAAGGAAATCCGCCGCCGCCGCCTTGCTGCCGGGGCGGTCGCGCAAGGCCGCCGGGTTCGGGTCGTAGCGGTCGAACTGGCCGAGCAGCCAGCGGCGCGGGTTTTCGGGTGGGGCGTCGTCGCCCCTCGCGCCGAGGCCGAACCGGTTGAGGGCGATGCTCTGCTCGCTCATGGGCGAGGATAATGCACGCCGGCCGGCCATTTGTCAGGTCGCACCGCGTAACGCTTTGTCGCAAGCGCTCAGACTGGTGCGAAACTGGCCCGCGTGAGCCGCGGCAGCAGCGCCAGTTGCAGCAGCGCGCGCACCACCAGGAACAGCAGGAAGCTCAGCCACAAACCGAAATTGCCGAGCGGCCAGGTCAGCCACAGGCTCGCGGCGAACACGGCAGCCGAGCCGAGCATCGTCAGCAGCAGCGCGCGCGTCCAGCTCGCCCCGACGAACGCGCCGTCGAAGATGAAGCCCGCCACGCCGGCAAAGGGAATGATGCACAGGAACAGCGCGTGGCGCTGCGCCTCGCGCGCAACCGCGTCGGTCGCGGCGAAGCTGGCGAGCACCGGGTCGGCGAACAGCAGGAAGCCGAGCGCCACCAGCGCGGCGGCGCCGAAGCCGCGCCACATGATCGCGCGCAGATAGGCGGTGAAGCCGGGGCGGTCCTTCGCCCCGAAGCGTTCGCCGTTCAGCACCTGCGCTGCGTTCTCGAACCCGTCGAGCAGCAGCGCGGTGAAGACGAACAGCTGGTAGATGATTCCGTTTGCCGCCAGCACCACCGCGCCGCGCTCCGCGCTGAGGCGAGTGATCGCGGCGAGCGCCACCATCAGCACCACCGTGCGCAGGAAAAGGTCGCGATTGACGCTCAGGAACGGGCGCAATGCGGCCCAGCCGAGATTGGTCCGGTTGCGCAGCCCCGCGGCGATGTCGCGCCGCACCCGCCCGCGCATCACGAACAGGCCGACCGCCGCCAGCTTGGCGTATTCGGCGATGAAGCTCGACCAGCCGACCCCGGCGATGCCCATGTCGAGCCCGAGCACGAACCACAGGCCGAGCCCGACATTGAGCAGATTGTAGGCGACCTCGAACAGCAGCACGGCGGTCATTTGCCGCCGTCCGACGAGGAAGCCGATCAGCGCAAGGTTGAGCATCACCCCCGGCGCAGTCCAGTAGCGGATCTCCGCATAGATGCGAGCCGCGCCGAGCACCTCGCCTTCCGCCCCCAGCGCGCCCAGTAGTGCGGGCAGCAGCAGCGGCTTTGCCAGCAGCAGCAACAGTGCGATCGTCAGTCCGATGGCGATCCCGCGCAGCAATGTTGCCGCCTGTTCCGCCGGTCCGTCGCGCGTCCCGGCCTGCGCCACCAGCCCGGTGGTGCCGGTCTTGAGGAAGTTCATCACCGTGAACAGCACGGCGAACAGCCGCGCGCCGACATCGACCGCGCCCTGCGTCGCCGCGTCCTCGAGCCGCCCGACGATCCACATGTCGCCGATCCCGATCAGCGCGGTGGCGACATTGGTCAGCATCGCAGGCAGCGCGATCGCCCAGATGGCGCGTGTGTCGAGAGACGGTTTTGCGGGGGCTGAAATGAGCGTTGCTCCTTGCCTCCTCCCGCGCTTGCGCTTGGGAGTTTTTCGGCCGGAACCATCCTCCGGATGGTTCCGAGTCACGAAAAACTGGTCGGGGAGACTGGATTCGAACCAGCGACCCTCTGCTCCCAAAGCAGATGCGCTACCAGGCTGCGCTACTCCCCGACTATGATGGCGTCTCGGACATCCGGTGGGCCCGGCAGGACTCGAACCCGCGACCTAGCCGTTATGAGCGGCCAGCTCTAACCAACTGAGCTACAGGCCCCTGGATGCCGTTCGGCGCGGTGCGGACTAGCTTGCCGCATCGCACAGGGCAAGCGGGGTTTCGCGCGCGCCGCGTCAGCGTTCGACCACGTGCAGGATTTCCCCAATGGTGGTGGGTGCGACGCCGAGCTTGCCGAGATAGCCGATCGCCCCACGCAGCCAGCGATAGAGTTCGGCCACGTCGTCCTCGTCCTCGACATAGGGGGTATGGCCCGGGGCCAGCGACGGGCTGTGGAACGACAGCACGATCACCGGCAATTCGTCGTCGATCGCTATATCGATGCCGCGGATCGCCTCGGGCAGGTCCACTCCCTCGGGCGTCAGCGCGACCCGTTCGAGCATGGCGGTGCGCGACAGCACGCCGGGCAGGTGCGGGATACGCTCGGCAAGCGGGTGCAGCAGCCGCCCCTGCTTGCGCAGCATGCCCCAGAAGACCGTCGTGACGGGCAGTTCGAGCAGGTCGTGTGCGGCGTCGATCCAATAGGGTTCGAGCGGGTGGCGGCTGTAGTCGGGCCCGTGCCCCGCGCTGTAATCGAAATGGCTGCGTACCGAAGTATCGACCGCGATGCCCGCCTCGCGCAGAATCTCCGTAGTGCGGGGGCCGAGCCCGTAGCGCCCGGCGCGATAGCTGCGCGGCGCGGCGCCGAAATTCCGCTCGATCGCGTCGCGCAACCGCAGCAGTTTCTCGCGCTCGAGTTCGAACGGCAAATTGCCCGCGAAACTGTTGCGGACGTTCACCTGTTCGAGATGCGGCGGGTTCACCCACGGATGGAGCTGGACGCCGATTTCCGCCTTGCCCGCTGCGATCGCGGGGGCGAGAATCTCCGCCGCTTCGGGCGAGGTCGCGATCGGCCAGTCGACGAGGTAGAGCGGCGAGACGCCGAGATCCTCGCAAAAATCCTGGAAGGTGCGCAAACGCGGCACGTGATCGAGCCCGTAGCCGGTTGCGCTGAAATCGCCTTCCCAGTCGAACTCCTCCTCGGTGTCGACCGTCAGTAGCACGCGCTGGCCGAACCCTTCCGCGAAGCCCGCGCGGGCGGTCTTGTCGGGCGGTGTGAGCATCGAGGCAGCCACGGCGCGCATCGTCTCCGTTGCGGGGAGCGGCGCTGCCGGATCGTCAACCGGCGTCGCCTTCTCCTGTCTGTTCGCCGTCAGCGCTAGGAAGCGCCGAAGTGCCGGTCAAGAGCGGCAGGACGAGCAGTATACAATCGTCGACGCGCGCCAGCGAGCCGCCCGCCGCCAGCGCCTCGGCGCGGGCGAGCCGCAGCGAGAAGCCGGCGCCGAACACGCCCGCGCTGAGCGCGCCGCCCGGAGCTTTCGCCGTGGCTGCGAAAATATCCTTCTCCGATGCCAGCCGCGCCGGCAGTTCGCATTTGAGGATCGCCTCGCTCGGCGTGCAGTCGAGCGACAGGTCGAGTTGTTCGCCTGCACCCGTCGCTCCCGCAAATGTCGCCAGCACGCGCCACACGAGCGTCTCGCTGTCGGCCGGAGCCAGCCCGATCGGGCAGGGGGAGCCGGGGAGCTTGCAATCGAACCCGGCCATGCGCGGCTCGAGCACGCCCTGCAACTGCCCGGCAATCCGCTCGACCGTGGCCGCAAAATCGGTTTCGCCGCGTTCGGGCTCTAGCGCGCCGGTTTCGAGCCGCGACAACCGGTCGAGTTCGTCGAACCCGGCGAGAATGCGCGCGCTGTCCGAAGCGATCGAGGCGGCGAGCGCGCGATATTCGTGCGGGGCGGGGCCGAACAGCTGCTGCTGGATGACTTCGGCGAAACCCTGGATCGCGTTCACCGGGGTGCGCAATTCGTGCAGCAGCTGGCGGATGCGCGCAGATTCCGCAGCCGCGGAATCCTCGATCCCGTCTCGCTGTGCTTCACCGGCACGCCGGAAACGCCCGGCATAGCCTGCGAACTGGCCCCCGGCCGGCAGGAATCGCGGGCTCGCCTCGACATTCCACCGCCCGGCTACCGCGGGTGCGCCGCGCAGTTCGACGGCGGCGCCCCGCAGCGGCTGGCGTTGTGCGAACGTCCGCGAGATATCCCCTTCGTTTGCGGTCAGCGAAGTGCCGACGATTGCTGCGGCGATGGCCGGTTCTGCCCAGTCGATCCGACCGTTTCCGTCGGCGGTGAAGGCGAATTGCGCGGGCGGCGGGCGATCGGCTTCGCCCAGCGGCAGCCGTGGTGCTGCGGGATCGGTGTGTGCGGCGCTGCGTGTACGCTGGAATTGCTCGATCCGCTTGACCAGCGCGCCTATCTCCAGCTCTTCGGGGTCGAGCCTGGAGGTGGGGTGGTCGGGCGGTTCCGGAATGTCCGGCTCGACCTCGCCAGCGGAGGGCTCGTGCGCGTCTTCCTGCTCGACGGCGGGTTCGGGCAATCCGCGATCGTGTACCCCGAGCCGGTCGAGCACCGCCAGCGCGCGTTCGGGCAGGTCCTTGCGCAGGCGCAGGAAACCGCGCGCGCGGATCGGCAGGCGCGGGATCAGCGCTTCCCAGTCGTCTTCGGGAAGCCGCACCTTGGCCAGCGCTGCGGCGGCGACCTCGGGCTCGTCCTCGGCGAGATGCGCTGCGAGCTCGGCATTGCCGATCCTGACCGAGGGATCGCGCAGCATCGCCGCGCGCTCGACCGCAGGGACCATCCCGCCCAGCGCCCCGAGCCGCAGCCACGCCGCAGCCACCAGGCTCGGGTCGCGCACTTCGCGTGGCCGGTCGAGCAGGTCGACCAGCTGGCGGAATTGCGTGCGCGCCGCACGCGGGCCCGAGGCACGGTGGCGCAATACGGTGGCGAGGCGGTCGTCGAATTGCATCGAGACTTGCAGAATCTCCGGCGCGGAATAGCTGCGAGGGGAGCAGCTTCTCAGCACAGGTTCCTAGCACTTGCCCAGTGGTGCCGGAGGCGTCGTGCACAGTGCGTTGCAAAGCGGGACAATTGCTGGCAAGAACAATAATATTAGCCGCGTATGGTGGGGCGCGCGACTTTCGTTGCCGAATAACGGCAATATTGCTCAACGGACTGTTCTGGGGGCCAGCATATGTCCAACCTTGACCAGATCGACCGGCGGCTCCTCGCGGAATTGCAGGCGGAGGGCCGCATCACCAATGTCGAACTCGCGCAGCGCGTCGGGCTGACCGCGCCGCCGTGCCTGCGGCGGGTGCGCTCGCTCGAGGAAGACGGCGTGATCCGCGGCTATCATGCCGAACTCGACGCGGCCAAGCTCGGCTTCGCGATCACCGTGTTCGCGATGGTCAGCCTCAAGAGCCAGGCCGAGGATTCGCTGCGCGAATTCGAGCACGCGATGCACGATCTTGCCGAAGTGCGCGAAGTGCACATGCTCAACGGCGAGATCGACTTCATCCTCAAGGTGGTGAGCCGCGACCTGCAGAGCTTCCAGGAATTCCTCACCAGCAAGCTGACACCGGCGCCGAACGTGGCGAGCGTGAAGACCAGCCTGACCATCCGGACCAGCAAGCACGAGCCGGGTGTGCCGCTGGAGTAGAGATCGGGCCCCTTATGAATATCGAGGGCGCGACGTTCTCCGAGCTGCGAGAAATGCCTCTCGAGGATGTCGATGCTTTGCTTCGGTTCGGCGATCCGATCACGTTCCGGATGGGCACAGCGTCAATTCTGGCGGAGTTCAATCGCTTAGACGATGAGCTTCAGGTCAATCTTGCTCATATAGATGGCGGCGGCGAGGGCGTGCTGGTGCGTCTTTGGAAGCTGATCGAGACGTACGCGAGACAGCGCGAATACAATGCAATCGCCTGGAGTGTTCACGCACTGACTTGTGCCGAGCCAAATCCGCGGTTGCAGGAGTTCCTTCAAGCTAAGGGATTCAAGCAATTCGACGACGGCACTCACGGCCCTGTTCTTCACTTCAGGCAAGCACTTTAGCTGCCGCGATCAAGCCCATTCCCGGGCAAGACTTATCGCTCCCGCTCCTTCAACCACTCCTCGAGCCATTTGATCGAATAGTCGCCGCTCAGCACGTCGGGCTGGCGCAGCAGTTCCTGGTGCAGCGGGATCGACGTCTTGACGCCCTCGATCACCATTTCCTCTAGCGCGCGGCGCAGGCGCATGATGCAGCCCTCGCGGGTGCGGCCGTAGACGATCAGCTTGGCGATCATCGAATCGTAATAGGGCGGGATGCGGTAGCTCGCGTAGAGCCCGCTGTCGACGCGCACATGCATGCCGCCCGCGGCGTGGTAGTAGGTGACTTCGCCGGGGGAGGGGGCGAAGGTCCAGGGATCCTCGGCATTGATGCGGCATTCGATCGCGTGGCCCTTGAAGGCGATCTCGTCCTGCGTCACCGACAGCGGCTTGCCGTCTGCGATGCGGATCTGCTCGCGCACCAGGTCGAGCCCGGTGATCGCCTCGGTCACGGGGTGCTCGACCTGCAGGCGGGTGTTCATCTCGATGAAGTAGAACGCGCCGTCTTCCCACAGGAACTCGATCGTACCCGCGCCGCGATAACCCATTTCGCGCATGGCATCGGCGCAGATTTCACCCATACGGTGACGATCCTCGGGCGTCAGCACGGGCGAGGGCGCTTCCTCGAGCACTTTCTGGTGGCGCCGCTGGAGCGAGCAGTCGCGCTCGCCGAGATGCACCGCATTGCCGTTGCCGTCGCCGAACACCTGGAATTCGATATGGCGCGGATTGCCGAGATATTTCTCGATATAGACGGTCGCGTCGCCGAAGGCGGCCTTGGCTTCGCTGCCCGCCTGCTTCATCAGGCTTTCGAGCTTGTCTTCGGCCTCGCACACCTTCATGCCACGGCCGCCGCCGCCCGACGCCGCCTTGATGATGACCGGGTAGCCGATCTCGGCGGCGATCCTTTTCGCCTCGTCGTAGTCCGACACCGCGCCGTCGGAACCCGGCACCAGCGGCAGGCCGAGTTCGCCCGCGGTCTGCTTGGCCGCGACCTTGTCGCCCATGGTGCGGATGTGCTCCGGCTTGGGCCCGATCCAGGCGATATCGTGCGCCTCGACGATCTCGGCGAACTTGGCATTTTCCGACAGAAAGCCGTAGCCCGGATGGATCGCGTCGGCACCCGATATCTCGGCCGCGGAAATGATCGCGGCGTGGTTGAGATAGCTCTCGCCCGCGGGCGGCGGGCCGATGCAGATCGCGTGGTCGGCGAGGCGGACATGCATCGCGTCGGCATCGGCGGTCGAGTGCACCGCGACCGTCTCGATCCCCATTTCGTGCGCCGCGCGGTGGATGCGCAGCGCGATTTCGCCGCGATTGGCGATCAATATGCGTGTGATCGCCATGGCTTACGAAAGAACGACGAGCGGCTGGTCGAACTCGACCGGCTGGGCGTTGTCGACCAGGATCGCCTTGACCGTGCCGGATTTGTCGGCGGAGATCGGGTTCATCACCTTCATCGCCTCGACGATCAGCAGCGTGTCGCCTTCCTTGACGCTGTCGCCGACCTTGACGAAATCGTCCGCGCCGGGTTCGGGGGCGAGATAGACGGTGCCGACCATCGGCGACTTGATCGCGCCGGCATGGTCCTCTGCCGGCTGGGCGGGCTCGCCCGGGGCGGGTGCGGGCGCCGGGGCTGGAGCGACCGGAGCCGCCGCCGGGGCGGGCGCGGCGACCGGGGCCGCGGCGACCGCGCCGCCGCGCGAGACCTTGATCTTGCGATCTCCGTCTTCGACTTCGATTTCGGTCAGCCCGGTCTCGCCGAGCAGTTCGGCCAGCTCGCGCACGAGTTTGGTATCGACATTCATGCCGGACTTACGCCCGGCAGCGCCCTTTGTTTCGGCCATAAATGCCCCTTGTCTGCCTCAAGCGCCCGCCTATGCGCGGCTGGCGCGGGGCTGGCAAGGGGTTGGAAGGCGGAAAATCAGAATTCCGCTACGGCATCGAGCGCGATCAGATAGCTCTTCGCGCCGTGCCCCTCGACCGTCTTCACCGCGGCGAGGCCGACATAGGAGTGGTGACGAAATTCCTCGCGCTGCCTGGGATCGGACAGGTGCACCTCGATCACCGGCGTGCGGATCGACAGAATCGCATCGTGCAGCGCGACCGAGGTATGCGTGTAGCCGCCCGCATTGAGCAGCACCGCGCGCGCACCCTCCGCCTGCGCCTCGTGCAGCCAGTCGATCAGGTGTCCCTCGTGGTTCGACTGGCGCATGTCGACTTCCAACCCGAGCTCGCGCGCGCGATCCTCGAGCATGCCGGCGATATCGTCGAGCGTGTCGGAGCCGTAGATTTCCGGCTCGCGCAGCCCGAGCAGGTTGAGATTGGGCCCGTTGAGGACGTAGACGGTGTCGGTGATCGGTACGGACATGCGAACTATCTAGCGGAGGGCGCGGTCATCTGAAAACCCGTTCATCGGCAGCCCGTTCGTGTCGAGCGCAGTCGAGGCACCTTGCCGATAGGCCTCTCGACTTCGCTCGAGGCGAACGGGAAAGCATTATTTGTCCACCCCCTTGACCTTCCCCCATTGCCGCGCGGCGGTGTAGCCAAGATAGCCGGTCCCGAACAGCGCGTAGAGCGGTTCGGGCAGGCCGTTGAGATAGGCGTTCATGCCCGCGGCGATGTCCTTCGCGACCGGCGGGTTGAAGGCTGCGAGCACGCCCATCGGCAGCGCGAACAGTAGCAGCGTGTACATCACATAGAGGAAGCTCGGCCGTGCGCGGCTGGTCCAGGGGTCGTTGCTGTTGGCCTCGGCCACGATCGCCGACAGCCGCGCTTCGATCTGCGCGAGGTCCTGCGACCCTTCGAGCCGGAGCAGTTCGAGCTTGGCCTTGGCGCGCGCTTCCTTGTCGGGGATGATCTTGTCGATAATCGAGGAAATCGGGCCGATAAGCGATTCGAGTAGGGGCATGATGCGCGCTCCGATTGCGAGTCGCGAGATATATAACCAAAATGGTTATTGTAGGAAAATGAAAAATCCTATTCGGAAAGTCCGGCGTCGGCCAGCAGCGCCTGCGCCAGCTTCAGATGCGGCAAGTCTACCATCGCCCCGTCGAGCCCGACCGTGCCCGCGCCCGGATTGTCCGCGAAGGCGGCGATCACGCGGCGGGCATGGGCGATCTCCTCCTCGCCAGGGGTGAAGGCTTCGTTGATCACCGGCACCTGCGCGGGGTGGATCGCGAGCATGCCGCGATAGCCCTGGCCGCGCACCATCGCCGCGCGTTCGCGCAGACCATCGAGGTCGCGGAAATCGGGCATCACCGTCTCGACCGGCATCACGCCCGCCGCGACCGCGCCGAGCAGGCACAGGCTGCGCGCGAGCTCGTAGGTCGGCATGTAGCCGCCGTCGGCCCGGTGCTGGACGCGCGCGCCGAGCGCCGAGGACAGGTCCTCCGCACCCCAGCTCATCGCCACCAGCCGCGGTGCGCCCTCGTAATCGCCGGTACGGAACATGGCCTTGGGGGTTTCCGTCACCAGCGCAGCGACCCTGGTCGCGCCCGGCCCGATGCCGTTGACCGCTTCGAGATCGATCAGCATTTCGTCGAGCGCCGCGACATCCTCGCGCCCTTCGGCCTTGGGCAGGAACAGCCCGCCGGGCGCAGACGGCATGACCGCATCGAGATCGGCGCGCGTTTCGCCGCTCGACAGCGGGTTGACCCGCACCCACAGCCGCGCCCGGTCTTCGCGCGTGGCGAGGAATTGCGCCACCATTTCGCGCGCCGCGGGCTTGTTCTCGGGCATGACCGAATCTTCGAGGTCGAGCAGCACGATGTCCGCCTCGCCATCGGCGGCCTTGGCCATCTTGCGCTCGCTGTCGCCGGGGGCGAACAGCCAGCTGCGCATCTTGGTCGGTGTCTCGCGGGCGCTCATGAAAATTCTCCTCGCCGACCGGTTAGGGAGGCCGCGAGCAAGGCGCAATATCGCGAGGGAAACGAAGCCACTGGTCGGGAAGACAGGATTCGAACCTGCGACCCCCACACCCCCAGTGTGATGCGCTACCAGGCTGCGCTACTTCCCGAGACCAGTGGAGGGCGGCGCTATAGGGCGGGGCGGTGTGGCTGGCAAGCATCGAAAACGGTGCATCGCCGTGCCGTTAGATTGCAGGGGCCTTGCATTGCTGCTAGGCGCGCCCACCTACTGCGAGGGGAGGCGAGCGGCGCGCGAAATCGCACTGCGACCGGCCCCGGCAGATGCAACCCTCCAAGTCGAACAGGCTTTTGAAACATGCTCGAATTCCTCGCCGCCGCGGCCAATGCCGAAGCGCCGCCCGCATGGATGGGATGGCTGCCGATCGTCGGCATGATCGCCATCTTCTGGTTCCTCATCATCCGCCCGCAGATGAAGCAGGCCAAGCAGCATCGCGAGAAGGTCGCCGGGCTCAAGAAGGGCGACCAGGTCGTCACCCAGGGCGGCATCATGGGCAAGGTGACCAAGGTCGACGACAACTACGCCGACGTCGAGATCGCGCAGGGCGTGAAGGTCAAGGTGGTCAAGTCGACCATCGGCGACATCGTGCCCCCGGGCGGCACCGCGGCCAACGACTGACGCGAAGGGCGCACCGGCAATGCTCGAATTTCCGACCTGGAAGAAGGTGTGGCTGTGGGGGCTGACGCTGGCCTTCGCCGCCGCCGCGCTCCCCTCGCTGGTATCGCTGTCGGGCTATGACTGGCCCAAACAGCTGCCCGATCCCGAAGTCAATCTCGGCCTCGACCTCGCCGGCGGGAGCCATATCCTGCTCGAGGCCGATCCCGCCGAAGTCACCGCGCAGCGGATCGAGAACATGGAAGAGGGCGTGCGCACAGCTTTGCGCAACGCCGAGCCGCGTATCCAGCATGGCGACGTTTCGACGCAGGGCGGGCAGCTCAGTTTCATGGTCGATAGCACTGCCGAGGTGGATCGCGCTCGCTCGCTGATCGAGCCGCTCGTCAACGGGCAGGGGCTGGTGCGTGAATGGGACCTGCAGGTGGTCGACGAGACGCGTTTCGTCCTGACCCCGACCGCGCAGGGCCTCGAGGAAGCGCTCAACCAGGCGATGGACAGCGCCAAGGAAGTGATCGACCGCCGCATCAACGCGCTCGGCACGCGCGAGCCGACCATTATCCGCCAGGGCGAGGACCGGATCGTGGTGCAGGTCCCCGGCCTGCAGGATCCCGACCAGGTCAAGGAACTGGTCGGCAAGACCGCCAAGCTCGAATTCAAGCTGGTCGACCAGAACGCGCTGCCCGCCGACGTGCAGCAGGGCATCGTCCCGCCCGGCAGCCAGATATTCCCTTATGCCGCGGGGAGCGATTTCGAAGGCACTTCGATCGCGGTCAAGCGGCTCGGCGGGATCCAGGGCGACAACCTGATCGGCGCGCAGCAGGGCTTCGACCAGGAGACAAACGCGCCGGTGGTCAATATCCAGTTCGACCAGCAGGGTGCGGCGCGCTTCGGTACGCTCACGCAGCAGAACGTCAACAAGCCGTTCGCGATCATTCTCGACGGCGAAGTGCTGTCGGCGCCGAACATCAACGAACCGATCCTGGGTGGCAACGCGCAGATTTCGGGTGGCTTCTCCGTCGAGACCGCCAACAATCTCGCCATCGCATTGCGCTCGGGCGCCTTGCCGGTCGAGCTTGCCGTGGTCGAGGAACGCACCGTCGGTCCCGATCTCGGCGCCGATTCGATCAAGCGCGGCATGATCGCGATGCTGATCGGCAGCATCGCGGTGATTGCGCTGATGATCGCGACATACGGCCGTTTCGGCGTCTATTCGACCGCCGCTCTGGTGTTCAACGTGGCGATGCTCCTCGGCGTGATGGCGCTGCTCAACACCACGTTGACACTGCCCGGCATAGCCGGCTTCGTACTCACCATCGGCGCGGCGGTCGATGCCAATGTGCTTATCAACGAGCGTATTCGCGAAGAGCGAAAACGCGGGCGGCGGGTGATCGCCGCGGTCGAGACCGGCTACAAGGAAGCCAGCCGCGCGATCTACGACGCCAACATCACCAATTTCATCGCCGGCGTGCTGCTGTTCCTGTTCGGCTCGGGCCCGGTGCGCGGCTTCGCGGTGGTGCTGGTGATCGGCCTCTTCACCAGCGTCTTCACCGCGCTCATGCTGACCCGGATGTGGGTCGCGGGCTGGCTGCGCAAGGCGCGGCCGACGGACCTGCATCTGTAAGGGGAAAGATCGATGCGACTGCTCAAACTCGTCCCCGACGATACCAATATCAAGTTCCTCAAATGGCGCCTGCCGTTCTACGTCGTCAGCTGCCTGCTGATCGCTGCGAGCTGGGGCCTGGTGCTGACCAAGGGGCTCAATTACGGCGTCGATTTCGCCGGCGGCCAGGAAGTGCGGCTGACCTTCGAGCAGCGCAAGGAAGCGCCCATTCCGGCGCTGCGCGAGCTGGTCGGCGGGCTCGGCTACGGCACGCCGGTGGTGCAGGAATTCGGCGAGGCCAACCAGGTCTCGATCCGCGTGCGCCTGCCCGAGGAGGCCGAGGGCGTGCCGGGGGCGGCAACCGAGATCGGCAATCAGGTCATCCGGACCATCGAGGGCGAATATCCCGCCGTCCGCCGCGACGGCAACGACACCGTCTCGGGCAAGGTCGCGAGCGAGTTCCGCAGCGATGCGGTGCTGGCGCTGGTGCTCGCGATGCTCGGCGTGGCGCTGTATATCTGGATCCGGTTCGAATGGCAGTTCGGGGTCGGCGCGCTGTTTGCGCTGTTCCACGACGTTTCGCTCACGCTCGGCATGTTCGCGCTGTTCCAGATGGAATTCAGCCTCCAGATCATCGCCGCGATCCTCGCCATCATCGGCTATTCGCTCAACGATACGATCGTCGTCTACGACCGCATACGCGAGAATTTGAAGAAATACCGCAAGATGCACCTGCCCGAACTGCTCGACCTGTCGGTCAACGAGACGCTCGCGCGCACGGTGATGACCTCGCTGACGCTCGCCGTCGCGCTGATCCCGCTGCTGTTCTTCGGCCCGGCGAGCCTGTTCGGGCTGACCGCGGCGATCTTCCTCGGGCTGGTGGTCGGCACCTACAGCTCGGTCTACATGGCCGCGCCGATGCTGATCTGGCTCGGCGTCAATTCGGACAGCTTCGTTCCGGAAGAGACGATCGCCGACAAGCAGGAAGCGGCCGCCCGGCGAATGAGCGAGGGCTAGGCAATCAGCCGGTCATAGTAGTCGGCGAGCCTCTCGCCGTTCGCCTTCCAGTCGAATTGAGCCACGGTGGCTGCGACACGCTCCTGCGGGATCGGGTTGTCGAGCACGCGCCGGATGCCCGCAGCGATGGCGTCGGTCGTGCGCTCGACCAGCACCCCTGCATCGGGCGAGGTGACGAGTTCGCGCACTCCGCCGACATCGGTGGTGACCAGCGGCGTCCCGCAGGCGAGCGCCTCTACCCAGGCATTGGCCAGCCCCTCGCTGCGCGTGGGCAACACCATTGCGTTGGAGGCCGACAGCACCACCGGCAGCATGTCGTGGTCGAGCAGGCCGACGAAATGCACCCGGTCGGCGACGCGCAGGTCCTCCGCCAGCCGGCGCAGATGCGCCTCGTCCTCGCCCTTGCCGACCAGCATCAGGTGGGCGTCGGGAATCGAGGCGAGCGCGCCGATGGCGAAATCCTGCCCCTTGCGCTCGATCAGCGCGCCGACGCAGCACAGCAGCGGCTTGTGCTCGGGCAATGAAATGCCGAGCGCGTCGCCGAGCGTTCGGCGCATGCCTTCGTAGGCCATCGGCCGGAACAGGTCGCGGTCGAGCCCGGTATAGTGGATGGTGATCTTGCGCCGATCCATGCCCAGATCGGCCATGTCGCTCGCGATCTGCCTGGACACTGCGAGCAGGCCTGCGGCGCGGTCGGCCGCGTCGAGCATCTGGTCCTCGGCGAAGTCCTTGCCTCCCCAATAGGAGATGTCCGCCCCGCGCGCCTTGATCGAGAAGGGCAGGCCGAGCCTGTCGGCGATCCACGCCGCCGCCGGGCCGTCGGGATAGAAGAACTGCGCATCGACGAGGTCGAACGGGGTCTCGGCGTGGAGCCGCTCGGCGAGCGGCAGCACCTTGCGCGCGATGGCGCCGGGATTGATCCGCGCACCGAGGCGCGGGATCAGCGTGAATTTGGGCCGATGGACCTCGACCCCGTTCTCCACCCCGTCGACCGCGGCCTCGGCCAGGGCGCGATAGCGGCCGAACAGGATCGGCGGGACGCCGATCGGATTGACCAGCGTGACGTGCCAGTCGCCGCGCGCCGCCAGCGCCTCGAGCGAGCGCGCGACGAAGATGCCGAAACGCGGCGTCGAGGCGTTGGGATACAGCGTCGAGAGCGACAGGACGCGCTTCACAATTTGCGCACCAGCATTTCCGCGACCGCGATCCATGCCGGGTCGTCGACCACCTGCTGTTTCTCTCCGCTGCCAGGTGGCAGAATGCCGACCAGTTTGCCCTGCCGGTCGATCAGCCGCCCGAAGGCGAAACGACCGCCCTTTCTGGGCACGAGCACGTCGCGGTTGATCGCGCGTTGTGCGTCGCCGGGATCGAGCTGGCGCAGCCACAGCTGGTCGCCGGCGCAATAGGGGCCTGCGGCGGCCTCGATCGCCAGCACCATCAGCGGCCCGTCGCCGCCGAGATCGGTCGGCAGGATCGCATCGCGCGTTTTTGCGAGCGCCTCGGGCCCCGACGCCTCGAGCGTGGCGACGATTTGCGGATGCCCGGCCTTTTCGGAGCGCACCAGCGTTTCGGGATCGACCCCGAGCGCCGCGCCGATGCGGTCCATCCACTTGATCGACAGATTGCGCATGCCCGTTTCGAGCCGGCCGATCGTCTGCGCGGTGGTCGGCGGATCGCATGCCTCGGCGAGGTCGGCCAGCGTCCAGCCCTTCTCCTTGCGAATGTCGCGAATGCGATTGATCACGCGCTCTCTCTCGGTAACCTTTTTGGTTTTTTCACTTTCCTACAATAACCGCATGAATGCAAGACCATCGATACGTCGAATCGACCGATGGAGGCACGATGCAACGCAAACTGGCCGAACGCGAGCTGACCGAGGAGGGGCCGCGCAGGAGCAACGGAGCACGGAAAAGGCGCCGCAGCGTTACCGTGAACCTCGCCGAATCGCCGCTCGCCTGGCTCCATGCGCGCGGGCATCTCGACGATCGGCTGTTCGATGCGGGCGAGCGGCTGCGCGCCGATTACGAACGCGCGCAGCTCGGCCCCAACGTGACCATGCGGTGGGACCCGGTGCGGGTGAAGACGACCGGCGATACCGGCCTGTCGCCGACCGAGCGGCAGATCGCCGCCAAGGATCGCTTCGACGGCGCGCTCCGCGAGGCGGGCAAGGGGCTGCAGGATATTCTCTGGCGCGTGGTGTGCGGCTGCGAGAGCCTGCCCGCGGCGGAGAAGGCGCTCGACTGGCCGGCACGCAGCGGCAAGCTGGTGCTCAGGCTGGCGCTCGACCGGGTGGCGGATTTCTACCGGATCGGGTGACGGCGACCGCTCTGGCAACGTGGCGCGCTTTGTGGCAGCCATGCCGCATGTGGCGCGTGGTGGTGGCATATGGAGCGGGACTGGCGGCCGTGGCGATGCTGCTCGAATACATGCAGTATCGCCACCTGATCCGGTCGCTGCAGACAGAGACCTATATCGTCGTGCTGGCCGTGGTGTTCGTCGGCATCGGGCTGTGGGTGGGGATGCGGATCAACCCGTCGCCGGCCGGCGAGCCGTTCGAACGCAATGTTCGCGCGGTGGCTTCGCTCGGCCTGACGGCGCGCGAATGCGAAGTGCTCGAATGCCTGGCGCGCGGCGAATCGAACAAGGAGATCGCGCGCGCGATGGAAGTTTCGCCCAATACGGTGAAGACGCACGTCGCCAATCTCTACGCCAAGCTCGGCGTATCGGGCCGGGGCAAGGCGGTGGAGGCGGCGCGCGCGCTGGCGCTGATCCCTTGATTCGGGGGGCGATCGCCCGTGAAAACGGACTATTCGACCCAATTCACCCACATGGGTGATAGCATTTCGCGCAATTCTCCGGCCTGTCCGGCTTCCTTGGAAAGGAGAACGGCCATGTTTCGATACGCAGCAATTTACGGCGCGATCGCCGGCACGGTGATCATCGCCACGATGACCCTCGTGCTGACGCTGGGGGGCGACGAGGATTACGGTTTCAGCGAGGTGATGGGCTACCTCGTCATGCTCGCCGTGCTGTCGCTGATCTTCATCGGCATCAAGCGCTACCGCGACATCGAGAAGGGCGGGGTGATCAAGTTCGCCCCCGCTTTCGGACTCGGCCTCGCCATCACCGCGGTCGCGGGCGTGTTCTATGTCATCAGCTGGGAAATCTACCTCGCCTCGACCGACTACGCCTTCATCGACAGCTACAGCGAGAGCATGATCGCGAGCATCGAGGCGAAGGACCTGCCGCCCGACGAACGCGCAGCGGAGATCGCCGAGGTCGAGTCCTCGCGCACGCTCTACGGCAATCTGCCGTTCCGGCTGATGATCACCTTCATCGAGATCTTCCCGGTCGGGCTGCTGGTGGCGCTGGTATCCGCCGCGCTGCTGCGCAACCCGCGGCTGCTGCCGGCGCGCAAAGCGGCCTAGGCGAGACTGGCTGCCGCGGCTTCGCGCAGCCGCGGCAGCACCTCGGCCTCGAACCAGGGGTGCTTGCGCATCCAGATGGTGCTGCGCCAGGCGGGGTGGGGCAGCGGGAAGAAGTGCGGCAGGAAGTCCTCGAAACGGCGCACCCGCTCGGTCATCGACAATGCGCGCGCTTCGGGCAGGTAACGCGCCTGAGCATAGGTTCCGACCAGCAGCGTCAGCCGGTCCGCGGGCAGTTCCGCGAGCACGCGCTCGTGCCATTGCGGGGCGCATTCCTTTCGGGGCGGTTTGTCGCCGCCGCTCGCCTTTCCCGGGTAGCAGAACCCCATCGGCACCAGCGCGACCTGCGCCGGATCGTACATCTGCTCGCGCGTGAGCCCGGTCCATTCGCGCAGCCGGTCGCCGCTGGCATCGTCCCACGGGATGCCGCTCTCGTGGACCTTCGAGCCGGGCGCCTGGCCGACGATCAGCAGGCGCGCAGTCGGGGAGAAGCTGACCACGGGCCGCACGCCGTGCGGCAGGTAATCGCGGCACAGCGTGCAGGCGGTTATCTCGTCGTGCAGGCTCACCCTTCGACCAGTTCGGCCAGTTCGAGCCAGCGCTCTTCGGCGGCGTGTTTCTCAGCGCGGGCGTTTTCGAGGCCCTTGGTGATGGTGGCGAATTTCTGCGGGTCGGCGGTGTAGAGGTCGGGATCGGCGAGGATCGCCTCGCCCCTGGTTATGGCGCCTTCCAGCTCCTCGATCCGCGCGGGCAGCAATTCGTAGTCGCGCTGGTCCTTGTAGGAGAGCTTCTTGCTCGCCCTCTCCGTTGCGGGAGCAGGCTCGGGGGTGGGGGAGGACTTGTGCGCTTTGCCGGACCCGCTCCCGGTCCCTCCCGCACGCGGGAGGGGAGACTTGCGCTCGCGCCGTTTCGCCTCCCAGTCCTCGTAGCCGCCCGCGACCACATCCACCGTGCCAGAGCCGTCGAGGCCGAGCGTCAACGTCACGGTCTTGTCGAGAAAGTCGCGGTCGTGGCTGACGATCAGCACCGTTCCCTCGTAATCGGCGATCACCTCCTGCAGCAGGTCGAGCGTTTCGAGGTCGAGGTCGTTGGTCGGCTCGTCGAGCACGAGGAGGTTCGACTTGCGGGCGAATTCGCGCGCCAGCAGCAGCCGCGAACGCTCGCCGCCCGACATGATGCCGACCCTGGTGTCGACCACTTTGGGATCGAACAGGAACTCCTTGAGATAGCCTTGCACGTGCTTGCGCGTGCCGCGCACGTCGATCCAGTCGCCGCCCTCGGCGAGCACTTGCCGCACGGTCACGTCGCCTTCGAGCAGGCTGCGCTGCTGGTCGATCATAACGCCCGTAAGCTTCTTCGAGATCTCGACCGAGCCGGTGTCGGGTGCGAGCTCGCCGGTGAGGAGCTTGAGAAGCGTCGTCTTGCCCGCGCCGTTGGCGCCGACCACACCGATCCGGTCGCCGCGCTGGATGCGCAGCGTGAAATCGCGGATGATCTTGCGCTCGCCATAGGATTTGGAGACATTCTCGGCGACGATCACCGACTTGGACTTGAACTCCTCCTCGGTCGCCAGCCCCAACTTCGCCGTGCCCTTGGGTGCGATCATCGCGGCGCGCTGGGCGCGCATCTCCCACAGCTTCTCGAGCCGGCCCTGGTTGCGCTTGCGCCGCGCGGTCACCCCGCGCTCGAGCCAGTGCGCCTCGAGTTTCAGCTTGGCGTCGAGCTTCTCCGCCGCACGCGCCTCCTCGGCATAGACCTGCTCTTCCCACGCCTCGTAGCCGCCGAAGCCGACCTCCTTGCGCCGCAGGATGCCGCGGTCGAGCCAGATCGTTGCTCGAGTCAGCCGCTTGAGGAAGGTCCGGTCGTGGCTGATGACGACGAAGGCGCCCTTGTAGCGGTCGAGCCAGCCCTCGAGCCATTCGATCGCCGACAGGTCGAGGTGGTTGGTCGGCTCGTCCATCAGCAGCAGGTCGGGATCCTGCGCCAGCGCCTTGGCGATCGCCGCGCGCCGCTTCTCGCCGCCGCTGGCGCCCTTCGTCGGTGTGGCCATGTCGATGCCGAGCTGGCCCGCAATCGCCTCGACCTCATGCTCGGCGGGGGCGTGTTCGCCCCCCAGCGCGAAGTCCATCAGCGTGGCGAAGGGGGAGAAATCGGGTTCCTGTTCGAGCACCACTATCCGCGTGCCGGGCTTGACCTTGCGCAGGCCCTTGTCGGCCTCGATCCGGTCGTCGATCAGGCGGAACAGCGTGGTCTTGCCGACGCCGTTGCGACCGATCAGCGCGAGCCGGTCGCGCGGCCGGATGTGGAGGTCGAGACCATCCTTGTCCGGCCCGCCGAACAGCCATTTGCCGCCCTGTTGCAGCGAGACGCCTTCGAGGCTGAGGATCGGGGGTTGCGCCATGGGAGGCGGCAGGTAGTTGCTCGCTTACGGACCCGCAAGTCCAATCCCCCTCCCCATGGGGAGGGGTTAGGGGTGGGGGTTCGGCGCTGATGGCCGGGTCGGTGGCAGCCTCCGGCGCCGTACACCCACACCCAACCCTCTCCCTCAAGGGAGAGGGCTTTCGGCATCATTCCGGATACTTCAGCGCGCTGCCTTCTCCGCCTCGACCATCGCCGCCACATCGGCGAGCAATCGGTGCGCGTCGTAAACCACGCCGTCTTTTACTGTCCACCGCACCCCGCCGACCGTTTCGAGCTGGTTGGTCTCGCGATTGAGCCTCCGGTGGCCGGTGCCGTACAGTACCTTGAGGTTGTCGAGGGGGTTCTCGGGCACGATCACCAGGTCGGCGAGCTTGCCGACCGCGATGCTGCCGATCGGCGGTTCGGCGACCCCGCGCGGTTCGTAGATTTCGCGCGCACCGTTGATCGTCGCCGCCTGGATCACCTCGAGCGGGCTCAGCCCCGCCTCGCGCAGCATTTCGAGTTCGCCGATATAGGCGAAGCCCCAGGTCTGGTAGATATAGCCCGGGTCCGAACCGGCGGTGACGCGCCCGCCGCGGTTCTTGAAATCGCGCGTCAGGTCGAACCATTTGCGGTAGAAGTTTCGCCACGCGACTTCGTCCTCGCTCGACCAGTCGTGGTAGTAGCTGCCGTGATTGGTCAGGCTGGGCGAATAGAAATCCATCAGCGCGGGTAGCGTGTAATCCTCGTGCCATTCGAAATTGCGCGCGCGCATCACGTCGCGGCTGGCGGCGTAGATGTTGAAGGTCGGCGAGAGCGTCGCCCCGCTCTCGACGAGGAAATCGACGTATTCGTCCCATTCCTCGCTGCCCGGCTCGACCGCCTGCGGGGCGAGCCGCGCGACCCAGCCGAAGCGGTCCTGCTCGTCGGCGTAATTGTAGCCCTTCGGGTAGGACGGCACCGTGCCGTCCTTGAGCAGGCTTTCGAAATGGCCGTAGAAATGCGTCACGCCTCCGAGGCCCATTTCGATCGCCTTCCTCGCATTGACCTGCGCCACACCCATCTGCGCGAGGTGCGCAACGGTGCCCAGGTCCTGCCTGTCCGCCTCGTCGAGCGCGGCGGCGAAGGTGCTCGGGTTCGAGGAGTTGAAGAACTTGACGCCCCAATAGCCCTGAGCCTTGGCCCAGCGGACCCATTCGCGCGCCTTTTCGGGCGTGTCGGGCATGCCGCCGCTCCACTTGTCGCCGAACACGGCGTAGGGGATCAGCCGCGGTGCGACGATCGTGTTGGCCCTGCTGCGCGCGGCGTCGGACAGGTCCGGGGCGGGGCCGAAATAGAACGACACGCCGCGCACCGTCGTCACTCCGTGCGCCAGCCACAATTTGTAACCGTAGCTCGGCTGCGGTGCTTTGCCCGGGTCGCCGTTATGGCCGTGCGTGTCGATGAAACCGGGGAGCACGTACATGCCGCTCGCATCGACCGTCCGCGCGGCGCGGTTGCGCACCTCGTCGGGCGCGCCGCCGAAATGCATCGCGGCGATGCGATTGCCTTCGACCACGATATCGACCGGCCCGATCGGCGGGGCGCCGGTACCGTCGATCACCGTCCCGCCCGCGATGAGCAGGGTGGGGTAGGGCCCGCCGCCTTCGTCGGCGCCGCGATCGGGCACCTCTTCCATGCCCTGCGCGAGCGCAGCGGCGCTCCACAGCATGGCGAGGCCGGCGGCAAAGGCGCGAATGAAGGTCATGAACGGTTTCCTCCCGCCGCCCGTCTATCGCCATGATGCAGGGCTGTGAAGCGGAACCGGGCGGTTCAGCCGCGCGTAAGTCGGGCGAACCGACAATCGCGCCCCATACTTGCAGGAGTATCCCCATGAATCGTTACGCGCTTCCGATCCTCGCCGTCGCCGCGCTCGCCGCGCCGGCACAGGCCGCCGAGGTCCAGATCCAGTCGCAGGGCCCGGTGGTCGAGCTGACCGTCAACGAAGTGGTCTATTCCGCGCCCGACGTGGCGCAGATCGGGGCCGGGGTGCAGACCCGCGCGCCGACAGCGCAGGAGGCGGTGCGGCAGAACGCAGCGGCGATGGAGAAGGTGGTGGCGCAATTGCGCGCGCTCGGCATCGCGCGGGGCGATATCCAGACGTCGAATTTCAATCTCAACGCGCAATACGATTATCGCGACGGCACAGCGCCGCGTTTCGTCGCCTACGAGGTCAACAACCAGGTCCAGGTCAAGCTGCGCGATCTCGAACGCGCGGGCGAGGTGCTCGACGCGCTGGTCGCGGCGGGGGCGAACAATATCTACGGTCCCAACTTCATGCTCGAAGCCGATGCCGAAGCGAAGGCCGAGGCGCGCGGCAACGCGTTCAAGAACGGCCGCATGATGGCCGAGGAATACGCCCGTATGGCGGGGTATAACGGCGTGCGGCTGCTCGAAGTGTCGGAGACTTTCCAGAGCTACGGCCCGCGCCCGCAGCTCGCCTCGCGCGCGGTTGCCGAGAGCGGCGATGCCTCGACTCCGATCGAGCCCGGCGAAGTCGGCACCGGAGTGACCGTCACCGTCAAATACGAGATGTCGCGGTAAACGTTCGGGCAGGCACCCTGAACTCTGCGCAACCGCAGCATTCACAGCTTGTTCAATGCGTTTGCCCTAGGCAGGATGGTGACATGCGCAAGCTGATCGCCTCCTGCCTTGCCGGCGCAATTCTCGCCACCGGCCTCGCCGTGCCCGCTTCTGCGCAGCCGCGCACCGAGCAGGGCGAGGCGCGCAAGGAAATGCGCGCGGGCAATATCCTGCGCTCGCGCGAGATCGAGGCGTGCGTGCTGCCGACGATGGGCGACGCCGAATATCTCGGCTTCGCCTACGATTCGACCGCGATGGCCTATCGCCTCAAATTCATCAAGAACGGGCGCGTGCTGTTCGTCGACGTCGATGCGCGCACCTGCCGTATCCTGCGGCGCAGCAAGTGATGGTGGGCGACATGGCGGGGAAACCTTCGTTCATGTTGACGCGTTTGCCACAAGCGACCACTTAAGCGCGACACCATCACGGGGGAATTCACCGGCATGCGTATCCTGATCGTCGAGGACGAACCGACACTCGGCCAGCAGCTCAAATCGACACTCGAGCAGAACGGCTATGCGGTCGACCTTTCGACCGATGGCGAGGACGGTCATTTCCTTGGGAGTACCGAGGACTACGACGCGGTCATCCTCGACCTCGGCCTGCCCGAGATCGACGGGCTGACCGTGCTCGGCATGTGGCGCAAGGAAGGGCGCCAGTTCCCCGTCCTCGTGCTGACCGCGCGCGACAGCTGGAGCGACAAGGTCGCCGGGCTCGACGCGGGCGCCGATGATTATCTCGCCAAGCCGTTCCAGACCGAGGAACTGATCGCCCGCCTGCGCGCGCTGATCCGCCGCGCTTCGGGCAACACCTCGAGCGAGCTGACCGCGGGCGATGTCCGGCTGGACACGCGCTCGGGCCGCGTCACGCTCAAGGGCGAGCCGGTCAAGCTGACCGCGCAGGAATACAAGCTGCTGTCCTACCTCATGCACCACAAGGGCAAGGTGGTCAGCCGCACCGAACTGATCGAGCATATCTACGATCAGGATTTCGACCGCGATTCGAACACGATCGAGGTCTTCGTCACCCGCATCCGCAAGAAGCTGGGCGCGGACGTCATCACCACCATCCGTGGCCTCGGTTACAGCCTCGACGACCCCGACGACCAGCCGCGCGCCTGACGCCGCCACTCCGGGCGACGCCGAGGCACGCGACGCGGTCGTGGACGGCGACGCGTCGGCGGAGGAGATCGTCGAGCATATAGAGGCGGGCCACGCCCCGCCGCATACCGGCAGCCTGTCGCGGCGGATGATCGTGATCGCGGCGGGGTGGATCGCGGTGCTGCTGCTCGCCGGCGGCTTTGCGCTCGACCGCACGCTGACCAATCTCGTGCAGCGCAATTTCGACGACCAGCTGCAATATATCCTGACCGCGATGATCGCTTCGGCCGAGGTCGGTCCCGACGGCGAAGTGTTCTTCTACCGCGCGCTCGGCGACCAGCGTTTCCTCGAACCGAACAGCGGGCTCTACTGGCAGATCAGCGGCGAGGGGCACGACGATTTCCCCTCGCGCAGCCTGTGGGATCGCAGCCTCGAACTCGAAGGCGAGTACACCGACGGCGGGGCGCATTTCTACGACAGCGGCCAGTTTGCCGGCGAGCCGCTGCGGATTGCCGAACGCACCGTGATCCTGCCCGACAGCGAGACGCGCTGGACCTTCGCCGTCGCCTCGGCGCGCGGCGAGCTCGACGCGCAGATCGCGCGCATCCGTTCGATCCTGGTATGGAGCTTCGCGGTGTTGGGGCTCGGCCTGTTCGTGATGGCGGCATTGCAGAGCTGGTACGGGCTCGCCCCGCTGCGCCGCGTGCGCGCCGCGATCCAGCGCATCCGCACCAGCGGCTCCAACCGTGTCACCGACCCGCTGCCGCTCGAAGTCCAGCCGCTGGTCGAAGAATTGAACATGCTGCTGGCGCATTCGGAGCAGCAGGCGGAGGAGGCGCGGATGCATGCGGGCAATCTCGCGCATGCGCTCAAGACGCCGCTGACGGTGCTGACCAACGCCGCCACCGCGCGCGATCCGCAGCTGTCCGACCTCGTCTGCCGCGAGACCCGGACCATGCAGCGCCATGTCGAGCACCACCTTGCGCGCGCCCGCGCGGTCGGCCGCCGCGCCACCGGTCTCTCGCGCGCCGAGGTGTGGGCGAGCGTCGAGGCGGTGCTGCGCGCGGTGACGCGGATCTACGAGGACACGCGCTTCGACCTCGCCGGCAACGAAGATGCGAGCGTGTGCATCGAACGGCAGGATCTCGACGAAATCCTCGGCAATCTGATCGAGAACGCCGCGAAATACGGTGGCGGCAGCGTGTTCGTCACCGTCGATGCGGTGGCCGACAGCGAGCAATGCGTCATCTGGATCGAGGACGACGGCATGGGCATCCCCCAGGCCGAGCGTACCCGCATCTTCGACCGCGGCGCGCGTCTCGACACCGGCAAGCCGGGCACGGGTCTCGGCCTCGCCATCGTGCGCGACGTGGCGGAGATCTACGGCGGAACTGTGGAACTCGACGAGAGCGAGGATCTGGGCGGTCTGCTGGTACGGCTAAGCCTGCCGCGGGCCGGTTAACCCGCGCCGTCTTCCACCCAGCCGCGCAGCATCCGGCCGACCGCAGCGGCGTTCTGCCCATGGTAGCGGTCGTTGTGCCAGCGCAACATGCGGATCGTGCCGAGTGCGGCCTCGTCGGTGAATTCGAGCCCCGCGGCCTGGCCTTCGGTCCACGCCACCATGCACAATTCGTCGAGCGGCGAGCAGGCGAGGACGCATTCGCGCCCCTCGCGAAGAGTCGCGTCGGTAACGATCCGCGCGCCCGTGCGCGAGATGTCCTCGATCGCGCATTCGAACTCGCCGTCGAGCGTGGTGAGCGTTCCGGGCAGCAGCACGGCGAGCCGTTCGGCGCCGCGCCGGTTGGCGGAGGCATCGATTGCGCATTCGGGCGCGGGGTCGGGATGCGGCAGGCTCGCCATGCATGGTAAATTACGCGGTAACCATGAAATTCCGGTAAACGGGAATGGCCGTATTCGACGCAGCTAACCGACTCAAAAACCGCGTGTTTCGCGGAACCGGACCCGGCTTCGCGCATAGTATGGTTAATCGAATATTTCCGGGGAGATATCTCATGGCGCCGCGCATTCCCGCTTTCGCGCTGCTCGCCGCGACCGCGCTCGGTCTCGGCGCGTGCAGCACTTACGACGATGGCTACGGCTATCGCTACGGTGGTGCTCACTACGGCTACGACAACGGCGGTGGCTACTACGATTACGGCGACGGGTATTACGGCGATGGATACGCGCGCGGCGGATATTACGAACAACGTTCGGGCGCCTACTATCCGGCCTATTTCGGCTGGTACAACCAGTATTACTATCCGGGGACCGGCTATTACATCTACAGCCGTTCGGGCGATCGTTATCGCTGGAACGACGCGACGCGGCGTTATTGGGAATCGCGGCGCTTGCGTTATCGCGACGGCACCGAGCACCGCGGCCCGTGGCGCGACAACTGGTCGGGCTATGCCCGCCATCGCGAGGGCTACTACTACGACCCGCGCCCGCGCCGGCGTTACGACCGCGCACCGCGCCGGGACGACCGGCGCTACGAACGCCGGCGCTATCGCGACTAGCCGGCGCGCGCCTTTTCGTGATGCCGGATCACCTCTTCGATCACGAAGCGGATGAACTTCTCGCCGAATTCGGGGTCGAGGTCCGATTCCTCCGCCAGCTTGCGCAGCCGCGCGATCTGGTCCTGCTCGCGCGACGGATCGGCTGGCGGCAGGTTCGCCTGCGCCTTGTAGCGCCCCACCGCCTGGGTAATGCGAAAACGCTCGGCCAGCATATGCACCAGCGCCGCGTCGATATTGTCGATGCTGCGGCGGAAGGCGGCGAGTTGCGCGTCGGGATCGGTATCGCTCATTGCGCAACATCTATCACGCGCTTTGCAACACTTCCATGCTTGCCAAGCGCGCGGGGTATCCGCATGGCGATGGCGTCATGACCGCCGAGATCATCCCCCTCCCGCGCCGCAACCCCACGCTCGATCCGATGCTCGCGCTGACGGCCTCGGGGATGAACGCGGTCAATGCGGTGATCCTCGAGCGGATGCAGAGCGAGATCCCGCTGATCCCGCGGCTTGCCGGCCACCTGATCTCGGGCGGCGGCAAGCGTCTGCGCCCAATGCTGACGCTCGCCGGGGCGGAGCTGGTCGGCTACAACGGCACGCGCCATCACAAGCTCGCCGCGGCGGTCGAGTTCATCCACACCGCGACGCTGCTCCATGACGACGTCGTCGACGGCAGCGAGCTGCGGCGCGGCAAGACCGCCGCCAATATCGTGTTCGGCAATCCCGCCACCGTGCTGGTCGGCGATTTCCTGTTCAGCCGCGCCTTCGAGCTGATGACCGAGGACGGCAGCCTCAAGGTGCTCAAGATCCTCTCCAGCGCGAGCGCGATCATCGCCGAGGGCGAGGTCTCGCAGCTCACCGCGCAGCGCCAGATCGAGACCAGCGAGGAACGCTACCTGCAGATTATCGGCGCCAAGACCGCCGCGCTGTTCGCCGCCGCCAGCCGCATCGCCGCGGTGGTCGCCGAATGCGGCGAGGCGGAGGAGCAGGCGCTGGAGGATTACGGCCGCAATCTAGGCGTCGCCTTCCAGCTGGTCGACGACGCGATCGACTACGATTCGGATGCTGCGGAGATGGGCAAGGACCGCGGCGACGATTTCCGCGAAGGCAAGATGACACTGCCGGTGATCCTCGCCTATGCGCGCGGCAACGAGGAAGAACGGCGCTTCTGGCAGTCGGCCATCCTCGGTCACCGCACCACCGACGCCGACCTCGACCAGGCGATCGCGCTGATCGCGAAGTACGACGCGGTCGACACCACCCGCGAACGCGCCCGCCATTTCGCCGACCGTGCGATCGACGCGATCTCGATCTTCCCCGACAGCAAGGCCCGCGCGGCGATGGCCGAAGCGGCGCATTTCGCCGTGGCGCGGGGGTATTGACGGGGCATTGTAAAAAATCTTTGACATCGCTGTTCGCGCTTCCTATCTGTGTAAAAGATTTTTGACACAGACGGGAAGGAGTTCACGATGTCGTTCAGGGAAAAGTCGGCCTGGGTCATGGCTGCGGTGTTGCTTGCGGTCGGGGCGTTCTACGTGAAGCTGGTCACGGTCGACGGGGTGCCGCCGGCAGCCGCGGCGATACCCTTCGTGCTGGCCGTCATCGTTCTCTCGGTCGCCGCCCAGATCGTGCTGGCGATAGCCTCGCCAAAGGAGGCTTCGAGCCCGGCAGACGAGCGCGAGCGGGTCGCGATCGACAAGGCGGGGCATTTCTCGTCCTACGTGCTCGCGGTCGGCGTGCTGGTCGGGCTGGGGCAGTTCATGCTCACCGCCGACGGCAACGGCATGTTCCATACCATGCTGACCTGCCTTATCCTCAGCCAGGTCTCCGAATACGGCGCGCAGGTGTTCTTCTTCCGCCGGGCCATGTGAGATGGGCAAGCGTACGCCGATCACCAACCGCGTGCGCGAATTGCGCGAAGCCAACGGGGCGATGAGCCAGGCGGCGCTGGGCGAGGCGGTCGGCGTCACCCGCCAGACCATCATCGCCATCGAACAGGGCCGCTATTCCCCCAGCCTCGAAACCGCCTTCCGTATCTCGCGGCTGTTCGGGGTCGGGCTGGAGGACGTGTTCGGCTGGGAGGAGGAGTGAAGCAATTACGTCATCCCGGACTTGATCCGGGATCTCTCGCCGCACTGCGCGACTTGCCCGCACGAGATCCCGGCTTTCGCCGGGATGACGAAATCGGCTAGCTGTATTGGGACATGCCTGCCGACCTCCCTATCCACGCCGTCCTGCCCGACTTGCTCGCCGCCTTGCGCGATCGCGGCGCGGCGGTGCTGGTCGCTCCGCCGGGCGCGGGCAAGACGACCGCAGTGGCGCCCGCGCTGATCGAAGAGGATTGGTGCAGCGGGCAGGTGATCCTGCTGTCCCCCCGCCGGGTGGCGGCGCGCGCGGCGGCCGAGCGGATGGCGGAACTGATGGGCGAGAAGGCGGGGGAGACGGTCGGCTACCTGACCCGGCTCGACAGCAGGACCTCGGCGAAGACGCGCATCCTCGTCATGACCGAGGCGATCTTCGTCAACCGGATAGTCGACGACCCGGACCTCGCAGGCGTCTCCGCGGTGCTGTTCGACGAGGCGCACGAGCGGCATCTCGACAGCGATCTCGGCCTCGCACTTGCGCTTGAAAGCCGCGCGGTGCTGCGCGAGGATTTGCGGATCTGCGTGATGTCGGCGACGATCGACGGGGCGCGGTTCGCGCGGCTGCTCGGCGAGGATGCGGCGGTGGTCGAGAGCGAGGGCAAGGCCTGGCCGCTCGCGATAAGCTGGCTCGGTGCATCGCCGCAGAAGCGAATCGACGATGCGATGGCGACGGCCGTACTCACCGCATGGCGCGAGACGGCGGATGGGGACGGCGGCGACCTGCTCGCCTTCCTCCCGGGTGTGCGCGAGATCGAGCGGGTGCGCGAACGTCTCGTCGATCGGCTGCCCGATATCCCGATCCTGCCGCTCCACGGACAGGTGCAGCCGCACGACCAGCGCGCGGCGATCCGGCGCGATCCCGAGGGACGGCGGCGGATCGTGCTCGCCACCGCCATCGCCGAGACCTCGCTGACGCTCGACGGGGTGTCGGTGGTGGTCGACAGCGGGCTCGCGCGGCACGCCGAATTCGACCGTGCGGCGGGGACCACGCATCTGGTCACGCGCAACGCCAGCCGCGCCTCCGCCGCACAGCGCGCGGGCCGCGCCGCGCGGCAGGGGCCGGGTGTCGCCTATCGGTTGTGGAACGAGGCGGGGCATGCCGGGCGGCCCGAATTCGATCCGCCCGAGATCGAAACCGCCGACCTTGCGCCGTTGTTGCTGAGCCTCGCGAAATGGGGCAGCGGCGATCCGGCATCGTTGCCGTGGCTCGACCCGCCGCCCGCCGCATCCGTCGCCTCCGCGCGCGAGCGGCTTGCGAAACTGGGAGCGCTCGACGCGGAGGGGCGGATCACGACGTTCGGCGAGCAGGTCGCGAACCTGCCGATGGACCCGGCTTCGGGCGCTGCGGTGCTCCACGGCGCGCGGGCAGGGCAGGCGCTCGAAGCGGCGAAGCTGGTCCTGTTGCTGCAGGAACGCGGCCTCGGCGGGCGGGGCGAGGACCTACTGCAACGGTTGCAACGCTGGGACGGCGAACGCGGCGCGCGCGCCGTCGCGGCGCGCAAGCTGGCGGGGCGCTGGGCGAAACTGGCGGAGAGGCTGTGCCAGCGTGCTTCGACAGGCTCGGCACGAACGGTGAAGGGGGGAGCCAAGTATTCTCCCACAACCGTTCGCCCTGAGCTTGTCGAAGGGGCGGGCGAAACATCCCCGGGCTCGAACAACCCCGCCATTTTCCTCGCGCTCGCGCGGCCCGACAATATCGCCCGCAGGCGCGGTGCCTCGGGCGAGCACTGGCTCTCGGCGGGCGGGCGCGGGTACTTTCTCGATCCGGCCTCGCCGCTCGCGCGCGCGGAATGGCTGGCGATCGGCGACGCACAGGGGCAGGCGAAGGGCGCGCGGATCACCGCCGCGGCGGAACTCTCGCAGCAGGATATCGAGGAGCACTGCGCGTACCTGATCGAGCGCCGGTCGGTGCTGAACTGGAACGAGGCGGAGGGCAGGGCGGAAGCGCGGCTCGAACGGCGGCTCGGCGCGATCGTGCTCGCGAGCGGCCCCGACCCCGCGCCCGACCCGCAGGCGCTTGTGGACCTCCTTGTGGACAAGGCTGTGGAGCGGTTGGGGACCATGGTTCCCGCCGACCTGCTGGCGCGCGCTCGCTTTGCCGGTGTCGAAGCGTTGTCCGAAACTGCGCTGGCGGACACGGCGGAGGTTTGGCTCGCGCCGCTGCTGGGAGGGCGGCGCGATCTCGACCTGCCGCACGGCAAGCTGACCGATGCGGTGCTGGGCCAGCTTGATTGGGACAGCCGCCAGCGGCTCGACCGCGAGGCGCCGCGCGAATTCGTCTCGCCCGCGGGCACGCATCACCAAATCGATTACACCGGCGACGACGCGCCGAGCGTCGAGGTACGGGTGCAGGCGCTGTTCGGGCTCGAACGCCATCCGATGGTGGGTAGCACTCCGCTGCTGCTCAAGCTCACCAGCCCCGCCGGACGTCCGATCCAGGCGACCCGCGACCTGCCCGGTTTCTGGCGCGGCAGCTGGGCCGAGGTGCGCAAGGAGATGAAGGGGCGCTATCCCAAGCACCGCTGGCCGGAGGAACCGTGGGCGGAAAAGCCGAGTTTGAAGACGAAGAACGCCTTTTCAAAGAGCGGCGGCTGAATTAGGAGGCGCTTCCATGGCAGCCCGTATCTACCAGCGACCGAAAAATGCGATGCAGTCCGGCAGGGCGCGGACCGACGAATGGGTGCTCGAATTCGAGCAGTCCGAGGCGCGCCGTCCCGATCCGCTGATGGGCTGGACCGGCAGCGGCGACACCCAGGCGCAGGTCCAGCTGACCTTTCCCGACAAGGATGCGGCGAAGGCCTATGCCGCGAAATACGGCATCGCGGCGCGGGTGTATGCGAGCCCGCCGAAGAACCTCAAGCTGCAGGCCTACGCGGACAATTTCCGCTGATTTTCTTCCCCTCCTTTTCAAAGGAGGGGACCGAGGGGTGGTTGCGCCGCGCCAGCGGCGTTGGGGTCTTGTACCACCCCCAACCTCCTCCTCTGAGGAGGAGGGGGCTTTAATGTTGAAATCCGCGCGCTTCGCCGCCATATGCCCGCCCGGGAGTCGGGTGGACGTTTGCGTTCGCTCACCGGGTCAGGTCCGGAAGGAAGCAGCCCA